>NZ_JACOPU010000006.1:0-627345 GCF_017973755.1 Pseudomonas sp. P42 | reverse complement strand
TCACGTCGTGGCTGAAAGCCTGAACCATAACCTGGTCTTCGTGGCCTTCCTGGTAGGTGTTGCCAACGGAGTCAGCGGTGAATGCGCCTGCAGTGATCAGGCCTTGTTTTTCGCCGGTAACCGACATATACGCTGGTGTTGCCATGGGGTGCTCTCCTTGCGGATAAATTTAAGGTGCCCGGGAGGCGAAATCGCCCGGTGGGTGCCTGACTGTTATCAAGGAGCGTGCCAGGTTTGGAGAGGTGCCCGGGTGACGGGCTCGACATGGTAGTCGGTGATCTTTCGGGGCGATTTTCAGCGGAATAATCAGGAGAAAGTGCGCAAGAAGTTGCGCAGTACTGCGCAACTTCTTGCGCACTTGGCTGCAGGCCTTGCACTGCTTGGGCTGCAGAGGATTTAGGCCCTGAAATATTACGACCTACTGCGCAACTTCTTGCGCAGTATGGCATTGGGCCATGATTGGCAAATGTAGCGTCTACAGTCCCGAGCAATGTGAGAGGCGGACTGCTTTCGGCCAATAGCAGTCATTCGTGAGCGGCCGTTTCGACCCAAAGTGGACGGTCGCAAGTAGAAGCGAGCACTGAGTTGAAAAATGCAGGTCAAGGTCGTAAGCCCTTCGCAGTTGAATAACGCGCGCTGCTCAGACCCGTTAACTGCATGGGGTTTGCCAGAGGGTGAAACCATAACCGGTTCGGCAGTACACCGGGCCGTGCGCTCGCAACGCGAATTCAACTGCGGGGTGAGGATGAGGATGTGAGCCGAATGGGAAAGCACAGAAAATGCTGAACTCCGGCGCGATCAGCCGAGCTACGTCATCGTGCCAACTAGTCCTAGCTCCATGGTGCATGACCTGTAAGATCTGAATGCAGTCAATGCGGGGTTGACCAAAATAATCCACAAGCTGTCCAAGCTGTCGCTTTGTACTTAATGACCCGTCACCAGTGAGCAGCAGCGATTTCGGCCCGCTCACCCTGGTGGGTGGGTAGAACCAATACCAGTAACAGTTGTAGTGGTAGTGGTCTTTGTTCAGAAGTTCCCAATCAGCCAATGTCAGGTCATTTGACGTTCCGTAGGCGTATCGGGCGGGAGCACCGCAGTTGATTGCACCTGCATACACGAACAATGAAATCAAATTCCTTAGGCGGGGAGAGGCTCCGAAGGTCTTGTTGTAGATCCGCTCCATAGAAGCTTTGACAGCCTCGCGATTGCCTGGGTATGCGGGATCGAGGAGAGTGGTCGTGAGCTTCCCGATTGCTTTCTGGAAAGGAGCAGTGGCATGTGGTGTCAGCGAGGAGTCGTTGTAAGGGACAAACTCCCAGATGTCCTTGACGTTGAACCGTGCGGAGGGGCTAAGCCACTCGACCGGATAGCTGCCAGCCCGGTAGCCTTCATCCACAACGGGAGATCGTCGGAGGGGCGGCGGATCTATGACTACGCCATCGTCTGAAGTGAAGGGCGGTCTATCCTGGTTCTCAGGCATCTGAGTGGTGGCTGGTAGGACTACTGCGATCCGTTCAACATCCACGTCTTGCGCCGAGGCGATATACTTGACGGGATCGATGACGAACAGTTGCCATTCGCTAAACGTCCTTGTCTTCACCTCCATAGCGATGCTTATCCGTAAATGCATAGGGATGTATGGGAGTACTAAACGACCGACCTCGAATTTGGCTAAAAGCTCCAAAAGACCGTTGATGTGATCTCTATCGAAGTGAGAAATAAACACCATATCCAATCTCGCTTTTCCGTTGGAGCGAGATATCGCCACTGAGTGGGACAGTTGGTCGATTTCCTTAGTTAGATCGAGCTGATGCTTTTTGAGATAAGTTCCGCAGTCAAAAACCCACCAGTACGGTTCAGCCCCCATAATTTTGAGCACGCCACTTGTGAAGAGACCTTGCCCAACAGGATGAAAGTTGTAAGCTGAGTACCAATTTTTCATCGATCTTCCCTGAGAGAACATTGCGTGATGTCATTTTGACATGTTTGGGTGTCCCGCACAGTGTTTTTAAGGTCGCCAATGTTCTTGCCTGACATCAACCGCTAGGCACGGGTGCTCCGAGGGGTTGGCAGCCCAAGCTCAAGACGCTCAAGACGCTCATGACGTGTTGCTTTGGAATGCTTCCAGCGTGTGTTCCGTAGTGGCTATCCTTTACTCGTTGACAGCATTCGATTACTGGAGAGTATGTGTCGGATGTCGTCCCACCTGAAGCTTGTAAAGAAGAAAATAGGCCTTCCGGCATCGGCAGACCATCTTCGTAGTCTCGCCAGCGATCTTCGGTAACGAACACAAGCGTTGCGGCTTGGGCTTTGCTCTGCTCTGCTCCATTGCCTCACGCAGCGCGATAATCTCTTCAGCCTTCGCTTCACGATGACTGGGGCGGGGCCAGAGCCGAGGGAGGCTGCTGTTCTTATTGACAAGCCGAAGTCTAACGTCATCCCAGTCAACCAATCGGGCGATATCTGCGGTAGTGTCTCCGACGCATCGAGTACCTAGACCGATGACTGACTCTGCGCCAGCTTCCTTGTACCCGCGGATTGTCAATTCAATTGCTGACCTGGCTCGCACTACCTGCTCTCTGGACAAGTTGCGTAGAGTCAGATGCACCTCGCCTACCGCTTGCACACTTCGCCGCGCACGCCGCCGAACATCGATTTTCTGATGCTGCTCATCTAGAACTCGAAGTTTGAAGTCTTTATCTGCCCCGAGAATCACTTTATTTGCATAAAACTTTACTGGCCGTTCCCTGCCAGTCAGGACGGGCGTGAGTCGGGCCGATTTTTAAAGTCTCGTCAGGTTCGAAGCAAATTTAAGAGTCTTGATCCCGTACGACATCGGCGCGCATACGCGACCCCACAATGTCGGTCTTTTATTCTGTAGGCCCGAACTGAAATCCGACGTTATCAACAGCATCGGCCGACAGCTGGCTTTCGATACGTCCATGATCGCACGGGGATATTAATTTTTGGTATATGGGGCGTCCCACATACCTTAGTTATTTTAAGAATAATCTATTCAGTCTTCTGGCTCATCGTCCACATCGTTTGCTTCTTCAATACCAGACATCACAAAGTTGAAAGATGCTGCGATATGATCTTGAATTGACTTCTCTCGAAGAATGACGAACTCGTCAAAATCCGCTTTTGATTTTTTGGGTCTTTTAAGAACATCGAATGCGCTACTTTCGATAAATTGAAGTCTGTAATTTTCAGCGATTATTGCGTCACTCTGACCCTTGCCAGCTTCTCCGATGTGATCCGAAGGATTTCCATTGATCCATCGTCTATTGGTCTCTGATTCTAAAAACATTAGATTTAGTATGACGTCACCCTGATCTCCTTTGTTCCATCCCGAAATTGTAGGAAGGTATTTTTTTGGGAAAATGTGATGTTTTTCCGTTGGGAAAGCGCCAGGGCGAAAACCGATGCCGTTTGATGATACTGGGTCTTTCGGGCTTCGAGAATTGATGAGGCCTCGAATCAACTTACCAATAGCTCCGTTAGGCGAGTGCCGCAAAAGTCGGGGTATGGTAACTTCAGTTATCCAGGAAGGAGCGGATAAGTCGTCATCAAGCCAAAGATTGAAGTCTAGGTAGTCGCGAACTTGTTTGTTATGAACACCTTCCTGATATCTTTGGGATAACGCAGCGCCAACATACCAACGCGTCAGCTTCTTCTCCGCGTTTGTTTTTTCTAAGCCTTTGAAATTTCGGCTATTTATTTCTTTTAGGGCTAGGGCCATTGGTGCGTAGACAGCGTCATAGGGAACCATGTCTACACCCTTGGTATCCAAACCTGCGCCGAGATTATCCGTTAGAAATCGGCCTAATATCTCAAGAGATTGATATGCTGACTCTTTATGGGATGTATAAAGCTCAGCGCTAATCGTTTTTGGTAGGTTTGCCTTCTTAGGTTCTTTTCCGCCTAGCATGGCAATTGTTTGTAAAAGTATTTCTCCAGTCCCATCCATATTTCCATAATATTTACCCCTCTCGCGAAAATCTTTGATCTCCTGAGATAGATCGATATCTTTAGGGTATAGAATCGACACTACAAGTTCAAACGGTGTGAGCATTTGTCCTGTTGTGTTTAATGTTGTGAATATTCGGCTGATAGATTCAATTTGGGTGGCGGATTCAATCTCAATTACCGGGACAGTGTCAGTTTTTGCAAGGCTGAAAAATGGTACAATAAGACGATAGGCAAAGTTAGTGCGCTCAGGATATGCTTGAAGATAACCGAGGATGGCCAAATTTAATTCCGTAGAGTCCGCCAGTATTGATGTGCAAAGCAAGTGCCTTTTCACCAAAAGCGAACGAGGGTCATTTGTGCGTTGCCGGGCGATGATATAGCTGTCAGTTTCATCGAGATCATGAATAAACTGAATTACTTCATCTCTGTTTTCAAAGTTAATATTTTTTGTATTGCAAAGTTCAAGCAGGCGATCCAGGTGAATATAATATTGCCTTGGGCCGGTAGCGTACAGAAGATGAATTCCAGCAGTGAGCCGCTGCTGGCCATCCAATACGAGGAAATCAGCGGCCTTATTCGGGGCTTGAACGCATGCTCCCTCAAAAGTTCTCGGAGCAAGGAGCTCATTTTCACCTTTTAGAAATAGCAGGGCACCAATAGGATAACCCTGACGAAGCGAGTCAAAGAGTTTGATTACTTTATCTGTTCTCCAGCGCCAGCCCCTCTGGAAAGCCGGAAGCTTCAACTTACCATCATGTGCGTCTGTAACAAGGTCTCGGAAGGAACGGGCGCTTGAGGTCATCAAAAATATCCTATTGAACGGGGGGCAAATTCATCTACGCCTGCGGCTTACTTTCTTTAGCATTCATAGGCAAATGTAGACTATCGCACCTACCTGGTTAGCATGGCAACGTGCTGGATGTGGGCATGGAATATCTGCACAATTCGCGTGAGCCGCCCGTGGATTGATAAACACGAAATAGCCGATTTTGGCCGAAAAGCATTGGTTGGCGAATGTCTCCTTTTGGCCGAAAGCTGCCTGACGCACGGACGGTGCAAAGCCGCCCTATGGCTCCCTCCACGACTCCTGCTCGGCGTCAGGAAACAGCGGACCGCCTCGACTGTCGACTTAATCCAGGCGTCTTGCCCGTAATGCGCTTGAATGCGCGACTGAATGCGGCCTGAGATGTATAGCCCAAGCGCAGCGCCACCTCTTCAATTGGCAGCCTTTCTAGCGTCAACCACTGGCTTGCAAGCCGCATCCGCAACTCCGTGACGTAGCGCAACGGGGTCATGCCAATAGTCACCTGGAAACGATCCGCGAAGACTGATCGCGAGGTATTGCATTGCTCCGCCAGTTGCGCAACGGTCCAGTCGCGTCCCGGTTGTTGGTGGAGCGCAAGAAGCGCATTTGCCAAGCGTGAATCGCGCAATGCGGCGACCAGGCCAGAAGCATTACCGCAGGCGCACTCCACCCAACCGCGAACGACCATGGCGGCCACCACGTCGGCCAGTCGCGCGAGGATGCCGGCGAAGCCGATACGTGCGGCACTGACCTCGCGCTCCATGGTGGTCAGGATCGGCACCAGTCCGGGGTAACGCTGGCCGCCGGCATCAATCAGCATCAGGCCGGGCATCAGGCTGCCCAGGCCATGGATACTGTCCAACTCAAACTCCATGCAGCTACTGAATAAAATGGTGGTCGGCGTGGAGTTGGCATCGGTTCCGGCATCCACCGCGCTGACGGTTTCACCGAGGGGCGCGCCGTCTAAACGGTCGATGTCCTGAACAGGCACTTCCGCATGGGAAAGCAGTTGATGGGCCGCACCATGGGAGATGAGTACGGCGTTGCCGGCAGACAGCGCATACGTTGTCCCGTCCTCCATCCGTAGCATCGCATTGCCGACCGCCAGGAAGTGGAACCAGGCATGCCCAGGTTTGGCAGCGAAGCCCAGGCCGAAGGCTGGACCGGCTTGGATACGTCGGTGCTCGACGCCACGCAGGCGCATGCGGCGCAACAGCTCGTTGATGAGTTCCGAGGAGAGAGCAAACTGATCTGTAGGCATCGTTAGGTGTTTCAGTCAAAAAATCGAGGTTTTTGATCATAGATCATCCAGATTCTCGCGCCTAGACTGCGGGTCGCAATGAAGATTGGGAGATCCGTGCAATGACTGACCTTGTGTGTAATGCCGTACCCGACAGCCGTGCCGGCGTCGGGCAGGATGTAGAACCTGCAACCCCCGCGTGGATGGCCGTATTCTCGTTGGCAATGGGCGTGTTCGGCTTGCTGACCGCTGAGTACCTTCCGGCAAGCCTGTTAACACCGATGGCTACCGATTTGGGAGTGTCCGAAGCGCTAGCTGGCCAGGCCGTAACGGTAACTGCAGTGGTGGCGCTGTTCGCCGGCCTGTTGGTGCCCGGCCTGACTCGCAGTATCGATCGCCGTTGGGTGCTGCTGGGGTTTTCCACGCTGATGATCGCATCCAATCTGTTGGTCGCTATTTCCTCCAGTTTCGCGGTGCTGCTGTTGATGCGTATCTTGCTGGGTATCGCCCTTGGCGGGTTCTGGAGCATGGCGGCGGCAGTGGCGATGCGATTAGTACCGGCTGCTTTGTTGCCGCGAGCGCTCTCGATCATTTTCAGCGGCATTGCTATCGGGACGGTGGTTGCGGTCCCGTTGGGCAGTTTTCTAGGCGGGCTATATGGCTGGCGCAGCGCGTTCTTTGCAGCGGCGGCGGTGGGGGGCGTGACGCTTGCTTTCCAGTCGTTTACTCTGCCGCGCCTTGCGCCGCGCCGGCCTGCACGCCTGCGCACGGTGTTTGAGGTGTTGCTGCGACCGGGCATCGCCATGGGGATGTTCGGTTGCGTGCTGGTGCACAGCGGCCACTTTGCGATGTTCACTTATATTCGGCCATTCCTCGAAGGTACGACAAGCATTGGCCCGCAAGGGCTGTCGCTGATGCTTCTGGGGTTTGGTGTGGCGAACTTTGTCGGCACGCTGGTGGCTGGATGGCTGCTTCCCCGTCACCCGTTGGCCACCCTGGTGTTGATGCCGGTGCTGGTGGGCGTTGCGGCACTGGCGTTGGTTCTTTTGCCGGCCTCGGTGCCGGGTCAGGCCATTCTGCTGGCGGTCTGGGGCTTGGCCTTTGGTGGTGTGCCAGTGGCATGGTCGAACTGGGTCGCCAGCGCCGTACCTGATCAGGCGGAAAGCGCTGGGGGCATGGTAGTGGCGTCTGTGCAGTCGGCCATCGCAACAGGCGCAGCCGCTGGCGGTGCGATGTTCAGTTTCGGTGGTAGCGCAGGTGTATTTGTAGCGGCGGCCGTGTTGATGCTGCTGGCCGCGTTGCTGATTGCGTTGCGTGTCCGGGTTCCTTCCCATGGCGGTGCCCAGGCCAGGCCGGCGCTGCATCTTTGATCCGACTCCCCGGGCGCCCCGGTTCTGCCCGTAACCCGGACATAAAACAAGAACAATACGACGTCTCACCAACGACGCCTGAAATCTTTTCGCGCCGCAGGTATAGGCGATGCGCTCGGGTGGTTCGACTGGACGTTGTACGCAACCTTTTCGGTGAACCTGGCAGGCAATCTGTTCGACAAGGCCTGTCAATGTATCCGCGCTGATCAAGCATTCGACTTGGCCAAGACATCCTGTAGTGAAGAACGGCAGAGAATGGCCGAAAGCTGTCCGTTGAAAACAGCCACATCCTCAGGTGTGTCGAGGTCGAACCAGTGATGTCGGAAGGGAAGGGTTGCGGAAATGGCCGAATAGATGCGGAAACGGTCTATAAAGAGAGAAGCCAAATTCCTGAAAGCCAGAAACGACAAAGCCCTGAATAATCAGGGCTTTGTCGGTACCAAATATGGCGGAGGCGATGGGATTCGAACTCATGGACCTGTTACAGTCGACGGTTTTCAAGTCCATGTCTAAAACAAGTAATTTCAATGGGTTATGGTCCGAAGTATTCCGCTTTGATTGTGTGCAAGCGTCACTCGGTACGGCCGATAACGGCCAAAAGCAGGCTTGAGACGACTCATACAGCTTGAAAAGCCCTTAGTCAGTCATCGCCATCCGGTTTCACAGTGTTACCAGCTTGCCTCATCTATGCGGGGGACATTGTTATGCATTCTTAAATTATTATCGTATTAGAAGCCTTCTTTTCTTAAATTGGCCTCAACGTCTTCGCGTTTTCCATGGCGCTCGTAGCCTTGAGCAAGTTGATGCAGCATGGCTGCAACATTTGGATGGGAGTGCTGTACCCGTTCTGCCTGGCTTCTGTAATTTGCTGCCAGATCACGTTCTTGGTCGCCGCCATCCCAAGGAGACCGGCTAGTGACCCCACGCTTATTAACGGTTCCAGTGATGAAGCCGCTACGCATATGTTCTAATTCAGGAGAATCTAAAATCTCCCTAGCCGGCGTGAATGGCCACGTACCATCCTCATCTGCAGGGGAATGGGAGAGAATTTCTCCTAAAGTCTGATCACACATTGTTGGCCGCTCTGCATCACTGCATAACTCACGTGCCTCCTGAATAAAGTGAGAAAATTTATCTGCATCAATACTCCCATCTGATTGGGTGCCAGGCAGTCGCTTGCAGTGATGCAAGACACTCCAAGCCCTCTCTGCAGTTGCCCGACTGGCGTCAGTAACCTCCTGCCTTTCCCCGTGTTCCGGCTTGTAGATCGCACAAATTAACTCCTTGAAGAGTTCTGGCTCCGATGTGATAGCTTCATAAAGCGCACTAGCATTGTCTCCTCGCCCATACTGAAGAAATGGAAACAGCCCAAATTCAAGTTGAGCCAGAGCTAACCGCTCAAATTCATCAGAGTTCTCTAGACGCTCCAGCATTTTCTCTAGATGCCAAGGCTGAATTTTCGGCCCATCTATCTCTCTACAGTTGAGTAACTGTTGAAGAGCTAAAAAAATCTTGCCAGGAGCAGTTTCTTGAAGTTTGAATTGGCAGCAATAAAGAGCACTCATTGGCCGCTTAGCCTTCAAGAGCTGCTCTAACACAAAGTCCAGATCCTCTTCATTTGTTTGATGGTATGGTTGAACCCTGTTCCAATACTCGGTATCGATTTCATCACCACAGGACTCAACCAACTGCCAGGTTTCTCGGTTTGGGATAGCCAGAGTCAAGAAGCTGGCGAGCCTCACAGGTGGCCACCCACGGTGTTTGCCTAACTCAATTACTTTTTTAAGTAGCGCATCAGATGCGGGTGGCGCAGCCGTACGGAGAAAGCCTGCTATACACGCACTCATGTGTGTGCCGTTATCAAAGCTCTCAAGCTTTTCCGGAATCCATTCCATCCAGTAGCCCTCACCCCAGGAAACCCCTGCCAATGTGGCTCCGACGATGCTGGGTTCCGTGCATACTTCAATAAGGCTTTCTATTCCTGGGATCCCTTGAGCCTCATATATCTCCGATAACGAGGAGGCTCTGAGCTCGGAAACAATTTTAGCTTTGTCATGGAGATCTTTTTTTTCATCCTCCGAAGGGAGATCCAGCCAATGACTATCGAACAACCAATGGTCTCGTATGATCAAGTTGAGGGGAGCCAATCGTTCATAGCACGTCTCCACCGACTCGAGCCACTCGTCAAGCTCCTTAGTGGGTGCCTCATCGTAATTACGGTGCCAATTAATAATTGCCCTCAGAGCTAAGCGTAAAATTTCCCGATCCACATCCCTATCTGTCGCTTGCGTGAAGGGTTCAATCAGTTCCAATAATCTGGGCAAACCCTCTCGATCCCTAAAGCCGGTTTTTTGCAGTAACAAGACAATTCTAGGTGCATTCCCATCGCTGAGTTGAAGTAGCTTTTCATGGACGAAATCAAGCATTTCATACATTTCAGCATGGGTAACACCACGGCCTGCACCTGCATCGTCTTCACGCCATTTGGGCCTGTGGATATGGTCGGCAGTTTGGTGACCACGCCCCGCGATCCCCACCAAAAGACGAAAGGCAGCCTCGGGATCCCTATCGATTAACAGGCTGAGTACCTGGATCCGCTCCGATAAGCTGGCAGCAGTTTGCGGAAACCACGAGCGGAAAAAGCTCAGAAGGCTCCGGCTCGGTTTGTTGCCCCAGTTTCCCTTCATCGGGACATGGCTTAGCTGGGCAAGAATCAGCGCCACGGGGGCCAAGCGACGCGGAGCCCAGCCAAGAGTTTCCAATGCCCAAAGCAAACCTGCGTGCCAGCAACGCCCTCCAAGTATAGAGTCACTGGTTTCGGTAAAAAGCCTCGTTATTGGAGCATCCGGCATGCGTAAGCTATTCTGAATAGCACGAAGAAATCTATCCGGCGCGGCTTCTGCCAAGTTGGGTAGATAGGAGGATAAAGACAGCCAGCGCCATCCATCGGCCCCGTCAAGCAACTCGCCCACTAACTCCGCCACCCTATCTTCGATCTCCAGTGCCTGTAGGCCAACTTGCTCTGGGGCACGCACTGCCAACTTTATGAGCGAATCGCAGATCGATTCAAATAATAAATTTGAATACGGATGAACTTTTCCATGAAGCTGGGCCATCCAGCGCTCTTTATCCGGCAGTTCCAACTGGGGGTCAGGTGCCGATAACATTTTCTGAGCAAGGGCAAAGAAGCGGTCCAGTTGGTTGCTAGTAATTCGGTCTGCACATTGACTGAGCAGCTCCAAAGGCGATTTGGCTTTCCACACTGCGCCGATCTTCAGCAGTGGAGCATCGTCAAGACGTACAAGTTGCCGCAAATCTTGCTCAACAGTTTCATATGAACGGCCAGACAGTTCTTCAACTGCTTGTCGATCCGCTGCTTTGTCTGAATGCCAAGCTCCAAGTAGACAAAGCAGAGGTAGGCTTGCTGCTTGCGGTGCTTCTAGCCAAGCAGGGCGTTGAATTGCCGGGTTTGTCGCTCTTTGTCGGCGAAACACGGTCCATGAGCGGCCAGTGGATAATGCATACCGCTTGGCATCAGATTCTTCCATTCCTGTAGCAATTAGAGCTTTCTCGAACTCGTATATGTTCGGCCGCTCCAAGATCAGCTCGTTACCATTCGGTCTGCCGGCCAAATCGCCTGTGGCGTGAGGAATGATAACTCGCAAGCCGTCACGTAAAACTAGATTGCTTGCGGTTTCAGTGCGAGCCGCGATTGCAACTCGCAATTGTGGGTTTGCTTCCACATACCTCCAACCATGAGGTTCTGTCACAACAAGGGCATGATGTTGAAGGTCGCCCGATGCCATCACCACCGCGACTGTGAATGCTACGGCTTCTTCCACACTGTCGGCACGTATCACGAGAGGCTGTGCAGGTGTAACGCTCTCCTGAAGCTTTTCACCCAAAGCGTCGAACATAGATGTCCGATCCCGAAATAGTGCTTCGGGAGTGATGGCCGGGCTACATTGTCGCGCCCACGTATCCCAGTAGCGAGAAAGGCTTACTACCCCCCCACCACTCAAACCCAACGCTTCGGCGAACTGCAATGCAACTGCGGGGCTTTGCTCCAACCATTGCTCGAGATCGTCCGCATCGTAGACCCGCACATCAGCCCATTCCCCCTGGCAGATCCGCTCCCTAAGCCATTCAGACTTTTTTGTCCAGCGACGAGGGGTAACAAATACATACGTGCAAATCGATCGCTCTGCCTTGCTTGTCGTTTCTGTACGCTTCCGATAATCGCGATTAGCTTTGCCGGGCACATCCTTATCACAGCCAACCTCCCAGCAAGACGCACCAGCTGGAACCCAAGCATTACCCAAGTCACTAAACAAAACGCCGTCCCAGCCGGGTACGTAGGTTGAATCCCCGGCCGGAAATGAAAGTTGGCGTGTTGCTCCGGGCTCAAAGCAAAGGCGCCTGACCCAGCGCGGCAAATCGGTTTGGGCTTCTTTGGCATGCGTATTGGCCCAATTGACGATGTGGGAGGCTGTGATTCGCATAATCCGTTCCAGATAAAAGAGTAGTCAGTGCGACCTCAAGCTTACCCCTCCGCCAACTCATCTAGGAACACCATCGGTTTTCGTGTGGTTTAGTATCCCGGTGTTTTCGTGAGTGTTCTATGGCTGAAACCAGGGGTCTCCCTGGCTTGCTGCGACCCGGACCGCTTTGGTTCGAGCATTCCATACCATTCAGCGATACCCCTCTCGAAATGAACTTAAGGAGGTCATCAGCCCTGATGCGGGGCCGGCGAATTTCGTGGACAGCCAAATAATGCAAGCGCCGCGGAGCGGTTGATATACATATCCTCCAAGCCAGACTAGTAAGACAGTCTAAAAGGTGGCACTGTGCTACTTTAGGCGTCTAGGCGTCTAGAGTCGAGGTTGGGCAATTTTCTCGCGCAGCTTTGACGGACCAAGAGAAAGACAACAAGTGTGATTGGAGTGCAGGGAGCAATGGCAATAAATTTTGATGTGGTTATTGAAACGCCTGAATACGAAGTAGATATGAAGGCTGGACTGGATACCCTCCAAGGGGTTTCAGACGCGACCCGAATTATTGGTGAGACGTTGTTGACCCAAAAGGTCCCGCAACGTATCAGCTACAAAAGCGATGTGAGAACAACACTTAAAAAAACCTTCCCGGGATCGTACGGCCACATATTCAGCTTGGACTTAATGAGTGAAGAACTTAAAAAGCAGTACCGGAAAATTGGCTCCGCTACATTTTCAGAACTTATGTCGTACTTTACAAAAGAAGCGTTGCATATAGATGTAGACGTGGACTCTCTATCAGAAAAAGCTCAAAAAACTCTTGAAGCTCTTGGTGACAATACCGAGAAGCTCATAGAGCAATTACGAGAATCACCACTTCGAAATATTCACGAGGTCCCTAAGAAATTCGGTTATAAAGTATTATTGAGTCGCCGAAACAGTGTTAACAACAGAGAAGTGCTTGTCAAGTTTGACAAGGAAACATCTCTAGTGTTGGAGGCTAAAAGATCTGATGAAAAGGTAACTTTGCTTGCAAGTATCCGAAGACTTAATACCAATACGGGAAACGGCCGGCTTCAAGTAAAAGGTGGTGAGGAAACGGTCGCATTTGGATTTTCTACAATGTATCGCGACGTAAGGCTTGCGACCAAGAAAAAGTTTTCAGAAAATCTGGATTACAATAATGGTATTGATATTGAGCATTGGAAATATTTGGAGATAATCGCGGCCCCAGTAAAACTCCTAGATGAGAAAATCGTGAAGTACATTGTGTTGGGCTTTCATGATGAGTAACAGATACATAAGCATTGCTGCTGGATTGATTGCGCTAGTTAGTATGCTTTATGTAGGGAATTTCTATTTCCGCCTCGGGTATGTAATTTCAGACAGCCCTGAAGCTTGGGGGCAGTTAGGAGACTACGCCGGCGGTGTTCTAAACCCATTGCTCAGTTTTATATCGATTGTTTTGCTGATAAAGTCACTTGCATTACAGAATGATGCCAATAGTGATCTTAGAGATGAGATTCGTAATACTAGAAAAACTGAAAGACTTCGGTCCTTCGAAGCACAGCTGTTTCACATGATAGAATCTCAGCGATCACTGTTTGACTCCTTGCGTTTGGAAATATTTTTGAATGGCGAAAAAATTGAGAAATTTGGTGCGGACGCGGTTATAGCAATTGAGGATGAGATCATAAGAATTAGAAATGAATTTGATTTAGATCAGATTGGCGATGATCGCATACGCGAATTTCTGAAGCACGTGGATAATACTGACAAAATCTTCGGTGTTACTCGTATTTTCTATAATATAGTCAAACTAATCACTGACAAACTTAGTGATGATAATGGCTTTGAGGAAAGTGATCGTGCTGCTCATTATGTGACGCTAATAAATTTCAGTGACTTTGCTCTCCTTCGACTCATAATGATTTCCGTTCAATTTATGGATTATCATTCGGTCGAGTATTTAAAGAAAAACTTAGAGTTCAGCTCAGTTGTAAAAAACATGTCACTTGGATATTCATTGTACTGATGATTATCGGCTTAAAATCCCTGATCCTGTCCTGAATCGCCCTCTGATTTACGGGGCTCGTCCGACTGGCACCTTTTGGCTGTGGATTCAACCGGTGGACGCAACACGACTAAATTCTGTGTAAGCAGAAGGAGTGTTGCAGATGAAGCAGAGACCTCGGATTTATTACACCGACAGCCAGAAAAAACTGATGTGGGATCACTGGCAGAAAGGCCATATAGTACTGAGATGGGACTGGCGCGTAATTTTAGTGCGGAAACAGAGCGTCGCTGTTGATTGGTTGAGCATGATTCGGTTGTAATGGGCTAGTCTCCGCAGACGCCTCGATCAAGGACGAATCCATGCCAAATAACTCAGACTCCAACATCGCCACGGCCGTCGCTCTTACATTGCTTTTGCACAACCAGCATGCCCTGGGTGCAGCAATAGAAGAGGGTACTAGATGGCTTTCAGAGAGTAGGGCAGAGAGCGTTGCCGATAACGCACTGGTTGCCATGGAGACCTTGGACACGAATGCCAAAGCGATTACAGATGCGATTATGCGATTACGGCAGACCTAAGGGGTGTAGCCCCAAATATTGGCCCCGTAAAAATATGACTTTGAGAGTCTTTTCGTTCAACCGTTAGGTATTCCAACTCCCATGACAGCACCTCCCCACGATCCATTCTTCGCCGCACCAGAGAATTTGGAGTCACTTCGACTCTATTCCCGAACACTCAGAAGTTTCGCCGCAACGTCTGATTCCAATCTGGTGGCGCAAACGTTGCTGAAAATCGTCGAACTGATGATTTCAAACGCTTCTAGATTCGATGAGTATTGCACTGCGAATATCGAGTGGATCGGTGATAGCTTCATGCGCGAGGTAAGAGAGTTTCCAAATACTCCGGAAGAAAAAAGATCTGAGGCAATTACATCCAATTTCACTTCTGCGTTCCGCTTTTTGTGCGAATTAGAATTTGTGCAGCCTGCGGAACCGAGCTTTGAAATCCGGAAGATCGGACTCTTCGTTGATGAAAATTTTGAATTATTCACCGGCAATGACCGTCA
Organism: Pseudomonas sp. P42; assembly: GCF_017973755.1. Lineage (NCBI taxonomy): Bacteria > Pseudomonadati > Pseudomonadota > Gammaproteobacteria > Pseudomonadales > Pseudomonadaceae > Pseudomonas > Pseudomonas sp. P42. The sequence goes on along the minus strand of NZ_JACOPU010000006.1, from coordinate 612,382 downwards.
GCAGATCACATTCGCTAGGCACTCCATGCCGGTGCAGGTGGCGAAAAAACTGCTGAACGATCCAGCCATCGCGGAGTTTCGAAAATTTTCGCAAACCGTCGAAGAGGCATCGAAGCTCAAAGCAGATTGGGATTCTGAACTCGAAGAGCGACGACTACATGTCGAGGCAATTCAGCAGGGATTAAAAGACGTAACCTCGTCCTATAACTTCGTAGGTCTTGTTGATGGGTTTCGCCAGCTGGCAATCACAAAGCTCACTGAGCGCAGAGTCGCGTTCTGGTCCCTGATCGTGCTTGCAGTAGTGATGATCACTCCACCAACCGTTCAGATTACTTATGTGGTTACTCATATAGACGCAATCGAGTCGAAAAAAGGACTGCTGCTGTATACGCTTCCAACGATTCTCGCGATCGAAGTAATCCTCATCTATTTTTTTCGAGTCGTTCTCGCGCAGTTCAGATCAGTCAAAGCGCAAGTACTGCAGCTAGATTTGCGAATCGCCTTGTGTCAGTTCGTACAGAGTTATGCGGAATACTCGAAAAAAATAAGGAAGGATGACCCAAGCGCTCTCTCGAAGTTTGAAGCCATTGTTTTCAGCAGTCTCGTCTCTGAAAGTGAGGGTATCCCCTCCACATTTGATGGTGCTGAGCAACTCGCCAACCTTATCAAGAGCGTCCGAGGAACGTAGCGCGGTTGATGTCAGTTAATTCCAGCCTATTTTCAATCGGCCCACACGCCTGGCCCAGGCGAGGGACCTTTTTTCGTCGCCTCAGAAACCGGTCCCCGATGGTCTGGTCTACCATCTTTGACTGTCTAGCTATACGAGGCGACCGTTACCGGTGACAGCTTCAAGTCCATTTGTAGCAAATCCACCAAGTCCGGTCCGTCGTAGTTGATCCACGTCCGTGCTACCGACTGATCATTTCTCCATTTGTCATGGTCCACCTAATCGGCGATCCAGTCGACCGGCGCACGGATAGGACCAGACCTTTCTACATACCGATTTCCGTCCGACTTGTCTTAGGGTGCGGGATCCTGCATCCCGATTTCTTTCCGCAATTTATTTTGTGGTGCTGGTTTTGCTGTATGAGAACGGAGGGAAAATTTGTGTGATGCGGAAAAATCCAGATCCTAAGCTTATGATTTACAAGTAAAAAGATATGGACTTAAAATCCCCCGCTCGTAAGGGCGTGCCGGTTCGATTCCGGCTTCGGGCACCATCTATATCAAGGGCTTGCATGACATACCTCATGCAAGCCCTTAGTTTTTTCCGCAATCAAAAAATCTTTTCCGCAATTCCCGTCCTTCTGTCACTCCGTAGGGGCTATCTTCATGCCCTTACGCGTCCGGATATCCTGTTCTGTCATCCCGACAGATGCATGCCCAACTGGTCTCGAGTTTCGTGGATGCTCTCTGTTGGTTCCTCTTCGCCCGCTGCCGCTTTTGCTCGTGTCCCGTATTTGAAATTCTGCTTACGGAATCCAGGGGCAACCGGCAGTTAACGTTCATTCCGTGTAGCCGGCGTTGTCCGATTCATAATGGCGTGGTGAGCGAAAACGGAAGGCGCAGTTCTTCGACAGGCCCTGTATCCCGGCCGCACATTTCGTCGTGCACGCATTGCTGCACCAGCACGCAAGGAAATGCAGGGACGGTCTGCAGCAAGTCACGCAGGTGGGTGATCGAACGCAGGTGCATCGGCTTGGTCGCATCATCAAGCAAGGTGAACTGGCCGTGGTCCAGGCGGATCCGCGCCAGATAAAAACCACCTTCGAGTGACAGCAGTTCCAGCTCGCGTATTTCGCTGTTGGCCGCGTGTTCGGTGAGGGTCTTCAGGTTCATGCTTCACTCCTTGCCTACCAGGGCAGGCGTTCTCCATCGTAAGCAAAGAAATGGCCGCTGTCGGCCGGCGTCAACTGGTCTATCAAGGTCAGTAATTGGGTCGCGGCAACGTCTGCCGGCTGGGCACTGGAGGCTCCGCGGAAAGGTTGCGACAACCCCGAGACAACCGTGCCTGGGTGCAGACTGAGCAAGCGGCTCTGCGGGCGAGTGCGTGCCAGTTCGATGGCGGCGGTCTTGATCAGCATGTTCAGTGCAGCTTTGGAGGCGCGATAGGCGTACCAGCCGCCCAAACGGTTGTCGCCAATGCTCCCGACCTTTGCCGAAAGCATTGCCATCGCTCCCATGGGATCGAGCAGCGGCAGAAAGTGGCGCAGCACCATTGCCGGCCCCAGCGCGTTCACTTGAAACACTGTCTTAAGCGCCTCCGGCTCGATTGCACTGAGGCTTTTTTCCGGCTTGATCCCGTCGCGATGGAGTAGGCCGGCCGCGTGTACGATCAGTTGATACGGTGCTTCGGTTGCCAGCTCGGTGGCGGCCCTGGCAATCGTTTCGGGTCGTTCAAGGTCCAGCTCGGGAACGGTATGGCGCCCCAGCGCGCGAACCCCGGCACAGCGCGGATCCTGTTCGAGTTGTTCGCAAAAAGCCGTGCCGAGGGTTCCACCGGCGCCGATCACCAGCGCGCGATAGCCGTCGCCGAGCGAGTCCATGGTCAATACGCGATTCATTGGCTCGCACCGGCGCCCTGGCGACGGAAGAATAGCGTCACCTGGCCGACCTCTACCCCGAACTTGGACATAGTGGTGCGGTTGATCAACGTGTCCTCGTCCATCAGGTACATCCAGTCGTCCATGCTCATTTCGTAGGTCGAGTCGTCGACCGGCAGGTTCAGGCGATAACGCCAGTGCAACGTGTTTCCAGCGATTTGGCCCTTGGCGACACCCACCACATCATCTGCGCGACCGCTCCAGCGCCCCTGGCCCTCGGGCGTGAGGGTCCAGACGCGGCGCTGGCGTGTGCCGTCGCTATATTGGAAGCGCTCGTCGAGAATCAGGTTGTTGCCCTCGCGGCGGCTGACGATGTCGACCTCGAAGCGCTTGACAACCTCACCGCTGCGCTTCTGAAACATCCCCCAGGCTTTGACGGGCTGGCTGAAAAAATGCTCCAGATTCAATGCCGGTTGCTGATCCGCATAACGGGCGACATCCACACTGCTGCAACTCCCGACGCTGAGGGCCATTGCCAGTATCAGTAGAAATCGGGTCATTGCCTTACTCCCTGAAGTACAAAGGTGATGAGTGTGAAGTTTCGACCTATGGGCTTGTACAGTTGGCAGGCCCTGTATAGGTTTATCGCCGTCCGATCAGCTGCAGAAACTCCTGCCGCGTCGTCGAACTATCACGGAAGGCGCCCAGCATTACGGAGGAAGTCATGACCGAATTCTGCTTCTCTACGCCGCGCATCATCATGCACATGTGCCTGGCTTCAATGACCACCGCCACACCGGCGGCATCGGTGATCTGCTGGATGGCTTCAGCAATCTGCCGGGTGAGGTTTTCCTGGATCTGCAGGCGACGCGCGAACATATCAACCACTCGCGCGACCTTTGATAGCCCCAGCACCCTGCCGGTGGGGATGTAGGCCACATGCGCCTTACCGATAAAGGGCAGCATGTGGTGCTCACACAAGGAATAAAGCTCGATGTCGCTGACGATGACCATTTCATCGCTCTGCGACTCGAACAAGGCACCGTTGGTGACGTCCTCCAGGCTCAACGTGTAGCCATTGCACAGATACTGCATCGCTTTGGCGGCACGCTTGGGCGTGTCTAACAACCCCTCGCGCTCGGGGTTTTCACCGACGCCGACGAGAATTTCACGGTAATGGCTGGCTAGTAGTGGGTTCATTGAAGTTTCTCGCGGCGTTGGTATGCGTGAGGGCCAATCCGTAGCTAAAGAGTTGTACGCGGCCAAGTGCTTTGTATAGGTTTTACTCAAGATAGGCTGAAAAAAATCATCTGACAATGAAACGGCAATCTTTTTGTGCAGATGCGAAACCCTCACATCGCAGATGTGTGAGGTTGCTCGGATAGCTTCTCGGAAGCCAATGCCACGACGTGCACTTACAACCTGGGATGGGAAACACTTACACGGCAGCGCCGCCAACCGTCACGGTACCGTCGGCGAAACTGAGTCCAGTGTTACTTTCAGAAGGGTGAGTCAGGCGATAGCAATGCGTTTGACGAACGCGGGAATGATGCATCTCTTTGATTCTTCGCCCCGTCGAACGAGGGGCGATGGATCTACGCAGAAGAGACACGAAAAAAGGGCCGAGAGAATCGGCCCTTTTTATGCTGTCCTAAACAAAGGCTTGTCCGCTAAAGCCGCGGGGCAAGCGCTGAAGTCCGGCCATCGTCGTCAGCCGTTCAATCCATTCGGCGCGCCAGTTGGTTGGGCCGTGTGAGGCTTTTGCTTTTCGCGCGGTGCGGCGAGCCGCATTGCGCTGGTCTTTTCTTGCTTGTTTGAAGGCATCGGTATTGCGGCAACTGCGGCACTTCACGCGATTGAGTTCTTTGCTTGCGCTCAGTTGTTCACCTTTGTGACCACAGGCCAGATGCCCGTCGACGTTGAAATGGATGACCATGAAATGTCTCCTTCGTGACGTGTACAAATTTTGACCATTTGAATACAACGACGTTCGGGGAGGTTTTCGACAGGAAAAAAAACACCCGCATGCGGGCGGGTGAGGGGGGTGTTTCTAAAGGAGTAACTCTACTGTAGGCCAGCAGATGTGATGGTTGTGTGAAAAGACCCACGCCAATTCAAAATCCAGATAAAAAGCGCCAAAGCAGGACTTCAGTGACACTTTTGCCACCGCTGGTGAGGCTCAGATGATTACCGCGCAAAACCCACCGTCATCTGAATCGAGGCAGTGGCCGATCAACAGGCTTGAGCGCCGACAGTGAATTGCGGATCAGCGGAGTATCTTTTTCGATGTCATTCAGGCGATCGCGGATGCGCAGGGCTGTCGGGTGCCCGCCCTGGTGATCGACCCAGTCGGCTATCTCCTTGCAAGCGGCCGCGAGGCGCGCCTGCCGGGCGTCGAGCAGGGTGAGGAGGGTGGTGATGGACTCTTTTTCGGACATGAAACACCTCCGTACGTTGAAACCGCTGAACAGCAGCAAAAAGCCCGCGAGTTGCGAGCTTTCTGCCGATGGGGCGCTGCTCCTTCAGCTGGTTTCAGTATAGACCCGCTGCTGATCGGCATCAGCTTGATAACTGTCGGGCCGGTGTGGTTGAACTGGCTGCGTTGAGGCGCTTGCATTCGTCTCGAGCGTCCTCTTCCACGTCGTAGCCATCGCCAATGAAACCGCCAGTGCGGCTATCGCAGATGCGAAACCAACTTTTGGCTTCTGCAGGATCATGCTGGCTATCAGTGGCGCGTCGCCCGTGAATGATGATCTTGTTGCAACGCTTCACGACGAAAATGTCTTCCATGGCGTCACCGCAGTTGATTCGTGTCACATCAACTATAGAAGTCTTCAGCAATTGTGCAAAAAACAGCCAGGTCAGCTCGTCGGTTGCAGACGCCATCCTTCGGCGTGCCACTGCAGTTCATGGGTTGGGTTTAACGCCCGTAGAAACGCCTGATCGTGGGAAACCGCCACAATCGCACCAGGAAAGGTCTGCAAGGCTTGCTCGAAAGCTTCTACCGAAGTCAGATCAAGGTGATTGGTTGGTTCATCAAGCAGCAGTAATTGGGCGGGCGTCTGACGCCATAACGCCAGAGCAAGCGCGGCTTTCAGGCGTTCACCGCCACTGAGTGAAGCGCAGGGCAGGGTGACGCGCTGCGCGTTGAGTTGCAGGTGTGCCAGGTAACTGCGCAACGTGCCTTCGCTCAGCGGTGTTTGTTGCTCCTTCAGCTGTTCAACGATAGACATACGATCATCCAGCGACGTCAGTTGCTGATCGAGGAAAGCCAATGGCACATGGGTGATGCAGGCGCCGGACAGTGGCCACAGTTCACCGCTTAGCAGGTTCAACAACGTCGATTTGCCACAGCCATTCGGACCACTGACCGCAATACGCATCGGCCCGTGGATGTCTAGGTTCAGCCGCGACGATGGTGCATCAGCCGCTAGCCAGGGCAAACGAGCGTCGATCAACGTGCAGATCCGGCGTGTACTTGGCACGATGCTGCCCGGCAGATTGATCAAGACACCCTCGTCAGGCACGACCTTCGCGAAGGCGTCACGTACCCCGGTATCCAGATCGGTTTTGCGTGACTGCTGGCCGAGGCGCACGTGGCCCATGATTTCCCGCGCAGCCGCTTTCATCGCCGCCCGTTCGAAGCCCGCCACGTTGGCGGTCTGTGCGTTGCGCCGACTGCTGGCAGCGTGGCGCTGGATTGTGTCGTGCTCGCGTTGCAGTCGCGCACGCTGGCGCTGGCGTTCGACTCGGGCCTGATCAAGCTGTGCCTGCGCCGCGGCTTGATGGATCTGCCGCTGTTCAGTGAATTCTGAATAACGCCCCCTGAAGACAGTCGCCCCCAATGGCGTGAGTTCGACAATTCGACGCATCTGTTCCAGTAACTGGCGGTCGTGACTGACGACAATCAGGCCACCGCGCCATGCTTGCAGTGCGCTCATCAGCCATTGCCGACCCGTGTTGTCGAGGTGGTTGGTCGGCTCATCCAGCACAAGTAATTGATCGGGATTCAGCAGCGCGCCGATCAGGGCGATTCTGGCTTGTTGGCCACCGCTGAGCGTTTGAGTGAGGTCGCTGGCAACGATGTCGGGCAGTCCGGCTTCATCCAGTCGCTGACGCAAGCGCTCCGATAAATCCCAGCGTTCGCCGATGAGGTCGAAATCCTCGCTACTGGCGCAGCCCATCGCCAGCCGCTCGAGCGCCGCGAGCCCCGGCGCCGTGCCTGTTGCGTCGGCGACTGTCTGCCCGCAGGTTGCGACGAAGTTTTGCGCGACGTAGCTCACCGAAACCGGACGCACCACACTGCCGGTGACAGGCTGCAATTGTCCGGCTATCAGCCGCGCGAGCACGCTTTTGCCGATGCCATTGCGACCCACGATAGCAGTCGGCAGATGATCGAATTTTAGAGTGAGGTCGTTGAAAATCGTCTCGCCATTGGCGAATTGAAAGCCCATTTGATTCAGGGAGACGAGTGCAGGCGTACGCGAGACGTGAGTCATCGGCACCTCCAGAAAATGTCGTGAAAACTGACAAGCGCTAATAAGCGGCAAGTCGCGATTACATTTTTAGAAGGCTGGATTGTTCACGTTTGCGATCATCCTGAGGACGGAAAGGTGGCTAGCCTAAAGGAGGGTGCGCAGTCGATCAAGGGGCGACGGTCATCTCGCTCATGCGTTCGAGAAACATCGCCAGCGCCACTTCTTCGGTGCGCAGCCCTTTGCGTACGCGTGGGCGCGGCAATTCGGCAAGCGCGCCTAGCATGAAATTTTCCACCACGGCCGGGTGGATGTAGCACTTGCGGCACACTGCAGGCGTGTTCCCCAGCTGTTTGGCGACGCCTTTGACCATGTCCACCACATGCCGTTTAGCTTCGGTTTCTGATTCATGTTTAAGCTCGCGCAACACGGACAAGGCCAAGGCGCTGCCGGCCCAGGTGCGGTAGTCCTTGGCGGTGAAGTCTGCGCCGGTCAGGGTTTTCAGGTAGCTGTTGACGTCGGAAGAGCTGACGGTATGCCGTTCGCCGTGTTCATCCAGATACTGAAACAGGTTCTGTCCGGGGATTTCCAGGCAGCGTTTGATGACCCGCGCCAGGCGCCGATCCTTCACGGTGATCTGGTGTTCTATGCCGCTCTTGCCCCGAAACTGGAACAGGATCGCACTGCCGTTGACCTCGACGTGCCGGCTGCGCAGGGTGGTCAGACCGTAGGAGCGATTATCCCGCGCGTATTGTGTATTGCCGACTCGAATCAGCGTTGCGTCGAGCAAGGTGATCACCGTGGCCATGACCTTGTCGCGACTGAAGCCCGGTGCAGCCAACAGTGCTTCCAGTTGTTTGCGTAACTTCGGCAATGCCTGGCCGAACTCGCGCAGCCGCGAATACTTGTCGGCATCACGCACCTCACGCCAGCGCGCGTGATATCGGTATTGCTTGCGGCCACGGGCATCGCGGCCGGTGGCTTGAAGATGACCGCTCGGGTCGGGGCAGATCCACACGTCGGTGTAGGCCGGTGGCACGGCGAGGGCGTTTATGCGTTTGATCTCATCCGCATCGGTAATGCGTTGGCCCGACGGTTCGAAATAACTGAACTTGCCGCGCAGTTTTTTGCGGGTGATGCCGGGCTGTGTGTCATCGACGTAATGCAGGTCGGATGGCAGTGCATCGATCAGCTCGGTGTCGGGCATGGCGGCTTCCTTTGGTGGCGCAGTGGTCGTTAAAACCATTGACCGCACGCCGAAGCCGTCGTGCCGAATGATTTACGCGAGCACCGCGACTGCCTTTATTTGCGCCCACAATTGCAGGCCAGGACGCACGCCCAATTGATCGCGGGAGAACCTTGTAATGCGCGCCAGCAACGGCGTGCCGCCCGCGTCGAGACGAATCAACACATGCGCGGCATTGTCCGCGGCCTGCTCACTGATGACGGTGACCGGCAGGCGATTGAGGATGCTGCTGGATTCGCTGTTTTGCAGGGTCAGGCTGATGTCGCGCGCATGTACCTTGCAGCGCAAGGTCTGGCCCACCGCCATTGGCGCATGCGTTACGCGGATGCTCATTTCGGTGGCCGGCAATTGCAGGCTCAGCAGCTGATAATCCGCGTCGTAGGCACAGACCTGGCCTTCGATGATCACGCCGGCGTCATCGCCCATGGCCATCGGCAAGTCCAGACGCGCGAGGGTTTCACCAATCGGCCCGCTGGCCAGGGCCTTGCCGTCGCTGAGCAGCACCAGATGATCGGCCAGGCGCGCGACTTCGTCCTGCGCATGGCTGACGTACAACAGTGGAATATCCAGCTCATCATGCAAGCGCTGAAGGTAGGGCAGGATTTCGTTTTTGCGCTGACTGTCGAGTGCTGCGAGCGGCTCGTCCATCAGCAGCAGTTTTGGGCTGGTCAGCAGCGCACGGGCAATGCCGACACGCTGACGCTCGCCACCCGAGAGATGCTGCGGATGACGCTCAAGCAAATGACCGATGCCGAGCAATTCAGTGGCATGCGTCATGTCGACCCGGCGCTGGGACTTGGCAATACGTTTGAGGCCGAACTCCAGATTGGCCAACACTGACAGATGCGGAAACAGGCTGGCCTCTTGAAACACATAACCCACCGCGCGTTTGTGCGGCGGGACGAAAACACCGTTATCGCTGTCCTGCCAAACCTCGTCGTTGACCCGAATAAAGCCTTGCTCTGCGCGTTCAAGCCCGGCGATACAGCGCAGGCACGTGGTTTTTCCCGACCCGGAGTGGCCGAACAGCGCGCTGACGCCGCGGCCCGGCAAGTGCAGATCGACATCCAGGCTGAAGCCTGAATAGGCCATTTTCAAACGTGCATCAATCATCGATCAGCTCCAGCCCGCGCGGGTCCTGCGGCTTGAGTACAGCGCGAGCAACACCACAAACGAAAACACCAGCATCGCGCCTGACAGCCAGTGGGCCTGTGCGTATTCCATCGCTTCAACGTGATCGTAGATTTGCACCGAGACCACGCGGGTCTTGTCGGGGATATTGCCGCCAATCATCAGCACGACGCCGAACTCACCGACGGTATGGGCAAACCCGAGGATGGTCGCCGTGATGAAACCCGGGCGGGCCAGCGGCAGGATCACGCTGAAAAAGGTGTCCCACGGATTGGCGCGCAACGTTGCGGCCACTTCCAGCGGACGGGTACCGATTGCCGAAAACGCGTTTTGCAACGGTTGCACCACGAACGGCATGGAATAGATTACGGAACCAATCACCAGCCCGGTGAAACTGAACGTCAGAGTGCCCAGGCCCAGCCATTGGGTGAACTGGCCGAGAAAGCCGTGTGGCCCCATCATCAGCAACAGATAAAAACCGATGACGGTCGGCGGCAGCACGAGGGGCAGGGCGACGATCGCCCCAACCGGGCCGCGCAACCATGAGCGGGTGCGCGACAACCACAGGGCAATCGGCGTGCCGATAACCAACAGGATCGCGGTGGTCAGGGACGCCAGTTTCAGGGTCAGCCAGATCGCCGCAAAATCGGCACTCGTCAGCGACATTTTAGAGTTGGTAGCCGTAAGACTTGATCACCGCAGCGGCTTTCGGGCCCTTGAGGTATTCAACCAGTGCCTTGGCGGCAGCGTTGTCCTTGCCTTTGCTGAGGATCACCGCGTCCTGTTTGATCGGATCATGCAGGCTGGCCGGTACGATCCACGCCGAACCGCTGGTGACTTTGCCTTCCTTATAGATCTGCGACAGCGCGACGAAGCCGAGTTCGGCGTTGCCAGTCGAAACGAACTGGTAGGCCTGGGTGATGTTCTGGCCTTCGACAATCTTGGTCTTGGTCGCTTCGGTCAGTTTCAGCTTTTCCAGCACTTGCGTGGCTGCCAGGCCGTATGGTGCGGTTTTCGGATTGGCGATGGACAGGTGCTGGTATTCGTTTTTCTTCAGCACCTCACCTTTGCTATCGACATAACCATCCTTCGCGGACCACAGCGCCAGGGTGCCAACGGCGTAAGTGAAGCGCGAGCCCTTGACGGTATCGCCTTCTCTTTCCAGTTTTTCCGGCGTGGTGTCGTCCGCCGAGAGGAACACTTCGAACGGCGCGCCATTCTTGATCTGCGTGTAGAACTGGCCGGTGGCGCCATAGGCTGCAACCAGTTTGTGCCCGGTGTCTTTTTCGAAATCGGCAGCGATGGCCTGGATCGGTGCCGTGAAATTCGCAGCAACAGCAACCTGCACTTCATCAGCCTGAGCAGCACCGATGGCGAATACTGCAAGCAGTGAGGTGAGACAGGCAGGGGCAAAACGTGAGGCGCGAATGGTCATGTAGCAGCTCCGTTGTGGGCGGTGCACAGGGCAGTTTTACTCGTGGCGTACTGCGCCGTTGCAAAGGGGGAAATCGCTATGTAGCGAAATATATAGCGATCCCCACTTTGTGGCGAGAGGATTTATCCTGACGGGCCACTTGACCTGAAACGCACCCCGCGCGCGGTATCAAAGCGCATTCAGCTTCGCCAATGCACCCTCGGCCAATTGGCGAGTCAGTTCAGCACTGCTGAGGTCTTGGCCCAGCGTGAAAGCCTGGCCTGCCCACAGGTTGGCGAACTGCGCATCATCTTTTGCACGTAGAGGCATCAGGGCGCCACCGGCCAACGGGAATGCCGGCGCTTTGGCCGACATTGGGCCCATTTCACGCATCACACGATTAAGAATGCCCCGTGCCGGGCGTCCGGTGAAAATGTTGGTGATCGCGGTCTCACTCTCTTTGGCGGTGCGCAAGGCCTTGTGATGAGAGGCGCTTACTTTCGCTTCCGGGGTGAACAGGTACGCGGTGCCAACCTGAGCCGCTGACGCGCCGAGCATGAAAGCTGCCGCGACGCCTCGCGCATCTGCGATTGCACCGGCGGCAATCACCGGCACTGTCACCGCATCGACGATCTGCGGCACCAGTGCGAACGTGCCGACTTGACTGCTCAAGTCCTCGCTGAGAAACATCCCGCGATGACCGCCGGCCTCGTAGCCCATGGCGATGATCGCGTCACAGCCATTGTGTTCCAGCCAGATCGCCTCATCGACGGTGGTTGCCGAGGAGAGGATTTTGGCGCCAGTAGCCTTTACCCGATCGAGCAGGGATTTCTCCGGCAAACCGAAGTGAAAACTCACCACCGCAGGCCGGAATTCTTCCAGCACTTCGCACGCTGCCGTGTCGAACGGCGCCCGGTTGGATACCGGTGTTGGCGCCTCGAAGTCGACACCCAGTTCCCGGTAGTACGGTTCCAGCAGGTTCTTCCACTCGCGTGCGCGTTGCTCATCAGCGGCGGGTGGCTGGTGGCAGAAAAAATTCACATTGAAGGGCTTGTCGGTGTGTTCGCGAATCGTTTTCAGCTCTTCGCGTAACTGCTCGATGCTCAGCATCGCCGCCGGCATCGAACCCAGGCCGCCAGCGTTGCACACGGCGATCACCATCGATGAATTTGTCGCACCGGCCATCGGGCCCTGAATGATCGGCGATTGAATGCCGAGCAGGTCGAGAATGCGTGTATCTGGCCATTGGCTCATGGAAGCGGACTCCGAACGATGAAACGGGGCAGGGACGGCAAAGCCGGTTTTACCAGCAAAACCAGACTCCGGGCCACTTTGAAATTGTGAACATCACCTGACGCAGGTTCTTAGCGTCGACGAAATCCGCCATCTCCACCACAGCCGCCATGAAAATACCCGGGCGATTCGTGGATTGGCTGAAAGTCGAGTGTGGCAACGTGTTGCGATGTGATATTTGAAAGCCATGACCACCTGAAATCCATCCATGAGAGGCCATCATGTTCAACGGTATTTTGATCAATAAAGACGACAGCGGTTATCGCGCCAACCTTCAACAGATCAACGAAGACCAGTTGCCCGAGGGCAACGTGACCGTGGCCGTCGCGTACAGCACGTTGAATTTCAAGGATGGCCTGGCGATTACTGGCAGCAGTCCGGTAGTGCGCAAGTTTCCCTTGGTTCCGGGGATCGATCTGGCAGGCACCGTCGAGGTCAGCTCACATCCCGACTATAAAGTGGGCGATCAGGTGCTGCTCAATGGCTGGGGCGTGGGCGAAAGCCATTGGGGCGGCCTGGCGCAAAAGGCCCGGCTGAATGGCGACTGGCTGATTCCGTTGCCAAACGCTTTTACCGCTGCTCAGGCGATGGCGATCGGCACGGCGGGTTACACCGCAATGTTGTGCATTTTGGCGCTTGAGCGTAATGGCGTGACGCCTGCGCAGGGCGAGGTGCTTGTGACGGGGGCCAATGGCGGTGTGGGCAGTTTTGCCATCGCGCTGCTGAGCAAGCTCGGCTATAAGGTCGTGGCGTCCACGGGTCGGGTGTCCGAGCATGACTATCTCAAGCAATTGGGCGCGACTGAAATCATCGACCGCGCGACCTTGTCCGAACCGGGCAAGCCGCTGGCCAAGGAACGTTGGGCAGCGGTAATCGATTCGGTCGGCAGCCACACGCTGGCGAATGCCTGCGCCAGTACGCGTGCAGAGGGCACCGTCGCCGCGTGCGGTCTGGCCCAGGGCATGGATTTCCCTGCCTCGGTGGCGCCGTTTATTTTGCGCGGTGTCACCCTAGCCGGCATCAACAGCGTGACTCAGCCAAAAGCGCGCCGCGTGGAGGCATGGGATCGATTGGCGAAGGATCTGGACTTCGCCTTACTGCCATTGATCAGCCATGAAATCGCCCTCGGCGACGTTATCGATGCCGCGCCGAAACTGCTCGCAGGACAGCTTCGCGGACGCGTTGTGGTGGACGTCAATCGCTGAAGCGGTACGCAGCTTCAGGGTTGCGTTTCACGCTCCAGCAGTTGCCGTTTACGTTCGACACCCCAGCGATAACCGGAAAGATTGCCATCGCTGCGCACCACGCGATGGCAGGGAATCGCGACGGCCAATCGATTGGCACCGCATGCCTGAGCCACGGCGCGCATGGATGTCGGCGCGCCGATGCGTTGGGCAACGTCGGCGTAGCTGGCGGTGCTGCCAACCGGGATTTCCCGCAGCGCCTGCCAAACGCGTTCCTGAAATGCCGTGCCGCGCACGTCCAGCGGTAGATCGAGGCCGATGGCCGGGGTTTCGATAAAGCCGACGACTTTGGCGATCAACTGTTCAAACCCTGCATCGGCGCCAATAAGATTGGCTTTGCGAAACTGGTCCTGCAGATCACACACCAGTTGGTGAGGATCGTCGCCCAACAAAATCGCGCAAACCCCGCGCTCGCTTTGTGCCACCAGGATCGCGCCGAGCGAGCATTGTCCGACGGCAAAACGAATGTCGTTGTTTTGCCCGGCGGCGCGGTAGTCACCGGGTTTCATCCCCAGCAAGTGATCGGCGCTTTCATAGAAACGACTGTTGGAATTGAAACCTGCGTCATACAACGCATCGGTCACTGAGCCGCCGTCTGCCAGGCGCTCACGCACGCGGCGCGAGCGGTGGGCGCTGGCGTAACCCTTGGGCGTCAGTCCGGTCGCGGCTTTAAACACACGGTGAAAATGAAACGGGCTCAGACCGGCCGTTTCGGCGAGTTCATTGAGCGCGGGCAAAGTGTCGGCGGACTCGATCTGCCTGCATGCCAGCGCCACGGTGGCAGCATGTTGCGCGAGCACATCGCTCTGATCCTTGCTGGCCCTTTTGCTCGGGCGGTAGCCGGCGGCTTCAGCCTCAAGCGCCGTATCAAAAAACTCCACATTCTGCGGTTTCGGCAAGCGCGCAAGACTGCTTGGGCGACAGTAGATGCCTGTGGTCTTCACCGCATAGACAAACGTCCCGTCCGCCCGAGCATCCCGCGCAACAACAGCGGCCCAGCGTGGATCGTCTTCAATGTTGGGCGTGTTCGAAAGCGTTTTCATGATGGCTAATCCGTTGACCTGTTTAATTCAGGTTAACCAGCGTTGGTGAACACAACACTCCGGGCCTTGCGGTCAAATTTTCAAGGTTCATCCGGCAACACGAAAAGTCAGATTGATGCGTTGTTCGCCAAGTTGCGGGTGTCGCCCCTGCTTGATTGGTAAAACGCCATGGAAACGCAAACGATCGACACCACCCCAAACCACCATGTCGCCATGCAACAGAGGGATCCGCTGGCTCTTGTCACCACGCGCGAAACCGCCAAACAAAAACATTGCCGGCAAGCCCAGCGACAGCGAAACGATTGGTGCAGCGTAGGCATTTTCGTCTTTGTCCTGATGCAAGGACATCTTGGCGCCGGGGATATAGCGGTTGATCAAGCAGGAATCTGCCTTGAAGTCAGAAAAACCGGCCCCCTGCGCCGCAGCCTCTGCCAGATCGGCAAACACCGGCGGCAGCTCGGGCCAGGGCAATCCGCTGAGTGGATCGACCCTTGAGTAACGATAGCCGCTGCGGTCAGTAATCCAGCCCAGTTGCCCGCAGCTGCTGGTGCCCACCGACATGCTGAAGCCGCCCGGCGTGACCATGTGGCGGAGTGGGGCGGCGACCAGGACGGCGTCCAGCGCCGGTAGCAATCGATCGGTCAGCGGCAGGGCGAATCCGCGCAGTACCCAAGATTGTTCACCGATCTGTTCGGCGCGGGGCTGCTGTGCGGGTTGGTGATCAGCGAACAAGTCGAAAGTGTGCGGCTGCATAGCGATCACCAAAACCTTGCGGCAGTCATTCTGTTGGTCCGTTACAGCGCTTTGCTGACGGCGATATCGCTGATCACATCTTCAGTCTGCCCGTGGATTGCGTCGAGAGCAGCCTTGGCTTCTTCCGCGGTGCCGTTTTCCAGTTGCGCGAACTCGAAACGGCGCTCGCCGTTGAGCTTGTACTTGATGACGTATTTAGTCGTTTGGGCCACGGTCATGAATACCTGTCTGTGTGGGCGGGGCGGCTCAGCTGAGTTTGGAGCTGGAGCGGCGGATGATCTTGATCGAGTGCGTCAGCGTCGGTTTGCGTGTAACGCTGATTGCCCGGGTGGTGACGGTGTCGATGGTAATGTTCCAGAATCCGGTGCTCGGCGCGGTGATGCGGGCCGGGAACGTGTCGAAAGCGCCGCCGTGGTAAGAGTGACGACCGCCATTTTTGAAGCTGCGGAAGTTGGCGTCGCTCATCAAACGGATGTTGCAGGTTTGCGAGCACTGGATGACGACGATGTCGTCTTCGTTGAGGTGTTCGCGCTGGTGAATGAATTTCATGGGCGCCTCCAGAAGGGCTTTTTCTACAAAATCAAAACGATAGCTTGTAATTGGGCGCAGTTTATCAGCCTGCACAGGTTATTATCTGGCCGTCGGGCGTTGGTTTGACAATTTTGAACAGATATTCGCGATTGGATGCGGGTTAAATGCAGAAGGCCCCGGAGAAAAACGGCATTTGTGCTGTCGGACGGTCTTTAACGGAGGTTTTGTATGAAGTGGGGTGTGGTGTGTCTGCCGTTGGTTTTGGCTATGGGTGGTTGTGCGAACGTTTCCGAAATCAATGAAACGCTACCGACCGTAAGCGTAATCTCTGGCAAGAAGCCCCATGAGTACGCGCAATGCCTGACCGAAAAACTGGCGAACAGCCGCGGCGCGCTGCAGGTTCAGCCGCAAAAGGAGGGGGTTCGCGTGATTGTGCCGGGCAAACTGTCTTCTGGTCCCGCCGCCGTGTTTGATATCGAAGACCGCTCCGGCGGTAGCAGCATCAAGCTGCATGAGCGCATGTCCAATGTGCCGGTGCGCCCGCGTGATGTGCGTAACGCTGCCAACGCCTGTATTTCCGGCTGATAGACTATTGGTCATCAGCATCAATGCCGTCACAGTCATGCTGTGACGGCATTTTCATTTCTGGAGTTGCAATGAAGCGAGAGCAAGTGCGGGAACGCCATGCAGAGGGTTTGATCTCTGCCACACATGTCATTCAGAACCCGGCAAATTCCGGAGAATGGATCGTGTTTTTCAAGAAGAGCGCCGGGCGCAGCTATTTCCTGGTGGACGAAAACGACGAAGTCGAGTCTTTCAATCGGCTCGACGACCTGATCGAAGTCGTACGCGGACTCGGGATCAAGTTCGCGGAAATTCACATGTAGCGTCTATTTGCAGACCACTACCACGCTGCGGTTTTTGTAGTTACCGACATCGACGCCCAATGTCTTTTCGCTTTCCTTCGGCGCCGGTGTGCCGTCAGTGCCGACGATACGGTAGCCCGTCCCTGCGCATGAGGCGTCAGCCTTTTCATAGCAGGTGGCCCAGGAATTGGCTTCGCCGGAGCAGTCGATGGTCAGCCCCTGTTCGCCGTTGTTCAGGGTGGTCGGTTGGGACGTGGCGCAGCCGCTCAATACCAGTACCGCAATCAGTGGCAAAAATCTGTTCATGTTCATAGTTGTCGTCTTCAGCGATGGGGGACTAGACGCTCTGACAGCGCCGGTGTGAAAAGGTTATAGCGATTGGCCACTTGTTTGCGACGGTCGTGTGTCAGGCACAAAAAAGCCCTGCTCGACGGCAGGGCTTGCGGCGCTTGGCAGCAGATCAGTCCTGATCTTTGCCGCGGCGCTTTGCCGATGCAGGGGTGTCAGTGAATACCGACGCAACATCAGTCGCCATCTGCTCGCTGTCGAAAGGCCCGGCAACGTGTTCGCCATTGGTAGTGGTGAGAGTCCACTTTCCGTCTTTCTTGTCGATCACATACCCGTTGATGATTTTTACGGCGGCCATCTAATCTGTCTCGTTCGCTGGTTCAAAGTCGCAATGATACCGGCAAAATGTTCACAACGGGGGCGATGAGCGTATGGTAATCCTGCTCGTCGGTCACTTTGCGCTACGCTGGGTGATGGTCTGAAGATGTCGATGGAACTATCGGCGAGAATATTTCTCTATTTTGGCATCGGTCAGCCAGTGCGGGGCATTGTAAGGTGCACGCCGCCTGATTAGACTGCGCCGAAACTCGTACACACAGCCTTTTCAAGGACTTATATGATCAAGAAATGCTTGTTCCCAGCAGCCGGTTACGGTACTCGCTTCCTGCCAGCGACTAAAGCCATGCCTAAAGAAATGCTGCCGGTGGTAAACAAGCCACTGATCCAGTACGGCGTTGAAGAAGCTCTGGACGCTGGCCTGACTGAAATCTCGATCGTTACCGGTCGTGGCAAGCGTGCACTGGAAGACCACTTCGACATCAGCTACGAGTTGGAAAACCAGATCAAAGGCACCGACAAGGAAAAATACCTGGTCGGCATCCGCAAACTGCTGGACGAGTGCTCGTTCTCCTACACTCGTCAGACCGAAATGAAAGGCCTGGGCCACGCCATCCTGACCGGCCGCCCACTGATCGGTGACGAGCCGTTCGCCGTGGTGCTGGCGGATGACTTGTGCGTCAACCTCGAAGGCGACGGCGTACTGACCCAGATGGTCAAGCTGTACAAGCAGTTCCGCTGCTCGATCGTGGCCATTCAGGAAGTTGATCCGCAAGAAACTCACAAATACGGCGTGATTGCCGGTGAGATGATTCGCGACGACATCTACCGCGTTCACAGCATGGTCGAGAAGCCAAAGCCGGAAGATGCGCCGTCGAACCTGGCAATCATCGGTCGCTACATCCTGACTCCGGACATTTTCGACCTGCTTGAGCAGACCGAGCCAGGCAAGGGCGGCGAAATCCAGATCACCGACGCCCTTATGAAACAGGCCCAGAACGGCTGCGTAATGGCCTACAAGTTCAAAGGCACGCGTTTCGACTGCGGTGGCGCTGAAGGCTACATCGACGCGACCAACTTCTGCTTCGAAAACTTCTACAAGACTGGCAAGGCTTACTAAGAGCGCTCGACTCGTCTGTAGGAGCATCACACGACCCAAATCCTGAGATGCTCAAAAACAAACGCCCCGACTTGTTCGGGGCGTTTGCGTTTGTGCAATTCGGCCACATTTTTTCTATCTGCATTGTCTGAAAGTCTAATCTGAATTAAGTTTTAATTTCCTTTGAGTGTCGGGCATCTCGAAGTCTATGGGACATTCAGCTGGAGAACGATCGCGCGATTAAGCGGCGTTAGGCGTTGGCGGAAAGACTGAGGCGTTTGATGGTAGATGTTCCCAGTCAAGTTTCGTAGTGATCTGCAAGGTGTATCAAATGCATTGGGCCGTCGTTTGAATCCGGGGGGGGGCTCGATTGTCAGCACGTGTTTTCATTGTTGAACTGATCCATTTACGCGAGGGAAGTGCGTAGAAAAACGTTTCACGGGCGCATGAACAATGCACCGTGGAATTATTTTTGTAAAAAGGAGCTTTACTCATGGTTACAACAAGCGAGGCGATTAATCGTAAAGCAAAATCAAAACGCTGGTTCGGCCTCAGCGTTCTGATGCTGCCAGTACTGCTGGTAACCGTAGACAACACTGTGCTCGGATTCGCACTACCCAAAATTGCCGAAGCTTTGCGTCCGACTGCCAGCCAGCAACTTTGGATGATCGACGCTTACTCGCTGGTGCTGGCGGGATTGCTGGTGTCGATGGGCAGTCTGGGTGACCGGGTCGGGCACCGTAAGTTGCTGCTCATCGGGTCTATGGGTTTTGCAGTCGTATCGGTTTTGACCGCGTATTCCGACACGGCCATGCAACTGATCATCGGGCGTGCATGCATGGGGATTTTCGGTGCGATGCTGATGCCTTCCACGCTGGCATTGATACGTTCGGTTTTTGAGGATCGAGAAGAGCGCAGGCTGGCGGTGGCGATCTGGGCAACGACGTTGACCGTCGGCTCGGCACTGGGGCCTTTGGTGGGCGGAGTGTTGCTGCAGTTCTTTGGTTGGGGCGCAATTTTTCTGTTGGCGGTGCCCGTTCTGATTCCATTATTGGTGTTGGGGCCGCTTTTGCTCCCTGAGTCAGAGCGTGATGCGTCGGGCCCGTTGGACCCGATCAGCATCCTCCAGTCGATGGTCGCACTGGGAAGCATCGTTTACAGCATCAAACATGGCGCCAGTGACGGCGTTGACTTGGCAGTGCTAATTACTTTTTTGGTCGGTGCATTGGCGGGCTGGATGTTCGTAAGGCGACAGCTGCGTCTTCCTGTGCCTCTGATGGATATGGCCCTATTTCGCAGTGGCACCTTCAGCGGGTCTGTTTTAATCAATTTGATGAGTCTTGCGTTTCTCGTCGGTTTCGTTTTCTTTACGACTCAGTATCTGCAAATTGTCCTGCAGATGTCGCCCTTGAGTGCGAGTCTGGCGTTGGTGCCGGGGCAAATTATGGCAATCATGGTTGGAATGGCGGTGGTCCCGGTCGCGCAGCGTATGCCTGTGCATGTACTGATACCGGTCCTGATGGCCTTCGCTGGCGCTGCGTTTTTGCTGGTGGCCAGCATGGGCAGCAGTCTTGCGGTATTGGTAGCGGCGTTCGCATTGTTGAATATCGGAGTGGGCGCTATTGCGACGGTTTCCAATGACGTGATTTTGTCGGCTGCGCCCCCGGCAAAGGCAGGTGCAGCTTCCGCCATCAGTGAAACAGCCTATGAAGTGGGCGTGGTGTTGGGGGACGACTCTGCTCGGCGGCCTGGTTACGGCCTACTATCGTACTGGCCTGCAGCTACCAGCGTTTTTGAGTGATATTCAGGCAGCGCTGGCAAGTGAAACGCTGTCGGGTGCTCATCATGTGGCGACCGGTTTGGTGGAAGATCAGGCGCAACAGTTGATGCAGCAGGCAGGAAGTGCATTTGAAGGCGGAATCGAATTGGTTTCGTGGGTCGCGTTCAGCCTGGCACTCATGGCGATTCTGATCGCTTGGCGTACGTTGCGATTGCCAAAATCGCAACCAGCAGAATGTCATTAATCAAAAGCTGAAGGTAGAACTCCTCGGTATTGCTCATCCACATCCTGTAGAGACTTGCTCAATGGGTGTCTACAGGTATGCTGATCGCCTGCCGAGGAGATAGAAATGGCCTACGATTTTGACCTTTATGTAATTGGTGCTGGTTCCGGTGGAGTTCGCGCTGCGCGGTTTGCGGCCGGTTTTGGTGCGAAAGTGGCGGTGGCTGAGAGCCGTTATCTGGGCGGGACCTGCGTCAACGTGGGTTGCGTGCCGAAGAAGCTGCTGGTTTACGGCGCGCATTTGGCCGAAGACTTCGAGCAGGCGTCCGGTTTTGGCTGGAGCCTGGGTGAGGCGAATTTTGATTGGGCGACGCTGATCGCCAACAAGGATCGCGAGATCAATCGCCTCAATGGCATTTATCGCAATCTGCTGGTGAACAGCGGTGTGACCCTGCACGAAGCTCACGCGAAGATCGTTGGTCCGCATGAAGTCGAAGTCAATGGTGAGCGCTTCACTGCAAAAAATATCCTTATCGCTACGGGTGGCTGGCCGCAGATTCCAGAGGTTCCGGGGCGTGAGCACGCGATCGGTTCCAATGAGGCTTTCTTCCTCAAAGAACTGCCCAAGCGCGTATTGGTCGTGGGTGGTGGTTACATCGCGGTCGAGTTTGCCGGGATCTTCCACGGCCTCGGCGCCAACACCACATTGCTGTACCGCGGCGATCTGTTCCTGCGCGGCTTTGATGGTTCGGTGCGCAAGCACTTGCAAGAGGAGCTGACCAAGCGCGGCATGGATCTGCAATTCAATGCCGACATCGCGCGCATCGACAAGCAGGCGGACGGCAGTTTGAAAGCCACGCTCAAGGATGGCCGAGTGCTGGAGGCCGATTGCATTTTCTACGCGACCGGTCGCCGTCCGATGCTGGACAACCTGGGGCTGGAAAACACTGATGTTCAGCTCACCGATAAAGGTTTCATCAAGGTCGATGAGCAATACCAGACCACTGAGCCGTCGATTCTGGCGCTGGGTGACGTCATTGGTCGCGTGCAGCTGACGCCTGTGGCATTGGCCGAGGGCATGGCGGTGGCGCGGCGTCTGTTCAAGCCGGAGCAATACCGTCCGGTGGATTACAAGATGATCGCGACGGCTGTGTTCAGCCTGCCGAACATCGGCACTGTCGGTTTGACCGAAGAAGAGGCGCGTGAAGCGGGTCACGATGTGGTGATCTTCGAAAGCCGCTTCCGGCCGATGAAGCTGACCCTGACTGAATGTCAGGAGAAAACGCTGATGAAGCTGGTGGTCGACGGCAAGACTGACAAGGTTCTCGGCTGCCACATGGTCGGTCCGGACGCGGGCGAAATCGTCCAGGGCCTGGCGATTGCGCTGAAGGCTGGCGCGACCAAGCGTGACTTCGACGACACGATCGGGGTGCACCCGACGGCCGCCGAAGAGTTTGTCACCATGCGTACGCCGGTCGGCGCTTAAGCGTCTTTCGGTTTGGCCGAGTCTGGCGCTGCCGCAACGGTAGCTGCCAGGCTAAGGCTGTCCTCCAGGCTCGCTTGAGCCTTGGTCAATTCCTTTTCCAGTGACTGATTGAGTAGCGTCTGCTCCTCGATGCTCTGTTTGAGTGTCTGGCTTTCCAGTGTTGCTACGCGCAGACGTTCCTGGAGGAGGGTGCGCTCACTGTCAACGCGGGTGGCTTGCTCCAGCAATTGATCCTGGCGCTGGTTGCTTTGCTTGAGCTGGTCTTGCATCAGGCTGAGTTCGCGTTGAGTGCCGCGGTTCTCGGTGAGCAAGCGCTCGTTGTCGCGATGCAGTTGGGTAATTTCATCCTGACGCACCATCGCGCTTTGCTGCGCCTGACGCAGCTCTGCCTGAATTTGCTGCACCTGGCCTTCGTGGCGGCTCTGTTCCTGCTCGCGCTGCTCCTTGGTGGCGTTGCGGTAATGCTCCAGCGCATCGCGGGCATGCAAGTGCTTTTCTTCCAGTGAGCGGATCTGCTCGTCCTTGTCCTGCAAGCGCAATTCAAAGTCGGCCAATGCCTGATTCAGACCGGCATTGCGGGTTTGCTCGGTTTGCAGCATCGAGCGGGTGTTGCTTAGCGCCTCGGATTCACGCTCCAGCGCGGCGCCTTGAATGTCGTGCTGGTGCTCCAGTTGTTCCAGTGCCTGACGCACCTGCTTGAGCTCTGATTCGAGCGCGTCGCGCTGTTCCTCAAACTGCTCGCGAGCCTGCTCGATGGGCTCTTGGGCCTGCTCCTTCAAGCGCTGGGCGAGACGCGAAACCAGCGCTGTGAGCTCGTCGTCGATGGGCTCGGCTGAAGCTTCGATCGGCTGAGCGCCGTCATCCAGCTCTTTCAGATAGCGATGGATCGTGGTTTTCGAACCGGTATTGCCCATTTCAATGCGTACTGCATCGATGCTTGGGTGTTCGCCGCGAGCCAGGATTGCTGTGCGTGCAATCTGAACCAGCGCTTTGGTAATGCCGCCACGGGCCATGTGAACTCCTACGATTACGTACTGTGGTACATGCCACTAAAGTACACAGTGTACCACGATGATAATAAAGTTAAATCTTTGATATTTAAGAAGCGGGATATACTGGTATTACCCAGTGTCAGGCGGCAAAATGCGTTTTGGACACCCTTGAATCAGTACGCCAGCGAGAAAACAGCCCATGAGCGATCTGGATCGCTACCTGCAAGCCGCCACCCGCGACAACACCCGCCGCAGCTATCGCGCCGCCATCGAGCATTTCGAAATAACGTGGGGTGGGTTTCTGCCGGCCACAGCCGACAGCGTTGCGCGGTATCTGGTCGAGCATGCGGGTGTGCTGGCGATCAATACCCTGAAGTTGCGGCTGTCGGCACTGGCGCAGTGGCACAACAGCCAGGGTTTTGCCGACCCGACGAAAGCGCCCGTGGTGCGAAAAGTGTTCAAAGGCATTCGGGCGCTGCACCCGGCGCAGGAAAAACAAGCCGAGCCTTTGCAGCTGCAGGATTTGGAGAGAGTCATCGATTGGCTGGAACAAGAAGCTGAAACTGCGAAGGCGCAGCAGGATCGTCCGTCATTGCTCAAGGCTTATCGCGATCGCGCGCTGATTCTGCTGGGCTTCTGGCGCGGCTTTCGCAGCGATGAGTTGTGCCGCTTGCAGATCGAGCATGTACAGGCGCATGCCGGCAATGGCATCACCTTGTATCTGCCGCGCAGCAAAGGCGATCGGGAAAACCTCGGCCAGACGTATCAGACTCCGGCACTGCTCAAGCTATGCCCGGTGCAGGCCTACATCGACTGGATCAACGAGGCGGCGCTCGTGCGCGGCCCGGTTTTCCGTAGCATCGATCGCTGGGGCAATCTGAGCGAAGAGGGCTTGCACGCCAATAGCATCATCCCGTTATTGCGCCAGGCGCTGGAACGCGCCGGGATTGCCGCCGAACGCTACACCAGTCACTCGTTACGCCGCGGCTTTGCAACCTGGGCCCATCAAAGTGGCTGGGACCTGAAATCGTTGATGAGTTACGTTGGCTGGAAGGATATGAAGTCAGCCATGCGCTATGTTGAAGCCAGCCCATTCCAGGGGATGGCTCGGATTACGGATAAACCGGTTTCGCCCTAGATATCGTTTTCTTCTATTAATACAGTCTGCTAATAGCGAAAACAAATCAGCAGCATCAGGTTTGCCAATGAGCCATCCGTCGAGTGAGTGGGTAGGATTCACCCCATCAACTTCATAACCACTGACGGAGAGTCATCAATGCCTATCATCAACAGCCAAGTAAAACCGTTCAAAGCTACCGCGTTTAAAAACGGCGACTTCGTTCAAGTCTCGGACGCTGACCTGAAAGGCAAGTGGTCGGTCGTGTTCTTCTACCCAGCCGACTTCACCTTCGTTTGCCCAACCGAGCTGGAAGACCTGGCTGACAACTACGCTGCTTTCCAGAAGCTGGGCGTAGAGATCTACAGCGTTTCCACCGACACCCACTTTGCTCACGCTGCCTGGCACAACACTTCGCCAGCCATCGGCAAAATCCAGTACACCATGATCGGCGACCCGACTCAGGTTATCTCCCGCAACTTCGATGTGCTTATTGAAGAAGCTGGCCTGGCTGACCGTGGCACCTTCGTGATCAACCCTGAAGGCCAGATCAAAATCGTTGAACTGAACGATGGCGGCGTTGGCCGTGACGCTTCCGAGCTGCTGCGCAAGATCAAGGCTGCTCAGTACGTTGCTGCTCACCCAGGCGAAGTTTGCCCAGCCAAGTGGAAAGAAGGCGAGGCCACTCTGGCTCCGTCCCTGGACCTGGTCGGCAAGATCTAAGTCTGTGACACGCAACTCAGGGCGGAACTCCGCACCTACTTAAGTTAGCTGCACCGCCCAATAAAACGCCCGGGCGAGATTCGCTCGGGCGTTTTTTTATGTCTGAAACAAACCAAAGGAAATCGCCCGTATGTTGGACGCCAATCTTAAAGCCCAGTTGAAATCGTACCTGGAACGGGTTACCCAGCCGATCGAGATCGTTGCTTCCCTCGACGACGGTGCGAAATCCCGTGAAATGCTGGACCTGCTGAAAGACGTTGCCAGTCTTTCGAGCCAAATTACTTTGATCGACAGCGGTGACGATGCTCGCAAGCCATCGTTCTCGATCAACCGCCCGGGCGCCGATATCAGTCTGCGTTTCGCCGGCATCCCGATGGGCCACGAATTCACCTCGCTGGTGCTGGCCCTGCTGCAAGTCGGCGGCCACCCATCGAAAGCCAGTGTCGAAGTCATCGAGCAGATTCGCTCGCTCAAAGGCGAGTTCAGTTTTGAGACGTATTTCTCGCTGTCCTGCCAGAACTGCCCGGACGTCGTTCAGGCGCTGAACCTGATGGCGGTGCTCAACCCGAACATCCGCCACGTCGCCATCGACGGCGCGTTGTTCCAGGACGAAGTCAACGATCGCAAGATCATGGCGGTGCCGAGCATTTACTTGAATGGCGAAAACTTCGGCCAGGGCCGCATGGGTCTGGAAGAGATCCTCGCCAAACTCGACACCGGCGCTATCGAGCGTCAGGCTGAGAAAATCACCGCCAAGGAAGCCTTTGACATGCTGGTGGTCGGCGGTGGCCCGGCCGGTGCTTCGGCGGCCATTTATGCCGCACGTAAAGGCATCCGCACCGGTGTTGCGGCTGAGCGTTTCGGCGGTCAGGTGCTGGACACCATGGCCATCGAGAACTTCATTTCCGTGCAAGAAACCGAAGGGCCGAAACTGGCCACGGCGCTGGAGGAACACGTCAAGCAGTACGACGTCGACATCATGAACCTGCAACGTGCCGACAAGCTGATCCCGGGTGAAAATGGCGAGCTGCATGAAATCCGTTTCGCCAGTGGTGCGACCCTCAAAGCCAAGAGCGTGATTCTGGCGACCGGTGCGCGGTGGCGTGAAATGAACGTGCCGGGCGAGCAGGACTATCGAAACAAAGGCGTGGCGTACTGCCCGCACTGTGATGGCCCGTTGTTCAAAGGCAAGCGTGTCGCGGTGATTGGTGGTGGTAACTCTGGCGTTGAAGCGGCCATCGACCTGGCCGGTATCGTGGCGCACGTGACGCTGCTGGAGTTCGATGTGCAGTTGCGGGCCGACGCCGTGTTGCAGCGCAAGCTGCACAGCCTGCCGAACGTTACCGTGATCACCAGTGCGCAAACCACTGAAGTCACCGGCGACGGCCAGAAGGTCAACGGCCTGCGCTACAAGGATCGCAATACTGACGAACTGCGCACTATCGAGCTGGAAGGGATTTTTGTGCAGATCGGTCTGCTGCCCAACACTGACTGGCTCAAAGGCACCATCGAGCTGTCGCCGCGTGGCGAGATCATTGTCGATAACCGTGGCGAGACGTCGATCCCGGGCATCTTCGCTGCCGGTGACGTGACCACGGTGCCGTACAAGCAGATCGTGATTGCAGTGGGCGAGGGCGCGAAGGCTTCGCTGAGCGCATTCGATCATCTGATCCGAACTTCGGCTCCGGCGTAAACGCCAGGCCTGAAAAGACAAAACCCCATGAGTGATCATGGGGTTTTTTATTGTGCGTGAAAATGTAGCCCCTCACCCCAGCCCTCTCCCGAGGGAGAGGGAGTCGACCGCTGGCGGAAGCGACCATCTGCCTGCAACATACGGCTCGACTATGGATTCAGCGCCGATCTTTCAAGTCGGTGAATCTCATCAAGATCCCCCATTCAGTTCCCTCTCCCTTTGGGAGAGGGTTAGGGTGGGGGGCTTTTCGCCTTTCACATCGGCGCAGGCTGAATGATCTCGACCCAGTAACCATCCGGATCCTTGATAAACGCCAGGCTTTTCATGCGGCCATCGGTCAGGCGCTTCTGGAAGTCACAGCCCAGCGCTTCAAAACGCTCACACGCTGCCACGATGTCCGGCACCGAGATGCAGATGTGGCCGAAACCACGCGGGTCAGTGTTGCCATTGTGATAGGCAAAATCAGCATCGTTTTCGGTGCCGTGATTGTGGGTCAGTTCCAGAATGCCCGGGATCGACTTCATCCATTCGGTGCGAGCAGCAGCGTCGGCCGGGATCTGCGCCTTGTCGACCAGCGCGAGGAAATACAGGCTGAACTCCGCTTCCGGAAAGTCGCGCTTCTCAACCAGCGAGAAACCCAGCACGCGGGTGTAGAAATCCAGGGACTTGGTGATGTCCTTGACGCGCAGCATGGTGTGGTTGAATACGAAATTGTGGGTTGCGCTGTCTGGCGTGGCGGTTACGCCGGGGAAGGTGTTCAGTTCGTGCAGGCTCATGGGCCCTCCAATAACTATGGGCGAGTGATTGGCGCAATGATACGCATGCCTGCCGGCATCGCCAAATGAAAGGGCAGGCTTGCCGTGCGCGCGGCCGGGGCTCAGACTTTGCGGCTCAATCTTCGAGTGCGTCCGGCAATGATCCGACTGTTTAAAACCCCGTTAGTTTTCTTTGGCTTGTTTCTGTGCACCGCTACTGTGTTTGCCGAAGAACCGAGCATCACCTGGCCCGCAGGCTGGCAGGTGGAGGCGCTTGCCGACACCGCGCCGCAGGTTTCTCGCCAGCGGGCGGTCAAGAACGATGCCGATGGCAATCAGGTAATGGTGATGGAGTTGACCATGACTCAGGTTGAAACGGATCATCAAGTCAATTTGCAGGGTGTTTTGCTGGAAATGCGCAAGTCGATACAGAAGGACTTTTTCCAGGGTGGCTATCAAAGTGTCTGCAACAAGGTGCATCCGGCGACGCTTGGTTCTTTGTCTGCCCTGGAGACGACTTGCA
This sequence comes from Pseudomonas sp. P42, assembly GCF_017973755.1. NCBI lineage: Bacteria > Pseudomonadati > Pseudomonadota > Gammaproteobacteria > Pseudomonadales > Pseudomonadaceae > Pseudomonas > Pseudomonas sp. P42. The sequence goes on along the minus strand of NZ_JACOPU010000006.1, from coordinate 584,829 downwards.
CGGTGACCGAAAACGGTCGGCATGTGTTATCGCAAACGCTGGTGGCGGCGGTCGCGGCGGATAAGGCTTATGTTCTTTCCTATGCCGGCCAAGCCGAGGCTTATAAGGCGAGTGCAGAAGAAATTGTCGCGGTGAGAAACAGCCTGAAACTTTAAGCCTCTGTACTTTTTCGCCAGTTAGATACCCAAAGGGATTAAGCACAAAGTTTAACGTTGGCGTCGCTCGCAACATGATGCAGCAGAATGTTCAGGTTTTTGGCTCAGTAACGTTACACAAAATTCGCAACTTGCTCGATGAAATTCATTTCATTTGTTAGATATTGTCAATAAAAAAGCCCTGCATCATGCAGGGCTTTGGTGGGGGCCGGATTAACCGCGCAACCAGGAATCAACGGTGCCTGCACCATACTCTTCCTTCCAGGCTTTGAGGCCACGGTGGTTACCGCCTTTGGTCTCGATCAGTTCGCCGGTGTGCGGATTATGATAGACCTTGACCACGCGAGCGCGACGGGTTTTAGGCGCTGAAGCGCTTTGCAGTGCGGATTTTGTCGGATTCGGATCGAGAATGGCGATGATGTCTTTGAGGCCTTTGCCGTAGCTTTTCATCAGCCCTTGAAGCTTTTCTTCGAATTCGATTTCTTTCTTGAGCCCGGCATCGTTCTTCAGCGATTCCAACTGCTTGAGCTGTTCCTGAAGGGCCTTTTCAGCTGCACGAAATTCAGCGAGTCTGGACAATATCTTTACTCCAATAGTGTATTTGGCTGATACCAACCGCAAACAAAGCTTAAAACTGGAGCCTTGTAGCGACTCGGTGATAAGTGGCTCGCCTGCCAATCTTTGCACAGGCAAGAAAAATTGTAGTTGTTAATGCGTCAGGAGTAAATCCTGATGTTGTCCTTATGTAACAGCAGTGGTCTTTTGTATCATTTTTGTGCGCCTTGTCGGCGCATCTCGCATAAGTCCATTTAGTTAATGGTGAGTTAATGCACTAATGAAGTCTGCTGCCGGCATGGGTTTGCCGTACAGATAGCCTTGCAGGAAGTTAACGTTATGCGCGGTCAGATAATCGGCTTGTGCCTGTGTTTCGACACCTTCGGCAACAATGCCCAGATCAAGCTTGGCCGAGAGTTCGATGATGGTGTCCAGAATGTGCCGCGAAAGGGCGTCAACGCCGATCATTGCCACAAAACTTTGGTCGATCTTGAGGAAGTCCACATTGAATTGGCGCAAGTAACCGAGGCTTGAGTGCCCCGTCCCAAAGTCGTCGATGGCGATCTTCACGCCCAGTGCATGCAGTTGCTCAAACAGCTGCCGCGTGATTTCGGTGGGCTCGATCAGCTCGCGCTCGGTCAGTTCCAGCACCAGGCTAACGCTATCGGGCGCGAATGATTCGAGGAACTCACGGCAATCTTCGACCAATAGCAGATCCCGGCAATGACTCGCCGTAATGTTGATACCGATGTGAAACGGTGCGGCAAAGGTCGATGACTGGGGCCCAAGTAACGCCGCTGTTTGTTGCATCAAGGCGCGGGTCATCGGCACGATCAGCCCTGAATGTTCGGCGAACGGGATAAACAGGTCCGGGCGCACCAGTCCTTCCTTGGGGTGATTCCAGCGCATCAACACTTCAGCGCCCGACCATTTCTTGCTGTCGCCGTGCACCACAGGCTGGAAGTATGGGATGAACTCGCCGGCTTCCATGGCGCGAAGCATTTCGTGGCTCGGCGAAGTCGAGCGCTTCTGCACGACGTGGCCGATGGCGCCCGACACCACACCAAAGAACATCAGCAGGCTGAACAATGGTGGGTACTGTTCGGCCATGTAACGCCAGGTTTCGCCCTTCGGAAAACCGGCCGAGACGCTGAACGCATACCGCGATGAGTCCAGCATGGTGTGCGCCACCGGCAGCGCGGGCAGCACGCCCTGGCGGACCTGGCCATTGGCTGACATCCAGTTATCACCCACCTGCAATAACAGCAGTGTGTGCCGGCCGATCAGTCGCAGCATATTGCTCAGGTGATAGCCATCCAGTGTCGTCAATGCACCACCGCGACCATCGCTGAGCCGGTACACCAGCAGCGCAGTGTTGGGTGTGACCGGATTGCCGTTCATCAACCACAACTTGCCCTGAACATAGTCGCCTGCTTTGACGGCTTCCTTGAAGTCGCCGAACAACGAACTGCAATAAAGATTGTTGTCCCACACCAGATTGGTCGAGCGCACGAAAGGGCGGCGGGTTACCTGCTCGCGCAGGGCCAGTTTGACGTTTTCACACGGTTGACCGGCCAGTTGCAGTAGATCCCGGGCCGCCTGGGCTGTGCTGTCAAGCATCAACTCGAACTGGCGCAACGCCTCTTCGGCAGTCTTCTGTGAACTTTGCGCAAGTGTGCGCTCGGCCTGCATGTAGAGAATCACGCCACCCAGCAAAACTGGCAGCAGCGCACAGAGCAGGGTGATGGCGATGCGCACGCTATGTTTACGGCGAGGTCTGACGGTCAACGGCATGGGCACATCCTGTCGCAAAAAAGTGAGGCGCCCGACATCAGACCAGGCATTGGCGCACAGCTGAAAAACACTTCAGCCAGTGGGCAGGATAGATGGCAGATTACACTTGCGCCGCACATTGCGGGTTAAGTCGTGATGCCAGCGCGATAAAGGCCAGCGCCGCCGGTGATGCCTGGCGCTGGTCGAGGACGGCGAGACCGACTTGGCGTTTAACCGCCGGCGACAGCGGTATTTTTACGTAACCGGGATGTGGCGAGTCCGGCAGCGAACCTCCGGCAATCACCGATGCCCGGATGGGCGTCATCGGCGCGACCTTCGGTGCGCGAGTGGCTGCTACTTGCAGCGTTGGGGTCTTCGGCATCTCTTCTACAACTTGTGCTTCTTTTATGGTTTGCAGTACATCAATGCTGCGCGAGCCATCGTTGAGGGTCGCGTTGAATCCCGCGGTGATCGGGCGGGCATTTACCTGTGCAACAAACCCCTTGCACCGGCGTCAGAAAAGCGGATTTTATAGAGAGGGCAGACAACCCTATTTACGCTGTGTAGAATCGGGTTACGCATACAATAATAATTCGTCTTCTGGCAGCAGAAGCCTCGCCCGCAAGAGCCTTGGGTCGACAATGAAGATATTCGGGTTTCAACTGATCTACGGTGACTTTCTCGCCCGCAGTGTGCGTGGCATCTCCTGTGCGCCACCCAGCTACCTCAGCATGACTGACAAATAACCCTGGTTAATTGATAAGAAATGATGAGGCGTCACCATGGCAGATTTATACGAAAACCCAATGGGCCTGATGGGCTTTGAGTTCATCGAGCTTGCATCGCCGGTCCCTGGCACTCTGGAGCCGATCTTCGAGATCATGGGCTTCACCAAAGTTGCCACCCACCGTTCCAAGAATGTGCACCTGTATCGTCAGGGCGCGATCAACCTGATCCTCAACAACGAACCGAACAGCGTGGCTTCCTACTTCGCGGCCGAGCACGGCCCGTCGGTGTGCGGCATGGCGTTCCGCGTCAAGGATTCGCAGCAGGCCTACAAGCGCGCGCTGGAAATCGGCGCCCAGCCGATCCACATCGAAACCGGGCCGATGGAGCTGAACCTGCCGGCAATCAAAGGCATTGGCGGCGCGCCGCTGTACCTGATCGACCGTTTCGGCGAAGGCAGCTCGATCTATGACATCGACTTCGTGTTTATCGAAGGTGTTGATCGCAATCCGGTCGGTGCCGGCCTGAAAATCATCGACCACCTGACGCACAACGTGTATCGCGGTCGCATGGCTTATTGGGCGAATTTCTACGAGAAGCTGTTTAACTTCCGCGAAATCCGCTACTTCGACATCAAGGGCGAATACACCGGCCTGACCTCCAAAGCGATGACCGCGCCGGACGGCATGATCCGTATCCCGCTGAACGAAGAGTCGTCCAAGGGCGCCGGGCAGATCGAAGAGTTCCTGATGCAGTTCAATGGTGAGGGCATCCAGCACGTCGCGTTCCTCTCTGACGACCTGATCAAGACCTGGGATCACCTGAAGAAGATCGGCATGCGCTTCATGACCGCGCCACCGGAAACCTATTACGAAATGCTCGAAGGGCGTCTGCCGAACCACGGCGAGCCGGTTGATCAACTGCAGTCGCGTGGCATTCTGCTCGACGGCTCTTCGGAGCAGGGCGACAAGCGCCTGCTGCTGCAGATCTTTTCGGAAACCCTGATGGGCCCGGTGTTCTTCGAATTCATCCAGCGTAAAGGCGATGATGGTTTCGGTGAGGGCAATTTCAAGGCACTGTTCGAATCGATCGAGCGTGACCAGGTTCGCCGCGGTGTACTCGCGACTGAGTAAGCGATAAAAAAGCCTGGCTTCGGCCAGGCTTTTTCAAATCAAAAGATCGCAGCCTTCGGCAGCTCCTACAGGGGATTTACCTTCCAAATGTAGGAGCTGCCGAAGGCTGCGATTTTTTGCTTTTAAGGTCTGCGCTGTCGCATCAGATGTTTAAACCCCTCAAACACCAGCACCACAACCGCCAGCCAGATCGGAATGTAGGTCAGCCATTCGCCTGACTTGATGCTTTCGCCCAGGATCAGCGCGACACCCAGCAGTAACACCGGCTCAACATAACTCAACAACCCAAACAGACTGAACGGCAACAACCTGCTGGCAATGATGTAAACCACCAGCGCTGAAGCACTGATCAAGCCGAGCAGTGGAATCAGCCACATCAACCCCGGATATTGATTGAACACGTCCAGGCCTTGCTCACCACTCTGCACAAACCAGTAAGCGACCGGCAGCATCAGGGTCATGTCGACCCACAGCCCGCCGAGGTGGTCGGTTTTCAGGTATTTGCGCAGCACGAAGTACAGCGGATAGCCGACCACGACCACCAGCGTCGCCCAGGAAAATCCGCCGACCTGATACAACTCGTTCAACACGCCCAGGCTTGCAAAGAACACCGCGACCTTTTGCAGGTACGACAGGCTCTCGCCGTAGGCAATCCGCCCGGTCAGTACCATGGCCAGCGGCAGCAGGAAGTAGCCCAGTGACACGTCGAGGCTGTAACCGTTGAGCGGTGCCCACATGAACAGCCACAACTGCACGCCGAGCAGCGCTGACGAGACGACCAGCCCCCCGATGAGTTTCGGCTTGCCCGCCATCAGGCGAATCAACTCCAGCACCCGCCGCCATTCGCTGGAGACCAGCATGAACACCGTCATGCACGGCACCGTCAGGAGCATCCGCCAGCCGAAAATCTCCACGCCGCTCAACGGGGTGAGCAACGAAGTGAAGTAATACATGACGGCAAACAGCACCGAGGCTGTAACCGATAAAGCGATACCTTTAGACAAACTGTCCTCGCGGGTGGGTGATCAAACGGGGCGCGAAGGATACGTGGTTTTTGTGCTGAATATTGCTCGAGTGCTCGATATTCCACACATCCGTCATGACGGTGGTTCGAATCCATTGTAGGAGCTGCCGCAGGCTGCGATCTTTTTGATCCTGTTTACCAAAGCAGAATCAAATGATCGCAGCCTGCACTCGCTCTTGCAGATGGTTTACCGAGTAGCCTTCAACGGGTTACTGAAGCGCTTGAGGTACATTTGACCGAGCTTGTAAGAGGCATAGTCAGTCACGTGGCCAATGTCACGATAGACCGGAAAACCGTCAATGACCGTCGCGCAAGTGCCGTCTTGGCATTGAACACCTTTTGGATCAATAACAATCAGACTCGGGTACTCATCCTGCAGTTCGCTGAACAGCTTCGCCAATACCGGGTCTTCGCCACCCGACCATGGTGAGGTGGCGCACAGGCTGCTCTGCTCGGTGCTTCCCATCCAGCCTCGCAACTTGACTCGTTTCAACAGGCATTCGTTGATACCCGCCGGCATGGGCATCGTGTTCATCAGGAAGATGGGCGTGGCGCCCGACTTGACGATGATGTCCAGGGCTTCGCGGATCGCCACGCCCAGACGTTGTTGTGATAGCTCAGTGCTGCGAGGATCATCCTGTTTCGTGACGATGTCAGCATTCAGGTACGCCTCCCAGAATTGGCCAACGATCACGTACTCAAAACGGCTTTTGCTGATCAGGTCGTAATATTGCTGAGCGGCGGTATGGCACTTTTGATACAGCCCGCCCTTGTATTTTTTCTCGTCGTAGAGGTAGACCTTGGGCAGTGCCAGGCACGCCGGGTAACCCTGTGCGAGTGCTGACAGGTTGGCGTCTTTAGCCAGCGTTTCAACAAATCCCCAGTAATGGTTCGAAAACGAATCACCCAGCAGAAATACCTGCGGGTCTGCCTGGGCGGCACCCATGATGCAGCCGAGGTCGGTGCCATCACTGACACCCAGGCATTTTTCCCGATGGGCGGGGACATAGGCCTTCAGACCACTGAAGACCTGACTCGAATCTTCGCCAAAACGCTCGGGCCATCCATCGTGCTTCTTGCCGGCAGTGTGCAGCAACGAAAGTCCGATCGCGGGCACCAGCATCAGCAGTATCAGGGTTTTGGCAAAGCCAGCCCTTGGCTTGCGAAATTTGTTTTCGATGAGCACGAACGAAAGCCAGGCAATCACAAACGTGGCGACGAAATAGATGACCGTCACCATCGGCGTAAGCGTGATGCCGACATAGGTCAAGAACGCCAGGATCGGCCAGTGCCAGAGATACAACGAGTAGGAGAGGGTGCCGATAAACACCAGCGGTTTGAAGGCCAGTATTCTGGAAGTGATGCTCGCATCGCCAATGCCCCGAATGAGCAAGGCTGCGGTCGCGATGCAAACCGCTATGGCGTGGTAGCCCGGGAACCCCGCGAGGATATCTTCCCGCGTCGCGCAGTAGAGAATCGTCGCCAGTGAAAGCGCACAGACCAACGATGCACTCAATCGATTGAGCCTGAATTTGTCCGTGCTGAAAATCACGGCACAGGAGCCGATCATCAATTCGAAAATTCGAGCGCTAAAGAGGTAGTAGTTTTTATCCGCCAGTGTGTGAGACCAGTACAAGGCCAGCGCCATGGCCGCCACAGTTAAACCGAGGACGGTCAGCTTGAAGGCTTTTTTCGCCACATAGCGGTTGAGCAGCCAAATGCCCAAGGGCAAGACCAGATACCACTGCCACTCGATGGCCAGCGACCAGGTGTGCAGCAGGGGCAAGGTCGCTGCATCGGGTGTCGCATAGCCGGTTGTCGCGTTGGAAAAATACTGGTTTGAGAGGAGTAACGAGGTGTACTTGCCGCTTTTCAGAAAATCGACATAGTCATCGGGCAAGTAAAGCAACGTGGTGATGATCAGTGTTGCGATCAGCAACGCAATGATGGCCGGCTGTAATCGCCAGATACGGCGGGTGTAGAACCCCGAGAAGCTGAACGTTCTATTGTCCAGCGACTTCATGATGATCGAGGTCGTCAGATACCCCGAGATCACGAAGAAGATATCCACGCCGATGTAGCCCGACGGGAACAACGTCAATCCGCCGTGAAAGATCAACACCAGCAGAACGGCAATCGCCCGCAGCCCGTCTATGTCTGCTCGGTATTCAATAGTGGGTTTGCGATGGGGGGTAGCAGAAGCTTGCGCCGAAGGGGAGGGGGCTTCTGCGGTCTTATCATTGGCGCCGAGTGCTTTATGCCATATCGCGCGCAAAGGCTTCCATGCAAACTCAAAAGGGCGATTGAGCATTTACTTATCCTGAAACAGTCTTGAACGATCTGATTTGTTTTTGTGATTGCGCTCAATTCACTGGGAAAAGGCGCGATGCGCAGGGTATCAGAAATGTTACAGAGATTTTTTCAATCGCCTGGGTTCAGCTCAGATCTTGTAATCAAACGACCCACCACCGTGGCGCCTGCCTGTTGAGAGCGCCAAGGCGCAGAGGAAAACGTCAAACCGAATGGGGTTTACGCCCTGACACAAAATGACTGACATCGTTGAACCCTGGTGTCGATGCATGCCCAGGCACCACCAGCGAATCGATAAACGCTTCATCTTCAGCCGTGATGCTGACTGTCTGCGCCCTGGTGTACGCATCCCACTGCGTTTCCGTGCGCGGCCCGACAATCGCCGACGTCACTGCACTGTTGTTCAGCACCCAGGCGATCGCAAATTCAACCATGCCCACCCCACGGCCTTCGGTGTACTGCTGAATCTGCTGGGCAATGCGCAACGACTCGACCCGCCATTCGGTTTCCAGAATGCGCTTGTCCTGACGCCCGGCGCGGCTGTTGGCGTCGGGTGTCACATCCGGCGCGTACTTACCGCTTAGCACGCCACGGGCCAGCGGACTGTAAGGCACAACGCCGAGGCCATAGGTCTGCGCCGCGGTAATTTGTTCGATCTCGGCCTGACGGTTGACGATGTTGTACAGCGGTTGACTGATCACTGGCCGATCAACGCCGAGTTTATCGGCGATGCGAATCACCTCGGCAATCCGCCAGCCGCGATAGTTCGACAAACCCCAGTAACGAATCTTGCCCTGACGAACCAGATCGCCAATCGCCGCCACCGAGACCTCCAGCGGCGTGTTGTGGTCTTCGCGGTGCAGGTAATAGATGTCGAGGTAATCGGTGCCGAGCCGTGTCAGGCTGGCATCAATGCCGTTGAATATGTGTTTGCGGCTCAGGCCGCTACGGTTCGGCACACCGTCCACCGGGCCAAAACCGACCTTGGTCGCCAGCACCCATTCATGGCGATTACCGGCAATCGCTTCACCGACGATCTCTTCGGAGCGGCCGTTGGTATACACGTCGGCGGTGTCGATGAAGTTGATGCCCTTATCCCACGCCTTGTCGATGATGCGCAGCGATTCCTCAGTGCTGGTCTGCTCACCGAACATCATCGTGCCGAGGGTGAGGGTGGAGACCTGCAGTCCTGAGTGACCCAGTGTGCGATAGCTCATGCCGAAATCCTTTTGTCGGTGGGAAACTCTAATCAAATATCAGATGCGCTGCGTGAGACAAAGCAAAAAATCGCAGCTGCGACAGCGCCTGCACGGTGTATATCCATCCCGTGTAGGTGCTGCCGCAGGTTGCGATCTTTTGATACGGCTTGAATCAGGCGCGCAATGTCCGCGTCATGCGCAACGCCAACACACTCCCGGCGACGATCACACCTGCCAGCAGATACAACGCCGCATCCGTCGATCCGGTGCTGTCCTTGACCCAACCCACCAGGTACGGGCTGAGAAATCCGGCCATCTGTCCCATCGAGTTGATCAACGCCAACCCTCCGGCAGCAGCGCCCGCACTCAACATGGCAGTCGGCACCGGCCAGAACATCGGCAGGCCCGTCAACGCCCCCATGGTCGCGATGGTCAGACCCAGGATAGCGATGGCCGGATTGCCGGCGAAATTCACCGCAATCACCAGACCGATCGCACCCATCAACATAGGCACCACCAGATGCCAGCGGCGTTCTTTGCGCAGGTCCGCAGAACGCCCGACCACCAGCATGAACACGGCCGCCAGCAGATACGGAATAGCACTCAACCAGCCGATCACCAGGTTATCGCTGAAACCGAGGTTCTTGATGATCGACGGCAGCCAGAAGTTGATCGCGTACACGCCGCTCTGGATGCAGAAGTAGATGAGGCCGAACGCCCAGATCGCCGGATTCTTGAACACCGCCAACAGCGAATCGGTGGTGGTTTTCGGTTTGTTCGCCAGGTCTTCGGCTTGATCCGCTTCCAGTACCGCACGCTCATGTGCGGTCAGCCATTTGGCCTTGGCAAAGCTGTCGCTCAGCAGGAAGTAAGCCAGCAAGCCCAGCACCACGGTCGGAATGCCTTGCAGCAAAAACATCCACTGCCAGCCGGCCAAACCGCCCTGGCCCGCCGCGAAGTGATTGAGAATCCAGCCCGAAAACGGGCTGCCGAGCAGACCGGACACCGGGATCGCCGACATGAACAGCGCCATGATCCGGCCACGGCGGAAGGTCGGGAACCACTGCGAGAGATACAGCACAACGCCCGGGAAGAACCCGGCTTCGGCCGCACCGGTAAACAGGCGCAGGGTATAGAACTCGGTTGGTGTGGTGACAAACAACAGGCAGGTCGACAACGTGCCCCACGTGATCATCATCACCGCAATCCAGCGTCGCGGACCGAATTTGGTCAAGGCCAGATTGCTCGGTACGCCGCACAGCACGTAGCCGATAAAGAAAATGCCGGCACCTAGGCCGTACACGGTTTCGCTGAATTTCAACGCGTCGAGCATCTGCAGTTTGGCAAACCCAACGTTAACCCGGTCGAGGTAGTTGAACAGGTAGCAGATAAAAATGAAGGGGATCAAGCGCAGGGTAATGCGTTTGTAAACGGCGTTTTTATCGTCGTCGATGGTCTGGGTAGCTGCGGCGCTCTGCGACATAGCGGCTCTCTCTTTATTATGATTTTTTGCGATGCAAAGGGTAACGTTGATCGCCCTGAGAGTCTCGGCCACCTTTGGCTGGATTGTCTTTGTGCCTGAGCACAGGGTTTGCCACCAGACCCTGTGCGGGTGACCAACCGTCCGCGCCTGTTTAGAAGGATTGCAGCCGTTATGTTCGAACTCGATCACGACCTCGCTCAGGACATCGTCGACCGGGCCATGGCCATTTTGCCGTACAACGTCAACGTCATGGACAGCCAGGGCTTGATCCTTGGCAGCGGCGAGCCGGAGCGTATCAACACCCGCCACGAAGGTGCGCAACTGGTGTTGGCCAACGGTCGCGTGGTGGAGATAGACGCGCCGACAGCCCTGCATCTGAAGGGTGTGCAGCCGGGGATCAATCTGCCGCTGTGGCTCGATCAGCGGTTGATAGGCGTGCTGGGCATTACCGGCGAACCAGAGCATCTGCGCACTTACGCCGAACTGGTGCGCATGACCGCCGAAATGCTGGTGGGCCAACGCAATCAGCAGGCCGAACAGCAATGGCGGCGCCAGCGCTGCGATGATCTGCTGGCATTGCTGCTGAGCGAAGCGGGCGATTCACCGCGTCTGGTCGACGAGGCGCAGCAACTCGGGCTCAAGCCGCAATTGACGCGCGTGCCGTATCTGTTCGAGTTGGGTCTTGAGCACGGGCCGGGGCAAACGGTCGAAGCGCTGAGTGCCTGGCTGACCTCGCGATACCCGGACAGTTGGTGCGTGAGCTCGGCCAAGTCGTCGCTGCTGTGGTGTCGGCCGGCCAGTCAAAACATCGAGCACGATCGTTTGCTGGAAAAACTCGACGGCCTGGGCTGGAAAATCCTGCGCATTGCGGTGGGCGGGCAGGCCGATGGGCTGGTCGGGTTGCGCCGTTGTTATCGCCGGGTCGGCGATTTGCTCGCCTACGGCCGCGAGGTGTTGCCCCATTCGCGCTTGTTGACCCTCAATCGCTATCGTCTACCGGTCATGCTGTGGCGCCATCGCAACGACGATGCGCTGGATGAACTGCTCAAACCATTGCGCAAGGTGATCGCCAAGGACGGCAACGGCCAATTGCTGGCGACGCTGCGCAGTTGGTGTGATCACGATGGGCAGAGTCAGGCCTGTGCCGATGCGCTGGGTATTCATCGCAACAGCTTGCGCTATCGGATGGAGCGGATTGCCGAGATCAGCGGGGTGGATCCGCTAAGGCTGGAGGGGATGCTGGCGTTGTATCTGGGTGTGCAGTTGTTGCCGCAGATTGAACCGGGTTAATTGCTGCTCTCACTGACGCCATCGCTGGCAAGCCAGCTCCCACAGTTTTGGGGGGTGTTCACAATATCTGTGGTCACCTAAGCCCCCTGTGGGAGCTGGCTTGCCAGCGATGGCGCCGGAACATTCAGCATCAACACCAAGACCTTTTGTAGAAATGAACAATAAACGCCTGCGCCACTTGTGCAGCAGACAGGCGTCAATGCGCATGCCGACTGGCAGCATGAGGGGCATTGGAACTGGAGAATTCACATGAAGATCGTCATCGCCCCCGATTCGTTCAAGGACAGCCTGAGTGCCCAAGGCGTTGCCGAGGCCATTGCGCTGGGCCTGGCGCAAGTCTGGCCGCACGCCACGCTGGTCAAATGCCCGATGGCTGACGGCGGCGAAGGCACGGTCGAGTCGATTCTGGCGGCGTGCGAAGGCGAATTGCGCCGCACTACTGTGCGTGGCCCATTGGGCACGGCAGTTGATGCCGCGTGGGGCTGGTTGCCGCACAACCACACGGCAATCATTGAAATGGCCGAGGCCAGCGGTTTGCAATTGGTGCCGCCGGGCAAGCGTGATGCATGCATCAGCAGCACGTTCGGCACCGGCGAACTGATTCGCGCCGCACTCGATGCCGGTGCGCAACGGGTGATCCTGGCGATTGGCGGCAGCGCCACCAACGATGGCGGGGCAGGGGCGATGCAGGCGTTGGGTGTGAAGTTGCTCGACGCCCAAGGCCAAATGCTGGTGCCGGGCGGATTGGCGTTGGCGCAATTGGCGCGTGTGGATTTGACTGAACTTGATCCTCGTCTGGCGCAGGTGCGGTTTGATATCGCAGCGGACGTCAACAATCCACTGTGCGGCCCGCACGGTGCCTCGGCGATTTTCGGTCCGCAGAAAGGGGCATCGCCAGCGCAGGTGCAACAACTGGATCAGGCCCTCGGTCATTTCGCGCAATTGTGCGCCGAGGTGCTGGGCAAGGACGTGCGCGATGAACCGGGCAGTGGCGCGGCAGGGGGCTTGGGTTTTGCCGCCAAAGCGTTCCTTGGCGCGCAGTTTCAGGCCGGCGTGGAGGTGGTGGCCGAACTGGTCGGGCTGGCCGAGGCCGTCAAGGGCGCGGATCTGGTGATTACCGGCGAGGGGCGTTTCGATGCACAGACGCTTCGCGGCAAAACCCCGTTCGGCGTGGCGCGGATTGCCAGGCACTATGCCGTGCCGGTGATCGTAATCGCAGGAACCCTGGGTGACGGTTATCAAGAACTCTATGGCCACGGCATCGATGCCGCTTTCGCCGTGACCAGTGGCCCGATGACGCTCGAACACGCCTGCGCCGAAGCACCACGACTGCTGCGCGAACGGGCCACCGATATCGCCCGTGTGTGGCAACTGGCCGCAAAACCCTGAGACATTCGCACTGCAAGAGCTGCCGAAGGCTGCGATCTTTTGCTCTTGGTTTTTAACCTCAAGAGCAAAAGATCGCAGCCTTCGGCAGTTCCTACATAATGCGCCGTCGACATGGGCGGTCGGGTGTTTCATTGCCGTAACAACCTGAAAAATACTTCTTCCTTACCCACATCCTTCCTCAAGCCTGGCCGATACAGCCAATAGGCGCGCACAACAAATCCCAAAACAGTGACGCCGCACTGAAGCCCGTCCCGCGGGCAGGTGATCAAGGCATGGATGCTCGTAGTTTCTATCCTCCGAGAGTCCAACTATGTCCTTGCGTAACCTCAATATCGCGCCCCGTGCCTTCCTCGGTTTTGCCTTCATCGCCTTGCTGGTGATTGTGCTCGGCGTGTTCGCCGTCAATCGCATGTCGATCATTCGCCAGGCGTCAATCGACATGGACTCAACGCAGTTGCCCAGCGTGACGCAACTCAGCGTGATGACGGAAAACGTGCTGCGCCTGCGGATTCTGTCGTTCCGCGTGCTGGTCAATCGCGAGCCCGCTGGTTTGCAGGAGGCGCAAACTCGCATCAATGTGTTGGTGGACAAAGTGCGTAATGCTCAAGCCAGCTATGCCGCGCTGCCCGCCGGCACAGAAGAACGCGCGCTTTACCAGACATTCGTCACGACGCTGGACAACTACCTGCAAGCGCAGAGCCAGATGATGGAGCTGTCGCGTCAGGACAAACTCGACGAAATGCGCACCTTGATCAACACGCGCATCAAGGACGGCACCGACCAGATGGGCGAGCAGCTCAACAAGCTGATCGCAATGAATGCTGCCGACGCCAAAGCCGCGTCGATTCAGGCGGGTAAGTATTACGACAGCGCCATCACCGGCATCATCATTGTCGCCGTCGTTGCTGCGCTGGCGACCGTGCTGCTGGCCTGGCTGCTGACCCGCAGCATCGTCACCCCACTGAACCGCGCCGTTGAAGCCGCGCGAACCATTGCTGGCGGCAACTTGAGCAAACGCATCGAAGTCGATGGCAAGGACGAACCGGCTCGCCTGCTCGAAGCCCTCGCAGCGATGCAAACCAACCTGCGCAAAACCATCGAACAGATCGCCGGGTCCGCGACGCAACTGGGTGCCGCTGCCGAAGAACTCAGCGCCGTGACCGAAGAAGCCTCACGTGGCCTGCAACAGCAGAACAATGAAATCGAACAAGCGGCCACTGCCGTCAACGAGATGACCGCCGCTGTCGAGGAAGTCGCGCGAAATGCCGTGTCGACCTCCGAAGCGTCGAACCAGTCGACTCACGCCGCCCGCGAAGGTCGCGATCAAGTGGTGAAAACTGTCGACGCGATCCAGACCATGACCCACGACGTGCAAAACACCTCGCACATGATCGAAGGCCTCGCCGCACAGGGTCGCGACATTGGCAAGGTGCTCGACGTGATCCGCGCCATCGCCGAACAGACCAACCTGCTGGCGCTCAACGCCGCCATCGAAGCAGCGCGTGCCGGTGAAGCCGGACGCGGTTTTGCGGTAGTGGCGGACGAAGTGCGCGCGCTGGCTCATCGCACCGCGCAGTCGACGCAAGAGATTGAAAAAATGGTCGCCGGTATCCAGAACGGCACCGGCGAAGCGGTTTCGTCGATGCAACAAAGCAACCAGCGCACCCAGTCCACTCTGGAAATGGCTCGCGCCGCCGGCGTTGCGCTGGAGCAGATCACCCAGTCGATCCACCAGATCAACGAACGCAACCTGGTCATCGCCAGCGCTTCGGAAGAACAGGCGCAGGTCTCGCGCGAAGTTGACCGCAATCTGGTCAACATCCGCGACCTGGCCACGCAATCGGCCGCTGGCGCTAACCAGACCAGCGCCGCGACCCACGAACTGTCGCGCCTGGCGGTGGATTTGAACGCCATGGTGGCGCGTTTTGTGATTTGAGATAGGGTGAAGGCTGGACACTGCGCAATCAGGAGACGTGCATGCGCTATTCAGCCTTGACCCAACGAATCGCCGGCGAGGGCGCAGCGGCCTGGCAGATTCACGACCGAGCGCTGGAGTTGCGCGCCGAAGGTGTCGACATTCTGCTGCTAAGTGTGGGGGATCCGGATTTCGATACGCCGCTGCCGATCATCCACGGCGCGATCGACAGTCTGCTGGCGGGCGACACGCATTATTCCGATGTGCGTGGCCGCCTGGCGCTGCGCAAGCTGATTGCCGAACGTCATCGGCGAAGCAGCGGCCAAGTGGTCGATGCCGACCATGTGATCGTCATGCCCGGGGCGCAATGCGCCGTGTATTCGGTGGCGCAATGCCTGCTTGATCCGGGTGACGAGGTGATCATTGCCGAACCGATGTACGTCACCTATGAAGCTGTTTTCGGTGCGTGCGGCGCGACGGTGGTGCCGGTGCCGGTTCGCCCGGAAAACGGCTTTCGCGTCGATCCCGCCGATGTCGCGGCGCGCATCACGGCGAAAACCCGCGCCATGCTGCTCAACAGTCCCAACAACCCATCCGGTGCGAGCCTGTCGTTGCTGATCTGGCAGGAATTGGCCGCGCTGTGCGTGCGTCATGACTTGTGGCTGATCAGCGACGAGGTCTATAGCGAACTTCTCTACGAAGGCCAGCACATCAGTCCGGCGAGCCTGCCGGGCATGGCCGAACGCACGGCGACAATCAACAGTCTATCGAAATCCCATGCCATGACCGGCTGGCGCGTCGGCTGGTCGATCGGGCCGAAATCGTTGGCTGGGCATCTGGTTAATCTGTCGTTGAGCATGCTTTTTGGTCTGCCGGATTTCGTGCAGAAAGCCGCGCAAGTCGCGCTGGAGACCGACCTGCCGGAAGTGAAGCAGATGCGTGAGGAATATCGACTGCGCCGCGACCTGGTCTGCGAGCGCTTGCACGGTTGCCCGGGTCTGCATCCGGTCCGCCCTGATGGCGGCATGTTCGTGATGGTCGATGTGCGCCAGACCGGACTCGGCGCGCAGGCATTTGCCGAGCGGTTGCTGGAAGGGTATGGCGTCTCGGTGCTGGCCGGGGAGGCATTTGGGCCCAGTGCAGCGGGGCATATTCGCATCGGGCTGGTGGTGGATCGGGTGCGGCTGGCGGATGCCTGTTCGCGGATTTCGCTGTGTGCGGCGCAGCTGTTACAGGCGCGCAGTGCCTGAACGTTTTGCGTCAGATGTACTGGCCTCATCGCTGGCAAGCCAGCTCCCACAGTGGTTAGTGTCGCTCACAAATGTGATGAACACCGAATAACCTGTGGGAGCTGGCTTGCCAGCGATGGGGTCCATTCAGGCACTGAAAATCTCAGCCCTGCCAAGCCACTGGATTCACCGGATTCAAAGGCTTTTTACCACCCAAAGCCGCCAACAAATTCTCTACTGCGCACCGCGCCATTGCCTCGCGTGTCTCGTGCGTCGCCGAGCCCATATGCGGGGTTGCCACCACGTTATCCAGTTGCATCAACGGCGAATCCTGATTCAACGGTTCACGCTCGAACACGTCCAGACCTGCCGCACGAATCCGTTGATGGCGCAGTGCATCAACCATCGCTGCTTCGTCAACAACCTTACCCCGCGAGATGTTGATGAAGATGCTTTCCGGACGCATCAACGCAAATTGCCCGGCGCCGATCAACCCCTCGGTCTGCGCCGTCAGCGGCAAGGTCAGGCAGATGAAATCGGCCTGCTTGAGCAAATCTTCCAGGCTGCGGTACTGCGCATCAAAACGCGCCTCGACAGCCGGTTTACGCGACTGACTGTGATAGATCACCGGCATGCCAAAACCGAAATGACCACGTTGCGCCAGCGCCTCGCCAATGCGGCCCATGCCGATGATGCCCAGCGTCTTGCCATGCACATCGGTGCCAAAATGCGCCGGGCCGAGGTTGCGCTGCCACTGACCGCTGCGCACCATGTTCGCCAGCTCGACCACGCGCCGGGCGGCGGCAAGGATCAGGGCGAAACCGGTGTCGGCGGTGGTTTCGGTCAGCACGTCCGGGGTGTTTGTCAGCAGAATCTTGCGGCGGGTCAGGTAATCGATGTCGTAGTTGTCGACGCCCACCGACACACTGGCGATGGCCTCCAGCTGTGGCGCCAGGTCGAGCAATGTGGCGTCGAGTTTCAGGCTGGCGCCGAGCAAGCCATGGGCGCGGGGCAGGGCATCACGCAGTTGCATGAGGCCGTCGGCATCGAGGCTTTCGATCAGCGTCACATCAAACTGATCTTGCAGGCGCGCCATGAGCGCGGGCGATAGTTTCTTGTACAGGACGACCTGTTTTTTCATGGCAAAGATCTCTTCAGGAGTGAGCCGGCACGGCAGGCGTGGCGACGGCTTTGGCCACGACGCGATCACTGGCGCCGGGCTTGAGGAAAATCGTCAGCACCACCGACAGCAGCAATGCACCGCTCATCAGCAGATACGAAGAACCGGGCGAACCGGTCGAGCTGTTCAGGTAACCCACCAGGTACGAGCCGCCGAACGAACCGAGCGCGCCCATGCTGTTGATCAGCGCCATCGCGCCACCGGCGACGTTGGCCGGAAGAATCTCGGGCACGATCGCGAAGAACGGCCCGTAAGGCGCGTACATGCAGGCGCCAGCGATCACCAGCAGCGTGTACGACCACCAGAAGTGTTCGGCACCGAGCGCGTAGGATCCGTAGAACGCAATGGAAGCAATCAACAGCGGCGGCCAGACGAAGCGTTTGCGTTTTTGCAGTTTGTCCGAGCCCCACGACACCACCAGCATGCCGATCACGGCCGCCAGATACGGCAGCGACGACAGCCAGCCGGCCTCGATCATGTCCATTTGCGCGCCAGCCTTGAGGATCGACGGCAGCCACAACACAAAGCCGTAGACGCCGATGCTCCAGCAGAAAAACTGCAAGGCCAGAATGATCACCTTCGGTGAACGGAACGCCTCGGCGTAGTTCTTCACCGCTTTGATGCCGACCTGTTCGGCGGCCAAGGCGCTTTCCAGATCGTGTTTTTCCTGGTCGCTGAGCCACTTGGCCTGGGCCGGACGATCATCGGCCAGTTTCCACCAGATAAACGCCCAGAGCACCGCCGGCAGACCTTCAATGATGAACATCCAGCGCCAGCTGAAATGCTGCACCAGATAACCCGACACCACCGACATCCACAGCATGGTCACCGGGTTGCCGAGGATCAAAAAGGTGTTGGCCCGCGAGCGTTCGGCGCGGGTGAACCAGTGGCACAGGTAAACCAGCATCGCTGGCATCACCGCCGCTTCGACCACGCCGAGCATGAAGCGGATGACGATCAGCCAATAGGCATTGCTGACCACGCCGGTCAACGTCGCGAGCCCGCCCCAAAGGATCAGGCTGACGAAAATCAGCTTCTTCACGCTGTGTTTTTGCGCGTAGATCGCGCCGGGTACCTGGAAGAAAAAGTAGCCCAGGAAGAACAGTGCACCGAGCAATGAGGACAGGCCCGGCGTGATCATCAAGTCTTCGGCCATGCCGGACGCCGCAGCGAAACCGTAGTTGGCGCGATCGAGATACGCCAGGCTGTAAGTGATGAACACGATGGGCATGATGTACCACCAGCGGCGGGCGGCGAGGGTTGCAGTTTTCATGGGTGTGACTCCTGAGCTTGTTGTTTTTGTCGCAGCAGGTTTAGTTAATCGGTTGACTGTCAGGTCCTCATCGCTGGCAAGCCAGCTCCCACAATGGTTTGTGGTGTTTCAAAAGCAGTGGCAACACCACAGGACCCTGTGGGAGCTGGCTTGCCAGTGATGGGGTCCATGAATTCAACAGTGAGTTCAGCCCGGGTCGGCAACCCCTCCATATCCCCGCGACTCTGCACCGCCCGACTGCCAATCCAGTTCGCGCGCCGCACGGCCTCGGCAAAACTCTGGTGCTCCAGCAGGGCGCTGATCATGCCCACCGCAAACCCGTCACCCGCGCCAACCGTATCGACGACATGGGTCACCGGCACCCCGGCAACAAAGCCCTGATCCAGTTGAGTGCGGTAATAGGCACCCTGCGGCCCGAGCTTGATCGCCACCGCTTCGGCGCCCTGATCGAGATAAAACGCAGCGATATCTGCCGGGTCTTCAAACCCGGTGAGCAAACGCCCTTCGCTCAAGCCCGGCAGGACCCAATGGGCGAGGGCGGCGAGGTGGTTGATCTCGCCGATCATCTCGCGCTCGCTGGCCCACAGACTCGGGCGCAGGTTGGGGTCGAACGATACACTGCGCCCGGCATTGCGCATGCGCGTCATCAGCTCAAATGACATTTCCCGCGCCGTACCGGACAGCGCGGGAGGAATGCCGGTGGCGTGCAGATGCCGAGCGTTCAGCAGTTCGGGCGTGATCGATTGCGGCGACAGATGACTGGCCGCCGAGCCACGACGGAAATACTCGACCTGCGGGTCGCTGCCATCGTCGCAACGGGACTTGAACTGGAAGCCGGTTGGATGCGTTTTGCAGACTTCAACCTGGCTGCAATCCAGACCCTCGCGCGCCAAGGTGTCGACGACAAAACGGCCGAGCGAATCATTGCCCACCCGACTCAGCCACGCGACGTTGAAACCCAGCCGTGAGAGGCCGATCGCCACGTTGCTGTCGGCGCCGGCAATGCGCTTGTGGAAGTGCTCGACCTGTGCCAGGTCCCCGCTTTGCTCGGCCACCAGCATCGCCATGGTTTCGCCGAACGACAGAATATCGATCTCAGACATGAGCTGGCTCCAGGCGGGATTGGCCGAGGCGGGCGAGGGTGGCGACGTGTTCGGTGGTCAACTCCACCAAGTCATCGCCCTGCAACGGATATTCGGCGGCGCGCATAACGCCTTGGTCCATGTGCCGCAGCAGTTGCTCCCACAGATGCAGGTCGCTGACGGCGGGCGGCACTGCTACCAATTTGCCGTCGGCGCGCCGGGCCACGGCTTTGCAATGCACATAGCCGACGTGCCGACCGAGCAGGCGTGCGGCGTTGGCAGCGGATTGATCCTGCCACTGCCAGTTGCCGATATCGAAGGTCATCTTGATCGGCAAGTTGTGCTGTTCAACAGCATTAAAGAAGCGTTGAAACGGCTCGATCCGCCCGCCGTGTAGCGTCTGGTCGTTTTCCACCAGCAGGTGCACCGGGCTGTTGCCGAGCAGTTGCTGCAAAACCCTCAGATCGCAATTGTCGGTGAAGTAGCCGAGGGAGATTTTCAGCCATTTGGAACCGTACGCCTCGGCGTGTTGCAGGGCCGTGATCAGTTCAGGATTGGGGCGCGCCTGGCCGGCCAGCCACAACTCGGTCGGCGAGGAATAGATGCTTTGCAGGCCCAGTGCCTGAGCGGCTGCGCTCAACTGTGCGGGGTTCTCGCGAGTCAGCAACTCTTCGCGCCACTCGATACGATCGGCCCCGGCAGCGGCCAGCACGTCGATAAAAAAGTCCTGCCCGCGTTGGCGCACTAGCTCGGCGCCGTAGCTGGACAGGCTGATGGAAACGGCAGGTTTATTCATTGTTGTTGACCTCTGAAACCGGTTTCATTTTTGTTCAAAAAAATATCAGTCAGTGCTGTGTTGCTTTCGAGCGCCTCATCGCTGGCAAGCCAGGACCCACAGGTTTAGTGAGCGACACGGACATAGTGGGAGCTGGCTTGCCAGCGATGAGGCCCGATCAATCACTGCAAAACCCCCAGGGTGGAACCTCGCACAACCAGCACCGGCGCAAAATCCACCACCCGCGCCGCCTCATCATCCCCACGCAAACGCTTGAGCAAACACTCGAATGCTCGCGCGCCAATCGCTTCCGTTGGCTGCGCAAGCGCAGTAATCCCGCTGCCCACCAGCGGATACCAATCCAGATCATCCAGGGCAATCAAGCCGATATCCTCGAACAGCCGCGAACCGATCTTGCGCAACGCATGAGTGGCGGCCAGCGCGGCCACGCCATTGGCACAAAACAGCGCTTTCGGGCCGAGATCGGGTTTGTGTAAAAAGGTTTGAAGATGCGTCGCGAGATCGTCGCCGGTTTCCACCACCGCCCCATTCAATGCAGAGCGCTGCTTTAGCTGCGTCTGAAAACTGCTGACTCGTTCGATCCGCGAACTGGTGCCGTCATAAGGTTCAGTCACCAACAACACGTCGCGATAACCACGTTGTTCCAAGTGGGCCAGGGCCATTTCCACTGCCTGCGGGTTGTTCAGCCCGATCATGTCGCTGTCGAGCCCGTCGACCTTGCGATCCACCAGCACCAGCGGCATCTCGCGGCGCAGCTCGTGCAACTCGTCACGGTGATGGCCGAGGGTGTTCACGATCAGCCCTTCGATGTTGTACGAGCGCAATAGCGCCAGATGCTGGCGCTCCTGCTCGTCATTGCGGTCGGTGTTGCACACCACCAGGCTGTAGCCGTGCGCACGGCAGGCGGTTTCCACCCCGTGCATCACGGCAATTGAATAAGGGTTGCGGATATCGGCCACGAGCATGCCGATCAGGCGTGTACGCCCGCGCTTGAGGCCACGGGCCATCTGGTTTGGGCGATAGCCGAGTTCATCGATAGCCTGTTCGATGCGCAAAGCGATGGCATCGGAAAGCAGGGCGCGGTCGTCGCCGATGAAACGCGAGACGCTGGCCTTGGATACGCCCGCGCGCTCGGCGACATCAAGCATGGTGACGCGGCTGCGCTGGGCGGCGGAGAAGTCGTTCACGGTCTGAAACCTTATTATTGGATTTATCAGGTTCAGTCGCTGGTGTAGCGCTGAAACCGGTTTCAGGAAACAACAGAATCCAATCGTCCGTCAAGTGAAGGATCGTCTGATAGTCGTCAGGTCCAGACGGGCGGCGCTGCAAAGCAGGCCGCCCTTGTACCCGTCAGCCGAATAAGCCTGCGGCGATATTGATGGAGAATCCGAGAATTGCCGTGTTGAACACGAAACCGATCAACGACTGTGCGAGGACGATTTTGCGAATGTCCCGCGTCGCCACGCCGACGTCGGCAGTTTGCACCGCCACGCCGATGGTGAAAGAGAAGTACAGGAAGTCCCAGTAGTTGGGCGTGGTCAGCCCTTCGGCGAAACGCAGTGCGGGTTCCTTGCCGTCCCAGGTGTAAAACAGGCGTGCATAGTGCACAGAGAAAATCACCCCGATCAGCAGCCACGAACCAATCACCGTCAGGGCGGTGAAGCCGTAGTGCATCAGTTTGTGAGTGGTGTCCAGATCCTTGCTGCCGGCCAATTCGAAGGTAATGGTGGCGAGACTCGCCAGCGCGGCGATGCACACCACGAACAACACCAGGCCGGCATTTTCATCTTCGACTTCAGCGATGCGCCTCACGTCCGGGGCCTTGGAGCGCGCGGTCAGCCAGAGCATCAGGATCAGGTAAGTCCATACGCCGGCGTTCCAGCCGTAGAGGATTTTGCTGACGATGGAGTCGACGGGCGAAATCAGGCCCACGGCGAGGCCGAGCAGGGCAGCTGCGGAAAGGCGAGGGTGGGTGCGGGCGAGCAAGCGCATGGGGACTCACTTTGGTGGTCGATCCCTGCACCATAGCGCACGCCATGTGGCTTTTGTAGGAGCTGCCGAAGGCTGCGATCTTTTGATCTTGTGTTTTAAGAAAAAAATCAAAAGATCGCAGCCTTCGGCAGCTCCTACATGTTTACACGTGGGGTTTAGTGAATCGTTTTACGAGCTTCATCACCACGACGAAGAACACCGGAACGAAGATCACTGCCAACGTTGCGGTGATCATCCCGCCGATCACCCCTGTACCGATCGCTTGCTGGCTCGCCGAACTGGCGCCGGTGGCAATCGCCAGCGGCACCACGCCGAGGATGAAGGCCAGCGACGTCATCACGATCGGACGCAGGCGTAGGCGGGCGGCTTGCAACGTTGCATCGATTAGGTCGTGACCTTCGTCGTACAGGCTCTTGGCAAACTCGATGATCAGGATCGCGTTCTTCGCCGACAGACCGATGATGGTGATCAACCCGACCTTGAAGAACACGTCGTTGGGCATTCCGCGCAGGGTCACTGCCAGCACCGCACCGAGTACCCCCAACGGCACCACCAGCAACACCGAGGTCGGAATCGACCAGCTCTCATACAGCGCCGCCAGACACAGGAACACGATCAGCAGCGACAGGCCGAGCAGAATCGGTGCCTGGCTGCCGGACAAGCGCTCTTGCAACGACAGGCCGGTCCATTCTTGTCCCAGACCCTTCGGCCCCTGTGCGACAAGACGTTCAATCTCGGCCATGGCCTCGCCGGTGCTGTGGCCGGGAGACGGTTCGCCGGAAATCGCAATCGCCGGATAACCGTTATAGCGGGTCAGTTGGGCCGGCCCTTGAATCCAGTTGGCCTGGACAAATGCCGACAGCGGAACCATTTTTCCGGCATTGTTGCGCACGTGCATTTTCAGCAAATCATCGACCTGACTGCGTTGATCGCCTTCAGCCTGCACCACCACGCGCTGCATACGTCCCTGATTGGGGAAATCATTGATATAGGCCGAGCCCACGGCAGTAGACAGCACGTTGCCGATGTCGGCGAACGACACCCCCAAGGCATTGGCCTGCTTGCGATCCACTTCGAGTTGCACTTGTGGCGCCTCGGCCAGTGCGCTTTCACGCACATTCATCAGGACCGGACTTTCCTCCGCGGCTGCCAGCAGTTCCGTGCGCGCTTGCATTAATGTCGCATGACCGAGGCCACCGCGATCCTGCAAACGGAACTCGAAACCGCTGGACGTGCCGAGACCGTCCACGGGCGGCGGCAGAACCGAGAACGCCATGGCGTCCTTGATCTGGCTCAGGGCGATGTTGGCGCGGTCGGCAATCGAGCTGGCCGAATCTTCGCTTTCGCGCTGCGACCAATCCTTGAGTGTCGAGAACGCCAGTGCAGCGTTCTGTCCGCTACCGGAGAAGCTGAAACCGAGAATCACCACGCTGTCGCTGATACCAGGCTCACCGGCGTTATGCGCTTCAAGCTGTTCGGCCACTTGCACCGTGCGGTTCTTGGTTGCGCCGGGCGGCAGTTGGATATCGGTGATGGTGTAACCCTGATCCTCGACCGGCAGGAACGAGGAGGGCAGACGCATGAAGCAAATCCCCAGGCCCACCAGCAACACGCCATAAATCAGCAGGTATCGCCCGGTGCGTTTCAGCGCATAACCGACCCAGCCCTGATAACGCAAGGTCAGTTGCTCGAAACGGCGGTTGAACCAACCGAAGAATCCGGACTTCTCGTGATGCTCGCCCTTGGCGATTGGCTTGAGCAGTGTCGCGCACAGCGCTGGCGTCAGCGTCAGGGCGAGGAATGCGGAGAACAGAATGGACGTCGCCATCGACAGCGAAAACTGCTGATAGATCACCCCGACCGAACCCTGCATGAACGCCATCGGGATGAATACCGCCACCAGCACCAGAGTGATGCCGATGATGGCGCCGGTGATCTGCGTCATCGCTTTGCGCGTGGCCTCCTTGGGCGACAAGCCTTCGGTGGCCATGATCCGCTCGACGTTTTCCACCACGACAATGGCGTCGTCCACCAGAATGCCAATGGCCAATACCATGCCGAACATGGTCAGCACGTTGATCGAGAAACCCAGCGCGAGCATGGTTGCAAACGTGCCCATCAGCGCCACCGGCACCACCAGCGTCGGAATCAGCGTGTAGCGCACGTTCTGCAGAAACAGGAACATCACCGCAAACACCAGCAGCATCGCCTCGCCGAGGGTGTAGATCACTTTAGTGATCGAGACTTTGACGAAGGGCGAAGTGTCGTAAGGGATTTTGTATTCCACGCCGGCCGGGAAGTAGCGCGCCAGCTCATCCATCTTCGCCCGCACCAGCGTTGCGGTGCTCAGCGCGTTGGCTCCCGGCGACAATTGCACGCCGACAGCGGTGGACGGCTTGCCGTTGAGGCGTGTGCCGAACTGATAGTCCTGACTCCCGATCTCGACCCGCGCCACATCACCGATACGCACGGTGGATCCGTCCGGGTTGGCCTTGAGCACGATGTCGGCGAACTCCTGCGGCGTCGACAACTGGCCTTTGACCAAAATTGTTGCAGTGATTTCCTGCGTTGACGGGCCGGGCAAGTCACCGATGCTGCCTGCCGACACCTGAGCGTTCTGCGCCACAATGGCGGCGTTGACGTCAGCCGGGGTCAGGTTGAAACCGATGAGCTTCTGCGGGTCGATCCAGATACGCATGGCCCGCTCGGCACCGTACAACTGAGCCTTGCCGACGCCGTCCAGACGCTTGATTTCGTTCATCACGTTGCGCGCCAGATAGTCACTGAGCGCAACGTCATCGAGCTTGCCGTCGTTGGACGTCAGGCTGATCAGCAAGAGGAAACCCGAGGAGACTTTCTCCACCTGCAAACCCTGCTGGTTCACGGCTTGCGGCAAGCGCGACTCGACCACTTTGAGACGGTTTTGCACGTCGACCTGCGCCAGTTCCGGGTTGGTGCCCGGCTGGAACGTCGCTTTGATCGTGGCGCTGCCCAAGCTGCTCTGCGATTCGAAATAAAGCAGGTGATCCGCGCCGTTAAGCTCTTCCTCGATCAGGCTGACCACGCTTTCATCGACGGTTTGCGCCGAGGCGCCGGGGTACACGGCATAGATTTCGATCTGAGGCGGCGCGACGTCGGGGTATTGCGCCACCGGCAATTGCGGGATGGCCAGCGCACCGGCCAACAGGATGAACAAGGCGACCACCCAGGCAAATACGGGGCGATCGATAAAGAACTGCGGCATATAAAAGCGTCCTGCTTACTGACCAGAGGTCTGGGCAAGTGGAAGAGGGGTGTCATCAATCTGCACCTTGTCACCGGGGCGGGCGTGTTGCAGGCCTTCAATAACGATGCGGTCGCCGGGCTT
This sequence comes from Pseudomonas sp. P42, assembly GCF_017973755.1. NCBI lineage: Bacteria > Pseudomonadati > Pseudomonadota > Gammaproteobacteria > Pseudomonadales > Pseudomonadaceae > Pseudomonas > Pseudomonas sp. P42. The sequence goes on along the minus strand of NZ_JACOPU010000006.1, from coordinate 558,958 downwards.
GAGTCCACCGGTGACGATCCAGCGATTGTTTTGCACGGCGCCCAGTTGCACCGTTTGCTCGGCTACACGCATTTGCTCATCGACGGTCAATACTTGCGCGATCCCAGCGCTGTCACGTTGCACGGCGCGTTGCGGCACGGTGATGCCGTTCTGGATAGTCGCCTGCTGCAGTCGCACGCGAATGAAGCTTCCGGGCAGCAGGTCGAGATCGGGATTGGGGAACTCGCTGCGCAAAATGATCTGGCCGGTGCCCGGGTCGACGGTGATGTCGCTGAACAGTAGTTTGCCCGGCAACGGGTACAGGCTGCCGTCATCCTGAATCAGGGTCGCTTTGACCTGATCCTGACCGACTTCCTGCAATTGTCCGGAGCGGAAAGCCCGGCGCAGTTCGTTGAGTTCGCGGGTCGACTGGGTGAGGTCGGCGTAGATCGGATTGAGTTGCTGAATCAGCGCCAGTGGCGTGGTTTCGTTCTGCCCGACCAGCGCGCCTTCGGTGACCAGCGCGCGGCCGATACGACCGGAAATCGGCGCGGTGACAGTGGCGTAACCCAGGTTCAATCTGGCCCGCTCCACCGCAGCCTTGTTGCCGGCGACGTCAGCGGCCGTTTGCCGGGTATTGGCGCGGGCGTTGTCATAATCCTGAGCGCTGATGGCTTTGTCGTCGATCAACTGGGCGTAGCGTTGCTCCTGCAGCTTCGCCTGAAACGCGTTGGCCTCGGCCTTGCGCAACGCCGCTTCGGCGCTGTCCAGATCAGCCTTGAACGGCGCCGGGTCGATGCGGAACAGCACATCGCCTTTCTTCACGTCGCTGCCTTCGCGAAAGTTACGTTGCAGTACGACGCCGGGCACACGGGCACGAACTTCGGCAATCCGCGGTGCAGCGATCCGGCCGCTGAGTTCGCTGCTGATCGACAGTGGGCGCGCTTCGATGGTTTCGATGCGCACGGTTGCTGGCGGTGCCTGATCTTCGGCCTTCGAAGAAGAGTCACAGGCGCTCAGCGTCAGCGCCACGGCGATCAGGCCGAGCCCGGCCAGCAGTTTGTTCGACATTTACCACCCCCAATATTGATGCCCGCATCCTACGGGCAGTTGGCGAGAGTAGCGGTGAAGCTTTGTAGTCGCTGTGTGAAATTGTGTAAGGGTTTTACTCAGGAACGGGTGAGGGCGTATATCCTTAAGCCATTGAAATTTATTGCGACATATAAAGCATTCGCGAGCAGGTTCGCTCCCACACTTGGAATGCATTCACTTGTGGGCGCGAGCCTGCTCGCGAATGCGGTTGCTCGGTCGCCACAGCACTTTCTGGATCACCCATGCCCAATATCCTCCTGGTCGAAGACGACACCGCCCTCGCCGAACTGATTTCCAGCTACTTGGAACGCAACGGTTATTCCGTCAGCGTCATTGGTCGGGGTGACCATGTGCGTGAACGGGCGCGGGTCAATCCGCCGGATCTGGTTATCCTCGATCTGATGTTGCCGGGGCTCGACGGGCTGCAAGTCTGCCGTCTGCTGCGCGCCGATTCGGCGACGCTGCCGATCCTGATGCTTACCGCCCGTGATGACAGCCACGACCAAGTGCTCGGCCTGGAAATGGGCGCCGACGACTACGTCACCAAACCCTGCGAGCCGCGTGTGTTGCTGGCGCGGGTGCGGACCCTGTTACGGCGCAGCAGTCTCGGAGAGCCGTTGACGGCCAACGACCGCATCATCATGGGCAATCTGTGTATCGACTTGTCCGAACGCACCGTGACCTGGCGCGATCAGCCGGTGGAACTGTCCAGCGGTGAATACAACTTGCTGGTGGTGCTGGCCCGACACGCCGGCGAAGTGCTCAGCCGCGACCAGATTCTGCAACGCCTGCGCGGCATAGAGTTCAACGGCACCGACCGCTCGGTGGATGTGGCGATTTCCAAGTTGCGCCGCAAGTTCGATGACCACGCCGGTGAGGCGCGCAAGATCAAGACCGTGTGGGGCAAGGGTTATCTGTTCAGCCGTTCCGAGTGGGAATGCTGAGCTGATGTTCCGCATCCTGTTCCGTCTGTATCTGGTGACGATTGTGTCGTACAGCGCCGCCATCTATCTGGTGCCAGACCTGGTGGTCATGGCCTTTCGGGATCGCTTCGTCACCTACAACCTGGATTATTCCCGTGGTCTGCAATCGTTGATCGCCAAGCAGTTCCGAGCGGTGCCGCAAGATCAATGGCCAGCGCTGGCGGCGTCGATGGACAAGGACTTCCAGCCTTTGCACATCGTGCTGGCTTCTATCGATGACGCTGAATTCACTGACATTGAGCGTGAACGGCTGCGGCGCGGCGAGAACGTGGTGCGCATCGGTGACTGGGGCTGGCGCACCCTCGCGGTAGCGCCGCTAAACGACAGCATGGCGGTGCAAATGATCGTGCCGCCGGATCCGATGGACGTCGATCTGCTGTACTGGAGCATCAACGTATTGATCGGCGCGACGCTCCTTGCGTGCCTGTTGATATGGTTGCGCCCGCACTGGCGCGATCTGGAGCGCCTCAAAAGCACCGCCGAACGCTTCGGTAAAGGCCATTTGAGCGAACGCACGAAAATCGCTTCAAGCTCCAACATCGGCGGCCTGGCGGTGGTGTTCGACACCATGGCCGGCGATATCGAAAACCTGCTTAATCAGCAGCGCGACCTCCTCAATGCGGTTTCCCACGAATTGCGCACGCCGTTGACACGCCTGGATTTCGGCCTGGCACTGGCACTGTCCGACGACCTGCCGGCAGCAAGCCGCGAACGCTTGCAGGGATTGGTCGCACACATTCGTGAGCTGGATGAGTTGGTGCTGGAACTGTTGTCCTACAGCCGCTTGCAAAATCCGGCGCACTCACCGGAACAGGTCGAAGTGTCGCTCGATGAGTTCATCGACAGCATCCTGGGCAGCGTCGACGAAGAGCTGGAGTCGCCGGAAATCGTCATCGACGTGCTGTTGCACGGCCAGCTCGAACGTTTTTCGCTCGACCCGCGGTTGACCGCCCGAGCGATTCAGAACCTGGTGCGCAATGCCATGCGCTACTGCGAGAAACGCATTCAGATTGGCGTACAGGTTAACGCTGAGGGTTGCGAGATCTGGGTGGATGACGACGGCATCGGTATTCCTGACGATGAGCGAGAGCGGATTTTCGAGCCGTTTTATCGACTGGATCGCAGTCGGGATCGGGCCACGGGCGGGTTTGGGTTGGGATTGGCAATCAGTCGCAGGGCCCTGGAAGCTCAAGGCGGGACGTTGACGGTCGAGTCTTCGCCTTTGGGTGGGGCGCGATTCCGTTTGTGGTTACCAACAGCTGCCTGAAACTCAAGTCCCTGTAGGAGCTGTCGAGTAAAACGAGGCTGCGATCTTTTGATCTTGTTTTTTAAGGATCAAGATCAAAAGATCGCAGCGTGCCGCAGCTCCTACAGGGGGCGCGTTGTTCAGGTCAGCTCGGTCGATTGAATCAGTCCAACGCCAGCGCCCTGCATCCGGTCGATCGCGGCCGCCAGCGACCCATTCATGTCGATCGCCCGGCAAGCATCCAGCACGACAAACGCATTGAACCCCGCCGCCCGAGCGTCCAGCGCCGAGTACATTACGCAGAAATCCAGCGCCAGACCGACCATGTAAACCGTGTCTATGCCGCGCTCTTTCAGATAACCGGACAGCCCTGTGGTCGTGCGACGGTCTGCCTCCAGAAACGCCGAATAACTGTCTATGTCAGGATTGCAGCCCTTGCGAATGATCAATTGGGCGTGGGGCAGGTCGAGTCGCGGGTGGAGCTCGGCGCCGGGTGTGGCTTGCACACAATGCTCGGGCCACAGGGTTTGCTCGCCGTAAGGCAACTGGATGACATCGTAAGGTTGGTGGCCGGGGTGACTGGAGGCGAACGACGCATGGCCGGCTGGATGCCAGTCCTGGGCAATAACGACCTGTTTGAACTGGCGCGCGAGGCGGTTGATCAACGGCACAATATGATCGCCTTCAGGCACCGGCAATTGGCCGCCGGGAATGAAGTCGTTTTGGACGTCGATCACCAGTAAAGCAGCACGAGACGAAATGGGCATCGGTGAATCATCCTCGGAAAATCACTCGCTCAGCATAGAGCAGTCTGGGTCATGCACTTATGCGGCTTTTCAACAATTTCGCCTTGTCTGCCAGCGCCGCCGGGGCGTCATGGCCGATCAGCATCCAGGCATGCTCGCGCTCGGTCCAATACACCACATTCATACCATGCCGACTTTCATGCTCCAGCGGCCGGCTGCCGCTGTTCGAGCGGGTGACGCACAGCGATAATGGCCGCTGCCTGGCATCCAGATAAACGATCTGCGCAATCGGCACACCGTCATATTCAAGCATCTGTGCGCGTTTGAATTCGGCGCCCGGCAATTTCAACACGGCAGGCCAAAGACTCAGGCCCATTCGCGCATCGACCGTGCGCAACTGCGCGCGTTGTGTGGCTTCGTCGGCAGGCAAGTGGTCGAGCGTATGCGGTCCATACAGCGCCATGTAGTCGCCGACCAAGCCTCGCCACTCATGCGTTTGTTGCGCCTGCCAGCCGAGAAACAAGCGGTCGGCGAGTACGCCACCGGCGATCAATGTTGCGGCGGCAGCACCGACAAACCAGCGCCGACTCAGTCCCGGGTTTTCTGGCGAAGGGATGGCATCCAGTCGTGCTTGCAGGCGATCGAGCGGTGCCTGTTGCGCCAGTTCATCGTAAGCGGTCCTGTACGGCAGGCTGCTGCGATTCAGCCACTGCACGCGCAGGTTCAGCAGCGGATCATCCGCTATGGCCGCGTCGAGTTGGCGGCGATAATCCTCGGCGATTTCGCCGTCCAGATACGCCACCAGTTGCTCATCCGAAGGTGCATTCATCAGCGATCCCCTTCGGTGGTTTTCGGGACCGCTTGCAGCGGCGGGTACTCGGCGAGTTTCAGGCGGGCGGTGGCCAGACGACTCATCACCGTAGCGATCGGTACTTGCAGGATCTCGGCGACGTCGCGATACGACAGGCCCTCGACATAGGCCAGATACACCGTTTCGCGCTGGGTTTCGGGCAGCGCATCGACGCGGCGGATCACCTGCGCCGCCATGACGTGTGTTTGCGCCGCGTATTCGCCGTCGAGCATCATTTGTCCATCGGGCTGTCCACCACCCTGACGCACACGACGGGCGCGTACTTCATTGAGCCAGGTCGAATGCAGAATGCTCAGCAACCAGAGATCCATGCGCGTCCCCGCGACGTATTGCGCAGCACGCTCCAGTGCACGCACACACGTTGTCTGCACGAGATCCTCGGCCACATGCCGATTGCGCGACAGCAGCAGACCGTAGCGCCACAGTCGTGCGAGGTGCTGTGCGAGTTCTGCTCTGAATGCCTGATCGCTGATGATGGACTCCGTTTATGGGTGTTCAGGTGCTTGATGAATCGATGTCAGTACGTTGGCAGTGGGCATCACGCCGCTGGTGAGCAGCACGCATTTCTGGGTCTTGCTGTCCCAGACCTGGCCTTTTGGACACTCGGGTTTCTGCACGGGATTCTTTTCATCGCCACTGGCCATGACCATTGGGCTGGACAGGGCGGCGGCCAGTAGCCACGGGGCGGCGAACATAACGGATCGGATAGTCATGGGCAAGGCTCCACGAAGGGACATGTCTGTGTTTGAAAAGCACAGAGCGAAATTTTCTTCATTGCATAGACAGTGACTGTTCAGGGTGCAGGTAAATTCAAGGAATATGGCGTCTGGCAAAATCCACGGGGGGGAACGAGCCTGCTCGCGAAGGCTCATTCAGCAGCAACAAGTCATCCGGATCAGCTCGGTTGACGCATATTGATCATGTTCTTGCGATCCCTCACCCCGCGAACCACCAGATACAACAACGGCCCGATCGACACAAAAACCGCCGTCAGCGACAAATAAGGCACCACCGACCAAACCGTCTGCCCACGCGAGCGGGCATCCCTGACCATCCAGACCCCGGCCAGCGTCGCCAGCAGATACAGATCAATTACCACTTGCGCGGTATCTGGCCGCGACATCAGGCTGATGCCGAAATCGATCAACGACTGCTCGGCCTGGAGCATCACCGAAACGGTGTAGCCGGTAAATGCGAGCAAAGCAGTGAGAGGCAGGGCGATAGACATCATGCGTTCATTCCTTGAAGTGATGGGCAGAACCGTCAGCCTATCGTTCGTGCCGGAAATTGGCCATTGACTTGCCATTAGCGCTCGGGCTAATTTTCAGGCCATGACTTCCACTGTATTGCGTTGCCAGCCAAGCATTATTACCGCCATTCCTCATTTGGCGGGCTAGCTCACGACTGCAGCACCCAACCCGCCCTAGAGGCGGGTTTTCATTTTCTGTCTCCCGGGTTTTAACCACGAACACCGATCCCTGCAGGAGCTGCGGCACGCTGCGATCTTTTGACTTTGGTTTATAGAATCAAAGACAAGATCAAAAGATCGCAGCCTTCGGCAGCTCCTACAGGGCGGGGTGAGTCAGGAGACGATGATGAACGACCAGCAAGCTCTGCTTGAGCACTACGTAAAAAAGATCCTTGCCGCGCCGGTGTATGACATTGCTGTGCGCACGCCATTGCAGGCCGCGCCGGCATTGTCCGAAGCGCTCGGCAATCACATCCTGCTCAAGCGCGAAGACCTGCAACCCACGTTCTCCTTCAAGATCCGCGGTGCCTACAACAAGTTGGTGCAATTGAGCGACGAGCAGAAGGCACGTGGCGTGATCACCGCGTCGGCCGGCAATCACGCGCAAGGCGTGGCACTGGCAGCGCGTGAACTGGGCATCTCGGCGACCATCGTCATGCCGTCGACCACGCCTGAACTCAAAGTACTGGGCGTGCGAAGTCGCGGTGCCGAAGCGCTGCTGCACGGCGAGAGCTTCCCCTTTGCCCTGGCACATGCGCTGAAAATGTCCGAGCAGTCAGGCCGCACCTTCGTTTCACCCTTCGATGACCCGGACGTCATCGCCGGACAAGGCACGGTTGCGATGGAAATCCTTCGTCAGCATCAAGGCGCACTGGACGCAATCTTCATCCCGGTGGGCGGTGGCGGTTTGATCGCCGGCATCGCGGCTTACGTCAAATACCTGCGCCCGGAAGTGCGCATCATTGGTGTCGAGTCAGAGCATTCGGCGTGCCTGAAAGCTGCGTTGCACGCGGGGCAACGGGTGGTTTTACCCAGCGTCGGCACCTTCGCCGACGGCGTGGCCGTGGCGCAGATCGGAGAGTACGGGTTTGAAGTGTGTCGCTTTTGCGTAGATGAAGTCATCACCGTCAGCAACGACGAACTCTGCGCGGCGATCAAGAATATCTACGACGATACGCGCTCGATCACCGAGCCTTCCGGCGCGTTGGCGGTGGCGGGGATCAAGCAATACGTGAGGCGAAGTGGTGTGCGGGATCAGACCTTCGTGGCGATCGACTCAGGCGCCAACATCAATTTCGACAGCCTGCGCCACGTCGCCGAGCGCGCCGCTGCATGCGGCTTGCCGGCGTAATGGTGGTCAGGACAGCAGGGGGCGCAGGAAGCTGCGCTCGTAACTGATAATGAATTTCTTCTCGACCAGTGACTCCACCAGCGCGGTGCTCTCTGGGTCGGTCATCGCGATATGCCGGTAGCTTTCGTAATCCGCCAGCGACGGAAAACTGAACAGGCAGTAGGCGATATTGCTCGCACCCTCGGACGGCAAAAAATAGCCGTGATGGGTGCCGCCCAGTCGCTCGACAATGCCGAGCCAGGCCTTGGCATACGCCTCAAACTCGGTCAATTGGTAAGGGTCGATCACGTATCTGACGTGGCAGGTAATCACCGATGACGCTCCTTGCTCAGGTCATTCCTGAAGGGCAGTGCCGACTTTGTCCGAGGCGGACCAGATGCGATAACGCACTTCGACGTCCGACGGAGCGTAGACCACCACCGGCAGCTTGCTGTTGTAGCGCAGCATGAAGCCGTCGCCGACGACAGGCACGAACGCGCGTTTTTTCTGCGAGCCGGATGGGCAGGCCATCATCGTGCTCATCGGGCCAATGACTGTTTCCAGTCGGTAGAACGGGTAACCCCAGCCTTCGAGGTTTTTCTCGTCCAGCATCCCGCCGAGGCGTTGAAGATTGCAGTCCACTTCAAGGGTTTTGCCCGCGAGAATCTCGACCTGGAAATTCTCTTCCTTGTCCTGCTTGGGCAGATGAATGACCTGTCGGGTGAAGCCGGTCTCTGCCTTGGGATATGGCGCGACATCTTCCAGTTTGGCCGCTTGGGCGAGACTGGACAGGCTGGCGATCATCAGGCCGACGGTCGCGTAAGCTTGGAAAGAACCCATAAAAGCCTCCTTGCAGGTGTAGTGTGGTTGAGCGCCATTCTTACTGTCACCGACGCTGAATGCAAACTGCGACCGACATGCAATTTGCAGTGCCTCGATAGGCGATTCATGCAATTTGCAACTGGCTCAATGCTGGCCCTCTTGGCAAGTGCTTGATTTCGCTAGGGTCAAAACGATCTGATGAGAGGCACGCTTTATGCGTCTATTTGGTGCAGCGTACCGGGTTCGGACGCCTACACTCCAAGAGGCATTTCGCCGTACCACCGTTTGCTACACCCAAGGAATCAGCGGGGATACACCCGTGCAGGGGCAGCAAAAACGGTCAACGTGAAGAGTTGATTGGCAGTCTCATCAATAAGGAGAGGTTCACCATGTTTCTTTCTGCCTTGGAACTACGCAACATCATTGAAAGCAGCTTTCTGCCCAAACGTTGCCAATGCACGCTGTCGCCGGACCTGTCGATGACCGTCAAGGTTTTTGGCGATCACAAGACCGATCAGGTCGATCTGCTCGTTAGTGACATCGATGCCAGCCACCTCAATGGCTGTCGTGAAATCAACGACCTGATCGCCGGGTTGCGTTCGGAACTTGCGCAAAAAGCATTGCCGCAGCAGTACAGTCCACGATCCAGAGCCATTTAACGCACTGTTTCACCCAGTTCGACCGTCACGCGCCGGGCCTGCAAAAATCCAAGGCCCAGCGCGAACTCGACCAGCACCGCGAGCAGAATCCCGGGGCCGGCATGGCCGTTCAGCCATTCAGCAAAACCCAGCACTGCCAAACCAAAACAACCTACGATAAACCCGTTGCTCAGCGCATTACGCCCAAGCGACGGCGGTGCCTTGCGCGCCAGATAAAACATCACTCCCAACGCCGCGAACAACACTGCACTGCGCCGCGCAACAAAACCCGCGACCCCGGAAGACTCGATGCTCCAGATGGCCAACAACATATCCGGCAAAAATCCCCAGACGATCGCCAGTAGAAAACACAACAAAGACGTGAAGCTCGACAACGTGCGAAACGACAACTGCATGGCGAATCCTTGCGGCAGTGAGGCGGGCCCCGAGCATAACCCCGGGAACCCTCCAAGCCTACTGTAACGCCACAAATCAGACTTTTCTGTCAGTTCTGATAACTGCACGCGTCAGACAATTTCCGGTAGCTGATTTCCTGAGGCTGCCCGTTGTTATTGATGTACTTCATGTTGGCAGTGATCACCTTGCAATCCATCGTTGGCGGCTCGGTGAGCGACACCACTTTCGCCACATGCAGCGGCATACCGTAATGATAGGGAACGGCGCTGGACGAAGTGGACGTGTCATTGGCCTGGGCCAGCCCGGCGAACGCGGTAGAGGCGAGGGCGGTGGTGAGCAGTAGCGTGCGAATGTTCATGGTGCGACTCCCGTACGACGGATGAGAGTTCGGCGCAATGTAGCCGAACCTGCCGCACTGGGCGTCAGCGAAGGGCTGAGGGCGTGCGGTTCAGTAGAGTTTTTGACCACGGCGTTAAGCGATGATTAACCGAGTTGAATGCCGGTTGTCAGGGAACGGGGCGATTTCCGCGGGAGGGAGTGCGGATTCCTACAAGGACAGATGCCTTGTCTGCTTTCGGCAGCTGGAGTGGGGCGGGTATGGTTCGGTGTCGCTGCAAAATCAGCGATTCGGGTTTGGTCACCTGATAACTTCCCCCCATTGCAGATGTGCCATCATTTGCGCTGCGGACATCTATGTCCTTGCGGTGCATTGCTGTGGCGGCTGTGTGCAGGACGCCTTCGGGCGAGCTGAGTTTGGGGTTGTTCTCGGTTGACCAAGCCTGCATACAGTCCGCCTCCCACTGTTTGGTCACAGTGCTGGCGGTTACTATCGCCCCAGTCTGAGTAACCACCTATGCCAATAATTAAACCGCTGCAAAACCGCTATCTCGCCCTCAACAGCAACGTTACCGAAAGTCCAACGCTGCTCATCGACACCGAAGCCAACCCCAAAGACATCCTCGAAGCCGCCGTCCAGCGCGTCCGCGCCTCGGCCGACCTGCTCGAAACCCTGCATTGCCTCTGTTTCAAACACGCCGATGTCGAGGACATTCCGCACATTACGCATGCGTTGTATCTGCTGGTTCAGGACGGCAATGATCTACTGCAGGTTGCGCAGCAGCAGATGTTGAACTGGAAGGCGCCGGTATAGAGACTGGTTGCACGCTCTAGCATTCACGGGCGGAAGCGCTTTCTGCCCGTGCTTACGCTGGTGTGGCTTGATTTGCAGACGTCAGCATGGCGCCGGGCGTACGGAGTAGGGCGAGGATCTTGGGGTGGCGTAGCAGAGCAGCAAGGCCAGTACACTCAGAGCTACTTGTCTCCGGCGCCAGGTTCGTTTTCGGCGTGCTGCCTCAGCAATATCTATCAAGTGCATAAAGTCCAGAGGCTGAAGATTAAATTCTGGTTTTGCGCCTAGAGTGTGTGTTTCTCATCGACTGGAGTAGCAAGCTAAATGCTGTGTTTTTCATGTGTTAACGACTTAGTTTTTCAGGAAAAAAAGACAGCGGAGGGTGAGTCAGTGCCCACTTTTTCGAGAGTTCGTTTGCTTCTGCTAGTTGCGAGCTTGTTAGTTTTGCTGCAATGATTGGAAGTTTGTATTTAACATTAACCTGCATTCCACCGCCACCATCCAATGTTTGAAGTGAAGATACGAGCGAGTATCCTTTCACAGGATCGTATGGGAAACCAAATGAATCAGGCTCGTGAGCAAGATATGATCCGAAGTTGTAGACGGATTCAGCATTGCCTACTAGAGCTGCTTGTTCATTCCAATATCGAAAGCCGTCGATATCGCCTTTTTCATAAAGAAGGGCTGCGTATTCCATCATCGATTTAGGGTTTCCGTTCTCGGATGATAGTTTGAACCATTTTTCCACTTCTTTAGAACGATTCCAAGGTAAAAACAACCCTTTGCCTTGCTTGTATAAGACTGCCAGCCAATATTGCGCTTGGGAGTTTCCGGCGATCGCTGATTTCTCAAGCCAAGAGTCATCTAATGTAACTTCGTACATAATATACATTGCTTCTGCGCTACCGCTTTTTGCTTTTTTTGAAGCTTGATTCTTTGCTTCGTTCAACCACTCAATTGGCTCTTTCTGAGGAGGAGTACAGCCTTTAACGATATCGCATAAATTTCGATTCGACCGAGTTGTATCATTGCGTACAGATCACCTTGATTTGCTGAAGCTTCATACCAACTTCTTGCATCGGGATCTACGTAATGGTTTTTTGTTCTCAAGGCTTCGGCTAAATAATATTGTGCTTCGTGATCACCGGCCTCTGCTGCAATTGTAAGAAAAGGAATGGCGGAGATCGCTTTGTGCTGGTTGTAGAGTACGATTCCATTATCTTTAGCAGATCGCTGCTGCAAAGTGAGTGAGCCTGTGCGTACGAAGGAAGCAAGGCGATCAATAGCAGTGCGCCGGCTAAACTCTTCATGAGATTATTGACTTAACTTGTCTGGAAAAAAAGAAAGAGGAGCATGGGTGGATTTCCATTTTTTTGCGAGCTGCTTGCCTTCTGTAATTTGATCGGCTGTCATCTTAGCTTCAATTTTTAGAAGTTTTCTTTCCACTCTAGCTTGTAATCCGCCACCGCCATCTAGTTCCTTCAACGTATAAACGAGTGCATATCCTTTGATAACGTCGAATGGAAAACCATAGGTGTCTGGCTCATGAGCAAGATCAGATCCGTAACCATATACCGTTGTGGCATAACCTGCTAAAGCCGCTTGTTCGTTCCAGTGGCGGAATCCTTCTAGATCACCCTCCTCATAAAGAAGGGCTCCGTATTCCATGATGGAAGGTGGGTATCCACCCTCAGCTGAAGCCTTGAATAGTTTTTCAACAGCTTCGGAACGTTTCCATGGCAGAAAAAAACCATCCCCTTGTTTGAAGCTAGTGGCCAATAAGTACTGTGAGATGTGGTGGTTTTTCGCGGCAGATTTTTGTAGCCAAGTTTTATCTAATGTTAGTTCGTACATGATGTACATGGCTTCAGCGTTTCCATCCTCAGCCTTAGGGTGAGCCAGGCTATATGCCTTGTTTAACCAATCTGAAGGTTTTTTTTCTGTGGTTGGACAGTCATTTGCTAGTTTACACGGATCATTTTTATCTCGTCCAAGCTGAATCATTGCATAGAGATCCCCTTGAGTGGCTGCGGCTTCATACCACTTTTTAGCTTCAGGGTTCATATAGCTATTTTTCTGTCTTAACGACTCAGCAAGGTAATATTGTGCCTCATGGTCTCCGGCTTCTGCCGCGACTCGAAGTAAAGGAGTTGCGGAGACACCTTTGAGCTGGTTGTAAAGAATTATACCCTGCTGCTTTGCGAGCGATTGTTCAATATTCAGCTCGGCGGCTGCCTGGTTTATACCCATGAGTACTAGCGCGGACGACAAAAATACTATAAGGCGCATCTTGTTTTTCAAAAAAAGGATAAACCTCTAAGCAGCATGGTCAGACTCTTTGTGGGGTGAAGATCTTGATCCAAACTAGAAACCTAGTTTTTCTGGAAAGAACGAAAGGGGCGGATGCGTAGACTTCCATTCAGCGGCGTACTTTTTTGCTTCTTCGATTTGAGCAGCGGTCATTTTTTCTGCTATTTCGGGCAGCATTTCATCGACGTAAACTTGAATGTTTCCACCTCCATCTAGCTCTTTAAGGAGAGATGTCAACGCGTAACCTTTTATCAGATCTAACGGATATTCAACTTTATTAGGGGTGTGTGCGATATATGCACCGTAGGTGGCGACAGCATCCTGATAGCCAGTATTCGCTGCTACCTCCAGCCAATGGCGAACGCCTTCAAGATCATTTTTTTGAAAAAGAATCGCGACATATTCCATCATGGCTTTAGGAAACCCTCCCTCGGAGGCATCCTTCAATAATTTTTCTTCAGCGTCTTTTCGTTTCCAAGGCAACAAAAATGTGCCTTTGCCCTCGGCGTAACGATTGGCAAGCAACCACTGCGAAGGCGCATATCCAGTCGCAGCGGCTTTTTCAAGCCATTGTAAATCTGCTGTTGCATTGTAGAGAACTGCCATTGCCTCGCCATCGCCCTTCAATGCGTGTGGTTCTGCCGTTTTTATAAGAAGGCCGAGCCAGTCGGCCGGCTTCTTACTTCCTTGTGGACATTGATTTCCTACTGAGCATAAATCACTGGCGGTCGTGGCGAGCTTAAACATTGCATAGTAATTTCCTTGAGAGGCAGAGGCTTCGTACCATTTTTGTGACTCGGCCGTCATTCTCTGCTTCTGCTGGCGTATTTCCTCCGCTAAATAAAATTGTGCATCTTGATCTCCAGCATCTGCAGCTATGCGCAATTCGGGCTCAGCGTACTTTAACTGATTAAAAAGCATGATTCCGCGATCTTTTGCGCTTTGTTCGGCGGGAGATAATTGAGCGAAAGCAAAGCTGGAAAATACTATCGTAAATGCAGCAAATATTTTAGTTGGTTTACGCATCATTTTGGCTGCTCTAAAAATTTATGAGTTTGGTGCGATGTAGGTTGCTTTTCCGCCAGGGACAAAGGTTTTGCCATAGTATTGAATGCGATGGCACGACCCATCTAAACGGCTACCCAATATGCTCACATGCGTTTTGTAGCGGGAGCGCATTCTATCGTTTTGAATACCGAACATTCTCTGAACGGATTCAGCCATGAAGTTATCCATTCTTAGTCTATTTTCGCAATAGGTTTGTTCTGCTGCGCTTGGATCCTTTGTCCCGAAGCGGTTCATACTCATACATGCTTCTTCAAACTGTGCCTGTGCAAGCGATACAGTTCCCTGGGCTTTGGCTTGGCCTAAAATCAAACCAATTATTCGTTCTATAGCTTGTTGCTGAAGTAGATGGCACTCATTTGCTGAATAGGTTTTTTCAATGGGTTTGCCATCCACGCCATATTCTCTGATCTTGAATTCTTCTGCATTGGAAATCAGGGTCATAAACATGGGGCCGAGTGCGCCCGGAGTCGCCGATAAAATCCATTGATCCATTTCTGCCTGGTTACGATAGTTCATGATCGTATGGGCTATGGATGCGCCTCGTCCGCCCCCGGTCAAAGCCTCATACAGCGACATAGCCATGTCAACGCCTTGCATATAGACCATGGCCACTTCCATACCGGCTACGCCAAGAAAATTCAACTTGTCGATGTAATCTGCTGCCTCATCCTCAACGAAGATCAGGGATTTATCCTGATTTTTGTGCATTTCGCGACGCAGGAGGTTAATCAGGTCAGTAACGCCGTCGTAACCGACTTCGAACTGGAACTCGCCACCGGCGCCAGCACCTACGATCAGTGATGCCTTGAACCTCAGGATAAATCGACCTTCATGCAACGAAATAGCCAGATCGGCGCTAGCGCCAACGCCGTACGCGCCGGTGAAGCCGGCAGTGAGCCTTGCGAGGCTGAACCACTGGCTGGCTTTTGAGCTATTAGCGCTGCCTGCCATTCCAGTAGACGGCGCGGTTCGCAGTGCGGCGATATCCTTTGGCGGCGCCCAGTTCAGGGCTCCGGTGAGTAATATTCCGGCCTGCACACCGGCAAAAAGGTTGAATTGCGCTTTCGCACCATCCTCAACTCTTATTTTGGCGGCGTCGCCGGTTAGTGCTGGCTCGCCGCGTACGGTCGCTGCTGTTGCTTTTGAAGTCTCCGGTCGTTTCGCGTCGGAGATTTCCGGAAGGTTCAAGCCGCCCTGAACATTTGCTCTGCCTAGCTGAATGCTAGAGGAGAGCAGTAGCGTCGCTCCTGTGTAGCCCCAAGCTCTTGCACCTAGGTGTAGAGAAAACCTGCCGAGGTTTAAGTTTTTGCGGTTTTTTTCATAATCCAGGTAGGGAATCAGAATGTCTTGAGCCTGGTCTCTTCCCGGAAGATCCATTTTCATCAATTCAACTTCACCCCGAGCGAGATCGACTCCAAAGCTAGCTTGTGCACTGGCGGACGCCTTGAAGTTGTCCGATACGCTGAACGACGGGCCACTTACCTTCGCAGCGGCATGGATTGTTGACTGTGGAGGCGTCAGGCATCGCACCAGTTGAGCTTGGGGGCTGTTGTCGAACAGGCGCAATGAGCTTCTGATTTCCTCTTTGAATAGAAGTTGTCGTAGCCGAAGCCCCCATTCCTTGCGGGCGCCAGCGTCATCAAGCGTTTCGACTTTGTAGTTTTTCGATTTCAGGTAAGTGTGGAAGATTTCAACATCGAACCATCCTTTTTCGTCAAACCAGTTACCTTCCTGATCTTTGATCGCTAACGCACCCTGAAGGCGCAGCCACTCATGGAATGGATTGTCCTCGCTGTCTTCGCCTGATTTGCCATTGCTGCTCCCCGGTGCTTTAAGCAAATCACCTGCTGCGGTGGCACCGACTTTTTTCCAGGCATCGCCCAATACCTTGCCGATGCCTTCCAGATTCAGGAGGCTCAGGTGTTTGACTGGCGAATTCGGACTATTGAACAGCGCGACTTCGCGTAGAGGGAAGCCCGCTTTGACCAAGCGTTCTTCAGGTTTCGGCTGGAATTGTTCCGGTTCCCACAGCAGGTGCCGTAGAGGCAATGCAGCGGCGACGGCGGCCTCCGCATCCTCTTGCAGCTTTACGCGAGCTTGTTGAATGCGCTGCCACTCTGCCTGCTCTGATTCAACGATACCTGCGGGAGCAGCTACGTTCTGTCCGCTTGCGTCTATCCATGCCTTGTATTTGGTACGAATCTGCTCAGTCAGCTTGAGCTGCTGCTGTTCCATTTCCAGGTAGGATTTGAATTTCTCGATGCCTGCACTGATTTCTCCGCTTTCAGGAATAAGTGCAAACTCGGGAAGCGCTAAGCCGTAGTCGGCCACTTTTAAGATCGAGTCAATGTAAGCGGCGAAATCTTTCTCCATTTTCTTTCGATTACTGGCGACGTCCGCCAGATAACCACACATTCGGGCTTTTCCATCGATTACACAGTTGGTCGCGTCTAGATAGGCTTTTTTGTTTTTCTGAAAGTCTTCTTCTTTCAGCGTAGTTAGCTTGCCGCTGGTCATTAGTGCTGCTCGGGCTTTCAGATATGTCTGAACACGATTGCGTGCTTCCAAGGCGCCAGGGGAAAACAGGTTGCCGCTTTCGTAGATATAGCCTTCAACCTTGGCTTGAGCGATAGCAACAGTTTTTAGCTTTTTCCATTCGCTGTAGAGTCGTTGCAGTTTCCGTCCTTCGGAATTGACTTCCAGCAGGCTTGCTTGCTGTTGGTCAGCCAGTGCACGATTGCGCGCGTATTCGCTCTGATCCGCTTGTTTGTCGATTGCAGTGGCGTTTTTTGCTTCTCTGCTGACGGCCTTCAGGCGCATGGCCATCGTTGGTTGAGCGATGTCAGGTTCTTGGGCTTCAATTTCCTGCATACGACTTTTCTGTTCGCCTTGCAGAAAATTGGTCAGCTTCGGCTCAAGGAAGTATTCCAGCAGCCCTGCAGTATTCATGCCGGCAAGACGTTCTGCTGGTGATTTGCTCGCGCTGATATGTCCCTCAAGTTCACTCATCGCCTCTTTGATCGCGCTAGCGGCGCGTTCGGGCAGAAGATAGAACATTTTTTCTTTGGTGGCGTAAATCACTTCACCATAGGTGGTCGAGCAAGGCGTTTTTACTTTGTCGAACGCGTTGGAGCAACTGACAGGCGCTTCAGGTTGGGGATCAAGTTCCAGAGCAGGCTTGCTTTCGACAGGTGTCGCTGAGGTCGAAGCGCCTGCAGCATTGGCGTTGAGGTCTACCTTGGGTGCTTCTGAGATATCAGTTTCCATTTCGCTTCCATTCATTCTTTACGGACGGGGTCATCAAGCAGCGCTGGTGGCGAGTTGCTGCAGCTGCTGAACTTTGATGAACGACTCTTCCCTGGATTGCAGGATGGTCATTGCCTGTGGCTGCGTTTCCAGCAGTGGGCCGTTGGTGATCTGGCCCAGTTTCAGTAAATGACGACCTTCGTAAATGTTGTGGGCAACCAATACCTTAAGGTTTTCCACGAGGTTGGGCAGTTGTTCGTCGGTTGGTTCGCCGTAAACAGCGTATTGCTCGTCTGCCCAGTAAACCCAACCCAGATGCTCTTGAACCGTTGGTGCGGCTTGCGGCAGGTTGAACGCTGAGACGTCGCCCAGCCATTCGAGTTCCGAGACGGGGCGCCACCTCAGCCATGTTCCGCGATTACGGCCAAAGTGAACCGGCGCAGGGCTGTATACGTGCTGCCAGGGGCCGAAGAGTTGGTGCGAGTTTTCACCTGCGGTGTAGGCCAGAGCGGCCCATAGGCTGGGTTTGTGGAAACTCAACAAGCTTTGGCCACCGGAGCCGTCGTTGGCGCGCAGCAGCCAGCGGGCATGGGCGAGTGCTTTGGCAGGGTCGTCGGTGGTCAGTGCGATACCGGCGAAGTTTTCTTCGCAGAGTTTTGCCGCTTCCGCAGCCACGCGACTGCCCCATGGTGCAGTCAGCCATAACGGGCCCTCCGCAGCCATTTCAGCGAAGTCGGTGTCGAGGAACAGACCTTGGCAGTTGATAGGCTCACCGAGGCGGTAGAGGCGGCTCGTTGCTTCTGGCTGACGTGTGCGGTCGATTATGAAACACAGCGTCGGGCCGGCGCTTTCTCTTGGCAATTGGTCGAATGCGTGGCGCGGGGCATCGAGGAGGGCGCTTAGCGCTTTTACATGCATGTGCAATCCTTACGGCTGCAAGCGCCGTTACTTTGTTTTCCGCACAACGGTGTAATGCCTGACTCATTCAAACGGACGGGGAGCGGTGCTTTGCCCGCCTTATCCGCATCCGCCACCTTCATCGGCCCCGGAAGCAACGGAGCGGCAGGCGTCCCAACCCCAGGTGCACCGCCGGTGTTCACCTTCACCTCAGCACCGCTAATGGTCACGCCGCCTGCATCAACCTTGACGAAACTCCCGCCAGCCTTGGCAGTGAGTTCCATCGCGCCTTCAATCACCACCCTCTCACCAGCGTGGTAATGAATCTCCGTCCCGGCCTCAACAAACTGCGCAGTCCCCACTTTCACATGCTGAGTCACCGCAACCGTCAGGTGATCATCCGCACGCATTTCGCTTTTACGATCCAGATGCGTAATCCGGTGTTCTTCAACCTTGAACTCGCTCAGGGTGTTGGCTTCAACGGTGTCGTGCCGTTCGTTGCCCACACGAATCTTCTGGTCGTGCTCGATGTTTTCGTCCCAATCGCGCTGGGCGTGGATGTAGATCTGCTCCACACCCTTTTTGTCTTCGATGCGAAATTCGTTGTAGCCCTTGCCGCCCGGTGAGCTCAGGGTTTTGAAGGTGCTGCGGGTTTTGTTTGCCGGCAGGTCGTAGGGGACGACGTTTTCCTTGTGGTACAGGCAGCCGGTGACGAGTGGCTGGTCGGGGTCGCCTTCGAGGAAGGTGACGAGGACTTCCATGCCGATGCGCGGGATGGCGATGCCGCCGTAGGCTGCGCCGGCCCAGCCACTGGCGACGCGCATCCAGCAGGTGGTTTTATCGTCGGCCTGGCCGTCGCGGTCCCAGTGGAACTGGACTTTGATGCGGCCGTACTGGTCGCAGTGGATTTCTTCGCCGGCCGGGCCGGTGACGACGGCAGTCTGGCTGCCGAGGACTTTAGGTTTCGGGTGTTCGAGGGCAGGGCGGTAGTGCGCGTCCCACGGGGTGGCGATGAAGCTGTTGCGGTAGCCCTGGTGGAAATCGCTTTTGTTGTCGGTGACGTCGCTGGTGACGTTTTCGCCGAGCACTTGCGGTTGTTTGCCTTCGTGGAAGACTTCCAGCAGCAGCCACAGGTCGTTCCACTCGGCGCGTGGGTGTTCGGCGAGGGTGAGGAAATGGCCGCTGGTGAGCGTTGGCTCGTCACCTTTGCCTTCGGCGAGTTTGTAGTCGCTGCGATGGCGTTCAAGTGCGCGAGTCGAGAGGAATTTGCCGCGCTCGCGAGTGGTGAAGCGGCCGGGGTAGTCGTAGTCCTCAAGGTCCGGAGCGAACTCGGACTTGACCGCGCCTTCGGGCAGGATCTTCGGTTTTTCGAAGTCGTAGTCGCGGCGGCTGACGCGGGTGGTGCGGGTTTCCAGGCGCAGGTTGAAGCGCTTGATGACTGGTTTGTCGGCGCTCATGCCGGAGTCTTGCTGATAGCTCACGGCTTTGAGTTTGCGGAAAACGGTCTGGTCGTCGCCGAACACCAGTTTGTGGCCGCTGCTGCTGTGCTGGAAGTGGAAGTGAATGCCTTCCTCTTCGCACAAACGCTGGATGAAATGCAGGTCGGACTCGTCGTACTGCACGCAGTAGTCGCGTTCCGGGTACTCGGCATTGAGCTGAAAGCTGTAGGCATCAGCAAGAATGCCGCGATCTTCCAGCACCTGAGCGATGATCTTCGGCACGGTCAGTTGCTGGAAAATCTGCTGATCGTGGTTGTGCCGCAGATAGGCGAGTTGCGGCACAAGGCTGATGCTGTAACGCGTCAGGGTTTTGCCGGAATCGCCTTGCTCGATGCGGTACACCAAACCGTGGATCGTGCCTTCACCGGTGGCACCAAACGTCAGCACGCCGCGCTTGTGCAGCAGCTCTTCGAGCTTGAGGTCGGGGCGAGCGCTGACCAGTTCGAGGTCAAAACGGAACGGTTCGTTGAGGGCTTCGCGACCGGTGAAGCTCAGGACTTGCAGGTCAGCGCAAACGCCTTCGAGGGTTAGGGTGATGTGGGTTGCGTTGGCGTCCAGCATGCCTTGAATTCCGTCCGTTGAATAAGCAGGAGGTGGATGTTGCAGGATTAGACCGTCTCGTTCAAGGCGCAAATGCCGTACGCCCAGCCTGTGCGGGTTATAGGGAAAACCCTTAGGACGAACGCTCGGCCCAATAAAATCGGGTATTCCCCAAAAGCATGGCTCGCCAATCTGGAGGGTTCAAACGGCAGAGCGCCGAAGAATAGCCAGTCAGTTTCAGACTAAAGTCGCCTGTAGCACGTCAAAGCCATCTGCCATCATTGCGGCTCACCCCTGCGTGTTCACTTCCTCTCGGCGCTTCATTGATCCGGGACGGGAGCTATTTTTCTGGCTTATTGCGCGTTTGCGCAAACGCTTCAATGTTGGAGTTTTTCATGCGTCCCCCATTTTTTCTCATCCCCCCGCGCCAGTCGTTTGGCTTCGGAGCCTTTGTGCTGTGCGCCGGTTTCACCGCGCAAGTGCAGGCCGGCGGATTTCTTGAAGACACCAAAGCGAAAATCGAGTCGCGCACGGTGTACTTCAACCGCGATTTCCGTGATGGGCGCACGTCCAACGATCAGGGCGCTTCCAAGCGTGAAGAGTCGGCGCAGGGCTTCATTCTTAATCTGCAATCGGGTTACACCGAGGGCACCGTGGGTTTCGGTATCGATGCGCTGGGCATGCTCGGCTTTCAACTCGATTCCAGCCCTGACCGCAGCAATAGCGGCTTGCTGCCATCGAGCGGCAACGACCCGCGCGGTTCGAAAGGCCAGTACGCCAAGATGGGCCTGACGGCGAAGGTGAAAATCTCGGACACCGTGCTGAAGTACGGCGCGCTGCTGCCGGATCTGCCGCTGCTGAAATACAACGATGGTCGTCTGCTGCCGACGATGTTCAATGGCGCAATGCTGACTTCAAAAGAAGTGAAGGACCTGACCTTCATGGCGGCGCGTTTGGACAAGTACACCGCGCGTGATTCCACCGATTCGCAAGACATCCGCGTGCACTGCAAGAACAAGCGCTACGCGTGTAACACCACCGCCGACCATTTCGACATGTACGGCTTCGACTATCAGATCAACGATCGTCTGACCGCGCAGTATCACTACGCCGAACTTGAAGACATCTATCGTCAGCATTTCGTGGGGTTGTTGGGCAATCAGCCGCTGGGCAACGGTGTATTGAAAGCTGACCTGCGCTTGCTGAAAAGTGCCGACAGCGGTGATGCAAAAGCCGGCTCAGTCGACAACCGTGCACTGAGCGGCATGCTGTCTTACGCCATCAGCGGCCACACTTTCAGTACTGGCTGGCAACGCATGAACGGTGACAACTCGATGCCGTACCTCGATGGCAGCAACCCGTATCTGGTCAACTATGTGCAAGTCAACGACTTTGCCGCTGCGCAGGAACGCTCCTGGCAACTGCGTTATGACTATGACTTCAAGGCGATCGGCATCAACGGTCTGAGTTTCCTGACGCGTTATGTGAACGGTGATCACATCAAGGTCGTGGGCAGTGATCAGGAAGGCAAAGAGTGGGAGCGTGACAGCGAGTTGAAGTACGTGATTCAGACGGGGACATTCAAGGACGTGAGTTTACGCTTGCGTAATGCGACTTACCGGACGAATTACCAGCAGTTTGCGCGGGATGTGGATGAAACACGGTTGATTGTGAGTTACAACTTTTCAGTGTTGTAAACCCTGGATTTGTAGCGCTTGAACGGTTGCCATCGCTATCAGGCTAGCTCCCACACTGGCCCTGCGCCGCACCCAAATTCCCTGTAGGAGCTGCCGAAGGCTGCGATCTTTTGATTTTCAAAAACAAGATCAAAAAGATCGCAGTCTTCGGCAGCTCCTACAGGGGTATGGATTTATAGCCAGTGCCAGAACCGACTCCAGAAACCTCGGTTGAGGTCTTCCTTGCACCCGGCATATTGCCTTGCATACATGTCGGAACGATTCTGCACCTTGCGCGCCGTCGGCATCAGCCACGCTTTGCTGGCGTAGGTCTTGTTGCGATAACCGCCCCAGCCTTCGTGATAGTTAAGGTACTGGCCATAGGCGTCGTATTTGTAGACGCCGTTGATCGAGGTGGTCTTGTCCATGTACCAGCCGACGAAGTCGATGGCGTCGTCGAAGTCTTCGCGGTCGGCCCAGTTTCTGCCGGTGCTTTTCTGGTAGTCGGACCAGACTTCATCCTTGGCCTGCGCATAACCAGAGGCGGTCGAGACGCGGCCCCACGGAATTATCCAGAGCAGGTATTTGCGTGGCGTCTTGGCGTCGTAGCGGTAACCGGACTCCTGATACATGATCGCGAACGGCACCTGGATCGGTACGCCCCAGCGCTTTTGCGTGACTTGCGCGGCGTCGTACCAATCGCTTTTTTCCCGGAAGATCTCGCAGATGTTTTCAGGCGAGCGGGGCGGCGAGGTGCCGCAGCCTGTCAACAGTGCCGCGAGTATCAATAGTCCAATCGTCTGCCGAGAATTCAAAAGCCGTCATCCTGTCATGCGCGTAAAAGGGCGACAGTTTACGCGTTCAGGCCAATTGATGACGATAGGGCAGATCCGGGCCGGTCTTGCTGCACGTCAGCGCCGCCGCTTGCACAGCGAACTTGAGCATCGCGTCGATCTGTTCGCGAGCCAATTGCTGCACGCCTTCTACCGAGTCCAGACCCTGTTCGGTCAGCCAGGTAATCAGTGCAGCCTGGAAGGTGTCACCGGCGCCAACGGTATCGGCGATCTTCACGGAACAGGCTGGCACTGACCAGGAGCCGTGGGCGCGACTGAACACGCTTGCGCCTTCACCGCCACGGGTGAGGAATACCATGTGGCAACGATGCTCCAGCCAGCCTTCGATGACCCGCTGCGGATCCTGCTCGGGATACAGCAGGCTCAAGTCTTCATCACTGACTTTGATCAGATCGGCCAGTCGCACCAGCGTGGCGATTCGTTCGCGCCACAGATCGATGTTCGGCTCGGGATTGAGGCGTACGTTGGGGTCGAGGCTGATCAGGCGTTTGCCGCTTTCACGCTGCACCAACGCCAGCAGTGTGTCGGCAATCGGCTGCACCACCAGGGAAAATGAGCCAATGTGCAAGCCGCGTACTTCGGGGCCTAGCGTAGGCAGATGCGCCAGGCTCAGTTGCCGGTCAGCGCAGCCTTCACCGCGAAAGCTGTAATGCGGCGAGCCATTGGCACACACGGCGACCATCGCCAGCGTGGTTGGTGCAGCGAAGTCCACCAGATAATCCGGGCGCACACCTTCGTCCTGCAGCACCTGTTGCAAGCGTCGGCCGAGGTAATCGGTGGACAGCCCGCCGAACAAGGCCGATTCCACACCTAAACGGCGCAAACCCACTGCGACGTTGAACGGCGAGCCGCCAGCAATCGCTTTGAAATTCACTTTCGACGCCAGACCACTGGAATCGTCTTCGCTGAAGAAATCAAACAGCGCTTCGCCACACACCAAATACATAATTGTTTGCTCTTTATAGGGTTGCGACATGCTGTTGATAGCGTTCATAAGCCTGCTGGAACGCCGCGACATTGGCGGCGATCGGCAGGGTTTCACTGTTCAGGTCGAGTTTCACGCAGCGCTGGCAGAGGTCGGCCAGCGTGTCTTCGTGGCCGTTTGACCAGGATTTGCACCACGCTGCCTGAATCGCCGCGCCGAGGGCAGCGGCTTCGCTTTGTTCGGTGCAGATCACCGGGGTGTCCATGATGTCGGCGACGATCTGCCGCCACACCGCGCTTTTCGAACCGCCGCCAATCAGGCAAATGCTGCGGCTTTGTAAACCATTGTGCCGGAGTAAATCCAGTCCATAACGCAAGCCGAAGGTCGTGCCTTCGATGGCGGCGCGGCACACATTGGCCTGCGTCAGGTTGTCCAGCGTCAAGCCGTGCAGGCTGCCGGTGGCGTGGGGCAGGGCGGGTACGCGCTCGCCGTTGAGGAATGGCAGCATACACACGCCTTCAGCCCCGATAGGGGCTTGGGCGACGAGGGTGTTGAACTGATCGAGATCGAGGTCGAACAGTTCGCGAATCGCGCCGGTGGCGTTGGTCAGGTTCATGGTGCAGATCAGCGGCAGCCAACCGCCGCTGGAGGAGCAAAAAGTCGCAACCGAAGCATCCGCACTGACCGTTGGCGCATCAGCATAGGCGTACACAGTGCCGGACGACCCGAGGCTCATGGTGATCGCGCCGGGCTGGATATTGCCGGTGCCGATGGCGCCCATCATGTTGTCACCGCCACCGCTGGACACCAATGCGTTGCGGTTGATGCCGAGGTGTTCGGCAATTGCGGGCAGGATCGTGCCTACGGCTTCGTGCGCATCGATCAACTCCGGCAACGCCGCTTGCAGGCGTCCGCTGGGGTCGATATCGCGCAACAGCTGCAAATCCCACTGGCGGCTGCGGACGTTGAAATAACCGGTGCCGGACGCGTCGCCGTACTCGCTGCAGGCTCGGCCGGTGAGCCAATAGTTGAGGTAATCGTGGGGCAGCAGGACGCGGGCGATGCGCGCGAATACGTCTGGATGTTGTTCTTTGGTCCAGAGCAGTTTTGACACGGTGTAACCCGGCGCGATGACCACGCCGAGGCGTTCCAGAGAGCCGTTTTCGCCGCCGAGGTGGGTGAGCAATCGGTCGTTTTCAGCGCTGGTTTCGGTGTCGCACCAGAGTTTGGCCGGGCGCAGGACTTCGCCTTCATCATCGAGTAGCACCAGACCGTGCTGCTGCCCGGAAACACCGATGCCGAGGATTGATTGGCCATCGACATCCGCCGCCAGCAGCGCCTGGCGGGTGGCGAGGGCGAAAGCTTCAAGCCATTGCTGAGTGTCTTGCTCGCGACGGCCATTGGCGCCGCTGATCATCGTGTGCGCCGCGGCGCCCTGGCCGAGCACCTGACCGCTGGCGGCATCGAGGATGATCGCTTTGGTGCCTTGGGTGCCGCAGTCTATGCCGAGGAAGAGTTGTCGGGTTGTCACAAGAATATCCTCAAGGAGTCAGGTCAATCCGGGTGTGGCCAATCGCTGGCAAGCCAGCTCCCACAGGGTTCTCAGTCGTTCACAAGTATTGAGTGCCATCGAGAAAATGTGGGAGCTGGCTTGCCAGCGATGACGTCGGTAGCTTCACCGCATAACTCAGGCCAGCACACGCTCCAAAGTCCGCGTAACACCCACCTCGCGCAAACTATCGCAACACCATTCAAACGCTGCGACAAATTCCACCGACCTCGGTATCGCCTTGCCGAAAATTTCCTCGACCGCCAACAAACGCTCAGTCATCGAAGCATCCTGCGCCACCAACGCCTGACAAAAAACAGCCCGCGGATCAGGAATGGAATAGGTATCGCCATTCTCATCCACGCCCTTCAAATACAACGCCCAGGCCGCCACTACCAACGCCGCGCGGCGGGTCTCGCGCCCATCGGCAATCAACCGGTTGATCGTCGGAACAGTGAACTTGGGAAACTTCGACGAACCATCCGAACACACCCGCTCAAGCTGATCGGCAATCGCTTGGTTAGAGAACCGCGCTACCAGCGTGTCTTTGTAATCGTCCAGGTCGATACCGGGCACCGGTGCCAGTTGCGGCGTGACATCCAGGTTCATGTAAGCGCGCATGTAACGCACGAACAGCGGGTCGTTCATGGTTTCGTGGACAAAGCGATAGCCCTTCAAAAAACCCAGATAGGTCAGCGCCAGATGGCTGCCGTTGAGTAATTTGATCTTCATCTCTTCGTACGGCGACACGTCGTCGGTGAACTGCACGCCAACCTTCTCCCATGCCGGACGACCATTGACGAATTTGTCTTCCAGCACCCACTGCACAAACGGTTCGCAGACCACCGGCCAGACGTCGTCCACCGCGTGTTTGTCGGCCAGTTGCAGACGGTGCGCGGTGCTGGTCATTGGGGTGATGCGGTCGACCATCGCGTTGGGGAAACTGACATTCTGCTCGATCCAGTCGCGCAGCCCCGTGTTGCGCAGGGTGGCGAAGGCCAGCAGCGCCTTGCGGGTCACCGCGCCGTTGTGCGGCAGGTTATCGCAGGACATGATCGTGAACGCCGGCGTGCCTGCGCCACGGCGTTTCTCCAGGGCCGCGCAGAGGAAACCGAACACGGTTGTCGGTGCGCCCGGGTGCGCCAGATCGTGCTGGATCTGCGGCAGGTGCGCCATGAATTCGCCGTTGCTGTCGTCGATGCAGTACCCGCCCTCGGTGATGGTCAGCGAGACGATGCGGATCTGCGGATCGGCGAGTTTGTCGATCAACGCCTGCGCGCCGTCTTCGGCCAGGAGCATGTCGCGAATCGCGCCGATGACGCGCACTTCGGTGTCATCGCTGTCGCCGAGTTCGAACAGGGTAAACAAGTAATCCTGCTCTTTGAGATCGTCGCGGGCGCGACGGTCTTCGGCGCGCAGGCCGACGCCGCAAATCGCCCAGTCCAGGGCTTCGCCGGTGTTCATCAGCGCGTCGGTGTAATACGCCTGATGCGCCCGGTGAAAGCCACCGACGCCAATGTGCGCGATGCCCTGGCGAGTGTCGCTGAGGCTGTAGGCCGGCAGTTGCACTTCGGCGGCGAGGCGGTTGAGATTCTGTTTGTTCAGTTTCATGGGAAAACTCTCGAAAAAATCAGGCAGCCGCACGCAGCGGACGGGTCAGCGCCACGCCTTCGGCATCAAATAAATGGCAGTGGGCGGCGTCCAGATAAAGATTCAGTTGCTCGCCATATCGGCTTGCCAGATCACCGCGCACACGCATGGTCAGAGCTTCGCCTGCGTTGGTTTTGACGTGGCAAAAGGTGTCGCTGCCCAGACGTTCGCTGACATCGGCGGTGACTTGCAGGGTGCAGTCGCCCGGTTGCGCCAGCTCCAGATGTTCCGGGCGAATACCCAAGGTCACAGCGCTGCCGACGCTCAGGTGCGCGGCGTTGAAAGGCAGGGTGATGCGGGTACCAGCGTCCAGCGCGACTTCGCAGCTTGGGCCACCGACGCGGGTAATCTTGCCCTTGAGGAAACCCATTTTCGGTGTGCCGAGGAAACCGGCGACGAACAGGTTGGCCGGGCTGTGATAGAGGTCCAGCGGCGAGCCGACCTGCTCGATCCTGCCGCTATTGAGCACCACGACTTTGTCGGCCATGGTCATCGCTTCGACCTGGTCGTGGGTCACGTAGATCATGGTCGCTTGCAGGTCCTTGTGCAGGCGCAGCAGTTCCAGACGCATCTGCACGCGCAGCGCGGCGTCGAGGTTGGACAGGGGCTCGTCGAACAGGAAGATTTTCGGATTGCGCACGATGGCGCGGCCGATCGCGACACGTTGACGCTGCCCGCCGGAGAGCTGTTTAGGTTTGCGCTCGAGCATCGGCCCGAGCTCAAGAATGCGCGCCGCCTCACCGACTTTCTGCTCGACTTCGGCTTTCGGCACACCGGCCAGATCGAGGGCGAAGGACATGTTCTTTTTCACGGTCATGTGCGGGTAAAGCGCGTAGGTCTGAAACACCATCGCCAGGTCGCGTTTGGCCGGGCTGACTTCGGTGATGTCGCGGCCATCCAGTTCGATGGTGCCGTCGCTGACTTCTTCCAGGCCTGCGATCAGGCGCAGCAGCGTGGACTTGCCGCAGCCGGACGGGCCGACGAAGACCACGAATTCCTTGTCGTTCACTTCCAGGTCGATGCCCTTGATGATGGAGAAACCTTCGAAGCCTTTTTGCAGATTCTTGATTTTCAGGTTGGCCATGGTGATGGGCCTCCGCATTGTTGTTTTTTTAAGATCAAAAGATCGCAGCCTGCGGCAGCTCCTACAGGGGGACGGTGTGCTCTGTGTAGGAGCTGCCGAAGGCTGCGATCTTTTGCTTCTGAAATATCTACTTCACAGCGCCAAACGACAGCCCGCGCACCAGTTGTTTCTGGCTGATCCAGCCGAAGATCAGAATCGGCGCACAGGCCAGAGTCGACACCGCCGACAACTTGGCCCAGAACAATCCTTCAGGGCTTGAGTACGAGGCGATCAACGCGGTCAGTGGTGCGGCTTTCGAGGAAGTCAGGTTCAGTGACCAGAAGGCCTCGTTCCAGCACAGGATCAGCGACAGCAGCACGGTCGAGGCGAGGCCGCCCTTGGCGATTGGCAGCAGCACGCGGACCATTTCCTGCCACAGCGTGGCGCCGTCGAGGCGGGCGGCTTCGAGGATGTCTTTGGGGATGTCCTTGAAGTAGGTGTAAACCATCCAGACCACAATCGGCAGGTTGATCAGCGTGTAGATCACGATCAGCGCGATGCGCGTATCGAGCAGGCCGAAACTCTTGGCCAGCAGGTAGATTGGCATCAGCACGCCCACTGGCGGCAGCATTTTGGTGGAGAGCATCCAAAGCAGCGTGCCTTTGGTGCGCTGGGTTTCGTAGAACGCCATCGAGTAGGCGGCCGGCACTGCAATCAGCAGGCTCAGCGCGGTGGCGCTGAAGGAAATCACCACCGAATTCCAGGCAAAACTGAAGTAGTCGCTGCGCTCGTTGATGTGCAGGTAATTCTCCAGCGTGGGCGTGAAGATGAACTGCGGCGGCGTGGCGAAGGCGTCGATTTCGGTCTTGAAACTGGTCATCACCATCCAGAAGATCGGGAAGAAAATCACGATCGCGATGGCCCAGGCCAGGGTGCCGAGCAGCAGGCTTTGCAGCCGGCGGGATTGTTGAAGAGTCATGGCAGGCCTCAGGCTTTGTCAGTCAGGTTTTTGCCGATCATCCGCACCAGAATGATCGCGGCGATGTTGGCGATGACCACGGCAATCAAGCCGCCCGCCGAGGCCATGCCGACGTCGAACTGCACCAGCGCCTGGTTGTAGATCAGGTAGGCGAGGTTGGTCGAGGCGTAGCCGGGGCCGCCGTTGGTGGTGGTGAAAATCTCGGCGAACACCGACAGCAGGAAGATCGTTTCGATCATTACCACCACCGCAATCGGCCGAGCCAGGTGCGGCAGCGTCAGGTGCCAGAAGATGGCGATGGGACCTGCACCGTCGAGGCGCGCGGCTTCTTTCTGTTCCTGGTCGAGGGACTGCATGGCCGTCATCAGGATCAGGATCGCGAAGGGCAGCCATTGCCACGAAACAATGATGATGATCGACAGCAGCGGGTAGTGCGCCAGCCAGTCCACCGGTTGTGCGCCGAACAGTTTCCAGATGTAGGCGAGGATTCCGGACACCGGATGGAAAATCAGGTTCTTCCAGATCAGCGCGCCGACCGTGGGCATGATGAAGAACGGCGAAATCAGCATGACCCGCACGATGCCACGGCCGAGAAACTCACTGGCCTCCAGCAACGCACTGATCAATACGCCGAACACCACACTGATCAGCAACACGCTGCCGACCAATAACAAGGTGTTGGTGGCGCCGGGCATGAAGCCCGAATCGGTCAGGAAATAAGTGAAGTTCTCAAGCCCCACGAACTGGTTTTCACCGGGGTAGAGCAGGTTGTAGCGGATCATCGAGAAGTAAACGGTCATGCCCAGCGGCACGATCATCCACAGCAGCAACAAGGCCACGGAGGGGCTGACCAGAAACCAGCCGGGATTGGCCACGCGGCTTTTGCGCTGCGGTCGGGACAGGTCGATTTGGGCTTTGGCAGTTGAAGTATTCATGGCAATAACCGATTAGCGACGGGCGGATGAAGATCAACTGTGGGAGCGAGCCTGCTCGCGAAGAGGCCGTCACAGTCAACATCTCAGTGACTGACCTGGCGCTTTCGCGAGCAGGCTCGCTCCCACATGGAAATGCGCTGGTTTACTTCGGATAACCCGCGCGCTTCATCTCGCGTTCAGTGGTCTGCTGCGCTGACGCCAGCGCCTGATCCACCGTGGTCTGGCCGATCAGCGCCGCCGAGAACAGCTTGCCGACCTGAGTGCCCACCGCCTGGAATTCAGGGATGGTCACCAATTGAATACCGATGTACGGCACCGGTTTGAGCGTCGGTTTGCTCGGGTCGGCGGCTTTCAGCGATTCCAGCGTGACCTTGGCAAACGGCGCGGCCTTCATGTAGGCATCGCTGTAGGTCGTGGCGCGGGTGCCCGGCGGTACGTTGGCGATCCCGTCCTTCTCGGCAACCAGTGCGCCGTATTCTTTCGACGTGGCCCAGGCGCTGAAGGTTTTCGCGGCATCCTTGGCCTTGGAGCTGGTCGGAATCGCCAGCGCCCACGAATACAGCCATGCCGAACCTTTGTCGGTGACTTGATGCGGTGCGAAGGTGAAGCCGACGTGGTCGCTAACCTTGCTCTGGGTCTTGTCGGTGACGAACGAGCCGGCGACGCTTGCATCGACCCAGATCGCGCATTTGCCGCTGTTGAACAGCGCAAGATTTTCGTTGAAACCGTTGCTGGAGGCGCCCGGCGGGCCGGATTTCTTCATGGTGTCGACGTAGAAATTCAGCGCGTTTTTCCACTCGGGCCCCGTGAATTCCGGCTTCCATTGCTCATCGAACCAGCGTGCGCCGTAGGCATTGGCGACGGTGCTGATCAACGCCATGTTCTCGCCCCAGCCGGCCTTGCCGCGCAGGCAGATACCGTATTGCTCTTTATCTTTGTCGGTGAGTTTTTCCGCGAAACCAGCGATCTGCTCCCAGGTCGGCCGCTCTGGCATGGTCAGGCCGGCCTCCTTGAACAGGTCGGTGCGGTAATAGGTGATCGAGCTTTCGGCGTAGAACGGCAGGGCATACAGCGAACCCTTGACCGACAGACCTTCGCGCACCGAAGGGAACACATCGTCGAGGGCGTAACTGGCCGGCAGGTCTTTCATCGGTTCAAGCCAACCCTTGGCGCCCCACAGTGCAGCTTCGTACATGCCGATGGTCAACACGTCGAATTGCCCGCCTTGAGTGGCGATGTCGGTGGTCAGGCGCTGGCGCAGGACGTTTTCTTCCAGCACGACCCAATTGAGCTTGATGTCCGGGTGCTCGGCCTCGAAAGTTTTCGAGAGCTTCTGCATGCGGATCATGTCGCTGTTGTTGACGGTGGCGATGGTCAGGGTCTGGGCGCCAAGGCTGACGCTGCTGAGGGTCATGCAGGTGAGGGCAAGCAGAGCTTTTGCAGTGGGTTGCATCGTGCACTCCTTTTTCTGCACCCCGGGGGAGGCAGAAGGACGGTTATTGTTTTTGTGTCTTCCGAATGCAGGAAGAATGTGTGCTGATTACAGCGTTCAATCGCAGGACTGACAAATCATCCATCGCACTTAGACTGATACTTTTTTGTACTGGACTTTGACGGGGTAAACGCAGGGAAGGGGATTGCAGCGGGGGGAGGACATCGGATATGTACAGGTTTTCAGAGATTTATAGCCAAGGTCAAAAGACGGCAGCCTTCGGCAGCTCCTACAGAAGACCGGTGTAGGAGCTGCCGAAGGCTGCCATCTTTTGATCCTGCTTTCAGCTGTGGTTTTGCTCGGTCAGGCGCTGCACCGCCAGGCGTCGATAATGCGAAGGCGTCATGCCCTTGAGCTGCTGAAAGCGCCGATTGAAGTTAGAAATATTGTTGAATCCCGACTCGAAGCACACATCTGTCACCGGTTTATCACCATCAGCCAACAGCTCGCAGGATTTGCTGATACGCAAGCGATTAACGAACTCGATGAAGGTGCGCCCGGTCGCCTGTTTGAATACGCGGCTGAAGTAGGTCGGTGTCATGCCCAGATGCTCGGCGACTTCTTCGAGCGAAATGTCCCGGGCGTAGTGGCTGAAGATGTAATCGACCGCGCGGTTGGTGCGATCGATATTGTGCTCGTCCGCCAGTTGCGGCGTTGTGGCGCCAGACAATAACTGGAAATCATCGCTGGCCGCGAGCAACTCCATGAGGATGAAAAAGTGCCCAAGCCGAGTGATGCCGCTGCTGTCGGCGATTCTTTGCATCAACGTCATGGCCTGGCGAATCGTGCGTTTGCAGCGGAACTCAATGCCGTACTGAGCACGCTCCAATAATGGCGCCAGCGTCTTCAATTCGGCGAACACCTGGTGGCCGCTCTCGAACAACTCATCAGTGAAATTGACCAGCATGTCGCGCTTTTCGACGATTTCGTCTTCGGCCACCTGGCTGATCCAGTTGTGCGGCAGATTGGGCCCGGTGAGAAATAGCGATTCTGGATAGAAGTTGCCGATGTAGTCGCCGATGAACACCTTGCCCGAACTGGCAACGATCAGGTGCAGCTCGTATTCCTTGTGAAAATGCCAACGCACCAACGGGCAGGGAAAACCATGCTGGCGGTAGATGATGGACAGCCCGTTGTGGTCATCCATCAACTCGTAAGAGGGGTCGGTCACGCGTGCGGTGCGGGTCATGGCTGGGCGCTTTTTTTGTTATCGCCTGGCGATCATGCCTCTTTCAGGGCGCAGGGTGCCAGCTCGATACCTCAATAGGCTGGCTGATCAACCCTGGAGAGCCTTTTTGCCCGCCTTCTTGAGATTTGCCAGATAACAGAAATAGACGATCTTGGAGTTTTTAATAAAGTCGAAGTTGATGATGCTGCATTTTTCTGCCCAATCACTTTTTTCCGGGTCGAACCATTCGTCGAGGTCTTTCAGCATTCTGACTGGGCCACCCGCGTCATAGACGGCAGCCGACAGCGACCACGGCGCCCGTTGCCCGGGAGGATTGGCTAGAACTTCAGCGATATAAAGTTTTAAACGCGAGTGAGAGAAAGTATCTTCAAAAATCTTTGAAACGTCGCTGCCGGCCCATCGATGCGGGGTTTCAGATGCGAAGATTTTTCTATCAAGACTGCTGTTATAAGGCGCGGTGACCAGGACTCGCTGAGGCCGGCTGACTGCCTTTAATTCTCCGAGCGTCAGGTTCATGTTTTCTGTCGGTATAATGTGTTCTCCAAGGTGCTCCTTCATCATGTCGCTGAAGTAGCCGAAGTCGAACCTTTCGTCCCCATGTTCGAGTTTGTGAAAGTCCAGAATGATGAACTCGTTAAAGCTTCGTTCGAGAAAAGCTTTAATGTCGCGAATAAGATCAGCCAATGTGCGCGAAGACCGGGCTCCGTTATGTACGAAACGAAATTTCTCAAGTCCGCTCGCTTTGGCGTTATAGACCAGGCGTACATCAAGCGCCCGGGCGCCGCGATTAAGCTGGCTGT
The DNA here is from genome assembly GCF_017973755.1 of Pseudomonas sp. P42. Lineage (NCBI taxonomy): Bacteria > Pseudomonadati > Pseudomonadota > Gammaproteobacteria > Pseudomonadales > Pseudomonadaceae > Pseudomonas > Pseudomonas sp. P42. The sequence continues at coordinate 525,784 of NZ_JACOPU010000006.1, read as the reverse complement.
AGAAGGGCACGTCCTGACACGCGAACCAATTACGCTTGAATACACTGGAGTAAGAGGCCTCCAGGTCGCAGCCCGCATTGTGCGTACCGGGCAATGTCATTTCTTTAAGCGATAGATTGTCGCATTCAGGGGTCGCTCTCATCCATTCGTGAGCGGGGAAGTATTTAAAACTAATCGGTGTCATGTTTACATCCTGCTGGCTTGGTAAGTTGTTTAAGTTGGCTGGGCAGGATGTATATAACGAATGACAGAGATTTGACTAATGATGATGTTGTTCGAGTTGTGTGTTGTCGGATCTTAAGTGTCGCTGTCTGGCGCAATGTTACGATTCTTTGCCTCAATCCACTGTGCCATGTACTGAGTGCTTTTGTGGGAGTGGTGGCGTAGCATGTTTCCGATAAAGTTACTGGCCCTGAGTTGTTTCAGGTTTAGTTGGTAATGGATCAGTTTTTTTATCAATGCCGGGCCATGAACTGAAATAGGGTAACGCTCATTGAGCAATACTGTCCCTGCAAGTTGGTTCGCTTGCCAGCGTACCTCATCGGTATGAAGTTGAACGGCATTGTTCGCGAAGTCGCTTGCCGTTTGTGTGACCGCGCCGGGCCAAGGGAGATCCCCGTGCATGCCTTCGGCGCCGATAGGCGTGGTCACGCTAGGTGTTCCGCAGAGCATGGCGTCAACCAGTTTGCCCTTGATGCCGGCACCGAAACGCAGGGGGGCCAGACAGACCCGCGCTGCCGACATAACCTGCAAAGCATCTTCAGCCCAGTTCATGATGTGGAACCCTTGCGCCGCATTATGCAGCGCCGTGGCTTTGGGCGGGGTGTACGCACCATAGATATGCAGTTGCGCCTGCGGCAGTTGCTGGCGGATCAGCGGCCAGATCGTGGTCTTCATCCAAAGCACGGCATCCCAGTTGGGCGCGTGGCGAAAATTACCGATGCTCAGAAAATGCGCGCGTTCCTCGAACGGGCGAAATGCTGCTGTCGGCGACTCGATCATCAACGGGCACCAGTGCAATAGTTGTCGCGGCAGCCCGAACTGTGACATCAGCAGATCTATCTCGACCTCGGAAATCATCAAGTTCAAGTCACAGCGATACAGCGCAGCGATTTCACGCTTGGCCAGGTCGGTATCGGCCATCAACTCAAACTCTTCGCGCAATGCCGGAGCGAACAAATCGCTGAAGTCATCCTGATCGTCGTTGATTTTCAAACGATCCTTCTGACGTTGATGGCGGGCATGTCGCAAACTTTGCAGGTCGGATGTTTCCAGAACACGCAGGGCGTCTGGACAATGCTTTTCAACCCGCCAGCCGAACTGTTCTTCCATCATGAACTGGTCGAACAACACAATGTCGGGCGCCAGGTCTCTGATGAAGGTATCGAAGCTGCTGTTATTGAGTTCGATCGGCACTTCGCGGATCCCCAGTGCAGACAAATCGGCCTTGTGCTCACCGGGCCCCGCCGGGCTGCTGAAGGTGATGTCCCAGCCTTGGGCCAGGAACGTCTCGAGAATCTGCATTACGTGCCCGCTGGCAGCGGAGGAACGGGGTTCGGGCCAGACATAACCAACGACGAGAACTTTGGTTGCAGGCTGACTCATAACGCGAATTCCTAAACATACGGTGGGGAAAAAACAGCGCGAATTAAAACACAAACCGGACAGTGTCCGGTTTGTCGATATCCGTTGGGAGGGGCGTCGAGGCGCAGAGTGTACGGCGCTTCCGGGAATCTGGTCGTACCAAGGACTACATGATCAAGTGTTCTGAGTTACCAGAATGCCCTTCACCTTGTCGCGTAGTTCGTCAATCGAAAAGGGTTTGCCGATAACGTGCATGCCATCTGGCACATCGATACTTTCGGCGTAACCACTGGCAAACAGGATTGGCAATTCGGGACGCATTTTACGCGCTTCCAGGGCCAGTTCGCGGCCATCCATACCGGGCAAACCGACATCCGTCATCATCAGATCAATGTGCCTGGCCGTAGCCACCAGAATCTCCAGCGCCTGTTCGCTACCGTCAGCCTCCAACACTTTGTAGTCCAGTTCCTCGAGGACATCGACGATCAGCATGCGCACGATGGCATCGTCTTCGACTACAAGGATGGTGGAAAGGGTGGCGGACATAATTAAGCTCTCAAGGGTAGGGTTGGGGCGCGTCGGTGGATCAAAAATACCGGGCTCTTGCATGAGTAAGTGGCGCATAGCCACAAGTTCCCGTTTTGATACAAAAAAGATTAGCAGCTGCGAGGCGTGCAAGGATAACTGTTGGCACGCACCCAGGCGCAGGCAAATGTAGGAATTTACTGCCAAAGTCGTCAGAAAAATGGATCCACGCCGGTGTTTTGGGGCAAACTCTCGGGTTTTCAACAGTTCGACAAGGCTGCCCCATGTCCTCTCCGTCTTCGGTTGATGAACAACGCTTTCGCAAACTCCTGAGTCGCAACGTCGGTCTGCCGTTGGGCGTCGGTCTGCTCAGTGCGGTGTTCTTCGTGTCGCTGATCACTTACCTGCTATCGGTCATCCAGTGGGTTGAACACACTGACCGCGTGATCAATAACGCCAACGAAGCGGTGAAACTGACCGTGGATCTGGAAACCGGCATGCGCGGTTACCTGTTAAGCGGCGATGAGCACTTCCTCGACCCATACGAAACAGCCAGGCCGCGAATCGCCGTGGCGCTCAATACGTTGCTTGAGCTGACAGCCGACAATCCGGTGCAAACCGATCGTTTGCGCCGTCTGCAAGCGTTGCAGACCGAATGGGCGACCTACGCGCAATCGATGATCGATTTACAGCGCAGCAGCGGTGATTACCGTGGCGCGGTAAAGGCCGGACGCGGCAAGCGCCTGACGGACGAGATTCGCAAACAGTTCGAAGATGTGATCGACATGGAGCAGCAGTTGCGCGCCTCGCGCAACGAAGAGGTGCGCCGCACTACGATCTGGAGCATCACCCTTTATCTGCTGTTTGTCGCGGGTATCAGCGGGTTGCTGGCCTACATTGGTCGGCGCGATCTGGTCAATCTCTCGCAAAACTACGGCGCCACATTGGCCGCGCAGCAAGCCAGCGCCGAACGCCTGGAGCGCCAGGCCTGGCTGCGCAACGGCCAGACCGAACTGGCCGAGCAAGTGCTGGGGCAGCTGACACTGAATCTGTTGGGACGCAACATTCTGCAGTTCTGCGCCCAATATCTCGGCAGCGCGGTGGCTGCTCTTTATGTACGCGAAGAGCACGGTGACCTGAAGCGGGTCGCCACCTATGGCTTCTCGCGGGAACAGGAAGAACACGGGCAGGCGATTCACAGTGCTGAAGGCATTGTCGGCCAAGTGGTGCAGCAGGCGCGTCTGGTTCGGCTGGATTCGGTGCCATTCGATTATTTCAAGGTCAGTTCCGGTCTTGGCGAAGGTCTGCCGCACAGTGTGCTGGTGGTGCCGACCAGCGACGACGATCGGGTCAACGGCGTGATCGAGCTGGGTTTCCTGCGTCCGCTCAATGACCGCGACATCGAGTTGCTGGAGCTGATCGCCAGCAATATCGGCACTTCTATCGAGGCGGCCCGTTATCGCCAGCGCCTGCAGGAAGTGTTGGCCGAAACCCAGCAACTCAACGAAGAGTTGCAGGTGCAGCAAGAAGAGCTGAAAACCGCCAACGAAGAACTGGAAGAGCAGTCGCGGATTCTCAAGGAGTCCCAAGCGCATCTGGAAACCCAGCAAGTGGAACTTGAGCAGACCAACGAGCAACTGGCTGAACAGGCCCAGACACTTGCAGAGCAACGCGACGCCATGGACTTGAAAAACACCGAGCTGAATCAAGCTCAGGTGCAACTCGAAGAGCGCGCCGAAGAGTTGCAGCGTTCGAGCAAGTACAAGTCCGAGTTCCTCGCCAACATGTCTCACGAACTGCGCACGCCGCTGAACAGTTCGCTGATCCTCGCCAAGTTGCTCGCGGAAAACCCGCAGGACAACCTCAGTCCCGAGCAGGTCAAGTTTGCCGAGTCGATCTATTCCGCCGGCAACGATCTGCTCAACTTGATCAACGACATCCTCGACATCTCCAAGGTCGAGGCGGGCAAGCTGGAAGTCCTGCCGGAAAACACCCACGTCGCGCGGCTGGCGGACGGTTTGCGGGGTGTCTTTGAACCGATCGCGGCGGATAAGAAGCTGGCGTTCCGTGTCGAAGTGCAACCCGGCGCCCCGACAATGATGTTCACTGACCGCCAGCGTCTGGAACAAGTGATCAAAAACCTGCTGTCCAACGCCATCAAGTTCACCGAGCAAGGCGCGGTCAGTCTGACGATTGCCAGTCAGCCCCATGAGCGCATTGCCTTCATCGTTCAGGATTCGGGGATCGGCATTGCCACGGATCAGCAGGAAAGCATCTTCGAAGCCTTCCGTCAGGCCGATGGCACCACTAATCGCAAGTACGGCGGCACCGGGCTGGGGTTGTCGATTTCCCGGGACCTGGCAATGTTGCTCGGCGGTTCTATCAGTGTCAGCAGCACGCCGGGGCAGGGCAGTGTGTTCACCCTGGTATTGCCGTTGCAGTACAGCGAGCCGGGCGATACGCCGTTCGCGCCGCTGAGCTTTACTCCGCCCGCGGCAGTGACGCACGTTGCCGCACCAGCGGTGCCAGTGGCGCCTGTTAAATCGCTGGCACCGGTCAACATCCCGCGCTTTGCCGATGATCGTGACAAGGGGCCGTTTGCCACCCGCTGCATTCTGGTGGTCGAAGACGAGCCGAATTTCGCTCACATCCTTTACGACCTGGCGCATGAGCTGGGTTATCAGTGCCTGGTCGCCCATGGGGCGGACGAAGGCTACGATCTGGCGCGGGATTTCTTGCCGGATGCGATCCTGCTCGATATGCGCCTGCCAGACCACTCCGGTCTGACCGTGCTGCAGCGTTTGAAAGAGCGCGCCGAAACCCGTCACATCCCGGTCCACGTGATCTCGGTCGAGGATCGCGTCGAAGCGGCCATGCACATGGGCGCCATCGGTTACGCGGTCAAGCCGACCACCCGCGAAGAGCTCAAGGACGTGTTTGCCCGTCTCGAAGCCAAACTGACGCAAAAGGTAAAACGTGTGCTGCTGGTCGAGGACGATGATCTGCAGCGCGAAAGCATTGCGCGGCTGATTGGCGATGAAGACATCGAAATCACCGCCGTGGGCCTTGCTCAAGAGGCTCTGGATCTGCTGCGCACGACGATCTTTGACTGCATGGTTATCGACCTGAAGCTGCCGGACATGCTCGGCAACGAGCTGCTCAAGCGCATGTCCACCGAAGACATCTGTTCGTTCCCTCCGGTGATTGTCTACACCGGGCGCAACCTGACCCGCGATGAAGAGGCGGAGCTGCGCAAGTATTCGCGCTCGATCATCATCAAAGGCGCGCGTTCACCTGAACGCTTGCTCGATGAGGTCACACTCTTTCTGCACAAAGTCGAATCACAGTTGTCCCATGAACGGCAGAAGATGCTCAAGACCGCGCGCAGCCGCGACAAGGTCTTCGAGGGTCGCAAAGTGCTGCTGGTGGACGACGATGTACGCAACATCTTCGCCCTGACCAGCGCGCTGGAGACCAAAGGCGCAGTCGTGGTGATCGGCCGGAACGGTCGTGAGGCGATTGAAAAACTCAATGAAGTCGAGGACATCGATCTGGTGCTGATGGACGTGATGATGCCGGAAATGGATGGTTTCGAAGCCACCATTGAGATCCGCAAGGATCCACGCTGGCGCAAACTGCCCATTATTGCGGTGACGGCCAAGGCCATGAAGGACGATCAGGAGCGCTGCCTGCAAGCGGGCGCCAACGATTATTTGGCCAAGCCTATCGACCTGGATCGCCTGTTCTCGCTGATTCGTGTGTGGTTACCGAAGATGGAACGCATTTAGTGGACGGCAATCACTCATTAGAGCGAAACAGTGAAATCGAATTGCGGCTGTTGATTGAGGCGATCTACCTCAAGTACAGCTACGATTTTCGCGATTACTCCGGCGCTTCGATCAAGCGTCGGGTGCAGCACGCATTGAGCCAGTTCGAGTGCGCGACGATCTCTGCGTTACAGGAGAAAGTCCTGCATGACCCGACAGCGTTCATGCAGTTGCTGCAATTGCTGACGATTCCGGTCAGCGAGATGTTTCGTGATCCGTCGCACTTCCTCGCCATTCGCAATGAGGTGGTGCCGCTGCTGCGCACCTATCCATCGATCAAGATCTGGATTGCCGGGTGCAGCACCGGAGAAGAGGTCTATTCGATGGCGATTCTGCTGCGCGAAGAGGGCCTGCTCGATCGCACGATCATCTACGCGACCGACATCAACCCGCGTTCGCTGGACAAGGCCAAGCAGGGTATTTTCTCGATGGAAAATGTCCGGGCCTACACCGCCAATTATCAGCAGGCCGGTGGCCAGTGTTCATTTGCCGATTACTACACGGCGGCTTATGGTTACGCGATTTTCGACAAGAGCCTGTGCGAAAACGTGACGTTCGCCGATCACAGCCTGGCCACTGACAGTGTGTTCTCCGAAACTCAATTGATTTCTTGCCGCAATGTGCTGATCTACTTCAACAAGAAGCTTCAGGACAGAGCGTTCGGGCTGTTCCATGAATCGCTTTGTCATCGCGGTTTTCTTGTACTGGGCAGCAAGGAGACGCTGGATTTTTCCAGCTATGCGAACCAGTTCGAGCCGCTGGTAAAGCAAGAACGGATCTACCGCAAAAAATGAACGACACTGCGGATTTGCCTCGAATCGAGGCTATTGTGGTCGGTGCTTCCGCTGGTGGCGTCGAGGCATTGATGAAACTGCTTGGCCCGTTGCGCCAGGGTTTCGTGCTGCCGATCATCATCGTGCTGCACTTGCCGGAGGAGCGTCGCAGCCAGTTGGCTGAGGTGTTCGCCCGACGTCTGCTGCTGCCGGTCGAAGAGGCCACGGACAAGCAGGATATTCAGGCCGGCACGGTGTATTTCGCCACGCCCGGTTATCACCTGTCGGTGGAGCAGGATCGCAGTTTGTCCTTGAGCCTTGAGGATCGCCTTCATCATTCGCGGCCATCAATTGACTATCTGTTCGAGTCTGCTGCCGATGTCTACGGACCCAAATTGGCCGCTGTGTTGCTGACCGGCGCCAATCAGGATGGCGCGCGCGGGCTGGCGCAGGTCAAACGCTGCGGCGGGCTGACCATTGTGCAGGAGCCCAGCGACGCTCAGGTCGCCACCATGCCTCTGGCAGCGCTGAAAATTCAGCAGCCGGATCATGTCTTACCCATTCACGGCATCGGCCGTCTGCTAGTCGAGCTGGAACAAATCGCATGCTGAGTAATATTCAGGCAAAACTGCTGATCGTCGACGATCTGCCCGAGAACCTGCTGGCTCTCGAAGCGCTGATCAAACGCGAAGACCGCACCGTCTATAAGGCGTTGTCGGCTGACGAAGCGTTGTCGCTGCTGCTGCAACACGAGTTTGCCATGGCCATTCTCGACGTGCAGATGCCCGGCATGAACGGCTTCGAACTGGCCGAGCTGATGCGTGGCACCGAGAAAACCAAGAACATTCCGATCGTTTTCGTCAGCGCCGCCGGCCGCGAACTGAACTATGCGTTCAAGGGCTACGAGAGCGGCGCGGTGGACTTCCTGCACAAGCCGCTGGACATCCACGCGGTGAAAAGCAAGGTCAACGTATTCGTCGATCTGTATCGCCAGAGCAAGGCCATGAAGCAACAGGTCGAAGCGCTGGAACAGGCCCGGCGGGAGCAGGAAGCGCTGCTGCAGCAATTACAGAGCACCCAGTCGGAGCTCGAGCAAGCTGTGCGGATGCGCGATGACTTCATGTCAATCGTCGCCCACGAAGTGCGTACACCACTCAATGGCCTGATACTCGAAACCCAATTGCGCAAGATGCACCTGGCGCGGGACAACGCTGCGGCGTTCACCCTCGACAAGATGCACGCCATGGTCGATCGCGATGAGCGGCAGATCAAAAGCCTGATCCGTTTGATCGAGGACATGCTCGACGTTTCGCGGATCCGTACCGGCAAACTGTCGATCCGGCCGAATTCCTTTGACCTTGTGCAGTTGGTGAGCAATCTGCTGCAAAATTTTGCTGCGCAAATCGAAGCGGCGGAAACCACCGTCACCTTCGAGGCTGACGTGCCGGTAAAAGGTTGCTGGGATGAGTTCCGCATCGAGCAGGTGATTTCCAATCTGCTGACCAACGCCTTGCGTTACGGTGGCAGGAGCCCGATTCAGGTGCGCGTCTATCGCCAGGGCAACGAAGCTCGGGTTGAGGTTCAGGACCACGGGATCGGCATCAGCTCTGAGAATCAGAAACGTATTTTTCAACAGTTCGAACGGGTTTCCGCCAAGACGGTAGTGGCCGGTCTCGGGTTGGGTCTGTTCATTTCCGAGCAGATCGTCGCCGCCCATGGCGGTTCCATCGTCGTCGAGAGTCAAATCAACGAGGGCGCCCTGTTTCGCGTTTGTCTGCCGATCGAGGAAAACGGCAAATCCGACGCAACCTCTGAGTGACCGCACGGTCGTATCAGCAGCTATTGACCGAACATAGGCTTCCCATGAGCGTAGATGCACAAGATGTAGTACTCGTCGTCGAGGACGAACCGGTTATCTTGATGGTTTTGACGGATTATCTGTCGGGGCAGGGCTATCGTGTCTTGCAGGCCGAAAACGGCGAGCAGGCGTTCGAAATCCTCGCAAGCAAGCCACATCTGGACATGTTGATCACCGACTTCCGTTTACCCGGCGGCATCTCCGGCGTGCAGATCGCCGAGCCCGCCGTGAAACTGCGACCCGATCTCAAGGTGATTTTCATCAGCGGTTATCCGCAGGAAATCCGCGAGACCGGTAGCCCGATCACGCTCAAGGCGCCGATTCTGGAAAAGCCGTTTGATCTGGACGTGTTGCAGGAAAAGATTCAGGAAATGCTGGCCTGATCGCGATAGCCCTCATTTAAGAGCTGCCGCAGGCTGCGATCTTTTGACTTTGTTTCAAGATCAAAAGATCGCAGTCTTCGGCAGCCCTTACCGCTTTTTTGAGGCTTCAGCTTTTGATCATCTCTCGCACCTTGGCGGTCAACAGATCAAAGGTGAACGGCTTGGTGATCATCTGCATTCCCGAATCCAGGAAACCACCGCGCACCGCCGCATGCTCGGCGTATCCGGTGATGAACAGAATCTTGAGCTCCGGCCGGTATTGCCGGCCAATCTCAGCCAACTGACGACCATTCATCCCCGGCAAACCGACGTCGCTGATCAACAGATCGATGCGCTGCGTCGAGTTGAGAATCGGCATTGCGCCGTCGGCATCTCCAGCTTCCAGAAACGCATACCCCAACTCACTGAGCACCGCGCTGACCAGCACGCGTACGGCCGGGTCGTCTTCGACAATCAGCACGGTTTCGCCATCTATTGCATTCGGCGATTGCTGGATGTCGGACGCGGGTTGCTCAAGTTCTTCGCCACGGTAACGCGGCAGGTAAAGTCTGACGGTCGTGCCCTGATCGACTTCGCTGTCGATCGACACATGGCCGCGCGACTGCTTGCTGAAGCCGTAAATCATCGACAGACCCAAGCCTGTGCCTTGGCCGATCGGCTTGGTGGTGAAAAATGGATCGAACGCGCGACTGATCACACTTTGTGGCATGCCGCTGCCGTTGTCGGTGACGCTTAACATCACATAATCGCCGGGCTCAAGATTGGGGTAAGCCACGGTGAACTCACGATGCAGGACCTGATTGCTGGTCTCGACCACCAGTTTGCCACCTTCGGGCATGGCGTCGCGGGCATTGATGACCAGGTTGAGCAGGGCGCTTTCCAGTTGATTGGGGTCCGCCTCGGCTATCCAGAGTTTTTCGTCCAGCCGCATTTCCAGTTGAATGCTTTCATTGAGACTGCGCTGTAGCAGCTCGCCCATCGACAGCACCAGACTATTCATCTGCACGGCTTTGGAGTCGAGCGATTGCCGACGGGAAAAGGCCAGCAGGCGATGAGTCAGGCTGGCAGCCCGGTTGGCCGAGGTCACGCCCAGGTCGATCAAGCTGTCGAGGTCTTCTGTGCGCCCTCGGGCCAGACGCCGACGAATCAATTCAAGGCTGCCGATAACGCCGGTGAGCATGTTGTTGAAGTCGTGAGCGATACCACCGGTGAGCTGACCGACTGCTTCCATTTTTTGCGACTGACGCAATGCTTCTTCGTTGTGCCGCAGTTGCGCGGTGCGTTCTTCGACTTGCTGTTCGAGGGTTTCCAGTGTCGATTGCAGGCGTCGTTCGCTTTCACTCAGATCGATCAGACGGTCGCGGGCTTCGTACTGTCGTCGCCGACCGCGAAGGGCGGCAGACACCAGGCTGATCAGAGTGGCTGGATGGAACGGCCGTTCAAGGAACGTTACGTTGCCTAACTGATCGCTGAGTCGAGAGGAGGGGCCCTGTTCCTGTCCGCCGTGATGAGTGAGCAAAATGGTCGGTAAATCCGACCATGCTGGCTGCTCTTCCAGATACACAAACAGCGTTTCCAGTTCCGGGCCGCGCAACGCTTCGGCAGCGATCAGCACCAGTCCGGCACCGATTTCCAGTTGCGCACACAGTTCGGCGAGATTCGGTGTGATCAGGCCGTGATACCCGGCCTCGTTGAGGATCATCAGCGCAATTTGGCTGTCGCGACCCATGGGCGCCAAAATCAGCGCCCGTTCGGCGAGCGGCACTGAGCCAGTCATAAGCGTTCCTGCAACAGCGGTTTTTTCTCACCGAGGTAAGTCGGGACGCCACGCAGTACGCCCTGAAAGGCTTCCAGCGGTTCGCCAATGATCATGCCATTCGACGAAATAAGGTATTCGCGAATCGTCGATTCGTGGCTGCCGGTGCGCTTCTTGATGATGGAAATGGCGCGGCGCACCTTGCCGATGGCTTCGAAGTAGCGCAACAGAATCACCGTGTCAGCCAGATAGGTAATGTCGACGGGTGCCTGCATGTCGCCGACCAGACCATGCTGGGCGACTGTCATAAATGTCGCCGCCCCTTTGCGGTTCAGATACAGCAGCAATTCGTGCATGTGCAGCACCAAGGCCTTTTCTTCAGGCATGGCTGCCTGATAGCCGTTGATGCTGTCGATCACCACGGTTTTGATCTGGCCTTCGTCAACGCACCGACGTACGCGATGGGAGAACTCACCCGGAGACAGCTCGGCGGCATCCACTTGTTCGATCAGCAGGTTGCCGGTGGCGCGCAGGGCCTTGAGATCGATACCGATGTTCTTCATCCGCTCGAAAAGCAGTTCCAGCTCTTCGTCAAAGATGAACAACGCCGCTTTTTCCCCGCGTGCCACAGCAGCGGCGGCGAAGATCATCGAGATCAGCGATTTGCCCGTACCCGCCGGGCCCAGAATCAATGTGCTTGATCCCGTCTCGATGCCGCCACCGAGCAGCGCGTCCAGCTCTTTGATACCGCTGGTCAATTGCAGTCGCGGGTAGTCGCCGCGATGTTCGGCTGCGACCAGTCGTGGGAACACATGAACGCCATCGCCCATGATGGTGAAGTCGTGATAACCGCCGCGGTACTTTTGGCCACGGTACTTCACTATCCGTACTCGGCGACGCTCGGCGCCATAGTTGGGGGTGATTTCTTCCAGGCGAATCACACCGTGGGCAACGCTGTGGACGGTTTTGTCGAGAGACTCGGTGGTCAAGTCGTCGAGCAGCAGAACCGTCGCGTTGTAACGCACGAAGTAGTGCTTGATTGCCAGAATCTGTCGGCGGTAGCGCAAGGAGCTTTGTGCGAGCAGACGGATCTCAGACAGGCTGTCGAGTACTACGCGGGTCGGTTTGAAGCGTTCGACCGCTTCGAATATCTGCTTGGTGGCTTCGCCCAATTCCAGATCTGAGGAGTACAGCAAACTCTGCTGGTGCTCTGCATTAAGCAGGCTTTCCGGGGGCGTCAGCTCGAAGATGTTGATGTTTTCATCCAGGTCCCAGCCGTGGGACAGCGCACCTTGGCGCAATTCACGCTCGGTTTCCGAGAGCGTGATGTACAACGAGCGTTCACCGGCTTTCGCGCCAGCCATCAGAAAATGCAAAGCGACCGTGGTTTTGCCGGTGCCGGGCTCACCCTCCAGCAAAAATACATGACCGCGAGACAAGCCACCGGCGAGGATGTCATCCAGGCCTTCGACTCCGGTGGCGGCTTTTTCACTGATCAACTCGTTAGATGTAGACAAAAAATACCCTCTCATGACTAGGGGAAGCGAGGCAGCCGTCTAGGGTGGACTGCCTGTTTACTTGACCTGTAGCCGTGATGGCAGTTCCGCTTTTTCTTTCAGGAAGGCTGGAAATTTGCTGTGGCGAGCGGATTTGTCCCCTCACCACAGGACAATCTCAGAGGCCTTGCTGTATTGCCGGATCGTCGGGGTTCAACTGTTCAAGCTGGGCGAGCAGTATCTGCACATTCTGCAATTGCCCGCTTTCTTTCCAGTAGTTGATCAGCAGCACCCGCGCCTTGCGATCGGCCGGATGGCGCTGGACGATTTCCTGCAGTTGCTTTTGCGCCGCTTCCAGTTCTTCTGCGCTGTGAAGAGTGGTGGCGAGGTCGTAGCGGTAATCTTTGTTGTCCGGCTCCAGCTCAACCGCTTTGGACAGACCGAGCAGGGCGTATTCGCGCTGACCATGGTGCAGCAACCACAGCCCCAGGGCATGTTGCAGATAGGCGGAGTCAGGCTGGGCTTGAAGCTTTTGCGCGAGCAACTGTCGCGCGGCGTCGGCCTGCCCCTGGCGGTCGAGCACATCGATCTGCATCACCAGCGCCGGCAGGTTGCCGGGGTCCAGGCGCAGCGCATTCTCCAATGCATGCTGTGCCTCTTTGAGCTCTGCGTTATGCAGATGCAGACGCGCCAGTTGCGCATAAGAGGCGGCGCTCGGCGGTTGATCCTTGAGTGCTTGCTCCCAGCCGTCGATGGCCTGCTGCAACGGCGCAAAATACAGCCCGAGTTCATCCGGGGTCAGGCCGAGCAGGGCGTTGATCGCGGCAAACCGAACAGTCGGTTCCTCATCATCAAGCATCGGCCCGAGCAACAGACTGCGTTGCCCACCTGGCACGAGTCCAATCACACTTTTGATCGCTGCCACCCGCACCTCGGGTGCTTCGTGCTGCAGGTCCGCGTCGGCCAGTTTCAGCGCCTGTGGGCTCGGGTAATTGGGCAGTTCGCCGTGTAGCCAGACGCGGCGCTTGACCGACAGATCCGGCCGGCCCAATTGCTGATACAGCCGACGCGCCGCCCCCGGTTCACCGGTTCGGGCAGCGCCCAGCGCTTCGCTGTAGCCGTGCTTGATCGCGTCCGGAATCACCGGCGTGGTGCTGCGCAGGGCTAGCCACGCCACGACGACAATAAGCACGAGCCCAAGGCAGATAAGCAGATAGCGGCGAGACTGAGGCATGCGGGTTTCCGAAAACAGACGTACTTGAGCAGAGCGGCAAGCTTCGGTCAGCTCGGGCCGTGAGTCAAACCCGAGCATGGGAATCGTGACGCAATCCCCTCTAGGAGCTGCGGAACGCATTTCAAATGGCGGAGCCACTTTGGCCTCTCCTGCAATTGCGGGCATAAAAAAGCCCCGCGACCGAATGATACGCGGGGCAAAAAATTGGTTGGTTGCGGCCAACCAAAGGAGCTCTTTAACAATCAATGGTTACTTGCTGGCGACCGTCTCCGGCTGCCAGCCACCGCCGAGAGCTTTGTAGATCGCGACAATCCCGCGATACAGATCCACTTCGGCCTGGGCCTGGCTGTCTTCGGCATTCAGCCGTTCACGCTGGGCGTCGAGTAGCACCAGGAAATCTGTGGTGCCTTCGCGATAGCGAATCTCTGCCAAGTCGGCTGCGTTGCGGCTCGATTCACTCTGGCGGATCAGCGAGATCAGGCGTTGCTGACGTTTGCCGTAGTCGCTGAAGGCGTTTTCCGACTCTTCCAGTGCCAGCAGCACTTGTTGCTCGTAGGTCGCCAGCGCGCCCTCGGCATCCGCATCGGCACCGCGCAAACGCGCTCGCACGCTGCCGAGATCGAATGCTGCCCAGGTGATGCTCGGGCCGAGTGCCCAGGCATTGGCCGCCGAGGAACCGATCTGCGAACCACGCCCGGCCGTCCAGCCGAGGAAGCCGCTGAGGCTGACCCGTGGGAACAGATCCGCTTTCGCCACGCCAATTCGCGCTGTGGCTGAAGCGAGTTGGCGTTCAGCACTGAGAATGTCCGGACGACGTTGCAGCAGTTCGCCCGGGTTGCCGATTGGCAAGGCCTTGGCAATTGCCGGCAAGTCTTTTGGACTCAGGTCGACGGTCAGTTTGTCCGGACGCTCACCCAGCAGGGTGGCGATGCGGTTTTTCTGCCGAACCTGCTCGGCTTGCAGTTGCGGCACGCTGGCTTCGACCGAGGCCAGACGCGCATCGGCACGTTCGACATCGAGCTGATCGCCAACGCCGGCATCACGCAGGCTGATGGTGATCTTGCGTGACTCCTGCTGGTTGTCCAGGTTGGCCACCGCGATTTTTTCGCGCAGTTGTGCGCCACGCAGTTGACCGTAGGCGTCCACCAGTTCGGCAATCATGGTGACTTGCAGTTGGTACAGATCGGCTTCGGCGGCCTGCTGATCGGCATCGCTGGCTTCCAGATTGCGCTGGATGCGCCCGAACAGGTCCAGCTCCCAGGCCATGTCCAGGCCCAGGTCATAGCGTTCACTGCTGACCCGATTGGTGGTCTGGCCGGGGATTTGCCCCTTGGCCAGATCACTGCTGGCGCGGCTGGTGATGGTCGGCATGATGTCATTGCTGGCGTCATCGCGGATCGCCCGTGCGGCTTTCCAGCGGGCAAACGCCACGCGCAGTTCACGGTTGCCTTGCAGCGATTGCGTCACCAACTGGTTGAGGGTCGGATCGTCGAACTGCTGCCACCAGATGCCTTCGAACTTCGAACGGTCAAAGTTCTTCTGACCGTTTGCGCCGTCGGTGGCGGTCGTGATGTTGGCCGCCTCCGTCGCCGGGGTCTTGTAGTCGGGGCCGACGGCGCAGGCGCTCAGGGCCAGCACCAGCAGACTCGGCAGGAAGACTTTCAGACTCATTGTTGCGCCTCCAGTGGCTTTTGAAGAGAGTGCGCCTTGGCCGCTTTGCGGGCTTCGCCGCGTTCGACAAAGTTACGAATCAATACGTAGAACACTGGCGTCAGCAACAGACCGAAGAAGGTCACCCCGAGCATCCCGGAGAACACCGCCACACCCATCGCGTGACGCATCTCGGCACCGGCACCGCTGGAGAACACCAGTGGCACCACACCCATGATGAACGCGAAGGAGGTCATCAGGATCGGCCGCAGACGCAGACGGCAGGCTTCCAGTACCGCCGCGAGCGGATCCAGGCCTTCTTCCTGTTTATCCTTGGCGAACTCGACGATCAGAATCGCGTTCTTACACGCAAGTCCCACCAGTACGATCAGTCCGATCTGGGTGAAGATGTTGTTGTCGCCGCCAGAGATGATCACACCGGTAATGGCGGACAGCAGGGTCATCGGTACGATCAGGATCACCGCCAGTGGCAGGCTCCAGCTTTCGTATTGAGCCGCGAGTACCAGGAACGCCAGCAGTACGCAGAGCGGGAACACGAACAGTGCGGTGTTGCCGGACAGAATCTGCTGGTAGGTCAGGTCGGTCCATTCGTAGGTCATGCCGTTCGGAAGTTCTTCCTTGAGCAGTTTCTCGATGGCTTTTTCGGCCTGGCCAGAGCTGTAGCCGGGGGCTGCCGCACCGTTGATTTCTGCGGTAATGAAGCCGTTGTAGTGCATCACGCGATCCGGACCCGAGGTGTCGCTGACCTTGATGAAGGTCGCCAGCGGGATCATTTCGCCTTTGTTGTTACGCACTTTCAGCTGACCGATCTGATCGGATTCGAGGCGGAACTGTTGCTCGGCCTGAACGTTGACCTGATAGGTGCGTCCGAAACGGTTGAAGTCGTTGGCATACAGCGAACCCAGGTAGATCTGCAGGGTGTCGAAGATGTCGCTGACCGCCACGCCATGAGTCTTGGCTTTCTCGCGGTCGATCGCTGCATCGACCTGCGGCACGTTCACGGTGTAACTGGTGAACAGGCCAGCCAGTTCCGGCACGTTGTGGCTCTTGTTGATGATGTTCATGGTTTCTTTGTACAGCTCGTCGTAGCCCAGGTTGCCCCGGTCTTCGATTTGCAGGCGGAAACCACCGATGGTGCCCAGACCTTGTACCGGCGGCGGCGGGAAGATCGCCATGTACGCCTCTTGAATGTTCGCGAACTGGCCGTTCAGGGCGCCGGCGATTGCTCCGGCGGACATGCTCGGGTCTTTACGTTCGTCGAACGGTTTCAGGGTCACGAACACGATGCCGGCGTTCGGGCTGTTGGTGAAGCCGTTGATCGACAGGCCCGGGAACGCGACTGCACTTTCCACGCCCGGCTGTTTCAGCGCCATATCGGACATGCGCTTGATCACGTCTTCAGTGCGATCCAGGCTCGAGGCGTCCGGCAATTGCGCGAAAGCCACCAGGTATTGCTTGTCCTGGCCGGGTACAAAACCGGTCGGGGTATGCGAGAACCCGAAGAAGGTCAGCACCATCAGGCCTGCGTACAAGATCAGGGCGATACCACTGCTGCGGATAACCCGAGCCACCGTGCCGACGTAGCCATGGCTGGCACGTTCGAAGAAGCGGTTGAACGGGCGGAACAGCCAGCCACCGAAGATCTTGTCGAGCACTCTGGAGAAGCGGTCTTTCGGTGCGTCATGACTTTTCAGCAATACAGCGGCCAGTGCCGGCGACAGGGTCAGCGAGTTGAACGCCGAGATCACGGTCGAGATTGCGATGGTCAGTGCGAACTGCTTATAGAACTGACCGGTGAGGCCGGAGATGAACGCCGCCGGAATGAACACCGCACACAGCACCAGTGCCGTGGCAACGATCGGCCCGGTCACTTCACGCATGGCGCGTTTGGTGGCTTCGACCGGTGTGAGTCCGAGTCCGATGTTTCGCTCGACGTTCTCCACCACCACGATGGCGTCATCCACCACGATACCGATGGCCAACACCAGGCCGAACAGCGACAGGGCATTGAGTGAGAAGCCGAACAGGTGCATCACCGCAAACGTACCGATCAACGATACCGGCACCGCCACCAAGGGAATGATCGAGGCGCGCCAGGTTTGCAGGAACAGGATCACCACCAGGACCACGAGGATCAGCGCTTCGAAAAGGGTGTGAACCACTGCTTCGATCGAGCCGCGCACGAAGATCGTCGGGTCATAGACGATGCTGTAATCCATGCCTTGCGGGAAGCCTTTCTTCAGCTCATCCATTTTCGCCCGAACGTCATTCGAGATGTCGATGGCGTTGGAGCCTGGACGCTGGAAGATCGGGATCGCCACCGCCGGCTGGTTGTTCAGCAGCGAACGCAATGCGTACTGGCTGGAACCCAGTTCAATGCGAGCGATGTCTTTAAGTCGAGTGATCTCACCGTCGTCACCTGCACGAATGACGATGTTTTCGAACTCTTCCTCGGTGACCAGTCGGCCCTGAGTGTTGACCGACAGCTGGAAGCTCTGTGCAGTCGGGGCAGGGGGCGCACCCAGTTGGCCGGCGGCTACCTGGCGGTTCTGTTCACGAATGGCGGTAACCACATCGGTAGCGGTCAGATTGCGCGAAGCGGTTTTGTTCGGATCAAGCCAGACACGTAGCGAGTAATCGCCCATGCCGAACAGTTGCACATCACCGACACCGCTCAGACGAGCGAGCTCATCCTTGATGTTGAGGATCGCGTAGTTGGACAGGTAGAGCATGTCGTAACGCTTGTCCGGGGAGGTCAAGTGCACAACCATGGTCAGGTCAGGTGAAGCTTTGTCGACGGTGATACCGATGCGTGTCACTTCCTCGGGAAGTTTCGGCTCGGTTCGGGTGACCCGGTTTTGTACCTGCACCTGCGCGTTGTCCAGGTCAGTGCCCAGGGCGAAGGTGATGGTCAGGGTAATCTTGCCGTCAGCGGTCGATTGCGAGGACATGTACAGCATGTTCTCGACGCCGGTGATGGCTTGCTCCAGAGGAGCCGCCACGGTTTCACCGATGACTTTTGGGTTGGCGCCCGGGAAGTTTGCACGCACCACCACGGTCGGTGGCACGACTTCCGGGTATTCGCTGATCGGTAACTGGAACAGCGAAATCGCACCGGCGATCAGGATCAGCAGCGACAGCACCGCTGCGAAGATCGGCCGTGAAATGAAGAATTGGGAAAAATTCATCGGAGTTGTCGTCCCTTAACCGCGTGGGGTCGTAGCGGCCAGCTTCGCAACCGAACCGGACGCGCCTTTGGCAGGCGTGACTTTAGGCAGGTTGCTGGCTTCCAGCGCTTGACGTTGTTGAGCGAGTGCCGCGATGGTTTGCTCGCTGGCCATCGGGACGACTTCAGGCGTCACCGGTGAGCCAGGGCGTACGCGTTGCAGGCCCTTGACGATGATGGTGTCGTCTTTGTTCAGGCCGCTACGGACGATCCGCAGGCCTTCGATTTTCGGGCCGAGTTCAACGGCGCGGTAAACGGTCTTGTTGTCCGCATCCATCACCAGCACGAACTTCTTGCCCAGATCGGTACCGACGGCTTCGTCGTTGATCAACATGGCGTCGTAGGTGCCACTGCCCACCAGTTTCAGGCGTGCATACAGGCCCGGGGTATAAGTGCCATCGCTGTTGTCGAACACCGCGCGACCACGGATGGTGCCGGTTTTCGGATTGACCTGGTTGTCGATGAAGTTCATCTGACCCAGGTGCGGATTGCCATCCTCATTGGACAGACCCATGTACACCGGGGTGGTGGCTCCGCGCTGACCCTGACGGGCGAGTTGGGTGTATTTGAGGAATACACGCTCATCAGCGTCGAAGTAGGCGTAGACCTTATCGGTAGAAACCACGCTGGTGAGTGGCGTGGTGTCGGCGGTTACCAGGTTGCCGGCGGTGATTTCGGCACGGCTGACGCGGCCGCTGATGGGTGCGGTCACGCGGGTGAAGCTCAGGTTCAGCCTGGCCAGATCCAGTTGCGCTTGCAGTGCACCAACGGCGGCGCGGGCTTCTTGTGCGGCGCTGGTACGCGAGTCGGCGAGTTCGGCGGAGATTGCGTTGCTGGTACGCAGACGTTCACCTCGGGCGGCTTCGTTTTGGCTGCGAGTGGCATTGGCGCGTGATTGAGCAACCAGGGCTTCGAGGCGGCGAACCTCAGCCTGGAATGGACGCGGATCGATCTGGAACAGCAGGTCGCCTTTCTTCACCAGTGCGCCTTCAGTGAAAGCAACCTGGTCGATCTGGCCAGAAACCCGTGGGCGGATATCAACGGTTTCCGGCGCTTCGAGGCGCCCGGTGAATTCGTCCCACTCGTTGACCGGTTGTTCCAGCACCTTGGCCACGCTGACTTTGGCAGCAGGGGGGGCGGCTGCGGTTTCCGGATTTTTGCCGCAAGCGCTCATCACCAGTACGGCCAGCAAGGCCAACGGGAAGCGCAAATGTTTAAGTGACTGTTCCATGGAATGCATCCGCCAAGTATTGAAGATGGGCGGATGATGCTCGGCGGCTAGTTAGCAAACGAATCGAATGAGGCAAAGGTAACTATCATTCGGAATGATATAAGCCCCGAGCGAGCCCTCTAGCATGCACCTTTCGTTAGGGTGCTATCAATCTGATTGATGGCAATTCTGTTTTGCGCGACCAGTAAAGGTGCAGCTACTTGTAGGGGGAGGGATTTCAGAAACAAAGAGACGGCCATGAAGGCCGTCTCGATCAGCGATATGCCGATGTGTATCAGTTGTTGCCTTTACGGTTCTCGCCGAAACGATTCGGGCCCGGCTGGCTGTCTTGCGCAAGGAACACCAGGTTGACGATAGGCAGCAGCAACCACCAGCCGCTGCGATCGGTGTCGTGCATGCGACGGACACCTACTGCGATCGATGGCAGGAGGATCGCGAGGCTGTAGAGGTTGTACAGCATGCCTTTGGTGTTCAGCATGGCATCAATGGCGATGATGCCAAAAGAGATTCCCAGGTTGATCAGAAAGAACATCCAGTACTCGCGGCGAGTGGCGCGGCCGCGGAACACTACGTAATTTCTCCACGCCTCGACGTACGGGTTTCCCGTTGTAATGGCTGGGGCACTTGGGTAGGACTGTTGGGTGGCTTGAGGCGCCCCGCACTGTGGGCAAGCCACGGCCAAAGTGCTTATTTCCTTGGCGCAACCGCGGCAGAAAACCATGCTCATATTTTTTCCCTAAAATTATTCAATCGATAGACAGAGCAAAACGAACGCAGTAAGGCCTGACAAAACAATGCCGGCGATCGCGAGGTTTCTTCCTGAGTGTTTTTGGTTGATGCAGGTGATGCCGCAAGCTAGAGCTGCGATGCAGAAAACTCCCACACCGAGGATCGTCTCACTGTCCCATTCGGAGTCATCAAACAGGGTGAGTGCGCAGATAATCCCGAAGATCAGTGAAACGATGGCCAGCCAAGGTGTTTCGGCTTGAGTTTGCGGCACATGGGCCTGCTGGACAGCCCCGCATTGGGGGCAGTTGAGCGCCGTTTCGTGAAGCTCCTTGGCGCAAGCACGACAATAGACCATTGCCATCGTTTTCCTTAACTGAGTGCTGAAACCCGGCCTTCCATCCGGCGGGGCGCGCTAAGTTAAACTTTATTACCAAATTTGTCATCCGGCACTTTGCCATTACCCATCATGGCTGTTCAAAGCAGTGCTTTAGAAGTGCGTTGCGGGGGATTGTGAGCGGTGGCGAGGGAGTTCGATCCCTCGCCACGCGTGCATCAGAGCTTAGGCAGCTGACCGATTCGACCAATCATTTCCGTCACGATCTGCAGATCAAGCTGGAATTGCTCCACGGTCTTGAATTCACCGTCGGTGTGACCGGTGTATTTGACCTCTGGCCGGGCCAGACCGAACTGCACGCCGTTGGGCAGTTCATGCACCGAGGTCGCGCCGGCGGAAGTGCCGAACTCGTGTTTCATGCCCAGATTTTCAGTGGCCACCGCCAGCAGGGCTTTGACCCACTCGCCCTCTGGATTGCGGTACATCGGTTCGGCGATCGAATAATCGAAGGCAACGGCAACATGGGTTTTCTTGCTCCACGCCGCCAGTTTCTCGGCGATTTCGGCCTTGAGTTTTTCCGGCGACTTGCCTTTCGGCACGCGCAGGTTGACTGCCAGTTTAAAGGCCTTGTCATCCATTGCGACGTAGGTCAGCGACGTGGTCAGCGGCCCCATGAAGGCGTCGGAGAAACCGACATTCAGCTTGTTGCCCAGGTAATCCAGCCCCCAGTTGTCGGCGGCGTAGCGTGCGGCGTCAGTAATGTGGTTGTGCTTGAGCGCGACCTTGCCATCAAGGCTATTGATGAAGTCAAGCATACGCGCCACCGGATTGACCCCGGATTCGGGCTCGGAGGA
The DNA here is from genome assembly GCF_017973755.1 of Pseudomonas sp. P42. Lineage (NCBI taxonomy): Bacteria > Pseudomonadati > Pseudomonadota > Gammaproteobacteria > Pseudomonadales > Pseudomonadaceae > Pseudomonas > Pseudomonas sp. P42. The sequence continues at coordinate 504,303 of NZ_JACOPU010000006.1, read as the reverse complement.
GTGCGCGGACACCCCGGTGACCGTCAGCTTCACGTCTTTGCCATCCGCTTTGGCGCTGATCTCGAAGTTGCCGCCATTGCGTTTGGCATAGTCGGCGCCGGCCTTTTGCAGGCTTGCGACGAGTTCGGCAGGTTTGTCCGTAATCAACGTCGCGACGGATGCCGACGGAATCTGGTTGGTCGCCAGGCCACCGGTCATCGAGAGGATTTCTGCGCCTTTGCCCTCAGCCTTGCGCTTGGCAAAGTTGGCCATGACGGTGCCGTAACCTTTCTCGGCAATCACCACCGGGTAACCGCCATCCAGCGCCAGGTTGTAGTTGGGCGTCGGGTTACGCTCGAAGTAGTAGGGGATCGCGTCGCCAGTGGTTTCTTCGGTGGTGTCGACCAACAACTTGAAATTACGTGCCAGCGGCAGCTTTTCTTCCTTGATTACCTTCATGGCATACATCGTCACTACGATGCCGTTCTTGTCATCCTCGGTCCCGCGGCCATACATGCGATCGCCGATCAGAGTGATCTTGAACGGGTCGAGACGAGTACCGTCCTTCAATACCCAGTTCTCCGGCGTCACCGGAACCACATCGGCATGCGCATGAATGCCGACCACTTCATCGCCGGAACCATCGAGGGAAATCTCGTAAACACGGTTGTCGATGTTGCGGAAATTCAGATTGAAAGACTTGGCCAGATCCTTGATCTTCTCTGCGATCTTGATGAATTCCGGATTGTCGTGCTGGGCAACGCCGTCCTTGCGAAAGGTCGGGATTTCCACCAACTCGCGCAGAGTCTCGGTGGCTGCCGCGCTGTACTTCACGCGTGCGTAGATGCCGAGCAGGCGATAGATCTCGTTTTGCTGCTCAGCGGTCAGCGTTTTACTGTCGAGGAAGGCGCCAATGGCCGGACCGATACTGGCTGTTTTCGCTAGATCGCTCTTGGCCACGCTGCCGAGGAACTGCCGGAAATCCGTAGTCGTTTCGGCACTGAAGCTCTTAAGGATTTCAGCGCTTTGCTGCGGGGTGATGTTGGCTTGCGCGGGCGCAATGAAGGCGGATAGACCGGCCAGCATCAGCGTGGTGGCGGCCAGTTTCTTGAAAGGGAAATTCATTACGAAGGGCATTCCTTGGCAGTGCAGTTAATAAAAGAGTGTCTCAATGCTGAGACACATGCCCTTACAAACTACCACTGCAATGCTGCATTGCGGCACCCCTGAAACGGGATCTGTCGCACAGAAATGCAAAAGCGACGCAAAGTTGCAGGTCGCGCGCGGGGGCGTTCTTAGAGACTATCCGGATCCCCAAAAAACATTTGAATCCGCGACCGCAACCAACGCTCGCCCGGATCATTATCCTGCGACCCACGCCAGGCCATGTGCAGTTCAAATGTGCGGGTCGGCAACGGCGGATCTTCTGCGCGGACACCACCCGCAGACGTCAGTGCTTCGGCGGCATAGTCCGGCACGGTCGCGACAATGTCAGTTCCGGCCAGCAGCGTGCTCAAACCATTGAACTGCGGCACGGCCAGTACCACATGGCGTTTGCGGCCGAGTTTCTCCAGTTCTTCATCTATAAAGCCGCTGAGGTCGCCGGCAAACGACACCAGGGCGTGGGGGCGGGCGCAATAGTCGTCGAGGCTCAACGGCCCTGGTACGGTGTCGGCGCGCAACAACTTGGGCGCGCTGCGTCGCAGCACTTTGCGCTTGGCATTGGCTGGCAGGTCGGTGGTGTAGCTGACGCCGATCGAGATTTCGCCGGAAGCCAGCAAGCCCGGCATCAGGATGTAGTTGACCCGGCGCACCACCAGCACAATTCCAGGCGATTCGGCGCGCAGGCGTTTTAGCAGCATCGGCAGCAGGGCGAATTCGACGTCATCCGACAACCCGATCCGAAATACCGAAGTACTGGTGGCCGGATCGAATTCTGCCGCACGGCTGACGGCGGTCGAAATCGAGTCGAGGGCAGGCGAGAGCAGGGCGAAGATTTCCACCGCGCGGGCGGACGGTTCCATGCTCCGGCCGGTGCGTACGAACAAGGGATCATCGAACAGGCTGCGCAGGCGCGAGAGCGCCGCACTGATCGCCGGCTGGCCGAGGAACAACTTCTCGGCGGCGCGGGTCACACTGCGCTCATGCATCAACGTTTCGAATACGATCAACAGGTTCAGGTCGACACGACGCAGGTCATTACGATTCATCTGGAGTCCTGGCAGAGTCATCAAGCTTGACGAGGGCGGCCATATGAGAACAATGGCCGGCATGAATCTTACGGGGAAAGACTGGTACTCTGCACCGGAAAATTCAGCTTTACTCAGACGGTGGCAGCAGTTTTTCAAGGATTTTGCCAATACCGCGCATACTGCGGAATCAATGACAGGCATGTCGACTATTAATAGCCACTGATAGTCTTGGGTTAAAAGCCCAGATAGAGTTCATGGCATTAGAGGTTACTTTGACGAGGTTTGCGATGTCCCGCACGATCCGTTTTCACAAGTTTGGTCCGGCCGAGGTGCTCAAATGCGAAGAGCATGCGGCCGCTCAGCCAGGTCCTGGCGAAGTGCAGGTGCGTGTCGAGGCAATCGGCATCAGTTGGTATGACACGCTGTGGCGCCAGAACCTGGCGTCGTCCCAGGCACGTCTGCCATCAGGCCTTGGCCATGAAATGGCCGGTGTGGTCACGGCGATTGGCGCTGGTGTCGAAGACCTGTCCGTCGGTGACAAGGTCGCCAGTTTCCCGGCCGAAAGTCCGAACGACTATCCCGTCTATGGCGAGTCGATCGTGTTGCCGCGTACTGCGCTGACCCGTTATCCGGATGTGCTCAGCCCGATCGAAGCCAGTGTGCATTACACACCGCTGTTGATCGCCTATTTCGCCTACGCCGATCTGGCGCGGGTCAAACCCGGGCAGTTTGCCTTGGTCACTGACGCCAGCCATTGCGCCGGCCCTTCGTTTGTACAGCTGGGCAAGGCCATGGGCGTGCGCGTCATTGCCGCCACCAAAGAGGCGCAGGAGCGCGAGTACCTGCTGTCTCTGGGTGCGGAAAAGGTGATTGTCACCGAAGAGGAAGATCTGTTGTTGCGAATCAACAAGATCACCGACAACCGTGGCGTCGATGTGGTGTTCGACGGCCTTGGCGGCCCGCAGATGTCGCTGCTTGGCGATGTACTGGCGCCCCGTGGCAGCCTTGTGCTGTACGGCCTTCAGGGTGGGAACCAGACACCGTTTCCGGCCTGCGCAGCGTTCCAGAAGAACATCCAGTTCTTTGTGCACTGCATCGGCAACTTCACCGGCAAGCCGGAGCTGGGTATCGCCCAGGACCACGTCGCCGTGCAACGTGCCCTGCGTGACATCAACCAGTTGACCGCAGACCGCGTGTTGCTTCCGCTCAAGACCCGGGTGTTCCCGTTCAGCGAGTTCGTCGAAGCGCATCGCTACATGGACGAATGCCCATGCCGCGAGCGGGTTGCCCTCCAAATCGAGTCGGCGTAACCCTGGCAATCAGAGTCCGTGGCCCCACGGACTCTTTCGTGTTTATCCCTCCTTGAAAGCAAGCCTCTCTGGTGCCATGTCCGGGACCTGTTCAGCAACTGAACTGGTTTTTGGCCCGGATCTGTATCTTCTAATCGCAATGTAAGCCCTGATAATTGAATGATTACTTTCATCTCAAGGAATGAGCCATGGCTGTGCATTCAATTTGTCCACCTCAACATATAACCCCCAGTTTTGTTAAACACGGCATTCTTTGTTTAATTGCTGTAGGGCTATTCCGAAACGCCTTCTCTTTTTCTTGTAATCACTTGTCGTGGGACGTTGTGGGAAGTTTCCTAGGATTAATTAACAATAAAAAATACCTATGTAAAACAATGGCTTGAGATCTTGTTTTGGCAAAAACAGAGTTTTTGACAGGTCAAATGTTTCAAATAACTACGAATTTGTAAGTGTTAGCATCTGAGCGTCTATTACTTATTGATTAATTGTCGTGCGGACGGTTGGTTTTCTGTCTGCGCGCCATGAAACCTTTTATACCGGGTAAATACCGATGAGCACGATCCACGATCAGGCAATGAATTATGTCTACCAGCAAGTATTGCAGCGGTTGCTGAGTTTTTTCTCACGAGCTGAGCGCACGGCATTGCAGTTGCTGATCCAGCGACTGGCCGTGGCTGCTGGCGGCATGGAAAACATCGGTCAATTCAAAGTGCTGGTTAACCAGACCGGGTCGCGCGACAGCTGTTACACATTGGCGCTGCTGCGGGCAGCGCAATTGAGTATCGCCGGGCGTGCGCCCGGGACGTTTCAGCTACGGGTGGCGACGTTACGCTGGAACGGCAACAGTGACACGGCGCTGAAGAACATGCACCGCAGCTACGGCGCGCTGTTCCTCCATGACGATCCTCGGGTCGAGCTGTTGATGGTGGATCATCGCCAGGTCCTGCCATTCGACCATCAGGCACCGATTTGCGAAGAGGGGCGCGAAACCCATCGTCTAAACCTGCTGCTGCTGGGGCATCGAAGAACCTACAGCGAAGCGCTTGAGTTGTGGGACGACGCTTATTTGGCCACTGCCGAGTACTACGGTCAGATCGCCCGATGGAACAATGGTGTCGATGCCATGATCGGCAGTGAGTCGTTAAACCGCCAGAAGCACTTTCTCGACGGCTTGAGTCGCGCCGTTCAAAAAGCCGCCATTGCCGGTCCGCTGGTGACCTCTGCTGGCTTTGAAACGCTGTTCCCGCTGCTCGACCGGCTGGGTGGTGAATACTATCGCGAGTTCTACACCGAGGAGGAGCGGGTAGCGTGGCGCCCGGAAGGTGAGTTCGAAGCGTGTCGGCGCACCGGTTTCATCAACATCAATGACATGATCGTTGGCAAGCTCGAGGAGCGCTGGCCGTTGCTAAGTGACTTTCTTGGGTTCCAGGCGGACGACCTGAGCCTTTATCAAAGTGACGATGAATATGCAGATCCTCTGGTCGCTGCGCATCTGCGAGGAATGCAGGCGCGATTCATCGAGGGAAGAACCTACGAGGCCGGAGTCGGCGAATACCTGCAAAGCAACCTGGTGACGATGCGTCGCAGACAGGTACCCGAGCCGGTTTGCGAACAGATGCTCGCCCATTTCGGCAATCTGCAGGATCCGCGACAGTTGCGCGTGCAGGCGGAAGGCTGGCTCTCGGCCGGTTTCGATTTGAACGATATCCAGCTGATGTGCCTGCTGTTTGCGCCGTTTGTTGATAGCGGGGCAGGGCTGGAACGGTTTCTGCGCAATTGTCATCCCGGCATGTTGGTGGCACTGCCGGATCTGCACCGGGCAATGCAGGGCCTGCATGCGCCTGAGCAAGTGCTGAAGTGGATGACGGACGTCAGCGGGTTGCCGGTCAAATTGATTGTGCGCCTTTACTCGATGGGACCCGTTAGGTTACTTGCGTGCGGTGACAGCGCCACTGCGGAGGAGGCGGGTGCCGAGCCGACAAACGATCGATCGGCGGAAGGCTGACCGTGAGCCAATCGCCTAACCCTGAATCACAGCCCATGGATGCCGGCTCGTGAAAGCGTCGCGGGAAAACGACTTTGTTTATCAGGCTGTCTATCGCTACCTGACGCTGCTGATCGAGGAAGCCGGGAGCAGCTCGGCAGTGCGCCTGCCTTCCTTGCGGCAATTGGCTGATCGACTGAATGTGTCGATCTCGACCGTCCAGTACGCCTATTCGTTGCTGGAAAAGGAAGGTCGGGTTTATTCAATCGCCAAATCCGGTTATTACGCGAAAGCACTGCCCGCACTGGACGTGCCTGGTTGTGGCAGGGACCTGCTCGAAACCGTCTACGTCAATACCCAGCGACCGGGCATGTTTGTATTGAGCGCCGATGACCCGGCTTCGCTGCAACCGCTGGACCGTCCTTTACTGATGCTTGAGCGGGAACTGCTGCGCCAGTACCCGCGCCAGCCGCAAGTACTGGTGCAGCCTTGCGGTGAGCTGGAGTTACGCACCGTACTGGCTGCGCGTTACACCTCATCGACGGTGAATTGCTGGCATGCCGATGACGTCTACATCGGCGCCGATTTGCGCGGGGTGCTGGAAATTCTGATTTCGGTGCTCGAGTTGCGCGGGGCCACCGTAGTGGTTGAGTCGCCGTGTGACTGGGTGATCCTGCGTCTGCTGGATTGCGCCCATGTGCGCGTGATCGAGTTGCCGCTGCTCGCCGGCGGGGTGATTGATCCGCAACGCCTGGAGTCTTTGCTCAAGAAGGAGCCGGTGCGGCTGATCCTGTTGTCCTCAGCGTTGAGCATGCCCCACGGCAGCCTGCTATCTGCGACCAATCGACAAGCCATCGCCCATCTGCTCGGGTGTCATGGCACCTGGGTTCTGGAAAACGACTGTCACAGCGAACTCGATGAAGGGGTCGACTCCCAACGCCTGCGCGACTGGCTGGACCCGGATCGCCTGCTGGTGTTTTCCACGTTCGAGAAGTTCATCGGTGCAGAGGCGCCTTTTGGTTTTGTCCTGTCGCGCCATTGGCGCAGTGAGTTGCAACGCCATTTTTTGTTACGCGCGTTTAGCTTGTCGCTAATCCGCCAGAAAGCGATTGCGAGATTGTTGGGCGGCGGACGGCTGGACCAGCATTTGTCGGTACTGCGACGGATGTTAAAGGAGCGACGAACGCAGTTGATCCAGTTATTGCGCGAGCGCCTGGGCGACGCGTTGCAGGTTGTCGAGCCGCAGGGCGGGGCGACGGTCTGGGTAAGCTCGTTGCGTCCGGTAGACATGGGGAATGTCTTTCAGCGCCTGCTCAAGCAACAGATCATTGTTGCGCCAGGGGAGTTGTTCAGCCTGCAGGGGTTGCATGCGCACCATCTGCGCTTGAGCTCGTTGAGCCATGGTGACCAAGATCTGGCGAATGTCGTCACGCTGCTGGGCGACGCATTGCGGATGGCACCCGAGGGTAAACGTTAAAAAACATCGGGAGTGTTCCGGATAGATCCCATCGCACTACGGTCAAACTGCCAGTAAACTGCGTTCTATTCCTGAATCACTCTATTTCAGAGGTTTTGCATGACACTCAGTCCTTTTGCGGGCAAACCGGCACCGGCAGAATTGTTGGTCGATATCCCGCGACTGGTAACGGCTTATTACACCGGCCAGCCTGACGCTTCCATTTCCACGCAGCGTGTGGCGTTTGGCACGTCCGGACATCGGGGCAGTTCTTTCGACCTGAGTTTCAACGAATGGCACGTGCTGGCGATCAGTCAGGCGATCTGCCTGTATCGTGAGGCCCAAGGGATCACCGGGCCGCTGTTTGTCGGCATCGACACTCACGCGTTGTCGACTCCCGCAGGTGCCAGCGCTCTGGAAGTGTTGGCGGCGAACGGTGTGACCGTGATGATCGCCGAAGGCGACGAGTACACGCCGACTCCGGCCATTTCCCATGCCATTCTTTGCTACAACCGCGGCCGTACTTCGGGCCTGGCCGACGGCATCGTCATCACGCCGTCGCACAACCCGCCACAAAGCGGTGGCTACAAATACAACCCAACCAACGGCGGCCCGGCAGACACCCACATCACCAAGTGGATCGAAGCCAAGGCCAACGAGCTGCTGGCCAATAAACTGGCTGGCGTGAAGCGCATCAGTTACGAGCAGGCGCTCAAGGCCAGCACCACCCATCGTCACGACTACGTGAATACCTACGTTGCCGATCTGATCAACGTGATCGACTTCGATGCCATCCGTGATGCCAAGCTGCATTTGGGTGTCGATCCGCTGGGTGGCGCAGGGGTGCGCTACTGGTCGGCGATTGCCGAGCACTACCGTCTGGATCTGGACGTGGTGAACAAGCAAGTCGATCCAACGTTCCGTTTCATGACCGTCGATTGGGACGGCCAGATTCGCATGGACCCATCATCGAGCCATGCGATGCAAGGCTTGATTGGTCTGAAGGAGCGTTTCGACGTGGCGTTTGCCTGCGACCCGGATCACGATCGCCACGGCATCGTGACTCCTTCCGGAGGCTTGCTTGCGCCGAACAACTATCTGGCAGTGTCCATCGATTATCTGTTCCAGAACCGTCCGCAGTGGCGTGCCGATGCTGGCGTGGGCAAAACCGTGGTCAGCAGCGGCCTGATCGATCGTGTGGCCAAGCGTCTGGGGCGTCCCCTCTACGAAGTGCCTGTCGGTTTCAAATGGTTTGCGGACGGCTTGTTCGACGGTTCGCTGGGTTTTGGCGGCGAGGAGAGCGCCGGTGCATCGTTCCTGCGCAAGGACGGCGGTGTATGGAGCACCGACAAGGATGGCCTGATCCCGGCACTGCTCGCGGCAGAAATGACCGCTCGCACTGGTCGCGACCCAAGCCAGGCCTATAAAGCGCTGACCGATGAACTCGGGGAGCCGTTCTCGGTACGCGTAGACGCCAAGGCCAACCCGGAACAGAAAGCGCTGCTGAGCAAGCTGTCGCCGGAGCAAGTCACTTCGACCGAATTGGCGGGCGAGAAGATTCAAAGCATTCTCAGCCACGCACCGGGTAATGATCAGGCGATTGGTGGTTTGAAGGTGATGACCGAGAACGGCTGGTTCGCGGCGCGTCCGTCAGGCACCGAAGACATCTACAAGATTTACGCAGAGAGCTTCATCAGCGACGAGCACCTCAAGCAATTGGTGGTTGAAGCGCAAACTCTGGTGGATGGCGCAATTTCCAGCAAATAAGCTGAAGTCCTTCACCGCAAGGGCTACCGAGGCAAAAAAAGGGGCAACCATTATGGTTGCCCCTTTTTTGCCTGCGATCAGGCCAGGTCCACCAACACAATCTCACTGTCTTCAATCGCAGTAACGGTCAACACCTGCTCATGCGCAACCGCCACACCGTCTCGAGCTTGTGCACGCAAGCCATTGACTTCAATCACACCAGTAGCCGGCACCAGATAAGCGCGGCGTCCTTCGTCGAGACGATATTGCGCCGTCTCACCAGCCTTGATATTCGCCGCCACCAGACGTGCATCGGCGCGGATACGCAGGCTCTGATCATCGCCATCCTTACCGCTGGCAAGGGTCACAAACCCTTCACGCTGACCTTTGGGAAAGGGTTTCGCACCCCAGGACGGCGGGGCGCCGGTTTCGGTGGGCAGGATCCAAATCTGGAAGATCTTGGAGTCCTGGGCTTCCAGGTTGTATTCACTGTGCGCGATGCCCGTGCCGGCGCTCATGACTTGCACGTCGCCAGCCTCGGTGCGGCCCTTGTTGCCGAGGTTGTCCTGATGAGTAATCGCACCTTCGCGCACGTAGGTGATGATCTCCATGTCGCGGTGCGGGTGCTGCGGGAAACCGCTGCCTGCGGCGATTACGTCATCGTTCCACACTCGCAGATTGCCCCAGCTCATGCGCTGTGGGTCGTAGTACTCGGCGAACGAAAAATGGTGATGGGCATCCAACCAGCCATGATGGGCGGCGCCCAGTGTGTTGAAAGGTCTGAGTTCAAGCATGATCGTCTCCTCAAAAGGTAATGACGGGGCGCAGCTATCGCGCCCGGCCCAAGACCGGTGGTTTATGACGGTGATCATCTATCAGCCAAGTATCGATAAAAAGCGTAAAAAGTGCGGTATTAAGATCGAATAAGCCGATCAAAAAAAGCTCGAAGATGTCTTATCCCACCTTCAGTTCATCGCCTAAACCAATGAAGCGTAAGCATTTCGCTAGAACCCGGCGTTAAATAAAGACACCATAGCCTTCAACAGCCTTACTTACTGGAGCCCGTCAGCGTGGCGCAACAAACCCCCGATCTTCCTCCCGAACTTCGTCCATTGGCCGAGATGCCGTGGTTCAAACGTATGGCCGCACGTTTCTTCGGCCACGGTTTGACGCGTTTGCGCGCGCAACACCGTGCGTCGTGGCTGCATGGTCAGGCGGATGGCTTTCGTAGCGGTCACACCGCGGGTGTCGAGTACGGGTATAAAGAGGGCAAGCTCGAGGGGTTTGAAGAAGGTCGGCAAGTGTTGCTGATACGCGACAGCCGCAACACCGAACATCGTCCGCCAAGCGTGGACAATCTCCTGTTCGACGACTGGCGCCTGCCGCTCACGGCTGAGCTGAAGAAGCGCATGAAGGCTGATGTCGCGCGTTTACTTCCCGCACACGCTCAGCCGAGCACTGCGCAGTGGAAGATGATTTTCAGCGATACGCCTTCGACTTCCGTGGTGGCCGGCGCCGGAGCGGGCAAGTCGACCACGCTGGTCCTGCGCATTCTACTGTTGACGCACTATCTGGGCTTTGAACTCGATTCGATGACCGTAGTGACCTTCACCCGCGAATCGCGCAAGGACTTCATCAACAAGCTGATCGAGCTGTTTGCGCTGTGGGGGCGGGCGCTAAGCCTGAAACAGGCGCGGGAGCTGGTGCGAACCTTCCATTCGCGAATCCTGCCGATGGTGCGCAGCCTGGCGGGTTTCGAGCGGTTGCAGGCTTTCGAGAACCTCAGCCATCGAGCGCCCGGTGCTGACGAGGAGGTCGACAGCAATCCGTTCGACCTGCGTATCAACGACGCGCAGCGCCAGCAGCTTAATGCCTGCTATCACCGATTGTTCACGCAGGACGAGCGTTTCCGCCAACTGATTCAGCCGATGGCAAAGGCCGGGTTGCAGCTCAAGGAACTGGAGCGTGATCACCCCGATGTACAGAAGCGCATGGCCGTCACCGAGCTGGCGGCCAAGCGCGATGAAGAACTGTGCGATGCCATCGAAGATCTCTGGTTCGGCGCCGGTGCCTGGCCTATCAAGGGCATTGAGCCCAACCGGCAGACCTTCGAAATCAATGGTTCGACATTTCACTGTCACGGCTACATTCCAAGCCTTGATGCTTGGGTTGTACTCGGTTTCGACCCCAGGGAAAACGCCCAGCTCTGCCGACCGAATGCGAAACTTTCGATACGTGCAGAATGGGCAGTAAAGCGCACCCTGTTTCAAGCTTTCTGTCATAAGCCATTGATATGGTTAGATAGTTACGAGTCGTCAAAACGCGTTTTGGCGACATTGGCAGGCGATGCGAGTGCTGGCCCGGGCTTCGATTACAAGGTCAAAGGTGAACTCGCTTCCGCGCCGTTGCTCGACTGTTTCGTGGCGGCGGCCGGGTTTATCGAGAACCTGGGGCTGGACGTGCCGGATGCTGTTGGCCGCATGAGTTTCGCCAAAGATGACCCCGACCGGTTTTTCTTCGAGGCGTTGAGCCTGTTCTGGCGCGCCCTGGAAGATCACTTGCTCGACCAGAAGCCGCCGATCATGACCTACAACCGCATGTTCGCGCTGTTCAGCGAGCACTCGCCGGAAAACCTCAAACTGCTCAGCGATGAACTGCTGCGACCCATGTCGCACCTGATGATCGATGAGTTTCAGGACGTTTCGCCACAGATCGTTTCGTGGATTCGCGCGAGCCTCTCGGAGATTCGCAGCCGTGGGCCGGCCATGCATGTCGGACGAGGCGCGCAGCGCTCGTCGCTGCTATGTGTGGGGGATGACTGGCAATCGATTTACGGCTGGCGCGGCAGTTCACCGAGTTACTTCATGGAGTTCAACAAGGAATTCCCGTCGCCGAGCACCACGCGAGTGATGCTCAGTGACAACTATCGCAGTCATCAACACATCATCGACGCGGCGGAACACATCGTCCGTGCCGCGCCCGCGATCCCTGGCAAGAAGGCCAAGGCGAGCGGCGAGCCCAAGCCATTGCTGCCAGTCAACGTACTGGAACGCGATGATCAGGCACTGGGCGAACGCCTGGCAGAGCATTATCGGCAAGGGCATTCAATCTTGATGCTTTATCGAAAAAGTAGCGATAAGTTATTGATAGAAAAGCATATTCAGTCTGTAGTTAATGTTGATTCGAGCTTGCCGTACGAAGCTCGTCGCTTGAAACAACTGACGTATCACAGCGCCAAGGGCCTGCAGGCAGACGCGGTGTTTTTGCTCGGTGACTGTCAGCATCTGACCAGTTCTCCTTACAAGAATCAGGTGTATCGCATGGCCGGATTGGGCAAAACCGGCGACAGCGAGCCGTATGACAGCGCGCAAAAGGACGAGATCTTGCGCCTGGCGTACGTCGGGATTACCCGTGCGGTCAGTCATTGTTATTGGTATGTCGAGCCGCAGGAGCCGCAAGCGGTGAACATGCCGAAGGCGTCTGACCGAGTGGCGAAGGGCAAGCCATTCTTCGCTGATCATCGAGCAGAAAAGCAAACCGCTTGACCCACAAAAAAGCCCGCATCAATGCGGGCTTTTTGTTGTAAATCAGAGAGTTATGCGTAATTCCTGAGAGACTCTGGAGGTATGAAAGCATCCAGCTCATCCTCCACAGCCTCGATAATTCGCTCGACGTCTGCCGCATTCATTACCGTTGCGCACGGGATGCCAGCGATAGCGATCATGGTTTCACCACTGGCTCTATCAAACAATCGGGCAATCATGCTGCCCGGTGCATCCATCGTTGCCTCGAAACCCATGGGATGAAAATGCCAGCGCATCAGCTGGCAGGCGTTGGGGAACGTGACTTTGCTTGACCCGTTATTCATGTGTTGCCCGCCTTCTTAATCGAGCGCTTCCTTTAGCTCATGTTAGGTGGGAAGAGCCTTCATTGGCTCAACCGGTGACTGACATTAAAAGTAGCATCTCAATGTGAAATTCCTGTGGGAATTTTCAGTTCATTTTGCGATTGATTCGTATTTTTTGATGTAAGTCACGGCCTACGCATTCATCGCCAAAATGCCACCATGGATTAGTCATTGATGCCCGTGCCGAACTTCGGCAAGCTCGATTCTTTTTCGCCGAGCTCCTTATGCACGCCGACGACGACGGCCCCGCACAGACCCAGGCCACGACCGCCACGGTCATGCGCTATCACTTGAGCTGGAAACACCGCGACCTGGACAGCGTAATGGCGCTGTATCACCCGGACATTCAGTACAGCGATTTTTTCCAGAACCGCGTGCTCGGCCTCGACGAGTTGCGCGAGTACGTGCGTGTGAGCATGCCGCGCGAATCCGACGAAGCGCTTGAGCATTGCGACCGCATTCGCGTTGATGGCAACACTGCGTTCATTCAGTACGAAGTGACCCTGCGCGGCGGCGAGGGACTTGTGTCGTTCCGCTCCAGCGAGGCGATCACGGTCAAGGACGGGCTGATCTGGCGCGTGAATGAATACGCCTCGTTGGTGCGTGCACAGGTTGGCAATACGACTGCGCCGAGCCAGCGCCCGGCCGTCAGTCGCCTGGGCCTGTCGCCGCGTCAATTGAGTTTTATGGCCGACGATCTGCAGCAATACTTCGAACGCCAGCAACCGTACCTGGATCCGGAGCTTGACCTGCAACGGGTCGCGAAGGAGTGCGGGTACAGCCGCAATCAGATTTCCTACCTGCTTAACCAGGTGCTTGGGCAAAGTTTCTACCGCTACGTCAACCACGCACGACTGCAACATCTGCTCAAGTCACTGGACGATGCCGCGCCGCCAGTGCGCATCGATGAGTTGGCATTCGCCGCGGGTTTCAATTCGTTGTCGGCGTTTTACAGCTGTTTCCGCCAACACACCGGCCTGTCGCCCAAGGCCTACGTTAAACAAATTTCTTTGCGGACACGCGCGCAAGACATCCCATGAGGTCGCGCACTAGGATCGACGCCATCGAAGGTTTTCAGTGGCGGAGTCTTGCATGCCGGCGTGGCGCACTATCAGTTTGTGGATGGATCAACTCGACGAGCCGCTGATCGCGCGGTCCGAGCTTGAACGGGATCTGGACGTCGACGTGGCGATTATCGGCGCCGGTTACACGGGGCTGTGGACGGCGTACTACCTGAAGAAGCACGCGCCGGGCCTGGACATCGCGATTATCGAGGCGCAAACCGCCGGGTTTGGCGCATCCGGGCGCAACGGCGGCTGGCTGATGGGCAATCTGCTTGGCGAGGAGCGTTTGCTCGCCGGCCTGTCCCCCGAGCAGCGACGCGCGTCGTTTGATCTGCTGCACAGCATCCCCGATGAAGTCGAAGTCGTCCTCGAACGTGAAGGTATCGACTGCGATTATCGCAAGGGCGGCGTGCTGTACTGCGCGGCGCGCTACCCGGAACAGGAAGCAACGCTGCGCGACTACCTGGCCAAACTCCACGCCCAGGGCCTGACCGACGACGATTACCGCTGGCTCAGCCCCGAGCAACTGGCGCAGCAGATTCGTGTCGCCAAACCTTACGGTGGTATCTACGCTCCGCATGTGGCGACCATTCACCCGGCCAAACTGGTGCGCAGCCTGGCCCGCACCGTGCAAGGCATGGGCGTGAAGATTTACGAAAACAGCCCCGTTACGCATTGGCAGTCGGGCAGTTTGCGCACGGCCAAAGCCAATGTGCGCAGTCGCTGGATCGTGCCGGCGGTGGAAGGTTACTCGGTGACATTGCCGCCATTGGGTCGCTACCAATTGCCGGTGCAAAGCCTGATCGTCGCCACTGAACCGCTGTCCGCCGCTACGTGGGACGAGATCGGCCTCAGTCGCGGCCAGGCTTTCAGCGAATTCAGCCGCCAGGTCACTTATGGCCAGCGCAGTGCTGACAACCGTCTGATTTTCGGCGCCCGCGGTGGTTATCAATTCGCCGGCAAGCTGCGCCACAACTTTGACCTGACCCGCGATGAAGTCGAGCTGCGTCGTTATCTGTTCGGTGAGCTGTTCCCGCAACTGAAAAATGTGCAGATCACTCACGCCTGGGGCGGCAACCTCGGCATGTCCCGCCACTTCAAGCCGCACATGCTGTGCGATCGGGCCAACGGCATTGCGTTGGCCGGCGGTTATGGCGGGGAGGGCGTCGGTGCCAGCAACCTCGGCGGCCGTACCCTGGCCGACCTGATCCTTGAACGCGACAGCGAACTGGTTAACCAGCCGTGGGTGCTGCCGGACGGCGGGTTTCATGCGCTGCGTGCCTGGGAGCCGGAGCCGTGCCGCTGGCTCGGTTACAACGCGATCATCAAAAGCTTTGTCCACGAAGACCAGACCCTCGCCAACCCGGCGACTGCGCCATGGCGGCGCAAACTCGCCAGCCAGGTGGCCGGGTTCATGGAAGGTTTCATGCACTGACAGTTGTTTATTCACAAGACAGGTAACGCCATGAGCATCACCCAGTTCAAAAACACCGCCACGTTACAACTCGATGAATCCAACCCGGTCGCCGTGCCGCTTGGCGAGCCGATAGCCATTGCCTCAACGACCAGCGTCGAGCGCGACGATGGTGTCGAAACCGGCGTCTGGGAATGCACCCCTGGCCGTTGGCGCCGGCAGATCACCGCGCAGGAGTTCTGCCATTTCATTTCCGGGCGTTGCACGTTCACCCCGGACGACGGTGGCGAAACCCTGCACATACAAGGTGGCGACGCATTGATGTTGCCGGCCAACACGCTCGGTATCTGGGATATCCAGGAAACCGTGCGCAAGACCTACGTGCTGATTTTCTGATTGCTTGAGATTGCCTGCCAAACAACAATAGCCTCTACAGGAATCGACCCATGATCCGGAAAACCCTCACTCTGGCACCGCTGTTGCTGGTCGCCTCCATCAGTCACGCCGCCGAGACGGTCAAGGTTTACAACTGGTCCAGCTACATCGCGCCGGACACCACGAAAAATTTCCAGAAAGAAACCGGCATTGGCGTCATTTATGACGTCTACGACAGCAATGAAACCCTCGATGGCAAGTTGATGACCGGCAACTCCGGTTACGACGTGGTGTTTCCGTCCAACCACTTCATGGCCCGGCAGATTCAGGGCGGCGCGTTGAAGAAGCTCGACAAAAGCCAGTTGCCGAACTGGAAAAACCTCAACCCGGTGTTGCTCAAGGCCCTGCAAACCAACGATCCGGGCAACGAGCACGGCTTCCCGTATCTGTGGGGCAGCACCGGCATCGGTTACAACGTTGCCAAGATCAAAGCGGTGTTGGGCGACGACGCGCCGGTCGATTCGTGGGATCTGATCTTCAAGCCCGAGTACATGGAAAAACTGCAGAAGTGCGGCGTCGCGATTCTCGACAATGGCCCGGAATTGCTCCCGGCGGCCCTCAACTACCTGGGCTTGCCGCACCACAGCAAGAACCCCGAGGACTACAAGAAAGCCGAAGCGCTGCTGATGAAAGTGCGGCCGTACGTCAGCTATTTCCATTCCTCGAAGTACACCAGCGATCTGGCCAACGGTGATATTTGCGTGGCGGTCGGGTTCTCCGGTGACATCCTGCAAGCCGAGAGTCGCGCCAAAGAGGCGAAGAACGGCATCGAGATCGGCTATTCGGTTCCCAAGGAAGGTTCGCCCATCTGGTTCGACATGGTCTCGATGCCCAAAGACGCTCCGGACGAGAAGGCCGGCTACGCCTTCATGAACTACCTGTTGCGCCCGGACGTGATGGCTGACATCAGCAACTCGGTGCACTACGCCAACGGCAATGAGCAGGCCGATAGCCTGATCGATCCGGCGATCAAGAACGACACCAAGGTTTATCCGACCCCGGAGATGTTGGGCAGGTTGTTCGCCCTGGAGGCAATGCCGATGAACATCGACCGGATTCGTACTCGGATCTGGAACAAGATTCGTACCGGTAGCTGAGATATATCGGTAAATGCAAAACCTGTGGGAGCGAGCCTGCTCGCGAAAGTGATGTTTCATTCAGCATTGATGTTGGATGAGCTTTCGCATTCGCGAGCAGGCTCGCTCCCACATGGGTTATCAGCGACTATTATCGGGTGATATCAATGCGCTGGCACTTGCACTAATACAAGGTGAAAGTGAGACGCCTTCGACAAAAAACAACTTAGCCTTATTTAATAATTAAATAGAAAATCGTCAGACAATTAGGCAAAAACCAGACATCTGAAACATTCTTTCGACCTCACATGCTTTGTTTACGGGAGCTTCCCGGAATAGCTCGATTTGAATTCAAAAAAATGCTTTACGTCAGATTTCAAATTGTGTCAGTTTTCTTTCGCCTTCATTGGGCGAGTGATAGGACGATCTCGCCAGAGATTGTCGCTATCGGACAAAAACTGTTCCATTGCTTAACAAGGAAGTGTGTTTATGTCGAAAGTTAAAAAGAATGCTATTGATACCGCCGAACAGGCTTTTCAACCTGTAGGGGCTGCGCAGTCACTGGCAGCATCCAGCTCCGCCTGGAACCAGATCAATAGTTTCAGCCATCAATACGATCGCGGCGGCAACCTCACGGTCAACGGCAAACCCTCCTTCTCCGTCGACCAGGCCGCCACCCAGTTGCTGCGCGACGGCGCTGCCTATCAAGACAAAGACGGCAGCGGCAAGATCGAACTCACCTACACGTTCCTGACTTCTGCTTCATCGAGCACGATGAACAAGCACGGGATCTCCGGGTTCAGTCAGTTCAGTGCACAACAACAAAACCAGGCCAAGCTCGCCATGCAATCCTGGGCCGATGTGGCCAATGTCACCTTCACCGAAAAAGCTACGGGTGGTGACGGTCACATGACGTTCGGTAACTACAGCGGTGGCCAGGATGGCGCTGCAGCGTTCGCTTATCTGCCAGGCACCGGCGCCGGTTATGACGGCACCTCGTGGTACCTGATCAACAGTGGCTACACGGCGAACAAGAATCCGGATCTGAACAACTACGGCCGTCAGACTCTGACTCACGAGATCGGTCATAGCCTCGGTCTGGCTCACCCTGGCGACTACAACGCCGGTAATGGTAACCCGACCTATAACGATGCTTCCTACGGGCAAGACACCCGCGGCTACAGCATCATGAGTTACTGGAGCGAGAACAACACCAGCCAGAACTTCAGCAAGGGTGGCGTGGAAGCCTATGCCTCCGGCCCGCTGATGGATGACATCGCAGCGATCCAGAAACTTTACGGCGCCAACACCACCACTCGTACCGGTGACACCACCTACGGTTTCAACTCCAACACCGGTCGCGACTTCCTGAGCGCTTCGTCGTCGAGTGACAAAGTTGTGTTCTCGGTCTGGGATGCGGGCGGCAAGGATACTCTGGACTTCTCGGGGTTCACCCAAAACCAGAAGATCAACCTCAATAGCGCCTCGTTCTCCGACGTTGGCGGTATGGTTGGTAACGTGTCCATCGCCAAGGGCGCAATCATCGAGAACGCCATCGGTGGTTCGGGCAGCGACCTGCTGATCGGCAACAGTGTGGCCAATGAACTCAAGGGCGGTGCCGGAAACGACATCCTCTACGGGGCTGGCGGTGCCGACAAGCTGTGGGGTGGCGCGGGTTCGGACACGTTTGTGTTCGCGGCCAGTTCGGATTCCAAACCGGGTGCGATCGATCAGATCCTCGATTTCGTCAGTGGTCTGGACAAAATCGACCTGACCGGCATCACCAAGGGCGCCGGCCTGCACTTCGTCAGCGCCTTCACCGGTGCGGCGGGCGATGCGGTATTGACCTCGTCGGGCGGCAATAGCCTGCTCTCGGTGGACTTCTCCGGATTCGGCGCGGCCGACTTCCAGGTCAGCACCGTTGGCCAGGCGGCAATCAGCGACATCGTGGCCTGATGTGAAACAAGAGGGCGGCGCGTGATGCGCCGCTTTCTTCGCTTGCATCGTCTTGCCCTGTAGGCAAGGCTACGCACTGGGGTGAAATTTCCTATGAGTCGAAACGTTTTTACCTACATGGCGGTGGCGTGGCTGATGGCGACGCTGATGATGATTTCAGGAGAAACAAGCATGGCAAGCAGCCTCAGGCTCGAAGAACCCTCGGTATTTGCCGGGCAGTGGCAGGCGACGCTGAGCGCCCGCGATGACAGCGCTGAAGCGCAGAAACTGCAGGACAAACCGTCAAATACCTGCACTGTCGATCTGCAATCCAACCAGACGATTGGTAAAGGCGCTGACTGCTTGGGGGCATGGCTCGAAGAGGCACCGATTGGCTGGTTTCCCGACCCGGACGGTATTTCGATCACTGGCAAGGAGGGTTCAAGAATCCAGTTCTTTAGCCGACAACGTGATGGGTTTTATCTGGCGACTTTGAAGTCAGGTCTGAAAGTTACCCTGGAGCGCGTTGCGCAACAGTCGTAAAGATCAATCAGACGACAAGGTTTTAATATAAGGCGTCACTGTCAGGTTATAAGCGACATGTTCAAGCACAACTGCACTGTATTAATCAGAGCTAGTTGTTATGAATTTGTAAGCGAACAGCTTGGAAATACGTTCCCGCGTTGCGCGGATAATCAATTTGAAGTCTCGCCAAAGATTGGCGAGAGTTAGATCTCAGGAATAATCAATGAAGATGGCGAAGGCCCCAGCCACCGCTCCCTTGTTCAAGGCATTGGGTGACTATAAAAGCATCCTGATCAGCGTCGGTTGCTTTACGGCACTGATTAACGTGCTGATGCTGGTGCCCTCCATCTATATGCTTCAGGTCTATGACCGGGTGCTGTCTTCGCAGAACGAAACCACCCTGGCGATGCTGTCGATGATGGTTGTCGGCTTCTTCGTCTTTATCGGCCTGCTGGAAGTTGTACGTAGTTTCATCGTAATCCGCATCGGCAGCCAACTGGAGCGCCGTTTCAACCTGCGGGTGTACCAGGCGGCGTTCGAACGCAATCTGTTCAAAGGCGAGGGTAATGCCGGGCAGTCGCTGGGCGACTTGACCCACATTCGTCAATTCGTCACCGGCCCGGCGCTGTTCGCTTTTTTCGATGCGCCGTGGTTTCCGGTGTATCTGTTCGTTATTTACCTGTTCAACGTCTGGCTCGGCGTACTGGCCACCGCCGGTGCGCTGTTGCTGATCGCCTTGGCGTGCCTCAACGAATACATGACCAAAAAGCCGCTGGGCGAAGCCGCCGGTTTCTCGCAGCAATCCAGCCAGTTGGCTACCAGCCACCTGCACAACGCCGAAACCATTCAGGCGATGGGCATGCTCGGTTCCTTGCGTAAACGCTGGTTCCAGGTGCATTCGCGCTTTCTCGGTTTGCAGAATCAGGCCAGCGACACCGGCGCGGTGATCAGCTCTCTGAGCAAAACCCTGCGTCTGTGCCTGCAATCGCTGGTGCTGGGCCTTGGCGCGTTACTGGTGATCAAAGGTGACATGACCGCCGGCATGATGATCGCCGGCTCCATCCTGATGGGCCGCGTACTCAGCCCGATCGACCAGTTGATCGCCGTCTGGAAGCAATGGAGCGGGGCGAAGCTGGCCTACCGTCGTCTCGATGCGTTGCTGCAAGCCTTCCCGCCGAGTGATGAAGCGATGGCCCTGCCAGCGCCGAAAGGCCAGATCACCTTCGAGCAAGTCAGTGCCGGCCCACCGGGGCAACGCGCTGCGACCTTGCACATGGTCAATTTCAATCTGGGCGCAGGTGAAGTGCTGGGTGTGCTCGGCGCGTCCGGTTCCGGCAAATCGACCCTGGCCCGAGTGCTGGTCGGTGTCTGGCCGACCCTGGGTGGCACGGTGCGACTGGACGGCGCGGACATCCATCGCTGGAATCGCGATCAACTCGGCCCTTACATCGGCTACCTGCCGCAAGACATCGAACTGTTCAGCGGCAGCATCGCCGAAAACATTGCGCGTTTTAGCGAGGCCGATGCGCAGAAAGTCGTGGCGGCTGCCCAGCAGGCCGGCGTTCACGAAATGATCCTGCGCCTGCCGCAAGGTTACGACACGCAGTTGGGCGAGGACGGCAGCGGTCTGTCCGGTGGTCAGAAGCAACGAGTGGCGCTGGCGCGCGCCATGTACGGGACGCCAAGCCTGGTGGTGCTGGATGAGCCCAACTCCAACCTCGACACCGTGGGCGAAGCGGCGTTGGCCAGCGCGATTGCGCAACTCAAGGCCCAGGGCACCACAGTGGTGCTGGTGACACATCGCTCTTCGGTGCTGGCTCAGGCCGACAAACTGCTGGTGCTCAACGAGGGTCGTCTGCAGGCCTTCGGCCCGAGTCAGGACGTGCTCAAGGCGCTGTCCGGCGCCGCCAATGAACAACCACGCGAGAAACCTGCACAAGCACCGGGCGGGCTCAGCATGAGCCGGCAGTATCAGCCCACGACAAGGAATTCGGGTGTATGAGCAGCGCAAACATGAACACTGAAAACGAAGCGAGCATGGAGCACGCGTACATCGCTGAACGTCCGGAACGTGACGCGAAATTCTTCGCACGCATGGGCTGGGTTCTGGCGATTGTCGGCGCGGGCAGCTTCTTCACCTGGGCGGCATTGGCGCCGCTGGATCAAGGCATTCCGGTACAGGGCACGGTGGTCGTGTCGGGTAAACGCAAAGCCGTGCAGTCGATGAGCAGCGGGGTGGTCAGCCGGATTCTGGTACGCGAAGGCGAGATCGTTAAGCAGGGCCAGCCACTGTTCCGCCTCGACCAGACGCAAGTCGCTGCCGATGTGCAATCGTTGCAGGCGCAATACCGCATGGCATGGGCGAGTCTGGCGCGTTGGCAGGCCGAGCGCGACAACCTCAAGCAAGTGACCTTTCCGGCGGAGTTGAGCAATGACCCGGACCCGCGCCTGGCGTTGGTTCTGGAAGGCCAGCGCCAGTTGTTCAGCAGCCGCCGCGAAGCGTTCTATCGCGAGCAGGCCGGATTGCGCGCCAGCATCGAAGGCGCCACCGCGCAACTGGCCGGCATGCGCCGCGCGCGCACCGACCTCAATGCCCAGGCCGACTCGCTGCAACAACAGTTGAGCAACCTGCAACCGCTGGCCGACAACGGTTACATCCCGCGCAACCGCTTGATGGAATATCAGCGCCAGCTCTCGCAGGTCCAGCAGCAACTGGCGGAAAACACCGGTGAAAGCGGGCGAGTCGAGCAGGGTATTCTTGAGTCGCGCCTGAAGCTGCAGCAGCACAGCGAGGAATATCAGAAGGAAGTCCGTACGCAACTGGCCGAGGCGCAGCTCAAAAGCGTCACGCTGTCAGAGCAACTGACCTCCGCCGGTTTCGACCTGCAACACAGCGAGATTGTCGCCACCGCCGACGGCGTTGCAGTCAATCTTGGCGTACACACTGAAGGCGCCGTGGTGCGACAGGGCGAAACCCTGCTGGAGATCGTTCCGCAAGGTACCACCCTGGAAGTGGAAGGGCACCTGCCGATCAATCTGATCGACAAGGTCGGCCCGCATCTGCCGGTGGACATCCTGTTTACCGCGTTCAACCAGAGCAAAACCCCGCGTGTGCCGGGCGAAGTCAACCTGATTTCCGCCGACCAGATGGTCGATGAAAAAACCGGCGTGCCGTACTACGTGTTGCGCAGCAGCGTCAGCGATCAGGCCATGGAAAAACTCCACGGCCTGGTGATCAAACCGGGCATGCCGGCAGAAATGTTTGTGCGTACCGGCGAGCGATCGCTCCTCAACTATCTGTTCAAACCGCTGCTCGACCGGGCCAACTCTGCGTTGACCGAAGAATAAGGATGTTCAGCTGTATGAATAAGCTTTGCATGCTCGGGGCAGCATTGACGCTGTTCGCGAGTCACTCAGTCGTAGCGGCCATGGGGCCGTTTGAGATCTACGAACAGGCGTTGCGCAATGACCCTGTGTTCCTCGGCGCGATCAAGGAACGTGATGCTGGCCTGGAAAACCGCGCCATTGGCCGTGCCGGGCTGCTGCCGCGTATCGGTTACACCTATAACAAGGGCCGCAACTCCTCGAAGGCAACGTCCCTTGATGAGCGTGCGCGCAATAAAACCGACGACCGCAATTACAGCAGTTACGGCTCGGCCCTGACCCTGCAACAACCCTTGCTCGATTACGAAGCCTATGCGGCGTATCGCAAGGGCGTGGCGCAGTCGCTGTTTGCCGACGAAAGCTTTCGCGGCAAGAGCCAGGAACTGCTGGTGCGCGTGCTGGATAACTACACCAAAGCCTTGTTTGCCCAGGACCAGATTGATATCGCACAGGCGAAGAAGAAGGCTTACGAGCAGCAGTTCCAGCAAAACGAACACATGTTCAAGCAGGGTGAAGGCACGCGCACCGACATTCTTGAAGCCGAGTCGCGTTATGAGCTGGCGACCGCCGAGGAGATCGAGGCGCGCAACGAACAGGACGCGGCGCTGCGCGAACTGGGCGCACTGGTCGGCGTGCCGGCCGTGGATATCGGTGATCTGGCGCCGCTGGATCAGAACTTCCAGACCTTCGTACTGCAGCCAGCCAATTTCGATACCTGGCATGAAATGGCGGTCAGCAACAACCCGAACCTGGCCTCGCAACGCCAGGCTGTGGAAGTGGCGCGCTACGAGGTCGAGCGCAACCGCGCCGGGCACTTGCCGAAAATCAATGCTTACGCCTCGATGCGCCAGAACGAATCGGAAAGCGGCAACACCTACAACCAGCGCTACGAAACCAACACCATCGGTCTCGAAGTGAGCGTGCCGTTGTACGCCGGTGGCGGCGTGTCGGCCTCCACCCGTCAGGCCAGCCGCACCATGGAACAGGCCGAGTACGAACTGGACGGCAAGACCCGCGAGACACTGATCGAACTGCGTCGCCAGTTCAGCGCCTGCCTGTCGGGGGTGAATAAATTGCGCGCGTATCAAAAGGCCCTGAGTTCGGCGGAAGCGTTGGTGGTGTCGACCAAGCAAAGCATCCTCGGCGGTGAACGCACCAACCTCGACGCGTTGAACGCCGAGCAGCAACTGTTCACCACCCGCCGCGATCTCGCGCAGGCGCGGTACGACTATTTGATGGCCTGGACCAAGTTGCATTACTACGCCGGCACGTTGAATGAGCAGGATCTGGCGCGGGTGGATGAGGCGTTTGGTGTAGCTCATCGCTGATGTGCACGACTTGAGAGCGGCCCCTCACCCTAACCCTCTCCCGAAGGGAGAGGGGACTGATCGGGGGATGCTTCAGAGGTACACCGACGTGAACGTGTTGCACCGAATCCATAATCGCCCGGTTTTTACAGGTCGATGTAAAGCCTCGGTCAGCGCCCTCTCCCTCGGGGAGAGGGCTGGGGTGAGGGGCTCCAGGCAACACTGCAAAAGTACCCGCATAAAACAATAAAAGTGAGTAGTGAACATGGAAGTACGCATCAAGCCAATTTCGGTCGGCACGCTGTTGCTCGCAGTTTCTATATCCCAGGCCCACGCCCAGTACTTGGAGGCCGGCAAACCCGGTGATCCCGCCAGTTGGCGCAGCGCCGAGTTTCTGCGCGATTGGGGCCTTGCGCGCATGCAGGCCGATCAAGCCTACGCTGCCGGCATTACCGGCAAAGGCGTGAAGATCGGCGCGCTCGATTCCGGTTTCGACGCCGCCCATCCCGAATTCGCCACTGAGCGTTACCACCCGGTTCTGGCCAACGGTAACTATATCGACGGCTCGCCGTTCAACGTCGATGGCACCCTCAACGCCAACAACGATTCCCACGGCACCCATGTGGTCGGCACCATGGGCGCCTCGCGTGACGGCACGGGCATGCACGGCGTGGCCTACAACGCGCAAATCTTTGTCGGCAACACCAACAACAACGACAGCTTCCTGTTCGGCCCCAAGCCCGATCCGCGTTATTTCAAAGCGGTATACGACGCATTGGCCGATGCCGGCGTGCGCGCCATCAACAACAGTTGGGGCAGTCAGCCGCCGGATGTCAGCTACCGGACCCTGGCTGATCTGCACGCTGCCTACGCGCAGCATTGGAGCAAAGGCACCTGGCTCGACGCCGCTGCCGATGTTTCGCGACGCGGGGTGATCAACGTGTTCAGTGCCGGCAACAGCGGTTATCCGAATGCCAGCGTGCGTTCGGCGCTGCCGTACTTTCAGCCTGATCTCGAAGGTCACTGGCTGGCGGTCTCCGGTCTCGATCAGAGCAATCAGCAGAAGTACAACCAGTGCGGCCTCGCCAAATACTGGTGCATCACCACGCCGGGCGCGAAGATCGACAGCACCATTCCCGGTGGCGGTTACGCGATCAAGTCCGGTACGTCGATGTCGGCACCGCACGCCACCGGCGCCTTGGCTCTGGTGATGGAACGCTACCCGTACATGAACAACCAGCAGGCGCTTGAAGTGCTGCTGACCACCGCCACCCAGCTCGATGGTTCGGTGACGGATGCGCCGACCGAGCGGCTCGGCTGGGGCGTGGCCAACCTGAACCGGGCGATGCGCGGGCCTGGACAGTTACTCGGGGCGTTCGACGCCAATCTGGCGGCCGGGCAGAGCGATGTCTGGAGTAACGACATCTCCGACAACGCGCTGATCCAGCGTCAGGGCGAAGACCTCGCTGAACACGTTACCTGGCAGCAAACCCTGCAAGACAAGGGTTGGCAGAACGGCATTGCGCCCGGCGCCAGCCAGCAGGATCAGACCGACTACGCGGTAGGCATGGCCCGTGATGCCGCCGCCGCGGCGCGGGTTTATCAGGGCAGCCTGATCAAGTCCGGAGACGGACGCCTGTTTCTTACCGGGGACAATACCTATCGCGGCCCGACCACAGTCAATGGCGGCCTGCTGAGCGTCAATGGTTCGCTGGCTTCAGCAGTGACCGTCAACGATGGCGGCACCCTTGGCGGCTCCGGGCGAATCGGCTCGCTGATCGCCAACAACGGCAGCCGTGTGGCGCCGGGCAACTCCATCGGCACCTTGAATGTGGCCGGTGACGTGACCTTCGCGCCGGGTTCGACCTACGCGGTGGAGCTGTCACCGAGCCGCAGCGACCAGATTGTTGCCGGCGGCACAGCCACGGTCAGCGGCGCGACCGTCAGCCTGGCGCTGGAAAACAGCCCGACCTTGCTCAGTGCCTCCGAGGCGCAAAGCCTGCTCGGTCGCCAGTACAACATCCTGCAAGCGGCGGGTGGTGTTCAAGGCCAGTTTGGCGCCGTGGTGCCGAACTACCTGTTCATTGGCGGCAGCCTCGATTACGCCGCCAGCGCGATCCAACTCAATATTGAACGCAACGCGACCGCGTTCTCCAGCGTCGGCCAAACCCCGAATCAGCGTTCGGTGGCCACGGCTGTCGAAGGCCTGGGCGCAGGCAATTCGGTTTACGAAAGCGTGCTGCTGTCGGCAGACGCCGCGTCTGCGCAACAGGCCTTTCAGCAACTGAGCGGCGAAATCTACCCGGCCCTCGGTTCGATGCTGATCAACGACAGCCGCCAATTGCGCGATGCCGTCGGTGAGCGCCTGCACGACGCCTCCGCGGCGCAAAGCAACGGCTGGATCAAGGCCCTCGGCGCGTGGGGCAGCACCGATTCGAGCCATGACACGGCGGGCTACAACACCTCGATTGGCGGTCTTTTGGCCGGTGTCGACGGCGCGCTGGACGAGCAGACCCGCATCGGTCTGGTCACCGGCTACAGCGACAGCTCTCTGAGCATGGGCTCGGGCACGCACTCGTCGGCCAAGGTCGACAGCTATCACCTCGGTGCTTACGCCGGGCATGAAATCGGCGCCTGGCGTCTGAGCACCGGCGCGGCCTACAGCTGGCATCGCGCCGATGTGAAACGCGATCTGCAGTACGGCAACGTCAGCGCCAAACAAAAAACCAAGGTTGATGCGGCGACGACTCAGGTGTTCGGTGAGGCGGCTTATCGACTGCACCTGCAACCGCTGGCGCTGGAGCCGTTCGCCAATCTGGCTTACGTGCATCTGGACACCGAAGGTTTCACCGAGAAGGGCGACGCTGCGGCGCTGAAAAGCTCGGGCGATCAGCGTGATGCAGTGCTGAGCACCCTCGGTGTGCGGGCGATCAAAACGTTCAATCTGTCGACTCGGCAAACACTGGATGTGAGGGGCCATCTGGGCTGGCAGCACAGCCTCACCGACATCGAATCTGAACAGCATCTGCGCTTTGCCAGTGGCGGCACGCCTTACAGCGTCGAGAGTTCGGCGCTGGTGCGCGATGCCGCGTTGGTCGGCGTGCAGGCCAGTCTGGCGTTGAGCAAGGACGTGCGCGTGAACCTTGATTACAACGGGCAGTTGGCTAGCCGCGAGAAGAGCCATGGCGTGGGCCTGAGCCTTAACTGGCAGTTCTGACCGAACCCTCAAAAACAGGCAACCCTCTGTAGGAGCCGCCGCAGGCTCGGGCCGCGATCGGACGATCTTTTGACTTTGATTTTTATAAGCAAGATCAAAAGATCGCAGCCTGCGGCAGCTCCTACAGGGGGCGCTAGCTGAACATAGACGGATTTTTCGTAACACAACTAAGGAAGGTCGCAGGATGAAAAACAATAAAACCCCCGCGCAAACGGGTGGCTGCTTTGCCCTGAAAACGTTGACTGGCGCGGTGTTGTGCGCACTCGCCACCTGGGGCACGGCACACGCCGCGCCCTATGTGGAAAACGGTCGCACGGGCGATGTCGCCAGTTGGCGCAGTGCCGAATTCAAGGCTGACTGGGGCCTGGGCGCAATCGGTGCCGAACACGCCTACGCCGCTGGTTACACCGGTAAAGGGGTAAAACTGGGGATCTTCGATCAGCCGGTGTACGCCGCACACCCGGAGTTTTCCGGCAGTAATAAAGTCGTCACTCTGGTCACCAGTGGCATCCGCGAATACACCGACCCGTACATCCCTGTCAAAGCCGGGGATGCGTTCCGTTATGACGGTTCGCCCTCGGTCGGTTCCGACGGCAAACTCGGTGCGCACGGCACCCACGTCGGCGGCATTGCGGCTGGCAGTCGTGACGGCGGGCCGATGCATGGCGTCGCGTTCGGCGCACAAATCATCAGTGCCGACAACGGCGACCCCGGCCCTGAAGACGGCATCGTCCGCGGTAACGACGGCGCCGTGTACAAGGCCGGTTGGGATGCGCTGATCGCCAGTGGCGCGCGGATCATCAACAACAGCTGGGGCATTGGCATCACCGATCGCTTCGACCTCGGTGGCCGCGATCCGGCGTATCCGCACTTCACCGTCAACGACGCACAGGTGCAATTCAACGAAATCCGCACGCTGCTCGGCACCAAACCCGGCGGCGCCTATGACGGTGCGATTGCCGCGGCACGCAGCGGCATCGTGACGATTTTCGCCGCCGGTAACGACTACAACCTGAACAACCCGGACGCCATCGCCGGCCTCGGTTACTTCGTCCCGGACATCGCGCCGAATTGGATCACCGTCGCCGCGTTACAGCAGAATCCGGACCTGACCAGCGCCAATCCGTACATCATGAGTACGTTCTCATCGCGTTGCGGCTACACCGCGAGCTTCTGCGTTTCGGCACCCGGCACGAAGATCTTCAGTGCGATCATCGAGGGCACCAACGCCGATAATCTGACCACCGCCTACAAAAACTACAACGGCACCTCGATGGCCGCTCCGCATGTGGCCGGCTCGATGGCCGTGCTGATGGAACGCTTCCCGTACATGTCCGGCGATCAGGTCGCCAGCGTGTTGCGCACAACCGCGACCGACCTCGGCGCGCCGGGCATCGACGCGTTGTATGGCTGGGGCATGATCAACCTGCGCAAAGGCATTGATGGCCCGGCGATGTTCGTCACCGAGCAGGACATTCCGAGCGAGTTCCGCATCGACGGCGCTTACGGCTCCGGCCAGTTTGTCGCGGATTTGCCGGGCATCGGCGCGATCATCGATCAGGGCAAACCCACCGAGCGCGTGTGCAACGACATCACCTGTGGCCTCGATACCTGGCGCAACGACATTTCCGGCCATGGCGGCCTGACCAAGCAGGGTATCGGCACACTGGTGCTGACCGGCAATAACAGCTACAGCGGCCCGACCCTGGTCAATCAGGGCCGACTCGCTATCAACGGCTCGCTGGCCTCTGCGGTCACGGTGAATGACGGCGGCATCCTCGGCGGCAATGGCCGGATCGGCGCGTTGTCGGTGAACAGTGGCGGTACCGTGGCGCCGGGCAATTCGATCGGCACGATGAATGTCGCCGGTGACGTGAACTTCGCGTCGGGCTCGACCTACGCGGTGGAACTCTCGCCGACCAGCAGTGACCAGATCATCGCCACCGGTAAAGCCGTGATTGAAGGCGCCACAGTGACCATGGCGCTGGAAAACAGCCCGACACTGCTGACCACGGGCGAAGTGAAAAGCCTGCTCGGCACGCAGTACAACATCCTGCAAGCGGCGGGCGGTATCGAAGGACGCTTCGGCCAGGTATTGCCGGATTACGCGTTTCTTGGCGGGACGCTCGCTTACTCGACGAACGGCATTCAACTGGCGGTGGGGCGTAATGACGCTTCGTTCGCCAGCGTGGGTCTGACGCCGAACCAGCGCGCCGTGGGTGCTGCTGCCGAGCGCCTGGGCGCGGGCAATGCGCTGTTCGAAACCCTGCTCGTGTCACCGACTGCCGCCGTAGCGCAGCAAGCGTTCCAACAGTTGTCCGGAGAAATTCACCCGGCCATCGGCACGATGCTGATCAACGACAGCCGTTACCTGCGCGATGCCGTCGGCGAACGTCTGCGCGAACGTGATCTGTTCGACGCCGCAGCGCCGACTGACGATCGCAGCAACGCCTGGGTCAAGGTGCTGGGCGCGTGGGGCAAGAGCGATGGCGGGCATGAAAATGCCGATTCCAACAGCTCCATCGGTGGCTTGCTGGCCGGCGTCGACGGCTTGATTGCTGAAGATACTCGTCTGGGTTTCGTTACCGGTTATAGCGACAGTTCACTGAGCATGGGCAGCGGCACGCATTCGTCGGCATCCGTCGACAGCTACCACTTGGGCGCGTACCTGGGGCATGAGATCGACGCACTGCGTCTGACCGTGGGCGGCGCCTATAGCTGGCACCGTATCGACGTGAAACGTGATCTGCAATTCGCTGATGTCAGCGGCAAGCAGAAGGTCAAACGCGATGCGAGCACCGCGCAATTGTTCACCGAAGCGGCGTATGACCTGGGCCTGCAACCGATGAACCTGGAGCCGTTCGCCAATCTGGCTTACGTGCACCTCAACAGCGACAGCTTCACCGAGAAGGGTGACGCCGCGGCGCTGAAGGGTGGTGAAGACAATCGCGAGGCGGTGCTGTCGACCCTCGGCGTTCGCGCCAAGCGCACGTTTGCCCTGTCGGACAAACATCAGCTCGAACTGGGCGCGACCTTGGGCTGGCAGCACAACCTGAGCAGCGTCGATGCTGAAAACCATTTGGCGTTCGCCAATGGCAACAGCGCGTTCAACGTGCAGAGTGTGTCGCTGGATCGTGATGCTGCGGTCGTCGGAGTGCGCGCCGGTCTGGCGCTCAACCGCGATGTGCGGGTTAACCTGGATTACAACGGGCTGATCGGCTCGAACGAGAAAGACCACGGCGTAGGTCTGACGCTCGACTGGCAGTTCTGATTTCAAGGAAGAGAGAGCACAACACATGGGACTGTTTGATTACAAAAATGCCGATGGCAAAGCGTTGTACAGCGATGCCATCGCTCTGACGCTGTATGCCTACACCCCGACCGGCAAGCCATTGCCGGCCGGGGGGTGGGCACCGGTTACAGCGACGGCGCTGGGTTATCAAGGCAAGGTCGGGCCGCAAGGCACGTTTTTCGGCGAGAAGGATGGCTTCACCAGCGCCGAGGCCGAAGTGCTCGGCAAGTACGACGCGGCCGGCAAGCTGATCGGCATCGGTATTGCGTTTCGTGGCACCGGGGGGCTGGGTTACAGCGACACCTTCGGCGACATGAAAAACAATCTGCTGGCCGCCATCGGGCCTTCGGACTACGCCAATCAATACGCGAAAAATGCCTTCGACAATTTGCTCAAGGCTGTCGCGGCGTTCTCCATCGCCCATGGCATTGGCGCCAAGGACGTGTTGATCAGCGGCCACAGCCTTGGCGGGCTCGGGGTCAACAGCGTGGCTGAATTGAGCGCCGGCAACTGGGGCGGGTTCTTCAAGGACGCCAACTATATCGCTTTCGCCTCGCCAACCCAGAGCAGCACCGGCAACAACGTGCTGAACATCGGTTACGAGAACGATCCGGTGTTCCGCGTGCTCGACGGCACCACGTTCAGCAGCGCATCGATGGGCAAGCACGACAAGCCGCACGAATCGACCACCGACAACATCGTCAACTTCACCGACAACTATGCGTCGACCGCGCAGAACCTGGTGCCTTTCAGCATCGTCAATCCGATGAACTGGTCGGCCCACGGCTCCCTGGGGTATGCCGACGGCTTGAATCGGGTGATCGATTCGAAGTTCTACGGCCTGACCCACAAGGACTCGACGATCATCGTCTCCAACCTTGAGGAGTCGTCCCGGGGTAAAACCTGGGTCGAGGATCTGGGCCGCAGTGGCGAGCCGCACACCGGCAGCACCTTCATCATCGGCACCCAGAGCAACGACTGGCTCAAGGGCGGGGCGGGTAACGACTTCCTTGAGGGCCTGGGCGGTGATGATCGTTTTCGCGATGACGGCGGCTTCAACATCCTGCTCGGCGGCCAGGGCCACAACACCTTCGAGCTGCAGAAGCCGTTGCAGAACTTCAGCTTCGCCAACGACGGTGACGGCACGCTGTATGTGCGCGACGCCTACGGCGGCATCAGCATGACCCGCGACATTGGCGCGCTGGTGAGCAAGGAGTCGGGGTCGTGGTGGGGCAGCAAGGAGATCACCTGGGGCGTCACGGCCAAGGGTTTGACCAATGGCAGCGAGCTGACCCAGTACAACCATTCGCTTAGCGGCGATGGCTACGGCAACGCGCTGCACGCCACGGCCGAGGATGACTGGCTGTTTGGCCTGGGTGGCGACGACACGCTGATCAGCGACAAGGGCCATGTGACCTTCGTCGGTGGCGGGGGGAACGATGTGATGAACGCGGTGGGTGGCAACAATACCTTCCTGTTCAGCGGCGCGTTCGGTTTCGATGCGATCAATGGTTATCAGGGCAGCGACAAACTGCTGTTCATGGGGGTCGAAGGCGCGGGGCAGGGCTACGACTACAAGCAGCATGCGTCACAGGCCGGCGGCGATACCGTGCTGAAGATTGGCGAGTTTGCCGTGACGCTGGTTGGGGTAGGAGTGGCTAACCTGTCGGACGCAAGTTTCGTCTTCGCCTAGGTCCAAATGTGGGAGCGAGCCTGCTCGCGAAAGCGGTGTGTCAGCAATACAAATGTTGACTGACACTTCTTCTTCGCGAGCAGGCTCGCTCCCACAGTAAAAGCTGTAAGTAGTTTTGAAATGCTCCGCGGCGTTCCGCGAGGGGCGCCCCGGCTGTGAGCTATCTCTGACAATTCCAACAAAAAGAGAGGCAATGGCAATGGGTGTGTATGACTACAAAAACTTCGGTACAGCCGATTCCAAGGCGTTGTTCAGTGACGCCATGGCTATCACGCTGTATTCCTATCACAACCTCGATAACGGCTTCGCCAGCGGTTATCAGCACAACGGTTTCGGCCTCGGTCTGCCGGCCACGCTGGTTACCGCGCTGATTGGGGGCACCGATTCGCAAGGCGTCATCCCCGGTATCCCGTGGAATCCCGATTCAGAAAAACTTGCCCTCGACGCAGTGCAAAAGGCCGGTTGGACGCCGATCACTGCTGCGCAATTGGGCTATGACGGCAAGACTGACGCGCGCGGAACCTTCTTTGGCGAGAAGGCCGGTTACACCAGTGCCCAGGTGGAAATCCTCGGAAAGTACGACGCCCAAGGCCATCTCACTGAACTGGGCATTGCCTTTCGCGGCACCAGCGGCCCGCGAGAAAACCTGATCCTCGATTCCATCGGCGACGTTATCAACGACCTGCTGGCGGCCTTCGGTCCCAAGGACTACGCGAAGAATTACGTCGGTGAAGCCTTCGGCAATCTGCTCAATGACGTGGTCGCCTTTGCCACGGCAAACGGCCTAAGCGGCAAAGACGTGCTGGTCAGCGGTCACAGCCTCGGAGGATTGGCCGTCAACAGCATGGCGGATTTGAGCGGCGGCAAGTGGGGTGGCTTCTTCAGTGACTCCAACTACATCGCCTACGCTTCGCCAACCCAGAGCAGCACCGACAAGGTGCTCAACGTTGGCTACGAAAATGACCCGGTGTTCCGCGCGCTCGATGGCTCGACCTTCACCGGCGCTTCGATTGGCGTACACGATGCGCCCAAGGAATCAGCCACCGACAACATCGTCAGCTTCAACGATCACTACGCCTCTAACGCCTGGAATGTGCTGCCGTACTCGATCCTGAATATTCCAGCCTGGATCTCGCACTTGCCGACTGCGTATGGCGACGGCATGAACCGGGTGATCGAGTCGAAGTTCTACGACCTGACCAGCAAGGACTCGACGATCATCGTCGCCAACCTGTCGGACCCGGCGCGGGCCAACACCTGGGTACAGGACCTCAACCGCAACGCCGAAACCCACAAGGGCAGCACGTTCATCATCGGCAGCGACGGCAACGACCTGATCCAGGGCGGCAACGGCCATGACTATCTCGAAGGTCGCGCCGGTAACGACACCTTTCGTGATGGCGGCGGCTATAACGTCATCCTCGGCGGGCAGGGCAGTAACACCCTCGACTTGCAGAAATCGGTAAACACCTTCGATTTCGCCAATGACGGTGCGGGCAATCTATACATCCGCGATGGCAATGGCGGGATCAGCATTACCCGCGACATCGGCAGCATCGTCACCAAGGAGCCCGGCTTTCTCTGGGGGCTATTCAAGGACGATGTGACCCACAGCGTCACGGCCAGCGGGTTGAAGGCTGGCAGCAATGTGACGGCGTACGAATCCAGCATGAAGGGCACCCACGGCGCCGATACGCTCAAGGCGCATGCCAGCGGTGACTGGCTGTTCGGGCTTGATGGCAACGATTATCTGATTGGCGGCGCGGGCAACGACGTGTTTGTCGGCGGCGCGGGCAATGACCTGATGACGTCGGGCGGCGGGGTGGACACGTTCCTGTTCAACGGCGCGTTCGGACAGGACCGGGTGGTGGGGTTTACCGCCAACGACAAACTGGTGTTTCTTGGGGTGCAGGGTGTTTTGCCCAGCGATGACTTCCGTGCTCATGCTTCAGCGGTTGGGCAGGATACGGTGTTGTCGTTTGGTAATGATTCGGTGACGTTGGTGGGGGTGTCGCTGAACAGCCTGAGTGGCGATGGCATTGTGATCGTCTGATGTTGATGGGGCGCCTGTAAGGACGCTTTCGCGAGCAGGCTCGCTCCCACAGTGGATTTGCGTCGAACACTAAATATGTGGCCGACCAGGAACCGTGTGGGAGCGAGCCTGCTCGCGAAGAACCATAACGCGGTATCAGAAGTGACTCGATGGCCATTACCTGACTCTCAACCTGTGCAAAACAGGAAAAGCGGCCTAAAGCCAGCACGTGCGCACACGTTCTATAGCTAGCCGCCACTGAGCACAGGAGATTCAAACGTGAAAGGTTTCAAAGGGTATGTCGGGATTGTGGGATTGGCGCTGCTATCGGCCAACGCCTGGGCCGATCTGCCTCAAAGCTCGATTCTGAGCCGTTACGGCATCACCACCGATGAATTGCCGAGCCCGGCGAAAAACGAAGTGGTAGAGCCGGTCGAAGAGAAAAGCCGCTTTCAGATCCAGCCCGAACAGCCATTCGTGACCATTCGCCTGGGTAACGGCAAGCAGCCGCAGACCACCGGCAACCTGAGCATTGACCGCGTGGCTCAGCAAGATCAGGAACGTTGCCAGCGTTTGCAGGGCGAACTGGCCCGGCGTGGTGGGCAATATTTGCGTTGCGACGACACGATCCCCGGCATGACCGTGGATCAATAACACCGCGAATCCCCGGTAGGAGCTGCCGGAGGCTGCGATCTTTTGATCTTGATCTTAAAAAAGATCAAAAGATCGCAGCCTTCGGCAGCTCCTACACAGGTCGTGTTTCGTCAGTCTTCTTCGCGCACGGTAGCCACTTCAGCCGCGCGTACCTTAACTTTGGCGCCGGAAATATCCTCGAACTCATAGAAGCCGTCCTCGGTTTCGGTCTTCGGCATGTCCTTGGTCAGATACTGGGTGCCGTTCTGCAGGGTGACCACTGTCGGGCTTGCGCAACCGGCTAGTGTCAGCAAGGTCGCTACCGCGAGGGGGATGCCCAGAGTCTTGATTTTCATACCCATCTCTAATTCCTTAATCCATGTGATTCCGAACGATGTCGGTGTTCTAACGCGGTTGGTGCCATTCAACCAGAAAAAGTTCGATAGGCCGGTGAAAAAATGCCATTGATCCTTTTCCGTTTGCGCCGGGCGGGGCAGAGCTGGTATCTGTACGCATAACCAGTATTCGCTCCCCATGGCCCAGAATTCCCGTGACTGCCAATCCACTCGACGATCCGTTCTATTACCTCAACAACTTCCGGCAAGTGCTTGAATGGCTTGAGCTTCGCTATGCCGATGTGATGGGTGAAGCAGAGCATGCGTTCATGCGTGACTTCAAGGCGTTGCCGCGCGCTTCGCAGGGTTTGCTGGTGCGGTTGGTGATGCGCAAGGGGGCGCATTTTCGTGCCGGCAAACTCAACTACCCGGAAATCGGTGACATCGGCCAAGCGGCGCATCCGCTGCTGGAGCAGGGCTGGATCGACGAGCATGCAGCGCTGGCGATTACAGAGCTTTTCGACGTACTGCTCAAAGCCGAAATCCTGCAAGCCTTCGGCGCTTTCATCGAACAACCCAAGGGGCGCAAGGACGATTGGCTGCCAGCGTTGGCCGAGCAGTTCACTGATGCGCGCACGCTACGTGACTGGGCGCCGGCGCTGCAGGATCGCCTGTTCAGCCTGACCATCATGGACCTGTGCGACCGCTTGCGGTTGATGTTCTTCGGCAACCTGTATCAGGACTGGTCGGAATTCGTGCTGGCCGACCTTGGCATCTTCACCTATGAAAAAGTCGAGTTCTGCGCCGATTCCCGTGGTTTGCGCAGCCGTGAAGACGTCGATGCCTGCCTGTTTCTGCACCAATGCCAATTGCGCTTCGAGGCGGGTGAGCCGCTGGAAACCATTGTCGAGCAGGTCAGCGCCTTGCATTTCGACAACCCGTGGCTGGAACGTCGACGCGTCAAGGTGTTGTTTCAGATCGGCCAGTATTGCGAGCGCATCAGCGAGTTTGCCCTGGCCCTGGACATTTACCGGACGTGCGCCTATCCCGGTGCACGATTGCGCATGATTCGGGTCTTGGAGCGCTGTGGCGAATACGGCTTGGCGCTGGAACTCGGCACGCTGGCCGAACAGGCGCCGCAAAGCGCGACCGAACAGCAAGGCCTGCAACGCATCCTGCCCCGGCTGCGGCGCAAACTCGGTGGCCCGCCGCTCAAACGGCTGGCGCCGCGACCGGTGGAGCGTCTCGATCTGCAATTGCCGCGCATCGATCCGGCGCGGTCTGTTGAGTTTCATGTGCAGGCGCATTTGCACGACGACGAGGGCCCGGTGCACTACGTGGAAAACAGCCTGATCAACTCGTTGTTCGGTCTGTTGTGCTGGCCGGCGATTTTCGCGCCGCTGCCGGGGGCGTTCTTTCACCCATTCCAGCGGGGGCCGGTTGATCTGCTCAATGAAGACTTTCAGCAACGCCGCGCCGAGCTGTTCCGGGCCTGCCTCTCCGAGCTGGACGACGGCCGTTATGCCGATACCATCCGCCAGCGATTCGT
The DNA here is from genome assembly GCF_017973755.1 of Pseudomonas sp. P42. Classification (NCBI taxonomy): domain Bacteria; kingdom Pseudomonadati; phylum Pseudomonadota; class Gammaproteobacteria; order Pseudomonadales; family Pseudomonadaceae; genus Pseudomonas; species Pseudomonas sp. P42. The sequence goes on along the minus strand of NZ_JACOPU010000006.1, from coordinate 467,838 downwards.
CGGCAAGTGGGGCGTGCAGTCGCCGTTCGTGTTCTGGGGCGCGTTGAATGAAACGCTGCTGGAGCAGGCGCTGGCCTGTTTGCCCGCGGCCCACCTCAAACACTGGTTCAGCCGCTTGCTGCTCGACATCAAGGCCAACCGCGCCGGGATGCCCGACCTGATCCAGTTCTGGCCGCAGCACAAAACCTACCGGATGATCGAAGTCAAAGGCCCGGGTGACCGCTTGCAGGACAACCAGCTGCGTTGGCTGGAGTTCTGCCATGAACATCAGATGCCAGTGGCCGTGTGTTACGTGCAATGGGCGGAGCAGAGCGCTTGAGCTACAGCATTGCAGTGCGGGCGCTGTGCGAGTTCACCGCCAAGACTGGCGATCTCGACTTGCGCTTCACACCCTCACCGACGGCACTCGAAGGCATTGCCGGCCATCGCACCGTGGCCTCGCGGCGCAGTGACAACTACCAGAGCGAAGTGGCGCTGGAAGGCACGTTCCGCCAATTGAAGGTCAAGGGCAGGGCGGATGGCTACGATCCGGCGCAGAACTGCCTGGAGGAAGTCAAAACCTATCGGGGCGACCTGAGCAAGCAACCGGCCAATCATCGGCAGTTGCACTGGGCGCAGGCGAAGGTCTACGGCTGGCTGATGTGCCGCAAACTTGATCTCGCGCAGATCAACGTCGCGCTGGTGTATTTCGACATCGTCAGCGAGAAGGAAACCTGTCTGGTCGAAGCATTCAGCGTCGAGGCCTTGCAGGTTTTTTTCGAGCAGCAATGCAGCCTGTTTCTGTACTGGGCCGAACAGGAAATGGCCCACCGCGAGGCGCGCAATCTGGCCGCGCAGCAACTGGCCTTTCCCCATGCAGACTTCCGTCCCGGTCAGCGCCATCTGGCCGAATCGGTGTTCAAGGCGATCAGCACCGGTCGCTGTCTGATGGCGCAGGCCCCGACCGGGATCGGCAAAACCCTCGGCACGCTGTTTCCGATGCTCAAGGCTCTGGCGCCGCAGCAACTGGACAAGGTGTTCTTCCTCACCGCCAAGACACCCGGGCGCAAACTGGCGCTGGACGCCAGTCAGGTGTTGTTCGACCAATCGGCAACCTTGCCGTTGCGCGTATTGGAGATGGTCGCGCGGGACAAAGCCTGCGAACACCCGGACAAGGCATGCCACGGCGAATCCTGCCCATTGGCCCAGGGCTTTTATGATCGCTTGCCCGCCGCCCGCGAAGCGGCCAGTCGCATCAACCTGCTCGATCAAGCCGCGATGCGTGAAGTCGCCGCGCAGCATACGGTGTGTCCGTATTACCTGAGTCAGGAGATGGCGCGCTGGGCTGACGTGGTGGTCGCCGACTACAACTATTACTTCGATTTCAGCGCATTGCTGTTCGGCCTGGCGCAGCTCAATCAGTGGAAAGTCGCCGTGCTGGCAGACGAGGCACACAACCTCGTCGAGCGCGGCCGGCAGATGTACAGCGCCAGTCTCGATCAGGCCACGCTGGGCAGTGTGCGCAAAACCGCACCCGCACCGCTGAAGAATTCGCTGCAACGGGTCAATCGCGAATGGAACGCGCTGCATGCGCCGCAACTGGCGGCTTATCAGGCCTACGACAAAGCCCCGGAAAAGCTCTTGCAGGCGATTTCCCTGTGTTGCGCAGCGATTGGCGATTACCTCAATGACCATCCGCAAGGTCTCGACAGCGGTTTGCAGAACTTCTATTTCGACCTGCTGCAATTTGGCCGGGTGGCGGAGCTGTACGACGAGCATTACCTGTTCGACATCAGCAAGCGCGACCTCGACCGCAAACGTCCGCTGTCGCAGCTGTGTTTGCGTAATGTGGTCCCGGCGGCGTTCATCGGTCCGCGCCTGAAGGCTGCGCGCAGCAGCGTGCTGTTTTCCGCGACCCTGAGCCCGCGCAACTATTACGCCGACTTGCTCGGTACGCCCGCCGATACCGTGTGGATCGACGTCGAATCACCGTTCAGCGCCGAGCAGTTGCAGGTGCAGATCGTCAGTCGCATCTCGACGCGCTTCAACCATCGCCAGGCATCGCTTGAACCGATCGTCGAGCTGATCGCCCGCCAGTTCAGCGAACGGCCGGGCAACTACCTGGCGTTCTTCAGCAGTTTCGATTACCTGCAACAAGTGGCATTGTTGCTGGCCGAACGGCACCCGCACATCACCCTGTGGCAGCAATCGCGGGGCATGGTCGAAGGGGCGCGGCAGGCGTTTCTCGACCAGTTCACCGCCGACAGCCAGGGCGTCGGCTTTGCGGTGCTGGGCGGTGCGTTTGGTGAAGGCATCGATTTGCCGGGCGCACGCTTGATCGGCGCATTCATCGCCACCCTTGGGCTGGCGCAGCTCAACCCGGTCAATGAACAACTGAAGCGGCGCATGGCGGCGATCTTTGGCGCCGGCTACGACTACACCTATCTCTATCCCGGCGTGCAGAAAGTGGTGCAGGCCGCCGGCCGGGTGATTCGCACCCGCGAAGATCGTGGGGTGGTGATGCTGATCGACGACCGCTTTGCCGAGAGCCGCGTCCAGCAACTGCTGCCGCGCTGGTGGGCGATCAATAATGAAGCGCCGGCTTCCCAATTCCCCGGATTGCCGCATACTTCCGCTCATGACAACGGCTGGTGAGTGTGATGAGCGATAACAACAAGTCCGTAGCGATCGAAGAGATGCGTTTCAGGCTTCTGATCGATGCGGTCGTCGACTACGCGATCTACATGATCGACCCCGACGGCGTCATCACCAGTTGGAACTCCGGCGCCAAACGCTTCAAGGGTTATGAAGAGGCGGAAATTCTCGGTCAGCATTTTTCGCGGTTCTATACCGCCGATGATCGCGCAGCCGGATTGCCGCAACGGGCACTCGATACGGCGATCCGCGAAGGGCGATTCGAAGGCGAAGGCTGGCGCGTGCGCAAGGACGGCACCAACTTCTGGTCCCATGTGGTGATCGATCCGATCATCGACCCCAATGGCAAACTGCTGGGTTTCGCCAAGATCACTCGTGACCTCACCGATCGCAAGATGGCCGAGGAAACCCTCAAGCAAAGTGAACAGCAGTTTCGTCTGCTGGTGCAGGGCGTCACCGACTATGCGATCTACATGCTCAGCCCCGAAGGTCGGGTGAGCAACTGGAACCAGGGCGCCCAGCGGATCAAAGGTTATCTGCCGGAAGAAATCATCGGTCAGCATTTTTCGATTTTCTATACCCCCGAGGACCGCGAGCGCGGCGAGCCGCAGCGGGCGCTGGCGATAGCCACCGAAACAGGCCGCTTCGAGAGTCGAAGCTGGCGTGTGCGCAAGGACGGCACGCAATTTCTGGCGCACGTGGTGGTCGATGCGATTCGCGGTGAAACCGGCACGTTGCTCGGTTTTGCCAAAATCACCCGCGACGTGACCGAAGCCCATCAGGCCCAGCAGTCGCTGGAAAAGACCCGCGAGGCGCTGGCCCAGGCGCAGAAAATGCAGGCCATTGGTCAGCTCAGTGGCGGCATAGCGCATGACTTCAACAACCTGCTGACGGTGATTCTCGGCAATCTGGAGATCGTCCAAAAACGCATTGGCGACGACCCGAAAATCATCCGCCTGTTGGAAAACGCCACTCAAGGCGCACTGCGCGGCGTGTCACTGACCCAGCGCATGCTGGCATTCGCCCGGCGTCAGGAGCTCAAGACCGAATCAGTGGACATACCGCAACTGGTGCAAGGCATTACCGGCCTGCTTCGCAGCTCGCTGGGCCCGGGCATTCGCATTGATACAGATTTCCCCGAAGACCTGGAACCGGTGTTGGCGGACGTCAACCAACTTGAATTGGCGCTGCTCAACCTCGCTACCAACGCGCGCGACGCCATGCCCGAGGGCGGCAGCGTGACCATTGCTGCGCAACGCGAAGTCGTGCTTGAACTCGGTCATACGGAATTGGCGGCGGGGCGTTACATTTGCCTGAGCATGACTGACACCGGCGACGGCATGGACGCGCAGACACTCGCTTCGGCCCGCGACCCGTTTTTCACCACCAAAGGTGTGGGCAAAGGCACTGGCCTGGGTTTGTCGATGGTGCATGGCTTCATTGAACAGCTCGGCGGCCGCTTTATCCTCAAAAGTGAAAAGGCCAACGGCACTACCGCCGAACTGTGGATTCCGGTAGCCGGCGAGGGCGCGACGGCGGAGGCCTTGTTCCCGCCGGCCGCTCCGATCGTTGTACCGCGGCTAAGCGTGTTGGTGGTGGACGACGACTCGTTGGTGCTGACCAGTACCAGTCTGCTGCTCGAAGACCTCGGTCACCGCGTGGTCAGCGCAACCTCCGGCACGGAGGCGCTGGCGTTGTTCGACCGAGGCGAGGTCATCGACCTGATGATTACCGACATGGCCATGCCGCACATGAGCGGCGCGCAACTGGCCCACGCGGTGCGGGTGCTGAAACCTGATCTGCCGATCGTTCTGGCCACCGGTTACGCCGAGCGCCTGGAAGGCTTTGCCGCGCAGTTGCCGCGCCTGCCAAAACCGTTCACGCAGTTGAATCTTGTGGAGATCATTGCCCTGTCGATGAAATGAGCTTCGGGGATATTCGGCTGAACTAGTGTGAGGCAGGGGGTTTCTAAGTTTTTTACCTGCCCCGGAGCCCGCGTCTCGTGTCTCGCATATTGACCCACCCGACCGCTGAAGAAATCCAGACCGAACATGACGCCAAGATGTTCGGCTCACCCAAGGAACGTCTGGACTTCTATCGGCGCGAAATCCAGTACGAAACCAGCATCCTCGCCAATCGCACCGATGCCTATCTGGCGGCGCAATCGTTCCTGGTGATTGCATTTGCTTCGTGCATGTCCAACCTCAACCCGGAATGGGGCAAGTTGTTTACCTTGGTGGTGCCACCGTTTCTGGCGCTGCTGGGACTGCTCAGCTCGCTCAACGCCTGGCCTGGGATTCGCGCGGCGTACGACATCATCGACCACTGGCACTTCAAGCAGAGCCATTTGCTGCACAGCGAGCCTTTGATGGGCCTGGCGTATGACGAATCACCCCTGTTCAGCGAGACGGAGTCTAGCCACAAGGGCTACCGTAAATCGCTGTTGTTCTCGGTGCGCACGCCGTGGATTTTTGCCACGTTCTGGGTGATGCTGGGCAGTTATGCGGTGTTTATCCAGGTCACGAATCCTGGGGGCTAGGTTTTGGCTACCCGAGTCGAAGAATCAACAGCCCCTCACCCCAGCCCTCTCCCAGAGGGCTGGGGTGAGGGGCTTTTTCAGCCTATTCCGCCGTCTCCAACTCCCGACGCAACCCCTGCGAATTCTGCACCGACATCGGAATCGGCGGGAAATCCTCGTTCAGCACGCACAGATGCTCAATCGCATCGGCAAACTTCACATCGGCTTTTCGGCGTAAAGCCCGATAGTGCTCAAACTGTTCGAGATCCAGCTCCCCGCTTTCGAGTAACTGATAAGCCGCGCGATTCAACGCGTGTGCTTCTTCGAACAATTGACGATTGCGTTCCAGGGCCAAAGCCCTGCAAGCCTTGATTTGCGCAGGAGTCGAGCATTCTTTCATGACCGTAACCTTAAATAACGGGATTCCTTTTCAGGGCGTGATGCCGCAGGGGAACCGAACCTGCCGTACCCCATCGCAGGGTGCGGCAGGGAGTCAAGGTTGTGACCGTTGGCAGTTGCAGAGCGATCCATTTTTTTTCATCACAACGTTCAGCAGTTATTGCCGGGAGCGCTTTTTGCGCTGTTCATATCGCGCAAGGATCGGTTGCGTACTGATGCCATGCAGCAAAATACTCAGCGCCACCACCGACAGCGTCAGGTCGGTACAGAGCGTGGCCACCGAATCGCTCAGCCCATGATTCAAGGCATAAAACAGATAGAACAGGCTGCCGATCCCGCGTATGCCGAACCAGCCGATCAGCAAACGTTGCCGTCCCTGCAGCAAAGAACCCCACGGCATCAGCGCAACGCAAAGCGGGCGAATCAGGCAGAACAACACGCCGCCAACCAGTAACGCCCGCCAGTCCCAGTGTGCAATCAGCACAACGCCCAGCAGTGTGACGAGAAATACTTCCATCGCCCGTTCTACCAGCCCCCCGAACGACAACATGTCACCCATCATGATCCCGGCAGCAACCTGACTGTCTTCCATCCGTTCGGTATCGCCATGCACGGCATGCTGCGGTTCCGCATTCAGGTGACCGACTACCGGCTGCACCAGATGCTCAGCGGGTGGCTGGCTGGCACCGGTGGATTGAACTTCCACCTGACGCAGGCCCAGTCCCGCAGCAAATACCGACAGAAAGCCATAGCCACCGATGGCTTCGGCCACGACATAGGCCAGCGCGATCAATGCCAGCGCCAGATAGTCATTGGGGCTCAGGGTGCTGTCTTCGTTGTGGATGCGTAATGACAGTGTCACGCGGCCGATACCACGGCCCATCCAATAACCGGTCAGCAACCCGGCGGGTACAGCCCATAACACGCTGCGCAAGATCCAGTCCTGCCATAGTCCCGTGTTGCTATCGGCCTGCAGTAATACCAACCCGAGGATTACGAAAGGAAAGGCGATACCGTCATTCAGCCCGGCCTCGCCGGACAGGCCGAAGCGCACGCTGTCGACGTCCCTTGCATCGTTGACCTGGACCAGCGCCGCGAGCACCGGGTCGGTCGGCGCCAGAATCGCACCGATCAGCAACGAGGGCCCCCATGCGAGTTGCAAGCCCCAATGCAGCAACAGGCCGACGCCCGCGATGGTCAGCACCATCACCGGGCCGGCCAGGCCGAACGCGATCCGCCAACGCTTGTCACTTAGCGGCAGGCGCAGTTTCAATCCGCAGACAAATAATGAAAAGAGCACCGCGACTTCCGTCAGGTGCTCCATCCATAACGAGGCGTCATCCAGCGACAGTTTCAGCAGATCCAGGCCACTGGGGCCAATTGCAACACCCAGCAGCAAGCACACCGCCGAGGTCGTCACCGGCATCCAGCGCAGATAGGAGGAGGTCAGCGCCAGCGTCAGCAACACGGCGCCGAGCACGGCAACCCACACGGTAAAACTCATGATTCTTCTCTCGTACTGGCCAGACCGGGCGTCGTGTTCATTCTTCCCGCCGAATTCCCTGTAGGAGCTGCCGCAGGCTGCGATCTTTTGATCTGGTCTTCTAGAGTCAAAAGATCGCAGCCTGCGTCAGCTCCTACACGGGACGGGGGCGGCACTGATCAGGGGCGAACGTCAGAGCATCGGTTTGCCGCCCGTGACGCCATAGCGTTGGCCGGTGATGTAGCTGGCTTCGTCGGATGCCAGCAGAACGTAGATCGGCGCAACTTCCACCGGCTGGCCGGGACGCCCCAGCGGGGTATTGCCACCGAAGTTCTGCACTTCTTCATCAGGCATGGTCGAGACGATCAGAGGCGTCCAGATCGGCCCCGGCGCCACACAGTTCACGCGAATTTCCTTGGGCCCCAGCATCTGCGCCAGACCACCGGTGAAATTGGCGATCGCACCTTTGGTGGTGGCGTAAGCCAGCAGGCTCGGCTTCGGCATGTCCGAATTGACTGAGCTGGTATTGATGATCGACGCACCGGGGCGCATGTGTTTGATCGCCGCCTGACACAGGCGGAAAATCGCCGTGATGTTGACGTCGAAGGTCATCACCCATTCGTCATCGGGGATGTCTTCGAAGTTTTCGTGGGTCATCTGGAACGCGGCATTGTTGACCAGCACGTCGATGCGGCCGAAGTGTTCAATGGTTTGATCGACCAGTTCCTGGCAATGGGACTTTTGCGCGAGGTCGCCCGACAGCAACAGGCATTGGCGACCGGCCTGTTCGACCCAGCGTGCGGTTTCCTTCGCGTCTTCGTGTTCATTGAGGTAAGCGACGACAACGTCAGCGCCTTCACGGGCAAAGGCAATGGCTACAGCGCGGCCGATACCGCTGTCGCCGCCAGTGATCAGGGCGATCTTGCCGGCCAGTCGGCCAGAGCCAACGTAACTTTGCTCGCCGCAATCAGGATACGGCTCCATTTTGCGTTGCGAACCGGGAACGGATTGGGACTGCGCAGGGAAGGGTGGTTTTGGATAATCGGTCATCGTGGGTCTCCGAGTCTCATGGCGGGTATGGCCGGTTGACCCGGCAGGTTTGCCATGAGTTCGATCGGATTTGCGCTGACGGTTCTACATTGAGCAAAACCCAAGTCCCCCTGTAGGAGCTGTCGAGTGAAACGAGGCTGCGATCTTTTGATCTGTTTTTTAAGAGCAAGATCAAAACATCGCAGCGTGCCGCAGCTCCTACATGTGCGGGTTACAGACCAAGCGCCGACAGTCCCGGATGATCATCCGGGCGACGGCCCAGCGGCCAGTGGAACTTGCGCTCGCTTTCCTGAATCGGCAGGTCGTTGATGCAGGCATAGCGCTGGAACATCAGGCCGTTGTCGTCGAACTCCCAGTTCTCGTTCCCGTAGGAGCGGAACCAATTGCCGGAATCGTCATGCCATTCGTAGGCATAGCGCACCGCAATGCGCGTGTCCGAGTAGGCCCAGAGTTCCTTGATCAGTCGGTAGTCCAGCTCTTTCGCCCATTTACGGGTGAGGAAGGCTTTGGCCTCTTCCCGGTTGTTGGCGAACTCGGCGCGGTTGCGCCATTTCGTCTCGAGGGTGTAGGCCAGCGAGACCCTCTCGGGATCACGGGAATTCCAGCCGTCTTCGGCCAGGCGAACTTTCTCGATGGCCGATTCAAGGTTGAAGGGTGGCAATGGCGGACGTACCTGAGCTGCAGTAGACATGATCAGTCTCCCGATAGATTCAACGTTTAAACAACTTGTCTGGCCTATTAAGGCGTTACAGGTCCAATAACTTGCGCGCCATGCATTGCGCATTATCGGCGGCACTGTGATCACCCATCACAAGCGCTACGGTAATGGCGCCGTCAATCAGGATCAGCAGCTGTTTGGCCAGCAACTGCGGATCCTTGGCGCCATGTTCGGTACACAGCTCGCACACGTAGTCGAGCAGCTTCTGTTTGTGTTGCCTGGCAACCAGACGCACCGGATCTTGCGCGTCGCCGGTTTCGCCGCTGGTGTTGATGAAGGCGCAGCCGCGAAAGCCCTCCGAGGCGAACCAGCCCTTGAGCACGGTAAACAGGTTGAGCAGGCGATCGGCCGGCGTTTCGGCCTGATCCACAGCGCTCCGGTACCAATGCATCCAGCGCATGTCGCGTCGTTGAAGGGCGGCAGCCACCAACTCATCTTTATTGGTGAAGTAGCGGTAGATGCTCTTTCTGGAGACGCCGGCGGTTTTCACCAGAAGATCCATGCCCGTGGCGGCGATGCCACTTCTATAGATCAGCTTTTCGGTGACATCCAGAATGATGTCGCGGGTTGAGGTGTCTGTGATTTCGTTCATGTGGCGAACAGTAGAACGGTCGTTCTTCATTGGCAAGTTGTTTTTTAAAGTCAACAGATCGCAGCCTTCGGCAGCGCCTGCGCGGGGATTGTGAACACCTTGTAGGCGCAGCCGAAGGACGCGATCTTTCGATCTCTTTACAGACCCTCACAAGACCCACAGGGATCGATGGTGTAAGCTCTCGGGTTCTTCGGATTCGACCCATTGCGAGCCCTATGCCGTTGCTCTTCAAACGCTCTCTGCTGCCAAAACTGCGCAGCTTTCCGCTGGCCGCCGAGGCCGTGACCATTTTGTCCGGCGCCGCCGAGTTCCGCCGTTGCCTGCTGGAGAGAATCGCTATGGCGACCCAGCGCATCTATGTCGTCGCGCTGTATTTGCAGCAAGACGAAGCCGGTCAGGAAATCCTCGATGCCTTGCACACCGCCAAACTCGCGCGTCCCGAGCTGGAAATCGCCGTGGTGGTCGACTGGCTGCGCGCCCAGCGCGGGCTGATCGGTGCCGGCAAGCAGCCGGGCAATTCGGCGTGGTATCAGGAAATGACCCGCACCCACCAGAGTGAAGTGCCGGTCTATGGTGTACCGGTGCAAACCCGCGAACTGTTCGGCGTGCTGCATTTGAAGGGCTTCGTGATCGACGATTGCGTGGTCTACAGCGGCGCCAGCCTTAACAACGTTTACCTGCACAAGTTCGACAAGTACCGTTTCGACCGCTATCACGTCCTGCAGAGCCCTGAGCTGGCGGACTCGATGCATCACCTGGTCAAGCACGGCCTGATCGAGTCCAAAGCGGTGCATCGCCTCGACCTGCCGAATCTGCCGACCACCCGCAGCCTGCGTAACGACATCGGCGATCTGCGCAGCCGCCTCAAGCACGCGGCGTACGACACCAGTGCCGGCAGCACCGCCAGAGTAGGTTTGTCGGTCAGTCCATTGCTGGGCGTGGGCAAGAACAACCCGCTAAACCGGGCAATTCTCGAATTGATCGCCAGTGCGCAAAAGCAGCTGACCATTTGCACGCCTTACTTCAACCTGCCGCTAGGGGTGATCCGCGAGATCAACCGCGCGCTGGCCCGTGGCGTGAAGATCGACATTGTGGTTGGCGACAAGACCGCCAACGACTTCTACATTCCGCCGAGCGAGCCGTTCAGGGTGATCTCAGCGCTGCCGTACCTGTACGAGATCAGCCTGCGCCGCTTCGCCAAACGCCATCAGCGCAGCATCGACAGCGGTCAGTTGAACCTGCACCTGTGGCGTGACGGCGACAACACCTATCACCTCAAGGGCATGTGGATCGATCAGCGCTACACGCTGCTGACCGGCAACAACCTTAATCCACGGGCGTTCCGCCTGGACCTGGAAAATGCGTTGTTGATCGATGATCCCAAAGGCGAGTGGGTGGACCCGCGAGCGCAGGAGCTGGAGGCAATCTTCCGCCATACCTCGCGGATTTCCAGCTTCCACGACCTGGAGACCTTGCCGGAATACCCGGCCGGGGTGGCGAAGTTTCTCAAACGCGTGAGTCGGGTGCGGATTGAGCGGTTGCTTTACCGGATTCTGTAAATTGATCTGGATGATGCGGCGAGCCTGCTGACGTCATCGCTGGCAAGCCAGCTCCCACAGGTCTGGCCGGCGTTCACGAAATCCGTGAGCACTCCAAAACCCTGTGGGAGCGAGCCTGCTCGCGAAGGGGCCAGCCCAGACGCTAGAAAACTCAGTTCAGCCCCAACTTCCCACGCAACGTGGAAAGATCTTCAGCCAAAGTATTCACCGGCCCGACCAGTGCCTTGCGGTCGTTATCCTTGACCTTGTCATACGTCTCAAACCCACCATCCTGGGTCTTGTACCTGGCCAGCACCTTGTTGACGGTGGCGAAGTTCTTGTCGACTTTCGCTATGAAAGCCTTGTCCTGCTGCTCTATCTGCGGACGGAACAAATCGACGATTTTCTTCGCGCCATCGATGTTGCCCTGGAAGTCATACAGGTCGGTGTGGCTGTAGCGATCTTCCTCACCGGAAATCTTTGTCGCGGCCACTTCTTCCAGCAGCGCAGCAGCACCGCCCACCACTTTTTCCGGCGGGAAGGTCAGGCCGGCCACGCGGGTTTGCAGGTCTTGCACGTCTTTGTTCAAGCCATCCGCCAATGCATCGAGGCCCTGGGTGCTCTTCTGCGCGAACAGCGAATATTCAATGCGGTGGAAACCGGTGAAATCTTCAGCTTTCACGCCTTTCTCGTGATCATCGACGCGAGAATCGATGGACGCATCGAGATCACTAAACAGCTCGGCAATCGGCTCGATCGACTCGTAGAAAACGCGGGTCGGTGCGTAGAGTTTTTGCGCGGTCGCCAGGTCGCCTTTCTTCACGGCGTCGGTGAATTGCTGGGTGTGGCTGGCCAGTTCATCGAGTAGTTCGGTGACGTAAATCTTGTAGTCCGACACCGGCCCGACCAGATCCAGCGGTGCTGTTGCGGCGAATGCCGACAGCGGGGTGTTGAGCAATCCGAGGGTCAGCAATAACGCGAGTGGCGTCTTTTTCATGGGGGCGGCTCCAGTGTTGAAGTTGTTTTATGCGGCTGTTTTGGGTTGTGTGGCGTTGAGCAGCGAGCGACCGATAAAGTCCTTGTCGCCCGTAACACCCGGCAGGGTGAAGAAGTAACCGCCGCCGACCGGTTTGAGGTATTCCTCCAGCGGTTCGCCGTTGAGGCGGGTCTGCACGGTGATGAAGCCTTTTTCCAGATCAGCCTGGTAACAGATGAACAGCAGGCCCATGTCGAGTTGGCCGTTCTTGTTGACGCCATTGGAATAGTTGAACGGTCGACGCAGGATCAGGTTGGCCTGGCTGGCGGCGGTGCGCGGGTTGGCCAGGCGAATGTGCGCGTCGAGCCTGGTCAGCTTGCCTTCCGGGTCTTTGCTGTAATCCGGGACCTCGCTTTCGTGGTGACCTCCCATTGGCGCGCCGGTGTTCTTGGTCCGACCGAAAATGCTTTCCTGCTCCTGCAACGGCGTGCGATCCCAGCGTTCGACGAAGTTGCGGATGATCCGTACCGCTTGATAACTGCCGTGCGCCGCCCAGGCCGGTTCGTCGCTGCCCGGTTGCACCCATACCAGGCGATCCATGGCTTTATCGTCGTTGGAATCGGGGTTGGCCGAGCCATCACGGAAACCCAGGAAGTTACGCGCCGATTGCGCCGGCACACCGGGCTTGGCCGGGGCTTGCGGCGGCACGCTGCCTTCCTGTTTCCAACGCACCAGCAACAGGTCCGGCAGGTTTTTGACGATGTCGCGCAGGGCGTGGATGTTGGTGTCGGCGGTGTTGGCGCAGAACTGCAGACTCAGGTCGCCATGGCAGCCATCAGCCTCCAGCGCATCGTTGGGGAAACCGACCATGCGTTGCAGACGTTTGGGTTTGGCGTCCGCCAGGCCGAAGCGCTCATCGAACAGCGATTCACCCACCGAAACGGTGATGGTCAGGTTGTCCGGGGTGACGACCGGGCCGAGGATGCCGGAGTCTGGCGGTGGCAGTTTCGGATCGGTCTGCGCGACCGGTCCGCCCTTCATCAGGAAGGCGATGCGCTCGTTGAGCGTGCGGAACAGTCGCTCGAGATCTTCGCGATCGCTGGCCAGCACGTCGAACGCCACCAACATGCCTGACGCCGGGCGAGGGGTGACGATGCCGGTTTGATGCACACCGTGGAAATCGTGACGGTCTTCGGTCTTGTCGCTGCTCGGTGCTTCGGTGACTTGCGCAGGTGCAGCCGCCATAACCTGGCAGCTCAGGGCCGATCCGGCCAGCGCGACACCCGCAGCGCCCATGCCCATCAGTACACGGCGGCGTTGCAGGTTGAGTTTTTCAGAATATTTCATCGGTACGGGTCTTCTGCTTACAGGCCGGAGAGGCCAAGGGCTGGATCGATGCCATCAAGTGCGTCGGCCAAAGCCTGGGCCTTGTCGGCGATCTGCTTGCGTTGCGCGCCGCTGATGGCGTCGTAGCTGGCGTAGCCGTCCTTGACCTTGTAGCTGTTCATTTCGTTGTCGAAGTCGGCCAGCGTCTGGTCGATTTTCGGCAACAGATCTGCCGCCGACTTGCTCAGCATCGGCCGCAGCAGATCGACCACTTTGTGGGCGGTTTGCAGATTGGCGGCGAAACCGTTGAGGTCGCTGTGGCTGTAGCGTTCTTCTTCACCGCTGGCGGCACGCACGTCGGCGAGAGTGTTGAGGTTGCGCACGACGATGTTGACCAGTTGCTCGGGTGGCAACGATTGCGCGAGCAGTTGCTGTTTCAGCGTGGTGACGTCGCTCAGAAGACGCTGGGCGACGGCGGCGAGATCATCGAGTTGGCGTTGCTGGAACAGCGCGTATTCGATGCGGTGGAAACCGACGAACGCCGGGTCCTGCTCGCGCTTCTCAAAGTAATCGGCGCGCGCATTGATGCGGTTGTCCAGTTCGGCCAGTCGCTGAGCCGCCGGGGCCAAGCGTTGATACGCCGCCCGCGCCGGCAGGTACAACGCCTGCGCCTGACTCAAGTCACCGCTGGCAATCGCCTGACTGAGCGCGGTCGTGGTTTTGATCAACGCGCTGCCCTGGCTGGCCAGATACACACGGAATTCCGACAGCGGCCCGATGAACGCCACCAGCGACGGCTTGGCTTTGGCGGCGGCGTCAGAAGCGGCGGTCAGTGTCACATGCAGGGTGCCGCGCGGGTTGCTCAGCAGGCCGCAAGTGATGGCGTAGTCGCCGGGTTGCAGGTTGGCATTGATCACCTGGCTCAGGCCCGGGGCGATGTTTTCACGCTCTTCGACCACCAGCACGCCGTCGAGGATTTCCCATTCCACCGCCCGTTCGGAGCGGTTGACGATACGGAAACTGGCGCGACCGGCCGGGACTGTCAGGGCGTTCGGCTCGCAATTGCCCGGATGAATGTTGACCACCACTTCATCGTGGTTGTGCTGACGCTTGGCCGCGGCCATTTTCGAGGCGTACCAGAACAGGCCACCGGCGGCGATCATCACGATCACCGAACCGGCCAGCGCCCAACGCAAGGCACCGGGAGGCGAGGCCTGAGGAGTATTCGGCTTTGACATGAGTGCCCTTATTGGCTGGAGGCGGAAGACGATTGCGCGACAGGCTTGGGCGCGGGCAGAAAGAACATCACCAGCGCCAGCAGCAGATAGATCAGGTATGCGCCAAGGGTGCTGACCGTCGGCGCATCCTGATAACCGAACATGCCGGCCAGCACCGAGCCCAGCGGGCCATCCATCGGCAGTGTCGCGCTGAAATCGAAGAGCACGGTTTGCAGGTGATTCCAAACGCCGGCTTCATGCAGGGCTTGCACCGAGTTGGCGAGAATCCCCGCGGCCACGACCAGAATGAACAACCCGGTCCACTTGAAAAATGCCGAGAGGTTGAGGCGCATGCTGCCGCTGTAGATGAGGAAGCCAACGATGATCGCCAGAATCAGGCCGAGCAGGGCGCCAATCGGCGCGCCCGGGCCTTCGCTCTGCTGGAACACTGCGAGCAAAAAGAACACGGTTTCCAGACCCTCTCGCGCCACGGCGAAGAAGACCATGGCGATCAGCGCAATCACCTGATGTCTGGACGAGGTCAGCGCCTGATCCAGCGAGGCGTGCAGCGAATGCTTGATCGACCGCGCGACCTTGCGCATCCAGAACACCATCGAGCTGAGAATCGCCACGGCCGCCAACCCGACCACGCCTTCGAACAGTTCTTGCTGCTTTTGCGGGAATTCGGCGCTGACCAGCTCCAGGCCACCGCCGACCAGCAATGCCAGGGCTGCCGCGAGAAAAACACCGATCCACACGGCGGGCATCCATTCGCCGCGGCCGGTCTGTTGCAGGTAGCTGGCGATAATGCCAACGATCAACGCGGCTTCAATGCCTTCGCGCAGCATGATCAGAAAGGGAACGAGCATTCGATATCCGCGGTGATTTAGATAGGAAGCTAAGTTGTAACATAATGACACTCATTCGCATATGACAACCATTGACAAGAACCTGAACGCAAGCTGAACAACATGACGTTATGTTCAGCACAAAACCCTGTGGGAGCAGGCTTGCCCGCGATTGCAATGGAACAGCTGGCATTTCTGTTGACTGACAGGACGCCATCGCGGGCAAGCCCGCTCCCACAGGGTTTGCATTGTTTTCGGGCCAGCAACGCGCGGGTGGCTGCGGTAAGATGCCCGTCACTCAAAAACAACAAGGTCTGCCGCGTTCCATGTCGGAAAAAGACACCATCGCCGTGCAACTGGTGCGTGAAGCGCTGCTGCAAAGTTGTGCCCCAGGCGTGGCCAGGGAAGAACTGTTGAACAAGGTCGGCATTGCCCCGGCCTTGCTGGAAACCGGCGAGGGCCGGGTGCCGGCATCGCAATACGCAAAGCTCTGGCGTCTGTTGGCTCGGCGGGGGGATGACGAGTTCTTCGGCATGGACCCGCGCAAGCTCAAGTCCGGCAGTCTGGAGTTTCTTTGCCGCAGCGCCATGGCACAACCGACGCTGGTAGCCGGTTTGAGCACGGGCCTGAGCTTCCTGTCGTTGATGCTTGAGCGCCTGCCGGCGCAACTGGTTCATCAGCAGAGTCTTGCGGAAATTGTCCTGCTTGAAGACGATCCCGAACCACGCCGCGCGTTTACCTACTTCACCTATTGGATGATCGTCCACGGCGTGGCCTGCTGGCTGGCGGGGCGGCGGATTCCGATCCTGGCCATCGAACTGCGCTGCCCGGCGCCGGACTTTACCGATGACTACCGGGTGATGTTCTCGGACAACCTGCGCTTTGATCGGCCACGCACGCGGATGATCTTTTCCGCCGATTGCCTCGATTTGCCGATCAAACGTTCCGCCGAGGAGCTCAAGCGCTTTCTGGCTCACGCGCCGGCCAACATTCTGGTCAAGTACCGCGATCCGCAGAGCCTGGCCAGCCGGATCAAACACGATTTACGTCAGTTGCCTGCCGAGCAGTGGCCGGAAACCGAAGCGTTGGCCCAGCAACTGTGCATGTCGGCCTCGACGTTGCGCCGTCGCCTGGCCGAGGAAGGGCAGACGTATCAGGGCCTCAAGGACAGCGTGCGCAAGGAATTGGCGATTGTCTGGCTGGCCGAGCCTTCGATCAGCTTTGTCGAGATCGCCAGCCGCTTGGGGTTTGCCGATGCGAGTTCGTTCTACAAGGCGTTTCGCAAGTGGTCGGGGTCAAATCCGGGGCATTACCGGACGTTGATCCTTAACGAAGCCGTCTGATCCGAATTTCATGCTGGCTGATCTGGCCCCTTCGCGAGCAGGCTCGCTCCCACAGGGTGAACGCATTTCAAATGTGGGAGCGAGCCTGCTCGCGAAGGGGGCAATCCTGGCGGCACATCTCTTGAACCCTGGCCAAACCAGTCAGCCACTTTGATGGCTTTGACCATTGCCCCAAGCCCCTGACAGCGCGACTATCCCTCTGTTGTTTACGGTTCCCAGCCTAATAAAAACACAGAGGGATTCTGGCAATGCGCGACTACCTGTCTGCCACCGAACAGTTCAACTATCAGCACACTGTGGATGCCGCGCTCAGCGGCTCGCTTGAGGCGCTCAACGCCTGCGTCGAATGTTGCGACCGCCATGCTTTGCCGGGGCGCATCGCGCTGTTCTGGGAAGGCCGCGACGGCGCCAGCGCGACGTACACCTTCAGCGACTTGCAGGACAAAGCCGCGCGATTCGCCAATTTCCTCCTCGCCCAAGGCGTGCGCAAGGGTGACAAGGTCGCCGGCCTGCTGCCACGCAATATCGAATTGCTCATCACCGTTTTCGCCACCTGGCGCATCGGCGCGGTCTATCAACCGCTGTTTACCGCGTTCGGCCCGAAGGCCCTCGAACATCGACTGAACAGCTCCGGCGCCAAAGTCGTGGTGACCGACGCCGTCAACCGACCGAAACTCGCTGAAGTTGCCGACTGCCCGACGCTGGTCACGGTCGGCGGCGCCAAAGGCCAGGGCATTGTCCGTGGCGATTTCAGTTTCTGGGCTGAACTGGCCAATTATTCCAACGTCTGCGAACCCGTGCTGCTGAGCGGCGAAGACCCGTTCCTGCTGATGTTTACCTCGGGCACCACTGGCCCGGCGAAAGCCCTGTCGGTACCGCTCAAAGCGATCGTCGCGTTCCAGAGCTACACCCGTGATGCGGTGGATCTGCGCCCCGAAGATGCATTCTGGAACGTCGCCGATCCGGGTTGGGCCTATGGCATCTATTTCGGTGTCACCGGCCCGTTGGCAATGGGGCATCCGATCACTTTCTACGATGGCCCGTTCACCCTCGAAAGCACCTGCCGGGTGATCAACAAGTATGGGATCACCAACCTCACCGGTTCGCCGACGGCTTATCGTCTGCTGATTGCCGGCGGTAACGAGTTCGCCAGGTCAATCAAGGGCAAGCTGCGGATCGTCAGCAGCGCGGGTGAGCCGCTGAACCCGGAAGTGATCCGCTGGTTCGCTGACAACCTTGATGTGGTCATCCACGACCATTACGGCCAGACCGAACTGGGCATGGTGCTGTGTAACCACCACGGCCTCGACCATGCAGTTCACGTTGGCGCCGCCGGTTTCGCCTCGCCGGGTCATCGCATTGTGGTGCTCGACGAGCAGCATAAGGAACTGGGCGTCGGTCAGCCAGGCATCCTCGCCATCGACCGTGCCAACTCCCCTATGTGCTGGTTTGGCGGCTATGAAGGCGCACCGACCAAAGCCTTCGTCGGCGATTACTACCTGAGTGGCGACACGGTGGAGTTGAACCCGGATGGCAGCATCAGTTTCGTCGGCCGCAGCGACGACGTGATTACCACGTCTGGTTACCGCGTCGGCCCATTCGACGTCGAAAGCGCGTTAATCGAGCATCCGGCCGTGGTCGAGGCCGCGGTGGTCGGCAAACCCGATCCGGAGCGCACTGAACTGGTCAAAGCATTCGTGGTGCTCAGCGCGCAATACCGCGCGGCACCAGAGTTGGCCGAAGAACTTCGCCAGCACGTACGCAAACGTCTGGCCGCGCATTCGTACCCGCGTGAAATCGAATTTGTCAGCGAATTGCCCAAGACCCCGAGCGGCAAATTGCAGCGCTTTATCTTGCGCAACCAGGAAATCGCCAAGGCTCAAGAGGCCGCGGCGCACAACGTTTCAGCTTGAATCGAAGGAAACAGTCATGCAGATCGAGAACAAGGTTTTTATCGTCACTGGCGGCGCTTCCGGCCTGGGTGCGGCCACCGCTGAATTGCTGGTGAGTGCCGGCGCCAAAGTGATGCTGGTGGACATGAACGCCGAAGCGGTTGCCGCGCAGGCCAAGCGCCTGGGCGCGCAAAGCGTCGTCGCCGACATCAGTAATGAAGCCGCCGCCGAAGCCGCCATACAAGCGACCGTCACTGCATTCGGCAGCCTGAATGGTCTGGTCAACTGCGCCGGCATCGTCCGTGGCGAGAAGATCCTTGGCAAGAACGGCCCGCACGTATTGTCCAGTTTTGCCCAGGTGATCAACGTCAACCTGATCGGCAGCTTCAACATGTTGCGCCTGGCCGCTGCGGCGATTGCCGAGAGCGAGGCCAATGCCGATGGAGAGCGCGGCGTGATCATCAACACCGCCTCGGTAGCGGCGTTCGACGGCCAGATTGGTCAGGCCGCGTATGCAGCGTCAAAGGGCGCCATCGCCAGCCTGACCCTGCCGGCCGCCCGTGAACTGGCGCGCTTCGGCATCCGCGTGATGACCATCGCCCCGGGCATTTTTGAAACGCCGATGATGGCCGGCATGACCCCGGAAGTCCGCGACTCGCTGGCGGCCGGCGTACCGTTCCCGCCGCGTCTGGGCAAGCCTGCCGAGTACGCCGCGCTGGTTCGGCATATCATCGAAAACAGCATGCTCAATGGTGAGGTGATCCGTCTCGACGGCGCCTTGCGCATGGCCGCCAGGTAAGGAGGATTTGTCATGACTATTTCCAACGATCCGATTGTTATCGTCAGCGCCGTTCGCACCCCGATGGGCGGCTTTCAGGGCGAACTGAAAAGCCTCACCGCGCCGCAACTCGGCGCCGCCGCCATCAAGGCCGCGGTTGAACGCGCCGGTATCGCCAGCGATGCAGTCGATGAAGTGCTGTTCGGTTGCGTATTGCCTGCGGGCCTCGGCCAGGCCCCTGCGCGGCAAGCAGCGCTGGGCGCCGGGCTGGATAAATCGACCCGTTGCACCACCGTCAACAAGATGTGCGGCTCGGGCATGGAAACCACCATCCTGGCCCACGACATGCTGGTCGCGGGCAGCGCTGATGTGGTGATCGCCGGCGGCATGGAAAGCATGTCCAACTCGCCGTATCTGCTGGATCGTGCCCGCGCCGGTTACCGCATGGGCCACGGCCGGGTGCTGGATTCGATGTTCCTCGACGGTCTCGAAGACGCCTACGACAAGGGGCGCCTGATGGGCACCTTCGCCGAGGAGTGCGCCGACACCAATAAGTTCAGCCGTGAAGCGCAGGACGCCTTCGCCATCGCCTCGACCACGCGCGCGCAACAGGCGATCAAGGACGGCCGCTTCAAGGACGAAATCGTCCCGCTGACCGTGACCGTCGGCAAAGAGCAAGTGCTGATCAGCAATGACGAACAGCCGCCGAAAGCCAAACTGGACAAGGTCGCTTCGCTGAAACCGGCGTTCCGCGAAGGCGGTACTGTTACGGCGGCGAACTCCAGTTCGATTTCTGACGGCGCAGCGGCGCTGGTGCTGATGCGTCAGTCGCAGGCGCAGAAACTTGGTTTGAAACCGCTGGCGGTCATTCACGGTCACTCGGCGTTCGCTGATACCCCGGGCCTGTTCCCGGTGGCACCGATCGGGGCGATCAACAAACTGGTGAAAAAGACCGGTTGGTCGCTGGCCGAGGTTGACCTGTTTGAAGTCAACGAAGCGTTTGCCGTGGTTGCGATGGCGGCGATGAAGCATCTCGATATCCCGCACGAGAAGCTGAATATCCACGGCGGTGCTTGTGCGTTGGGCCATCCGATCGGTGCGTCGGGTGCGCGGATTCTGGTGACGTTGCTCTCGGCGTTGCGCCAGAACAATCTGAAACGCGGCATCGCGGCCATCTGCATTGGTGGCGGTGAAGCAACGGCCATGGCCGTGGAATGCGTTTACTGACACATACCTTCCCCCTGTAGGAGCTCCCGCAGGCTGCGATCTTTTGATCTTTTTTGCGAGCTAAAGTCAAAAGATCGCAGCCTTCGGCAGCTCCTACAGGGAATCGTGTGGTAACCCGGATTTAAGGACTCACCATGATCCCCAACGAAGACCAACAACAGATCCGCGACATGGCCCGGCAATTTGCCGAGGAACGGCTGAAACCGTTCGCCGCCGAGTGGGATCGCGAGCACCGCTTTCCCAAGGAAGCCATTGGCGAGATGGCCGAGCTGGGCTTTTTCGGCATGCTCGTGCCGGAGCAGTGGGGCGGTTGCGACACCGGTTACCTGGCCTACGCCATGGCGCTGGAAGAAATCGCCGCCGGCGACGGTGCCTGTTCGACGATCATGAGCGTGCACAACTCGGTGGGTTGCGTGCCGATCCTCAAGTTCGGCAACGACGATCAACGCGAGCGTTTTCTCAAGCCACTGGCCAGCGGCGCCATGCTTGGGGCTTTTGCTCTGACCGAACCGCAGGCCGGTTCCGACGCCAGCAGCCTGAAGACCCGCGCACGTCTGGAAGGCGATCATTACGTGCTGAACGGCTGCAAACAGTTCATCACCTCCGGGCAAAACGCCGGGATCGTGATCGTCTTTGCGGTGACCGATCCAGGTGCCGGCAAACGCGGGATCAGCGCGTTTATCGTGCCGACCGACTCGCCGGGCTACAAAGTTGCCCGCGTCGAAGACAAGCTCGGCCAGCACGCCTCGGACACTTGCCAGATTCTCTTCGAAGACGTCAAAGTGCCGGTCGCCAACCGGTTGGGTGAGGAGGGCGAGGGTTACAAAATCGCCTTGGCCAACCTCGAAGGTGGACGCGTCGGTATCGCCTCGCAATCGGTGGGGATGGCCCGTGCAGCATTCGAAGCGGCGCGCGATTACGCCCGTGACCGCGACACGTTCGGCAAGCCGATCATCGAGCACCAGGCCGTTGCTTTTCGCCTCGCCGACATGGCGACGCAAATCGCCGTCGCCCGGCAAATGGTGCATTACGCCGCGGCGCTGCGTGACAGCGGTCAACCGGCGCTGGTCGAAGCGTCCATGGCCAAACTGTTCGCCTCGGAGATGGCCGAGAAAGTCTGCTCGATGGCCTTGCAGACGCTCGGCGGTTACGGTTATCTCAACGATTTCCCGCTGGAGCGCATCTACCGCGACGTGCGCGTCTGCCAGATCTACGAAGGCACCAGCGATATTCAGCGCATGGTTATCTCGCGCAATCTTTGACCAGGAATTTTATCCATGACTTACGAAACGATTCTGCTGGAAAACCACGGCCGTGTTGGCTTGATCACTCTCAACCGGCCACAGGCGCTGAACGCGCTGAACGCGCAACTGGTTAGCGAAGTGAACCAGGCACTTGATGCGCTGGAAGCGGATGCCAATATCGGCTGCATCGTCATCACCGGCTCGAAAAAGGCTTTCGCTGCCGGCGCCGACATCAAGGAAATGGCCGAGCTGACCTATCCGCAGATTTATATGGACGACCTGTTCAGCGACAGTGATCGCGTGGCCAACCGCCGCAAGCCGATCATCGCCGCGGTTAACGGCTTTGCTTTGGGCGGTGGCTGTGAGCTGGCGTTGATGTGCGACTTTATCCTGGCCGGTGACAACGCCAAATTCGGCCAGCCGGAAATCAACCTCGGCGTGCTGCCGGGCATGGGCGGCACACAACGTCTGACTCGCGCCGTGGGCAAAGCCAAAGCCATGGAAATGTGCCTCAGCGGGCGTTTGATCGATGCGGTTGAGGCTGAGCGTTGCGGCATCGTCGCGCGGATCGTGCCGAGTGATGAATTGCTCGATGAAGCGCTGAAAGTGGCAGCAGTGATCGCCAGTAAGTCGCTGCCGATTGCGATGATGGTCAAGGAAAGTGTGAACCGTGCGTTCGAGGTCAATTTGACCGAAGGCGTTCGTTTTGAGCGCCGGGTGTTCCATGCGGCGTTTGCCACTCAGGATCAGAAGGAAGGCATGGCAGCGTTTGTGGCCAAGCGGACGCCTGAGTTCAAGGGTAAGTAATTCGCGAACTTGACTGGCCTGATGGCGATGCTTTTAGAAGATCAAAAGATCGCAGCCTGCGGCAGCTCCTACACGGGAATATGTGTTTCCTTGTAGGAGCTGCCGCAGGCTGCGATCTTTTGCTTTTAGAGCTGGTAGTTCTTCAATTCCCGAGCAATCACCATCCGCTGAATCTCGCTCGACCCTTCATAAATCTGGGTAATCCGCGCATCGCGGTAATACTTCTCGACCGGATAATCTTCCAGATACCCATACCCGCCATGAATCTGAATCGCCGACGAGCAAACCTTCTCGGCCATCTCGGACGCAAACAGCTTGGCCTGTGACGCCTCCGACAAACACGGTTTGCCCGCCGTGCGCAGACGCGCCGCATGCAAAATCATCAACCGCGCCGCGTTCAATTGCATGTGCATGTCGGCCAGCAGATTGGCGATGCTCTGGTGTTCGTTGATCGGCTTGCCGAACTGCATCCGATCCCGCGAATAAGCCAACGCCGCTTCAAACGCCGCGCGGGCAATCCCTAACGCTTGCGCGGCAATGCCGATGCGTCCGCCCTCAAGGTTGGACAAGGCAATCGCCAGACCTTTGCCGCGCTCGCCAAGCAGGTTGGCCTCGGGAATGCTGCAGTTGTTCAGCGTCACCGCACAGGTGTCGGAAGCGCGGATGCCCATTTTGTGTTCGGTGCGATCGACGATGAAGCCCGGTGTATCGGTGGGCACCAGAAACGCCGAAATACCTTTCTTGCCCAGATCCGGGTCGGTCACCGCAAACACGATCGCCAGTTTTGCCCGTTTGCCGTTGCTGACAAATTGCTTGGCGCCGTTGATCACCCACTGGCCATCGCGCAGCTCGGCGCGAGTGCGCAGGTTGTGCGCTTCGGAACCGGCCTGCGGTTCGGTCAGGCAGAAGCAGCCGATCACCGCGCCACTGGCCAGATCCGCCAGCCAGGTCTGTTTCTGCTCGTCGCTGCCGTAGTTCATCACCGGGCCGCAACCCACCGAGTTGTGGATGCTCATGAACGCACCCGTGGCGCCATCGCCGGCAGAAATTTCTTCCACGGCCAGCGCATAAGCGACGTAGTCGACGTAGGTCCCGCCCCATTCCTCAGGCACGACCATGCCCAGCAGACCCAGCTCGCCCATCTTCGCCACGAGGGCGTCGTCGATCCAGCCAGCCTTTTCCCAGGCTTGCGCATGAGGCGCGATTTCGCCGCGGGCAAAGTCCCGGGCCATGTCGCGGATCATCACTTGTTCTTCAGTCAGTTCGAGATCGTGCATGGCTCAGCTCCCGCTCTCAGCAAAACCGTGGAAGAAACTCGCCACATGCGCAGCGTCCAGCGCGGCGAGGTTCGGCGGGTTCCAGCGAGGTGTCTTGTCTTTGTCGATCAGCAGGGCGCGCACGCCTTCGATCAGGTCACCGCGGGCGAACCACTGACGATCCAGATGCAGTTCGAGGGCGAAGCACTGTTCCAGGCTCAAGTGCCGGCCACGACGGAGCATTTCCAGCGTAACGGCCATGGCCAGCGGCGAGCGGGTTTCCAGCAGATCAGCCGTGGTGGTCGCCCATTCATGGCTGTTGGCAACGGTGACGGCGCGCAGCTGCTCGACCATGCTTGGCACGTCCGGCAGCGCGAAGAAGTGGTCGATGGCCGGACGCAAGGCTTCGAGCGGCGCATCGGGCAGGGTTTGCACGGCGTGTTTGGACAACAGGTTTTGCAACGACTTCAGCGGTGTGTCCTGCCATTCCATCTGATCGAGTTTTTCATCGAGGATGGCGAGTTTGCTGCTGTCCAGATACCAGTCGGCGAGCCCGCAATACAACGCATCGGCAGCACGGATCTGCACGCCGCTGACGCCCAGGTATATCCCCAGCTCGCCGGGAATGCGCGGCAGGAAATAGCTGCCACCGACGTCCGGGAAATAACCGATGGCCACTTCCGGCATCGCCAGACGGCTCTTTTCGGTGACCACGCGCAGATCGGCGCCTTGCACCAGACCCATACCGCCACCGAGGACGAATCCGTCCATCAGGGCCAGCACCGGTTTGCGGTAGTGGTGAATCGTCAGGTCGAGGGCGTATTCCTCGACGAAAAAATCTTTGTGCAGCGTGTCGCCGCTCTTGTAACTGTCGTAAAGCGAACGAATGTCGCCGCCGGCGCAGAAGGCTTTTTCACCGGCGCCGCGCAGGACAACGGCGTGCACATCGGCGTCGCTCGCCCAGGCGTCGAGCCGCTGTTGCAGCAGGCGAACCATGTCGAGGGTAATGGCGTTGAGGCCGGTAGGGCGGTTGAGGGTCAGGTGACCGATGTGGTTGCGAACCTCGGCCAGCACTTCGTTTTGCGTGGCATCCATGGACAGAGTCCGCGGGGATGAAGCCTGAGCAGTCATCACTAACTCCCTGCTTTTATTGTCTTTATTCGAGAAGCTCGCGCGCGAGCGTTAACGGATCGTAACAGTGCAAATTTGCCCTGTACAACGTGGATATCTGCAGGGGCTGTGTGCATTTTTACATCAGGTGATGGAATGCAATGACAGTGTAGGAGCCTTCGGCAGCGCCTACACAGAAGTGTGGGGATTCAGGACGGGCGGGTGAAAACTTC
This sequence comes from Pseudomonas sp. P42, assembly GCF_017973755.1. NCBI lineage: Bacteria > Pseudomonadati > Pseudomonadota > Gammaproteobacteria > Pseudomonadales > Pseudomonadaceae > Pseudomonas > Pseudomonas sp. P42. Next base: position 442,649 of record NZ_JACOPU010000006.1, on the reverse strand, counting down.
ACCAATGCTGCGCCGTTTGGCATGCAGTTCACTGGCGTGGATCAATTGCTCCAGGTCTTCAGGCGTGATGTCGATGAACGCCTCCATGTCAGCCAGCGCCAGTTTCAGGTCTTGAGCAGTGATCGCCTGACTGTCGACCGGGGCAACCACGGGCGCAGGTTCGGCGGGGCGTTTTGGGTAACGAATGCGCGTCAGGTTGTTGTAGGCCAAGGCACTGGCCAACATGCACGCAGCCCCCAACATCACTGGCTCCATGGCTTTCCAGTCCATGGCGATGGTCGCGGGATCGGCCAGCACCAACGTCAACGCCAACGCGCCGGCCGGTGGGTGCAGGCAACGCAACCAGCACATCAGAATCAACGCGATGCCCGCCGCCAGACACGCGCTGCCGAGTGTTCGGTCGAGCACATGGGCGACCAGCAATGCCACGACACCGGCACACAGATAGCCGCCCAGAATCGACCAGGGCTGGGCGAGGGCGCCGGACGATACGGCGAACAGCAGCACCGCTGACGCGCCCAACGGGCCGATCAGGTGATAAGCGACTTCATGCCCGAATACCTGGGCGCACAACCACACGCTGAACAGCGTGCCCAGTGCCATGCCGATAGCGGCGCGGCTCCATTCGGTCGGGCGAGTGTTGATGGCGGCGGGCAACCAGCGAGCGAGCATGTGAAACCGATCCTTGCAAAAATCCGGGCAAAAAAAAGGACTTGTCCGGCAAATCCGGAAAGCCCTCGAAGTGTTCCAACATTGGGGGAGGAACGCGCACAGTGTGCCGATCAATCTCGATGCTGACAAATTCATATTAATGCAGTTTTAGTGCATTACTTTTGCATTGAAGCAACCCTGCGCCCGCTGACAAAACACAGATAGCCGCCCAGCGCCGCGAGACCACTGAGGGCGTAAAACATGCTCGGTGCCGGTGTGTGCATCAGCAGGAACCCGCACATTACCGGGCTTACAGCACCGCCCAGTGCCGCCAGATTCTGTGCGCCGTAGTAGCTGCCGCGCAGTTCTTCCGGGGCCAGGGTGTCGACGAAGAGAAAATCCGCCGGGTAAATGATCATCTCGCCCAGAGTGAAGATGAACATCGCCACGCACCAGCCGACGAGGCTGTCGGCGACACTGAAGCCGATCAGCCCGACGATGAACAGCGCGGTGCCCCCGGCAATCCAGTACCGCAGGTGCTCGCGCTTGAGGAGCCGGCCGATCTGATATTGCAGCAGGATCACTGTGATCGCGTTGCAGGCGAGCAGGGCGGCCATGGTGTCCAGCGTCTGCTGCTGAGTGTGGGTCACCAGCAGGTACTGCGACAGGTACAAGGTGAAACGCCCGTGGACCAACGTACTGAGCAGGCAGCCCAGGGTGAACAGGACCATCGTGCGGTCGTTTTTCAGGATGATCAGGGTATTCAGAAAGCTTTGCGGCTGGCCGAGCGGCGATATCGGGCTCACCTTCCTGGCGACGCCGAGCAGCAGGAACACACTGGCGCAGGCGATCGCACCGGCGACGATAAACGGCGCGCCAGGCTGAATACCGGCGATCACCACGCCGATCATCGGGCCGACGGCGTAACCGATGTTGGTCAGCGTGTAGTTCAGGGAAAACGCCTTGACCCGCTGACCGATGGGCAGGTTCTCGCTGAGGATCGCCTTAGAGCAGATCAGGAACAGCGCCGAGGCGGTTTCGCTGATGATCAGCACCAGCGTGACCAGATACAGATTCTGCGCGAAGGTCAGCAGCATCAGGCCGATGCCGCTCGAGAGCATGGTAAGGATCAGCAACTGGCGCTTGTCCAGGCGATCGATGATGTAACCGCCATACAGCCACAGCAGCGTGGCACTGAACACCGCAATGCCCAGCAGTAGCCCGACGTCCTGGGGGTTGAGGCCGAGTTTGTTGCTGAGGAACAAGGTCAGCAATGGGCTGATCAGGGCACGGCTGATGACAACTGTCAGCGAGCTGATCATCAGCCGGCGGATCAGGGGAGAGTAGGTGGCCACGAAGAGGTCAATGTCCTTATTTCAGATGCACAAGCGGGCGTCGCCATCCTCGCCGGGTCGCAGTCACCGGTCAACCTGACACAACAAAATCCCCTCTGCAGGAGCTCAGAGGTCGCAATAACCGGTCAGGCGACGTCGGACGCGCGCGGCCATTGCTGCAGCGAGATCGGCAATTTGCGCGACTCGCCACGGCCCATCGGGAAGTACTGGAAGCCGTTGCGCGCCAACCGCTCGGCGTCGTACAGGTTGCGACCGTCGAAGATCACCGGGGTGTTGAGGCGCTGCTTGATCAAGTCGAAATCCGGCGCCTTGAACTGCTGCCACTCGGTGCAGATGATCAGCGCGTCGGCGCCGGGCAATACTGACTCAGGCGTGCCCATCAACATCAGTTTTGCTTCGTCCGGGTAGAGGTTTTGGGTTTCCTGCATGGCTTCGGGGTCGAACGCGCGCACGCTGGCGCCGGCGGCCCACAGTTCTTCCAGCAAGACCCGGCTCGGTGCATCGCGCATGTCGTCGGTGTTGGGTTTGAAGGCCAGGCCCCACAGGGCGAAAGTCCTGCCGCGCAGGTCGCCTTTGTAGAACGCGTTGATACGCTCGAACAGTTTGTGCTTCTGCCGCTGATTGATCGCTTCGACCGCTTGCAGCAAATCGCTGGAGCAGTGCGCCTGTTCGGCACTGTGGATCAAGGCGCGCATGTCCTTGGGAAAGCACGAACCGCCATAACCACAACCCGGGTAGATGAAGTGATAGCCGATGCGCGTGTCTGCGCCGATGCCCTGACGCACCGATTCGATGTCGGCACCCAGGTGTTCGGCCAGCTCGGCGATCTGGTTGATGAAACTGATTTTGGTCGCCAGCATGCAGTTGGCCGCGTACTTGGTCAGCTCGGCGCTACGCAGATCCATGAACATGATGCGGTCATGGTTGCGATTGAACGGCGCGTACAGATCGCGCATCACGTCACGCACCTCGTCGCCCTCGCAACCGATGACGATGCGATCCGGACGCCGGCAATCAGCGACGGCGGAACCTTCCTTGAGAAACTCCGGGTTGGAGACGATATCGAAATGCAGCAAACGACCCACCTTGATCAAGGCCTTTTCGATGTGCGTGCGCAAGGTGTCGCCCGTGCCCACCGGCACCGTGGATTTCTCCACCAGAATCAGCGGATGTTCACGGTGACGGGCAATCGCATCGCCGACCGAGAGCACGTAGCGCAGATCCGCCGAGCCGTCCTCACGCGACGGCGTACCCACCGCAATGAACGCCACACGGCCGTGCTGCACGGCGATTTTTTCGTCGCTGGTGAACAACAGGCGTTTCGCATCCAGACCCTCGCGCACCAGGCTGGCCAGCCCCGGTTCGAAGATGCTGACGTGGCCCTGACTCAGCAAGTTGACCTTGTTCTGGTCGACGTCCATACACACCACGTCATGCCCGACTTCGGCCAGCACAGCCGCTTGCACCAGACCGACGTAACCGCTGCCAAATACCGTGATTTTCATGAAGCACTCCTGAATGCGGACGCACGAGCCAGATGAGTGTTGATCTGTTGTTGACCGCGATCAGGGTAGGCAAGGGCATGTTTCAATTCGTCTATCGCGCTTGAAACGTCCGCCCGGTTGTCTGAAAAACGCGGAAGTTCAAGGGCTTGGGATACCGGTCGGAGAATGCCTGATTGACTTTTAAGCCCTTGGCCGGCAGGTTGTGAGCCTTTTCCGGCAACCGGTCGCATTCAGGTTTTGCCGTTTTTTGTCATGTTGTAATGAACTGTTTTCCATTCAAGGCCGTTTCGTTTGATTGACTTGTCGAGTACCCCATCTTCCCCGTCCAACACTAATCCGCTAACGCTTTATCTGGCACGCCTGGCGCCTTCCAGCCAACTGACCATGCGCTACGTCTTGCAGGACGCCGCCGACCGTCTGGGTTTCGAGGACATGAATCTCGAAGACATTCCATGGCACGGCTTGCAACCTGAAGATGTCGTTGCACTGGTGGCGGCTTTGCGTGAGGACAACTACGCGCCCAATACGTCTTCGCTCTATGTAAATGCCGTGCGCGGGGTGATGAACGAAGCCTGGCGCATGAGCCTGATCACTCAGGATCACCTGTTGAAAATGCGTTCGGTCAAAGGCATCGCCGGCACGCGGTTATCGCAGGGGCGCAATCTCAAACGCACGCTGATTCACGAATTGATGGAAGTCTGCGCCGCCGACCCACGCCCGCAGGGCTTGCGTGACGCCGCAGTGATTGCGCTGCTGTACGGCACCGGCATGCGCAAATCCGAGTCGGTGGATCTGGATTTGAATCAGGTCGATTTCATTGAGCGCAGCCTGACCGTCATCGGCAAGGGCAACAAACAACTGATCAAGTACGCACCGGCGTGGGCGTTCGCAAAGCTCGATGCGTGGCTGGAACTGCGTCGCTCACAGCTCAAGGAAGGTGAAAGCGATGACGGGTTTCTGTTCAATCGCATCCGTCGTGGCAGCCACATCACCCGTGAACGCATCACCAAACACGCGATCTATTACATCGCCCGTCAGCGCGGCACACAGGTCGGGGTGAAGATCATGCCCCACGATTTCCGGCGTTCGTTCATCACCCGTGTGATCGAAGAGCATGATCTGTCGATTGCGCAGAAGCTGGCGCATCACAGCAACATCCAGACCACCGCCAACTACGATGTGCGTGACGACAACGAGCGGCGGCGGGCGGTGGATCGCTTCGATCTCTGATCAGGAGGCGGGAGGGCAACCGCGCGACCCACTGGCGGCCTGAGTAATTTGCGCGGCAAGACGTTTGACGTTGTTTTGCTGCGCCGTCACCAGTTCGTCGATGCTTGGCCCGGACGGCGTTTGCAGGACGGAACGGCAGGTCAGCAGTGCGCTGTCAGCCGCACCGAGTGGCCGCAAACGCCATTTGACGTCGATCAAACCGTACTGGCCGGGGATCGAATCGAAGCGCTGCACGTCGACGCGCACCGAGAGTTTCTGCTGGCCGCTGGCGCTGCTCAACTGGTCGACCAAGGCAGTGCGCAGTTCATCCGCGAGCGTCGCGCCCCACCATTCAGTCTCCAGTATCGCCAGGCCACTGTTGCCTTGACGGATGACGATTTGCGCGCGGTCGACCTGCGGCGGCACGGTGATGCCTTCTATGGCGATCTCCGATCCGCTTCGGCCAGAACCCGGTTGTGCCGGCACCAGCGTGTGAAAGCTGATCGGATCGCTACGACAAGCACCAAGCAGCACAAATGCAGCGAGCACGGTGGTCTTCAACGGTAAAGCCATGGTTCAGCTCCTGTGCTCAATTGCGTGGCGGTCCTTTCAGGTCCATCGGCCCGGCGTTTTCGGGACGACCGCGAATCAACGATTCCGGATGACGACCCAAGTAGTCCGAGAACTCACGCAAGGAGCGCGACATGCGAGAGAGTTCATCGAGGGTCTCATTGATTTTTTCCCGCTGCGGTGAGTCATCGGCCAGCGTGGAGTTGGCGGACTGCAGGGTTTTGCTGACGTCGGCGAGGGTGCTCTGTACGCCCGGCAAGGTTTTCGCATTGAACTGGCTCAGGCCTTTGCGCAACTCGACCAGATTGCCGTCAAGGTTACTGGCGATCCGTTCCACCGGCAGTTTGTTGATTTTGTCGACCATCGCTTCGAGTTTTTCCTGCAACTGTTCGAGGCTGCCTGGCACGGTCGGTATGACCACGGGACGAGCCGATGGATCGAAGGCGACTTTTTCGGCTTTAGGGAAGAAGTCCAGCGCCACGTACAGTTGGCCCGTCAGCAGGTTGCCGCTGCGGGCCTGTGCGCGCAGGCCGTTGTCGATAAAGGTGCCCATCAGGCGTATTCCGGCGGCTTCGTCGTTGGGGTCATGATTGAACGCCGTGAGCATTTTTTTGTATGCCTGGCCGAGGCGCTGCGGGTAAATGACGATGCCGACGTTCAGCGGGAAGCTGCGTTTTTTCGCGTCGAAATCCAGATTTATTGCCACCACCCGGCCTATTTCCATGCCGAGGAACTCCACCGGTGCGCCAACCTTGAGGCCGCGCAGGGACTGGTCGAAGCGCAAACTCAGGTATTGCGCCTTGCCGTTGGGTGGGGCGAGGGCGGTCAACTGATCTTCGAACAGCTCGAAGTCTTTGTCATCGGCCGCTGCTACATCGTTGGGACTGTAATCCGGCGCACGGAAGGCGATGCCGCCGACCAGCATCGACGACAACGACTCGGTCTTGACCTGAAAACCGTTGGCACCAACGCTGACGTCGATGCCGCTGGCGTTCCAGAACCGGGTGTTTTCGGTGACGAAGGCATCGTTGGGCGAATGAACGAAGATTTCGATATCGACGCCTTTGCCGTCCTGGGCGAGGGTGTAGGCGACCACTTGGCCAACCGGGATCTTGCGGTAGTAAACCGGCGAACCGATGTCCAGCGAGCCGAGATCCTGAGTGTGCAGCATGAAGCGTTTGCCCGGTTCGCCGTAAGTGATCGGCGGCGGGTTCTCCAGACCCTTGAACTGCCTGGCGCGGTTATTGGCTTGGCCGATGTCGGCGCCGATATAGTCGCCGGAGAGCAGGGTGTCGATACCGGACACGCCGCCAGCGCCAATGCGTGGGCGTACCACCCAGTACTGCGAGTCTTCGCGGGTAAAGCTTTCGGCCTGCTTGGCCAGTTTGATGGTGGCGTTGACGCTTTTCTGGTCATCGCTCAATTCGACATCGGTGACCCGGCCGATGACCACGTTGCGGTATTTGACTTCGGTCTTGTTGGCTACCAGACCGCTGCCGGTCTTGAAGTTGACGGTGATGGTCGGCCCTTCCTGCATCAGGTTGTGCACCACCAGCGAAATGCCCACCAGCACCGCGATAATCGGCACGACCCATACCAGCGACAGGCTGAAGCGTCGGGTTTTTATGGGCGCCTGGCCCGGTGCTGGCGGCTCGCTGATGGCTGACGACTTCATCCGTGTCCTCCTCTGATAATTGGGCACTGAGCGTCAGGAACGCAAAAGCACTTCATCAATATAGAAGTGCTTGGCGATAGAGCAAATTACTGACGATGTTGACGGTGATCGTTCCAAAGCTCCTGCGTGGGAGCGATCAAATCAAGCAAGATCAAAAGATCGCAGCCTTCGGCAGCTCCTACATGGGATCGTGTGTTAGCCGAACATCTCGCGCAACCGATACCAGAACATGCCCAGTGCCAGCAGGGGCGAACGCAGGGCCGGGCCGCCGGGGAAGGTCATGTGCGGCACGCCGCTGAACACGTCCATGCCCTGACTGTGGCCGGCATCAATCGCCTCGCCGAGCAGTTTTGCGCACCAGTGAGTCACGTTCAGGCCATGACCGGAGTAACCCTGGGCGTAGAACACGTTCGGGTGCTGTTTTAGGCGCCCGACCTGAGGAAAACGGTTGGCAGTGATGCCGATCTTGCCGCCCCACTGATAATCAATGCGCACGTCGGCCAGTTGCGGGAAGACCTTGAGCATCTTCGGGCGCATGTAGGCGGCGATGTCTGCTGGATCTCGCCCGGAGTAATGGCAGGCACCGCCGAACAACAAGCGCCGGTCCGCTGAAAGCCGGTAGTAATCGAGTCCGACCTTCTGATCACACAGGGCCAGGTTGCGCGGGATCAGTTGCGCGGCGCGTTCTTCGGACAACGGCTCGGTGGCAATGATGTAGCTTCCGGCGGGCAACACTTTGCCGCTCAGCTGAGGTTCGAGCTCATCCAGATGCGCGTTGCAACCGAGCACCAGGCTGCCGGCACGCACGGTGCCAGTGGCGCAGCGCACCTGAACCGTCGTGCCATGGATGATTTCCAGTACCGGGCTCTGCTCGAATATTTTCACGCCAAGCGACGTCGCCAGTCGCGCTTCACCTTGCACCAGATCCAGTGGATGCAGGTGCCCAGAGCCCATGTCGATCAGACCGCCCGCGTAACCCTCGGCATTCACCACTTGCTGGCGAATCTGCTCGGGCCCGACCAGACGGGTTTCATGGGCGTAGCCGAGTTCGGCGAGGCTGACTTGTTCTTGCTTGAACGCGGCAAATTGCGCCGGCGTATTCGCCAGCTCACAGAAGCCCCAACGCATATCGCATTCGATGCCGTGGTCTGTAATGCGCTGGCGCACCAGGTCCACCGAATCGATCCCGGCACGCTGCAAATAGCGCACACCTTCCTGACCCACGTACTTGGCGAAACCTTCGACCTCGTGGCCAATCCCGCGGATCAATTGGCCGCCATTGCGACCACTGGCGCCCCAGCCAATCCGCCGCGCCTCGATCAACACCACCGACAGCCCGCGCTGAGCCAGCTCGATGGCGGTGTTGATCCCGGTGAACCCGCCGCCGATCACGCAGACATCGACGCTCAGATCGCCGTCCAGGACAGGGTAGGGAGTGGTCGCCCGAGCCGAGGCTGCGTAGTAGGAGCGGGCGTGTTCTTGGGTGTACTGATTCATTTGTTCGACTTCACTTTGCTCCAGGAACGGGTCATCAAACGCATGATTGCCTGGGGCGGGGTAGAGGAGATGTAGAGCTTGTCGAGCACCGCTTGAGACGGATAAACCTCAGGGTTGTTGACCAGCTCCTGATCCATGTACTGCTTGGCGGCCGGGTTCGGGTTGGCATAACCGACCGAACCGCTGACCTTGGCAATCACTTGCGGATCGAGCAGGTAATTAATGAACGCGTGGGCTTCTTTGGTATTGCCGGCGTCGGCCGGAATCGCCAAAAGGTCGAACCACAGGTTGGCGCCTTCTTTCGGGATCGCGTAGGCGATGTTCACGCCGTTCTTGGCTTCCTTGGCGCGATTGGCCGCCTGGAACACGTCGCCGGAATAACCGAAGGCCACGCAGATGTCGCCGTTGGCCAGGTCCGACACGTACTTGGACGAGTGGAAGTAGGTGATGTACGGGCGAATGCTCAGCAGTTTGGCTTCGGCTTTCTTATAGTCTTCCGGGTTCTCGCTGCGCGGGTCCAGGCCCATGTAGTTGAGGATGGCCGGGAAGACTTCGTCAGCAGAGTCCATCATCGACACGCCGCACTGGCTGAGTTTCTTCAGGTTCTGCGGTTCAAACAGCACGGCCCAGGAATCGATATGATCGATGCCCAGCACTTGCTTGACCTTGTCAACGTTGTAGCCGATGCCGTTGGTGCCCCACAGGTACGGCACGGAATGCTCGTTGCCCGGGTCGTTTTTCTCCAGCAGTTCGAGCAGTTTCGGGTCGAGGTTTTTCCAGTTGGGCAGTTGCGCGCGGTCCAGTTTGAGGAACGCCCCTGCTTTTACCTGACGGGCGAGGAAGTGGTTGGACGGCACCACCACGTCATAGCCGGTGCGGCCGGCGAGGAGCTTGCCTTCGAGGGTTTCGTTGGAGTCGAAAACGTCGTAGATCACCTTGATCCCGGTTTGGCTCTGGAAGTCGGCGAGGGTGGTTTCACCGATGTAGTCAGTCCAGTTGTAGACGCTGACCTGTGGCTGGGCGTGGGCTACGGCGCTGAACAGAACGCTCAGGCTGAGCGGGATCAGGGATTTCAATAGACGCATATCGACACCTCTTTAAATGGTCTTTTTATTGTGTTGGGAAGGTCATGTCTTGCACGGACCCTGGGGGAGCGGGCTTCCCCGCGATGGCGGCGGCACAGGCAACATTGATAGCGAGGCTGCCGGCCTCATCGCGGGCAAGCCCGCTCCCACATGGATTGTGCAGATTTGAATCAGACGCTCATCATCAGGAACTCACGCTCCCACGAGCTGATCACGCGCTTGAAGTTTTCATGCTCGGCACGTTTCACCGCGACATAGCCACGGACGAACTTGCTGCCCAGGTACTCGGCGACGGTGGCGCACTCTTCCATTTGCGTCAGCGCTTCTTCGATGGTGATCGGCAGACGCAGGTTGCGGCGCTCGTAAGCGCGACCTTCGACGCCCGCGCTCGGCTCGATCTTCTCGACCATGCCGAGGTAACCGCAGAGCAGACTCGCGGCAATCGCCAGATACGGGTTGGCGTCGGCGCCCGGCAAGCGGTTTTCCACGCGCATCGCCTCAGGGCTGGACGTCGGCACACGCAAGCCGACGGTGCGGTTTTCTTCGCCCCATTCGACGTTCACCGGCGCCGAGGTGTCCGGCAGGAAGCGGCGGAACGAGTTCACGTTGGGCGCAAACATCGGCAGGACTTTCGGGATGTACTTCTGCAAACCGCCGATGTAATGCAGGAACAGTTCGCTCATCTGCCCCTCAGCGGTGGCGAAGACGGGTTTGCCGGTGGCGATGTCCACCACGCTCTGGTGAATGTGCATGGCGCTACCCGGCTCGTCGCCCACCGGCTTGGCCATGAACGTCGCCGCGACGTTGTGCTTGAGCGCTGCCTCACGCATGGTGCGTTTGAACACGGTGATCTGGTCGGCCAGATCCAGGGCGTCGCCGTGACGGAAGTTGATTTCCATCTGCGCCGGGCCGTCTTCGTGGATCAGTGTGTCGAGGTCCAGACCTTGCAGTTCGCACCAGTCGTAGACGTCTTCGAACAGCGGATCGAATTCGTTGGCAGCATCGATGGAAAATGACTGACGACCACTTTCAGCACGGCCCGAGCGGCCCAGTGGCGCCTTGAGCGGCAGGTCCGGGTCTTCGCAGCGCTGAGTCAGATAGAACTCCATTTCCGGCGCGACAATCGGCTTCCAGCCTTTATCGGTGTACAGCTGCAAGACTTTCTTCAACACGTTGCGTGGCGACAGTTCGATCGGGTTGCCGAACTTGTCGAAGGTGTCGTGGATGACAATGGCGGTCGGCTCGATCGCCCAAGGAATCACATAGACCGCATCCGCCACAGGCTTGCAGACCATGTCGATGTCGGCCGGGTCGAGCAGGTCGTAGTAGATGTCGTCGTCGACAAAGTCCCCGGTTACCGTTTGCAGCAGCACACTTTCCGGCAGGCGCATGCCTCGCTCATGCAGGAACTTGTTGGTCGGTGCGATTTTGCCGCGGGCAATGCCGGTCAGGTCGCTGACCACACATTCAACTTCGGTAATCTTGTGATCTTTCAGCCAAGTGAACAGCTGATCGAAAGGGGCATTCATAAAGACCTCGTTATTGGTTTTATTGACGCCGGGGAGGGCGGGTTTCATCTTCCGCCCCTTCCCCTGTAGCGCGTTGACGACTATCTTGGGCGAGCCTTGCAGTTCCATCTATCCACTTTAAACACACCAAAGCGCACCAAAAGAGTGCGCAAGGTCACCCCATGACAACGTGCAATTCGCTCCAGGTTCAAGCGTTCAATACCGCCGATGTGGCCGAGCAAGTCCGCGCCACGCCCGGCTGGGTTCAGCATTACCAACAAATGTCGCCGGGCCATTTCGCCGGACAGATTCGCTATCTGGATCTGCAGGGTGTCGAGGTCTACGAAGAGCAGATGAACACCCGGGTCGAGCAAAATTTCAGCGCGCCATCGGGTGCTTTGGCGTTCTGTTTTGATCGCAGTGACAACGCGCTGTACCTGCTCAATGAAGAGAGCCGCAACATCTGGATCACCCCGGAGAACTACCAGGAAATTGCCGTGGTGTTCGGCCCCGAATTCGTCCGTCAGCACGGTCTGGATGTGACCAAACTCGAAGGCCTGTTCATGGCGCCGCTCAATGGCGGGCAGAACGCCTTGTTCAGTCGCTGGTTAAGCTCGACTCTCACAAAGTTGACGCAACCCATTGATCTAGTTGAAAAAGAGGCGCTGACTCAACAGTTGCTCGAGGACTGTCTGTTCATCCTCGATAACGCGCGGGTGCATCTGGATCGCGGCGGTTTGCAGCGCCGGACCGTGGAGCGAATGATCATGAAGCGCATCGGTGAATGGGCGGCGGATTCACCCGAAGAGACGCTGAATCTGCTGGAGCTTTCGCACGTGGCGGGTGTTCCGCTGCGGCAGTTGCAGCAAGCCTTCAAGCACTTCACCGGGATGACGCCAAGCCATTGGTTGCGACTGCGCCGGTTGAACAGTGCGCACCGCGAGTTGCTCAAGCGCAGGCCGACGGAAACCACGGTTGCCGAGGTCGCGATGCATTGGTCGTTTTGGCACTTGGGGCGGTTTTCCAGCAGCTACCGGGCGTTGTTCAAAGAGCTGCCGAGCGAGACCCTCAAGCGCTCACACATGGCCTGACCCGTAAAAAGACCTTTGTCTCATCCGCGAAGTTAATTAGAATCAGTCTCATTTGAATCTAACTTCGCGCAGGGTCTCTTGAGATGATTGAAGCAGCGGCGCCCTCGGAGCAGAACCTGCACGACCTGTATCGGGATCACCGCGGCTGGCTGGAAACCTGGCTGCGTCGACGCATGGGCAACGCCTGGGATGCGGCAGATCTGAGTCAGGACACCTTCATGCGCGTGCTGTCCAGTGCGCAACCCCTGGCCGATATTCAGGAACCACGAGCCTATCTGCTGACCGTGGGCAAACGCCTGTTAAGCAATTTCTACACCCGCCGCCAACTCGAAAAAGCCTATCTGCAAGCACTGGCGCAATTGCCGGAGGAGAGCGTGCCTTCGCCAGAGCAGCGCTGGCTGCTGCTGGAAACCCTGCAAGCGCTGGACGAGTTGCTCGATGGTTTGCCGCGGCCGGTGCGCCGGGCATTTTTGTGGAGTCAGCTCGAAGGGCTGGGTTATCGCGAGATTGCCGAGCGCTTGCAGGTTTCTGAGCGCACGGTCAAACGCTACATGGCGCAGGCATACGAGCATTGTTTGCTGGTGGATTTGTGATGCGTGTTGCCCCCAGCGACGAAACGCGTGATGTGGCCCGCGCTGCTGCGCAATGGCTGGCGTTGCTGGAGTCGGGCGAGGCCACGGATGATGATCACACGCGCCTGCAACACTGGCGCAGCAGCGATCAGCGCCATGAAAACGCCTGGCAGAAGATTCAGCTGTTGCGCCGACGCTTTTGCGGCCTGCCTTCGGCATTGGCCATGGCCACCCTGGATCGCCCGGATCCGGCGCGTCGTGCAGCGCTGAAACGCGCGCTCGGTCTGGCGGCGCTGGTGCCGGCGGCGTGGCTGATCAGTCGGCAATTGCCGCTGGACGACTGGCGGGCCGATCTGCACACCGGCACCGGTGAACACAGTCAATTACAGCTGGCGGATGGCAGTTCGTTGCAGTTGAACACGGACAGCGCGGTCAACATCGATCTGGTTGCCCGTCAATTGACGCTGGTGCGCGGCGAGATGGCGCTCAAGGTTCCCGGCGACTCAGCCTTGATGATCAACGCACCTTACGGGCGGATCAGCGTCAGTCGCAGCGAAGTCTGCTTGCGCCTCGGCGAACGTGAATGCCGCGTTTCGGTGGTCAGTGGTGCGGTGCAGTTGCAGCCGCTTCAAGGGCCGGCGCTGATGTTGAGTCAGGGCCAGCAGGTCAGTCTGCAAGCGTCCGGCGCCGGGCGTGTCGCAGCGTTCGATGCCTTGATGCCGGGCTGGCGTGAAGGTGTGTTGATGGCGCAGAACCAACCGCTGGGGGATTTCCTGCGGGAGTTGAGCCGTTATCGTTCCGGGCTGTTGCGGTGGGATCCGGCACTGGAGTCTTTGCGCATCACCGGCAGTTTCCGCCTCGACAACACTGATCAAGTCCTTTCATTACTGGCGGCGAGTCTGCCAATCGACGTCCATACGCGCACCCGTTTCTGGGTTTCTCTCGTCCCGCGAAAAAACTTTAGCTGAAGGCTGTCCCTTTTTTTCGCCTCGCTGGTCATTTCAGGCAAGTGAACAAAATCGAGAGCTTTTTCCAATGCCCGCAGTATTCCCAAGTCGTTTGCGTCCGTTGTTGCAATTGAGTCTGCTGCTGAGCCTGAGTGCCAGCCCCTTGTTGATGTCGACCAGTTGGGCCGATGGCGCAGAGCGCCGCAGCTATCAGGTACCGGCCGGTAGTCTGAGCACGGCGTTGACGCGTTTTGCCGGTTTGGCCGGGGTCAATCTGTCGGTAGACCCGGCACTAGTCAGTGGGCGTAACAGCGCAGGGCTGTCTGGTGAATACGGGGTGGAGGAGGGCTTCACGCGCTTGTTGCTGGGCAGTGGTTTGCAATTGCAGCCAGCGGGCGGCAATGCCTACATCCTGGTTCCGGCGGCGGACGGCAGCAGTCTGGAACTGGCGCCGACTTCGATTCTCGGTGCCACCGGTTCGTCAGATGCCGACGTGTTTGCCGGTGGCCAGGTCGCACGGCGTGGCTCGCAAGGGCTGTTGGGGTCCAAGGACTTCATGGAAACTCCGTTCAGCATGACCACTTACACCAGTGAGGCGGTCAAGAACCAGCAGGCCCGGACCCTGGGGGATCTCATCGCCAGTGATCCTTCGGTGCGCGCGACCAACCCGGCAGGGGGGCGTTACGAGCAATTCACCATCCGCGGCTTCAGTCTGTTCAACAGTGACGTTGCCTATAACGGGCTCTACGGCGTATTGCCAACGTACACGATCGACATGGAAATGGCCGACCGCGTCGACATCATCAAAGGCCCGAGCCAACTGATTAACGGCATTTCGCCCCGGGGCAGTGTGGGCGGCGGGATCAACGTGGTGCCCAAGCATGCTACCGACAAGCCAATTACTTCGTTGACGACCAGTTACGCCTCCAACAATCAGCTTGGAGGGGCAGTGGACGTCGGTCGACGTTTCGGCGAGGACAACCAATTCGGCCTGCGCTTCAACGGCGTTAAACAGTCTGGCGACACTGAGTGGGATCACCAGCGTATCGATCGCGATATGGCGGTACTTGGCCTGGACTTTCGTGGCGATCGTCTGCGCCTGTCGACCGACATTGGTCATACCGAGCGCGATACTGACGCCCCGCAAGAACGTGTTCAGGTGGCGGCCAACGCGAAGGTTCCAAACGCCAACGACGTGCGAAACAACTACGCGCAGCCCTGGAGCCAGGCGCGAACCAAGGACACCTTTGGCACGGTCAACGGTGAGTTCGATGTCAGCGATTCGGTGATGGTGTACGGCGGTGTCGGCGCACGTAAAAGCAACCATGACTTCCTGCGCCATGCCGTTTCCGTCACCAATGACGCTGGCGATTTCAGCGTGCAGCCGCGGGATTTCACCCGCGACGAGAATGTTCGTACAGCCACGGCTGGCGTGCGTAACTGGTTCCATACCGGCCCGGTCAGCCATGAGGTCAACCTGGCCGCCAGCTACTTCTACATGGACTTCAAAAACGGCGGCGCCCGCTATGCGGCAGGACGCAGCAATCTTTACGACCCGGTGACAACTGCCAAGCCCGGGACACCGACGCGTCAAGATGCCAAGGTCTATACCGAAAACCGCTTCAGCGGCGTGGCGTTGTCCGACACGCTGGGTTTCTTTGATGATCGCCTGTTGCTGACCCTCGGCGCGCGCTGGCAGCGGGTCAAGGTCGATGACTGGAGCGACGATGTGAAGGGCGACACCGCTTACGACGAGGAAAAAATTTCGCCTTCGGGGGGCATTCTGTTCAAGGCGACCGACAAGCTGTCGCTGTACGCCAATTACATGGAAGGCCTGAGTCAGGGCAAGATCGCGCCTTCGACCTCAGTGAACGAGGATGAAATCTTCCCGCCGTTCATCAGCCGCCAGGTCGAGGTCGGCGCCAAATACGATGCCGGTGCGTACGCATTGACCGCTGCGGTGTTCCGGATCAAACAACCCGCCTACGAAACCAACGCCACGACGCGGGTGTTCGGCCCGAACGGCAAACGGCAGAACAATGGGGTGGAGGTGAGTATGTTCGGTGAGCCGCTGAAAGGTTTCCGGCTGCTCGGCGGTGTGATGTACATCGACAGCGAATTGACCCACACCACCAACGGCACTTTCGATGGCAACCACGCGCCGGCAACACCGAAATACAACGTCAACCTGGGGGCCGAATGGGACGTGCCGACTGTGCAGGGTTTGAAACTGACCGGGCGCGGAATCTATTCCAGCTCCCAATATCTGGATCAATCCAACGAGAAGGAAATCGACTCCTGGGAGCGCTTCGACGTAGGCACGCGTTACGCGTTCAAAGTCGATGACAAAAACATTACCCTGCGTGCCAACATCGAGAACGTGATGGATAAACGCTATTGGAGTTCGGCGGGCGCTTCGGATGACAGCGAGCCGGGTTTGACGCTGTCGACGCCACGGACTTATCTGTTGTCAGCGACAGTCGATTTTTGACGGTGAGATGGGAAGGGCGGCGGTCTCGTTTTGTGGGCAATGTCGGTAAATGTCTTTTAATGTCGTCGATATGCCGTTAACTATACTAAATGGTCGTTTAGTAGAGCTAACAGTAATAAGCCATCAATCAAGAGGGAAGGCCATGATTCAGCGCGATATAAAAGTTGATGAGCTAATTACCGCGCTGGATTTAGAGCCCCACGTTGAAGGCGGCTATTTTCGCAGAACCTATCAAGCCGACCATCGCAAAATGCTCGATACCGCTGGCGGCCCACGATATCTGATGACGTCGATCTACTATTTGCTGACAGAACGATCACCCGTGGGCCAGTTTCATTTCAACCAATCCGACATCCTGCATTACTTTCATCTGGGCGACGCCATCGAGTACAGCCTTATCCTGGCTGACGGTTCACTGCAGACGCTGGTGATGGGCAGCGATATTCTCGCAGGACAACATCTGCAATTGCACGTACCGGGCGGCATCTGGAAAGCTTCACGCTTGCTTGAAGGTTTACACGGATTTGGTTTGATCAGCGAAGCCGTTTCACCAGGATTTGATTTCGGCGATATGGAGATGGGTAATCGCGAAAAACTCACGACGCAGTTTCCTCAGCATCGAACACTGATTGAAAAGATGACGCGGGAGGAAGATTGAGCATGCGGCATTTAAGGAGGTTACCGGGCTCAAGGAACAGCGGCGTCAGAAGCAGCGCGGGAGGTTTAATTCCTGTGGGCAACCGGGTCAATCTCGCAATATCCTGTTACGTGTAATGTATATTATGTTAAAAGACAGGCTATGTCATAAATGTTCATGAGCCATCGCAAGGTCTTGATTCGACAAATGCGCCAATCGCGGTTTAAGTGGAAAGCCCTATGCTAATCCCCTGAAACCCTTGATCCCTGAGGGCTGGAGCGCAGCCAGCAAGCCATTGCGACAAGTTGTTTTTAATAAAATCAGTGGAAAAATCTGTTTTCTGAAAATCCGTAAGGTACTGATTAATAACATTATTTACTGACTAGCCTCAAATTGAACAGCTCCCGAGTCTATGGAGAAATAAATGGACTGAGATCCGAAGGTGCGCATCTTTGGCTGCCCTGAAGCCCACGGAAGACAGGGGTTCCAGCGATTTTTGAAGAAATGAATAGACATTCTCACCCCCCGTTTCCTGAGACGAAACAAGTGGACATTCCATGCCGACCGAGCGCTGCCAAAGGTCTTGCCGGAGACCTGCTTAAGCCTAGCGTCCGCATGCTCATAGGGCCTAAGCTGAAGCTTCTCAAAGCCGCTTCAACCTCTCCAAAGCCCGGTAATAAAGGGCCAGTGTCATGGACACCATGGTTCGTGTTGCAATCACGCAATGATCCTTGTCTGCTCGCCGCCGCTCCTGAACGACATGATCAACAATACGTAGCTTGGTCGTAGCCATCCCTCGATGGCGCCGTTATTTATTGACAAAATAAGTGGAAATGCCATGTTCTGATCAGACTTAAAGTCCGTGCAACCCACGAAAATCGGGCTCTCACGGGTATTCAACAAAACAAGTGGATGTCCCAGAGTGCGTTTCTATCAAAAGATTTAAATGGAAAAACCAATCGTGCTTTTCCACTCATTTCTTGATTTCTGCCTGAGCTTCGTTGAAGCGAATATTATTCCGAAAATGCAGAGCCCGAAGCATGAATTACACGACAATTGCCACTGACCTTGTGCCGAGCAAAGCCGCTCCAATGAGCTTAACTCCGTTTTACGCTCATGACACCCAAAGAATAAAAATGGAGTTCGCACACTTTGACAATATTGGATTAATAATTTTGATAATGATCCAGAAAGGTTTAAGTCCATAATGAAGCGGCGAATTCAGATTGGTCTGACAATACATATTTAAATATAAAGAAATTCCGCGCATCACATGAGGCGCAAAAAATCTACACGAAGTAATTAGCGGAAAAACCAACAGGGCAATCGCTACTTAGTGCAGATCCCAGGCTTTTGTCAAGCCCATGCTAACACTATGTCTGCTGAGCAAGGGTAGTTGCAACGGAGTCATTCAGGGGCTACCATCGATCAATGCTCATCAGTTCACATTAAAGAAGATGGAAAATACAACCGCCCTGCCCTAACTTCCAGTTACTCCCATTACTGGAAGTTCTTAATCAGCGACAAATCATACGGTAGTGCACCAATATGTCTACGCAGCCCATGCCTGTTTTTGAGACCTACGAAATTTTCATTGATATGGACTTTAGTTTGCGTGAACCTAGTATGGCTTGCATTCGTCAGTACATTCAAAATTTTCCCGCATCAGTGGAGGCTAACAAGGGTTATCTAACGACTCGGGAGTTCCTTCGCGCCTTTTCGGACAACAGCCAAACTTTCACTTCTTATAGAACTCATGTTGAAAGGTTGTTGTTATGGGCACTCATCATAAAGCAGAAGCCTTTTTCTCAGCTGAAACGCCAAGATGCGGAAGACTACCTAGAGTTCTGCCGTAACCCTCCAGGAGACTGGATTGACCCAGTCGTACGCGGCCGTTTCGTGACCAGCGATCAGACCGAATCTGCTTGGGGTGATCCTGTCATGCCAAACGAGAAATGGAGGCCATTTAGCCTGAAGCAATCTAAGGACTCCTCGAATGACCTGAAGTTAACGCCCGACGCCACATCCCAGGATGCAGAGCCTGGCGTGGCCTCCAGCGTCACTCGTTACAAGCCTTCTCCGAGCACCCTCAACCAGATCTATACGATCTGCAGCCGGTTCTTTGAGTACATGATCGAAGACGGGACAGCTTCGGCGAACCCTTTCCGGATGATCAAGAAGCGCACCCTTAACCGTGGAGCGCCACAAGAGGAAGGCTCGAATCGCGCCCTGACGCCCTTGCAGTGGAACTACGTGCTGGAGACCGCTGAACGGATGGCCCAGGATGAGCCAGCGCGACACGAACGCACTCTATTCATCGTCGCCACTCTGTTTGCGATGTATCTCCGGGTCTCCGACATCGTTGGCCGGCCGAACTGGCACCCGGTCATGGGTGATTTTCGCCAGGATCCAGAGGGCAACTGGTGGTACCACGTGATCGGGAAAGGCAACAAGGCCGGTAAGGTCGCAGTCAGGGATGAGTACGTCTCCAAGTACCTGAAGCGCTACCGCCGGTTTGTAGGCCTTTCGCCGTTGCCGGAATGGAACGAGCAGACGCCTCTGCTGATGACACTTCGAGGTCGCTCAGGACTCTCGGGGCGACAAGTACGCGCCCTCCTCCAATCAGTCTTCGATAATGCTGTCGCGCGAATGCGCGATGAGGAGCGCGAAGAACACGAGATGAATAGCCTGCGTGCAGCGTCTGCGCACTGGCTGCGGCATACTTCTGCAACGTTTGATGCGCCACTGCGTAGTCCAAAGGATCTGCAGATGGACTTGCGGCATAGCAGTCTCAGCACCACTCAGAACGTCTATTACCACTCGCACGACCAAGAACGTAGTCTCTCTGTGCGTGGCGTGGGCATGCGCGACAGGGGTTAACAGTCCCATCGCCTCCTTAGCAGCTACCGGTATCGGGCTACATACGCATTCTCAATCAGATGAGTACAGTCAATTGCGACTGTACTCACTACCGTTCGACAGTTGTTGCACCGCCTGGTTGGACATTGGCGAATACGCCCGAACTTTAACATTGGCGAGTGCTTATTTAACGTCAGGCATCGTCAGGCGATACGTTAGTATTTGAATCGAATTGCGCCTACTGCTAATCCATAGTTGCTATATCAGTGCCATCATTAATATTAATGGAGGTATTTAAATGCCCGGCGCTAAATCCACTTCATGCTCTCGCGCTCGAACCAAAAAATGGTTTGGCACCCGCCAATTTTCCGTTGCCCAGAAGAAACTTGTAAGGCTTAGTCAATTTCAAGCAATTGGTTTGTTTTTCAACGCCGTCGACATCCTGCGGGAGGATCCTTGATGGATCAATTGAACGGGATGTTTGTTTCGACCGCGAAGTTGATCAACTGAGCATCGGAACTGACGCCCCAGTACATCTATTATGCTCTGCTAACTGGGACGAGAGATTCTTCGTGGCTTGGTGCTTGATCGGTGCGCGAGAGCGAGAGCTTGCCAAACAGCTGATTGCTGACGGAGCCCACAACTTTTGGCCCGATACGCGTCTCTGCGAAGCCGGGTTGGAAGACCGTGTTCAAGTATGGCTGGCCAATCTCCCCACGGACAAACCTGATCACGTAGAGTTTGAAATCGTGAGATTCGCAGACCAACCGCCTCGAAATGCCCTCCAGTTCGCAAAATAGAATCGAGGTGCAACGAGCAAGAAGCCACGAGCGTTGAGTCTGCCAGGATCAGGAACAGCGCCGATGATAAGCCCACTTGGCTATCCTGAAGCCGCTGTTCGCGGATCATTCTGTGCAATGCGTTGCTTGGCGCAGCGGGGAAACACTAACTGTATTTATATACAGCATAGGAAGGATACGACGCCTCGAGCGTTTAAGTGCACCGACGCCCCCTGTGTTGGGCTCCTGATGAGCCTCTAAACCACGTGACACGGGCCTGTAGCCATCCTCCACTGGCGACCACCCATCATGGTCGACAAGGTTAATTAGGACACACAGGTGCCAGATTCATGAGGCTAGAAATAACGCTGTTTTTTTATACATCATTCGGCCTGCCACGCGCACTCCGGTACCCTGCCCTCGCTTTCTCGAGCACGAGCGTCAGCACTTTGCGAAGCCAGGGAAAAAACTAAGCGATAGCTTAGCTTCTCAAGCTAACCGCTCCAAAGTCCGCGAAAACTAAGGTAACCGTTAGTTTTCAGGGAAGACTCCGGTCACTGGCGCCCCACACAGCTACCTGTAAACCAACTTTTTGCACAGTAAACCACTTCGGTTAACAGCATCGAAAATTGGTTTACAACCTCTTTTCTATCCTTCAAAGGCTGGGAACAGCGCGCGTTGGGTGAGCAGCAGCAACCCCAACAGGCTGGAGGCCTTGTCCTTACGGTTTTCGATAGCCTCCTCGAGCAGTGCCCGGGCGTCTTCCTGCGTGAGCTTTAGCGTACCGGTAGCAAGTGCAGCGGCAAACTCCAGGGCGGCATCGCCGTAAGTCCGCTCCCAGCGGGCAAATACCTTGGCGATGAACTCCTTCATCAGCCTGCTCAGCTCCGGGCTTGCTGAGTAGTCGAGCTCTGAAGGTAGACACGCCCGGAGGAATGACGCCTGTAGGACGTTGTCGTTAAACCGAAGGAAGCACTCCGGTGATAACACCACGGACTCATACCCCGTCGGCTGAAGGCGCAGCTCATGGTCTTCGTGTTCCCGAGCGAACTGCAGGACTGCAGCAATCGTAAAGAACACCGTACTTTGCGGTACGTTCGGACAGTCCTGGCCCACATTGCTTGAGGCGTCGAAGAACAGAAAGCCATCGGATAAGGCGAGCGCGCTGCCGTCATGTTTTGGCAGGAAGCTGTGCTTGTGCGCCATAACCAGCTCAGCGGCCTCATCAAGAGCCTGATGACGAACCTTGTCCGCGACTGCGGGCATGAAGCCGACGTCATCGACCTGCCCGGCAGAGGCAACCTTGGTCAACCGACTCCAGGCGTTCTCTTTCCCGTCATCTCCGATAGGCAGGCACAGCCAGTTAGAGAGGCCATACTCCCGGGGCGTGGGGTTCTTCATCAAGAAAGTTTTGAGAAGTGTCCAGGCTCTCGCGCTCTGTGGAATCCCGATCGGTGCAAGGAACCTGCGCGGCACGGTCGCTTCCATGTAGGCCCGAAGATCACGACTAATCTCTCTCAGGATGCCGCCATCGCGTGCAACCACTGTCGCGACCAGCACCCCGGAGACGGTTTTGAAATCGACTTTATCAAGCTCGCTGTAAGGCACGCATCGGATTGACTTGGTCGCGCCCCATTTCTCGCTGAGCAGCTCATGGGCCACCTCGCCGAGTTTCTTCGACCCGTCATCGTCGGCGTAGACGATCAGGTTTGTCGCCATGGAGACCGACCAGTCGATTTCAGCGGCAAGCCATTTTCTGAAGGCAGCGTCCGCCAGTAACAGATCAGGATTGAGCGTCAACAGCTTGCGAGGCTTGCTCGACTTGTTGAATCCATCTATTCCTCCCATACCGAAGTACTTGTGGAATTTGGCCAGCCGCTTCGGGTCATGCTTCAAGGATATTGTAATCGACTTGGGTGGCTTGGATTTCGCCGAGAAGTTCTCCCCTATGATCTCAATCAGCGTGTAGCCTTCCTCCGCCTTGACCGGCAGTGGGTAGTCAATGTCATCCAGGGCGACCAGCGCACCCCCGTATCGGTCATCCGCCGTGCGATCGATCAGTGTGGCAACGCACTCCTCTACGAAGCCCTGCTCACCCATCTGCTTGGCCATACCGCCAGATGTGGAGGCTGATACCACGCAGAAATACTCACCAGCCGGCGGGTAGATGGTCTTGAGCCGCTCG
The DNA here is from genome assembly GCF_017973755.1 of Pseudomonas sp. P42. Lineage (NCBI taxonomy): Bacteria > Pseudomonadati > Pseudomonadota > Gammaproteobacteria > Pseudomonadales > Pseudomonadaceae > Pseudomonas > Pseudomonas sp. P42. The sequence goes on along the minus strand of NZ_JACOPU010000006.1, from coordinate 420,033 downwards.
TAGGAGTGGAAGCTCATGACTTCGGCCTTGCTGTCCAAGCGAGCGAGTGCATTTTTCACGAATGCGTAGATGCCCATGGTGTCGATGTACACCTTGCCAGCCTGGCGCAGCCTGGCACCGTACTCGAGTGCAATCGCATACCCCACCACACACACCTCGGCCTCATCGCTCGCCAGTTCCCTGGTTTGGATGAACACATTGTTGAGCGTGCCGGAGGGGTGCTTGAAGGAATGCGCGGACGGCGCTGAATGAATGACGTTGTTCTTCTCGATCAGCGTGCTCAAGCCATCCCTCAAGAGAGCGCTCGGATCATGACGGTAGACAAGCTCATTGCCGCCCAGCACATGAGGGTTGAAGCTCGCACCATTCCACTCCAGGAACACATATTCATGGACACAGACGCGCGCGTTTTTCTCGCCACGCTTCAGGAGGTTGGCCAGGCGGTCTTGGTCGTCAGCCCAACCGCTCTTGAACACAGATAACTGATCAGACGTCCCCAGGATGTAGACGCAGTCAGGTAGATGCCGTTGGGCCTTCAGCGCTGCCTCGATATCAGTAAAGACATGCTGAACCGATAGCTCTGAATTGTTGTAGCAGACGACCAACGCTTCATGACTGCCATAGGAGTCGCTTACAGCAGACATCCATTGATAGAAACGCTCCATTACATGCCCCTCAATGGAATCATGATGGTGACAACAGCCCCTGCAACGGGCGCCAAGTCGGTGGTGTCCCAATCTCTGAAATCGTCAGGGTGACGGTGCTGATCGTTCTCTTCGAACTGGTTGTAGATGCACAGCCGACCGGAGCGGATCCGGATCAGCCCGCCCACCTTGCGAAGCTCGTTCAGGATGGCCGGTAGGCCGATGCCGGCAGCGTCCAGAGTCTTGCTGGACTGGCGTGGCTTCAGGCATTTGAGCAGGTAGTCTCGCTCTTCCTGGAGCGACATCTCATGCACCGCTCTGCCGCTAAACCTGGAGGCAAGTCCGGGGCCTGAGTCGAAGAAGCTGATGTGCAATGCGCGCAGGCTGGTCTTGTTGTTTTCGGTGGTGGACGACTCTCGCTGCCAGTAACGGCGCAAGTCCTCACTACCGTCAAAATCTTCAGCAAAAATCTCGTCCTCCAGTCGCTTCCAGCCGACCATGACGCCTTCAACATGGGCGACATACGCATGGCCCAAGTGGTCTGAAGTCGCGTGTTCCTGGGTGTTGGATACAAGCTCAGAGCAGAGCAGGCCCAAGCTTTCGAGGAGAGAATCCGGGACACTGGTGCGCCCGCTCTGCTTGTTGACGAAGTCAATGAGTCTGCGCATCTCAGTGGTCATTTCGGACGCAGGCTTCACCTTGTCTTCCGCGCTAAAAAGCGGTCGCAGGTGCTGAACCTTAGATCCTGCAACACAGATCAGATCGACGACTCGGCCGTTGACGACGTCCTCGTACCTGCCGGCGTCCATGGCCTGCATTCGTTCGACCGACTCCTGAAAGACCTCTCGGCGATTGAATGTCTGCTCGCCCAGCCGGACACCCTTGGAAAGGCGCAAGGCCGCAATACCTGGCGAACAGTTAGCGAGGTTGCGCAGCAACGTTTTAGCATCGGCCTGCGGATTAAAATCCAGGTAATCGCTCTGCAACTGCTCCCGGGCCAGGGTAACGATCAGTTGCAGGCGTGCGGCATCATGCATGGCGCCATGCCGCGCACTGAGCATGTCTGCCTGAATGAGAAACCTCTCACCCTGGCTGTCGCTGATTTTGCGAATGGCCGCTTCGATGTCTTTGAGCGTACGCGTCTTGCCAAGGTTGATAGGTTTCAAGCCTGTGTCTCCAATCATTCGTCCGCTTTATCCTCAGCTCTAAGAAGCAAGGTTTTGATCTTAGGCTCTGGCTTCCAGTAATTCGGGCCTTTGAGGAACTTCCCGTTCTCGTCGTAGATAGGCTTTCCATCTGCTCCCAGTTTGCTTTCGTTGCTGTCCATGATGACGTTCAGAACGTCCTCCAATGGCAACCCGTATTTCAGGGCCTCAGACCGGCAGTAAACCATCACATCGCCCAGCAGGTCGGCAATGGCAACCTTGATATCGATCTCGGCTTCACCTTTCTCGATCTTCTCGACGATTTCATCGATCTCATCAACTTCAGCCATTAGTGTGACCTTGAACTTCCTGAGCTTGTCCGCAGGATCGGCCAGAAGCGTGGGAGCGCTGTTTATCGGCAGCTTATACATCTGATTCATGGCATGAATGCGGTCTTTGAAAGGCTTACTCATGAATGTTTCCTTCTCGATAAGTCAAAAGTGGTGAGTCCGCTTTGCATGATGCAAGACGCAAAAAAATCATTGGGGAAGCCTAAGCGCCGCGACGACTGGACATGGTGGGTTTGACAGGCGCGTGGCTGCCTGGCTGGCATTGAGGCCGCGCGGTAACGCTGGGGGGCTGGCGTCTGGGCAATCCATGTGCGATTGAAAAACTCATTGTCTATCACTACTCCATTAGCACAGGACGCCAGTCAAGAAATCAGGTACCAGAAGCATACTGGAGAGCTCGAACAGCGGCGAGCCTTAAACAAACAGCGTGCGCTTGCGTCCAAATACATCAAAATCCATCGGTGCCCGTTAAAAAACATCGAGCGACATTTACGGAAACCTTAGCGGTTACCCTCCTCTGTAATCGAGAACGGTCGGCCTATCGATCGCGTGGCGGATCCAGTCTGAGCGTTGGTCTATACCCTTGATGAGCGCCTAGCCCTGGGCCACGAAAGCATTGCGGGTAAAAGGGGCCTGCTCGAGGTTACTCAGTCGACAAACCCATGCTCTAAGCGCCTGATGAGCTCAATCACCGTGTCAGTCTCCAACCTTGTTGCGACCATGCAGGCTGGGGTGCAAAGGACTACGCAAAGATCTGCGAGTACGGTGCAGCCACGAACGGCATGGATCTCGACAATTGCAGAAACACTCCCGATGGGTGGCTGAACGGCCCAGGCGTTCCGAATCTAGATAGGGCGGACGAGATATTGCGAGCGCTGGGCCTGGGCTCGGAGTTCAGCCCAAAACTGTGGATTTTGGCAGCAAGGCTGCTGGGAAGGACGCCTAAGGAGTCTCGCGTGGCAATCGCGAATTTCCTGAGCCGTCCTGACGACGCCCCAACATGCGAAAGCGCGGAAACGTTCTGCGCGACATTTTCGCCGCTGCGCAACGCTTCGGGTGCCCGATCACGGAGCCAGAACGACAGCTTGACATCTCATAGCCGCGAGGCTGCTGATCCAATTGGCGTTTAACCACCGGCCCGTACAACAGCTCCAGCAGACGCGCCATTTCCCGCCAGTAACGGTACTTATCGGCGGAAAACTCAATAGCTACTCCCTTTCCAGCTCTGAGCTCTCGCGAGCGCCGGAAGGATTTTCACTCAGGCTGGTACTTCGCCGTTCCAGTAGCAATTGTACGCGCCGGAGCGGCCGCGATTGAGACTGCACTCAAAATACGTTTGAGCTCGATCCCCAGCGCCTCCCCTTCTGATTCAGCCCCGATTTGCCAAGCTCCGACCCCATAGTCCGCATGATAGGTCGGGCTGACAAGCGACATTACTTTGTCTGCCCTAGGTATCAGCAGCAATGAAACGTCAGGCTTGATGCCCTTCCACCGGAGGCTGTCGTGATAAATGTGCGCTGATTCCATCGCATCCAGGACGCTGGCGCGGGCGCTGCGATACTTTGCGTCGAAAACTACGAAGCGCTTCGCCGAAGGCGAGTCCCACGTCACGACGATATCCGGATATCGCTCTCGCGATAAACTTTGGAAACCGCGATGCGCAGGCTGATCAATCGCTGGGCATCGGACTTGGTAACACACCTCAACGGTCACATCAGCCGCTTTTCCCCGCCATACGATTTCTCTTAAGCCCAACGATCGATATTCACGACTCCAGACGAGTTCAGGAAGCTGACGTTGCAGCTGTGAGACTACCGTCACAAAGCACCACCGCTCGTAGATCTCCCATGTTGGACTAATCCACAGCGTCTCATCAGGATCCTTTCCCAACCACCCTGAACGCAACGCGTACCAACCAAACCGATAAGCTCGCGCATATGCAGGGTGAGCAGAGATCGCATTCAATCCTGCAGTCGATAGACGTCTGGCAGTCACGATACAGAAAGGTCTCGCGCGTTGAAGCCGTTCAAGCTTGCGAGCAAGCGACTCGGTGAACGCAATTCGACGTACGAGCCTTGGCGTTAACGCTGATCGGGTTTCGCTGACCACCTCAGTTGCAGCGGCATGTTGAAGTCCCCTCACCACCTGCCGGCAACGTCTAAGAACATCGAAGAGAACAAGTCCAACGGCCTGATTCGCCGGGTTGTCCTCTTCCTCGTAAGATCTGCTGACCTCAAAGCGTACAGTGTTCAAGGCCGGACGCTGAGTAATAGCAGGATGCAACAGTGCCTGCCCCGTCGGCCCTCTGAGTGCCTTATGCACGGATGCGGAGTCCAACCGCTTGACCGTGTGCGCACTCACCGAGGTGCGGTCGCTCTTCAAGGTTGTTAACGGCCGCTGAGATATCTGTTTGAGCGCGCGGTGAAGCCGATCCCCATAGCGTCTCAGCCTCGCATAATGCAGGTGCGGGTTGGTTAGTGCTCCATCATGGCCAATTCCAAACTGAGCCTCTTCTGTGCCCAGAACGAGAGCCGGGTCGAAATCCAGAATAGCCTCAACCATGGCAGCGAATGCGTGGCCGCCGAGCTTATTATCAGCTGCTGAAACGTCCAGCCGGTAAATGGCGGCAGTCCGCCCCTGGTCATCCAGAAGCTCTGCCGCGACCTCTCCTGCATAAAAGCCTGGTGACCATAACCATGCACATGCGCCGTTTTGGTCGACCGTCTCGATCAAGATGTCATCAATGTAGAAGGAAAACCCTTCAAACGCGGTAAAAAGATAAGCCTTCTTCTCCATGAAACCCGGGGTCAACTGACCTGGGTGCACGTCAAATCGAGCATCGCCCTGCTCTACCTGCAAGATGATCGACATGGTCTACCGCCAGAATCTGGTCGAGCCGGAGTGAGCCAGGTCGTCGGCCATTTCTTTAACCTTGCGCAACGACATACCCAACCCCGCATCTTTGAGCGTGGCATGTAGCAAAGTGAACACCTGCTGAAGTCGCGGGCTGTCTTCGCCACGCAACTTGGGGAGTATCTTCGAATAAATGGCATGGTCGAGAGCACGTGAGAACTCGATGACACCACCCGCCTGTGTTTGCTGCAGATAGCCAATCACGTCGTTGAGCGTGCGCCACCCGAAATGCAGTCGAGCTGGACGAAGCACATCCATGAGTGAGGACATGAGATTTCTGACGATTGAAATCTGTTCATCCTCAAGCGAGCTCTTCTGCCAGCCAGGAAATGCTTTGACCTCGATGTCCCAAAACTCGATCACAGACGCTCGATCAAGCACCTTGTCGCTCAACCCATGAGTGGTCTCATCCATGTTCACGGTGCCGATGATCACGAGGTTGCTCGGATACGGAATGCCTGGAGGAACACCATCGATCTCGTCGACTTGACCGTGAAAGACGATCGTTTCGCCGGTTTCCATCGCTGAAAGCAGAGGCGCCAGATATTGTTCCGGATGAGAGAGGTTCATTTCATCAAGAACCAGTGTGTAGGGCTTCGTCGGGTTGGCGCTTGCCTGCAGGAGAAAATCCAGAACTCCAGTACGCACATACGCGTCTGACTCCAACGGATTAACGTAACCCAGCAGACTCGTGTAGTCATGCCAGCCTGGCTGGACAGGCACGATCAGCAACCCTTCACTTGGCTGGGGATCGTCCTGCCACAGACTCAGCGCATAGTTACGGGCTAGTTGCGTCTTTCCCGCACCGCTCAAGCCTGTCAGCACCGCGAAATGACGCCTCGGATGCCCCCACAATCCAGCATCAAGTTGTCCGATCAGCTCTTCTGGAAAGCGAAACTCTTGATCAAATCGGGCAATCACGGCGCCCAGCCTTGGCCTCTCAATTTCGATATCGAGCTGGACTGGGGCTACTTGAGCCAAGGACGGGCTGAGACCTGGAATGATCGCAAGACCCTTAGGCTCCCAGTGAATGCGATTAACCCACTGCTTACCCCTTTCGGTAAGGCTGAGCACTTTCTCGGAGATCGTGACCAGATCAAGGTACCTGAACCAACCAATAATCGCTGATGGGGCGAAATCAGTCGTCCATCCTGGGTTTGCCTTTCTGAGTGTGAGGATGGCGTCACGGTTAGATAACGGTGTGTCACGCAATGCCGCTAGCAAATAGTCAAACCCCAAGATGCGGGTGATCATCCAGTCAATGATCTCATCTGGATCACCCGACTCCAGGAATGCCTCGCCGCGGGGTGTCAATTGCAGGCTGTTTGCGTTGGCACGCAGCACGCCCCATTCGGCGATCAGAGCGTTCAGCTGAGTGTTGCAAGTCGACGTTTTTGATTGAGGGTTGATCGATTGCAAGTGTTGGATGAAGTCTTCACGAGTGCATCCATCTGTTGCAAAGTCGATCATGCTTTGAATGGTGGCTGGGCCTCCGCCAATCGCCAGCAAACCGCGCCTCCTTCTCTCAGGGGGCAAGGGCTTGAGTACTTCGTCACCTGTCTCTAAATCGGATATTTCAGTGGCTTCGCCTTCTGGGTTCTGAACATAGTTGACGAACAGCAGCCAAGGCAGCGTCAAGCGTGAGACCCCCTCCCTGGAGTAGACGTCAGCCACCTTACCCATCACGTCATCCAACCGGTTCAATACGAGCCGGTGCAGATGACGCCTCTGACCGCTCAGTGGAATCCCCAAGGCATGAGCCAGCTCGCGCAGTTTTCGATGATGCGCTATCGACGTAAAAGCACCTGGACAAAGCAATGCGAAAACCCGGTACATCTTCAGTCGGGGGTTTCTTTTGGTCAGCCCAGCAACTGCGGACGCAATCTGAGCCCAAGCGTCGGCGATGAGCATTTCACTCTCAGAAGGATCGCTCGTCTGCGCGAATTTTTGCTTCAGATGCCAGAGGCTCTCTACGATGGCCGAATTTTCGGCGACCGCAGAAATGTTGATGCGCCCCATACCGGTTGCCGAAACAGCCTCGGTGTCCCAGAGCGCCAGTTGGAAGTCCTTGCTTAGGAACTCTTCTTGAGACACATCCCTGACACGCACTAACCATTTCTGGAATTCGGTGATCCAGCTTTGATTGCCCGCTAAGGACATCACCTGCTCCTGGAGGCTAATACATCCAGCCCTGAGCTGTTCGTCATCCTTAAGATCCAGCAAGTCCATTCTCCACCAACGATATTCTTAGATGGCGAGATAATGTCACTGCTGCGGGCTGGAAGCCAGATCCGACCTTTGACGTAGCAGGAGGTAAGCGAGAGCATTTCACTATCCCTCGCCCTGTATGACCTAGCCGTAGGCTGACGCACCGGCTTGATGGGTTAGCCATTATCTTGGAGCTAGACAATCCACCGTCGACTTGATGACAAATTGCCACTAGACATCATCCCTCAACCTCCGTAGCGTTCTGGCGGCATAGGGTTACAAGACATTCATTATTCAAGGGACGTGTGATGGGCGAATGGTCAAAGAAGCTGGGCGAGCGCGGTGAACACATCACGGAGTCGCTGCTCAACCTGATTGGTTGGAAGGCAGCACTCAAGGGACACGAGTTCGACTGCGTGAAACCTGTTCCCCACAGCACGACCGGCAACCCCAGAAAAACCCATGGTGCCGATTTTGTCTTCAGCTGCCTATCCCCATTGGAGGATGGCATCCTCAAGCACCTCGTTATTTCTTCGAAATTTACATCCGGCCCCTACCCAACTTCTCCTGGCCCATTATTCAAAGACCATTTCACCGACCTTGCAACGACAGTCGAGTGCTTCAATCGCTCACCGTTGAAAAAGTCGATCAACTCGGGCTATACAGGCGCTAGCGGTCAGTCGCTCGCTGGCATCCTTTGCTGGTTCAGTGCGGCATCGGACGCAGAGGAGGATGTGGTCAGTCACATAGCGGGGTCGCGAAACCTCGACAGCTCCAACTACGGCACCATCTACGTCATTGATAATTACCGAGCTAGCTTTCTGTTCGACACCATTACGTACGCGAGAAATCGATTCGGCGCAGAAAATGTTCGTTTCCTCTACCCCTCTACTGGGAAAAACGTAAGCCCCATCGAGAGGGTCACAAACGGGACGATACTGCCTCCCGAATACCTCAACAGTGGCTTGATCCCCTTCTTCATCCAAGAGCATGAAAGGAAATCACTGCTCATCTGCTGTCAGGATCCTTTCAGCATCGAAGCGGTAAAACGCATGATTGGCTTCTCGATGGAAATCGCCATGGAATTTCCTCACAAGGTGGCCCTCGCGTTCCCTGACTACAACTACGTAGATCATGAGGAAATTGCAGACATAGCGAGGCTGTCAATTGCGAACAAGGAGTTCGCTTCAATCGTCGAATTCGAATCCTACCAAGCAGATTTCAGGGGGTAATGCAGTGAGTAATCAAAATATTGACTCTATCCTTCCCCAAGGTGAAGCGCTGCGTACCTACCTTGCTCAGCCTTACATCAGTGCCGGCGACATCAAACACGTTCTGAAGAGCCGAGGCGTCTTCATCAACAGCTCAGAGAAAGAGTATTCCATCCCTGCTCTTACGCTGTCTTTGGTACGTCCGAGCGAGTTTTCCAAGCTTCAGCTTGCCTACACGACCAAGGAAGACAACCCCAAGATCACCACCCAGACGATCAAGTGGCAAGGTGATGATGCCTTGTTGGACGCGATCCCTGACGTCATGGATGTCAACAAGCTGCTGGATCTTGAGTTCGTAAACTTCAAGGTCTTGGGAACACCAGAATTCTACCCAGTCAACAGAGACCTCGACACGATCCGGATGGACTACCTGCTAGAGCGAACTGACCGCTCCAAGAGCTGGGCTGACTCGCGCAAAAATTTCAAAGGCTCCATCGAGATCAAGAAAAACAAGGCTCAGGACGAGCTCATCATGATCTTCACGCACACTGCGCCTGAAACAAAGACGACAAACAAGGCGATGTCGAAGCATCTGATTTCACATTTCAAATCGGTCAAGCAGATCAGTGAATCTGAGCAGGCCACCTCGATTCGTTTCTGCGATTTTACCAACCAGAACAGGTTCAATTACCTGTTAGGGCTCACGCAACACAGCAAATTGGTCGCACTGTCCTTTAAGGAGGTCGTCGATATCGGGATCTCGCCCGACCCAGACATCCTCCTCCCCGCAGCGCTGGACTGGATGAAGGAAAAGATCCGAAACCTGGACTTAAAGGGCTTCAGCCTTGAGGACTCTGACTTTCTTTCAGATGTGTCCTATCGCCCTAGCCTGTTCCTGCACAGGATCGATGCCAAATTCCGATTCAGCACCTCGGGCCTCGATGGCGATTGCGTGATCTCGCTTGGATTTCCAGAATTTTCCGCGGCCCAGAAAAAAGACAGTGAGATTGAATTGAGGATCAAGCAGATAAGCTTCGATAACACGGGCAGGTCTATCGACAAGAATGACGCCAAGGAAACAATTCTGAAGGAGTTGGAATCCGAGAAGATTGAGACCTTCAAGACCCTATCGATTCCTGCCGGCGTTGCGGTGGCGTCTTAGTCTTAGTCTTGGTCTGGCTAAGGCTACGATGAGCTGGCTGAGGGGAGGCGCCCGCCGAGCGCCCGGCTCCCAAAAGTTTTCTGCGATACCTTCGACGCCTGTAGCTTCACGGTCGCGGAGATCCAGTCACCCTCGCTCACTTGGGAGATCTCCCTAGCCTGCGTCGGCAAGGTCAGCTCTCATTTCTGCCAAGGCGTGGCTTGAGCTAGCGCGGAGCCTGCTGGAGGCGTCTGGCCCGATGTCGGAAAGGTGATAGGCCTTGCGCGCGTCCAGCAGTGAAGACGCGCGCAAGGTTCAACACTATCGCGAACCTCCACGAAGAGCAGTTCGCTGCAGCTTTCTCACCTGCTCATCGGCAACGTCAATGGCGTTACCCTGAAAGGCCAACCAATTGGAGCTATTCTGGGACGCAAAATCCAGACGCTTTCGATTCCACTCGTCAATCTGATTTTTGACCGTAGCTACGTGCTCAACCACCAGTTGAATTTGCGCATCCCACTTGGTGGATCCCACCCGCTTATGACAGGCCACCACATCGCGGCATACAGCATCCAGTCGAGTGAACCAGTGATGGAACATGAATGCTTCGTTAGGGCCATCAGTCAAGACCTTCGCGGCCTGTAGAGCATCCAATGCGGCGGTTATGAAGAATGCGATGCGTGACTCAATCGATCGCTCCCCTGGGCTAAGGTCACGCAGGGATTGCAGGGCTGCCTCGGCCCCAGAAAGAGCCTCCGACATTTCATCCAAATCAGAACGATCTAGAGGTCGACTGTTGAAGTTTATGCAGCGCAATGCATGCGCGAGCCCTGTTTTTAATGCGGGAAATCGCTCACGTCCCAGTGAAAAATCGTGCTGTGAGCCGTCGCCAGTCGTCACCTTCTCCATCTGGCAAGGCGCGCCGTAGACATACCGCTCATTTTCTTGCAAAAAACTCATAGCCAGTGAGTGGTCATTACACAGGGCGCGGGATCGCTCCCACTGATCAGTGATCCCAGGCTGCATCGCTTTGCTCATCAATACCAAGCCATTGTAGAGGTCGGCAAATTTCTCGACTGCCTCGGCGTAGACCTCATCAAAATTGACCAGCTTCGGCTTCTGCTTGATCTCGAACGGGATAGCCCCGGTATCTGCGATGTACTCAATCACGCTGGCGAAGTACCCACTCACGGACGAACCGTGAGCCTTGAGTACCTTTTCAGCTTTTTCTTTATCCTCGTCAGCAACACGAGCATTAATTTGGGCCATAAGGCCTCCTGTTACGTCGTTGGGTTTCTATCGAGCCCATCGTGACTCGACGCAAAAAGTAAAGCATAAAGCTTTATGGTAAAGCAAATGGCTTTACATAAATCCAAGCCCTTACCGCTCCATGCTTAACTGCCTATATGCCAAGCACATGGATACCTAGGGCATGATCCAGTCACACCCGTGGTTCATTTCTGAAGTTGATTCCCGCGATTAGATGTTGGGGTAACGATTACCCACCAGACGCCAGAATTCGTTAAAGCTGCGGCGCCCGCCATCGCGCTGGAATGTGGCTATCACGTACCGAGAGTTGATCGTGGTGACCACCCAAACTCCCCTCCTTTGCCGTAGCTAGGATGTCGGAGGTTTGGATGAAGTGGCCATCCGCGTATCGCCCGTTCGGCCCCTTCTTGGTATTCCCGAACACAACGCCAACCGCGCTGTGCCTACTGATGTGGACATTTACAAGAATCGACGTGACCTCTTCTTCGAAGCCCTGCCCGACCGCTCAAGTAATCCGAAGCGGGTCGAAATCGGAGTAGCGTTTGATGTAGAAATCGACTTCCACTTCGCTGTTCTCTGTCATGGTAAATGCCCCCCAAGCCATGCAGCTGAAGTGGAAGTCGAGGCATGACTGCGATACAACTCTTTCAGCCCTGTCAGGGACTCGACTTTAAGGCCTGGCTCATGCGTGTCGATGTAAACCTCACCTCCCTTAACCTCCAGGATCGAGACCAGCACTTCATCCATGCTGAAGCCCATGGTGAGAGACGTCAGCCCCTCCATCTTCCAGCCTTCGCCTTTTTTCATCCAGTTGGGTGTGACCGCCTAGACTTCCCGAACAACCAGGCTCTCATCTTGGGCCAAAAGCAGCTCAACGAGCCAGGCCTCATCGCTGATCACGTGATACCAGTGGGCAGCAAGCGCCCTGGAGACGCCATGTCAATGCATGAGCCCGTCGCAGAACATGCCAGGAATGCCGGCCATGTCATCAACCTTTCAGCTCTCTAGGCTGCTATCCGGTGAAGACTGGGCAGCAGCTTTATGGGCAGCTCAATGATCAAATAAAGAGGCGTGTTCCAGGACGAAACTCAAGAACTGTCTCTCGTCCACCCCAATGGCTCACAGCAGCTTCTAGCCTTGCTTTGTCGAAAATGGCACCTTTCTCCTGCCAATGCTGCAACAGCCCTGGCTGTTTCCTTTTTGTTTGAGCGCAAGCAATCATTGGACTGGATGCTGTCTAAGTCAGCATCCAGTCTTTGTCGCTCGATATGCTCAGGGGAATCTGTACAACGAGTGCCGCAGTATTCCCGGGCCCCACATTCAGGAGCGTGGGTTAGTGAGTCACTCACGCACCGAGCTCATTGATCACCCATCCCTGCGCTTCGAGCGCTGCCCTTCGCTCAGCACTCGCCTCCCCTTCACCCAGTGCGCTGATTCGAATAGCCAGGCACAGCAAGTGCGTAGGCCTGGTCATCCCGACGTACATGAGCATCCTGTTCTTCCGGTAAGTCACCTGATATTCCTTCTTCACCAGCGGCTTACCCTCCAGCCAGGGCAACATCATCTCCAAGACATGCTGTCCGCTGAACGTTTCCACAATCAGTGTCGCCGAATGAGTCTTGCCCTTGACGGCGTGCATGGATGACAGTTGGACGTCGACGGAGTCATGTTCACCTTCGTCGTATCGGTATGTGTTGATGGTTTCACGGGGTATCTCGGACTCGTCCGTATCACGCGGCTCTGTCCACGCTAGGTAAGCCTCTACCTCGTGTTCGTTTGAGATCGCCTCGCCAGGATGCAGCTCTGCAATTAGGCGCTTAAGCAGCACGGCATGCCTCTGAACCCAACGCTCCTCTCGCAGCGGATGGGCATGGAACAAATAGAGGTAGATGCCTCGCTGGTAGGCTTTCAGAAGCGTCGTGTTCAACGCTAAGCCGCGCTCTATGAAGCGGTGAAGCCTTGTCCTGATCTGGACAGGTCTCCTCAAGCCTGCACGCTCAGCCAGATGAAGCAAACACTTGGCAATCATTTCAACGCTTTCGTATGCATGACCGCTAACGGCCAGATGCGCTCTAGCCCTGCGAATACCTTCAACGAATGTTTTGGGCGTATACCTCGAGCTGTTGGCATCTGAGCGATAGGCGCTCCAATAGTGCTCCAGAGCCTTCGGGAATTGCTCCGCCTTGTAGTTCTTCAGCCGGTGAACGGCGCCGATCGCATGCACCCCATCCATGCGATCCGAAACAGGCAGGCACCGGCAAACTAGCTGCGCAAACGCACTGAGAACACCGCTCGTATCGTCGTCAGGGAAGACAAAGATCGTGTTTGGACAAACATCGCCGGCCCTGCCCCTCCCGATCAATCCCCCAGCAATGGGAGCGACTGCGAAGTTGTTCGCCAAGGAAGCAATAGCTTGGTTGAATCGAAAGCTGGTGAAGATATCGATTGTCTCTCCATGAGGAAAAGCGCCATCGGATTCACCGTCCCCATCGAAGATCTGTTGATTGGGATCCCCAACTCTGACCACGACTGTATTCACGGCATCGCGCGGAAACACGTGATTCAAGAGCTGATTCTGCACGACATCCGTGTCCTGCATCTCGTCGATGAGCACACAGGGGAACCGAGCTTGCAGCGAATGAGCGACATTCGGCTCCTGCTCAATCATGGCCTGGCCGAGCGTGAAAACCTCGTCATAGCAAAAGTAACCTTCCGAAGCGGCAGCGCCCATGGCTCTACCTAGTTTTCCGTATGAGGGAGCCTCGGGTGAGCAAATGTAATGTACGCCCCCAAGCGGATTCGAAAAATCAGCCATTTGAAGACGAAGATCAGCAAGCCTTTTTTCCTTTCTGCCAAGGAAAGTCTCCATATTTCTCCGTTCGTGTCCCAGCGCCCTACCCCTGGCACGCCCGGTCGCCTCGTCATCGATCATTACCAGCGGGTGGCCATTCGACCGCAGCCAGGGCGACGCCAAAAAACGCATGACAAAGCCATGGATGGTGTCGATGAAATGGGGGTATCGCAGCAGCCTCTTGCCAACCTCCGTAGCGCCCAGCCGACGCTCGATCTCCTCGCGCGCCGCATTGGTGTGCGAAAGCACGCAAATCCCCTGAGTACGGCTACTCCAGTGACGACCAAGGATGGCAAGCTTGGCAACCACCAGGGTGGTCTTGCCGCTCCCTGGGCATGCCGCTACATCGAGCGTATCGAGACGTTTGAGAAACGCCCTCCGTGGCTCATCCAGATCGCGCAGCGACATAAGCCCGCTCACCCATTCGATGTCTGCATCCGTGACTGGCGGAACTAGATCCTTGAGCCTCATTACGCAGGTTCCTCCACCCCGGCTGCGTGTGCATCGGCCGTCGTTGCAGGGGCCGCAGGTGACTCTGGCGTTTGAGCCAGAATAGGGCCGCCTGTGGCGTGGTCGATCGCTTCAACGACATAGGTCGGTAGCACTGTACGCAAGCTCGCCTGATCGAGCTCTCCTTCATCAAATGCCAGCTGCAGCAGGTCGACCAGGTGCTGTGCGGTGATCGACTTGGAACCGGAATCCACAAGACGGTAGATCTCCGTAGCGCGCTCCGCCTCGGTGGGGTACCGAGTCTTGAGGGCCTCAAGCGCCCTGCTTGCCCTCTCGAGCACTTTCTCCCGTGTCAGCTTGCGCTCGTTGATCTTCGCGTCATGCAAAGCCAGCACGGCGGCTCGATGTACCCAATCCATGAGTCCCCCGACAGCCAGGTCGTACTCAAGCGTCCAATGATTGGCCACGAAGGTTTTCACGTTCTGGCCATCTCCACGTGTCCGTTTTTGCCGATGAGCCGCTAGCTTGGGTTCTCGCTCCATATCAGTCGCGCCGAAGTCGCTCAGCATGCGCCACCGCCGAGGCGCCGGCTTACCATTGGGTCTGCGCTTGTTCGGGTTCAGCCCCATGATGGCTGGCGCGCAATCAGGCATCACATCCATGTCGGTGATGCAGGCTGTGGGGATTTGAATGACGCCTTCAGACTCGTCGGCGCGCTGCATGATGTGAGCATATCGACGCAAACCGACTCCACCGACGTTGACGATCGACACACCATGCTCGGTCAGGTCACACCCAAGCAGCCGGGCCAACGCCGGCAGAAGAATTGCCTCAGCATCCCCTTCAACGATGAGCAGCCCCTTGGCAAAGAACAGGCTGGCTTTGGTGACATCCAGGAAACGACTCAAAAACCGATAGTCATCAACCGAAAGTTTGGTTCGCCCCTGCGCCATGGAGAACGCACGCTGACATTGAATGAGTACGAGGTTTTCCAAGGCGATCTTGGAACTCAGGTTGGGACTGTGCGTTGTCAAAATCACCTGAACAGGTCGTGTCTGCGCTTGCTCTTGAACGTGTTCCTGAACTTGAGGCTGGGAAGCTCGCTCCAGGAACTCCATCAGTCTGAGTTGGCGCTGAGGATGAAGGTGTGCCTCTGGCTCTTCGATTAGCAACAGTGGCAGACCGTCTGGCTCTTTGCCCAGCAGGATGAGCTCGCAGGCCATGAACAGCAGATTATTGGAGCCCAGGCCGTAACTGCCCTTTGCAAGCGCCGAGCCCTTGTCCAACAGTCCCAATTCGAGGCGCTCGAGAATCTGTTTGAGCTTTGTGGTCTCACTGCCGCTGTCGCCGAAGCCCAGATGGCTATGAAGTGGTTGGCCAGCCAGTGAGAGAGGTTCCAGATAGCGCTCGTTGATCGTCGCCTGGGCAACCCTGATTGCTCCATGGCCTCTGACGAGCTCACGCATGTAATCGCCCATGCCGGCAATGCTCAGACCGGAAGCCTCGGCTGTTGACGCCGGCGGTGCCGTAGCGACGTAGGACTCACCGGTTTCGATTCCCGGAAAGCTGGACAGAACTTGGGACAAGCGAGAGTTACGCCCCGGCGACATCTCACGTTCAGCATCCCGCAAAGGCTTCAGGTAGGCGGTCGCCAGTAACTGGCGCGCTCCAACGTCCAGGGCCGGCCCCTCTCCGCGCGCCCCACAACGGACTTGGATGTCGACCCAGCGACGTGACGCAGTCGGCAACGCGAGTCGACGTGCTGACCAGTGCACATGAAGCAGGCCCTCGCCACCAGAAAACGTTACGTACTCAGCAAATGCTCCGAGTTCCAGCGTGGATAACCCGGACAGCGTGCAAACCAGGGTGATGTCCGTCGTAGGCTCGCCATTCCCTGTGACATGGAAGTCCTCCAGTTCAAGCCGAAGGAAATCCGAGTCACGGGTCTGCAGGACGTGCCGGATGGCGTCGATTACTGCGGTCTTACCGGCATCATTCTCCCCTACAAGAGCAGTGACGCCCTCGTTAAAGTGGATCACAAAACCTGGAGTCAGATCGCCAAACTGCCGGAAATTACGTATAGACAGCGCTGAAAGGTACATACCAACTTCTCCCTGAGCCTGGCTTCCATCGGACTTTGGGCTTCCAAGCCGAAGGCATGTGACTGGCTATATGCCACAGACTGGGGCAAGGCGCTATCTCGAGCAACTGCTATCTGTAATGGAGAGAAATGGATAATAGGAATTGTAGAGCGGTGGAAGTTGTTCAGGACGGTCAGTGATCGAAACGAAGGGCGGCAACCACAAGCCCCCTCAAGGAATGGAAAGGCCAGTATGGTTCCAAGGAAGTCGAGAGCTGGTTGGCTCACCAAAGCACTTGAACCCGGTGACATCCAACTGACGCAAATACATGCGATTCCCTTCTGTTTTCTTATGTCCATGGTGACTTAAAGCCGGCTGTGTGGTGCCACTTCGATGCTGCAAGCAAATCGAGCAAATCGGCATCAATAGTGGCAACGCAGCATGTAGTCGGCAATCTCGCTTGCGCCATAGGCTCAGAAATGGCGTGTGCCGGCATCGTGGTGTCCCTAGATCACGAGGCTACATATTTGGTTTGTACCGCCTGGCCAGACGGAAACGAAGGTCGATCGACAGATTATTACCCTATGAACCCGGCTCAATTTACTAGGGACAATATCTGATCGCCGGATACGTAAGTCCCCAAGCAGCCCCCTGGGACAACACCGCCTAAGAAGTAGAGCTTCCTGCCGTCGTTTGGCGATCGTCGATAGCAGTTTTACCGTGCACTGTATATTTGTACGGCATCACAACAAATGCTCCTATGAACCACATTTCCTTCCCCCAACCACCAAAGCTAAACTACCCACCCTCCTCCATGTTTTGTCAGGTCGAGAATCCGGCGGCTTCCCATCCCGGCTGAGGATCATTATAAAGTCCCGATCTCGCTAGGTGACTTGGAAGACTTCAGGCCTCCACACGTTTAGTTAGGCATCACCACCAGCCATCTACACCAAGCACCTACGCATCACACCTCTAACCCGCGGCCACGCTGCACCAAATCTTCAGCTGCCGTCCCGCCATGGATTCCTGGCTGAAGCCGGTACGAAGCTCCTTCAGAACCAACGCCAGCGGATGACCTGATCGGAGCAGCCCATCCATGGCATGGAGTTGGTTCATGTAGTCGTGGGGTTTATCCAGCCGGTAATCCATGAGTTCATGAAGTTCATCAAGGGTGCAGCTTATGACCCCTGAGCAATTGGCTGCATTCAAGCTGTTGGCCAACCCTTGGGGATCGGTGTCCGGGAAATAGAAGACATTGGGCGTCTCCTCGGCCAGCATCGCCGCCGCAGCGGGTGAGAATTGTGGCGAACCCCTGAACACCCACGGAACTCCCGCGAGCTCTTCCGGCATTTTATAGAAATGGGCGCCCAAAAAAACCGCAAGGTTCTCGACCATCACGAATCGGTCAATGCCGGCCAGCAGATCGACGGGAAGTGCTAATGAGCCACCGGGTGGAATCATGTAGTGGGAGCCAGCCAACTCCACCTTCCCTCTAGGGCTACTCACCAATGCCAACAACCGGCCGACAACCTCATTCGAAGCTTTTTCTACGCGAGTATGGCTCGCAAGCCCAATTCTTGAGCCTTCAACCCTCCTGGACTCAACTGGATCCCAGTTAGCTTTATCGATCAGGAGGCTTCTAAGTGCTTGACGGTCAGCGGGGCTCAGCAACAGCTTACTGCCACTGACTTCACCGATCCCATAGTCTCGGTGGATCGTCTCCCAAAGTTTGCCGAGCGCCACACTATCCAAGCCCATGCGCACGAGCGTGCTGATCATCTCTATAGTTCGCTTGCTGCGTAAAACGCTGTGATCGCTCATTCGCCGCGCCTTTTGATACGTAGGGTAAGGTCAGTCACGAGTTGGTTCGCGATGCCTCTGGGCATGGGCTCAGCTACTGGCTCAAGCACGTATCGCAGGGGTTTTTCAGTTTTCTGCGCAACCAGCACAAGGTTTCGGTAATAGGCATCTAGCGCGTAAAGCCAGACATTCACCCCGTATTCACTCTCGGCATTGTCCTCCCAATAACGGCTGGCGCTCTGCGGCACACGATGCTCTTTCAAATCCAAGAGCATGGCCTCCAAGTGCGGTTGAGCAAATGGAATGGGGGCCTCGACGACTTCCAGCTCGGTGGGGATCACGCGTGCTGCTGGCCGGGCCGCAAGATCTTCAACGGCTTTGCGCACCCTCGGAGCAGGCAACGAGTGGATGAGCAGCGCCATATCGTCAATCGCCTGGGAGTCTTCAACGGGAGGATGCAGATAGCCGCCTAGGGATAAGGGCGATGCGCATACCCACTCAGCAGCATCGGCCCGATCCAGAATGCCCTCAAGATCCGGAACATTACCAGCCTGGAGCCAGCTTTCGACTGCCAGAACCACTTGGCGCAATCGGTTACGTTTTCTTACCGTTACTCCCAACTGGTCGAGCCGGGTGATTAAGTCACCCAAGCGGGTGCGCTGGCGCATGATTGCACTATGAAGGGTTGTCAGCAGCAGCCGACGTAGTGTCCGATCAACGTTACACCAGCCTGATAGCTTATCGTACTCAAAAGCATTCAGCTTGTTGGACAGACGTTCAAGACGATCCACGGCTTGCCGGATGTCTCGAAGGCGATCTTCAAACCGGGGAGAAAAACCGTATCGGCCTTCGATGAATTCAGTTGTTGCCCGATGCTCATCACGCAAGTGCGTCACGACCTGGCGCACTGCCAGCCAGATCGATCGCTGCTCCTTATCGGCATCTGCGAGCGATATATCCTTCGCTTGAAGATAGCGTTCACAAGCCTGCTCAATCTTGACCAGTAGCTCTTCGAGATCCGGTGCGGATAGCTCAAAGCGTTGAGAGCTGATCCGTACACCGAGGTCGATCAGGAGGGAGGAAGGGTGCAGGCTGCCTTCGAATTCATCGACCAGATGCTGCTTGATCAGCCACATGATGCCCTGGGTCATCATTTCTGGCTTGGCGGCGCCCTCCTCATCCGCCTGTACGATGGCTTCGAGCGTGGCAGCGTTAGCGATCAGGTGCTTACCTAGTGTTGCCCAATCTTCGGCTCTCACAGGATGAACTCGCTCTGTGTATCGCCGGCAGCATCGCTTTCGTCGTCGGGAACCAATTTCTGGTGCTCCACGATCCAGGACATCGCCCGATAGATGTAGGCCATTTTGCCCGTGGCGACGAAGATGGATGATCCAACCCCTTTTCTGACCAGGAAGCCCGCCTCCTCCATGGTCTTGAGCACGACGGAGAGCTTCTCGCTGTGGCTGTCTCCGCGCTTGGATTTGCGGAAGAAGGCGTGACCCGCAAGATCGCGCAACTGATCTCCACAAATCGTGCTAATTTCAACTTGTGTCAGAAGCTGCGCGGTGTGCACTTCCTCTCCAGGAGCCAGGCAGGCGTCTCCCCTGCCAGCCCGGGCGCAGAGCTGGATGAACTCCACCACTGGCCAAATGGCGTCACGGATATGCTTGAATTCCTCGGCAGCGGCAATGCGATCACTCGCATTGGAGAGGCTCACGAAGCGCGAGAAAAAAGCGCTCGGTTGCTCAATACTGCCCAGCCAGCCAAGTGTCCGACCCAATGGCTGCAGAGCCTGGTCGACAGCGCGGGCATAGCTGGCGTCACAAAGCTGGCTGTACAGCTCAGGACTTGAGTAGCGACAAATGAAGCTGCCGCCCAGCAGACTTTCCAAAGTTTCTCTCATACAAATGCCTCCGGCCCATCGATATCTGGCCCATTGAGATCGGGCCCGTCATCAAGCTCTAGCGCATCATTCAAATCAGCAAGCCTGTCAGTTTCAGGAGCTTGATACTGCTTGACGTACACGGCGCCCGAGGGCCGGCGGTCAAGGGCATAAAGGTGCGTAAAGTGACGGATAAGCTCAGGAGCGCCACCGGGAAACCCGAGCATCAGCTGAGAATTACGAGCGTTGAAGTATTTAAGCAAGGTGTACGCATTATTCACATCGAGCTCCAACGCCTCATCAATCGGCAACAGCAGATCGAAGTCAGCATCACGTCGAATGAGCTCAAATAGCGCCTGATAAATCATCCCGACGATGATCTTGAGCTGACCTGTACTGAGCCCATCGCCCAGGTCTGCGGTGTTGAAAGCGACCTTCTGAACACCGTTGACCATCCAGCTCAACGAAACGTCGAAGCAGTCCGCTAGCTTCGGGGAGAGCCAACCGCCTGCTTTCATGCGCCGCTGCATGGACATCAGTCGCTCATTGAGAGCGTCCGTTGGGATTTCACCAGTGGACTTGAGACGCCAGCGGTTGAAGTGCTCCACCAACCCCTCGATCTCGTCCCATGCACTGATGTCGTGGATCCTGGAAACCACCCGAAATTCAAAGTTGGTAAACTGGGGAAACGCGGCTAGCACCTCATTCACTTTCTTGGTGGCCTTGCGGCCGAGATCCATGATGGAGCGATGAAGTCCATTGAGCACTGACTGGTTTTCGGCGACCTGGGTACATAGAGATCTGACACGGGTGATCAGCTTGCTGCGCTGCACGTCATGACCTTCTGCCATGTACATCTGCAATTCAGGCGTGGCGTGGAACCAGGCTTTCTCACCGCTGCCATCCGCTTGGCGTGAACGCATCGCGATGTCTTGGATCGCGTCGAATTCCGCGGTATCGCGCGGGCCGGCCATAATGCCCAGCTCGATCTTTCTGAATAAACTCCTGCCCTCGTCCCGCTGGCTATTGGCTTCGCGCTGCAGGCGCCCTACTTCAGCGTCGAGATCGGCCGGCGTGAGCTTGCGTAGGCTATCGAGATCCGAATTCACCACTGGGGTGTATTCGAGGCGCTTCAAGACTGATGCCAGTGTCGATAGCTTCGTACCAAGCACAGATTGGCGTTCAGAGAGCACTGCCAATGCGGCCTTGAAGGCATTTAGTTGCTCAGTCCTGGCTTGCTGGAACTCTTCTACTTCAACTTGGATACGGCTGGCGAGCTCTGAAGCCTGAATGTGCGTGGCTTTGAGCGTAGGGAGCTTGGGCAGGTCATCACTGAGCCATCGCTGGTAGTTTCGGATGTCGGACAAGTGGTTATTCAGGGTGGCGAGCTTCATCTCCAAAGCAATCATTTCTGCTTCAAGGTTTTTGATGGCATCACCATCCACCCCGGCCTCTGTGAGTTCAACGAGTCGAGCAGCCGTGTAGCCATCCACCTTCTCGGCTTGCTCTATATCAAGCGCATCGAGGGCGCTTGCTTTCACCCGTTCAATTTCATCCAACTGAGCTGAAAGTTCTTCCTTGACCTTTTTCACGATCCCTTTGAGGTTTGTCAGGTGCTGTTGTTGAGACCTTTTCAGTTCTTCGCGCTGGATGACATGGGCTTCCAGGCTGCGCTCAGCCTCAGCTACAGATTGAGCGCATTGAGATCGCAGGCTACCGATGTGCTCTTTGCCCTCTTCTTCCAACGTGGCGATGTGGCCATGCAGTGCTTGAAGATTCTCCTGATGCTTGTTCTGGCGACGGATGATCTCGACAAGTAATGACTGGTGCTGCTTGCGCTGATCCAGCATCACGGAGGCTTTGCGGGTCAGGTGCTGCTGTTCGTCATCAATATCGATGAGGTGCTGGTTCGCTAACGCCAGGCTTGACTCGATAGCTTCCCTGTCAGCCTCTGTCACAGGCTGAAGCCGATTCAGATCAAGCTGAATTCCGAACAGAGTCGACGATTCGAGCGCGCGTACGGGCGACAAGTCATTGCGCAAAAGGAGCCTGCGATCGATGACCTTACCGATCGATTGCTCCCAAGCGGGGCACTCGGAGCGCAGAAACGCTAGCAACGTGTCCTCGCTCGGATTGAGTTGACGGCTTAGGGTTTCAACTTCATCACGCAGTTGCTCACGACGCCTTACTACCTGTTGCTGCTCATTGGCTACCGCTTGCTGCTCATGAGCGAATCGCCGCTGCTCGGCGCCGTGCTCGGCGACTTCGATCGTTGCCTTGTCCAATTCGGCGCGGATGAGGTCGATCGACCGCTGTTCGTTCTGAATCGCATCAGCGGTTTCCGGTAGATACCGAGTGGAGTTCAGGAAAGCGGCCTGGCTTTTGAGCCCTACGAGCGTTGTGGCCAGCAAGGTGTGCTTCTGCTCGTGTACTTCGAGTTCGCTACTGTGCGTTTCCCGGGCAGAGTCCAGTTGCTGCTCCAGGTGATCCAGTTGGGTCTGGGCCTGTGCCCTGTTTTCCATTTGCCGTGTTTCGGCCTCTTGGTTGCGGCGTTGTTTTCGCTCGAGCACTGAACGAATCAGCTCAGTCTCAAGCTTGTCGTACCGCTGCTGAATACCTTGGCCGTGCTCGACGAGTATGGAATGCTCGCCTGCCATGGCGCGCAGTCCCTCCTCCATGGCGCTCATGGAAGCATAGTCCTTCATCAGCGACGGGAGGATGCTTTGATCAAAGCTGTCCCTTTGGCTGATCAGTGATTCAACGTCCCGCCGGGCCTCCTTCTCTGTACGACGCGCTGTGCCAAGCCGATCGTGAATGGCCTCACTTCTTTCACTGTAGAGTTCGGACGCGGCGGATTCGCGTTCCCTAGCCTCGTGGATCTCTGCTACGACAGTTGTCGTGGCAGCTAGAGCGTCCCGCTGTTGATCAGTTGCGATTCGTTTGAGGCGGCCTTGCTGACCTTCGTTGGTGACCAACCTGGGGTGCAGTTGGGCAAGACGATCGATCATGGGTCTGATCTGCTTTTCCATGATCAAGAAGCTTGCGCGGCTGTCGATCGCTCCAGTGAACGCGGCTAGATCCATCCCGGAAAGATCGACACTCTCAACGCCTGTCTCTTGTTGGAGAATCTCTTTCATCGCCGACTTCATGGAGTCGAAGGTGCCTTTGGACTCCAGAAGCGAGAACATCAGGTTGTCGATGCCGCCGAAGTGATGCCGCAGTGGTGCGAGCGAATAGGAGCGCCGAAGCCCTGCAATCATGCGCTTGCGATCGACTGAATTGATGCCCTCAAGATCCGCTACACCTGTGTTGTACTGGATGATTCTGAGATAATCACGAGGGGTGAGCTCGGGGGTGCAGTCGATTCGCATATTCGCTGCACGACGCTGTAGACTGCTCGGCTCGACCAAAAGACCAATGATTTGATCTACATACAAGAGCTCTGCGTTCCATGCGCTGCTCACTAGGCGGTAGGCATATCCTGAGTGTGAGCGATGAAGCACGGCGCACCGCGGCACATTCTCATGATTCAGATATTCGAAAACGATGTAGCTGGTGAAGCTTGGCAAATAGTGGTCGGCAAAGCTGGAGGTGTTTGTTCCCGCCTTTACCATCCTTCCGGCACTGGCGCCGTAGAACAGCGGGATCAGCTTCAGGAAGGTCGACTTACCGATGCCATTGGTACCTGTAAGGCAGGTATTGGCATCAACGAGCACTTCGGCCTTGTCGCCGGCACACAGCGAATCAATGAGAACGATGCGGAGCAAACGTGACATAGCAAACCTCTGATCAACGAGTCACATGGCGCACTCCTCAGCGAAGGGATAGACTGAATGGCTAGAATGAGCGCATAGCGAGATCAAAATGATCTCGTTATCGGACGATAACGATCCTAAGATAAGCTTGCAACTGAGGTTTTATACAGTGGGTTTGCGAGAAGAACTTCCGCAGCTGTCACAGAAGCAGCGCGATCGACTGGCTTTCATCGAGCTGCAGGCTTGGTTTTGTGGCGCGGTGTCGCGACAGGACATTGTTCAGCGCTTCGAGCTGCAGACGGCTGCATCTACCCGTGACCTAGCGCTCTATCGGCGCTTGGCACCGGACAATCTGGTGTTTGACAGCCGCACCAAGGCCTACACCCCGGCCGAAAATTTCACACCGATATTTGAGTTCACCTCCGAGCAGGTGCTGACGTGGGTTAGTCGAGGCTTCGGCGATGCTGAGCCGTCGACGTGGACGCCTGGCATACCGTGCTTGGCTCAACCGCAGCTCGCCAAGCCTCGACTAGACATCCTTGCTTCCATCTGCAGGGGCATTAAGCAGGGGCACGCCGTCGCGATTGACTATGAGTCCATGCGCGAGAAAAGCCAGCGTGAGCTTGTGCCGTATGCGCTTTTCGACAATGGGCAAAGGTGGCATGTGCGCGGGTATGACCGTAAGAGCGGTCAATTCAGAGATTTTGCGATCACTCGCATCACTGGCGTGAGTACTGTCCACGGCCCAATCCTCGCTGACGAGTTAATGGATGAAGATGATCAGTGGAACCACCGAGTTGAGCTGGAGCTTGTCCCCCACCCCAAACTGGCAAGGCCTGAGACTGCACTGCTCGACTTCGATATGGACGAAAGCGCTACCCTGCGAATCCGGCTTCGTTCAGCGGTAGTGGGCTACGCTTTGCGCCAGTGGTCAGTCGACTGCAGTCCTGATTACTCGCTTGACCCACTGGAGTTTCGCCTCTGGCTGAAAAATCCTGGGGCTCTGTATGGCGTTCATAACCTTGAGTTGGCCCCGGGCTATCCGCGCACCGACCATCGGTGACAGGGGGAGTTGGATGCATCCGATCTGTAATCGATGTTTTGATTACCTGGTTGAGAACGGCCGGCAGCTGCGGATCCGCATGACTAATGCAAGTCCAAAGGCGACCGGTATCGTCGATTGTCTCTCCGAGCGCTGCGCTTCAGGCTAAGTGGCCTAGCCGATCTTACCCGCCTGGCGCAGCAAGTGGTCTCCCTCCTCCAATCCTTGTTTAACAACCCCTGGCGAGATGCGCGCGCAAGGGCACTGAAGTCAAAAATGTTGGGCGCTTCCCGGCCCACCCCGGAGCGCCTAGAAATCCAGTTAGATCCGAAAGCGCTTGATAAGCGTAGCGAGTTCGACTGCCAGCAACCGCTCGTTATCACGATTCAGCCTGGTCAACTCATCCTGTTTCAGCGCCAAGGTTTCCTGAAGCTTGCGCTGCTCTACTTGGGATTCATGGAGCTGGGACTCATGTCGGCGTTGATCCTGATCCCGCTGTTCCTTCAAGGACTCCCGGTAGTGCTCCAAGGCGCCACGCGCATGAATATGCTTCTCCTCGAGGGATTGGATCTGTTTATCCCTGTCACAGACCAAAGCTTCAAGGTCAGTACAGCGCTGGCTGATCCCGGCGTTGCGTGTCAGCTCGGCATGAAGCGAAGACTGCGTGGTTTGAAGGTCAGCTGTTTGGGTCTCGATGGCTTCTTGCTGAGTATCCAGTTGCCGACGTGCAGAGGTCAGCTCAGATTGCAGGCTATCCATGAAGAGGCAAGCTGTTCCTCTTACGACCTCTCAATCCGAGCTAGCAAGTATCCTCCTACGCACAGCTGCTCAACCAACCAGGAAGCGTCCTCCACTCTGAACGTGAATACCCTATCTTCGATGCCCAAGATTGGGACGAATAGCAAGTCGTTCACCCCTAGGAAAAGCTGAAAATAGCTTTGCGAATCTGGATAGCGAAACGATCCAGATGCTCCAAAAAACATTCCGTCCAAGTCGTACCCGTGGTTGCACAACCAATCCTGCTGTGTGGACTGAGTACGAGACAGAATCAGTTGGTGAAATAGCTTACCAAAATCCAATTTCTGCGGATTAGGGATACCAGTGAGGATTGCGCTCCGTTGATAGAGCGTTTTTACCAGGGTCGACAGCCCATCAGCTAGCTCCCCGCATTGCTGAGCAGTGAAGTCATATTCAGACCCGTCTAGAACGAGCCTGACGTGGCTATTTGCGAGTTCAACAGATGCCTCGAACCACCTAGCTTCGTCACCGTCACCGTCACCGTCACCGTCACCGTCACCGTCATTTTCATGAGATAAAAATGCGCGCTCGGCCCTGAATCTAACAATTTCTGCAGAATCATGCTCTTTCAACATTGCCCACTCAGCCCTTTCCCGTGAAATACAAACTTAAACGGATTTTTTCGAGCAAAACTTTAGCGCTGCGCAAAATTACTTTCCAGGCAGATGTCTTTTTAATCCCGCCACTCAAGTTTCGAATTTCGCCTCCGTTTAAATAGTCA
The DNA here is from genome assembly GCF_017973755.1 of Pseudomonas sp. P42. NCBI lineage: Bacteria > Pseudomonadati > Pseudomonadota > Gammaproteobacteria > Pseudomonadales > Pseudomonadaceae > Pseudomonas > Pseudomonas sp. P42. The sequence goes on along the minus strand of NZ_JACOPU010000006.1, from coordinate 393,772 downwards.
TGCGACATATTTTCTGAGGAATATCGAGACCATGAGTACAAAACTGCCGCCGAACAGATTCTTCACGTTCAAGGATGGTTCGCCCGAGGGTGAGTTGGACGAAGTTAGGCTCGCCATCTTCACTCGGCCCGGCATTGCCGAGGGTGAAGTCATAGGCGATGACAACAGCTACGCAGTTCTCCTAGATACAGAGTCCAATGGCGTAATTTCTATCAAAATCGATGAGTCGCGCTTTAGGTTCACGCCTCAGCAGGCGACGGCGCTAGCCTCAGCACTTACTGACCTCTCGAGAAATGACGGATGAGTTCCCGCCTCTGCTCTGTGCAATCGGCTCTGTGAGACCTTCATGATGGAGGGTGATCATTACGGGCCGGAAACCGTGTAAATCCTTGCTGAGGAGATAGCGATTGGGGGGTTACCGGCTTGGCTTTGTGCGTGCCCCTGCGGGGATGGCTGTCGTGAACCGAGCCTGGCGGAGCCAAGTCTCGACCCTGCCGGGCTTCCATCCTCACGCCTCCAGCCGTATCGGCTTGCGCGCTCCGCTTGCTGTTCAATCGGTTGAGCATCGTCTTTTATTGTCACGGATCTCGAAACCGCACCGACGTCGCGGGGCTAAAGTTTTTGCCTCGAAGGGCGCCAACTTTTAAGCACTTTCTTCCTCGGCCTGGAAAACCTCGATGAGCTTCTGGTTGTAGTCATCCAGATAGCTCTGAAGCCCGTCCCGGTCGATCAGCCGGACGCCTGCTGTGCTGGCCAGCTCTTTAGCTGATTTCGTGTAGTAGGAGTTCGTGACTACCATGGCCTCGTCGCACCCATAAAAGGCTTTTGCGGAGATGGCTTGCTGCACAGCCGCATTGCCTACGGAGCCCGAGTAGTTCTTTGCCTGGATCACCATGTTTTTGCCGAAGCGGCTGACGAAAAGATCAGCGCCTTGGTCAGCCGTCTTCTTGGTCTCTTTAACGTCGTATCCAATGGTTTGGAATATCTCAACCAGGAAGGCTTCAAACTGAAATCCGTCCATAGCGTCCACTAGGTACATGGTGATGAACTGGTTTGGATTGAAATGCTCCAGCTGAGATCCCAGGCGCTCGACGAGAATATCGAAATAAATCTCCTCGCAAAGGCTCAGGCCATTACGGAAAACCTGTATCGGGAGGAGTGGAACACCAGATGTAGAAGCCGCCTGGGGATTGAATTGAACATTGGGGAAAGCAACGTCATTTTCCCACAGGTAGTAATAGAACAAAGCCAAGTCAGACCTGAACGTCGTTCCTGCCTCTTCAATCCAAGAACGTAAGGTGTCGGCAAGATCAGTTCGAATGTGGCGGGTCAGCTCTCTGGAGAACCCCCTATAGTCAGAGTTGAAAGCTGTGGTCTGCAGCAGCTTGTCCAAGAGAGATGGAAGCCCTTCAAGCTCGTCAAAGCCTTTGCGAATCAGGACTTCTCTGAACAATTCCCTTTCGCTGTACACACCATCCAATCGCGGCCCGGGTACGCCCGCGTCATCGCTGCTACCTGCGCTTTCACGAGTTGTGTGAATGAAGTTCGTGAAGTATGGCTGCTTCAGCTCCGCGTACTTTCTCAGGACGTTATTCAAAAGATCGTTGAGCTGAGCTTGCTCCTTCTTCTTCCCGAAGAAGTCCTGAATCAAACCTTTGGATCTGTATTGAAAGTCGGGATAAAACGAAGGATCCAGCGGCGTAAGGTGTCGCAACGTGAGCTCTGATGACGGCGAGACCTGAGAGCCCATGCACCACGGGCATGCGATCTCGAAGGTAGTCCTGTTGCATCCGTTGCATTGGTAAATCATCGCGTCTATCCCTTTCATGAGTCGTCACGCGGCTAGCGCGTAATCACGCTTGCGACAATATCTGAGTGCCATTTGCACGTCCACGCGTTCGCGTCCGGTTAGCGCCTGTTTGCGTCGGCACAAAAAAACTTCCTATACGGCTCAAGGTTTCTTGAAACGAACCGTTTTTCATATCTATGACATCCAGAGAAACCGGTTTTGAACCTACCAACGATCGCATTTGCACGCTCCTTGAAAGGCGCCGTGCCGTTTGCCAAGACCATGCAGGGTCATCATCGTCAACGCAGGGCGTGGGAGCGCTTGGTCAGCTACATCGCGTCCTCTGACTCCCCTTCCGACTTTGACAGAGCTGCAGCCTTCGCTGAGGGCTATGCGCAAGCGCTGGTCGACGGTGAGCAGATCGAAATCTCAACAGAGCGTGACTTACTGATCATCTCAATCGTTGATGAGTGGCGGCGTCATTTCAACCGTACCAATGGTTCGTCCACCTTCAGCACTCCCCTCCCCCAAGGACATTCATGACTTCCAAATTTCAGCGCTACGCGGATGACGAAATCTCAGATCCAAGCCTCCGAATGCCTCGTCAAATTTTGGCAACCAGCACCAACCAATATCCGATTGATATCCTCGTTTCTCGCTGGGAAAAACACTTGGTCGAGCCATCTGCGGCTCAAGAGAAGTACCCTTGGGCTGCGGGCTTCGTAATGGGCATTCCAGTTCCGTCTTGGCATCGCCCAGTAGTCTGGAATCTGGGGCAAAAGGCTCGGTTCATCGTTTCTGCGTGGTCTGGAGGTGATCTTGGAAGCTATCTCACTAATGAGTGGTGTGATTCGGGTGCGGGGCGAGCAATGGCTGAGAGCAGCGATATTTTGATCGATGGCTTGCAGCGGTTGCATAGCCTTGAGGAGTACCTTCTTGATCGCTTGGCAGTACCGGATGCTCAAGGGCAGCCGCGGGTTTGGTCTGAGATTGGCAACGGCGAACGGAGGCGGTTCTTGTCGACCGTCTTCACGCACGCGCATGTAGCATCTGATGACGAAGTGCTGTTGCGAAAAACTTATGATCTTTACGCCATGGGTGTAGCTCCTCGTACGAACGAACAGCGTGCGGTTCGATAACCTAAATTTTACTTTTCGGGCATGCCCCTCTGGGGATGACTGTCGTAAACCAAGCCTCGTCTATCGACGGGTCTTGGCCCTGCGGGCTTCCATCCTCATGCCTTCGACCTTCCTGGTCTGCGCGCTCCGCTTGCATGATGACCTGAGTCACTTCTCGGCTTGGACATTAACCGCAGCTCCCACATACTGCTTCCATCCAATCAGTGGTGGAGTTATCCCGATGTCGTGGTCATTTTGGAAAGATAAACGTCCTGAATGGATTCAGGCAGAGGAACGAGCGTTCATAAAGGCTGTGAACAGCTTGAGAACGCTGCAGACAACTCCGCGGGGCGGCATGAGAATCGACCCTGAAGAGCTCAGAGACCAGATACTTGCATCACGAGAACGGTACAAAGGGCTGGTGAAAAGATAGCGGTGCCGGAGCAATTTCCTAGGAAGCTGTTGCTGCAAGGGATTAGCACTAGACTCCTTCCTGCGTCCTATGGGAGGGGCAATTTCAGGAGATCAGATGCGCATACTCATCAAATATCAAGATGGTGAAGGCTGCATTACCGAACGGGAAATCTCGGATCTGCAAAAGGAAAACGATATTCTCATTGGCGCGTTTTGCCACACCCGTGGTGAGTGGCGATCATTTAATGTAAATCGAATAATTCATGCGGTAGCTCAAGACACGGGAGAGTTGATTAACCCGTATAGGCTTGTGCAAGAGATGCGTGACGAGCAGTCTCTCGACTCGCTGACCTGGAAGTACCGACAGGCTATCAAGTCGGTGAAGTTTTTCTGTCTCACCACTCGAGGATTCGGTAAGCGCGAGCGCCCTCGGATCGTCGATTTCGTCAAAGTCCTAGTGGATACGTCACAGCACTCCGAAGAAGATATCACCGAGTGGGTTAACAACCTGTGGTGCGCAGACCTTTATCGATACCGCGACGGTGACGTTGATGAGTACAGAGGGCTGCTAGAGCAAATCCCTTACTCACTGCTCGACCAATGTCGGGAGTGCGCGCTGAAGATAATCGTAGGATCAGGCGGAAAATCCGAAAACCCCGACTGGTTGCAAAGAATTGATGAAGAATTCAGCTCTCACCCCGTAGTGCGAAACCCGACCAATCCCGGGGTTTGACCATGATCGGAGGAATGAATAATGAAGCTTTTACGGGACGCACGAACCCTTAAGATCAAAGCTGTCAGTTCCCTTCGCATCGGGATGCAGTCCTTCAATAGCTTTGACGACGATGGCCGTATCACTACCGTATTGCTCCACCTTCAGCACGCATGTGAAATGCTGCTCAAAGCAGTCCTTGTTCAGAACAAGGCCAAAGTATTCGATAAGGTTACAGGGCGCTCAATTTCGTTCGACAAAAGCCTTGGGCTTTGCATTGCCCACTATGGTCTGACTCAAGAAGAAGCCGGTGTGATGCGCGCAGTGGATAGTCTGCGTGATGCTGCCCAGCATTGGTCAGTGATCGTTGCCGAAGACTTGCTATACCTCAACACTAGGGCATTGATAACTGCATTCGATGCGTACCTGCTCCGGGCATTAGAGATTAGCCTAATTGATCACATTCCGGCTCGCGTGCTGCCAGTGTCGACTATGCCGCCAGGTGATTTTGAGTTTTTAGTGGACAGGGAATACAACCTGATTAGGGATTTGTTGGAACCTGGAAGACGTCAACGTGATGAAGCACGTGGCCGTATAAGGTCAATGCTGGCCATGGAATCCATCGCGGTGGAAGAAGTAGAAGTATCCGAACGCGATATTGATCGGGTTGAAAAGGCAGTGCGTTGCGGCCAGGGCATAAATGAAGTCTTCCCTCGTCTTTCGATGGTGGGCACTCGTACTGACGGCGAAGGCGTGAACTTGGTCGTTCATTTCACGAAAAAAGTAGGTGCGCCTGTACGGTATATCGGCGGAGATGACCCAGCAGAGGCTGCGGCAGTGCGTGAGTTAGATCTACAGAAAAAATTTCATCTTGGAGCAGCCGATCTCGCGAAGAAAGTAGGGCTTTCCCAACCTAAAGCTAAAGCGCTACGAGCACATCTGGGCATAGACGAGGATGTGAAGTGCCGTAACGTATTCGAATTTGGATCGACCCGTATTCCCCAGTTTTCGGACAACGCTTTTACACTGATGCGCGATGCCTTAGCTAATCTGGACATCGAAGAAATCTGGCGGGCACGGAAGCGCTAGTCTAAAAAACCACCTCTCAGAGTTATCTATCCGCTCTATCTAGCAGGCCCATTGGTTGCGACCGCAAACACCTCCATTTTCCTACCGCGTGCTCGCATGTGAAGCACTGTCTAAACAGGCGCATGACAACAATTTCTAGTGATTCGTATGTACATGATCGGGCTTATCAAAAGGTTCGTGATCCAGAAAACCTGCAGATTGGAGAGCGCGCCAGAGCCCATGCTGAGGCAGGCTACCTGTTGCCATAACCCTTGCAATAAACGCCGAGGGCATCGAAAGGGAGGCTAGGAAAGCCTCCAAGACTTGGCCGTGACTCCTGGTACTCTACCGCACCCGACTCTGTAGCTCCCCGCAGGCCTTGAACAACGCCTCGCTTAGCCAGGCTGCATCAGCTTTCGTGAATGAGTAGCCCATGAAGGGAAAAATTAACTCGTACCCCCCATCTTGGATAGTAGCGACCACAATTGATGTCGTGCCAGAAGATGAATCCTCAAAAAAATCTCCGCTCGCGTCTTCAACATCGATTTCGTCAAACGCTGCGTACTGCATGCCGCGCATTCCGGCAAGGCTGCGAATTTTGAACAGGCCATTTGGCCGTTTTTTGACTTCGACTTGGTAGCCATCATCGTCGACAGAAATAGCCAGTGCTTCTTTCACACATTCTGCGATTTCTTGAGCGACTTCGAGGGTGACACTGCAACTCACAATGTCCATCTCGATCATGATCCGCGCCGACGGTAGCACTTCGATTGCGCATTTGTATTTCTCGTCAAAATCTAGGCCGCGCCAGCAGTCGAACTCTCTACAAAGACGAAAATAAGAAGATGCTTTTGAAGTCGGATGAAGCTTCATTGAAACGCCTTTTATGTATGCTCTTGTAAGTACAAACGGATGCGTTTCGAAAAACTTGAGATACTTTCTAAAGATATTTATCGATGGCAGAGCGATGAGCTTCCAGGTGCTGAATCTCCTGCGTCCAGAGATGGACGAATTTCTCCAAGTCGTGAAGATAAGGCCCCGCTCCGAGTCGAGTCGAACCGATACTCGCTTGTAGAAATCGTTCCCGCCACGGTTCTGGAATGCTCCCTTCACGAACAATTTGGAGGCCGCTCGAGCGAGGTTCGATAACCACAAGGTCGCGAAGATCCTCTAGTTTCGCCACATCTCTCAGCAACCTGTCGGCTTCATCCTGGTGTGCGATTTCGTCTAGCATAGACACGACTGGAGTGGCCTTGGGATCGCCTGGCAGAAGATCAGATAGCGCCCACAAAGCTTTCCTCCTGACCTTCTCTCGCTCACGCAGATTCTGATCAACAGCACCGCTAGACATTAGGTTCTCCTCCGTAATGCGGACACCCTGACCTCTGCTTAAGAGGTCGCGGGCTTCGTTGGCTGAGCTATTTCAATGTGACCGCCGGCCAAATCCGCCAGCGCCGGAGAGTTGCTCCTCCACGAACTCAATTGACGAGCTCAGCTCGTGCTGTATTTCTTCAAAGACTGAGTCTAGCTCGGGATAAGCACCTGACTTTCTAAGCTCCGCTACTAACCGCGAAAGCTCCCTGCCTTTGGTCATCGGCATTTGAACATTGCAGTACACCGTGTCTTTGTCATCACGACTCATAAGTACTCCAAACTAGGAAGCTGAAGCCCTGATGTTGGTATGTACCGGTGCTGCAATCAAGCCTCGTTGGGAGCGCTATGTCTTACGATCCGAATGCAGCAGTGGATCGGCGATTGATTGAAGTTATTTTTTTGTGCGCGCCCTGCCAGGGATGGCTGTCGTAAACCAAGCCATCCGCCAGGGCGGTGTCTTGGCCCAAAGGGCTTCCATCCTCGCGCCTCGGCCTCTCGGCCTGCGCGCTCCGCTTGCCACCACACTCACAGCTGATTTGTGGTGTCACAGCCCGTGAAGAATTTGATACTTCTCTTCGCCTATCCTTGGTAAAACTTGCTCTGGTTTCTACTCAGCCTTTGAGGAGTCGCAAATGGATGAAACTAAACGGGTAAAAGGGAGGGCTTACCAATCCGCTCGAGATCCTGAGCGGGTGCTGATCGAAGAGCGAGCCGAGGCGCTATCAGCGGCCGGCTACCCGCTGCCTGAGGATGACCCGGCGATGTACGCTGAGCAAAGACTGCGCGAGGCTAGAGAGGCGGCGCGAAAATCCCAACCTTGTCTGGTGAGCGAAGTCACTCCAATCGACATACAGTGATTGGCTCCACATGGCTAAAATGCGCAACCACGCTCAAAAAGACTGGCTGATTAGGAACGTGTTCATGACGCTCAAAGATGCTTTTGCTGCCGTGCTAAAAGCGATGCGCGCGGGCAAAGGATTGACCCAGAAAAATCTTGCGGAAGTCAGCAGTCGAACATACGTTTCGAAACTAGAGCGCGCCCAGTCAAGCCCCACGCTGGAGATGATAACGGCTTTGAGCGGCCCGCTCAGAGTAAGTCCTATGACCCTGGTCGCCATTACTCTTTGCGCTGAGTCGGGAGAGTCCGTTGACGCTTTGCTGCGTCGCACCCAAGAGGAACTGGCGAGCCTAGGCCATGAGGGAGTTCTCAAAAACCCGGCGATTTCGTCGTGTGATGAGTTGCCTGCGCGACGTCTCTCTCCAAAGCCCACAAGTCATCGCTCAGTGACGAAGTCCCAGCAAGTCGAATTCTGTTTCGCTGAATAAACGCTTTTCATTGCTGCGTAAGCAGACGGCTGACACGGCTGCGGTTGTGGCAAACCTTTAAGGATCCAAGAGGTCGAGTGATGCGTAATTTCGATCTTGACCTGAGTAGGGTTACCTATGAGCACTTCATCACCGGCAAGGCAGCCATAAATTTCCCGAGGCCTCACGCCACTTCGGGCGGGTGGCACTACCTAGCATATTGGAACAGCAAGGTCGGAGAGGCGAAGGTGTCGCTTGCTGGTATCCACTACCCCGACACGAGATTTTGCTTTGGTGACACGGGTATCTTGAACGCTACCGATGAACTAGAACTGCGGGGGTGGAAGATCGATCGCCAGATCTATATGGCTGACCATTTCCGCGCGACGGGGGATATGGTTCTCAAATGGGTGTTCAGCCGTTCAGAGTTTTGCAATGTCGAGCTGTCCGAGTGGTTTCCGGACGATGATGATTTAGATGCCATGGTCGGAATGCTCGGAGGTGCCATCAACAAGCTGGAAAACGTTCAAGGTGATCGTCTCAGTCGATGGCTTGGGTCGCAGCTCCTGTAAGATGAGTAGGAGCCTTGTCGATTTGCTTAGGGACACGGCATCACCCCTCACTCCTCCGCCCGTTAGCTCGTCAGGTCGCCATGATCAATACACAACTGCAGCAGATTCTTCCCCAGGTGATCGAAGTTGTGGAGCGGGCGGGTGTGTTATTGGCAGAGGAATGTGTCCGTCCGGAAGGCCGCAGGGGTTATGGTGATAAAGCTCAAATCGACGTCGAAATTGAGGTGCTTCTCCGTGAGGAGTTGCTGAAAATTTTGCAATGCGATTGGTGGGGTGAAGAGACCGGCCATGTTCTTTCCGGATATCCTTTCTGTTGGGTCGTTGATCCCAATGATGGCACTAGCGATTTTTTGAGTGGCCTCACAGGCTCTGCGGTATCTGTTGGGCTGCTCCATGACGGCAAACCTGTTCTTGGAGTAGTGCACGCGCCTGTTACGCCGTCCGGAATCTCTGACTGCATTGCCTGGGCAAAGGGTATGGATCATCTGCTCAGAAATAATGATCGCATTTTTGTCGACCTCTCTAATCAAAAGCTTTCCGCGACTGCCACTGTGATGGTGAGCGCTGCAGCTAATGACAAGCCCGATATCAATAACCAGCTATGCGCGCCGGCAGAGTTTTACGCCATGCCATCCATTGCATATCGGCTCGCTAAAGTTGCTGCAGGCGATGGTGTTTGTGGTATCTCGCTATACCCTGTTAGCGCTCATGATGTCGTGGCTGGCCATGCGCTGTTGAGTGGTGCCAAGGGGGTGCTGGTTGGCGAAGATGGAACACCTATTCAATACACAACTGACGCCACCATGGCGAAGGTATCTGGACGCGTTTTCGGTGGTGCACCAAATGCATGCAGCGAACTCAATAAACGGCACTGGAACAGGGTGTTTGAGTAATGCACGAATGCATGCAAAATTCAGTCAGACGGTTTATTCCAGCAGACCGGCGTTTGGTACGCCGTTCGGGCCAGCTGTCGTGAATCAAGCCAGCCATTTTCAATGGCTATCTTGCCCCTCCGGGCTTCCATCTTCGTGCCTTTGCGCTCCGCTTGCCTGATGTGATAGTCCTTACAGCACCTCAGTCCCAGCTACTGCGCTTGGTGCTTTGTCGTACCGTCCTCCGCACCATCTCTTGCTCGCGCATCGTAAAGATCAGCCAGAAGCAATTCAAAGTGCGCATCACCCATCCGCTTGAACGGTAATTGCCCACAGTCCTAACGCAAAGAGATCAGGGGTGTCCTTATTCGCTTGCCGCAGCGTGCTGTCATCTTCATCACTGCAAATTTGGGCATCAACTGTCGCAACAATCTTGCTCCTAGCATTGACTCGACCGCATCGACAATGAAGCCGGATGGCAGTAAAACAGCGCTGGTGACTTTATTCCAGCGCCAATGCATCTAGAGGATACACAGCTTCGCCACACTACTAACTTGATGGCAAAAAAGCTTCGCCATAAAGTGCCATTTTCTAAGTTGCCACCCTACAAAAGCACGCGAACAGGCCCGGTATGACCTGTTCGACTAGCCGACCTTAGGCGTATTCGACTAATGCCTTAACATTGCCATCTTCGAACTTCAGCGATTCACACCAAGGGCCGATGGTATGAAGCGCTTCCACTGGCGACCATTCGTTGTTCGAAACGTAGCTGATATGAAGCAGATCTCTCGCCCGAGTCATTGCCACATAAAGTTTCGCGACATCTCCCGCTTCCGTAGCCTCCTGCGGGCGGGCGTTTGAGACAGCCTCGGAGACATTGGCAAGGAATACCGTACCAAACTCGAAACCCTTGGCGCTTTCCACTGTAGAAACCCGAACACCGGGGGAATCGATGGAAAAGTTACCTTTGACGTCAACACACGGTATGCCAAGTTCCTGCATGGCCTGGATCGCTTGGGTTCGAAACGGTTTCGATCTGGAAATCACGCATACATCGTCAAGCGCCTGCTCACCGTGAATTTCCCTGATCTTAATGATGGCTGACACGACATAATCAAGCTCGTCTGCTTTCGACTTACACCGGACAAGACCAGGGCGCTCCCCTCGTCGGACGGCAAAATCAGGAGCCAGTGGCTTCTGCTGAGAATCCTCGTCAATGTCCGAGAACTCGTAATTGATGATCAAGGCATAGGCGGCCTGAAGGATTTCCTTGGTATTCCGGTAGTTTTTCTTGAATACGCTAGCGCGGTAGAGGTTGATACCAAGAGTCTTCAGTGAAAAACCACGTTTGTAGATGGTTTGTGCGCCGTCGCCGACGAGGAAGAGGCCATCTGGTGCCGTTTTGAGCAATTCTCCTGCAGGTGTCCGGATCAGCGACAGCATATAGATTTCGTTCTGGCTAAGATCTTGAACCTCGTCAGCCAAGACAGCACGCCAACGCTTACTGCTTTTGTCGCCTTGGGTATCCAGCAGAGTGACGGCTTCCTGCAGCATGCCCTCAAAGTCCGGTGCACCGGACTCGGTAATGTATTGCTCATAAGCCTGAAGGGCTTGCATAACCTGTTTACGCGCTGTTTCCCCCAGCGCTTTGCCTCGACCGATACGGCGGAACGAAGACGTCGCATAAGTTGAATATTGTGCCGGCAGTAAACGGGTTCGAATGTAGCTCAGCTCTTCTCTCAGGAAATGCTTGAGATCATGAGGCAAAAGCCTGCCTAGCGCATGCGTACCGCTGCTGAATTCAGGTACTGACTTAATGACTGCGGCCATCGCACCTTCAGCATAAGATTCAACTGGCCTGCGGGTTACAGCAGGATTCAGGTCTTGGACAACATCACGAGCTAGCCCCTGAATTGTCGCAACATGAATCAGCGCCCGCTCTGGCCCACACAACGCGGTGACTAGAGACGTGAGCAGCTTGCGCATGCTTTCAGTCAGGGTTACTACCAATACTGGCTCCCCGTATTTATTAGCCAGAAACTGGGCCCGGTGCACTAATACACACGTTTTCCCGCTTCCAGAAACACCTCTCAGGCGTGACGGGCCTGCAAGGTCAGCGTGCGCGATTTTCCGCTGATCAGGGTGTAGGTAAAGCATCCACTCTTCCCGATCGGAAGGGTCGGGCATCCCCTCTTCTTCTTTCCAGGTGTAGAAGGTTTCAGCGTTGATAGGCGAATTAACGGCTTCGAGAAGCTCAGCTGTTGACGCTTCGTGGGCTTGACTTGCATCCAGATGCAACCGTTGGCGAGCACCTTCGATGTCACTATGATCAGCCATGGACAGTAAATCGAGGGCCAGCAGTGCAGACTCAGTGTCTGACTGCTCTTCGATTCTTGTGATGATGCTGTCTGAAGATTCTCCCCAGTCGCCCTTCGTGACGCCCAGAAGGATTTGGGATATCTCTAGGCCTAATGTCGAACCCTTGAAGTCATCTGCGGTGAAGGTCGACAGCAGCGGCTCATCCAGGACGTGATCGGGGGTGTCGATCGACAGATCTATGAGGGGTGGCCTGCGCGGCTCATAAGGACTGGAAACCTGAATGAAATCGATTTTACCGTCGGAGTCCTTGCGCACCCATTTGTATCCCCGGTGCATAGCCAGCCAAGTGTCGGAATCCGTATGCGATCCGACAAACAGCATGATCAGAAAGTCTTCTGAATCCACCTTGTTCCGCTGAAGAACCAGGCGATAGCCGTCACCAAGGTCGTACTTTTCACAGTCGAGCCGTGATTCACCGTGCTGAGTGCGCTCAAGCCGGATCTGGTCATTGAGGTTTGCTTGGGTGCAAGCGGCTTCCGCGCGTTGGGCCACCTGTTTGCCTATTCGGTCAGCCTTGCTGAGATCTTTTAGCATTTTCCTAAATGAGCGCGGGATGATGACTTGGGGCATATTCTTCCTTGATGTGTTGAGGTGGATGTCAAATCGCCCGGTGTCTTAGCATAAGGCGTCAGGCTGCCATCATGGCATATTGAAATCACCCGTTCGAGATATATGAGTACAGACCTGCTCTAGTCATTGAATAAGCCGAATCTGGTAAACCTGTCAGAATGGCCCCTACGCGAATAAAGCCTAAATTTGCGCCGAAAGCGACTCTGTGGGTCGTGTGAACTCTAAAATTCAAGCCAATCGAACTTCGACTTCTCCCCCTGCTACGCTTGTCACGTTCACGGAGTGAATCTCCATGTCAAATGCAGGTTTGTTCCCCTCGCTACTATTAAAAGCCTATCAAAACTAGCTTACCCCTGAGGCCGCACGGAACTCACGCGGTGGGCCAAGCAGCAAAGAACAGCGGAAGTCTCAAGCAACGTGCGGGGTGCGTTGGACGCGATCTACAACAACGAAGAGTTCATCAAAATGAGAGTGGGCCTCTATTGGTGTCTCGCCTGAATCTACAGGGTACGGACGGACAAGCTCATCGAAGATCGCCTGAGTAGCTGTAAGGCGCTTAGCAATGATGGTCGCCGCTGTCTCATTGAAAGCTGGATCTGGGCCATTGCCCCAAAACTATTGTTTGAGGTGGGAATAAATCTGAAGGTGCTTACTGTCAAACCCACCTATGTACTCGTTTATGTCATTCGGATACCGGCCACACTCGTATTGGTGGAGAACGAAATCCTGCCTGCGCGCAGTTGCGTAGGTATCGTCGAGCAAAAGGTTTTTGTGCAATTCATAGGGGGACTGTAGTGCTGCCGAATGCGCCAACCTCAATACCTCAACAGATTCACTCTCTACGAAAATGGTCGACCCTGCACAGAACTCATAGAAATCATCCATCTAACGTGGCAGCCCCACCGCGTGCTCTTGTTAACGAGTGGTTGTAGCTACCCTTAAACAAGGATGGCACATAGCTATTTTTTCGAAAAAAAAGGTGTCTTTTGGAATCAAAAAGTAGCCGCGACTGACGTCGCAAAGGTGCGATCAGCATACACAACACTGGCTTCGCCGCCCTCCATCAAGCATTCCAACGCAGAGAAACCGGCAAACAGAAGCCAAAAGATGAAAAGCACAAGGAGCGCAAACCAATAGAGCAACATCAAGGCAATCGGGTCGATTGCCCCACAGCTCAAGGCAGGCCGAAAAAAAAGGGGGACTTTTGGAGAACGTCGCTTTTTGTTTGTTTTCAAATATAAGGTCTCCGGTTTGAAATTTTACTTTCAAGGGGACGCGGAAAATATATTTTCGGTTTGTGTGGCGAAAGCGTCTTGAAGAACCATTTTGCGAAGTCTAGAGCAGTAAATCAGGCGCCGAAAAGCCGCTGAAGCAGCTGCTCCGTCTGCGTTCCACTGTACCTTGCTTTCAGCTCATCAAGCTTGGCGCCTCTGCGCTCGCCAGTAAGTAAGCTAAGCCCGTGCAACGCGTTAATGAGCCTCTCAGATTCGGCGTCCTCATATCTCATGGTGATCCACGATGAGTTTGCCTGCTTGGCCAACGCTTCAGCCTTTTGGCTAAGGCTCTGTGACTCAATCAATCTGTTGCCATTCACTTCTGTCTTAAGCTGACTGATGACATTCTCGAGCTCCTGCAGCTGCTCTGAAATGCGCTCCGCGCTATCAAGCGACACAGGACGCCCATCAACATAGATAATGTCTTCTTGGACACAGTAGATTGCCAAAGGGCCGTCCCCTCCTCCAGTGCAGTCAAGCGCGAGAAAATTCCCCAGTCTCAGCGGTTTCGGAATCCACGTATGTCCCGAGCAAACTCTCCAGATGCCTGGAACGCCGTCACGATAATGCTTGATGATCCGTTCCCTGCCCCACAGAGCGATCTCTTCAATCTGAGCATTGTCTAGGCTCCCAACGAACTCTTGCCAAGAAATCCCTGCCGGCACATCGGCGTGAACGACACCGACTAGGCCACGTGCGCACTGAATTTCTATGGCGGTGGGAAACTGTTCCAGCTTCTCGATCACCATTCCTTTCGACTCATCGGCGATCGTTGCCCACCATCCCGCGCCGTGGGAGCTGTAACGTGCTTGTGGGGTTTCACGGTAAGCGTTTATCAGCATCTGCTCGTGATTGCCTTGGACACAAAAGAACCAAGGTTCGCCGAGCAGCTTTAGGCCATCCAGCATCCCGGGCCCACGGTCGATCAGATCACCGACAGCGATGACCCGATCAATCGCACTGTCAAAGCCGAGTGCACGAAGCCCCTTGTGGAGCTCGATGGTTTTGAAGTGGATATCACCGACTACAAAGTCTCGGCCTAGGTCATTCATGGGGAGTCTTAAAAGTGCCTGCTTCATCTAGGATCGTTACTCCGGAGCAATGACCGAGGGATCTACTGAGCAGCTCCATTGTACTCATTCGTCGGGCTCATGATTGAACGCCGGCGAGCCTACCCTGCGCCGTTTGTGCCTGCGCAGAGATGAACTAGGCTCTGAGCATCACTTTCAAGGAGGAGTTTCATGTCCGATAACTGGAACTACAAGATCGCTACGGCTGACTCTCTGACATTGCTGCTGCACAACCAGCACGCACTGGGTGCCGCAATTGAAGAAATAACCAAGTGGCTCTCAGAAAATGGCGTCGGAGATGTCGCTGGTCATGCTATGTCGGCCATGGAAGCGTTGGATGCAAATGCCCAAGCCATCACAGATTCCATTTTGAGGATTCGACAATCGTAGACGTTGCCCCTCTCCTCGCGCCAATCGCGTCGTTGCAAACCAGATTGATAGATAAGGAAGTAGATCCCCACACGGAGTGAGGTGTCAGCTCCTGCATCAGATCCCAGGAATGCATCGAACGTAGGCGCCACATATCCACCCCTTGATAGTTCAAGCTTCGAAAAAAGCACGACAGGCTTTCATCAAAGCAGTTGCGTCGGTTAAAGCTCGGTGGTGCTTGATTGTAGGCAGTAGGCGATAAATATCGCTAGCAGCCTTCCGGCCCACAAATACCTCCAACGGCTTCAACTCGAAGGTGGGCATCAGATCTGCCGCTTCGTAGAGGGCGTCGAGCCAAAAGCCGTCTTGCGGTGAATCGCTGCAAAGCACCTGCCCTGAAAATAGCTTATTCATATTTCTCGCCACAGCGTCTGGGGTATCACCTTCCTGAAGCAAATGATCCTGAGTGAGACCATGCATGTCTTGCGCATCGAACGACCAGTGCGTCCAGTACCGGACTGGCTTGATAAGCGAGCTGAAGGAGGTCTCACTCGACACGACAGCAACTTCGATAGGATAGCTGTCAGGCGCTATTCCAGAGGCTTCAAAATCAATAAAAAACGAAGGCCGTTCCACCCTGCTGCTCCTGCTTGAAGGCTGAGATTTTCAGCGGCTCCACCGACTGCTTGTGTGTTTGCGCCGCCATCGCTCGAGCGAGCCGCTCTAGCTGGTAGGAGCCTGTGCAGCTCGGTGATTTTTCAGATGCTGCATCTCACGCTCCCATTCAGTCAGAAATTTATCCCAGTCTGCGGCGTAGGGCCCCTCAGGAATCCTGGTTGATCCGATGCTCGCTTGCAGAAAGCGTTCTCGCCAGGGCTGCGGAATAGTCCGCTCCAAGATGATGTCGATTCCGGAGTTATGACGCATCATCGAGACAGAGTTACGAACCTCAGGGAGCTCAAGTAGCCTATCGCTACAGGGGGTGTCGTTTCGCTCTTGGTCGTGGAGATCATCAAGGATGGCAAGGAAGTCGGATGCGTTGGGATCACCAGGACGGAGGCATGCAAGGGCCCACAGAGTCCTTCGCCTAGCGCCCTCAAGCTGACGGAGTTCATCGTGGGTCATTTCAGCCGCATCCTTGTTGATTTGATATCGGGCAGTAGCTATGGCGTGCCGCCTGCGGCGGGAGGCTGGCGAGAACTGAGCCACGGCTGCGCCGCGTCTCAGCCCGATGGGCGCTCATCCTGCACGCCTGCGCGCTCCGCTTGCCTGATACTCGCATGGAAAGGAAAGTCTGGCGCAGCGAGACCGGAGCCGGGGCAGGTGTAACCGTGCCCTACGTACAGGATTATTACTTATGGAGCTTACTGAAGCGACTCGATAGCACTGCAGCTTCGGTAGTTTCCCAAGCTTCAGGATCAGACGTAGCGTTAAACATCACCCATGCCCTCCACAGGAAAAAGGCGGCAACCAAGCTCGACTCAATTACTGCAAATACCGTAGTGGTATACATATAATCTGAATTTTCTCCAAATAAGAAAAGCACTGGAAATATCGAAGCTATCCAGCCGGCGACGAAAGTTAAGCAAAATGCGATGACCGCAGTGACCATCAGAAAAAGCGGGACTTGATATCTATACTGGGTAGCAAATGATTTCTCGCCGTTCTGCTTCGCTAGGCCGTACAAGATGCCTGTGTTTTTTTCCTTGTCATTACTTCTTTTAAAAAGCCCATACAAAGTTACACTCTCGCCGGCTTCTAACTCTTCGTAAAGCTTATTCGACACTTGCAAATTTGGGATAACTGCACCGTCAATGCTGACTTTAGCTTTATGTCCGCCGTTCATTCGATCAACAGATCGAACGTAGTCAACTTTTCCTGAAACTTTCACGCAATCGAACTTCATCACTCACTATCCCTGACTTCGCTTAAAAAGTGGATCTGGTTTTTGCCAAGACGTCGCTCAGTGACGAATGCAGGCGGGCTTACGCAGGCTATAAACGGAGGACTTGATGAGCGCGTCTCCCATCGAGACGCCCTTGACCGTGTCTTAGGTGCTGCTCTCATGACCAATCCATCACCAATCCAGACATCGCGCCGCTATGATCAAACGACTGCTTGGCAAACCATATGTCACGATAATATCACTATGGTCTGTTTATCGAAACATGCTCCCCGTGGCTCTATCCTCGCTTTTGGGGATCCGACTCATGAATCTGAAGGAAGCGCTGGCGGGGGCATTACGCGGAGCCCGTGCACACCAAGGGTTGAGTTACGAGGATCTGGCGGGAGCAACGCATAGAACGAATGTAGGGAAGCTTGAACAGGCCAGGACGACGCCGACGCTGGAGAAACTGGACGAGATCGCTGACTACTTAGGCCTCGACCTTTTGACTATGGTCACTCTCGCCATTGCTGCGCAGGGTAAAGAACGTCCTTCAGAAGCTTTGCAACGTACTGCCTTGCGAATCAGGGAATTCGAGATGTCTGGTGGGTGGCAGTTGGTAGAGGAGCAATTCCGTGATGGAAAGCTCATCAAGCGCTCCCAGGGAAAGCCTAAGCAGCCGCTTAATGCGGATTACGTTCGAGCTCTGAAAGCGCAGGGTTTCGACAGAAAAACAATCGCTGAAAAGCTCGGCATTGCCAGAAGCACAGTCCAAAAATATTGGAATACATAAGCCTGCAGAACATCAGCAATCCTGCAATCTAAGCAAATCGCGGTTTATGGCGCGCCCTATCGGGTCGGTTGTCGTAAACCATGCCATGGCTGACGCCAAGTCATGGCCCTCTGGGCTTCCATCCTCGCATCTCCGGCCTTACTGGCCTGCGCGCTCCGCTTGCTCTGGTTATTTTCATCGACGGAGGAAATTCGGTATACCTCAGCCCTGCGCAATAGAGTGTAGTCATCCTGTCCGTCCAGATTTCTGTTGGAAGGTGCAATTGCTGGGTGGACAATACGGGTTTGGTCACTTGGTAGGTGGCCGTTGAGGAAGGAACCTTGGGGATCTAAGAGAAATGATGGCCGAATCTGTGCGAGTATTTCGTAAATGAAGCATGTGAGACTAATACGACATGGAGAAAGCGCTGCGAACGCCGGCGAAGCCACTTTAGATCACTCGACCATTACTCTCACCCCGAAAGGAGTTGAGCAAGCGCAGCTGGTGGCATTGTCGTTCAACCATGCTCCGGCTCTGATCGTTGCCTCGCCTTTCACCCGAGCGCACTCAACCGCTATGGCGACCGCAGCGGTGTTTCCTCATATCCCTTTTGAAACTTGGCCCATCCAAGAATTCACTTACCTTGAACCCGCGCGGTGCACTGGCACAACCGTCGCTGATCGGCGCGAATGGGTGAATGCGTATTGGGCCAAAGCAGATCCTGGTTTCACGGATGGTGAAGGCGCTGAGTCATTTCTAGATTTCATAGCTAGAGCTCAGTCTTTCCTGGAGCGTCTTGCTGAACATCCCGCCCAAGACATCGTAGCGTTTTCGCATGGTCAGGTTATCAACGCTGTAGCCTGGCTTATTGATCGCAAGCCGCTCGGCATTGATGGCGCGGCTATGGTGGAATGGCGTGAGTATGAGATCGCGAACCACGTGCCCAATTGTGGTGAGTGCCTGCTTTTCAAAGATCCCGATGAAGCAGGATGGAGACTAAGTCGGTCAGCTCCTGAGGAGTTACGACTGGATGCCACTTGGCGCGTACCAGGCAGAGCCTATCAAGTCGCTCGTGATCCTGAGCGCCTGCTCATTGAAGAGCGCGCTGAGGCTCTTTCTCTTTTAGGCTATCCATTGGTTCTGGACGACGATCCGGCTATGCATGCTGAGCAGAGGCTCAAAGAAGCAAAGGAGGAAGCTCGTTCAGCACAGGCTGGTGGCATTTGCGAGCACGCTTCAACCGAGAAATGAGGTGTGAGGCACGTAAGAACTGTCTTCGTTCGAGGTAGCTTGTAAAAACGCTCTAACCAGAACGTAATCAGAATGGCAGTAGTCGAAATGGCCTCAGACCTTTGCTGATCTCCAGTAACTTTCCCCACTCATAGCCCTCCCCTTGCAGGTAGATTTAGGAAGAACTCGGGACGAGCAAGAGATCAGCTACGATCTAACCAACAGATCATCAAGGAAGATACCGATGCCAGGCAGCTCCGAAGCGAACATAGCCACAGCAGACGCTCTCACGCTGCTGCTGCACAACCAACACGCAATATGCGCAGCCATTGAAGAGGTGACAAAGTGGCTCCTTGATAACGGAGTGGTAAACACAGCCGCTAACGCAATCGGGGCGATGGAAACGCTGGACGAGAATGCCCAAGGCATCACTGATGCCATCATACGCCTACGTCAATCTTAGGCGTAAACGACATCCTGCCCGTCCTCCATGAGCCAGTTCCTAACGTCCCCTTGGATCTTGCTCGTTCCTTCCAATGGACGCACTATGGCTCACCCGATGTAGCCTGTTAAGGAAGTGCCGTGTCTGCCTTTAGGATGATTGCCAGTCTCGGACTTGTGGGAGCTATCTCAACCGCTGCTTACTCGGCTCATCTTGTGGGAGAGCAGATCACTTATCTGCATCAAAAGCTTTCTCCTACGGCGCAAGCCTCTAACCTCGTAACGGAATGGCCCACAACTGAGCCAGCCCTCCCAAAGCTGGAAGATCAGCTTGCGGGCCCCTTGCGGACGACGTTTTCGACAACGCTTTCTGATTTCTCCACCGAACCAACCGTGCTACATCGATCACGATAATTTCACATTTGCGGGTGTACGGTTGTGGCAGCTCCTTTAGTGATTCCCGACCCGCGCCCCCATCGCGGGTCTTTTTTTGTGCCGATATTAGTGATCAGTGGGCCAGAGCTTTTGCAAGACGTACTCTCCGGCCTCTTGCTTCAACGAATGATGCCTCCTGTGAAGTAGCTGTTCACGCAAGTGGAAGCGGGCGTGCTGTTACATACAGTGCGGGTCACGCGGGATGTCACGTACGCAAGAGAAAACTCAAGGTAGCGCTCACAAATTTGACCAAGCTCCGAGGTGGCGAATCCTAGGACTAGATGCGTCGCCAAGGGAGTTTCAATTTGAACGGTTCCGAGGTGATCGTTTACCCACTCCGTAAAAAATCATGACGAGATCTTTCAGCATTCTCACGATAGAACTCACGTAGCGCTCCTCCTCCCCTTACGTTTCGTGCCTTCACGGCAGGATTACGCACGAACAGGTTGAACGCAGTCATAAACTGTCACAGCTCAACTCACTCCCTCGCTTGAAATCGTCTTTTTATACCGGTACTTCTAAATCACAAATCTAATGCAGGGAAAGCCACCATGCACGCAAGATTCAGAGTGATTGAGACCACCAAACTGGACGATGGGAGCAAGCGATATAGGGTCGTAGATCTCGTAGAAGGAGGCCCTGCCAGTAAGCATGGTGTGTTCAAGATTCGCACGGAGGCAGAAACCGTGTGCTCAGAGCTGAACGCTTCAAGCCATAAATCAGCTGATATAAACCGAGCACCATCCACTGCATCGCTCTGACCTTGCACCGAAGTTTGAGCCCACGAGTGCCGTGTTGCAGTAAAAGCGAGCATCTTTTCGAATTGATTCGCCCAGGCTGTGGCAAAACAACTCTCGCCAACCCGCCTGGCTTGTATCATGCGCCCAACGACGTTGCACGTACCCGCACCATCGCAGACTTTTCTAAAGGAGACAGTCATTTAATCCTTCTTAACCGCATCCTTGACCTTCCCAACCGCTTGTTGAGCCTCACCCTTTTTTTCTTGAACCTTGCCTTCAACCTGAAGCTTGTCACTGCCGGTGACTTTACCGACGCCTTGCTTCACGTTACCAACAGCCTCATTGGCTAGCCCTTTGATCTTGTCAGATGTACCACTCATGAATTTCTCCTAAGGAATAAAGTCCTATTCGGACAGAAAAACTGACCAGGGCTTCAGAGTTGAGGTTACAGTTTTTTCGTGACCGCTTGTCTGCACGCTTCGAAAGTCAGAACACGTGATACGCCCGCCCCTGAGGCCACCGATCATCACCCCAGCCGCCATCGGTGATGTGCTTCGTTGAGTAACCCGGATTTTGGGGGTACCTCTCCCCTACGCCCCTCGACCGTCCACTTGGGCGCCACAAACCTTCGAATCGCCAGAATTATTGGTGAAACCCTCACAAGGCTCGTCGGAAAATGACATTTCGGAAGGAACTCTAGCGGATTTAGATTTCCAAATTTGCTAACATTTAGCCAACTTTTTGGAGCGAATGAATTGGCGACCTAAAGCCTTGCAGGTCTTAACCAACCGCTTCTGCCGCCTTAAAGAGGGATCGTATTTGACCACCATCGACGCCGCAAAAACTCTTCAAGCCGCCATCGACAATTGCGCGAAAGAACCTATCAGAACGCCTGGAAGCATTCAGCCCCAAGGGTTTCTACTGGTCATCGACGAAGCGACGATGACCATCATTCAAGCAAGTGAAAACGTAGCTGAGTGGATAGGTATTGAAGCGAACGCTCTGATTGATACTCCATTCGATGGGCTGATCAAGCATGGTTCGGCCTTTGTAGACCAACTGAGCGAGCTAGACGAAGATCAATTACAAGCCTTTCATGTAGGCGATGCTGCTGTTCTAAAAGGTGATAAAGCCGGCCTGCTTTTAGCGATGATGCTCCATCGAAATGACGGTGTACTCATTGCAGAGTTCGAGCCAGCTAGCGACGTAGCGGTGGCACATGGTCGGCTCTATCCACTCATCCGCTCGTTCATTAGTCAGATGCGTGAGGACGAGAGTGTCGATGATCTTTGCGCACGTGCAGTGGGATTCATCAAACGGATCACTGGCTATGGGCGTGTCAACTCCTACCGCTTCGATGAGATTGGAAACGGTGTCGTCAATGCAGAATTGGCGGAAGAGGGATTCGATCGCTACTTCGGCCTTTGCTTTCCAGCGTCTGACATTCCGCAACAAGCGCGGGAGCTGTACTGCGCCAACCGAATCAGGATCATTGCGGATGTCGACTACACGCCCTCACCCATAATCCCCACGGAAAACCCTAAGACTGGCCGCTCGCTGGACTTAAGCTACGCGACACTACGTAGCGTATCCCCTGTTCACCTGCATTACATGCGCAACATGAGAACTGGCGCTTCGATGTCCGTTTCCATCGTGATGGATGGGAAGCTTTGGGGGCTTATATCATGCCACAACCACACCCCTAGACCCGTTAGCTTCCAGTCACGAACTGCTTGTGAATTACTCGGGCGGGTATTGTCTTTGCAGTTGGAGACAAAGGTTGCGCACCTTCGTAGCCAGAAGATGCTCATTTTGCGGAAGCAAATTGTCCAGATGCTAGCTGCTATGGCAGACCACGATAGCGTTTTGAAGGGAATTCAATCTCTTCCTGATGTATTCCTAGATTTTGTAGGTGCATCGGGAGCCGCAGTAGTTTCCGATTCTGAATGTGACCTCTATGGGCTCACGCCTCCAGAGAATCAAGTGAAGGCTTTAGCCGCATGGCTGGACGTACGCGGGGGCACAAATATTTACTCGAGCGACAATGTTGGCCGAGATATTCCTGACCTTCCTGGCATTGCTAGATCGGTCGGAGGACTGCTTTCTGTCTCAATTTCAGAAGTGTATTCAAGTTACATAATTTGGTTCAAACCCGAACAAATACATGTTGTAAATTGGGCAGGCAAACCCGACAAGGTTGTACAAGATGGGGGGAAACTTTCCCCACGCCAGAGCTTCGCGATGTGGCATGAGACTGTCGAAGGGTACTCAGCTCCATGGGACGAGAGCGAAATCGAAGGAGTTTCCGAGCTCAGGTTGGCTGTGCTAGGTATTGTCCTGCGCAAGGCTGAAGAACTTGCGCAATTGGCAGGTGAGTTGAAACGCTCGAATAAAGAATTAGAAGCTTTCTCCTACAGCGTATCGCACGACCTTCGTGCCCCATTGCGTCACATCGCTGGATACGCAGAGCTCCTTGGCGACATGGAGCAAGGCAATCTTACAGAGCGCGGCAAACGCTTTCTGGGAACTATCGGCGAGTCTGCGAAATTCGCAGGAACGCTGGTGGACAATCTTTTGAGCTTTTCCCAAATGGGCCGCTCAGCCATGAGACTGAGCGAGGTTAATCTCACAGCGATGATTGAATCGATTCAGCGCGAGATGAAGCCCGAATACGAAGGTCGAATAATCGAATGGAAGCTTCATGAGTTACCAATAATTATCGCCGACCCGGCCTTCCTGCACTTGGCCCTTAGAAATTTGATTGGTAATGCAATCAAGTACACTCGTAACGAACCTATCGCTGTGATCGAAATAAACGCAGCCAGCTCAACAGACAACGTTACGGTAAGCATCACAGACAATGGTGTTGGTTTCGATATGAAATACGCTGATAAGCTTTTTGGCGTATTTCAACGCCTGCATCGGATGGATGAATTTGAAGGTACTGGTATCGGCCTGGCGAATGTCAGACGAATCGTTGAACGCCATGGAGGCACCGTTCAAGCGGAAGGTCTGCTGAATGAAGGGGCCACCTTCTCTTTTTCACTTCCAAAGAAACATCTCAGCCCGGTGGCCTGAGGTATAGAGGTAAAGTCATGCTTAAACCAATACTACTCGTAGAAGATGATCCAAACGACCTTGAGCTTACGTTGGTTGCCTTGGAGCGTAGCCAGCTTGCGAATGATGTAGTAGTTGTTCGCGACGGTGCAGAGGCGCTAGATTACCTGTTCAAACGCAACTCTTTCGCGGCCAGAGCAGACGGGAACCCAGCAGTTCTTCTACTAGATCTGAAATTACCCAAGATCGATGGGCTGCAGGTTTTGGAATCAATCCGTTCGACCGAAGAGCTTCGGAGCATTCCTGTGGTGATGCTGACATCATCCAGAGAAGAGCCCGACCTATCCCGTGCCTACCAATTGGGCGTCAATGCCTACGTTGTAAAGCCAGTCGAATTCAAGGAGTTCGTGGGCGCCATATCCGATTTGGGTATCTTCTGGGCCGTTTTGAACGAACCGCCGCCTGGATCAGTCAGAGCAGTGCGCCGCCCTAACTCAGACTCCAAATAAAATTTCTTATAGCTAATCTCGATGCCTCTAAACAAGTTGAAAATCCTGCTGGTTGAAGACAGCCCTCACGATGCTGAGCTGACGATCCTAGCATTGGAAGCGAGCGGTATTGAGATTGATTCAATGTTGGTTCCCAACCATATCGAAGCTGAGCGCGAGCTGAGCGAAGGCGAATTTGATGTAGTCCTCTGCGATTATCTTCTTCCAGGCTCGTCGGGCGAGGATGTGCTTCATATCGCGAAGAAGCTTTCTCCCGGCACTCCA
Source organism: Pseudomonas sp. P42 (assembly GCF_017973755.1). Taxonomy (NCBI): domain Bacteria; kingdom Pseudomonadati; phylum Pseudomonadota; class Gammaproteobacteria; order Pseudomonadales; family Pseudomonadaceae; genus Pseudomonas; species Pseudomonas sp. P42. The sequence goes on along the minus strand of NZ_JACOPU010000006.1, from coordinate 369,553 downwards.
TTTATTTTTCTTTCTGGGATATTCGGGGAGCAGCAGGCCGTAGAAATGATCCGCTTAGGCGCAGTGGATTACGTCTTAAAGCAGAATTTAAAAATGCTTCCAAAGGCAGTAAGGCGCGCTGTTTCGGAGGTAAGGGAACGCAAGAGTCGCTTGAAGGCCGAAACGGCACTTCAGGATATCGAAGTACGAGCCAGGCTAGCGATTGAAGCGGCGATGATGGGCATTTGGGAGCTCGACATCCCCACAGGCAAGATACTCTGGGATGAGCGCTGCAAGGCAATGTATGAGCTACCACCTACCTCCGAAGTAGATTTAGACTACTTCATGAGTCGGTGCCATAAAGATGATCTTCCTCTCGTTCAGAAAAAAGTGCAGCAAGCGCTCTCCTCTCCACAAAATTATCAAGTCGAGTTCCGAATTTATTTGAGCGGCGACAGAGAGCGATGGATTTTCTCGAATGGAAGATCTATTTTTGAGAACGATAAATGCACACGTTTCACTGGTGTAATTCAAGACATCAGCGAGCGCAAGCTAGCTACTAATCAGCTTGTAGAGAGGAATGAGGAGCTTGGCTTAAGAGTTGAGCAGAGAACTCGAGAGCGTGACAGAACTTGGGAATTATCAAGAGAACTGCTAGCCGTTCTACGTTTCGACATGACACCCGTCGCATTCAACCCTGCCTGGAGTTCCGCATTAGGGTGGTCTGACAAACAGATAAATGGAATTCGGCTTTGGGAACTGGTTCATCCTGATGATTTAGACGCTACCGTCAGAGAGACCGAGAACATTGCTCGAGGAATTATCGCTACTCGATTCATAAATCGAATGCGTCACATTTCGGGCAGCTATCGCTGGCTATCTTGGACTATTGTCCCTGACAACGGCTTGATGTATGCAGCTGTTCGTGACATTACCGAAGAGAGAGCGGTAGTCGATCAACTTGCTGCCGCCAACCAGAGATTGCGCGACCAGATAAAAGAGCGAGAGCGGGTTGAAGCGGCGCTTCACCAACTGCAAAGACTGGAAGTGGTTGGCCAGCTCACTGCCGGCGTGGCACATGACTTTAACAACCTGTTAACCGTAATTCTTACAAGTACAACCTTTGCCATCCGAGATATAGAAAAAGGAACTATGGCAAAAACGATCAATCGCTTGACGAATGTCATGCAAGCAGGTGAAAGGGGTGCGAAACTTACTGCGCAACTTTTATCCTTTTCACGTCGCCAACGGTTAGTCCCAGTGGTCATCAACCTTAACGATGTAATTAGAGGCATGGCAAGCCTAATAACAAAAGCGCTTGGCCCTAACATCACGATCAGATATGAATTATCTTCTGACCTAAGCAACGCTCTAGGTGATCCGACGCAGACGGAAATGATCATCCTAAACTTAGCAATTAATGCTCGAGACGCAATGCCCTCAGGTGGAAATATAATCTTATCAACATCAAACTCTTTAGTTCAAGCGCCCCCCTCTCTCCCTGAAGATCCGGAGCCCGGAACATATTCTGTTCTTTCTATATCAGACACTGGCAGCGGCATGAGTGCTAACTCACTAAAGAAAGCATTCGAGCCTTTTTTTACCACAAAAGAAGTTGGCAAAGGGTCGGGGCTTGGATTGGCACAGGTATTTGGTTTTGCCAAGCAGTCTGGGGGAGGAGTAAATATCGAGTCCAAACTGGACGTCGGAACAGTTGTCAGGGTTTACCTTCCAAGTGTTGAAGAACCAACTTCAATTTATGAAACAACTGAAGAACCTACATCTAACACTGCCAACAGAGAGACCACCGTACTCTTAGTTGACGACGACTCTTCAGTTCGAGATGTAACATTACAAATGCTTGAGTCTTTGGGGTACAACGTTATTGTCGCTTGCGATGGAATTGAAGCGCTTGAAAAAATCAACCAAAGCATTGATATTGTTCTAACTGACTTTGCAATGCCAAATATGACGGGCGCTGAGCTTGCAGTTAAAGTTAGATTAACACACCCTTTAATGCCGATTGTGTTCGTCACAGGGTACGCCGACACTGATGCGCTAGGGCTTGAAGCGACCTCAGTTATTCAAAAACCCTTCGACGAACTGACGCTTCAGAAACGCATCGTTCAAGCATTGAGAATAAACAAAACCGCAAAACGATGAAGTTATAAAACAGCACAAAAAACTAATTATGAGAGAGCATTCAATTCCTGTTAGTCAGCCCCCCCCTAGGCAGCAGTTGCTGTACACCAAGCGCCGATAACCTTTCTCAGTACCATGTCAGTAAAACTATCCTTAGTTGAGAGCCTCATGGGTCAAATGACGGTATCCTTCTCCTACAACCTCGCGCCTTATTCGTACCGGAATCCTAAGTGCAGAGGTTAACAAGAACTATCCCTTGCTGTTAGGGCAATCAAATTAGCATCATCGACCATCTCCTTGGCTAGCGGTGTATACCCTGATGTCCCATAGTCCCGCCCCCTTTTCCCCCTGATAAGGAGCAAAGAGCCGTCTCGCTAGAGCATCTTAGTGCGCAGGATTCCCATCCGGAGCCAGAATTTGACAGTAATGCTCGCGAGCACATGGTGTGACGTGCCAGTCGCGCTTGTTGCTCTGGTGGATAGACCGCGTCAGTGGTTCAATGCATGCATCGGATTAGATGTTAAGGCGACTCACTGCGACTTGGCTATAGGCTAAGTTAGAAAGGCGAATTCCTTTTCGCCCTTTCTTAATCAAGCTGTAGGCAAACGACGGTTGATCAATGCCATCCGACCCACCAAGAAGCTCAAGGCTGCCCCCAACAAAAGCATTGCCAGGGTGCTCCATGCCGCACGCGAAATCTGCTTGGCAGCAATCTCTCCAGCCTCACGAGCCTTTTGCTCGGCTTGTTGTTTTAACTCTTCGAATTTCTGCATTGCTTGCTGATACGCCTGAGCGTAGTTGTCGACGATCTGAGTGGCCTCCTCCTTACTCTTGCCGGTACGGGCAGCAACAATGTTGACCAAAGCCTCTTTATCCGCAGCGTTGAGTGCTGGCTCACCGGAGGCTTTTACGCGCTCAAACCACTGTTTCAGTTGTTCACCTGCCTGAGCAGGGTTAGTAGCTGCATTGGACGCTGATTGCTTGCCGTCAGCGGCAGCCTGATCAGCTTTTTGCTCCACGTTCTCTGGGGCCAATTCAGGTTTGCCACTCTGCTGAAGCAGGGTATCCAGTTCACCCTGAAGGCTGTTCCAGTCGAGCTGTACGCCTTGTTCGTTCAGTTGCTTCTTTACGCTATCACCAATACCAGGCGCTGCAGCTGCGATGCCGCTACCCGCAGTCGACAGCCCTTTGCCCACAACGGAGCCTGCAGTACCCACCACGCTTGCGGCCAACCCGGCCAACAGCCAAGTCGTTAGTAAGGTTGTGACTGTCCAGGTTAGTAAGCCATGCAAGCCGCCACGATCCGGTGCCGTCCTGCCAGAAACGAAAGCTCCGACTCCGATTGCCACCAGAGTAGAAACGAACAACCAGATTCCAGCACCAGTACCGAAACCACTGAGCGGATTACCCGCTTCCATCGGTGACACTGCACTAGCACCGATGGCAGTCCCTAAAACGCTAAGCACTACGTACGTCACCAGTGCAATAGCGCTACCGGCCAATACCGAACTCCAGGACACGCGGAATAGCGAACGATTCGTTTCATAGACAGTGTTCATAAAGACGGCCTTTATCAGTTATAGGAGCAAGGCGATGTGCCTTATCCAGTCTGAGTATGGCGAATGGACATACGTTCAAAGAGAGTTCAAATGCACCACAAGAACCGATTCAATTGCACCATAAAATTTTTACTTAAATCCCATTCCTCATAGGCTGGCTATACGCTTGACGTCGCCTATGCCCTTGGATTTTTGACGTAAGAAATCTACAACGCTGCGCCATGAAAATCGGCCTGTTGCGTCAGTATGGAGTAAGCGATGTCTTCCTAATCGGCCCATGGCGACGATTGAAGATCCCAAGGATCTGAAGCCTCAATAGCGACTGCAGCGGCGGCAACCAATGCGCAACAGGGTGCAAGTCGCCAGAGCGAATGCTGGGGAGTACAGTGCCGCCCCAAATATTAAAAAAACCGATAAGACTGTTTGCTCATCGTGACAGGCTGTTAATAGAGAGATAGCGGTCAGTAATATTTTGCCTGACCGGAACTAAAGTGGGTGGAGTCAACTTCCGAGGCTAATAAGCCGACTACAATGGCTACCAGCTGATAGCCATCGCAGCGAAGGTATTACCAGCCTAAGGTTACTTCTTATCTACGGCGTCTTTGACCTTGCCAACCACTTGCTGGGCTTCACCTTTCTTCTCCTGGACAGCCCCTTCTACCTGCAGCTTCTCGTTGCCAGTGACCTTGCCGACACCTTGTTTCACATTACCGATAGCTTCGTTTGCCAGGCCTTTGATCTTGTCAGATGTGCAACTCATGAATTTTCTCCCGGTTAGGAATACGCGTCCTGTCTGGACAGAAAAATTGACTGGCGACAGTGATAAGGAGTTCCACGGCTGATGACGACCACTCGTCGCCCGCCCTTCGACTACTATCTGGAATCAGATAAATCGCTGCTCGGATGGAGAAACAATTTCTTGCTGTCCAAGCAATCAAAACAGCATCATCGCTCTACTGCCCTCAGCGATGCGTACTCAGATGCCCCACATTCCTGCCCCCTTTTCTCCAAACGAGGATGAACGAGCCCTGTCGCTGGAGCACCTAGGGGTGCTCGACTCCGCTCCGGAGCAAGAATTCGACGATATCGTCCTGCTCGCAAGCACCTTGTGTGACGTACCTGTCGCACTGGTTTCGCTGGTGGACAGAGAACGTCAGTGGTTCAAGGCGTGCGTCGGGCTGGATGTGAGGGAGACGCATCGGGATCTGGCGTTTTGTGCCCACGCGATCCTGGCTCCCGCCGATGTGTCGACTGTCGAAGACGCCAGACTCGACCCGCGCTTTGAACACAGCGCACTGGTGCTTGGCCCGCCCTACATTCGTTTTTATGCAGGAGCTCCGATCATTGATGATACGGGGCATGCACTTGGCACGGTTTGCGTGATCGATACAAAGCCAAGAGCTTTGACAGAACAGCAGCGGACGGCGTTGTTGACGCTGGCTCGACAAGCGGCTTCGTTATTGCAATTACGGCTGCTTAAAAATCAACGTGAACATCGAGCAGAGATTCTGGAGAAAGAACTTTCCCAGGCGAAGGCGCTGAACAAACTGTCAGAAGAATCATTGCATCATGCGAGGCGCATTTCCTCACTAGGGATGGTCACTGCGAGTATCGCGCATGACTTCAACAATATACTTCAGGCGCTAAGCGCAAGCCTGCAGATGATTCGCTTGAGAGCCAGACGACCGAAGGATATTGAACAGTTTAGCGATACCGGGTTGCAAGCAGTAGAACAAGGGCGCCAGCTAATTAGTCACCTGCTTTGTAGCGTTCGCCTGGACAGCCCGAATCTAGTCTGCTTAGACGTTAATGCTCGGCTGGAAGAAATGCGTGATGTATTGTTTCGCACAGCTACCGAAAGTATTGAATTGGCTTTCGACTTATCGGCTCCAAAAACAGTCGTAATGTGCGAAGAAGCCCAACTGAATGCGGCGGTATTGAACCTTCTCTCGAATGCGAGAGATGCACTCGGGGAAGCAGGTCGTATCTGCATTTCAACGCGCCTTGTATTTGTTGAGGATGATGTTTCACTCGACGGAGGAAATTATCTAGTGCTCAGCGTAAGTGATAGTGGGCCGGGCATACCTACAGATCTTGCAACTAAGATTTTTGAGCCATTTTTTACAACGAAGGAAAGAGGAAAAGGTACAGGCTTGGGATTATCTCAAGTGCGTGAATTTGCAGAAAATGCTGGCGGCACCGTAAGAGTAAGTACCGCACCCAACAAGGGGACAGCGGTATCTTTATACCTGAAAGCATTAGGTCGAATCGACTCAGCGATCAACCCAACATAACCTTAAAGGCTACCATAGAGGGCTAATCTTGAATCTTGATGCCACGAGGCAATCCCGCGCGCTACCGGGACGGCCAGAGCATTGATGAAGGTGGGGCATTTTGAAAAAGATTACTATGCCAGTCAAAATTTGCGTGACCTGCGGTCTTCCCTTCACATGGAGGAAAAAATGGGCACGCTGCTGGGATGAAGTTCGCTACTGCTCGGAACGCTGCCGGCGCAGCAAACCTGAATCAAAAAACGGCCACTAGAGGCGCCTTATTGTTCAATACATGATCATTTGATTAGCCAAGACTCAACGGTTACGGAACCATGCTCTGCTTTCCACTATCTCAGAGTCTATTGCCACTGGCACTCCTAAATATCAACACGATCACGACCACTCTGTTTGGCAGAATATGTCGCTTCATCGACTTGGCGTAGCAAAATTTCTCTCTCGACATCATCTTGCCCCCATGAAACCCCGCAACTTGCTGTCACTTGACCTACTTACTCCGTGAGTTCACTTTCCAAGAGGTGACGCAGGGATTCAGCGGCAGTGCTGCCTCGTCAAACCTCGGGCCTGATAATTGGGCCCTCAACCGACGTATCGCCTCATTATCATATAGGTTGTATTCTGTGGGGACGGTCTGATAGTAACAGCTCGACCCGTCACACATTGAGCTAGTTTCGTTGGGAATTGCAGGGGCAACAACAAGTCTCGGAATTATATCGTGGCCCTCTAATGGAGTGCCCCACCATTGAAGCTTAGGTCGTTACAGCAAGCGCTCCTCTTGAGTTTCCGATGAGGCGTGCAAGCAGAAGCCCTTCTAGGAGCACCAAAATACCTACCCTTTCTCCACGCATCCTTAAGCACCGCTTCTCCCGCCGACGGCATTCCTGCTTTCCCCCATTGCTGCGACTAAGGCGTGATCACTCTGCCGTTCTTAGGAACGAGGAAAGAGCCAGCCTCCTACGAAAGCAGACACTCACTTGAACTGCTACGACTTACATCGGTCATCCCAAAAGAGCATGCAAAATCCACCTAACCCGCCTGAGAGCGTAGATCTAATGACACCTGCAGAAAAACTTATGGAATGGCATTCAAACTGGGTAATTAATCAGGGGATTGTCAGATGCAAGACCTGCCATGCTGGACAGGCCGAAATGGACGGGGGCAAGAAATTCCCCCACGCCCCAGGCTGCCTAAAAGCGCACCAGGGAATCCTCCCATGGCAAGGATTGGATGAGATTCAGAAGTCATTCTCCAATGGTCAGGAAAACGACTGACATCCGCCTTTTCGGCGCTAAAACAGCGCTTAGAGCCCGCTCGGCTTTTAGCTCCAAATCGCAAAACAATCATCCGACCGCGATCAGCGCATTGCTAGCCACCTTTTCCCCCACAACCTCTACTTGTCACTCTTCAGGATTCGTCAATCCTTGGCATGTGAGTGAGTAGCCTAGGATAAATCTGAGCTTTAGAAAGCCTTCACGGCAATATGGGAACTTTCCTAATAATTAGTTCAAATAAATTTGGCTCATGGGCAGCCAATGATTATTAATTTGAAGAATCCAGGAAACCGCCGAACGCTGACAATATGCATCCGACCTCAGCACGACCCCATGTACTTACTGATTACACCGCTGATTGACGTGAGCCGTCCAGCGCTCGCCGTCAGTGAGGTTGCATGCTCAAACTGCAAAAACTACTTGGTTCCGCCCCTGATGTTTGCCCTGATACAACGCCTGATCCGCCCGATTGAGGGCGCTTTCAAAGCTTTCTCCGTAGTGCATTTCGCTTACGGCAAGGGTGGCCGTGACGGTAAGAGGTGCATCATCCAACTCCCCAACCCAATCACGGATCCGCAACAGGATTCGATCCGCCACAGCCTTTGCCGCTTGTTCGGGTGTGTGAGGCATCAGTACCAGAAACTCTTCGCCACCCCAGCGTGAAGCCACATCTGTGGCTCGCACATTACTGCTGATGGCTTCAGCCACTCGCTGTAGGATCAAGTCGCCCCGCTCATGGCCCAATCGGTCATTAATCTGTTTGAAGTGATCGATATCCAGCAGGATGATCGTTGAAGATCCAGAGTCTGCTAACTGCAGCACCTCGTGCATTATCCGGCGCCGGGTATATAGATTTGTCAGGCTATCGCGATTGGAGGTCTGAAACAGTTTCGCTTGCATTGACCGCGTGAAACGTACCGATAAAGCGGTGCAATGCAACAGCACGCCAAGGGCAGCCAATACATTCACGACACCAAATATCTCAAGCAATTGTGGCGCCACGCCGGAGTTGATACCAAGATGCTTGCGCCAGGCGAATCCACCCACCGACACGGCCAAGATAGCCAGATAGAGCAACAATCGTGGTAAGCGTGCATCTTGAAAACTGAACGCAATAATGGGAATTAAGCAGTAAAGGTAAAAATAAAAATTGCTGTCCCAACCAAGCACCCAAGTGGCCAGTAAAGCGTGCAGAATAATTTCTACACTCATCAATATGCCGGTGAGACTGTAGCGTCCTGCGCGAATAGCCTTCAGGCAGGCTGCATAAACGAGGACGCTCAATACATTACTCATAGCAAGGGAAGGTAAGTGCATCACGCTAAAGATGAAAATAAACACAAAGTGAATGCAAAAACCGAGCTGAACAATAGGCACGATATGCTTCCAAAACTGCGCGGTGGTTTCACGGAACAGTTGTGCATGGTCACTCGGCGATAAAGTATTCATGAAGGAGCCCTATTGAAATGACGCATCGCTGTCCGACGGAGCGGTTCAGCATTGGATTTGTATCTACATCATCGGCTTACGTCTAGTCGCCTTTAGGTAGATCATCGGGCAGACGCTACTGATTTCTTGAGCTGCGCTATGCTGAGCTTCCCCTATGGAGTCCACAGATGCCCAGTGAATACTCATTGCCGGATGTGCTGGAAAGGATGTACCAAAACCAACTCGCCCTAGAGGCAGCGCTGATGGAATTAACCCTGCACGTCGAGGCTCACGGTCATGCAGACGTTGGAGATAACGTCCGTGGCGCCCTTCAGGCCATCGGCGAGAACGCCGGCCATATCAAGCAAGGTCTAGCCCGGCTCAAAAAGCTCCCATGACTCAGCCGCTATTTGACTTTGATCTCAAACGCGTGTCACGCGCGCACTACATAACTGGTAAAGCCGCCATCAATTTTCCGCACGCTGGGCGCACAACGGGCGGATGGCATTGTATGTCGTAATTTGACCGAGAGACCGACGTGGCAAAGGAGTCGCTTGCAGGAATTCATTACCCAAATACCACCGACCTCTTTGCCGACGCTGGAATACGCGACTTGACCGAGCAACTGGCGAAGCTGGGCTGGGTATTAGCAAGCAAGCGCTTCCTCATGGCAGATCATCAGCAAGCGGCTGCCGACATGATCGCGAACTGGACACTGAGCGAGTCCCAGCACTGCAATGTAGAAATAGCTGACTGGTTTCACACAAGCGCCCACAGAATTTGTGGGGATGGGCGTTACGATTAGATCAAAGTTGATGAGCCTCAGGAGCCACCCACAAGCCGCTCGTAGATTACGATTATGAATCACCGTCACAAGCGAACAGGCTGATATATAGATGGGTTTGAGGCGTTGCAACTGAGCCTCTTTTCACGACGCTGATGAATTCCTAAAGCGAAATCCACTGGGTCATCACGAGGACAACAGCGGGAAGTGCAATGCCCGCCAATAAGGTTTGGCAAGCAATGATCCCAGCCATAAGCGCCGCATCTCCACCTAACTGCCGCGCCATGATGTAGGAGGATGAGGCAGTGGGCAGTGCCTGGAACAGGAGTGCTGCAACGGCAGCCTTTCCTTCAAGCGCGAACAGATGACAAGCCCAAAGCGTAACCAATGGCATGATTAAAAACTTTACCAGCGACGAGTAGCCCACCGGGCGAAGCCATTGCTTCATGCTCCCGAACTCAAGCGCGGCCCCCACGCAGAGTAAGCCTAGTGGCAGTGACGCTTGCCCCAAGGCTTTGAGCATCGGCTCTATACCCACTGGCAACTCCCAGCCCAAAACCTGGATCAATCCGCCGGCGATGCACGCCAGCACAAGCGGGTTCAGTGCCAACTGCTTGAGGACTTTGCTCAAAGGCATCCTGCCGCCTGATCCGTACTTCGCGAAAACCAACACGCACAGGATGTTCACTGTTGGCACTATCGCCGCGTTCGCGACGGCGGCCAGGGCTATGCCTTGCACTCCGAACAAGCCAGCCGCTGCAGAAACGCCGACGTAATTGTTGAAGCGTATGCCACCCTGAAAAACCGAAGTAAATGCGGCATTGTCCTGAGTGATCAGTGCTCTTGCGCCCAACAGCATCAGCGATACCACAACAGTCGACAACACGAGCACCGAGACCATGCTCTGAAAGGGCACCCCATCAAGCTTGGCGGTCGCCAGTCCGTGAAAGAAAAGAGAAGGAAGCAGTACGTAATATGCCAAGCGCTCTGCCTGCGCCCAAAAGTTATCCGCCAGAAATTGACGACGTTTGAGCCATGCGCCCAGCACGATCAGTAATGCGATGGGCAACAAGGCCGTCAGCAAAGAGAGAGTCATATACTTGCCTTGATTTTCTGCACCAGCCGTTCACAGCCCGCGATCAGGATTGACTCATCAGTGGCGAATGAAAGCCTGAGATGCCCAGGCATCCCGAAAGCGCTACCGGGAACGGTGGCTACGCCTGCTTCGAGTAGGATGAGCGCGAAAGCCTGATCATCTTTGATCGTTCTGATTCGAGGCAGCAGGTAAAACGCACCCTCCGGGCACTCGACATCAATCGCTTCGCAGGCCCCCAAGACGTTTAGAGCGGAATCACGCCGCTGGCGATAAATAGCATTTCTCTCTTTCACCAGTGCCTGAGACCCAGTCAACGCAGCCACGGCAGCCAACTGGCTCAGGGTGCTGGTCTGAGTACAGTTCTGTGACTGAACTGAGCTAATCGCCGTGATCAGAGGCGTTGGCCCACACCCCCACCCCACCCGCCAGCCGGTCATTGCGTAAACTTTAGACACGCCATCCACGATCAGAATACGGTCTCTCAAATCAGGCGCCACCGCCGCCAATGTCTGATAGGGATCATTCGTGTAACGAATTTCTGAATAGATGTCATCTGATAGCACCATCACCCCTGGGTATCGACGCAGCACTTCGGCGATGGCCAACAGTTGCTTGCGCGAGTAGAGCGAACCGGAAGGATTGCCCGGCGCATTCAAGACGACCCACTTGGGCGACTTTGCCAGACGAAACGCTGCGTCCAAATGCTCTGCGGTGAGGCGAAAACCTTCTTCCTTCGTCGTCGATACAATCAGCGGTCGCGCACCGCACATCTTGATCATGGCGGGATAGCTCGCCCAATAAGGCGCGGGAACGATCACCTCGTCGCCACTCTTGAGGGTCGCTTGAAAAGCGTTGTAGATGATTTGTTTGGCGCCACAGCCGACGGTCACTTGGTCATCGGCATAATCGAGGTTTCGAATGTCTTTCATGCGCATGCGCATGCGGATCGCGTGACGTAGTGGCTCAATACCGTTCGACGGTGAGTAGGTCAGGCGACCGCTGAGCGCCGCGTGCGCAGCTACAAGAACGTGTGGCGGCGCGTTGAAGTCCGGCTCGCCCAATGTCAGATCGATGACATCCCTGCCCTGCGCTCGCATCAACGCCGCTCGCTTTGCCATGATCAGGATAGGAGACTGCTGGGGATTGTTTGCGGTAGGTGGAGTGCTCATGTCGCCCTCAAGAAGTCGTCTGGATGGGCACCACGATAAGAATTCGGACTCTAAAATAAAAACGATTTAAAATTCAGCAAACAACAAGTATCACTCATGGTTTGGCGTGCGGAGAATAAGCTTTCACGGCGTTCGCCAAGGCTGAAGCCAGTCGCCCAAGGGGACGGTCTTCGCGCTCCAGCAATACTACGCGCCTGGTTTTTTGAGGCGTGCCGAACGGCTCAAAGGCGAGTGTTGTCAGGCTTTCGACTTGTTGCTGAGCGAGAGGAATGATGGATACTCCAAGTCCGCTTGAAACCATCTGGATAATCGCATCTTGGCTATCAAGCTCCATGCTGGTCTGCACCCGCATCCGCATAGTGCGAAGCTCTCGCTCAATGGTTCGACCCGCCCAGGCACGACGATCAAAGCGAATGAACGGCTGACTTTTGAGAAGAAGCTGCAAGTGCTCATGCGCGAGTGACACCGGCGCGATGATCCAGAATCCTTCCTCGTAAAGCACCGTGCTCGCCAGGCCATAAGGGTGTGGTTTTACCGGTTCTGTGGTGATAGCAACATCAAGCTCGCCCGCTTCCACGCGCGTGGCCAACTCAGCAGACATGCCCGACGCAACAGTGATGCGCAGGTGCGGATGTTGGGCGCGCAATGCAGACAGTGCGAGGGGCAAAACACCTGCCAGTGCTGTTTGGATGGCGCCGATTCTAAGCCTGCCGCGTAACTCGCTGTCGCCGCCGATCTCAGAGGAGATGCCGTCGTACAAGGCTAGAATTTCTCTCGCGCGCTCCACGGCGATATGGCCCGCATCCGTTAACACCGGCAACCGTCGTGAACGGTCAAACAGGAGCGCGTTGAAATCCTCCTCCAACGACCGAACATGAAGGCTGACCGCTGACTGGGTGAGATGCACGGCGTCCGCTGCTCTGACGAAAGAACCGTGTTGGGCAATAGCAAGCAGTGTTCGAAGTGCGCGTAGAGACATAGCCATCATCCAACAAGTTGATGAGCGAGCTTACCAGTTGGTGCAGGCGTCTTGTTTGGACGCAAACATCTTCCCTGCGATCCAATATGACCTGTGGCGAAATAGCGCACCCCGTGGAAATTTACTTCACTCTTTAAAGCGGGCTAAATAGCAGCCCCTTCGCGGCGACTTCATTTATGAGTTCGTTGAAACGCATCCGCCCCTGGATTGCCTGCCTGGCCGTCTTGCTGAACCTGTTCGCCATGCCGCTGAGTCGTGCGATGCAGACGCCGGACGTGAGCCTGATGCTTTGGGGCGGTTTCTGTTCGGGCGGGAATTCGAGTGCCGTTCCTAGAGATCTTGGCAAGGTGATTGATGCCTTGCAGTTACCCCAATCGAAACCTGTCATGCAACATGGCGACTGCTGCTGTGGGCATGCAGGATTGGCAGCATTACCCTCTGATTACTATCGCCATTTCCTACCGCAATACACACCCGATACCGCACTCGAAAATTCTGAACTACCGACGCTGCATCCAAGGATTCGTTGGCCCAGTCTAAGTCCACGCGCCTCTCCTTTCGCCTGATCACAACACCGCTGAAAACCTGCGGTGCTGCCCTCTTTAAATTCTTTTAGCGACCTGCGACGGACGCTGAACGCCCTTAAAGTTTCTTGATCATCAGGAAGTGCGTGCTATGCCTGCTCCAATCACTTTGCGTCTTGCAAAGCGTTTATCTGTGTCCCGTTCCATGTGGCCGTTGATGTCGGCTGGTGTCTTCGCAATGAGCCCCTTGTGCTCCGTGTTGGCCGACGCTCTTAAAGTTGAAGACTCGGTTTTGACTCTCGGCACGGTAAATGTGCAGGGAACGGCCAGTGGCCCGTTAAGAACCAGCAGCGTACTCAGCTCAGTGGATATCCTGGGGGGAGATATCCTCGAAAAGATGCCGGTCAACTACAGTTGGGAACTGTTCAGCCGAGCCCCCGGAGTGATGCTCACGGAGTTCAACCAAGGCACCACCTCCGGCAAAATTTCCTTCCGAGGCTTCAACGGCGAAGGAGAAGTGAATGCTGTCAAATTGCTGATCGACGGAATACCAAGCAACAGCAATGACGGCAACATGCCGTACATGGACATGATTTTTCCCATGGAGTTGGACAGCATCGAGGTGGTGCGTGGCACCAGTGATGCGCGGTATGGCCTGAACAACATTGCTGGCAACGTCAATATGCTGACCCGCACGGGTGGCGACTACAACAAGGCGCGTCTGCGTTATGGCAGCTTCAATACCCAAGAAGCACAGCTTACCAAGGGTATTGAGGGCAGCAACTGGACTCAGAATTACTTCTTCGCCTATCAAAAATCCGATGGCTATCGGGATCATGCCGAGGCAGACAAGTTCTCGATGTCGGGCAAATGGTTCTATACGCCGGACGATGACAGCTACCGTATCGGCCTTATTGCTCGTCACTACGAGACGGAGGCTCAGGAGGCAGGTTATCTAAGTGAAGAGAATGCACGTCATCATCCGGAAATGACAAACAGCTTCAACGCTACTGACAAGGGTACGCGTCGTATGAACCAGGTCAGTGTGCATTTCGATACAGATTTGGCTGAGACTCTCGCCTGGTCAGCGAAGACCTACGTCAACACCTTCGATGACAGGCGCTGGACACAATACTGGAGTACAAGCGCTCAGCAGGAGCGCGACGCCTACGAGACGCAATATGGCGCCCTCACCTCCTTGACCTGGCGACCGGAAATCAGCTGGCTTTACGACTTCGCCTTGGAAGGTGGTGCAGACGTACAACAGCAGCAAAACAAAAGTGAGCGCTATCGCACTAGAGACCGTATGCGTCTAGCTACCACCCGCGATCAGCAGTTCGATTTCGACACTTACGGCGCTTATATCCAGGCAGAGATAAAACCTTTCGAGTCTCTGAAGATTGTACCCGCCTACCGGGTCGATAAGATCCACGGCGACTTCACCAACGAAATGACCGGCATGGACTACGACATCAATGACTACGGCCTGATCAAGCAGCCGAAGATCAGCGTGGTCTATTCCCCGTGGGAGGTGGCAAGTTTCTACGCTAACTGGGGTCGCACCTTTCAGGTGGGTACGGGCGCGGCGGCTTACAAGATCCCTCCCCGTGATACCGATCTGGCGCCCTCGATCAACGAGGGCTGGGAAACCGGGATCAAGTTCACGCCGGCTGGCTGGGTGGACGGGCGCGTCGCCTATTGGCAGCAAGAGGCATCGGGGGAAGTCAGTCGCAGGCTGAACGACCCAAGCGGCGAATCCGATAATGTCGGTGAAACACGGCGTTGGGGTTACGACTTGCAGATGAACCTGTATCCGAATGAACGCACCAATATCTGGATGGCTTACTCCTGGCAGTATTCGAAAATTCTCCAGCCAAGTGCCACGTTGCCAAACAGCAAAGGTCAGGAAATCGACCACATCCCGCATCATCTGTATAACGCCGGCATCAGCTATGACGCGACACCCGCATTACAGCTGACCGCTTGGATGAACGGCCAGACTAACTATTATCTTGAGCGGGAAAATACGAAGGGGACTTACGGCGGTTACGTGCTAATGAACCTTGGCGCAACCTATAAGGTGACGCAATCAGTGAGTGTCGACTTGCAGCTGAAGAATCTCACGAATAGATACTACGAGTACGTCTGGTACGACCCGGACGGCGCCCGAGCATCACTGCATTCTCCAGGTGATGGCCGGGCGCTTTACACCGGAGTGACTTTGGACTTCTGAACCAAATAGTTGCCGGGGCCACCTGGCCCTGGCGCTATGCAGTTATGAATGTATTACCGTCGACTGAAAAATTACTCGAGCTTAATGCATAAAGATAGAAGACATTCTATTTTTCAGTAGTTTCACGCATAAGTGTAGATAGCGTCGCTTAAACCGCTTCAGGTACAAGGTTTCATCAAAGCGTTTGAAAAAGCAGCTCATTTCAACAGCCATGCTCTTGGACAGCTTCAGCGCTACGAAATACCGCTTTTAGGAATCGATTCCGCGATGGCGCTGGTTTATCGCCAGGAATATTCGAAGACCATGGGAAGCGACAAAGCACCCACCGTATTATTACCTCAGGAGTGCCTCGTCGGAGCGCTTCCAGAGGCTCAAAGCGTAGAAGATGTTGCCCCGTATTACTTCTTTCCCACTGTACTGAAAAGACAAATGAGCGAAACAGCATTGGCCTTTGGCAGCAAGTCTATGAGCGCATGGGTCTGAAGCTAAGCGTTCAAGCTAGCGGTTGCTGTGGCGTGTCTGGCGCGCATGGGCATGAGGCGAAAAATGCCGGCACTTCTGTAGTGATCTACAAGCAATCATGGGCGCCGCTTGTTAAAAAACTTAATGTTTCTGGCCGGTTATTGGCAGACGGATATTTATGCCGAAGCCAACTGAAAGGACAGGAGGGTGTAGCCGTCTTACATCCACTGCAGGCGCTACTCGCGGTTGTCAGAAATTTTGATGCCTGAGCTCCGGGTGATTATTAAACCTTTGCGCCGGATTGGATGAATGGCTCGGCACTGTGCTCACTGCCGCTCGCTTTTCATCCTGGCTTCATTTCGCGAAAAAACATTCGTCGATACTCAGAAGGTGATGTTCCTAGATGAACGCCGAATTGCTGCCTCAATGACAAAGGCGTTCCAAAACCCGCCCTACCAGCAACACACTCGATAGGTAAGTCCGTCGTTTCTAACAGCTCTTGGGCTCTGACTACGCGCTCTGCATTCAACCACCTTGAGACGGTACTCCCCGTGGCTTCCTTGAATCGCCGGGTAAAAGTGCGTCTACTCATCTTCGCCATATCCGCCAAGACGTCCAGGGTGAGATCACTGTCAAGATTCGTTCGGGCCCACGCCATTACATCAGACAGATGAGTCTTGCTGGATAATTGCGGCACAGGATGCTCCACGTATTGAGCTTGTCCGCCCAGCCTGTGCGGCGGTGTCACCAGCATCTTTGCGGTACGATTCGCCACATCAGCACCGAGTCTTTGGCGTACCAGATGAAGGCAACAATCGATTGCTGCCACCGTTCCAGCAGAGGTGATGATATTGCCATCACTGACATAGAGCACCTCGGGCCTGAAACGAACCGCCGGGAAACGTTGCGCAAACTCCTCTCGTGCTGCCCAGTGAGTGGTTGCTTCCTTGCCATCAAGCAGCCCGGCATCTCCAAGGACAAATGAGCCTAAACATAACCCCACCACGTGCTTGCCTTGGGCATTGGCGAGCTGGAGCGCTTTCACCAGTTGTACAGATGCAGCGACCAGTTGATCGCCCCAGGCCGGAATGACAATTACATCAGATGCCTCCATCAGTTCGAGGCCGTGAGCAACCGCTAGGTCGAGGCCTTGGTCGCTGGTCACCATTCCCGGCGTCTCTGCGCAGTAACTGACCTCGTAATGAGGTTCACCAGAAGCGAGATTAGCCGTCCCCAACACCATTCCTGGCACGGAAAGATGGAACAGACTTACTCCATCGAAAGCCAGAACAGCGACACGTATGGATTGCATCAGAAAGCCTCCGATTGTCGGTTAACTGCATACATAGGAATGCTCTTGGAAGGTGGATACTGCACTCGACCTCTATCATACCTACGCTAGTCGCGCTGGCCCGATTATATCGAAATATGTCATTCAGGCCACTATTGCGATGCATAGCTCTGAGCAAGAATGGTGCTCTCGATGTATTAATAGGATCAATCCAATGAATTTTAGAACGCTTCCTCTTGTACTCAGCCTCGCCTGCGCTGGTGCCAGCACAGGGGTATTCGCGGTTACAAATGTCTCGTCCGCACCGACCGCAGCCCACAAAGTGGACTTGCAGCAAATTCGTAATGCAACGGTGAAAATCACCTACGGCGACACAACGTTTCTCATCGATCCGATGCTCGCGAAAAAAGGAACCTACCCTGGATTTGAAAATACCTACAGAAGCAATCTCCGCAACCCAATGGTCGATCTCACTGAATCACCTGCCGAGGTAATCGCTGGCGTAGACGCCGTCATCCTCACACACACACATCTTGACCACTGGGACGATGCCGCGCAGAAAGCGCTACCTAAAGACATTCCGCTTTTCACTCAAGATGACGAAGACGCGAAACTGGTTCGCTCCCAAGGCTTCAAGAATGTGCGGGTTCTGACTAACGAAGCTGAGTTTGGCGGAGTCAAAATCACTAAGGCAGGTGGTCAGCACGGCACCGATGAGATGTACGCCGTGCCTCCCCTCGCGAAACTTCTGGGTGAGGCAATGGGCGTTGTGTTTCAAGCACCTGGCTACAAAACTCTTTACCTTGCCGGTGACACTATTTGGCGTAAAGAAGTAGATCAGACCATTGACAAGTATCATCCCGAAATCATCGTGCTCAATACCGGGAAGGCAAAGGTGAATGGTTTCGATAGCGCAATCATCATGGGTGAGGGCGATGTCCTACACGCATCCCAAGCCGCAAAAAACGCGAAGATAGTCGCCGTGCATATGAACGCAATCAACCATACATCTCTGACACGTGAAGCGCTGCGCGCCTATGTTAAGGAGCAAGGTATCGAGAGTCGCGTAGATATTCCGGAAGACGGCGCTTCGCTGGAGTTCTGATTTAAACCTTCCTGGGCGGAGTAAAGACAGGTTCTTTACTCCCCGTTCTCAGCCTTAACCTCCATATCATTCAATAATTTAACGGAGATCGTTCATGAAACGAGGTCTAGTAGTAGTTGATCTGCAAAACGAGTACCTGCCCACCGGCAAATTGCCGTTAGACGGCATCGTGAATGCTGTAACGAATGCTGTCCGAGTGATCAGCCACTCGCGCGATACAGGTACCCCGGTTTTTCACATACGGCATGAGTCCAACGATGAGGGCGCTCCAATCTTCGTCAAGGGCTCGAACGGCGCGCAAATCCAGCCCATGGTTGCGCCCGAAGGCCAAGAGCCTGTGATTGTAAAAAAACACATCAACGCTTTCAGGGAAACTGATCTAAAAGAGCAACTGGAAGCCGTTGGCATTCAGGAACTCGTGGTGATAGGCGCAATGAGCCACATGTGCATCGATGCCGTAGTGCGCGCGGCGGCAGACATGGGCTACCCCGTTACGGTGCTGCATGACGCCTGCGCCACCCTGGATCTCACATTTGGTGGTGTTAACGTTCCTGCTGCTCACGCACATGCCACTATGATGGCAGCGTTCGAGTTCGGTTACGCCACCGTCAAGTCGGTGGAAGATTACCTCTCGGCCTGACCGCGTGACGACTCAACTTGCCGGGGCCCATTGGGGCCCATGGCTTTCATCGTAAACGCATAAATAAGCTGATGACGGCGGCGACGCTCCACACTTCCATGGCCTCGGGATCAGTTAGGCTGACCTCTCAGAACTCTCCGTTCGCGCGTTAGCCCTCTATACCTATCTCTTTGAGCAACCCTTGCCTGCAGCTCAATAACTCCTCAACGTAAACGCTGCGATTTTTTTCAAAGCGCAATGTAGGAATGGGCATTGAGATTGCGAAACGGCCTAAAACGGTATCCAGCGCGACTGCTGTGGTGGTGATGCCCTCGATGAGTTCACCGTGATCGCTTGAAAGCCCTGTTTTCCGAATATCGGCCAGTTGATTAAAAAGAGTCTGGAATTCCGATCTGTTCTCCCTGGTAGCGCTTTCAGCTGCAAACAAAGCCTTCACATCCTCATCTTGGTCTAAAGCCAGAAGAGCCCGTCCAGCAGACGTTCCATAGAGCGGCGTATCCAGTTGGCCAAGGCGTGGCATCACCTGCAACTCACGATCAGCAACTACACGATCCTCAACGATCAGTTGGATGCCGGCAGGTCTAGAAAAGACAACCGTTTCTTGAACCCTCTCGCTCAGCTTATGCAGCCAAGGGCGAACGACGGTCATACGGTCAACATGGGCGTTCGCGACGAGCCTCAACAAACCCGCGCCAAGGCTGATTCCGCCAGCGCCTTCAGTACGGATCATTCCCTGCTCTTCGAGCGCCCCTACGATGCGTTGCACCGTTGAACGAGGCAAATCCACAGCTTGAGCTATTTCGCCCAAACTCATACCGCCAGCGCTTCTTCCCAATATATTCAGAATTTTTGCCGCGCGGGCAATGACCTGAATACCTCCACTACGCTCATCGCTGCCCACTGTTTGAACACGCTCGTCCATCGACACCTCCAGTATTTCGGTCACTGTACCATATTGCGATACAACGCATATTCGCGATACAGTTACCGCATTGCGATACAGTTGAATTGTGAGGCTGACGATGTTGCGTGAACTTTCAGTCGCAGGCCTGTTGATTACCCCTATGGTGATCTGCGTTGGCGCTGCGGCATCCCTGACCTGGATTACTCACCTGCTCATTCCGAATTGGGTAATACAGAAATGGATTTGGAAGCGTTCATGGCTGGGGCTCTCCCTATTCGTCTGCTACATCGCCACCGCACTCGCCTTTCTAGATGGGGGGGTGGAAATGAATTCGACAATACGGGTTTGTGTGACGCTACTGATCGCCAGCTTTGCCGTGCTGGCAGGCTCGTGGACATGGAACCACTACAAAGTCTCGCCATGGACGCGGGACGGGCGAGTTCGCGCCGATGTCGTGGTCGTGGCACCCGATGTGGCGGGTTGGGTAACCAAGCTTGAAGTGAGAGATAACCAGGCGGTAAAAAAAGGGGATCTGCTTTTTGAGATTGATCGCGCCCGCTATCTCTCCCTTGTGAACGAGTCGAAAGCCAAGATGGAATACGCAAAGCATGCGTGGGAGCTTGCAGCACTTCTGGAGCGCCGCCGTGTTCCATTGGCCAAGATCAACGCCATCAGCGCTGAGGATTTGGATAACGCCCATTCCCAAGTCTTGCTGGCCAAATCCCAATATGAGATCAACAAGGCGCAGTGGGAAACGGCGAGGATCAACCTCGTCCGCACATCCGTGATTGCGCCAGCTGACGGTACGATCACCAACGTCAGACTGCAGGAAGGTAACTACGTAGCCCAGGGTTCGCCCGCCTTCTCACTCATCAAAAACGACTCGTTCTACGTGACGGCTTACTTCGAGGAAACCAAGCTCCTGGACATCCGTGAGGGGGACTTGGCCGATGTCTCATTTATGACCGGAGGGCCGTCGATTACTGGCCGTGTCCTAAGCATCGCCAAAGGTGTCGCCAACACCAACACACAAGCCGATCCAATGTTGCTGCCTCATGTACAGCAGGCATTCAACTGGGTGCGACTGGCGCAACGCATACCGGTCGACATAAAACTGGAGGCGAACAGTGAGAGCACCCGCTTGATCGCTGGCATGAGCGCATCGGTGAGGATTCACCAGCGCGCCACTGAGAGTGGCAGTCCATGAGAGACGCACTGAAGCACTACTTTACGCCTGACTTGCGCAGCATAGTGTTCGCTGGCAAGGGGCTTTCTGCCGTTGTGCTCGCTCTTGCGATTTCAATGAGCCTGAATCTGGACAAGCCATTCTGGGCGATGGTGGCGTCGATGATGCTCCAGGCTCGGCCCGAGGCCGGATTAGTCATCGAAAAAGCGGCATGTCTTATTATGGGATCAATGGTCGGCGCCGTTATAGCGGTACTGATCCT
The DNA here is from genome assembly GCF_017973755.1 of Pseudomonas sp. P42. Lineage (NCBI taxonomy): Bacteria > Pseudomonadati > Pseudomonadota > Gammaproteobacteria > Pseudomonadales > Pseudomonadaceae > Pseudomonas > Pseudomonas sp. P42. Next base: position 348,248 of record NZ_JACOPU010000006.1, on the reverse strand, counting down.
GGACAATTTGACGCCATATCCTGTGTTAGCTATTGGAGCACTCGCGCTGTGCGTTGCCGTCACGTCTGCAATCGCTTCGACCATGCGGCATGTCAATTTTGTATTCGCAACTTCATTAGTGAGTGTCACCGCGATCCTGATTGTACTTTTTGCCATGGCCGATCCTGCAAACACCAGCAGCGGATCAATCTTTATGGTGGTTCGCGCTCGGTTGAGCGAAGTTCTGGTCGGAGCCAGCAGTGCCATCCTAGCCAGCGTCCTGCTTTATCCCTTGAAGGTGCTGGAGGCGAGTATGAGTCGCCTGCGGGATTTGAGCCTCACCCACGTCTCGGCGATTCTTCAGGCTCAATCAAATCCAACAGCTGTACATCAGCAGCGCATAGAAATCATCGCCTTGTCCACATCCATAAACGATGACGTCAATGCGGGGCGCTATGAGCTGGCAAGCAATGTCGATGCAGCCCTACTCACCGCCAGCAACGCCTTGACCATCGTTGCATGGGGGCAAACCATCGAGCGCATAGTAGGTGATAACCCAAAGAGGTTACCGGGCATGCTGGCCCGCTTCGTCGATCAACACGCTCCTGGCTGCGGCTCGTTGGAGACAGAGAGCCTGAATAAAGTATCCGACGCACTTTCAGCGATGCGTGGGGGCTGCGACTCAATCGATGACAGATCGCACGGGACGCAGCGCTTTCCACGGTTCAATCGACATCGTGACTGGCTCGTCGGACTGAGATAAGCGTTGCGAAGCTCTCTTGTTTTCCTAAGCGCTATCGGGGTATGGATTTTGTCAGGCCAACAAGCCGCACTCATCATGATGATCGTGCTACCTGTCCTGCTCTCCCAGGCATTCTCCTCACACCCAGTGCCACGCGTGGCAACCGCCAAGTTACTCGGGGGAGCCTTGATCGCCATCCCTGTCGCTATCCTGTTTGTACTCAGTTCGCTTGCGCAGGGTTCTAGCGATTTCGAGATGTTGATTCTGGTGATTTCGGCACCTCTTTTTCTGGGCCTGATGAGCATGGCTTCACCATCTCTCGCGCCATACGGTCTAGGTTTCTGCCTCACCCTGGCAGTGCTTGTTCAGCCCAGCAATTACATGACATTCGCAATCGATCAGTGCCTGTCCACTGGATTGGGAATCACAGCCGGCCTCGGCTTGCTCTATGCAGGATTCGATCTGCTAGGGCCGCCTAAACACACATGGCTGCAGCGAAGAATTATCAGAGCACTCTACTCAGATCTAAAAGAGATGGGTAAGAAGGGGCGATCAGCCGATTGGCTCAACCAACGTGCAGCCGAGCGCCTCTCCTGTCTCGCCGCATATGAGCCGCAAACACCCGCCGGCAGAGCGCTGACGCGGCAGGGGCTCCACGTATTCGAGTCTGGCCACCGCATGAAGCCCGCATCAAATTAGCAGTGAAAAGCTTCGAATTTGCCTCCATTCCTTAACAGCAAACTCAAAGGTACCCCGAAATGCACAACCATCAAGCTGACGCAAACTACATGCACGACCTGCAAGACGCCGCCCCCGAGATGGTCGCGGCTTTTTTCAATTTTGATAAAGCTGTATTCGATAAGGATATCGGTAGCCTTAACCTAGCCACACGGGAACTGATCGCCGTGGGAGTAGCCGTCACTACACAGTGTTCCTACTGCATTGCCGACCATGCCAAGCGAGCTATCAGTGCGGGGGCGTCGAAGCAAGATGTGGCTGAGGCAATCATGGGGGCGACCGCCCTTCGTGCTGGTGGAGGCATTACCCATGGTTGGCAAGCGATGAAGAGCATTGCTGAAATCAAGTAATGGGGCAGCTCTCTTGGCCCATATGAAACGTCGAGTCGGGCCAAGCGACCGTTTACAGCTTTGAGAGTCGATGAATCACTCCCTGTAGTTCGAGGATATGCTCATTCCAGTAGATGCCACTTTATCCCTGCTGATTAAGGACGACCGGCAGTCACGCCACCGTCGACCGGCAATACCGTCCCGGTAATCCAAGACGCCTCATCTGAAGCAAGGAACAGAATCGCCTGGGCTACATCTGCTGGCTGACCATTACGCCCGAGCGGATGAAAAGCGTTGAACGTCGGCAGTACCTTTGCAACCTGAGCTGCGTCCATGAACGTTCCATAAACCGGCGTCTCGACCACCGCAGGTGCAACAGTGTTAATGCGTATGTTGGAACCAGCGAGTTCTAGTGCAAGATTCCGTGTCAGCGCATGCACCCCGGCGTTTGCTGCGGAGTAGGCTGCGGACGGAGTAGCACCGACGGCTTGGATTGCCCAGAGGGAGCCTGTTTGCACGATTACCCCTCCTCCACGCTTCTGCATGGCTTTAGCCGCAGCCTGAGCCATGAAGAATTTGCCTTTCAAAATGATATCTAGGAAGGAGTCGTACTCCTCCGGACTTACCTCAAGAAATGGTTTGGGATTGAAGATGCCTGCGTTGTTGATGAGGATATCTACCCCACCAAAGTTGTTGACTGCGGCATCAACCAGGGCTTGTGCTGTAGCTGGCTGTGCGATGTCCCCTGCGTAAGCGCGTACCATTTTGCCTGACGCATCGATTTCCAATGCGGCTTGAGCAAGCTTGTCAGCATCTCGACCACCGACCACGACGAGAGCGCCCGCCTGAACAAGACGTTTCGCGACTTCTTTACCGATACCCGAGCTGCCTCCAGTAATGATGGCTACCTTGTTAGAAAAACTTTGCATGCTTTAATCTCCGGGGTGGAGTTTCGGATGATGGACGGCGTATGGTGTTAAGTCCGCTGATACGCAGTGTCGATTACTGGCTTTGCATACATCCTGAAGAAAAGCGCCCTATCTGACGACCCATAAATTTTCGCTGATGAGACAGAAAAACTATCAATGACGACTCCCGCATACCTCAATGCATTGCGAGCTTTCGAAGCAGCGGCACGACACCAGAGCTTTTCATCAGCCGCTGCCGAGCTGAACGTCACGCCCGCTGCCGTAGGGCAGCAAGTTCGAAACCTGGAGTCATGGCTGGGCATTGCCTTATTCATGCGTGCAAGCAGCGGGACTGCTCGCCTGATGCTGACTGACGTAGCACGGACTGCCCTACCTGATATCCGAGAAGGGTTTGATCGCTTATCTATCGGATTGAGTCGCCTGAAAGACTCAAGCGTGCATGCGGGGCTCACGGTGACGGTAAGTCCGGCCTTCGCATCAAAATGGTTACTGCCACGAATTGAACGATTTCAACAGAAATATCCGGGGCTAGACGTTCTATTGGATACGAACGCTCGATCCGTGGACTTCCAGATTGAGCGTATCGATGTGGGTGTAAGGTACGGCGCGGGGAAATGGCCAGGGCTTACAGCTGTGCATCTGATGGATGAAGTTATGTTCCCTGTGTGCGCCCCGGACTTCGCCCGCCTGAAGAAGGGAAGACTTACGCCAAAGGCATTGGAACGCTGTACGCTAATTCATGACCTATCAATGGCCAACGACCGCGACTATCCCACATGGCGTATGTGGTTGGACGCTTCTGGGTTCACGCAGGTAAATTCAGACCATGGATTGCGAATCAACAACTCAGCTTCGGTTCTACAGGCAGCGATAGATGGGCAAGGCCTGGCGCTCGCCCGAAGCGTCATGGTCAAGGACGATTTGGCAGCAGGTCGTCTGATACGACCGTTTGCCGACAAAGGCGTGGACTGCCCTTTGACTCAGGCTTATTACATCGTTTACCGCCCTGAGTGCAGTGATCTACTTAAAGTGGAAGCTTTTCGAAACTGGCTGCTCGCGGAGGCTGACCAGCCGGTATCTCAGTCCTAGTCTTTTTTTCAGCACTCCCCATTTAGCCCCCACAACCTGGACTCCCAGGCCCGCAATAGGCAAGCCCGCTATGTGGCATACCTTAAATTTTTCACTCGAATCTCACTATCTGCCCCCCAAATTCGACAATCTCCGCTCAGTTCAAAAAACTGACTTCAACACGAGAAACAGATTCCTGAAACCGAATCCAGATGGCTAGCCCCGTGAAAACACGCCGCGTAGCTGGAGCGCTGCTCAAAAATCCTATCGACGTAGAAAAACTTTGTTGTGAGCAACTCAGAATCTGGAAGAGTATGGATATATCCTCATACTTAATGCTTCACCCTAGTAATGATCCTTTTAACCGATAAAGTTTTTCTATCCTTTGGCTCTAGGAAATGACAATAACTACGATCACGAATAGAGACCTCATAAGCCGCCCACGCTTGATAATCCAATTGATCCTATGCCTGGTGGCATTCGCGGCAAACTCGATCTTTTGTCGGCAGGCGTTGATGGAGGGTCAAATCGATCCTGAGTCTTTTACGGCGATTCGGTTGCTCAGCGGCGGCTTTTTTCTACTGCTGCTGATCAAACTTCGCACCCCTCAAACCACTATCCGTGGAAGCTGGAAAGGAGGTATTTCACTCTTCCTGTACGCCTATCTATTCTCTATCGCTTACGTTCAGCTAGGCGCAGGAATGGGAGCCCTGATTTTGTTCGGTGCGGTTCAGGTCACCATGTTCATTTTTTCATGGGCGCAAGGTGAACGCTTTCAGAAGAAAGTGGTGATCGGCATGCTGGTGGCATCCTGCGGGTTGCTTATATTGTTGTTGCCCAGCGCCAATTCTCCGCCGCTGGGTAGCGCATTGCTAATGACAATCTCAGGAGTAGCTTGGGGAGCCTATTCGCTGCTCGGAAAGTCAGCTGTGAATCCACTGGCGGAGACCGCCGGTAATTTTTCGAGAGCTCTCCCCTTTTTGCTTTTACTGACTCCAGCAACCGTTTTCGGAAGTGGCCTCAATATGAGCCTTCCTGGAGTGATGTTTGCCGTTGCATCTGGCGTGCTTGCATCAGGTTGCGGCTATGCGCTGTGGTACAGCACTGCTAAGCACATCAGCTCTCAGCAAGCCGCCACTCTTCAGTTAAGCGTTCCGATCATTGCTTCGCTGGCGGGTGTACTGGGAGGGGTGTCGCGTTGGCGTTGTTGCCGAGTTCTTCGGCAATAAGTCGTTAATCGTCAGGTGAATTTCTCCTGAATCCGCGCAGCCTGGACAACTGCAGAACGAATTTCTAGATTATTAACAACGGTTTTTTTGCGCTCTTATAGGATGTGAAAACGACTAATCTCTACCGTATCGACTCAAGCCGATAGAGAATAAAAAATCATGTCCAGTGTTCTAATCATCGAAAGCAGCGCCCTCCAACAGGAATCAGTATATCGCCAACTTACCCAACAATTTATCAACCAATGGCGAACTGCCAATCCAACAGATCAGATCATCATTCGTGACGTGGCGCTCAATCCTATACCCCACATGGACGCAAACTTGATCGGTGGCTGGATGAAGCCAGCTGGACAGCGTAGCGAAAATGAGCAGGTTTGCTTAGAACGATCCAACGAACTGACCAGCGAACTCTTGACCGCCGACGTGTTAGTCATAGCCTTGCCGATGTATAACTTCACTATCTCCAGCACGCTTAAAGCTTGGCTAGACCATGTGATCAGGGCTGGCGTAACGTTCAAATACACCCACGCACGCCCTCAAGGAGTGTTGACTGGCAAGCGCGCAGTCGTTTTAACCGCCCGAGGCGGAATTCATACTGATGACACTTCGGATCACCAAGAGCCATACCTACGTCAGTTACTGTTGTTTATTGGCATTCACGACATCACCTTTATCCACGCCGAAGTGGTCGATCTCGGCAGTATTTTTCGTGAAAAAGGTATCAGGCACGCCACGACATTGCTGACGCAAATTGTTTGAACCGTTACGTCCGAAATCAAATTCCGCTCGGTCTGCGTATTGAACCTTACCGAAGTACCGATTCGTCGCGAAACACTCGCAGTGAAATGAACGCCCACGGCGCGCCCATGCGATAGAGAGCACCGTGAGTCTGTGGACTTGTATGCGTCCGACCAAGTCATCTACCCGACCCCGCAAAGCCCGGACATGGTGTGCACTTAATTTAAGTGGACACCAGTTCTAGCGTTTTAAGCGGGTATTTCATGCAGCCGACACGCCGTTCGTATTCCAAATCCTTCAAGGCCAGGGTCATTCAAGAGTGTGTCCAACCCGGCGCTTCGATTGCCAGCGTTGCCCTCAGCCATAGCCTCAACGCGAACCTCGTCCACAAATGGATTCGGGTGCAAGCGCAGAAAAGCACGGCCCTCCAACCTGCATTCATCCCGTTGCCTATACACGAAACAGCCCACGGATCCTCAGCGAATATCAGCATTGAGATTCTGCACCCGCGCGGCACCGTCAAAGTGATCTGGCCAACCGATAATGCTGCTGCCTGTGCTGCATTCCTTCGAGACCTTTTGCGATGATCCGCATCGACATAATCTGGGTTGCCACCGAGCCCATGGACATGCGCGCCGGAACTGAAACGGCGCTGGCCAGAGTGATCGCGGTGTTCGGTGCGGCGAAGCCGCACTGCGCCTATCTGTTTGCCGATCGCCGCGCGACTCGGGTCAAAGTGCTGGTACACGATGGGATTGGCGTATTGCTGGCGGCACGTCGCTTGAACCGAGTTAAATACCATTGGCCAGGTGTTCGGCAAGGCAGTGAATTGCAGTTGGATACAGAGCAACTTCAGGCCATGTTGCTTGGCCTACCTTGGCAACGGATTGGCGCTGGCGGTGCAATCACGGTGCTTTAGAAACTGTAATTAGCATCTTGGTTTGCTGTCGCAGACGGTCTGCTTTGGTAAAATCCAAAGCATGACTTCCTCGCCTAATCTCGATCAAATGACTCCCGACCAACTGCGTGCGTTCGCTGCGCAATTGCTGTCGCAAGTCGAGACCATGGGCAAGAAGATCAACCGCGATCAAACGGTGATCGAGAAGCTGAACCACGAGATCGCACAGCTCAAGCGTTTGAAGTTTGCCAAGCGCAGCGAGCAGATGAGTCCTGATCAGGGCAGCCTGCTTGATGACCTGATCGATTCTGATATCGCGGCGACTGAGGCAGAGCTTCAGGCGTTGCAAATAGCACCAGCGGCGACCGAGGAAAAGCAAAAGCCGAAGCGCACGGCATTGCCGGCAGAATTCCCACTCACGTTGATCCATCACGAGCCGGCATGCGGCTGCGCACTGAGGCGCATCGGTGAAAATATCAGTGAAAAGCTGGACTACACGCCGGGCTTGTTTACCGTTGAGCGCCATGTTCGTGGCAAGTGGGTTTGCGATGACTGCGAAACGCTGATCCAGGCGCCGGTGCCGGCGCAGGTCATCGACAAGGGCATCCCGACGGCCGGGTTACTTGCTCACGTCATGATTGCGAAGTTCGCTGACCATCTTCCGCTTTACCGTCAGGAATCGATTTTTGGTCGTGCCGGCTTGGCGATTCCACGCTCCACGTTGGCTCAGTGGGTTGGCATGACAGGCGTGCAGTTGCAGCCCCTGGTCGATGCCTTGGGGACGTAGTGATCGGGCAACAGGTCATGCACGCGGATGAAACACCCGTGCAAATGCTTGCTCCAGGCTCGAAAAAAACTCACCGTTCTTATGTTTGCGCGTATGCCACCAGCCAGTTCTGCGAGACAGCCGCTGTCGTCTACGACTTCAGCCCCAGCCGCGCCGGCGAGCATGCTCGTAACTTCCTGCAAGGCTGGAAAGGCAAGTTGGTCTGCGATGATTTTGGCGGTTCCAAGGCCAGCTTCGAACTCGGCGTGACCGAGATCGGCTGCATGGCCCATGCCCGGCGCAAGTTCTTCGAGTTGCACGCAACTAACAAGAGCCAGATCGCCGAGCAGGCCCTGCGCTACATCCAGTTGTTGTACGAAGTCGAGAGCGAAGTGCGCGACCTGCAGCCGAATTTACGGCGCCGAATACGGCAAGAAACAGCCGTACCGGTGATGGATAGGTTGCATGCCTGGATGATCGCGCAGTGTGATGTTGTGCCCAAAGGGTCGGCTATCAGCAGAGCACTCGATTACAGCCTCAAACGCTGGGCAGAGCTGTCGCGCTACCATCGATGATGGGGCGGTTCCAATTGATAATAATTGGGCGGAGGTGCGACACGAAGTCGCTTACAGAAGTTGTTCCCCTTGGAGGGAACCACCCGTGTCACCGGGTGAATCTAGAAGGCTGAATCAAGAGCGCTTTCGACAATGTTGGATTTGCCCCTACAAAACCGGACACCTACTCCCCGTTAAATTGATGCGGCTGTCAAGCGCCTGAACTCCCTCGGCAAGCGATAGTTCAAGGCGCTGTGCGGATGCTGCTCGTTGTAGTGTTCGAAGGCAATTGCCAGGTTGCGCAACGCCGTTTCCCGATCCGGTTTGGGCATATGCCCCACGTAATCGCGCTTGATCATCTTCACGAAGCTCTCGGCCATGCCGTTGCTCTGCGGGCTGCGTACCGGGGTGGTCACCGGTTGCAAACCTATCTGCCGAGCAAACAGGCGCGTCTGTTCGGCGGTGTACGCCGAGCCGTTATCGCTTAGCCATTGCACCGGTGTGGTGGGCAGTTGGTCGCCAAAGCGCTTCTCCACGCTTTCCAGCATCAAGTCGCGGATATCATCGCCACTGTACCCGGTCGGGCTGGCGACCCAGCCGATAGCTTCGCGATCACAGCAGTCCAGGGCGAAGGTCACGCTCAGTTTGGCGCCGTCCTCGCAACGGAACTCAAAGCCGTCCGAGCACCAACGCGTATCGCTGGTCTCCACCGCAATACGGCCTTCGTGCCGACGCGGCACCCCGGGCTGTTTGATCCGGCGCTCCAGCAGCAAGTTGTGATCACGCATGACCCGGTAAACCCGCTTCACATTGATCGCCGGTAGTGACTGGGTTTCACGAGCGCGACGCAGTAATCCCCAGACGCGGCGGTAGCCGTAGCTGGGAAGCTCGCTGACCTGTTGCTGGATTTCAACTACCAGATCAGCATCGTCCACAGGCCTGCGTCGCCGTACTTTGGGCGATACCGATTGCTTGATTCGAACCGTTAATTGCGAGCGCGCTACACCGAGACATTCGCTGACCAGCTTCACTGGTCGTCCCCCGGCAACAAGGGTGAGTGCGCAATCCATTTTCGCGACCGGGCGATCTCCACGGCCTCTTTGAGGATTTCCGCTTCCATCGTCTTCTTGCCCAGCATCCGTTGCAGTTCACGGATCTGCTTGAGCGCATCGCTCAGCTCGGAGGCAGGCTCCACGGCCTCACCGACACTGACCGCCGACAGGCTGCCGTCCTGATACAGCTTGCGCCACAGGAACAGCTGGTTGGCATTGATGCCGTTGCGCCGAGCCACCACTGAAACGCTTTGTCCTGGCTCAAGGCTCTCTCGAACCATGGCCAGTTTCTGCTCTGGGCTCCAGCGACGACGCCGCTCCTGGCCCAAAAGCTCACCACTCTTATCGTTGCTATTAGTCATAAACATAACCGTTTGCCTATCCCTTATCGTAAGGGGGAAACGGTGTCCTGTCTTTCATGGGGCTCATTCAAATGTGACGAGGCACCGCAAGGTGCGGGGCACTAATCGTGAGAGGCGCACCCTTCTGGCAGCCATGGCCGGACAAGGGCTAGATAGTCGGTATGGTGAACGCATGTGAACCTGCGTAAAGGTCGTTAAGTTGAACGAGCGGAAATGGCTTATACGCTCGAACCAAAAGGTAGCGGAGGTGGGAACAGCGTTTTTCTGCACGCGCGTTCGTGACCCACATGCCTCCCGGTCGATAGCAGGCACCTAACCCGACGTACTTCAATAAGCGGAACGTGGAAATCCCGTATCGCCCCCGTGAGGGAAAGCCGTTTGTAAGAACTGCCCATGGCGGTGCGGGCGAAGGAACGAGGAAAAAGCGAACGCCACCCTGTAACGGGCTGGATAGAAGTTGAAACATCACTTCACGCGAAAGCGGGCAGACGTCCTCATGGTCTCTCTTCACAAGAGAGTAGGTAGAACCCTTTCAACGGAAGGAGAGTAAATGAACGCAGTAGCATTGGCGTGTGCACCTTCCGGCACGTCGTGGGACGGCATCAACTGGGCCGACGCTCAACGTCGAATAAGAGGGCTGCAAGCGCGTATTGTGAAGGCTGTACAAGACGGCAGGCATAATAAGTCGAAAGCTCTGCAATGGCTGCTGACTCACTCGTTTAGCGGCAAGGCATTGGCCGTGAAACGGGTGTCTGAAAACAAAGGCAAGAACACCCCCGGTGTGGACAAGGTCACTTGGAATACACCAGGAGCCAAGATCGGTGCGATAGCGTCATTGAGGCGGCGAGGCTACTCGCCGCTTCCGCTTCGGAGAGTGCTTATTCCGAAGAAAAACGGCAAGACGAGACCTCTCGGAATTCCCGCGATGAAATGCCGGGCCATGCAGGCGCTCCATTTGCTGGCTCTGGAACCGATAGCAGAAACCACTGCCGATCCGAACTGTTATGGGTTCAGGCCGGAACGCTCAACTGCGGATGCCGCCGCACAGTGCTTTGGTGTGCTGTCACGAAAAGCAAACGCGGAGTGGGTGTTAGAGGGCGACATTCAAGGCTGTTTCGACAATATCAGCCATGACTGGTTGATCGCCAACATCCCCATGGATAAAGCGATTTTACAGAAATGGCTCAAAGCCGGTTACGTCTACCAGAATGAGCTATTCCCTAACCACACCGGAACCCCGCATGGAGGCATCATTTCTCCGGTGTTGGCCAACATGACGCTGGATGGTTTGGAAGCGATGCTGGCAAAGAAATTTCCCAATGCAAAGTGGACAGGCCGAAAGATGCGCGTGGTGCGTTATGCAGATGACTTCATCATCACTGGCTGTTCGAAAGGCTGGCTTGAGAATGAAGTCAGGCCCGCCGTGGTTGAATTTCTGGCAGAACGTGGACTTGTCCTCTCTCCGGAAAAAACCAAAATAACGCACATAGGGGACGGGTTCGACTTCCTCGGATGGAACTTGCGCAAGTACAACGGCAAGCTCCTGATCAAGCCATCGAAAGCGAACATCAGGGCTCACCTTGCCAAGCTCCGGGAAGTGATCAAGACCAACAAGGCGATCAAGCAGGTCAATTTGATCGGGCTGCTTAACCCAATTTTACGGGGATGGGCAAACTATCAAAGCCACGTGGTCGCCAAGAAAGTCTTCGATCAGGTAGACAGCGAAGTCTGGACAATGCTTTGGCGCTGGGCGGTGAGACGGCATCCGCGCAAAGGAACCCGGTGGGTCAAGGACAGGTATTTCAAAGTCCGAGGATCGCGCCGGTGGGTGTTCACCACCGCTGAAAAATACGCAGACGGTAAGGTAAGGGAATACACCTTACTGAAGGAATCGGACACGCCGATAGTGCGGCACATCAAGATCAAGGCTGTTGCCAACCCGCATGATCCCAATTGGGATGAGTATTTCGAGTTCCGATGGGGCAAGAAAATGCTCAAATCAACGAAGGGACGAGCGAAGCTGTATCGCGTTTGACGACAGCAAGGCGGCCTATGTTCTGTTTGTCATAAGCCTGTTACCAAAGATACGCCGTGGCATAGTCGCCACATCGTAAAGTTGGGCGACGGCGGGACGGACGCCGCAGTCAATCTTGAGATCTACCATCTACGTTGCCCCAGAGATCAGCAGTACGCCAATTTCAAAGAGGTATAGCCGGGTACTTAAAAGTGCCTTTGTAGAGGCTTGAGCCGTGTGCTGGGAAACTCGCATGCACGGTTCTTACGGGGTTGGACGCGGGTAACCGCGTCTGACTACCCGACAACCAGATCCGGCCATGGGCTCTTGGGCGCAAGAACTGACTCTTCGCCTGATCGCTGCGCAGTGGCAAACGGGCGGCGGCGATCACGAGTTTGATTCAGTCTTCGCGACTGAATGGGTATGATCCATATGCTTATTTGAATGACCTGCTCACGCGCCTGCCGACGCAGCGGGCGAGCGAGATAAGTTGCTGCCGCATAAGTGGCAACCGGTTTAATCATGCGAGGCGTGATGGCCGGATTCATACGCTTCGAGTAAGAGCTTCGTTGGCGCATGGAAATCCTTACGATAAGGGTGATCGCGTCCGCTTCAAATACGCGGCCCCCATCGCCCAACGCTTCACCCTGCACCTCACGGTGCAACATGTATGAATCGGGGTCTGGTTGATTCGCCATTTCTTACCAGTATCGAACTTTCACCGACTATCCTCCGCCAGCTTTAACTGGCGCACTAAGCATCCGGCCAACCAACCTTCCTGGCCCCGACGCCAAAGTCACTTCTACGGTAAGCCTGACAGCGCCTATAAAGGATTCTTAATTACGGCCGATATCAGATATAGGAAAAAACCAACGAGAGGTTACGGCATGTTCAACTCAAATATCAAGAAAAAGCTCGCGTCAAAATCTGTAGAAGTCTCTGAATATAAAGGGTTAATTTCCGCAATGGATGTTTCAATGGCCATCGTCGAGCTTGGTCTCGATGGTAAGGTGATTCGCGCGAACGACAATTTCCTCACGGTGATGGGATACCGTGCTGATCAGGTCACCGGCATCTCACACCGGGATTTTTGCAAACCCTCGCTCGTCCTCCATCCGGAGTATGCTGAGTTTTGGAACCAACTACGGGCAGGTAAATTCATATCGGGAACGTTTCAGCGCGTGAACGCGAAAGGACAAACGATATGGCTTGAGGCCAGTTACAACCCAATTCTGGATCGAGAGGGAAAGGTAGGCAAAATTGTAAAATACGCCTTTAACGTAACCCAGAAGGTCATCAACGATTCTGAAGCTAGCAGCAAGCTCGCAGCATTGGATCGCGCCATGGCGGTCATCCAATTTGATCTGAAAGGTAACATTCTCAATGCCAATGAAAATTTTCTGAGCACCATGGGATACGCTCATAGCGATCTCAAAGGTAAACAACATAGAATGTTCTGCGATACTGAACTGGTAAACAGCAACGAATATGCAGATTTTTGGAGGCGGTTGAACTCTGGCGAGTATTTTAGCGGACAATTCAAGCGGATTGGCAAGCATGGACGCGTCGTATGGCTGGAGGCAACTTACAACCCAGTCTATGACGCAGAAGGAAAACTGGCGAAGATAGTCAAATTTGCCAGCGACATCACGGAGCGGGTAGAGAAATTTGAAGAGGACTCCCGCAGTGCCTCACGTGCCTATCATATTTCTGCAGAAACCGAAAAAGTCGCCGAACAAGGTGCTGAAGTTATTCAGCAAACCGCCAGAGAAATGCGACTCATAGCGGATCATATTGAATCTTCCGCACGATTGGTCGGCCAGCTAGGAGATCGCTCAGAGCAGATCACGGCCATCGTTAACACGATACGGGGCATCGCTGATCAGACCAACCTACTGGCGCTCAACGCAGCAATTGAGGCAGCCCGGGCGGGCGACCAAGGACGCGGCTTTGCAGTTGTGGCCGATGAGGTACGTCAGTTGGCGGGCCGAACAAGTCGTTCCACGACTGAGATTGCTGAAATGATCGGTAAAATTCTATCTGAGACCAGAGAAGCAGTCGCTAGCATGAATGCCACCCACGAAGGTGCCCAGAGAGGAGTCTCGCTTGCTGACCAAGCGGGAATGGTGATTCTGCAAATCCGTACGGGCACAAGTGATGCTGTAGAGGCTGTCAGCATGTTTGCCTCCAAGCTGGATGAGTCTGAGGTGATCCCTAAGAAAGCAGTAGGCTGGGTGGGCTGACCTGCCCGCACCTACAGTCGGGCTTCTGCTGATTAATATCATTTCAAATGAGCATATGGATCATGCTCCATGGATTCTAGTTCGTTGCGTGCAATTCTAACCTACAGCTTACTCGGCGGCCCTATCAACTATCTTGGCCATTGCTCGCTCCACCCACTTCCTTATTTGAGTATCGGCACGGCGAAATCCGCAAGCAGAAGCCAGTCTTGATTTGTATGGAGATGATTTATGAGCGCTGAGGAAGGTAAGCGGCCAGCGAACGAGCTTGCGCACTGCGCGGTCGGCGTCACACGTTGTCAATGGTTTCGCGGTGTCTGCCAACAACCTTGCAATCAGAGTGCAAGCCGCATTTTGATGGCTGCTCAACTGTACCGCATGTAAGTTTGCAAGGCGGGAGATCTTCGACCCACGTGAAACCGAGCTTTTTGTAAAGTGATCTGGCTGCCGTGTTTGACCTGAAAACACTGCGGTCGACAGAGTTGAAACCACCTCCCCCGACAATGTCTTATCACCGCTAAAGTTAAAGCAAATCCATAACCACTCCGGCGGTACTCTCGCTTTCCCTGCATTCCCAGAACTCCAATCGATTCGCTTCCGCCTGGCGGGCAAAAACTATCTGGATAGGCTTCAGCTGAGCCGACGGCCATGCTCGTTCACATATACCGGCCAATGATTTTCCAACACCTGCGCTAACGCACGTTCTATTACTTGAATAGTGGCGGGCTTGGCCGTGCCGAGTAACGACCCTCAGCGCTCACCTTGCGGATTCCACGACACTTGGACACTCAGCCCACGATCATTTGGACACTCGTTCCACGTTCACTTGGACACATGATCCACATCCACTTGGGCAGGCAGTCGGAGCGCAGCGACGCAGGTTTGCATTGTTAGTCTGAAGTCCCTGCCGTCGTCAATTTCGTTGCGCGTCTGCGCATCGATTCGCCCTTCAGTTCGATCCGATAAGCGTTATGCACCAGCCGGTCGAGGATCGCGTCGCCCAAGGTCGGATCGCCGATCAGTGCATGCCATTTGTCCACCGGCATCTGGCCGGTCACCAGCGTCGAGCGGTTGCCGTAGCGGTCGTCCAGTAGTTCGATCATGTCGCGCCGTTGCGCTGCGGTAAACGGCGCCAGGCCCCAGTCGTCCAGGATCAGCAAGTCGGTCTTGGCATGACCCGCCATCAGTTTCGCGAAGCGCCCGTCGCCGTGGGCCAGGCCTAGTTCTTCCATCAAGCGCGGCAGCCGCAGATAGCGCACGCTGTAACCGTCGCGGCAGGCTTTGTGGGCCAGCGCGCAGGCGAGCCAAGTTTTGCCTGCGCCGGTTGGGCCGCCGATGATCAGGTTCAGGCCGTCGCGCAGCCACTGACCGCTGCCCAGTTGCAGGATCAGCGCCTTGTCCAGGCCGCGCGGGCTACGGTAGTCGATGTCTTCCAGGCAGGCGTTGTGGCGTAGTCGGGCGGCTTTGAGGCGAGTCGTCAGGCGGGCGTCTTCGCGCTCGGTCAGCTCGCGGTCGACCATCAGGCCCAAGCGCTCGTCGAAGCTGAGATCGTTGATGTCAGACGTTGCGTGTTGTTCGCCAAGCGCCTTGATCATGCCGTGCAGGCGCAGGGTTTGTAGCTTGTCGAGGGTCGGGTTGGGCAGCATGTTCGTGCTCCTTTTTCAGGTCAGTGGTAGTAGCCGGGGCCGCGCAGGTTGATGTGCTCGTCGGGGCAGCAGCGGCAGGGTTTGCTGAGCCAGCGGCAGGCGTTCCAGCCGTTGGCGCAGGATCGATTCCAGGCTCTTGTAACTGCATGCGCCCAGTGCCAGCGCACGCTGGCACGCGGCTTCCAGCCGCGCTTCGCCGTGCTGTTTGTTCAGGCGCAGGATCCCCAGGCAGGCGCAGAAGCCGTGCTGCGGATGGATTCAGCGCTCGAGGATGTAGGCGATAACGCCAGCCGTGTTCGGCCCGGTTTGCTCTGCCCAGCGGATCAGCCGTTGCGGTGTCCATTCGGCGTGCTCGCGGTGACTTTTGGGCATGTGCTCGGTGTGGGTAGTGTGGCGGCCTTTGTGCGGCGAGCGCAGGTGGCTGGCCACACGCTGGTTGGCGTGGAAGCACTCGACGGTCTGGGCCGTGAGTCGCACTTCGAGTTGGTGCTTCACCAGTTGGTATGGCACCGAGTAGAAGTGACCGTCGACATCGACGTGGTAGTCGATGTGCACCCGCACCTTTTTCCACTCGGCGTAGATGTAAGGGTGTTCTGGTAGCGGTTGCAACGCCGGTTGGTCGATGGTCTCGAAGGCCGAGCGGCGTGAGCCGGGCAGCTTTTTGAAGGGCTTTTGGTTGAGGCGATCCAGCAGCAGTCCGATGGCAATGTTGAGTTCACCCAGCGAAAAGAACTGACGATTGCGCAGCACCGCCAGGATCCAGCGCTCGACCACTTGAACACCGACTTCGACCTTGGCTTTGTCCTTGGGTTTTCGTGAGCGAGCGGGCAATACGGCGACGCCGTAGTGCTCGGCCAGATCGCGGTAGCTGGGGTTGATATCGGGCTCGTAACGGTGCGCCTTGGTCACGCCACTGCGCAGATTTCGGGCACCAGGATCTGTACGGTGCCGCCGAAAAAAGCAAAACAGCGGGCGTGCGAGCCCAGCCAGTCGGGCAGTTTCTGCGACCAGGCGCCTCGGCGAAGGTGTAGCTGGAGGCGCCGAGGACGGCGACGAAGATCTGGGCCTGGCGGATCTCTCCGGTTCGCCGGTCGATGATCGGGACGGTCTGACCCGCGTAATCGACGAACAGCTTTTCGCCGGCGCGATGTTCCTGGCGCATGACCACGTCGACCTTGGCGGCCCAGAGCCGGTAGTGCTAGCAGAACCAGCTGTATTGAAAGCCTTGCGGATGGGCGAGTCGGTACTCTTGCCAGAGGAGAGCCAGAGTCACGCCGGGGCGCGCAGCTCGGCATGCGCCCAAGCCCAATCAGGCATCGGCCTTTGATCGCTGGGAACTGTTGGTGCTGGCGGAAACAGGCATCGCTCCAGCTCGGCGTCCGACAATGATGTCGGCCAAGTCAGCCCGCAAGCGTTGAAACAGTGCAGGTAATTGCCGGCACTGCCGCTGCTGATGCGCAGGCTGGCGGCGATCTTGCGCGCGGACAGGCCGGCGTCGAACTTTAGGCGTAGTACCTCTCGGATTTTACGCATGGATATACGCTCCACGACGACCTCTTCACTTCGATAAAAGAGGCCGATGGTAGTGAATAGTCCTGCGTTGCCGCCTGCCTGAGCGTGGGTCGGATCAGTGAGAAATCACTGTCCAAGTGCTCGTGTCCAAATCAGCGTGGAATCGCTATCCAAGTGTTCGTGGAATGGGTGTCCAAGTGCGCGTGGAATCCGCACTCACCTCACAAAAGACGGGGTAAAACGCGTGGAGATCGTTAAGTTTGATAGGCCGTACTTCCATGTTTACCTCACCAGTTTGATGCTGGGTCAGATCTGCAAAGTATAGACAGTCCTATTCGAATCCCCTCCATACGTGAGGTATTAGATCATGGATTTCACTCGCCCGCTGCGTCGGCAGCCGCGCCAGCACATCCTTTAACATAAGCATACGGATCATGCCCGTTGATGCGCAGCGATCCCGCAGACAACCAGTTAGACCGTCAGAGCGCGCACGGCCGGATCAAATTCTCGATCTGGCAGTTGTCGATGGGCACAGAACCATCTTCCAAGTAGCGCGTTAGCGCTACCCAGCGTTTGAGGCTGTAATCCAGAGCTCTAGCCGTGGCCGAACCCTCAGGCACAAGTTCAAGCTGGGCCAGCACCCACTCATGCAGCTTTTCAGCGATGCGCCCCGCTGTGTCTTGGCTTATCGCCAACGATCTTCTTCGCTCATTTCCCTGGCATGTCACTCGACCTCGTACAGACCGACGATTGACTGCAACGCTTGCTCCGCCAACTGGCTTTTATTGGCTACATGCAGTTCGAAGAATTTGCGGCGCGCATGGCGTCTCTCGAATAAGAGCTAATAGGCCATCACGAACACCTCGGGCATCGTCCCTAGGTGATTAGTTCAATTTTGATGAGCTGCGTAGCAGAGCTTTCAGCTCCCCGCCCAAAACAAAGGAAAAGCGACGTCCCTGCCGCCCTCCTATCTCTTTTCTATATCAAGCTGTAGGAATGCTACGTTTGGTCAAAGCCATGCGACCAACAAAGAGGCTCAGAGCCGCCCCCAACAGAAGCATCGCCAATGTGCTCCAGGCCGCGCGCGAAATTTGCTTCGCAGCAATCTCACCAGCTTCACGTGCCTTTTGCTCAGCTTGTTGTTTTCGAGGTGGGCAGGTTAGGAAAAATGGAAGTTTGGCTTACCTCGCAGTAACCTCACAGCAGCAGTTGATGCAGGAACCCTCCCGGCTAGCTAAAGCCGAACGGGCAAGCTCTCAGTTTAAGGACGACAAATGTTCCCACCAATGGCGAATCCCAATCTCGAAATTACCGCCACTGAATTCGAGCTCTTGGTCAGGGACTGGATCCTCAAACAGGGAGGTGAACTGAAATCGCTGGAGATCAAGCACGACGTTAAGGTCGAGGCCTACGACTCTACCTACCAGATCGACGTGCTGGCGAAATTCCAAGCTTTTGCAGGGGCCGAATTCATCGTGCTGATTGAGTGCAAAAAATACCGGAACGCGGTCGAGCGGGAGTTGGTTCAAGAACTGCACGACAAGGTGAGATCCGTCGGCGCTCATAAAGGGATGTTGTTCACCACCACGGGGTTTCAATCCGGAGCAATAAAATATGCAACAGCCCACAGTATTGCTCTGGTATCGATAATAAATGGCGCCGCCACCTACGAAACCCGCTCAGCTTATCCTGTGGTGACACAGCCAACGGCCTGGCTAAACCTCCCGAAGTTTGTACTATGGCATGTCGGTGAAAATGACGCTGGAAACATCACGATGAAATCCTTGGGTCGTGCTGAAACGGAGCTCGATGAGATATTTGGTGACTAGATCTATCTCCATATTCAAAAATCGGTGCCGTTTCCACTGATCATTAACTCGACCAGCCTACCGGATGAGTCACAGCCAAGACTCAACGGTTTAGACGCCATTCATCCTTCCGTCACTTAAAACTGCGAGACCTAACGTCCTGTTTCGATGACATCTCGGGGTTGTATCGGTCAGCCACTCATGCGCTACTTTTTTTACTCGATGGTAATGACGTCATTATCTCAGCACGACAAGTCTCCAGTATTTCATCAGCGAGGGAGGAGTCATCCGGACACGCACGCGACAGCATGACCGCGCCAATAGCATGGGCCAGCAGGTCGATCATTTTCGCTCGAGCCTCTCGCTTCGTCACATCCAGTCCCAATGTGTACTTTTCCTCGAGTGCTGCAAGCGTATTTTCAACTCCACTGGCAAAGGTCGCCTTCAAATCATCTGACTGACGGGCGGCGTCGCCACACAGGGCTGCCATCGTGCAACCCACTCCCCTGCCGTCTCGGTGATCCCTAGACACGTACAGATTTACAAATCCAGGAATGTCGAGATTGCAGGTACTCGAGAGCGATTTTGAAAGACTATTTTCAGCTGCCTCGGCCATCAAATCAGCCTTGGAACCGAAGTGCTTGTAAAAGCCCCCTTGGGTAAAACCGGCAGTCGCCATCAGCTCCGCCACACCCACACCATCGTAGCCACGCTCACGAAATAGCTCTGAAGCCGTCTCCACAATGTGAGCTCGGTTGGCGATTGATTGCGTCTTGGTGATCTTCATTTCTCGCCTTATGCCTCTTAAACAATGGCCTGACTATACTCTGATGTCGATCATAATCAAAATCGTTGACAGCTTTGATTGTGACCGACATCATAAATCAGCTCCCGCACGCCTTTGCCAACACGGCGCAGATCGCCGTCACTGATCAACACGTATGGAATCGACATGAACGACAAGACCTTGTTTGAGCCCTACACCCTTGGCTCGCTGACGCTTTCCAACAGAATCGTAATGGCGCCACTGACGCGAAACCGAGCTGGGGAAGGCTTTATTCCGAGCGAATTCGCTGCCACTTATTACAGTCAGAGGGCGTCTGCAGGCCTGCTGATTTCCGAGGCTACTCAGATCTCACAGCAAGGTCAGGGCTATCAAGACACGCCAGGGATTTATACGCAGGCGCAGATAGAGGGATGGCGTACCGTCACCGAGGCCGTTCATGCCAAAGGGGGACGCATTTTCTTGCAACTGTGGCATGTCGGGCGCGTATCTCACGTCGACCTTCAGGAAAACGGCGCCGCTCCGGTAGCACCTTCTGCCCTGCAAGCCGCGACGAAGGTATTCGTCAACAACAGCTTCGCAGATGTCTCAGCCCCACGGGCTCTTGATATCGAAGAGTTGCCTGGGATTGTAAATGACTTTCGCCGAGCGGCGACAAACGCCATCGCTGCGGGATTTGACGGCGTAGAGATCCACGGCGCAAACGGCTATTTGTTGGATCAGTTCCTCAAGGACGGCTCCAACATTCGCACTGATGCCTACGGTGGCTCGGTTGAAAACCGTGCTCGCTTACTGCTCGAGGTCACTGCTGCAGTGGTGGACGAGATCGGTGCTGATCGAACGGGAATTCGTATTTCCCCAGTATCACCTGCCAATGGTGTTTCAAGCAGTGATCCGCAGCAGCAATTTGATTACGTTGTCGAT
This sequence comes from Pseudomonas sp. P42, assembly GCF_017973755.1. NCBI lineage: Bacteria > Pseudomonadati > Pseudomonadota > Gammaproteobacteria > Pseudomonadales > Pseudomonadaceae > Pseudomonas > Pseudomonas sp. P42. Next base: position 327,936 of record NZ_JACOPU010000006.1, on the reverse strand, counting down.
CAGCTTGATGCCTTTGACCTGGCTTATCTGCACGTGGTTGAAGGTGCAACGGGTGGCCCTCGCGACGTCGCCCCTTTCGATTTTGGCTCCCTGCGCCATCGCTTCAAAAATACCTACATCGCCAACAACGGCTATGACCTGAACCTTGCGGCCTCCCGACTCAACGACGATAAGGCTGATTTGATCGCCTTCGGTCGTCCGTTTATTGGCAACCCTGATTTGGTGGAACGACTCAAGTCCGATGCTTCGTTAGCCGCATTTGATCCGACCACTCTGTATGGCGGCGGTGCAGCGGGCTACATCGACTACCCGACGCTTGCCGAATCCAGCTCCGCGCAGGGCTGAACAGTTGCAAAACCAAATCGCTGATCGCCAACCATTCAAGAGCATCTATTTATGAGCATCCCTGAAACCGTCCTGATTACCGGCGCCTCGACAGGCATTGGCTCGACTTACGCCGAGCGCTTTGCCCAACGTGGGCACAACCTGGTGTTGGTCGCCCGTGACAAAGGCCGGTTAGAAGCACTTTCTTCCCGTCTGCGTGAGAAACACGGCGTTGCCATTGATGTGATCCAGGCTGATCTAACTCAAACCACCGATTTGACGACCGTCGAAGCTCGACTGCGTGATGACACCAGTATCGGCATCTTGGTAAATAATGCGGGCGCCGCCCAATCCGGCAGCTTCATCGAGCAATCCACGGACAGCGTTGCCAACCTGGTCGCGCTCAATACCACCGCATTGGTACGACTTGCCAGCGCAGTCGCTCCACGACTTGCACACGCTGGTAATGGCGCGATTATCAACATTGGCTCCGTGGTGGGGCTGGCACCGGAATTTGGCATGAGCGTCTACGGTGCAACCAAGGCGTTTGTGCTGTTTCTATCCCAAGGGCTGAGCCTCGAACTCTCGCCCAAAGGCGTCTACGTGCAGGCTGTTCTCCCTGCGGCCACCCGCACGGAAATCTGGGAGCGCGCAGGCATCGACATCAACACCTTGAGCGAAGTAATGGGCGTGGAAGATCTGGTCGATGCTGCACTGGTTGGTTTTGATCGTCGCGAGCCTGTGACCATTCCACCGTTACAAGACGCCGCCCGTTGGGATGCGTTGCAGGCTGCCCGCCAAGGTTTGCTTTCAGAGATTCGCCAGTCTGTAGTCGCCGAGCGCTATCAAGCCTAGGCGTGATTGTCACGCTGCAGGCGCTGATACGCATTCCTTGATGTAAAGGCGCTTGCTGCAGATTGCCTTAAATTCACTCATCCGCCCTCATCAGGGCATGGTGTGCACATGATCGTTGAAGCCACAAATCGTGACCTTGGATCGCCGGCGCAGTTCGTCTGCGCGGCAAACCTGCGGGTGACTGTCGAAGGAACAGCATTTGCCTACCGTGACTTGGGGCCAAGAGACGGGGTGCCGCTCGTTCTGTTGAATCATTGGGGCGCGGTCTTGGATAACTTTGACCCACGTATCGTCGATGGACTGGCCAGCACTCGGCGGATCATTGCCACTGACTACCGGGGAATCGGCGCATCGGGTGGAAACGCCCCTCTGACCGTTGGTGAAATGGCGAACGATGCAATCGCCGTGATCCGCGCGCTTGGATTCAAAAAAGTCGACCTGCTGGGTTTTTCATTGGGTGGATTTGTGGCACAGGACATCGCGATGAAAGCGCCTGAGCTAGTGCGCAAACTTATTCTGACTGGTACCGGGCCGACGAGCGGCCAAGGTATCGACAAGGTGTGGTCTGTGTCGTGGCCGTTGATGCTTAAGGGGCTTGTGACATTGCGCGACCCGAAGTTTTACCTTTTCTTCACCGGTACAGCCGATGGACAAAAAGCTGCCACGGATTTTCTAGATCAACTGAAGGAACGTAAGAAAGACCGGGACAAGAATCCAACGCCTACCGCCTTCATGCGGCAGCTAAAGGCGATTCAAGCCTGGGGCCGGCAACAGCCTCAGGATCTCAGCCGGATCCAGATACCCACGCTGATTGTAAACGGCGATAACGACATCATGGTTCCCACTGTGAACTCTGCCGAGTTGGCAAACCGTATTTCAAATTCGCAACTGATCATTTACCCCGACGCGGGTCACGGCGGCATCTTCCAATACCATTCTGATTTTGTGACGAGAGCGACGGCTTTTTTGAATGCCTGAACACGTTCGGATCGCCTTTAAGTAGCCTCTGAATTGCGCAGGCTGCCATCCCACTGAATCCATGAGAACTGAATCATGAAAGCTTTCCTGATCGACCGTTACGGCAAGAGTCATGGACGTATTGGCGAGGTGCCTGAACCGGAACCAGGAAACAACGACGTCCTGGTTAAGGTGCATGCCAGCAGCGTCAACGTGCTGGATTCGAAGATCAGCAAAGGTGAATTCAAACTGATCCTGCCGTACAAATTCCCGCTGATTATGGGAAACGACTTAGCAGGCGTCGTCGTTCGCGTAGGGCCCGGCGTGAGCAAATTCAAACCCGGTGATGAGGTCTATACCCGCCCTCCCCAGGCGCATATAGGAAGCTTTGCTGAGCTCATCGCGATTGAGGAAAGCGCCCTCGCGCTGAAACCCAAAAATACCAGCATGGAAGAAGCGGCTGCCCTACCCTTGGTTGCGCTGACTGCCTGGCAGGTGCTGGTTGAAACAGCCCGGCTGAAGAAAGGGCAAAAAGTCTTTATCCAGGCAGGTTCCGGTGGCGTCGGCACAATTGCCATCCAGCTTGCAAAACATCTGGGCGCTTTCGTCGCGACCACGACCAGCACAATTAACGTGGATTGGGTTAAAGCGTTAGGTGCGGACGTTGTCATCGACTACAAGCAGCAGAACTTCGAAGAAGTCCTGCGCGACTACGACGTCGTATTGAACAGCCTCGGCCCTGTCGAGCTGGAAAAATCACTCAGAATTCTGAAGCCTGGTGGCCAGCTCATCTCCATCTCGGGGCCTCCGACAGCAGAGTTCGCACAGGAGCAAAAGCTGTTCTGGGGACTGGGTTGGGTAATGCGTTTGTTGAGCAGTGGTATACGCAGAGAAGCTCGCAAAAAGGACGTCAGGTATTCGTTCGTGTTCATGCGCGCGAGCGGTGCTCAATTGAACAAAATCAATGCGCTTGTCGAGTCCGGAGCTATCACACCTGTGATAGATCAAACCTTCCCGTTTGAGTCCACGGCTGAGGCATTGAGCTATGTCGAACGGGGCAGAGCCAAAGGGAAAGTGATCATCAAGCTCATATGACTACAACTGACACTCGATAACTGGAGCTCGGGACGAGGGTTCATATCGTTTTCAGATAGACGTATGCGAGCAGGCTAGGAAATTAGGGTAATGACTGTCGATAATTTTAATACACGTAAATCCGTGCTGCCCCCTGAATCAGCTCAAGGTGAAGGTGAAGGTGAAGGTGAAGGTGAAGGTCAAATATGCACCGTCGACTCATTAATCGCTAATTCAACCAGCCTCCCGGACGAAACGTCTGGCTTAGTTATACGTGAAAAACACTCATCAGAAATGCCCTTTATTAACCCAGTTTCACAGCCTAGAAAAATTGAGCTGCATTCCAAACCTGCATTGCCAACACCTCCAATAATAGCCTGGCGCAAATTAATGCTGGAGCAATAGCGTCGAACCAGCACTTTGCTATGACTTGCCGTATTCCGTATTCAGCCCCGAGCTGAGCCGTGAATGCCACTTCGAATTTCGTCACTTAGCTCTCAAGTGCTTGCCTGGACAAACCGTCCAGAACCCCCGGAATCTGAGCGTCATTGAGAGCAAATTTGGGCACAAACTCCATCTCGCACATCTTGATGTACGACTATCTACCTACGAGCTCTTGCTACTCGCACAGCAAGGCAAGGCGCGCAGTTGGAAGACCAACGCAGAGGCGCGATTCAAGCCTGCTGAACTGCTTGAGCTACTTGGATTGCAACGTTTCGCCGAGAGCCAGCCAGGGCGACTTTCCGGGGGCGAACGACAGATGATTTCCCTAGCCCTTGCGCTCGTTCGCAGTCCGCAATTGCTCCTGCTGGACGAGCCCACATCGGCATTGGATCTAGCCAATCAATTGCAGATTCTTGATGCCGTAAGCGAGTACACACGCACGCACAAAATCGTCACGCTGGCGATCTTCCATGACATGAATCTGGCCAGTCGATACGCCGACGACACGCTCATGCTTGATCAGGGCATCGTGCATTGCTGCGGCCCAACGAGAACCACATTAACCCCAGAAAATCTCGCGCAGGTGTATGGGGTTGATTGCAGGGCGCTGAGCGTCGATGCCGGCGCATTCACAGCGATCTACCCAGTGTCAGTGATTGCGCCTGGGAGCCAGGCTGTCGGAAGATAAATTTTTACGTTTTATGTGAGGTCACGATGCTAAACCAGCGGACTAATCTTGACCCACAAGGCAACCACGCGCGCTGCCAAGACGTCCAGGGCATTGATGAATGTGATTCATTGTGAAAAAGAGTGCTCTGCCAGTCAAAACCTGCATGACCTGCGGCCTTCCCTTCATATGGAGGAAGAAATGGGTAAGCTGCTGGTATGAAGTTCGCTACTGCTCGGAGCGCTGCCGGCGCAGCAAAGGTTGAATTAAAAAAGGGCCATTAAGTCCCCTTTATCGTTCAATCTAAGATTACTTATTGAGCCAAGACTCAACAGTCGCAGAGCCGTGCTCAGCTTTCCACTCTTTCAGTGTTTTGTGATTACCCCCCTTGGTTTCTACGACTTCGCCTGTGTGAGGGTTTTTATAAACCTTCAACTGGCGAGGCTTGCGACTGCCCACTTTGGACTCGGCTACTGGAGCGCGACGACCTGCTTGTGGATCTAGCAGGTTGATCACGTCCTTGAGGCTGTAGCCGTATTTTGCGAGCAAATCGCGCAGCTTCTTTTCGAAATCAATTTCTTTTTGAAGACCTGCATCGCCTTTAAGAGCTTCGAGGGCTTGAAGCTGTTCCGCAAGGTGTTTTTCGAGCTGACGAAATTCTGCAAGTTTAGACATGGAAGTTCTCGATGTGGTTTGTACCTCAAGACTACATCAAAAACGTCTTTTGAGATTGTTGAGAATCACCGCATACAGATTCAAATTACTCAACAGTATTTTCCCGTCTACGCGGTGAGCTTACCCACAAGAGTGATGGAAATTACAGCTTCGCTGTAGGTAACAGACTCTCCAAGCTTTCAAACATTGAGACTTAACCGTTTTGCGGCCTGCTATGCAGGCCGTTTTCGATGAGTTAATGCGGTCGTTTTTTTTCAAATTGCTAGTGTAGGCAGTTGACCTTCAGTGGCGCGGGAGGACAATTCTGCTGAACACATCTGTGAGCAACACCACCTTTTCGCGCAGAACTTGTTTGTGAGAAGGGGATGTGCAGAAAGCGCGAGTCAGCTATTCAGCGACAGCAATTTGATTGCGTCCATAAAATTTCGCCTTGTACAACGCTTTGTCGGCAGAGTTCATCAAGCTGTAGAGGCTCTCGTCAGTGAAAGCCGATGACGCTACACCAAGGCTGGCAGTTATTCGTTCAACAGGTTCAGCTTTGAGTTCGGCGATGGTCTGAATCAACTCTTGCGCAATACTCATTGCGACATCAAGGGCCGTGTCAGGAAGCAATATAGCGAACTCTTCGCCACCGAGCCTGCCATGAACGTCAGTCTCGCGGATTGAAGCACTGATGGCCGCCCCCACCTGCCGCAGCACTTGATCTCCAATTTGATGACCGTACGAATCGTTGATGTGCTTGAAATGATCCATATCAAGCATCACCACACACACGATTGATCCCTTGCCCTTACATTCTAGATACAGCTTATGAGCCTCATCGAAAAAGGCGCGACGATTCTTGAGGCCTGTCAGCTCATCTGTTCGAGCGGCCCTGACAGATAACCTGTTTTCCAGTTCCAGCTCTCGGGTCAAGCGAAAAGCAGTTTCTAGCGCTCCTGACATCTTGCCTGTGGCACTGGCTACAAACGATACAAACACAAAAACAGACAGGGCCATGCCGACCTGAAGGGTTGAAGGCTGAAACAGAAGCCACGTTGAACACGGCAACAAAACCAGTCCCATCGAGACGATCGTCATGTTCCTATAAGCCGAGTAACATGACACAGCACTAACAGACATCCCGACCGTAAACAGCATAACCATCGCTTGGGCTAAAAGATCGTCGGCCGGTATAACCGCCAACGCCCCAGCCCCCCAAATCCCGGCGGACAATACAAGCGTACACCAGTACCTGCTTTCCCACCGGACTGGCGTACGCTCACTGATCTGGGCACAAAATAGCCGATGAACATCGAAATACGCAGTAACGTCGACGCTGTCAGTAAGGCTATCCAGCCAACAACCACAGCGTGATCAAACCGATCCCAACATAGCCAGCAAAGAATGACGGCCGCCATATAACTACCGAAAACAGCTGCACCGGATTGCCGAAATAACTGCTGCAATCGATCAGTTCGAACTTGTCCGGCTATTTCCGAGGCCTGATCACTTCCAAGCTCAAAATCATCCATAGAAACCGCCTGAGCATGATAAGTCGACAGAGCAAAATATGGCATTTAGCCATCGTGGTGACAACAGAGAACCTGCAAAACTTATAATTTTGTCTAAAGCCATTTGCAGCGGGAAAGGTCGAGTCAGGCAGCCACAATAGCAACAGACTAAAGCTTAGCATTCGCCTCCATGCGTCGGCGCACTTGGGGTGCGTCATGGATTGCGGAAAAAAATTGCCGGCATGCTGCTGGTGGCTTTTGCAAGGCTGACCGAAATCGTCATGGCGCAGTTTGCTCAACGTACCGCCGAGCGAGCGTGGCCTCCTCTTATCTATACCCCACTGATCTGCATGCTCGTAGTTTGGCTGACAACGCGCCTTTTCGTTGGCGCCCAAGGCAGCGGAGTTTCTCAGGCAATCGCAGCTAAACGACTTGCGCATCAAGGTAAGCCCGTTAACGGATTGGTTTCACTGCGCATTGCTTTCGCCAAGACAAGCTTTGGAGCTCAAGCGTTAATAGGCGGCTTTCCGGCGGGGCGTGAGCGCACCTCAGTGCAGGTTGCGGCATCCATCATGCACTTTTTTCACCGCTGGTTGCCCGATGCGCAAATCTTACGCAGTGAGAATCTCATTCTGGCGGGAGGTGCAGTGGGTATTCGGCAGCATTCAATACGCCCTTGGCGGCGACTACACCCGGTGTGGTTTGCCGGCATCTGTGGATTGGTCGTCGCCATCTTAGGTTGGTTGAGCGGCGGAATGTCGTTCGGTAGTGGATACGGCATTACCTCTAAGGTCATCGCATCCGATATAGTCCTGCCGTGGCACGCCCCCATTACTCGCTTCCTAGCGACCGTAGTGACCTACTTCTCTGGTATTCCAGGAGGTATTTTCGCCCCTTCGCTCACTGTAGTGGCCGCAGTCAGCGCCAATACCGCAGAGCTATTCCATCTGGCCGCTCAGCCCACTATTGCACTCTGCATGGTCGGATTTCTGGCTGCCGTTACTCAGTCGCCAATCACCTCCGCGATCATTGTGATGGAGATGATTGACAGCCACAGTATGGTGATCAGTCTCATGGCCGTCGCTTTGATTGCCAAGGCTATCAGTTCAAGAATGGGCCCTGAGTTGTATCAGCAATTGGCGCGAGGCTTTCTCGAGAGTGCAGAAGCGGCCACTAAGCAGAAGAATCCAACTCAATAAGCCTACCGCGTGATCGTTTTAGCCAGTGAGCTCAGTTGATCCTTCTCATGCTGCAGCGCTAAGGTGGTCTCTGCACGAGTGATCAGAAGATCCACGTGCCTGTCGCAGGCATCTTTAAAGATCGCTGGGTCTATTTCAGCGAGACTAATGAGGGCTTTCAACAGGCGCACGTTAACTTCCAGCAAAGCTGCACCGTCCCTGCTGATCGGGGCAAAAAAATCATCGAACAGGTCGTCAACCGTCAATCCTCGGAGAAATACCTGTTTACAACCGTGGTCTATTTGCGAGCCAGAGACGGGAGGCTTGCTCCAGCAAGTTAGAGTCCTCACTCCCCGGCCAATGACATCGATGGCTGTCCCAGGGTCGTTCACTGCAGGCGATAAGGCGCGAGAAGCGATTTCCGAGAGCACACAAAGCCCGAAGCGTGGATCATTTTCAAAGGTTCGACTAACGCCGATGGTTAGGGTCGCAAGAATCCTCTCTCTTGCAGTATCTATATCACCGGCCATCGTGTTGCCCAAGCTCACAATGTGAACGAGTGGCATTCCCTCGTGCACAAATGTCCCCGGAAGCACCTCCAGATAAATCTGTACTTGATCGTCCTGCGCGAAAGCTCCGAGTGCGCTTACATCAATATGTTGCACGTAACCTGTCAGCTCACTTTTGACGGTTATTGCGCCGAGAGATAGCGACAGATCTTTCGGGTAAGCTGAACCGCCCAAGTAAGGCCACTGAACTCGTTGAGTGATTGCCTCTATCGCAGCCTTCTCGACACGGTCGATGGTTTCCCCAACCCTTCCGAGCTTTGACAGGTGATCGATCCAGCGCAGGAGGGTGTAAACGATCAGGATGACCACAATTATCGTTACTGCGAACAGCAAAACCCGACCTTGCGTGCCATAAGCACCCGTGCTCAACGCGATGATCCCCACCAGGCTAAACAAGAATGAGCCTATAAACGTGGCAAGGGCATTTTGGGTCGTCGTGTCTTCCATTACCAAGGTGGTAGCGCGAGGTGTCACTCCGCTGCTCGCGGCCCCATAAGCGGTGACCATCGTGCTCAACGAGAAAGTTGTGACGGCCAGCATGCTGGAGGCAATGATCCCCAGAATTTTGTCTACTGCATCTGCGCCGATGCGCGCAGGCAATGACTCCGGAATAAAGTCTTTGAATACAACAGCGAGCAGTGCCGTAGCTACCCCTAGAAGGGAGAATAGGGAGGCTCTGAACCACAGCCGTTTGGTGAGTTGATTCGTTACCCAACGCCAACGAGCAATCATGTGCAATCCTTCAGTTACTACGTCAGTTGAACGCCGGGCGGCGCTGAAGTTTTATTCGGAAATTTGAAACGAATTTTACATCCTGGCTAGAGATGAAACATCTCATAGGTAACCGCAGAAACTGCCGAAGGCTTGCACGCCCAACACCACGCTGAAATGTTGAGCACGTAGCCCGAACTCACAGTGGCCATGTATGCTTCCAGAGGACACGTTCGAGCAGCCATCCTAGTAGAATACGTCGAGCTGATTACCGCCCCCTTCGAGATGTTCTATGAACTCCGAATTAACTGAAGAAGAAATGCGTCGTGCTCTATTCGGCGCGCCTCACCCCGAAGAGCAGGTATCTGCTCCTCAAGTACAGGAGCATGAGCCAGAAGTAGTGCCTGCGAAGCAAACAGCTGTTCCATCTGCAAAGAAAAGGGTGGCAAAAGCATTTACGCCTAGGCTGAAGGTAACTCTCAAGGTTGGAAACGAATTTGAGGGAAAAATGACCGAGTTGATTCACGAGGCTGATACGTTGAGCTCGCTGCTTGCTGAACAAGAGGCCGTGAAGGCCGCTAGGAAGAAGTACAAGTATGTGGACGTCGTCTCGGTAAAGTCGATGTAGCAGCGCCCAGGCTCGCTCTCCCGTCAAGGCTCTATAGGTGGTTTCAATGCTGCGGGTATCTGAATCGCTTCACCGTCGAACCATCATATTCACGCCGCTTATGTTGCAGATGAGCTATTGCGCTCATCCCAGTCGCTAAGCTGCCGCCGGGCTAGAAGGGAGCCCGGCTTGAGGTTGCTCTGGGTATGCACATGGGGCACTTACTAATCAGAGTCTAGTAGTTTTTTAACTTCGGCAATGATCAAATCGATGTTGAATGGCTTTGCCAAAACCGCATCAAACAGATCCGATCTTTCCATACCGATGTGGGCCTGAGCTCCGCTCATCAGGATGATCGGCAATTGATTCGCCGAAGGCAGCGCTCGAACGGCAGTGGCGAATTCCAGGCCGTCCATGACTGGCATCATAAAGTCCGTAATGATCAAAGCAGGCCGCTCTCTATCCAGCACCTCAAGCCCTTTCTGACCATTGCTGGCAGTTACCACCATGTACCCCTCATCCTCCAGCGCGAAGCTGAGAATTTCAGCGATCAAATACTCGTCGTCGATGACCAAAATGGTGGCCATTTTAATTCAACCCGCACAAAGGCTTAAGATTTTGAACCGGACGATGTCTCAGTGAGGACTGAAGGTTCATGTCTTAAAGCCTTTTTCAGGAAAACGTCTTGACCACGGATCACGACCTCAAATCGCGAAGGATCGTAGGAGCTGTCTCGTATTTTAAGAATGGAAAGCGTCCTGCTAAGTTCAGATTGATTCTCAGAGAACCGCATGAGCATGAGATTGTCGACGATGCTGGACAGGTCAGAGTTCGGCGCGCTGACCTCGGAGCCGAAAAGATCGCGCATTTCCCAAGAGGCAAATACGGTAACGCCCCTGGATCGCAGCTCGTTCATCAGTGCACTGAAGAAGTCAGCAATCCGCGCCGGATTTGTCGAGACTCGCGTCATACCGCTCAGGCTATCGATAAACAGACGCTTGATGCCCTTTTCTTCAACGAGATTCAGTAGTCGTGCGCCCAAACCATCCAGGAGGCCCTCTGTGGTGGGTTGCCATGCAATAGTCAGTGCGCCGCTGTCCTCCATACCCTTAATATCGATACCCAGTGATTGGCCTTTGAGTCGCAGCCGTTGTGGGCTTTCGTAGAAGCCAAAATGTAGCCCCGGCGCTTCCACAGTCGACTCAGCCAGGAACTTAAGGCCCAGCGTCGTTTTACCAATCCCTGAGGGGCCTATGACCAACGAAACACTGGAGCTGTGCAGACCTCCGCCTAATATGTCGTCCAGTGATTTGATGCCACTGGGGATACTCGTCATGTCAGCGCTGTCGGGAGAAGACGGATGGCTGTAAAGACTTTCGAGTCGTGGGTAAACCACCAAGCCATTGTCGGTAATTTCACACTCGTGAAGACCGGTCATTGCTCCGCTACCGCGAGTTTTACGCAACTGAATTCGGCGCACTGAGCGAGTGCCATACAGCTCTTCGCCCATCTCTATGACGCCATCAACCATGGTGTGCTCGGGGCTGCCGTCGTCGAGTCTGGAGCTGGTGAGAAACAGCACCGTGCAACCAGCAAAAGCAGCGTGCCCTTGCAACTCAGAAATGAATTTCTTGGTGTCGATGTGCGAGTCGGCTTTTGAGCGCGCATTGAGCAAACCGTCGACCACCATTACTGTGGCTTTTTGGCGGCTTATCTCGCGCCGAAGCAGTTTCACCACCTCCTCCAGACCTTCGTTTTCCAAAGTATCGAATGCGCTGACGAACTGGATTTCAGCCCCGACTTTGGAAGAGTCGAAGAAGCTCAGAGTCGAAAGAAATTGAAAAAGGCGATCGTGTGACTCGGCCAGCAGCGTTGCGACTAGAACCCGCCCACCCTTTTGCGCGTGATGGAACCCAAGTTGGTTGGCCAAGATCGTTTTTCCAGACCCTGGGCGCCCTTGGATGATGTATGAAGCCCCTGCTACCAGCCCGCCCTTGAGCAGAGCATCGAGCCCCTCTATTCCGCTTTGAAGGCGTTTTAGTTTTCCCACGATGCGACCCTGATCTGAAAAACAGGCTGTTTAAGCCGAGTGGACGGAATGCTAACGCCATTTCCGTTCTAGAGCCATTGAGCCTAGAGTATGGCTGGCTAAGAAAGTTGCTTGTCCCGTTCCAAGGCCGTCTTTTACTCGGACTTTATCCAGCTAACGCTTTTGTGAAATCAACCTTGCTAGCAGATGACCGTCTAATCCTGCAGTGATTCAAGTGCAGTAGCCGGCGGCGTGCATTTACTTAAAACATGCCAGATGCGTACCACGGGCGTGGATTGCACAAGCAGGTTCAAACATCGCCGGGCGCTGCTATAGGATGAAGAAAGGAGAGGGCATTCCTCCTTAAACCGCCTTGTGCTGATGATGCCTACGTGAACCCTGGACAGGGTGCGTAGGTGTGCCTCCCTGTCCTTCAATTTAGGACAGGATATGAATTTGCCCTTCGAGTTTTTCTTCTCTTTTCGTCTCCGCGCGAGCCGCTTGCCAGTTAGTCCACTCAGGTCTGATGAGGTGGGCTCCACATGGTGAAGTCATTAGTCGTCATCGCCATTGGTGCCTCACTTGGAGCTTGGTTGCGCTGGCTATTGGGCATGAAACTGAATGCTCTGTTCCCAACGATTCCTCCAGGCACTGTGGTTGCGAACATGGTTGGGGGTTACATCATCGGCTTGGCCATCGCCTTCTTGGCCGCATCTCCTTCCCTTAGTCCAGAGTGGCGCCTCCTGATCATCACGGGCTTCTGTGGTGGGCTTACCACCTTTTCCACATTTTCAGCCGAAACGGTTGCCTTGATTCAGGAAGGCAGACTGCTCTGGGCGCTTGGCTCAATTTCGTTGCACGTCGTAGGCTCGTTAGCGATGACCGCTGCCGGGCTTCTGTCCTACCAAATGATTGGTACTCGCTGAGGAGATAGAAATGAAAGGCTATATGGTCGTTTTCTTCACCCAACAAAACCGTCGTTATCAGGGAAAAATGCTAGGCGAATGGATAGTCGACGTTGCTAAAGAAATGGGGTTACGCGGCGCCACGCTCTGCACCGGAATCGAGGGGTTTGGGCACACAGGAAAACTGCATTCATCGCACTTTTTTGAGCTGGCGGATCAACCCACGGAGATTCGCTTGGCAATCACGGAAGATGAGGCAGAACGATTGTTCAAACGATTGGACGCTGAGGAAATATCGGTGTTTTTCACGAAGACGCCAATCGAGATGGGCACTCTTGGAAGAGTTCCATCCGATGCAACCACCTCCACAACTTCGGAGCTATGAACATGAGCTACTCGGACATCCCTGCTGGTAACGAGATCCCCGATGACTTCTTCACCGTTATCGAGATTCCAGCCAACCACTCGCCGATCAAGTACGAGGTAGACAAGCCAAGCGGAAAAATTTTTGTCGACCGCTTCCTCAGCACGCCGATGTTCTATCCGGCCAACTACGGTTTCATTCCAAATACATTGAGCGATGACGGCGATCCTTTGGACGTCCTGGTGATTTGCCCTTACCCGGTATCGCCTGGCGTTGTCATTCGCAGTCGCCCGATTGGTGTGATGTATATGACAGACGAAGCCGGTGCGGATGCCAAGGTGATCGCTGTGCCTCACGACAAGCTTGGTTCCATGTATAGCGACGTAAAGGAATGCTCAGATCTACCCGCGTTGCTCCTCGCACAGATCCAGCATTTCTTCGAAAACTACAAGGCATTGGAGCCGGGCAAGTGGGTGAAGATGGGCCGTTGGGGGAGCGCAGATGAGGCGCGGGAAGAGATTCGCAAGTCGGTTGATGCGTATACGCCTAAATAGGCTCTGCGCCAGAGTGAATGCGTCAGTTTGGAATAGACGCTGAGAGGCAAGTCAGTGTTGATTGGCCTCTCAATTGCTCGGAACATCAAATATCGCGATAACTACCCCCATGGAAATGGCAACGCTGGATAGGGCTGCGCCCAGTTGCCGGCATTCCTGAACAACCATGCTTTGGAGAATATTCGATACAGGACGTCGGAAAACGCTGAGTAATCGATGCAAGCGGAGCGCGGAGGCTGGCATCGCCGAAGGCGTGAAGGATGGACGCCCGCAGGGCCGAGATACGGCGGGACGCGGGAGCTCGGTTCTCGACAGCCTGCCCGCGCAAGCGGCTCGCCAATAGAGGTAGGTCTGTCAGATCTTGCTCGACTCAGAAGCGCAACCGTAGTGTGCCGAACACAACGTAAAATGCAACTGCCCTTCTCCAAGGCTGCCAAAAGCCCCTCCCCTCACAAGTTATGGTATCCGTTCAGCTGCGCACGGAGCTCACTCCACGTAACGAAGCCACAGATACGTCCGACCGGAGATCGCCTGTACGACTGCAGAAAAGCGTGCTTGTAGGTCATCATCGCTAGTGTTGTAGAGCGCACAGAAGTCTTCGGCTACTAAGTTAGCTAGGGATGTATCAGGCGGCTCAGAACGAATGAAGCCGATGTAAGAAGCACCTACGCCCATCAACTCATAGCCATGCGCTTCTGAAAAATGACGCGCAACCGCAAAATTTTTCGCAGGATCCAAGTCGGAAGTGAAATAGCCATTTGGAAAGGCTGCGAGTGTCTGGCAAGGCTGCTCAACGGGTACCAGTAACGCTGAAAGGGGCTGATCTAGAAGAGAGACAGGGTTGTCCTGATAACCGATCCACTCCTGCAGGGCCTCCTCACCTAGCGTCAAACCATGAGCGCAAACATCTTCGAAACACGTCGCTGAAACCAAGTTCATGAAATTGCGATAGCAGATTGCGAACTCCGCTTTGGTAGTCGGATAGCCTAGGTATTCACCATTCTCGAAGCACTCTGGAGGTAGGCCCGCTATGTCCTGCTTCGACGCATCGTCCATCCCTAAATTATTGCGCACATGTCCCGAGGTATAGCGGGCTTGGTGCAGATCATCGAGCGAGACCAGAAGTTTAAAGCCTGGGTGCGCCTCAGCAATCTTACGATGAGCTTCGGTCAGATCGTCAAAGCTCGCAATCCCGCTCACACCGTACTCATCGCATGTACCTACAGACGGGTTCTCACGCATGCCATTACCGCGAAATTCGATATCCATAACCCGTGGCCTGCTCCATGTTGCTACTGAACTGAGTGAGTAATCCTAAGCGTTCCAGGATCATCATAGGAAGATTCGCTCCCAAGCTACAACATGCCTTGGGTCGACTCCCCATGAATGGCCAATACTCCTTTTCTTATTGATAAGTATCAGCCTCCTCAGCGGGATAAAACTCCCCCTCCTTCCTCATCCTTTTTAGCTGTTCGCGCACTATCGACTCTACGATGGCAACTGCGGCTTGATCTTTAGGGTTGACTAATTGCAAGCACAAGCGTCTGACATTCTGATCGTGGGTGCCCTCGCTCATCATCTCGTGTGTGAAGACCTGTTCACCTCGCCAGAGACAAAGCTGTGCATGAGTACCACCGATTCATATCTCGTTGATTGACCTAAGTTTGGTGTCAGGCAGTTTATCCACGGTGATTATCTTATCCATTGCGCTGTACCTTACCGATGAGTAGACAAAGGTAGACTTACGGGCACTGGCGGTCGTTCCAAGCATCAGCAGTTCACCCACATCAATCGTCCTGAAACACATTCAGGATTGAGCTCAAACGCTCAATGATTGAAGTCGAAAAGACCGAATAGAAGACGGAAGTCCAACGACTAATCTGGCTGATTTTACATTCACATTGCCGGGCATGGAAATCTTACCGTTCCCTCATCTGCTCAATATCGCTAGCTCTATGGCATGGAGTCTTCGTAGACGCAGGCTTCCAAATCGCGGCTTAAATCTGCACATGCTGTCAAAGCAAATTAAACTAAACCCCCGCAATAAGAACTAACAAATAAATATCCAAGCAAAGGAACAAGCACCCTAAAAGTAATGGACAAACCAAGCGAAAGTTTTATTGCTAGCCATTACCTGGGGAAAAATTTTTGAGTATGAAAAAATCACTCACGAACCACACAATTACGCCCATTACTTTTTCCAGCATAAAGCATCTTATCAATACGATCAAAAGCCTGACTAAAAGACTCATGCTCTGCTATATATCCAACCGCCAATGTCGCTGTGACCTGCAGCCCCGTACTCACCGTAGTTCCTGCTTCGGTTCTAATACGATTCAATATACGAATAGCTACTTTTTCTGCTTCGCAAATTTTAGTATTTGGCATTAAAATCAAAAACTCCTCACCTCCCCAACGCGCAGCAATATCGGTCAATCTAACACTTTCAACTAACAGTTGTGAGACCTTCTTCAAAATACTGTCGCCACGCTCATGCCCAAAGCTATCATTAATAGCTTTAAACTTGTCAATATCTAGTAGGATAACAGAAGCTTTCACACTGGATGAATATCTCGAAGAACTCCCAAACCCACTCATAACCCGACGTCTCGTGTAGAGATTGGTTAGAGGATCTCTATTAGCAAGATTAAAGTGGTTAAGCTGCATTGAAAGTATGAATCTTACAAAAAGAATTGATCCATATAAAAGCAAAGCACAAGAAATAAAAGCATTTAACAATCCAAAGATACGCGAGACATCTGAGCTTATGACAGGCCTCAAATCAAAGCTTGCCCTAGCAGCATAACCACCAACAGCAACTCCAACAATAGCAAAACTTAATACAAAACGGCTTAAGCTTGATGCTTTGAAACAGAACGCCATTACAGGCACAATGCAAAACAAATAGAAATAAAAATTACTGTCCCAACCCAAGCTAAACGTCGCTATAGCAGCATGGATTATAACTTCCAAATTCATAACAACCCCAGCCAACATGTACCGCTCAAGCCTAATCGATAACAGACATAAAACATATGCAGCGACGCTTAGAAAATTAACCACGGCCATCAGCTTAGCTTGGAGAAATACAAAAACAAAGAATATAATAAAGTGAAAAAACAAAGCCATCCAGACTATAGGCTTTAAGTGTAACCAAAAGTGCGACGTTGCATCCTCAATAACCTGGGCGCGATCACTTTCAGACAAGCTATTCATATAAATCTACCAACATCCACCAGATGACTTAAGCTCACTAGATATTGAGAGCATTGCACTATGCAAAACAACACAAAAAAGCATTCCGCATTAAGTATATCAGAATCTTCAAGCCAACCCCACCACACTTAGAATCCAACAAGGCGAAATCACAATTAGAGCTAAAAAACTCACCCCAAGGGAGATTTGGGGAGCTTAAAAGCCAGAACACCTAGCTATTCACATGCAACCTTTCTTAAATTTTTATCAAATTTTTATTGCATTCCAAAGTATTTGCTGACGCTTAGGAGGTTTTCCTAGACAAAAAGTTCCAGACCCCACTTTTTTCGAGGCAATTAGTAGCGTTAATTTTTCAGATTTTGAAATAGCTACTTGGCTGTGATTTTTCAAGTTGATATGCGGATGACTTCCTTGCTCTCAATGACCGTACCAATTACTAGAGCAAGATAAACCTACGAACATATCAGCTTTATCTATGGCACACCTATCAACCTTGAAGAATCTTGGCGCACAATGAGAAGGCCGATCACTATGCAATTTAGCATCTGGGATAGACTCGTAGAGATATCTTTCAGCCAACTCATAAAAATCATTAAAGCCACCCACGCGCATAGACTAAGTAATAGTACCAAAGCATTCGATGATAACTCAGCCAGGAATGAAAAAAATGCTCTACTACGATTGGATTCCGCAGCAATATCTCAACGTGGCCTACAGCATGAACCAAGAAACTTAAATCCATCCCAACTGGGAGCTTGTACTTTCCAAGCATTCACTTACAGCAATGACCTGGCACACCTCATCAACGATGAATATTTCAAATATTTCAGTCAGTCGGCACAGACAAATAAGTGAGCATGCCCCTTCCTAAACCAACAGTAAGACTAAGTCGCGCGGCTATCAGATGAATGATGATTGGCGCCTCGGCATACAGGCACGCGCACAAAGCGATTACTAAATTAATACAGCCAACTAAGCCTAAAACGAATGCGCCTTGCGCTTGCTCAACGCCAATGTAAGCTATTGCATTAGCGATTCGAACAGCATCGACCCTCAAGGCAACAATCTAGTGAAAAGCGAGTATGAATGCGTCAGCTACGAAAATTCCTCCTATAAAAGTGAGAAGAAACCGAGATACCTTGTGGTATGACTTAGTTTGGAGCAAACTTGCAATACTCCTTACGACTATCCTCAGATATTGCACGACTCGCTATCAGCCCTCACCACCTACCGAGCATGGGATTGATATGCAGCAACCTGATGCACCTATATTCCAGTAGCGAACTTGTTCGCAAATCACGCTTGCTCATCTCATTGAAACACTATTGACATGAGCTGAGCAGAGCCGTAGATGATTCATTTTGAACTCGGTTCAGAGTTGCTGCCCCCATCTCTCAATGACAGACAATTCGCCAGGAAGCAGCCCTCTAGAGGCCATCCCCCTTTAAATTCAATCCTGCGAACTATCAGAGGCTTTATCGCGGGTTTTCCAAAGCGACAGCAGCACACCGCCCAGCAGCAGCCCCAGAGTCACGCTCAGGGAAATGACCGCCGGAATCTTGCCGATGATGCCGACGAGAAAAATCTTGCCTCCGATAAATACCAACACCAGCGCCAACGCGTACTTGAGGTAGGCAAAGCGATGAATCATTGCCGCCAGAGCGAAATACAACGCACGCAGACCGAGGATGGCGAAGATATTCGAGGTGTAGACGATGAAGGGGTCTTGGGTGATAGCAAAGATCGCCGGCACACTGTCTACGGCGAAGACCAAGTCTGCACACTCGATCAGCACCAAGGCTAGGAACAACGGCGTCGCCCAGAGCACAGACTTACCACTCGCATCGGCCTCGCGGACGAAGAAGCGCCCCTCATACAAGCGATCAGTCACTCGCATATGTTTGCGCAGGAACTTTACCAGAAGGTTATCGCTAAGATTCGGATGCGCATCTACCTTGCTAAACAACATCTTCACCCCGGTGAGAAGCAGGAAGATGCCGAATACATAGAGAATCCAGCTGAACTCGGCGATAAGCGCAGCACCTAGGCCGATCATGATCGCGCGTAGGACGATTACACCCAGAATGCCCCAGAATAGTACCTCGTGCTGATACTTTCGCGGAATTGAGAGAAAGCTAAAGATCATCGCCATCAGGAACACGTTGTCCATCGACAACGATTTCTCGATCAAAAAGCCGGTATAAAAATCCATACCAGCGTCACCGCCCTTGACCTGCCAAACCCAGAGGCCGAATAGCAGGCCAGCCGTGATATAGCCAGCAGAAAGCAGCAGACTTTCACGAACGCCGATTTCTCGCTGCTCACGATGCAGTACCCCAAGGTCAAAGACCAAGAGCCCCATCACGATGCTTATAAAAACCAGCCACAACCATGCGGCTGTGCCGAGGAATTCGGCTAGGAAGAACGGTTCTAGGGCAGTCATAAGCCCCTCCTCTGAGTGTCGAAGTTATAAAAACTGCAACTCCGACATGGCAGCGATCAGCTGTCAGAGGGGCCCGGGATTGCGATTTAGAATCTAGAGAGGTGCGCGGCGTTTCTCAACCTTGCAACATTTGCAAAGTATTTCAAGCTGGCAGGCCGCATTGATATCATTCGCCCGCGGGTTTCGTAGGTAGCGCTCCTACAGCGAGCAGGTTTCGTCATAACCAGCTGCATCGGAAAGAGGGTTTACTAAAGGCGCAATGAGCAAGAGATTGAAGATCTTTGCGGTTAGGTCGATCATCGAATCGTAATTTTTAAACTTTAATTTAGTTATTTCGCATAATTAGAAAACATAAGGAACGTCCCCATGAGCATTAGAACTATCTTCGTTCATCCCGGTGGAGGCTATGAAAACGTCGTGGTTGGCAGCAGTGAAGCTCGAGCAGCAGCGCGTGGAGAAATCACCGTACGTCTTCACGCCAACTCGCTCAACTACCACGACTTCGCGGTGGTCAGCGGTATGTGGGGGCCCAACGGAAAACGCATTCCCATGGCCGATGGGGCCGGTGAAGTCATTGCTATCGGCCCAGATGTAACAGAATTCAAGGTGGGCGACTCTGTCGTCAGCACCTTCTTCCCGGAGTGGATCGACGGTGTGCCACTTGTTGAAGGCTTCGTTAGCGTGCCGGGCGATGGTATTGACGGCTACGCTCGTGAGCAAGTGACGGCCAAAGCAACATCGTTTACCCTCGCACCTATTGGCTATAGCCATGCTGAAGCGTCGACGCTTACCACCGCAGGCCTTACTGCATGGCGCGCCTTGATGGCCGATTACTCACTCAAACCGGGCGACACAGTGCTCGTCCAAGGCACTGGTGGCGTTTCGATTTTTGCCCTGCAGTTCGCAAAAATGGCCGGTGCTACCGTCATTGCTACTTCTTCAAGCGACGAAAAACTTGAACGCCTGAAAGCTCTTGGCGCTGATCATGTAATCAATTACCGCAAAGACGTTAACTGGGGCGAAACTGCACGCGCTCTAACAGATGGCCGTGGCGTTGACCACATCATCGAAGTCGGCGGCCCAGCGACGCTTGAGCAGTCGATGATCGCAGTTCGTGTTGCTGGTCACATTTCCATCATAGGGATACTGAGTGGCGTAAGCGGTGCAATTAATTTTGTACCGGCACTGATCAAACAAGTGCGTCTGCAGGGGGTATTGGTGGGTAGCCGCCGCCATCAGCAAGACATGATCCGAGCCATCAATGCTAATGGCATGCGCCCGATTATTGATCGTCATTTCTCTATGAGCGAGATTGTCGAAGCGTTCAAGTATCAGGAAACCAACCAACATTTAGGCAAAATTTGCTTGGATATCTAGCCCACATGAATGGTCACAAGCCATTTGCCTATCTCAAAGAGATGCTGAGTTGGCTGCAGACGTATTGAGCAACATTCATTGGCCCATTGCCGCACTCCGCACCGACAGCAATGGGTCGTTTTTTGCCGCTCATGCCCACACAGTGTGATGATTAGAATTCACCATCCAGCGATCATTGCACGTGAGCGAAGGCTGGCTGTAGTTGAAGGGATACCCTTGTGCTACCTCCACTGTAATCGAATGAGAAATCTGCACGAAAGCTGCTATCGTCACCTGAACGCCAGTTTGATGAGTGCCTATGAAACTGCTATCACCATTTTCAACGAGCATCCCGCGGATATTGCTTACAAAAGCAGTGGTTGGATTTATCACTCTCGTCTGCCTGTCACTCATTCTCGCTACCGCTTGGCAAATGAGCCTATCCAGGAGCGAGCGCTTCACTAATGCCGAGCTGACTGTTTACAACATCGTCAGGGCTGTTGAGCAGCACACTCAGGATACGTTTAAGCACGCGGATAACACGCTGCGGCATCTCGTTGAGCATATAGAGCATGACGGCGTTTCAGACAACGATCAGAAATCCCGGCTGACGAAGCTGATGGCACAGAACGTAGCAAACACTGAAGGAATCCAAGAGATCTTCATCTACAACGAGAAAGGTAACTGGGTAGCTAATTCATTTACCAAAGACTTCAAAGCACGAAACATTAGTGATTCCGCTTATTTCATCTATCATCAAGAGCATAAAGATGATTCAGTTTATATCGGCTCCATTACAGAGAGTCGTACGACTGGGGATATGATTATTCCGGTTAGTCGTCGCATAAACGCTGCTGATGGCAGCTTTGCCGGAATCGCTTTGGCTACAATACCAGTTACTTACTTCCAAAGTTTTTTTGAGCGATTGGACGTAGACGACAAAGGGGTCATTTTATTAGCACTGAACAATGGGGACTTACTCGCCAGGCGGCCTACTTTAAAAGAGCTGAAGACCACAAACCTGTCTAAGGGAGAAATATTTAGCGTTTATCTACCACGCAACGACAGCGGCACGGCTGTTATCAAATCAATAGTTGACGGTGTAGAACGCGTTTATGCCTATCGTCGACTTTCTAAAACTCCAATCGTAGCCGCTGCTGGAGTGTCATTCGAGCATGTCTTAGCGCCTTGGTGGACTTATGCATACCGATCACTTGCGATGGTTAGCATCATCGTTGCGGCCTTGGCCTTTTTGGGAGTCCTGCTATACAAGCAAATTCAACAGTTGGTCATTGCGGAGAGTCAACTCAATAGTGCGAAGAAGGAGCTCGAAATTATAGCGCATACGGACAGCCTTACTCGCTTGGCAAACCGAAGATGCCTTGATCAGACCATACAGAAAGAATGGGGAAAAGCGTGTAGGAATCAATCCGATGTAGCGTTAATATTATTGGATATCGACTGGTTTAAGCAGTTCAATGATTGCTACGGCCACCTACAAGGTGACAACTGCTTGAAGCAGGTCGCCAGCATCATGGAAGTTAATGTTAAAAGGCCTATGGATTTACCCGCTAGATTCGGCGGAGAAGAATTTGTAGTTTTGCTGCCCGAGACGAATCTTGAGGGCGCGCTGCGGGTGGCTGAAAATATAAGATCCTCCGTTATCAACGCCAATATAGAGCACTCGGGGAGCCCGTTAAAAAAAGTGACCATTAGCTCAGGTGTAGTAGCCGTCAATACGCCTGATAGCGACGGCTATACCGCTGCACTGGCTGAAGCAGATAGGTTGCTCTACTATGCGAAAAATAAAGGGCGTAATTGCGTAGAAGGGGCGTTTATCCAAGTTCATTTTGCGGCTCGTGAATTTGAAGAAACTCTGTCAAAGCACACTGCAGTTTGAGGGCGTCCACGCGAAACCGCTGTTTTTAGATCAAATCGGTAAATATATATATACCACCTATAACCGAGCATGAGAAAGGCCAGTCCTACTCAAAATTTCTTTCTGGGCTGCCCAGCGCACCTAGCTTTAGAATTTGAATAAGCTACTTGGATCGTTTGATAAAAATCCAAATGCCATTAGCAAAATGGCTAGTTTGGCTATAGGCCAGCAAGATTCGCTCATGGGCAAAAAAGGCTCTTGGGTCGTCCATGTCTGACAATAAATACCCCTCAGCTCCCAATAAGTGAGATCGACCTGGTTAGCGGGTATAGATGCCTGACCGTGCGTCCGTCATTACCTTTCATTTCTATCCCCTAATCAGGCCGTGCACCGACGTTCTAATAGAGAGAACAAGTACATGCCGGCCAACATCGCCAATACGAATACGATGATCTGCCCATGCCCCGTAAGCAGGATAGCGACCGCTGGCCCAGGGCAGATCCCCGCAATTCCCCAACCTATACCGAACACCAAGCTGCCGCCAATCAAGCGGGCATCCAACTCCTTTTTCCTTGGTAACTGCATGGGGGCACCTAGCAAGGACTGCTTGTTCTTACGCGCCCAATTCAGGGGGATAACCGCCACTGCGATGGCCCCTCCCATCACCAGTGCGAGTGACGGATCCCAAGCCCCGGCCACGTCAAAAAAAGCTAACACTTTGGCAGGGTTCGACATCCCGGCCAAGAGCAGGCCAAGGCCGGAGATCAGTCCTGCAAAAAATGCGCTCAGCTTGTTCATTTTCATGCTCCCGCCACATGACGGATGACGTACACCGTTGTAAAACCAGCGGACATAAAGCATATCGTTACAGTGATGGAGCGGGCTGACAGTCGAGAGATCCCGCAAACGCCATGACCGCTAGTACAGCCGGAGCCGTAACGGGTTCCCACGCCGACGAGCAGCCCTGCAATAATCAGGGTCGGCCACCCTACCCTAATCTCGATCTCCGGAAGCACGGTAAATACTCCCCACAACAAAGGCGTAAGCAGCAGACCAAGAAGAAACAGCGCCTACTCGCTCCAGCCCTCGCTGCCAAATTGCATCACGCTACCAATCAACCCACTGATGCCTGCGATGCGACCATTTGCGAGAACGAATAAGCAAGCCGCCAGACCTATCAAGGCGCCTCCGCCCAATGAAGTCCAAGGCGTAAAGTGCACCCAATCAATGCTCATTTTGTTTCTCCGGCACAGTGGTGCTGATAAAGGACATGGTTCATTGTTGATCTCTTTAATGGTTCAGGAGCTTGTCGATGGCAAGGGGTTTGTCATGAACGCCGAAGCGGTCAACGATTGTTGCGCTGGCTTCATTGAGACCCAGCACTTCCACCTCAGCGCCTTCACGGCGGAACTTGATCACGACCTTATCCAGCGCTGCAACGGCGGTGATATCCCAGAAATGCGCCTGTGTGAGATCGATGGTGACCTTGTTGAGCGCTTCCTTGAAGTCAAAAACCTCAGTGAATTTGTCTGCAGAGCTAAAGAACACCTGGCCCACGACGTGGTAAGTCCGATGCGATTTCGTATCTTCCAGAGTGCTCTTGATATCCAGGTAGTGCCCGACCTTATTGGCAAAGAACAGCGAAGCCAGCAGCACACCTACCAGTACGCCGTAAGCCAGGTTGTGAGTGGCCACGACGACCACGACAGTCGCCACCATGACGAGGTTGGTCGACAGAGGATGCTCTTTCAGATTACGCAAAGAATCCCAGCTAAAGGTGCCGATGGACACCATGATCATCACAGCCACGAGTGCCGCCATAGGGATTTTTGAGAGCCATTCGCCAAGAAATACCACCATCAGCAGCAGGAAAACGCCGGCACACAATGTCGAGAGACGGGTGCGGCCACCAGATTTCACGTTGATGATCGACTGGCCGATCATGGCGCAACCGGCCATGCCGCCAAGCATACCGGCAGCGATGTTGGCCACGCCCTGGCCTTTGCACTCGCGGTTTTTGTTGCTGGTGGTATCGGTCAGATCGTCGACGATGGTCGCGGTCATCATTGATTCGAGTAGACCCACTACTGCCAACGCAGCCGAGTACGGGAAAATGATGCGCAGGGTTTCAAAATTCAGCGGCACCTCAGGCCAGAGGAAGATCGGAAGCGTATCAGGCAGTTGGCCCATATCACCGACGGTGCGGATATCAAAACCGAGGTAAATGGCGATGGCAGTCAGCGTCAGAATGCACACCAATGGAGAGGGAATCAGCTTGCCGATTTTCGGTAAATACGGAAACAGGTAGATGATTCCCAGGCCCGCAGCGGTCATGGCGTAGACGTGCCAGGTGACATTGGTCAGCTCAGGCAATTGCGCCATAAAAATCAGGATCGCCAATGCGTTTACGAAACCGGTGACTACCGACCGTGAAACGAACCGCATCAACGAGCCAAGCTTCAGGTATCCGGCAAGGATTTGAAGTACGCCACATAGAAGGGTCGCGGCCAGCAGATACTGAAGTCCGTGTTCTTTAACCAACGTAACCATGAGCAGTGCCATGGCGCCGGTAGCCGCCGAGATCATTCCGGGGCGCCCACCGACAAAGGCGATGACAGCACAGATACAGAAAGAGGCGTAAAGCCCAACCTTTGGGTCAACGCCGGCGATGATGGAAAAGGCGATGGCTTCTGGAATCAGTGCAAGGGCGACCACGATCCCCGCGAGCACATCTCCACGGACGTTGGAAAACCACGTTTGTCTAAGTTTTTGCAGCATAGAAAATATCCAAGGCAAAGCATCGCGCACGCCGAGGGAAAGGCGAGCGAATCGATACAAATTCAAATTTCGAGGATTTTTTGCTGTGTGCTTAAGGTGTAAAACCAGGCGTACAGCAGTGAGCACCCGCGAGCGAGGCTAGCGGAAGCACGGTCTTGCGAGGGGGCGTAGCGCTAAGGCGGCGTAGGCAGCCAGTAGATCGTTTGGAGTACAGTCATGCTGATGTTCCTGTATCTCAAGGGGGGAGGTTGAGCGGCAAGTATACAGTCAAGCTATTGCCGATTGCGACCAGCTAATAGCCACCTCGCTTTGGGCGGATTACTTTGAGAAATTCCTTTTGGAAATATCAGCCGCCTGCGCTTCTTTTGTCAGTTATCCATCCCCCTACCGACCTGGATTCGCAAGGAGCGCTTGCGCATGGTTAATGATTGAAGGCATTGGAATTGAGCAATGGCTGTCCACTCATCTCGATTGGTGGGACGTCGCAAGCCTTCTTTCTCTGATCTGACTTATCGACGAAGACGCAAACGAAGACGACCTTGCGAACCATCGCATCATCACGGCGGAGGATGGAAGCTCCACAATCGTACCGTTGCTGGTCTGTAGCGATGACATGAATTTCGACGGTACCGTGTTGGTCGCTGAGCAGGTAATCGAAGCTGACACCGAACACTGGTGGCGCTTCGGTCGAAGTATTTCGGACAAACTGGAAGTTGGAATCTCGACAAAATGGATCGCCGAGCGCAAGCCGGTAAGCTTCGCATTGGAGGCCTTCCAAAACGCATTGGAGCAGTTCACTCAGTTGTCGAAGACTAAGCCAGACAACCATTGCGATGACCCCTTAAGCCCTCAATAGCCTAGCTTACGTTGCATCATTTTTATCGGTATCAGGCCCACTACCACGTTGAAATGTTGCGAGCACGTAGCCCGAATTCACAGTGGGTATACATGCTTCCAGAGGACACGCTGGAGCAGCCATCCTAGTAGAATTCGTCGAGCTGATTACCGCCCCCTTTGAGATGTTCTATGAGCTCTGAATTAACTGAAGAAGAAATGCGTCGTGCCCTATTCGGTAGGCCTCAGCCCGAAGACCAGATGTCTGCGTCTCAAGTACAGGAGCCTGAGCCAGAAATGGTACCTACAAAGCCAGCAGAAGCTCCCCAAGTGAAGAAGAAAGTGGCGAAAGCATTTACGCCAAGGCTGAGGGTCACGTTACGTGTTGGAAACGAGTTTGAAGGGAAAATGATCGAATTGATTCACGAGGCTGATACGTTGAGCTCGTTGCTTGCTGAGCAAGAGGCTGTGAAGGCTGCTAGGAAGAAGTACAAGTACGTGGATGTCGTATCGGTTAAATCGATGTAGACGACGCAACTGGGCCTATGAGCTCTCTATCTCTAACGAGCGCCCTCCTTGGCTCTGCTCTCTATCTGCATCAACTCGGTGGCGTTGTCGACGAACAGCCCGTCACTTGTGGGTAAGTCTGGCAAACAAGCATAATTTTATTTTTGGGCTCAAAGCCATGATCAATCATGCAGCGTTGCACTTCTGCAGTGCGCCCGATGCTGGCGACGTCCAGATTCGACCCAAGTGGTTTCGCATAGCCGCACGCATACATCACTGGCAGGGCTTCACTATCATTGGCTACCTCGAATTCGAAATGGCGTGATGCTCCCGCTTTACGCCATGAGACCTGCATACGTTCATCCCGACCAGAATTAGGCTTGATTGGATGAAATGCTTCATCTTCTACAAACGGCAACGCTTCGAGCTGCGACAAACTAAGCGGACGACCCTGCCTTTTTTCGACGCAGGCTGGCATATTCTCCATTATTTCACAGTATTCAAAGCCGTCTTTACGTGTAAAACCGAGGCGCTGCATACACTGAAAGTGAATTATCTGTTCGTTTATTGGGAAATGGTTTTGTGGCCCTGCCACAGGGTCGCCGCATTCCGCCATTGCAGCTCTTACACCATCTACAGAGGTCGAAGTACGTTCCCATCGGGTGAATTCCGGTGATGGGGGGCAGCCGGTGAGTAAAAGTACCGATGAGATCAGGACTGGGATGGTAATGATCTGAGATTTGCTGAACATAATTTGTCCTTAATTTATGTCAGGCCACCCTAATGGTGTCCAACTCTTCGGGGCGAATAATCCCATCACATGACCCCTACAGTACCAGCCGGTATCTGGGCAGTCTCAGGTATGCCGGGTGTCAAAACTGGTGGTTGATCGAAGCGATGTCCGTTCTTAATGAAATCTGATAAGCGCTACTCATGGAAAGGCTTAGCAACGCTGCAGTTGCCTTCCATCAACATCGACAGACTACAGGACGTATTGCACGGGTTGATCATTCATCGCCGTCTGACCCCTTTGCGAGCGGCTCAACCAATTCTGGGCCCTGATTACGAACACTGCCCACAGCCTTGCTTACCTTGTACCAATGAAAATCGGTAGCAGGCCGGCAGTGTTCCATCGCGATTTCCCGCGCGCGTTCAGGGGAAGTATCTGAGGCGATCCATTCGCGGGCGTGCTCAGCGGCCAAAACCAGCGGTTTCCGATCATGGATATCTACCATCCCTTGATCACTGGCGGCGGTGATGATGACGAAGCCGTCGCGAGGGTCTGGCTCCAAGCCCTGGTGAACCTCAGCTAAACCAGCGAAGAACATCGGAGCCTGCTCCCTCAGGGTTATGAAGTAAGGCTGCTTTTTCTTTGGATCAGCCGGATCTTTGACCCACTCAAACCACCCGTTTGCCGGCGCAAGCACGCGACCGTTTGGCCAGAGCTGACTGAAGAATTTTCCACCCATGACTGTTTCAACCCTGGCGTTTATCGGATCAGGACGCTTTCCTTTCGCCCAAAATGGCGACCATCCCCACTTCACCTTATCAATGCTCAGCTTTTCGTCTAACGGGCGAATAATTTCCACGCGGGTCGTGGGTGCGACGTTGTATCGCTCCACTGGCCAAAGATCGTAGCCGTTGATTACAAGCTGCTCTGGCGCGAGCTCCTTCAGATAGTGATCCATCGATTCGTAGATCGAGTAGCGTCCGCACATGCTGTCACCCGTCGAATAGTGATGCTTATGAGATTGACCGCAAGCGAAGCAAATCGTTAACTGTATATACGTACAGTCCAAAACTTTAAGGCTTGCATCATGAGCATCACCATCCTCGGCCCACTCGCTACTGGCGGTAGGAAGCTGCCCCTTTATTCATCCAAGGTGCCGGCGGGCTTCCCCTCCCCTGCGGCTGATCACATCGAAAAGCACATCTCCCTTGATGAGTTGTTCGATATTCGAGCCCCGCATGTGTACCTGGTGAGAATCGATGGGGACAGCATGCAGGGCGCAGGAATCTATTCGGGGGATCTGGTGGTGGTTGATCGGAGCATCGATGCGGTCAGCGGCGATATAGTCATCGCAGCGCTGAACTCGGAGCCATTCTGCAAGCGCCTGCTTCTGCGTGAGAACGCCGTGATGCTTGTATCGGAGAACCCAAAATATCCGGCAAGGCATGTCATGGAGGGCGATGAGCTGGTGATCTGGGGTGTGGTGAAATACAGCGTGCGCGATCATGACAACACGTGAACCTGTGTTTGCCCTGATTGACTGCAACTCGTTCTATGCGAGCTGCGAGCGAGTGTTCAGACCCGACCTGGCGAAGACGCCAATCGTGGTGCTGTCCAACAACGATGGCTGCGTGATTGCCCGCAGCTACGACGCCAAACCGTTTGTGAAGATGGGTCAGCCATACTTCCAGATTAAAGACCACCTGCGCCGTTACGGCATCGTCGCGTTCAGCAGTAATTACGCTCTGTACGGCGACATGAGCGAACGCGTCATGACGATCATTGAATCGATGGTGCCTGCGCTCGAGGTCTATAGCATTGACGAGGCGTTTGCCGATCTGACGGGCATTGACGGTGACTTGTCCGCGTTTGGTCGACAGATGCGCTCTGCACTTCTCAAACGCACGGGCATCCCTGTCGGCGTGGGCATTGCACGCACCAAAACCCTGGCCAAGCTCGCCAACCATACCGCCAAGCGGTTGTTGGATATTACTGGTGGCGTAGTAGATCTATGCGATCCGTTCAAACGCGACTGGACGCTGCGTAATACGGATGTGGGAGAAGTCTGGGGCATCGGGAAGCGAATGATGGCTCACTTGGAGGTCATGGGCATCAAGACCGCCATGGACTTGGCGAAAGCCGATCCAACGATGCTTCGCCAGAAATTCAGTGTGGTGATCGAGAAAACTGCTCGCGAGCTTGCCGGCACCTCCTGTCTGGAACTGGGTGAAGCTGACCCACCCAAGCAAGAGATTTGCTGTAGCAGGATGTTCGGCACCCGGTTGACGCAGATCGAGCCGATCAAGGAGGCCGTCGCCACCTACACGCAACGCGCGGCGGAAAAGCTCAGAGCGCAAAACTCGCTGTGCAAGAAGATCCGCGTGAGTATCAGGACGGGCATGTTCAATCCCAAAGAAGCGAAGTACGCGAACGGCGCACTCGTCGAACTCCCTTACCCGACAAACGACGTTCGACTCATGACCAAGGCTGCGACCGAAGCCGTCAATCGCCTCTTCCAACCGGGCTTTAAATACAGCAAGGCAGAGGTTTTGCTGATGGATTTGCGACAGCCTGGCGAATTCACTGATGACCTGTTTGCGCAGTCCCAGCCCGTGATGGCGGACAAGGTCATGAGCGTCCTGGATGAGATCAATGGCCGGTGGGGAAAGGGAGTCGTCCGGTTGGCTAGCGTGCCTGCGGCGCCTGAATGGGCGATGCGTCGAGACCTAATGAGCCAAAGCTACACGACGAAGGTAGATCAGTTGTGGACGGTCAAGGCTAGGTAGCAGGCTGGCAAAAGCTTACGCTCATATGCACAGCGGGATATCGTGACCGCTGCTTACAGTTATGAGCAGCCGTTGCGGGCAGCCCCAAGAACGGAAACAGTCAGCCGCAAATTGAAAGCATCGCTCGTTGGAGAAGCTAGTCGGAATATCAGCACGGAGAGCTTCTAGCTAAACCCAATGAGATGAAAAGGTCTTGGTGGATCTCGGACTGGCAGTCTTTGCCCCATCATGAGAGGCAGAAAACGCCCGTAGCCCGAGGAATTCAACCTCCGTCGGCGCGATCTGACAGCGTATGCCACGCTTGGCGCCAATCGAAAAAATGCAGATACTGCCAATAAGCCAGCCGAACCTCATGGAGCACTTGATGGCACGGAAGCAAAAAAGCAGCCTTGGCATTTCGACCGTCGTGACCTTGATACTGATATTGGTCGTGGCCATCGCAGCTGCTCCATCTAATCTGCGGTTCACGGTTGCTTTTTTGGTCGGGATCGCTGGCATCATCTGGCTGATCAAGAAGTCTTCCGTAGAGTCACTGAAGCGCCCTACTCGCTTGAAAACGAATATCCTTGCCGACTCAATAGGTCAGACCGCCTCCTTGTCAAATCACGAGCAAAAATCTGAAATCAGCCTTGATGTGATCAGCGGACACTGCTCTGACTCAGATTTCCATACGATCAGGGCTGGCTCGCCTGAGCAGCAATTCACGATCCCCAAGCCTAAAAATCTATCCTCGAAAGCGCGATGGATTGGAAATGACGAAACCATCAATGTCGGTGGTAAGGCTCTGACGGTTCGCATGGTCTATTTTGCTGAGAAAACAGATCGCACATTCAACCATGAGCCCTCGCTGATTGACGGGCAACTGCCCGTGCAAATTACGCACGTGGATCTTACTGAAAAGCTCACCGGCTACTGGCCGAGTTACAGCGGAATTTCTCTTGCAGCACGACGTGGGTACCTGCAATGGCTGTCCGAGGGCCGCTGTGCACCCAGTGTGGATATAGGGTATGTCTTCATCTTCTTTTACGGCCTCGAGCGTCGGGTAATCGTTGATTCAATTACAGATGAGGCCGCGCGCTCGGAACTGCCGACCATCGCTGATGAGATTGGGCGTCTCAAAAACCTCTACGGGGACAACTCATCGTTTCGAAACTACGCGTCGAATCTGCTCAACCACATACAACTCATGGATGTGGAACCGCAGATGTACTTGAATGCACCGCCTCGATTTGAGTCGAATGGCTTTGAACTGCCGATTGCGCTACGACTGGCATTAGGCCAAATGGCTCTGGACAAACATCCCTTGAACGCGGCGTGGGCAATGGCATGGGTACATTCAGACCCTAACATCAGCCGCCGCACTGCCGTGAGCAGATGCGCGGATCAGTTTGCTTCACTGTTCGCGGCCCAATATTCCGCCCGCTATCCGAACGGCCTTGTGCTTACCCAAAATAAGACTCTACTAAAGATCGCCTATCGTTCCGCCTCTTCCCGCTTAAGCGCTCCCGAAATTGCGTTGGGTGATATACCGGATGTTTCCGCTACGTCAGCAACGCGCAACAAGCTGCAAGCTATAGTGGATGAATGCACGATAGTGCTCGACCCATACAGCAGATACCTGGGTCGAAACCCTGAGGGAGCCTCAAATCTGGAGGGTATTCTGCAACTGCCGGTTGCCCTATGGCCGGCAGCGGCGAAGGATGTAATCGCTGAATTGCAACTCCAAGTCGGTGATGAGCAGTTGGTCATGACTTTCGGGGATCTGGCAGGGCGCTTTGGATCTTCAGGAGCTTTGCCTCGCGGAACAACCGTAGCCTTGGCAAGAGCCCTCGAATCTTTGAATATCGGCTTTGAGCCAGATGTACTATCCGGTAGCCGTACTCCCAAAAATTCGGACACGATCGTTTTGTTCGCGACGGGTGACGATGATGGAAGCCTGCGGACAACTTCGGACTATCACGCTGCTGTGGTAACACTGGATTTGGCAAGCGCTGTTGCGGCCATAGATGGTGAAAGCTCAAGCGATGAGATGACCCAGCTAGGGCGGCATATCGATTCCTGGAGTCATCTTTGCGTATCTCATCGGAAACGGCTCAAAGCCCACCTGCAAATCCAAACTCTGCAGCCGCCTACTCTGGCGAGTCTAAAGAAAAAGTTAAGCCCTCTGAATGCCGATGCCAAACGCACCATAGCTGGATTCCTCGTTCATCTCGCTCAAGCTGACGGACACGTTTCGCCTCAGGAAGTCAGGCTGCTGGAACGTGTATATAAAACACTTGAGCTGGATCCACAGATGCTTTACGGGGACTTACACGGCGCGGCCATCAACCCTCCTAGGGACTTGTCCTCTACGCCCGCACTTGGTGCCGAATCTAGTCCTAACCAGGCCGGTGGTACGCCAAGCATTAATGACGCCTCCCGAGGCTTCAATTTGGACATGGACAAAATTGCGCAGCTTCAACGCGAAACGGCAGCGGTGTCAGCACTGCTGGCAGAGGTGTTCAATGATGAGTCTCCTGAACCACCTATCGTAAAAGTGAGTATCCGGGATCAGCCAACTGATCATGCGGCTACGGTACATGGGCTCGACACAGAACACTCAGCGTTTCTACGAATGATCGTGTCACGCCGAGAATGGAGCCGCCAAGAGCTGGAAGATGTTGCCACTGATATGGAGCTCATGCTGGACGGCGCTCTCGAGCACATCAACGACATGGCGTTTGAACGGTTCGACATGCCAGTCTCCGAGGGGGATGACCCCATCGAGATCAACCCAGATATCCTGGAAGAATTAGCCTTATGAGCACGATACGCGCCAAAGATCGCGATGCGGTCATCCAGTCATTGCGAGCCGGTGTAGTCCCCCGTGCAGGCCAACATCTAATTCAGGTGGGTCGAGCGGGAGAGCTGGACGCTCTTCTGAAAGATATAGATCGACTAGCTGACGGAGGCTCCGCTTTTAGGGTCGTTGTAGGCGAATATGGTGCGGGGAAAACCTTTTTTCTCAACCTTGTCAGAGGCATTGCGATGGAGCGAAAGCTGGTCACAATGCATGCCGATTTGAATCCCGACCGCAGGCTTCATGCATCCGGAGGACAAGCACGCTCCCTGTATGCAGAGCTCGCTAAAAACATGTCCACTCGGACGAAACCTGACGGTGGCGCGCTGCAAGGTATTGTTGAGAAATTCATTTCTCAAG
The DNA here is from genome assembly GCF_017973755.1 of Pseudomonas sp. P42. Lineage (NCBI taxonomy): Bacteria > Pseudomonadati > Pseudomonadota > Gammaproteobacteria > Pseudomonadales > Pseudomonadaceae > Pseudomonas > Pseudomonas sp. P42. The sequence continues at coordinate 294,802 of NZ_JACOPU010000006.1, read as the reverse complement.
CCAAATCTGAAGCCAAAACTCGAGGTGTCGAGAGCGAAGCCGTTATTCGCGAATTTCTGGCCGAGCTCACTGAGATGGTAAACGGCTACGATTTCGCCGACGTAATTGCCAAATACTGCCAAGGGTTTGAACAAGGCAACGAGCAGCTGAAGGCAGATGCCATTCGATGGCTACGAGGAGAATTTACTACCAGGACAGATGCTCGTTCGGCGCTTGGTGTCCGAACCATTATTGATGACGCATCGGTCTACGATCAGCTGAAGTTGCTGTCGCGATTCGTCCGGCTTGCAGGGTTTGGCGGCCTCATGATTTGCCTGGACGAGCTAGTGAACCTGTACAAGCTTGCGAACACCCAGGCACGCAACGCCAACTACGAGCAGATCTTGCGGATTTTGAATGATTCCTTACAAGGCTCGACTGAGGGTCTAGGTTTCGTGCTTGGCGGTACGCCAGAGTTTTTGATGGATACGCGTCGCGGGCTCTACAGTTACCCCGCCTTGCAGTCACGGCTTGCTGAAAACACGTTTGCCAAATCTGGATTGATCGACCTTTCCGGGCCAGTAATCCGCCTAGGCAGCCTGACTCCGGAAGACTTCTACGTACTGCTTCAAAAGCTGCGCACCGTTTATGCTTACGGCGACCCGGACAAGTATTTGATGCCGGATGAGGCAATTCCTGCCTTCATGTCGCAATGCAACCAACGATTGGGGGAAGCCTACTTCCGGACGCCACGTACGACTATTACGGCGTTCATCAACTTGCTCGCCGTACTGGAGCAGAACCCTGGAGCGGACTGGCGTACATTAGTAGGCGCTGTCCAGATTGCTCAGGACGACGGCGCCATGCAGGATCTAAGCATCGAGGCAGACGATGAGCTCACCAGTTTCAAACTCTGAATCCTCGTCTTTCGAGCGCCTGCATCCAGACGTCCAACAGTGGGTTTGGGCCCAAGGATGGACAGCATTGCGGGACGCCCAGGAATGGGCGATTTCCGCGCTGGTCGATGCTGACCGTGATGTGATCATCGCGGCCTCAACAGCTGCGGGTAAAACTGAGGCTGCGTTCTTGCCCATCCTCACGAACCTGATGAATCACCCCGCCCCTGCAGGTGCTGTCCTCTATATCAGCCCACTAAAGGCACTCATCAACGATCAGTGGGACAGACTGAGTCGACTGTGTGAACAACTGGATCTCTCTGTTGTGGCGTGGCACGGCGATGTGTCAGCAAGCAAAAAACACAAGTTTCTCAAGTCTCCCAGCGGCGTCCTGCTGATTACACCTGAGTCTCTGGAAGCATTGTTCGTAAACAGGGGCTCGAGTTTGGCCGGGCTGTTCCAGAACCTGCGTTACATCGTGGTTGACGAGCTGCATGCTTTCATTGGCAGCGAGCGTGGTAAGCAGCTCCAGTCATTGATGCAGCGTGTAGAGCTTGTAGCGGGGAGAACCCTACCGAGGGTCGGTTTGTCCGCCACGCTGGGAGACATGTCGCTAGCGAGTGAGTTTCTCAGGCCTGGGCACCCTCAACGGGTTCAGGTGGTTGAATCGAAATCATCTGGCCAGAATCTTCAGGTGCAAGTGCGCGGTTACATGATGCCGCCCATGCAAAAGCTCCGTCAGGTAGAACTACCAACCGCCGACAGCGACCAAGACATAGATGGAGACGAAGAGGAAGAGGAAGAGGAAGACAAATCTGGCTCGAGGCATGCCATCGCGGCGCACATGTACAAAGTGCTGCGCGGCAGTAACAACCTGATATTCCCCAACAGCCGGCAAGAGGTGGAGTGGTACGCGGATCGGTTGCGGCGGCTCTGTGAGATCAGCGGGATGCCCAATGAGTTTCTTCCCCATCACGGCAGCCTCTCGAAAGATCTGCGAGAAGACACGGAGCGCGCACTCAAGGCCGGTACACCTCCAGCATCCGCTGTATGCACCACGACCTTGGAGTTAGGGATAGATATCGGCAACATCAAGACTGTCGTCCAGATAGGCTCTCCGCCATCAGTCGCAAGCCTTCGCCAACGTCTAGGTCGGTCAGGTCGCCGGAACGGTGAACCTGCTACGCTGCGGGCGTACTGTCAGGAACGTGAGCTTACAGATCAATCGTTGTTATCAGACCTACTTCGCCAGAACCTCGTCCAAACCATCGCGATGATCAGGCTGCTTATTGGTAACTGGTTCGAGCCACCAAGAGCTGAAGGTTTGCACGCCTCTACTCTGGTGCAACAGATTCTGTCAGTGATCGCACAGCAAGGAGGCGCCAGCGCGGCGCAGCTATGGGGTGGTCTCGTTGAAAGCGGGACATTCAAAAGCATTTCCAAGCCCGACTTCTTTGCTCTACTGAAGGGACTCGGCGAGAAGAAACTGATCGTGCAAGACAGCTCAGGTCACCTGCTGCCAGGAGAAGTCGGCGAACGATTAATTAACCATTACGAATTCTATAGCGCCTTCACAAGCGATGAAGAGTTCAGGCTTATCCGCGAGGGCAAGCCGCTTGGGTCAATACCTGTAAGTCGGCCTCTGATGAAGGGTCAGCGAATCATCTTTGGTGGCCGGCGTTGGCGGGTACTGGATGTAGATATTGAAAAAAAGGTGATCGTCGTAACAGCCGCTCGGGGCGGTCAGCCCCCACAATTCGACGGGCTCGGTGCGATGGTGCACGATCATGTCCGCGAGGAAATGAGGGCTGTGCTGACCGAGGACACCCCCTGTCCCTTCATTGATAGCAAGGCGCAGGAACTACTCACCGAAGCCCGTAAATCCTTCAGATCTCTCGGGCTGGTAGATGAATTTACCTACGGGTCTGACTCGAAAACTCATCTACTGACCTGGCGTGGTGACCAAACCAATGACGCTCTGGTACTCATGTTCAATCATGTAGGAATGAGTTGTGAGAGCTCAGGCCTTGCGTTGTCCATCGGAGGGTCACAAAAAAAAATCGCTGACGCCCTCGCTAAGATCGCTGAGCTAGACCCTGACGACATCGAAGCCTTACTAGAAGGAGTCGAGAATCTCATCAGGGAAAAATGGGATTGGACGCTCCCCCGCTCACTACTCATGAAGTCCTATGCGTCATCTCAGTTGAATTTCAAAGGAGCGGTGGAGTTTGCAAAGTTCTTCACTACTCGGTGGCTACCCAGTGGAGGCGCCTTTGAAAGCACTACCGTCCATTGACACTGAGTTCACGTAGCCGAGTTCGTGTCCGCGCGTGAATTCAGAATACTGTCGTCAGCAAGGGCGAAACCTGTCGATCAGGCCAATGAGGTTCAGCCGTCTGATCAAAATGCACTCCGCGTCATGGAGCATTGACCGGAGCGTGGCTCATCTACCCGCAAGCGGAGCGCGTAGGCCTTCGGCCGAAGACGTGAGGATGGAAGCCCGGCAGGGCCGAGACGCGTAGTGGCTCGGTTTACAACAGCCGTCCGCGAAAGCGGCACGCCACGCCAGTTATATCAGTCGGATCCTTCGGCTTTATTCAGTACTGCTACCGTCGTGGGTCGAACACAGAGTGTTAACCCACTGCCCTCCGACAAGGCTGCCAGGAGCCCCGCACCTCTCACAAGTTTTTAAAGAGAGCCTTTCCGCCAGATCTACCGCTCCACGACAGTACGAATCACCACCGTCGTAAAAGAAATGGAGCTCGCCAAACTTAGATTTGATCTGCCCGATAGTCACCGGCGCAACACCAGGATGCCGCGTTAAATGTGCCTGCAGCGTATCGCAGAAAGTAAAGAGAAGACCGCGCCAGCCTAAATTGCAGTAGATCTCATCCACTCTAGGATCCGAGAAAAGCTGCGGATAACTCGCTCTGAACTCTTCAATCTCGATTTCAGGTAGAGCCTGGCCGTTCGTGGGAATATCGTTCATGTTCAGCTCAGCAAGGTAGCTCTGGTTGCGGTTCTGCCGTCTTTAGATAATTCAGCAGACTCTCGCTCCCACCATCACGGCGAAATGTGACGAGCACGAACCTACCGCCCGCCTCATCTGATAAGACCCAATAACTCCCCTCCTTCTGCGCCATTACCACGACGCCAGTTTGAAGAATGCGGCCGTCTTCAAACCTTCCATGAGGGTCGTCCCCTTGATGTCCGAATACGACTCCAACACATGTCCGGGACTTGATGACGGCTTCAGTGAGGTATGCAGTCACCGGTTGAGCGAAGCTTTGAGAAACAGCGCCGGCTAGGCACCGGAGATCAAAGTCAGAATGCTGTTTGCCGTGCAAATCTACTTCGATGGAGCTAGGCATTAAGTATCCTTACACATGAAATGACCACTGCTATACGCGATCAGAAAAAAGAGAAAATCGTTTTGAGACTCGCCGTTTGGCGTCGACCGGGGCCGACCAACACATACATGGTGTTCTTGGTCTCGGCCAGGATGCTACCGTCGAACGATGTGCACATACTAGACCGCACCCAATCACCAGGCTGAAAGCGACCACGGCTATCTTCTATTACTCGATGGGCAAAGACCACCAATGGAAGATGCCCAGCGGCGTGAATCCTGGCCAGATCATCAGCGGATACGTCTGCCTGGAAAAGAGTCCACTGCTCGACCACGCAATAAGCTTTCCTCGGAAAGCGCTCGGACACAACTGCACGAGCCTCATCCAGGCTCGGCGATACACCGTCTAAAAAAGTATGGTCATCATTCAACAGCTCGTTACCATCCGCGCTAGCCATTCACGCTGCTCCCCTGACCAGTCAGTGCACGCCTTGCCCAGCGCTACGATCGTAAAGGGTTTGCATATTGGTCAATGTCGTCACATCCAGGCAGGAACGATATGAGTCGTGGTAAATCGCGCCACCCTCAACTGTCACTACACAGACGGCGTCACCATCTGAATCTTGCCCCAGGGCCAAGCTCTCGACCTTCTCCATCCGCCAAGCGTCGCCACCATTCATGTTGGCTGGGGTGACAATCTGAATCTCTTTGACGAAGACCTCTTCGTCTTGTGACTGGAGCACTTGCTGAAGCTTGGGCTCGTCATTCACCATCAACTCAAACTCTTGTGCCCTGCCCTTCACGATCATTTTTACAGTGAGGTGGAACCAGTGCTTCCTGAGCATCCTGGAAACTGCATGCCAGTGCGCAAGGCCCTCCCCGAAAACTCCTGGGACGCCTGCCAAATCATTATCGTCTGTTCTAAACATCGGGTTCTCGTTGAATCCATCGCGACGGCGATGCTTTGAGGTTTGAGGGCAAGGGTCAGTGCGCCACGGCTCAATATCGCGGGATAGCTGGCGCTGAAGCTGGTCGTAATTGGCGAATAATACACTAAATTGACGTTTATTCGCACTGGTCAATTGTGGCTATATCCTGACTTTTGGGCAAGTCATGGAATTGAGAACCGCATTTGCAGGAGTGCTTCGTGCGCTCCGCGTAATACGACGTGCAAAGTACACCGACGTCTCGGATGCCACCCACCGGCGAAAGGTAAGTGCGCTAGAAAATGCCCAGACGAGCATCACCCTTGAGCAATTTGCAGATCTGGCGGAGTCGCTTGGGATCAGTCCGGTGGCGATGCTTAGCTTGTGCATTGCTCACCAAGAGGGAAAGCAGCCTCTTGAAGTAATGCGTGAAGCTGAGGTCGAGGTATCAGATTTTCACGCTGGTGGAGGAATGGAAGCGCTCAGCGAGCAATTTGATGGGAATGGCTCGCTTATAAAGCGGGGTCGGGGTAAGCCGTTGAATGCTGAGAATGAGAGAGCCGTGCTAGATCTTAAGGCGGTCGGCGCGACTCAGCAGCAGGCAGCAGCACAGTTGGGATTAGCATTGTCGTCTGTACGAGAGTACTGGAAAAAAAACAGGGAATGATCCAGTTTGCACTGGAACCGATCAAATGCGTCTACGCATAAATATGCCTAATTTTTTCTTTGCTACGAGCGACTTTTTTGTAAACGCTCGGTGAACCCAAACCAAGGCACTCACCTGAACCATGAGCCTGTGCTCCCCATTCTATTTCTGAAGTCAGATCTGATTATGCGACTAGACGCGAGAGTCGAGAAAGGTGTGGCCCTGCCAACAGCATCGGCAAATCAGAAACCCGTCGCCGGCCTCGCCTCACTGGTCGAGTTCAATGTGTGCATGGCACCGCCACGCGTCGGACAGGAACACAGTGTCAACACTCCCAGACTAAATTCCTGAGCGAGCCGTCCATTTTCGCAAGGTGGATTACGGGGCTATTCCGATGCAACGAATCAGTGCGCAGCAGGTTTAATGCTCCAACGTCCGAGCCGTCCGCTGTGCCTAAGTCGCGGCCTTGATTCATGATGCCGGCGGTTTGCGCGCGAAAACTCATATTTGATTTGACGTCGTAGATATTGAACGAAGACTTTTTATTGTCGATGAGCAACAGATAAATCAGCCCTGGGTGGTGCAAAATCCATTAGCGTATTCAACCGAGCGGTTGATTCTTTGGAGTAGAAGATTGTTGGAAGTCCGTATGGGACTATAGAGATGACCGAGGTGACTGGCATTTAAATCGTAGAAACTTTTCATGAGGCGATTGGCTAAGAGGCCCAATTTAGCGGATGGAAATTTCCGGATGACGCGAAGAGGGCCAAAACTGTCGAAATCCCCCCTGGCAAGTCTTGGTGACGCCAAAACCGACGCCGTGTGCCTATTCAAATCACATTGATCTGCTTGCCACAACCAGAAACCGTAAGGATTCAATGTATTGATCAAGGATGGCTTAGATATATCATCACACCCTTCCTTGAATTGGAGAGAGTAAGTTAGGATCTCCAAGGTAATCAAGTCCACATGTAAGACAACAACAAAGTGATGATACGAAAAGGTACCAGGGCGATGCACTAGACATCCCGGCACCCAAGTGAGTGTACTGATCTTACGCATCGTAACGAATCCGAATCAATTTAGGGATCTCCATCGATCTTAAGTTTAGGTATGACGTTTCATAAAGCTTAAGTTCAGAAAAAAGCAAGCTCAGAACTCCTGATGTCTTGTCGAGTATTAACCATATCGCGTCAGTGCTCCAAGGCGAAAAATAACCTTCATGAAGAGTCTTCCGCGCTTGTTCACTGGTAATCCAGCCCAAAATAATAGCGCTAAAATAAAGAGCGTACAGCCGAGCCAAGGAAGTGCTTCGATAGATTTCCTGGTAGAAATCGCCGTGAACCCCCAGGCCCGCATACGGGTCGCTGCCACCCCAATGATGAAATGCGATTTTGGGATAGCCGTGATGGAGCGCAGGACTCATCATGGCCCTCATTAATGTCACCATGAACATCTGAACATTGAAACTCTGTCCAGATTTGGACGCGAGTCTAGTCAGTTTGTGCAAGCGCTGTTGTGCTTTTAGCGCCAGACTATTCCTCATCCTCCAGACGTCACAGATGGCATCGCAGTTTTCCTTAAACTTAGGGTCATCCCAGTAGGACACAAATGCCTGAATTGTGTAATCGTCATGATTTATAAAAAAAATCGAAGAGTCGTGCAGTGGAATATGATGTAAATCACAGAATGGCTTGGTTAGGTAGCACCACTGAACCTTACTGATCGGAGTGCCTACCTGTTCGAAGGACGCCATAAAGCATTGCGAACAAAACGCCCTTCTGAACTGGGCCGGTATGGTCGGTCGACTGAATTCAGGAAATCGCTTACTTAACCAATCCTGAGAGATATTGAATGTTTTTTTGAATAACTCAACATAAACATTTTCATTCAATAGATCACGATCTTCAAACCGTTCAGCCCAGAGTTCCATTGAGTCGCGATTTTTGATCTCGCCTTCCGGCGAACTGAATCGCACATGGGAGATAATAGGTATTTGAGAGTTCACTCTCCACATCCATGAAGATAGCGTTTCGTCTGCTAGGGGTTCCGGCACTACGGGCTTTGTCGATTTCACTGGTGCTATTCCTTTGTTGGAAGGTAAATATTTGGCGACGCTGTCATTTGCATAGCGTAATTTGGCGAACTCTGTGCTCGAGGTATGTCAGCCGAACGCTTCATATTCAACGGCATGACGAAGGTCTGACACATGATAAAGCGACCCAGAAGTGGTTGGTTTTTTTGTAAAATCAGACATCTTCTCGTTGAAACTGCTGGACGCCTTCAAAAGTTCTGAGCAATAAATGGTTTCACACGCATAAATAATGCGGTCGATAGGCATATCTTGCTCACGTTTGAAGAGTTGAGACATGCAGGGAAATTGAACGCAAGTATCGAATTGCCCATTGCACCAGTCGTAAAATCTTTGAACAACGTCTTTTACATCGGCTGCCGATATTATTCCAGACACTGGAACAACCATGCTTTTGACGCGCCTTACCCGGCAGTAATCACCGAGCAGCCTCTTGTTCCTCGTAGACATAATAATCTTGAATTCACTTGGACACCGTGCAAGCTGTTGGAGCTGGTCAAAGAGAACCTCATGCGTATCGTTTTGGTTAGAAATGATATCCAAATCGTCGAAAATAATAATTTTTCGCGCGGCCCGACGGAATTGCATCAAGCTGTTCGGTACGTATGTGTGGCTCCGGAAATTGCTATATGGAAAAAGAGCGTGAAGTACTTGGCCAATCATGTTTAGCCGTTTTGAATAAAGACGCGGCGTCACAAAAATAACCTGGCTACGGTATTTCGAAGCGAACTCTTCAAGTATTGAGCTGATTCCTACCCCTGCCGCCCCCCGCAACATCAGAAAAATGGCTTCATCGGAATTGGCTACTCTGTCCAAAGCCTCGATAACCTCTCTGCGTTCAGGCCAGAGATACTGGAAGCCGTGGAGGCCTTCCAGTACTGCGCGGGCGATCTGGCGTTTTTTTAAAAGTGACAGATCATGCTTCATCTTATGCAGACTGCTCATCTTCTTCCGGGGGCATCTCTGCGCCACGAAGTGCATAGTTAAAATTCGCCATGATCTCATCGATGTTATCAAGGTGAAGGTGGTTGATGTGTTCGGTACCATCAATGATGCTGGCCATCGCCGATGCCTGCAGAATTTTCACGACGTTGTCGGTGATCCCCTGCCCTTTTTTCATGATTTTCAGGAAGAGCACTTGATCTTGGAAGTTGGTTTTTTTCTTCAGTGGCAAATGGTGGATATAGCTGGACACAAAGTTGCGAAACTCTGGGCCATTTTCCCACCCATTGAGGGCCACCACGGGATATCGACGTTCAAGCTGAGGATCCTGCCGAAGTACACGCGCTGCATCTGGAACCCCGAACGCAAACACTGAGAGGCCGTAGGTGGAGCCAGACAAATTCTTCAGAAGCGAAAGATTGATGCGCTGCTGAAGCTCGGTTAATGTTAGTGCATCATGAATTTCATCAATAACGATAGCGCGAATATTTTCAGTCCTGATGATGTATTGAAGTTCAGGAGTAATGTTATGGCCTTGCCGCGCCCTTCGCCCTACCCCCAAACCAAGTTCGCCCAGGATAAGATCCTTTAGTGAGTAGCCATTAGGGCTTTGGTGCATGGTCACGAAGATCATTTTGTTTTCGTTCGTCGCATTCCGGGCCTTCATCTCACCAATCAAGGCAGTTTTGCCTCCTCCTCCAGGAGATGTAACGAGCATACTGGGTGCGTTGATCTTGTTCCGCATCTTCATTGCCATTTCCATCCTTAGTATGATTTTCTGAGCGTTAGGATGGTGCACCCAGAAATCGTTGGAACAGGTGATAAGACGAACATCGTCTGACTCATTGAAGTGAATTTGAGACGCAGGGTGTACGTGCGAGTAATCTGTCATGGGAGTTCACAAAAGTGTGAGCGCATGAATGCCTTCAGGCTGATGTCTAAATAAGAGACAACAAAGACAAGCCCATGCGCTCAGGTTAAGTACAATATAGGCGTTTAATTAGTTGCTATCGTAAAAAGTCGGAGGCTGGTTGTAGTCAACATCTTCGGTCTTTTTGAAGAAACCGCCAATATCAAAAATATTCGACTTCTTAGATGACTTGCCGGTTTGATTTGCCTTGCCGGTAGTGCTGGGTGTGTTCGGCGCAACACGGCTCAGTGTGCTGTCACCTTCTGATTTTTTGCCGTGTAAACCTGCTTGTTTTTTATAGTCAGTTTTTCCTTTTACCGTTTTCCTCCTGCGCTTTTCCTGAGTAGTTAATTTTACTTCCTTATTTTTTTGCTTGGTAATTTCACCATAAGACTGCGCTCCTTCCTTCGTCATGGTGCCATCTCGATCTCCCTTTTGCTGGCGCTGCCAACGGTATGTCTCATAGTCCGAACTCCTACAGAAACTATTGCGCACACAAGGAATCCTCTCGAAAATCTCGCCAAGTTTTACGTAAATGAAACTCAAATCGTGTGGATCATACTTAACGGTCACCTCGTCGCGAACCCTGTCCTTAAGTAAGCGACCGTAATAAAATCTGCGGAAAATCTCAATACCTCCCGGCACGACTTTCTTATTAGAGACTTCTGGATAAAACCGGTATTTGAAGTCTTCATACTGGGACGTTTCCAAAACCCGACTGTTCGGTTTTTTAGAAAAGTGACCCTCCCATGCTTGCGCGGGAGTCTTATTTAGCTCCGAGTGTTTCGTCTGATGGTAGGCGTGTAGGGCATAGGCCAGCATACGGCGCAGCCCAGTTAGCCCTATTGCAGACTTCTTGTTACTTTTTAGATGCTTACCCTGCTGAGCATTGGAGCCTGTGGTGCCTGGCAGCGGATGGATCGTGTGGATCATCAACTTTCCAATCAGACTTTCAATATGGCCACCTTGGTGTTTTTCGGGAATATCTCGATGCTCAACGTCAATGCCAAAGTCCTTGGCGTTTAGGACGAATACGTCAGATATGAACTCCTTTGCATTATCAGTGTGGATGACTTCCGCCAATCCGTAGTAGGGAAGCAAGTGTTCTGGGAGTCCTAGGCTTTTCAGAAACTCCGCTTTGGGCAAGGCGCAGTTTTCCATAAGCATTGCAACAGATACAGCGCTTGGCGGAAGTAATGAGACGTAAAAACCAAGTATCACACGTGTATGCAAATCAACCGCTATACTTATGTAAGGACGTCCCAAGACGACATTTCTGTCTTCCTCATCCACTACCATAAGATCGACAACAGTGTGGTCGATCTGAACCCACTCCAACGGTCTCTTAGTAGCTTTATAACCGGGCTTTGCCCCATACCTTTGCTTGTTTTGGTCTCCTGTGTGAGTCATCTCGTAAAGAAGCGACTCTGTTTTGGCCTTGATCCAAGTCGAGACGGTATGGTAACTCGGCCTAAGCGTCCGCCGATTATCGGCTTGGGTTTGACAATGTTTCCATACCGCAGCGATGGTCTTGTGGCTAGGGTAATGTTCCTCGAACATCTCCTCTATTAATTTCAGAGTCTCAGGATCTGTCACTGTCAGGCCTGGCTTTCTCCCTGTCACATTCGATACCAGTGCCCTGTAACTTTTAGCTCCCGTCATGTATTTAAGTAGCTTGTAAAAGCGAGACTTCTTGATGCAAAGGATCTCCATAGCTACATCAGCACTAATTGTTCCTGTCAAATAGTCCTTGAGAATTTCGTATCGCCTAACCGCCTCCTCATGCCGTCTTATTTCGGCGATAGTACTGGTTGAATCTAGCTTCAGATTATAAGTTCCCAAAATATGTCCAGGAAGATCTTTCAATTACCATTCCTCTAATATGTGGTCAGATCTATGGTTTCTATTTTTTTTACGAGATATTCGCCAAACCTTAGATCGACCACTTTCGATTTTTTAAAGAGCGGGTTGTAACCGTCCAACTATTGGATGGCGAGCAGTAAACCCAAATCCATTTTGAAGGTCAAGAGCGCCTCATGGCACTGTCAATACATGTAAACTAAATTTTTTCCCAAGCTTCACTTGGCACACTAAATCGCTGGAAGCCCCAAGTACCGGGCGCTCTAGAATTTTCGAATATTTTTTATTCCTAAAAAACACCCATAACTTTATGGTTATATTGGCAGCCGATTAGGACTTCCAGTTAGTCATTTGAACTCAATGATGTTATTTAACGTCAAGACCTATCGAAAATTCAGATGCAAAAAACTTTGAAATGCTAAAAAAAGCTAACTGCTAAATATTTATAGATATATTGCCACTTTCCCCTTGTTTCTTTTGGAGAACGGAGACGGATAATATATGAGTATTGACAGAAATCTTGGCAACCAAGTGCTCTGAGTGGCGCATGCGGAGACACAGGAGAGGTGGAGGCAGGGGTTAGCTAGATTTTTTGCAGGACGCTTAGAGTGGTTTGAATTAATGAGTGGCAACTCACGAATTGGGCCTAAATAAACAAGCGGAAAATCATGATTTATTTTTTTTCTTGAATGGAAAAACCGTGATGGATTCCACTCATTTCTTTAAGAGGAGGGTTTGGAGTAGGAATTGCTGCGTTTTAAGGGTTTTCCACTCAAATCACGATTGGCGCAAACGTCCATTCTGTCAACGGGCCATGTCCTTCGTGTTCATGGCGAGTCATAGACTGAGGTGGCTGCCGATGAAACTGATTCAGTGCCGTTTCTCTTCTGGTCAGCGTGTACCGCTGCTTGTGCAAGCTGGTAATGCGGCGCCGTTGCCCATACTCGTTCCGTTCATCTACCTATCTCGATGACGGTGCTGTGCCCATCGATAATAACTGGTGCGAGAATCAAATCCGGCCGTGGGCTCTTGGGCGCTCGAACTGGCTGTTCGCGGGCTCGTTACGCAGCGGTAAACGTGCGGCGGCGATCATGAGTTTGATCCAGTCCGCGCGGCTCAACGGACATGATCCGTATGCTTACTTGAAGGATGTTCTTACACGCCTGCCGACGCAGCGTGCGAGTGAGATAACCGACCTGTTGCCGCACAGGTGGGCGCCCGTTTAATCACACAAGGTGTGTTGGGCGGACGCTTACTCAAAAATTGCCCATTCTTGCTGGCGAGAAACAGCACATAGCCCGGCATGCCGACGACCCCGGCTAGCGAAGCAAAGTTGATCACCCCGCTGGCCTTGATGTTCTCTCGGTGGAAAATTGTTGGCATTGCGAAGCCCTCGTAGCTATTCATCCTTATCACACTCTCGTAAGTCATCCTTATCACGCTCCCGTAAGAGCCAGCAGACGATGCCGAGCACCAAGGTGGCAAATCCTAGTGCGGCAATGGTGAGCGCAGGCGTAGCGGCAGAATCGAGAATAACGAACTTCCGGCTGAGCGCCAGCAAGGCGATCAACAGCACTGTCCGAACCTGAACGATGCTGTTGCGTCGTAGGGCCGGGCGCACAATCGAATGCTTAAACTCCAGGGCTATCAGCACGGTGAAGATTGAGCCAAAGAGGGCTTGGAAAACATCGTGATCTAGAGGGTCAATCGCACCACCGATCACCAACGGCACAACCCTGCGACAGAGCTGCAGTAGCGCCATCAAAATCACAGACGCGATGATGAGACTGAGCGCTATAACAACCAATTGTTCGAAACGTTCGTAAGCATTCATCAGCGCCCACTGAAGTCTGAAATTTTTCAGCGTCGAGTTGCGCTCACGCCTTTCAGAATCAGGCTTTGACACGATAACCCTCCACACTTGCATCTTCAGTCCGCCGGGCTCGTCCAGGCATTTGAGGATCCAGTACACCACTGCACGTCGTGATCAACAGGCCTGCTCCCAGGTTACGTGAGTGTGCTGGGGCTAAGTCCCGGTCTCCGCAGTAGGTGCAAGATCATCAGGCTGGTCTGGCGGACTACTCTTTCCGGAGGTCTTTGGCGCATCCACCTCCACTTTATTGAAGACCACTTCCCTACGTTCCGTGTCGTAACCCAACTCAACACTGTCGCCGGCTTGCAGCTTGCCAGCGAGCATTTCCTTCGCAAGCCGCGTTTCGACGGCCTGGCGAATCTGACGTTTCAATTCGCGCGCGCCAAACTCAGGCTGATAACCAACATCCGCCAGATGATCGATGAGTGAGCCATCAATTTTCACTGTGATGTTCTGTGCAGCTGCGGTTCGAATGACCCGATCAAGTTGAATGCTCACAATCGATCGGATGTTGTCACGGGTAAGGGCATGGAACACGATGATGTCATCAATACGGTTCAGGAATTCGGGACGAAAATGCCCTTTCAGGACGCCCATTAATTCATCACGTAACGCTTTATCCGTAAGGCGTTCATCTTCGGGGCGCTCAAGATTCTCCATGATAATGGGAGAGCCCAAGTTGCTGGTGGCAATGATGATCGTATTGCTGAAGTCCACGACACGTCCCTTACCGTCCGTTAGACGCCCATCGTCGAATACCTGCAGCAATACGTTGCTAACATCGGGATGCGCTTTCTCGATCTCGTCGAGCAGAATCACACTGTAGGGCTTGCGGCGGACACGCTCTGTCAACTGACCGCCTTCGTCGTATCCCACATAACCGGGTGGCGCCCCGATCAAACGAGCAACCGCATGCCGCTCCATGTACTCCGACATATCAATACGAATGATCGATTGCTCGTCACCAAACACCGTTTCCGCCAACGCTTTGGCAAGTTCAGTTTTGCCAACGCCCGTAGGGCCTAGAAAGAGAAACGTAGCAATAGGTCTGTTCGCCTGGCCAAGGCCGGCTCGAGGCAAACGAACGGCATCGCTGACTGCGAGAACAGCGTCTTCCTGCCCAACCAGCCGCTCACGCAACGTGTCTTCCATGTTCAACAGCTTTTGACGCTCTTCCTGCGTAAGCTCGGTCACAGGAATACCGGTGAGACGGGACAGCACCTCGGCAATTGACTCCAGGGTCACTTCAAGGGTTTCGGAACCTGTCTTGCGCTGCCAGGCTTCTGTTTCCTCTCCCAGTTGCGCTTGTTTTTGACCAATGCGTTCTTCGAAGCCTTTGGATTCATCAAAACGTTTACGGGAAGATGCATAGTCCTGTTCACGCTTAAGTTGCGTGATTTCGGCTTCCAACTCCTGGATGCCAGCCGGCCTTGAGGAGGAACTGATTCGAACACGGGCCGCGGCCTGATCGATCAGGTCAATGGCTTTATCCGGCAGGTAGCGCGAGGTGATGTAACGATCCGACAGCTCTGCTGCCGCCACAAATGCTTCATCGGCGAATGTGACCTGATGATGAGCCTCAAGCTTATCGCGCAGCCCACGCAGGATAATGATGGTCTGTTCGACGGTGGGCTCGGATATCAGCACAGGCTGAAAACGTCGTTCAAGCGCTGCGTCTTTTTCGATGTGCTTTTGATACTCATTGAGTGTCGTCGCACCGATCAAACTAAGCTCTCCGCGTGCCAATGCGGGCTTCAAGACGTTGGCGATATCCAGGCCACCCTCCTCACCACCCTGCCCCGCGCCAACGATCGTGTGCAACTCGTCAATGAACAGAATAAGCTCCGAGCTTTTTGCGGCGACTTCATCAAGCAGTTGCTTGGCTCGCTCCTCGAATTCACCACGATATTTAGAGCCCGCAACCATTGAGTTCAGATTGATTTCAACAAGCCGTCTGCCACGCAGAATCTCAGGGACATCGCCCTTTACTATTCGTTGTGCAAGCCCTTCAACGATGGCTGTTTTACCGACGCCAGGTTCGCCGATAAGAACCGGATTGTTCTTTCTGCGCCGCGCCAGCACCTCGATGGTATTTTCGATTTCCTGCGCGCGCCCCAGTACGGGATCCAGTTTGCCCTCACGAGCCAGTGACGTCAGGTCGCGACCGAACTTGTCGAGTGTCGGTGTTCCCGTCGGGGTGTCGACTCGCCCATCCTCAGCCCCCTTACCCACCACCTTTACCACCTTCTGCCGCAAGGCTTCAGGCGTTACGCCGTATTTTTTAAGCAACGTCCCGGCAATACTTTCAGGGACAGAAGCAAGTCCGATCAACAAATGTTCGGGGCCCACGTACGAATGCCCTAAATCACGAGAGGCCTGGAATGCAAAATTGAATCCTTTCTTCAAGCGCGGAGAAATGGTCATCTGATCGACCGAAACCTCAGCAGTGCCCCTCTGCGCATGTTGATCGATGTAGCCTTTGATATCGTCCGGAGAAAGCTTTAACTCCTTGAGCAAAGCCGCACCAACATCGGTATCCGCCAGCACGTACAACAGATGCTCGGTATCGAGGTCGCTGCGGTTCAGCTCATGGGCTTTCTCTCCGGCACGCTGCAGGATTTCGAGCGTCTGGGAACTGAATGCATCGGTGGCATCGACAGACTCTCGAGGCACTTGCGCAGAGAGCCTGACGTCATCCGCCCCCGGCTCCATTGCTCCGCCCATGCTGTCGAAAAAGCGAGAGACTCCCCCGCCCAACAGAGAGTCGAATGGGTTCAACATGCTTTGATGACGTATGAGTTGGCGGTAATCGTGGTCACAAACCGACATTGTTCTGGCTTGGCCATTTTGCGATACGGTCACGCGCGCGACCGCTGGTCTCGCATTACATATTTCACAGAGAGTAGCCATGATGAGTTGTCTCCAAAGGTGGATAACACGAACTCATTCAGATGGATCTACTTCCCTGTAAACGATGCTCAAGAAGCTGGGACATGAGATCCGCATTACGCTGAGCTTGATCAGGAAGACGATGATGTTGCGGGGAATGGCAGTCACGACAGACGATGCCATCCAATCAAGATAGTCGGGTCTCATCAAAACACGCTATGGGCGACTCAGGATACCGACGAACGACGTCTGATAATTTCATGGGCAACAGAACGAGCGAGGTCTTGCTGAGGAAACCGAAAACGCGTTCAGCTACTACGGCAAGCGACAACAGCGACTATAGTCATTGGTGAGCCAGAGCGAATCCTGTCGCCGCTCTACCCTCCTGGCCCTCAATCAAATACCGCGAAAGCACGGCGGACGTCGTCGTGCTTCTTGAAGCGGAACGTGATCGTCTCACTGCCGAAAACACTCAGGCTCAGGCTGAGATCAAGGCATCGTTGCCGTTATAAATCCCTTGATGGTGGATGGAGTTATCCCGCCGGCCAAGTCGTATCCCCCTGAGTAGACCCCAACCACCTCCTTTCTATCAGGGCTCAAGCAATGAACACCTCAGAATTGGATGATGCAAAAAAAACGAATGACGACCTGGCTCAGGGGCCGCTGTCAGCCGGCACTGTCGCGCCCGACTTCACGCTGAACGCGACCCCTGATCAACATCTATCGCTGCGCGAGCTAAAGGGAAATCCCGTGATACTGGCGTTTTATCCCGCTGACTGGAGTGCGGTTTGTGGTGACCAGCTGACCTTGTACAACCAGTTGCTACCCACATTCAGAGAATACGGTGCGACGCTACTGGGTATTTCGGTTGACAGCGCCTGGTGTCATCAGGCCTTCGCCAAAGACCGGAATTTTCACTTCAGCCTGCTGGCCGATTTCGAGCCCAAAGGTGCTGTGGCGCGACAGTATGGAGCGTACGACTCCCCCTTGGGAGTTTGTAAGCGGGCACTGTTCGTGATTGACAAGGAGGGAGTGATCGCCTGGAGCTACATCTCACCAATGGCAATCAACCCTGGGGCGGACGGCATTCTGGACGCGCTGGATGCTCTAGCGAATTCGCCAAAAAGCGCGCCAACCAAAAATTAGCAGGTGATCACATGGCCACTCTCAAAGTGCCGGTAAGTGCCAACGACCATCGCCAGGGAAGTGCGCATGCCAAGGTCACCTTGGTGGAATTTGGCGACTATGAATGTCCCTATTGCGGTGAAGCGTATTGGATGGTCAAGAATCTGCAACAGCATTTTCGCGATGATCTGCAATTCGTGTTCCGTAACTTTCCACTGACCACCGCGCACCCGCATGCGATGGCCGCAGCGGTCACCGCTGAGTACGCCGGGAGTCGAGGGTTCTTCTGGGAGGCTCACGACGAATTGTATGAAAATCAGGATCGATTGGGTCCGCCGCTGTATCGCGCCATTGTTCTAAAACACGGCCTTTCCAGCGAGGAACTCGACGTTGCCATGCGAGAGGACACTTACATCCCCAAAATACAATCCGACTTCAATGGCGGTGTACGCAGCGGCGTGAATGGCACCCCGGCGTTTTACATTGACGGGCTTCGCTATGACGGGGCTCCAGAGTTTACCGAAATGAGTCAGCTGATTGAGCTTCTGTTAGTGCGCGGACGAAATCGCTAGATAGCCACATCGGCCTGGCATCACCCACACCGTAGCCGAGGGCGAGCGTGCCCCATTGCGCAGCGCACCAGGTGTGCATTCGATAATATTTCAATACAGGGGATTGAAGAATCCACGGTGCTGCCAGCGATAAGCATCGCTCATAAAGCAGCGGCACGAAAATTTCAGCCCAGCGAACCGAGGACATAAAAAATGGCGATGTTAATTTTTGACAGTTCGGAAGATTCCATAGTCGAGGCCCGTGTCCTGGTCGAGGCGCTGAATGAATGGTTGGCGGAACAGCAACCCAGTTGCCCGCTAAGGTCCGCCCGTGCGCAATGTTGCTATCGGCCCGATGGCACGCTGGATTCTGTATTGACCGTACTAACAGACGTGGTGGTGGATTAAAGAGGTGCACACGGAGCCAGCAGCGAATGAAATCTTTGAAGTATTATGAAAAGAATCGACACGCCACATGGTTAGAGTTGTTTTTTGACCTGATTTTTGTTGTTGCAATTGGCAAGGTTACGCATACTCTCGGACATCTTCATCACGGCCATTTTGAACAGGAGCAATTATGGACATTTTTACTGCTTTTTGTTCCATTATGGTGGATCTGGTCCAGCCACACGATTTACTCAAATAGGTTTGACACAGACAGTAACCTTCACCGCTTGGCAACTTTATTTTTAATGTTGCTGCTCATTGTGCTGTCTGCACGGATTGGGGAAGAATTGGAAGTAAACTATGCGCTTGTTATTACCTGCTATTTTGGTATACGTGCCATCATCAGTATTATGTACATTTCGTCCATAAATAAATTCGATCACCGTAGTGAATTCTCCTCCAGGCTTGGCTTCGCCCTGTTAGTTAGCGCAGCTGTTAGTCTTTCATCCATTCTTTTTGACCCACCTATGCGTTACCTTGTCGCTTACATTGGGGTTTTTCTTGATATTCTGCTCCCTTTATTTTCTTGGGGTAAGCTAAAACCATTGCCCGCACATACAGAACACTTGGTTGAACGACTAGGTTTACTCACCCTCATCTTATTGGGCGAGTCGGTAATTAGCCTTTCTGGAGGGTTATCTGACATTCAATGGGATCGTTATAATGTGATGGCGGCAATCACCGGATTTATCATGATTTGCAGTATCTGGTGGATATATTTTGATAGCTTTTACTTGTTGAGCAAAAATGAAAGCAGTATGAGTGGACACTCCTTAATCTACTCGCACCTTTTTCTATTTATGGGGCTAGCACTTCTCGCAAATTTGATCAGGCATGCGATCCTGAATGACATTGCGATGCGCGATTTCCAGATTACGTCAATCATCGGCATGGCCTTATTTTTCTTAGGCAAGCAATATGGCTACTTCATAGCGGTACCTAAAATAAGGAAATACATACTACAAAACACCTTGATCGTGTTTTCTCTAGGTGGTTTGGTTATATTCCTACCCCGCGTCGAGTACATATTGGTCGGCCTGACAGCAACCATGATCTGTTATGTTTTACTAAACTTCAGGTATCGTTGAATCTTTAAAGTTTGGCCATATCACGGGTGGATCAGCTATCCGCGCACATCCATACATCCCTACCAACCAAAGCGGGTGTTCGCCTGGAAAGCACGGGGGCAAACACAGCGCTGCGGGAGGCCCGCGCCAAGCGGCAAAAACCTAATCAAAGAAGGCCAGGGTGCGAACTTCGATACTCTCGCGCGGCGGGGCTCCCGGCGGCGTATTGGGGTCCTTGAAGGCGGTATGGGGCGTGAAGCGGGCACGGCCGTCGTGACGTGAGTCATACCCCTTGATCAGCAAGACTTCGTCACGGCGCATGTCCGGAAAATAGTACCAGCGCTGTTGCGGATTGTAGGCCAGGTGGTAGATCTCACCGATACGATCCGGATAGACCAAATCGGTGGCCAGCAGGTCATTGGGGTCGAGCGTCGAGGCATCCAGCACCGCCAGCGGTGAGCGCTTGACGGGGCCGCTCATCGGGCGCCAGAGGTTAATCTGGGCCACCGAGACCCGTGCGGCGGCCTGATCCTGGCCCAGCACGTCGCGAATACGTTCAGGCCCCGAGCGGTCGGTGTAGTCATTATGCACACGGCTGGCTGGCCCGCGAATATCCCGCCGCTCGGCGTCGCTGCGCCTGGTGTGGTCGAAGATGACGACCCGGCTCGCGCCCGTCAACTCCTTGATCAAGGCCTTGACCTCGTCATAGTAGACGCTTTCCACTGAGGTATCGTCGTAGAGATCGTCGACCACCGTATCCCGCCGATGGAGTTCAAACCCCTGCTTGTCCAGAGAAAGGCTGTCTGCCAACGGACGACCGTTGTGTATCGTGACCTCGCGCTCCTCCTGCTCAGCAAAGTAGTGTGGTTCACTGTTACCGGTCAGAGCCTCGGTATGCACATAGGGCTTCGCATCGTGCTTGACCAGGTAGGTGAGTTTTGTGATGACGCCAGCGGGCATATCAGTTGTGCACTTCAAGTAACACCTCCCGGTCTGCTGAGCGCATTCGGCGTGGTGTCACCGTGGCGGCGCTATAGCTTGCCTGTAAACAGCCTCATCCTCGATCGTATGCTTTCCAAGGGACACTTTCAAATGCACCCGGAGGTGCATGGTCCCCGACCGGTAGAACAGGACATACCTACCCCGACACCGACGTGCAGCTTGACCAAATTCAGAAAGCAAAAAACGAAAGCGCTTCAAAAGGTGGATTGTCGCCCACCAGCACTCAGTTTAAACGGGGTGGGCTGCGACCCACTCTTTGAGATGAGCAACAAAACTGAGAACAGTCGGAGCGATGTTTTCTCTTGAAGGGTATACCGCATAGATTCCCACCGGCGGCTCAATGGCCCAATCGGAAAAAGCCTCCACCAGTTTTCCTGAATCAAGATCATCTCGTATATGCCAGTCCATCAGCAGCGCTACTCCATGCCCATCTATTGCCATCTGGCGAACCACTTCACCCAAACTGGATGAAAAACGGTTGCGTATTTTGCATGTTTTTTTAACGCCTCCTCGGGACATGGTCCAACTGGAATCCTTTCCGACGATGAGGCCGTCCAGCGTGGTTAAGTCTTTTGGAGAGGTAGGCATACCCTGTTTTTCCCAATATTGGGGGGCGGCGCAAATCAGACGTCGGGACGCAGAAATCCTCTGCGCGATCAGGGATGAATCGGCCATTACTCCGTGCCGAATCGCAAGGTCGGTACCATGGGCGGCCAAATCAACCAGTTGATCTGTCGGGTGTAAATCAACGATAACGCCAGGGTAGCGTTTGAGATAACTGCTGACGACGCTCGATAAATAACCTTGGGCAAATGTTGCGGAAGCGGTTATGCGTAGATGACCGGTCATCTCGGTTTTCTGGAAAAATCCTCGCTCCGCCTTTTTGACGCTTTCCAAGATGCTTAGTGCGTGTTGATAAAGCTTCTCACCGTCCGAAGTGGGACTTAGCTTGCGCGTGGTGCGGTTAAAAAGTCTCCGACCAACGCTGTCTTCAAGGGCCAGAAGACGCTTGCTTGCGCCTGCGGCAGTCATGCCCATTCGTTCGGACGCTGCGCGGATGGACCCCTCCTCGAAAACAGCAATAAACAACCGCAATTCATCAATGGAATCCAGCATTTATTACCAACCAAAAGGACCGAAAGATTCAATAATTTTAGCGTATTTATCCGATATTACTGATGATAAATTTGTTGGCCTATTGTTCCTCGGAGTCTAAGCCTTGAAAGCCATTGTGATAAATCAGCATGGTAACTCAGACCTTTTTGTAGAAATTAATACGGAAAGCCCCGTTGCCCGCCCAGGTCATGTGATTATCGACGTGCGGGCCACAAGCGTGAATCCAGTGGACACGAAAATTCGTCGGGGCAGCGAAGGTACGGCCGGTCTGACTTTTCCGGCAATTCTTCACATCGATGTTTCAGGGGTGGTCAGCTCCGTTGGTGCTGGTGTGACCCGCTTTGACGTAGGCGATGAAGTCTATGGCTGCTTCGGTGGCATCGTGGGGATTCCCGGTGCGCTGGCAGATCAGATGGAGGCCGATGCTGAGATGCTTGCTCTTAAACCCAAGTCGCTCTCTTTTGGCGAAGCAGCCAGCTTGCCGCTCGTGGCAATTACGGCCTGGGAGGCGCTGATCGACCGAGCCTCGATCAAACCCAATGACAACGTCTTGGTGCATGGTGGCACCGGTGGTGTTGGGCACATAGGCGTTCAATTGGCCAAGGTTCTGGGGGCCAGGGTTTCGACGACTGTTTCAACGCCAGAAAAAGCGGAAATTGCCCGTCAACTGGGCGCCGATGAGATTATTTTTTATAACAGCGAGACGCCCCGGGAATACAGTCAGCGAATCACCGAAGGAAAAGGATTCGATACGGTCTTCGATACCTTGGGCGGTGAGGTCTTACAAAACTCACTGAAAGCCGCGAAACTTAAAGGCCATGTTGTCTCGATCATCGGTTACGACAGCTACGATCTGACCGAAATGCACTTTAAGGCATTGAGACTCGACTTCGTATTCATGGCTATTTCGATCATTCATAACGAAGGCCGCAAGCACCATGGCGAGATCCTGCAAAGGCTGGCTGCCCTGGTTGATCGCGGCTTGGTTAAACCACTGATCGATGAGCGCCATGACTTCACTGCTGCGGGTGTCAGCGCGGCACATGATCGCCTTGAGTCAGGCCGTGCCATTGGCAAAGTCGTCATTGAGCGACAGGCTTAGTCGTGCTGGGACAGGATCGTTTCCAGCAGGCCCGGAAAACGGTTACTCAAGTCTTCTCTACGCAACGAGTTCATGTGGGTCGTGCCGACGGTCTGGGTTTGAACCAAGCCGGCTTCTCGCAGCACCCGAAAATGATGAGACATGGTGGACTTCGCGCGGCCACCGTCGAGGTCGCCGCAGCTGGCCTCTCCCAGCTCGGCGAGGCGCCGGACAATCTCCAGGCGTACAGGGTCGCTCAAGGCGTAAAAAAGACGCTCAAGCACGAATTCGCTGAGAGGAAGGTGTTTGAAGGGGCGCATGAGCGAATCATACACGGGTTTGCTCTAGGTCAATAGTTCGAATATTATCGAACAACAGTAATAGTATCCCTTGGAGAAAAACCTGATGTCTGCACTGTTCCAGCCTTTCACGCTCAAGGATGTCTCCCTTCGCAACCGGATCGCGATTCCCCCCATGTGCATGTACTCGGCCAATGATGGCCTGATCAACGATTGGCACACTGTGCACTATGCCACCCTCGCGCGTGGCGGGGCGGGACTGGTGGTTGTCGAGGCGACCGCCGTGTCACCCGAAGGACGGATCACGCCTGGCTGCGCTGGTATCTGGAATGATGAGCTCGCTCGTGCCTTCGTGCCGGTGGTGCAATCGATCAAGGCTGCCGGCGCAGTGCCAGGTATCCAGATTGCCCACGCGGGGCGCAAGGCCAGTGCGAACCGTCCTTGGGAAGGTGACGATCATATCGGCGAGGATGATTTGCGTGGCTGGCAGACCATCGCCCCGTCGGCTGTTGCCTTTGGCGCTCATCTCGCCAAGCAGCCGAAAGCCATGACGCTGGAGGATATCGCCCGAGTCCGCGAGGATTTTGTCTCCGCCGCTCGCCGTGCACGTGAAGCTGGCTTCGAGTGGTTGGAGCTGCATTTCGCCCATGGCTATCTGGCCCAGTCATTCCTCTCTGAACACTCCAACCTTCGTGACGACGCCTACGGCGGAAATTTCGATAACCGTAGCCGCTTTCTGCTGGAAACACTGGCCGCGGTTCGCGAAGTATGGCCAGAGCACTTGCCGCTGACTGCTCGTCTGGGTGTCATCGAATACGATGGTCGGGATGAACAGACTTTGTCAGAGGCTATCGAACTGACACGTCGTTTCAAGGACGGTGGATTGGACTTGCTCAGTGTCAGTATCGGATTCACCATCCCTGAGTCCAACATTCCTTGGGCCCCCGGTTTCATGGGCGAAGTTACCCAGCGGGTACGGCGCGAGGCGGGGATTGCGGTGGCCTCGGCATGGGGCTTCGGCACGCCGAGCGTCGCCGAAGAAGCGGTGAAGAGTGGTCAACTGGACCTGGCGATGATTGGCCGGGCGCACCTGGGCAATCCAAACTGGTCCTATTCAGCCGCCCAGGCGCTGGGTGTAGAGCGTGCTGCCTGGACCCTGCCCGCTCCCTATGCCCATTGGCTTGAACGCTACAGGTGATCCCGCCGGAGCGAGGGCGCTCGCATGGCCTTAGGGCTATCAACTGGGTCGAATGCCCAAACGGGCAAGATGGTTGTCGCGCTCTCACCCGAATTCAGGTTTTTGGCCATGGCCGGCAGGGACATCTTCGATATTCCGTGCCAGCCACTGCGCTCGTTCTTTATATCGCACACAGACAGGAGGTTTGATGACCACCCCTCTGACACTGATTGCCACCTTGGTCGCCAAGGCCGGTTTCGAAGCCGGGCTCGAGCAAACGCTGCAGGGCCTGCAAGGCCCAAGCCGAGGCGAAGCGGACTGCATCCAGTACGACTTCCATCGTGATGCCGAGCAGGCTCGCACTTTCCACATGATCGAACAGTGGCGGGACGAAGCGACGCTGACTGCTCACGAAGCGACACCGCATTTTCAGGCAGCGCTCCCTTTCATCGAACGTGCTGCTGAAAAGCTCACCATCACGAAAATGTATTGCATCTCCTGAGGATCTTCGAATGAAAGCCATCGCACACTTCAAATGCCTGCCTATTGAACATCCCGACGCCTTGGTGGAGATCGATATTCCCGAGCCAGTGCCGGGGCCGCGCGACTTGCTCGTAGAGGTAAAGGCCGTATCGGTCAATCCTGTCGATACCAAGGTGCGGCAGGGCTACGTACCGCACGAGGACGAAAGCCAGCCGCGCATCCTCGGTTGGGACGCTGCCGGCGTGGTCAAGTCGGTCGGCAGCGACGTAACGCTCTTCAAGCCCGGTGACAGGGTTTGGTACGCCGGATCGCTGATCCGCCCGGGCAGCAACAGTGAGCTGCAACTGGTGGACGAGCGTATCGTCGGCTCAATGCCCCAGTCGCTGGATTTCAGCGAGGCTGCGGCATTGCCACTGACTTCCTTGACCGCTTGGGAATTGCTGTTTGATCGCCTCGGTGTTGCACGCGATACCACCGACCGGGGCGAAACGCTGCTGATCATCGGCGCTGCAGGCGGGGTGGGTTCAATCCTGACTCAGCTGGCGCGTCAGCTAACCGGGTTGACGATCATTGGTACGGCTTCGCGCCCTGAAACCCAGACCTGGGTCACTGAGCTTGGTGCGCATCATGTCATCGACCATACCAAGCCACTCAGCGAGGAGCTCAAGCGCATCGGTATCGCACAAGTCAGCCATGTCGCTAGCCTGACCCAGACCGATCGGCACTACGAGCAAATCATCGAATCACTGAAGCCTCAGGGCAAGCTGGGCCTGATCGATGACCCGGCCACGCTGGACGCCGTACCGCTCAAGCGCAAGAGCCTGTCGTTGCACTGGGAGCTGATGTACACCCGCTCGCTTTACGAAACAGAGGACATGCAGGAGCAGCACAACATCCTCAACGAAGTTTCGCGGCGCATTGATGCGGGTGACTTGCGCACCACCGTTGGCGACAACTACGGGCGCATCAGCGCAGAAAATCTTCGTCGTGCCCATGCTCTGCTGGAAAGCGGCAAGGCGAAGGGCAAGGTCGTGCTGGAAGGCTTCTAAGGGGGTGTAGACAAACCCGCCGCCCCATTCGTTTTAATGCGATTTGACCACGCCACACTACAAGGCTGGTCGCGGATGGGCTGGCTGGGGCAACGTCTTGGGCTGCGGGCCAAAATTCTGCTGTTATGGGTGGAGGGATAAACGCCCAAAGAGGTAAGCCATCCGTTCCAGGTCTCAGCGCCCGCAGCGCTTGCCAAGCTCTTGAAGTGGAACCAGACGACTGAATCCATCATTAGCTCTGTAAACAAAGACAACGCTGGGAATTAACCGCTCATGACAATAGTTAGAGAAGCGGAATACTATAGCTCACAAAAACACGGTTCTGATCTACGCTACGAGCCGCTTCGCTGTTGGACTTGCCGTTACGCCAGCCGAACCCGACGCCTTTGAGCGCTCCGGACTGAACGACGTAGTCAAGGCTAATGTCTCTTTCCCATTCCTTCTGGCTGTCGCCTGTCGTAGTTTTAATATTATCGCCAGAAAGGTACATGACCGAGCCTTTCAGGCCAGGAACACCCAGAGCGGCGAAGTCGTAAGCATACTGACCGAAAGCTGTGCGCTCGCCTGCGCGGGTGAACGTTTGGATCAGACGATCGGTATACAGATACAGGCTTGCTCCACCGGCGCCCTTGTCTACCAGGCTACCCTGACTCAGTTGAGTGAAGTTGCTGCCATCCGACACACTTTGGTAGCCCGCAGTAATCGCGTGGCCCCCCAGTGTGTAAATCAACGCGGCACTCCAGGTCCGGTTGTCGATTTCTCCATCACCGTTTTTGGTGTAGCCATTCATTCTGTAGCCAGAGGTACCAGAGCTATTTGCACCTGACGAGTCAGTTTTGAAATAGCGCAGGTCAGTTTTAAGGGACTGATTGTCCGAGAGAGCAAAGGTGTGAATTAATCCCAAAAAATGCTGCGTATAGTAGTTATCGAGGCTGGCGTAGTAGTACTGAGCTGTAAGATCCTTGTTGACTTTCCAATCGGCCCCGGCGAAGTCAAACTGATTGCTTTCACGCGTACCACCAGCAACGGCCAGCCCCGTCTGATCGCTCGAACCACGTCCTGTTGCCTGGTTGATCCGACCTCCAGTCAAGGTCAGCCCCTTGAACTCGTTCGAGGTGATTTGACCGCCCTCGAAGGTTTGTGGAAGCACGCGCCCATCGTTGGCGACCAGTATTGGAAGTTTCGGAATCAAGGTGCCGTAGCGAAATTCCGTTTCCGACATTTTGACTTTTCCGGCCAGCCCTAGCCGGCTCCACTCGTCGACGGCACGGTTGTCACTGTCAGAAGGCATCATGCTGCTGCCGACATGCCGTCCTTGGCCGCTGTCCAGGGTAACCCCCAGCAACCCCAGGCCATCGACACCAAAGCCAACCATGCCACCGGTATAGCCCGATTTGAAGTCCAGCATGAAACCCTGCGCCCATTCTTCGGTTTTGGAAGGGGCGGCCATGCCATCGCGGTTGTCGTTATTGAAGTAGAAGTTTCTCATTCCCAAGGTGGCTTTGCTGTCACTCAGGAAGTCAGCATGCGCCTGAGCACTCAGCGTCATGCAAAAAAACACCGAACTTGCAGTTATTGTTTTTCTACTCACTTGTATTGCGCTCCATTTGTTTTTTTAAAGTAATAGAAGCAACGCAAAATCTTCCAGGGCAACGGAAATAACCATACGGGCCACGTGTCGGCCTTGACGTCATGCCTCGAACCGGGCGTACCGCCAGCGCTTGAAGACGTGTTGTTATGCCGCGCGATTGCGTTAGAGCCGAGTGTGTGAGAAAGGCACAGGGAGTGCCTTGCCTGGGCAGATGGAGTTCTGCGTTGGGGTATGACGATTAACCTTATCGTCTGAATGTCAGGACTGGGGCCGGACCCCATTGTCAGTCGTCTCCAATTCCAAATGCCCGGTGCCAGGGCCTATCGAGTACCCAAAAGCTCAGCGCAATGACCTGACCCGTCCTGTGTCACGGGTACCGAGACGGAGAACGACATGGCGGTTGCGCGCAAAGCCGCCTACGCTTGTTGGATGGTCCCCATGCTTTTGCTCAGGCGATGTATCGGGCTGGAGCGATCTGATTTATTTTGACCGTCCGCTCATCGCCAATCCGGACCTGCCCGCGCGCATGCCTGCAACTGGCCCTTCACACCGGTCGACCCGACCAGCATATACGGCGCAACGGGCGAAGACTGCACCCTTACCCCACCTGTCGTTCCCAGCGACCGATGCCGTAGCACCTCTGGAAACAGGGGCGCTGTTCACGTTTCTTCCATTGAGGAAAATGAGTATGTATCGGCCGAGCACGATTCCTTATCAGCAGCACCGAGGGTTCAGCCGAACCTTCACTCAGGGCCATTTGAGCCTTGGATTATTCTTTCCTTTGGAGGCCTTCGAGGGCGACACTCCGAGCATGCTCAACCAGGTCGAACTGGCCAAACGAGCAGAAGCGCTGGGCTTCTGCGCGCTGTGGTTTCGCGACGTGCCTCTTCGGGACCCCGGCTTCGGCGATGTTGGCCAACTGTTCGACCCTTGGGTCTACCTGGGTTACATGGCCGCTCATACGTCGGAGATAGCGCTTGGCACAGCATCCATTGCCATCCCGGTTCACCATCCTCTACACACGGCCAAGGCATCAGCCAGCGTTGATCAGTTGAGCGCAGGTCGCTTGATATTGGGGGTCGCTTCCGGCGATCGCCCTGTGGAGTTTTCGGCTTTTGGCGTCGATCCCGAAAGGCGCGGAGAAATCTTTCGCGAGCACTACGAGGTGATTCGCCGAGCCCACAGCACCAGCTTTGAGCCCATTCGCTGGAGCGGTGGTGAGATGCGGGGCGCAGATCTCATTCCGAAACCCACAACCCAAGTCATTCCAATGTTGGTGACCGGCAATAGCCGCCAGTCACTGGACTGGATCGCGCGCGAAAGCGTCGGATGGATCAACTACCCACGCATACCGAACATGCAGCGAATGATCGTGGAGGATTGGCGGCAAGAAGTCAGGAAGCAATGTGGCGCCGTCTATAAGCCCTTCATTCAGTCGCTCTACATCGACCTCGACGAGAACCCGTCCTCGCCGCCCACTCGCATTCATTTGGGGTTCAAACTCGGACGCTTCCATATGCGGTTTTTGCTCGAGTCGCTTGAGGAAATCGGAGTGGACCACGTGATCCTGAATCTCAAATACGGGAAGCGGCCGGCTGCGCAAGTTATTGAGGAATTGGGTGCACACATCGTTCCGCAATTCGGCGTGCAGCCGCGTCCTGAAGCGAATTGACCCGGCCGCTTGCCTGCCGGCCGAGGTGGTGCGGTTCAACAGGATGAGTTATCAGGCCTTGCGCAACCGCCCTCGCCTGATGACTGAAATCAGAACCCCTCCAGACGGCGATTGATGCTCACTGAGCATCCCGCGCTTCCTGGTTCGGTGGATCAATGCGCTCAATATTTCCCAGTACTAAGGCTCGTCCCGCAAACAGCCCGCCCGAAGTTTCCAGGGCAAAACGTTCGGCATCACGTTTGCGCACTTCGTCGATCACCGCGTCGGCTTCGTGCTCCGACGCCCCCAGAGTCACCACGGCCTGACGGCCGAGCAGCAGGGCGGCCTCAAAGGTTTCCCGCACTATGTAGTCGGCGTCGTGTTTGACCAATTCCAGCGCATGTTCGCGGTCAAAAGCGCGTACCACCAATTTCACCTGCGGGCAGAAGTGCCGCGTACTTTCGACAATGCGAGTCGCGGCTTTTTTATCGTCCACACAAACAATGATGGCGCGAGCGTGATGGGCGCCAGCGGCGTGCAATATTTCATGTCGGGCGCCATCGCCGTAATAGACCTTGAAACCATAGGGTGTCACGGCGCGGATGACCTCTGGATTTATATCGATGATGGAAATTTTCGCTCCCTGAGCGAGCGGCGCCTGGCAGGCAATCTGCCCCACGCGGCCAAAACCGATGATGAGTACATTGCAGCGCAGATTCTGTGCGGCTTCCACACCGTCCAGGGAAACGGTCCGCGCGCGAGCAAACCGTTTGTACAGCAATAAAGTCACCGGCGTTATGACCATGGAGAGCACCACAATAGCCGTCATATTGGCGTTGACTTCAGGACTGATGGCCCTGAGTTTGAGCGCTTCGGCAAATAGCACAAAAGCAAATTCGCCACCCTGCGCCATCAGCAAGGCGCGATCCAGCGCGTCGTCATGACCGCTTTTCGCGAGGCGCGCGACCGCATAAATACACAGCGCCTTGACCACCATCAGCGCCAGCACGCCGGAAATGATGAGCTTCCAGGCCTCGGCCACCAATTGCAGATCCAGCGACATGCCGACGCCGAGGAAAAACAGCCCCAGCAGCAGGCCGCGAAACGGCTCGATGTCGGCCTCCAACTGGTGGCGGAAAGTGGATTCGGACAGCAGCACACCGGCCGCGAAAGCCCCCATCGCCATTGAAAGACCGCCGAGTTCCATCAGCAACGCTGCGCCCAACACAACCAGCAGCGCAGCGGCAGTCATTACCTCGCGTGCTTTGGCATGGGCCAATACTCGAAACAGGGGATCGAGCAGCCACAATCCGATGGCCACCAATGAACCCAAGGACAGCGCTGCGATACCTATGCGTTGCCAAAGTGGTGACGTGGGTCCATTCGCCAACTCCGTGGGCGCCAGAAATGCCACCACCGCCAGCAAAGGGGCTATCAACAGGTCTTCAAACAACAAAATGGACACGACGTGCTGCCCTCTCGGCTCGGTAATGTCACCGCGTTCCGAGAGAACTTGCATAACCAGAGCCGTGGAGGTGAGTACAAAACCCGCTGCGCAGACAAATGACACCTGCCAAGAGAATCCGAAAGCCATGCCGACAAAAGTGAGCAGACATGCACTGACCACCACCTGCAGGCTGCCCAACCCAAAGATCTGCCTACGCAGGTCCCATAGGTGAGAGGGTTTCATCTCCAGGCCAATCACAAAAAGAAACATGACCACGCCCAACTCGGCCACCTCAAGGATGGTGTGGGGGTCATTGAAAAGTTGCAGTCCGAAGGGGCCAATGATCAGGCCCGCCGCCAGGTAACCGACCACTGAGCCGAGCCCGATGCGTTTGAACAGCGGCACTAGCAGCACGGCGGCGGCAAGCAAAATGACGACGCCCAATAATTGTCCTGCATTGCCTTCAACGGCCATAGCATTGACCCTCATCCCACATCAGGACCGGTAATGCTTCCACGGCCAGGCGTGTTGAGCAGAGCTTTCAAGCTGAGCGCTCAGTTCTGCAAATTCTTCAGGACCAAGCACGAGGTCTGGAGCGTTCACCAGGAACTCTCCAGGGTAGGAATGCCATCTGAAGTGTAGTGCAGGACACCGGCATCGTTTAAAAAGGGTGACAAAAAATTCAGTAGCTTCTCCCTGTCCGCACCGTAATGGGCCGGCTAACAATCCTTTCATTTATACCGAGCGCGTCGGCATGGCTTAAAGCTTTGGCCAGGTACTTCGGCCACGATATTCACCTTAAATACAAGTGCTTTAATAGGCTGCCATCAAATCCATCTGATACGGTTTTTTTTCGAACACCTGAGCCTTTTTCGTCAACCAACAGTCTATAAAGTGCATGCCCGATGTTCTTTAAAACAACAAAAAGCAGCCAACTAGTTTTGGCGCTTGGGCACACTGACGCGCTCAAGAATCTAGACCATCCCAGGATCAAAAATAGAACCCTGTTTTATCAGAACAAACGGGACAAATAACAATTCATTTGATTTGGAGATGGTGTCGTGCGAAAGCTTGGCTTGGGCTTCCTGTTAACTGGCGTTTTTGGGCAACTATCAGCACTTCTATGGACCTACTCGTCCACAGGACCCATTTGTCAAAATAACGTCGACAATTCATACATCCAGCAAAAAGTGACAAAGTTCGAACAACTACTCGATGACACCGCTAATAAAGTCGCGACAGAGCTCGGTACGATACATTCTGACGAGCTCGCACACCTTACGAAAAACGAATCCCGCATACCCGACTCAACGGAGGCTGACGCCGTACAGTTTTTGCTCGAAAAGCCAGACGAAACACCCGTACTTACGCTGACTTCATTGCCCACACAGGCACACAAATGGACAATTATTCTCAGCGGTCTGATTACTTTTATCGGCCTGCTCCTGGCACTCTTCGCTCGCAAAAAAACCATTGATCCGCAATGGCATGCCTTTCGCACAGTACCAGGCTCGCTGATCACGCTGGAACGCCCGTGCTTGACATGTGGCGGCTACATTTTCCACACTAAAAAAGAAGCTTCAATCACACCTTCATCCGGCCTATGGGTGGTCGAAATTGCATTGAATACACCTAGCCGCCATCGCGCAGTAAAAGCCATTCAGCAGTTGGAGTTGCCGGTAGCGCGTAAAGAAAACAACTTTGTCGTCATTGGCCCGTATAAACAAAAGCAGGACGCGGCTCGAGTCGTGAAAGAGTTGAGTGAAAGTCATGGTGTTAGAGGATGGATGATGGCGGGAAATTGACATAATCCTGTGTAGCGCTACTGATCTCGAAAAAAATGTCTACCTGTTTTATGACACGAGAGTGTATTCATGATCGCAAAAGAACTTAGAGCCGAACTCGCCCTGAAGAAATTCCTGGACGCCAACTTATGGATCCAGCTTGAACTCAGCGAGCTGAACTACAGCCTCGCTGAAAACTGCGGGCTCTCGCCAGAAGAATATCGCCTTAAATTTCTGAAAGAAGCATTTGAAGCAGAGGCGGATGCTCACGACTGCGATTGCTGGGACTTCATGCTGCAGTGGGTAGCCGAAACCAAGGAAGAACTTGAGTTGATACGCGAAGAACGCATGAAAGAGATTTATGACTTTCTGGACAATTAATAAACTCTACAAATTTCGCAGCCTATAAAAACCGCTCGTTTCAAGATAAAAGACTAATTTCATCGGCGGGAGTATTGCCCAATACCCCCGCCCTCCTCTCGGTTCAAACCGCCGCGTAACTATCCACTACACGCCGATACTGGCTGGGCGAAGCTCCGATGTGCTGACGGAAAAACCGTGTGAAATGACCTTGCTCGGAGAACCCGAGGTTCTCCGACAAAAGGCCCAGCGTTCCACTGCGCTCACGCTCAAGCCAAGCAAAAGCCCGGCGCATGCGCGCGTCGTTAAGCAACAGGTTCGGCGTCATGCCGGTGTCTTTCTTGAACAGCGCAAAGAAGTGTGCCCGAGACAGACCACAGGCCCGCGCGGCGTTGTCGATCGGGTTCGGATCATCGAGGTGCTCAAGCAACCAGGCGGTGCCACGGCGCACGCGTGCATCCCGAAACTCACCTGTGTTGGGCGCACCCAGTAGCGACAAATGCCGCCAGCTGGAAAAGTCCTCGATCAGTTCGATCAGGAAGTCGAACAGCATGAACTCCAAACGCTCTTTCGGCACGATCCCACAACCATGCGCTTCGGCGACCAGGATGTCGGCCAGGGTGCGATTTCGACTCGACAGCTCGATGCATGATTGGGCAAAAAAGTCCGGCCGACCGCTGAGCGCCAGCGATTGCTGGGCAGTGGCCAGCCAGGCGGGCTCTATGTAAAGCGCCAGGATTAGCGTGGCACCGGCACCCGGCTGCGGATCGTAGAAATGCGGCTCCCAGGCGTTGACCAGCACCGCGGTGCGATCACTGAGCGGAACCCGCCGACCGTTAACGTTGAAGTAAGTGTCCTCGCCGGACACTTTGACCAGCACATGGCATTCGGAATGGGTATGGGTGACCAGCGAATGATCCATATTCAGCAAGGCGACCCGGCCAAACCTGCCGTGGAAAACCCGTTGGGCAATCGACATCAGATTCCTCCTCGCTTGAAGCGATATTGTTATCGGCCTCAATGCATATCATCGGGGCGCTTATCTATTTCTCAAGCCCGTCGATCGGTCCATGGTTCAGCCACACTTGGCTGGCCACTATCGCGCGCGAATGACCGAGCGTCTACCTCGACTTTCGCAGCCCCCACGTTCGTCGGAAAAACCGCCTTACAAGGCATGGCGTTCTTTGCCGTGATAAACGCGCAGGATATCGGCCACCACCGCCAGAGCGATTTCCGCCGGGGCCTTGCTGCCCAGATCAAGGCCAATGGGCATGTGCAAACGGGCAATCTGCTCATCCGTCAGACCACCGATGCGTTTGAGCCGCTCGGCGCGTTTGGCCGAGGTTGCCTGGGAGCCCATGGCGCCGATGTAAAACGCTGGGGTGTGGACCGCTTCCATCAGCGCCAGATCATCGATTCGCGGATCGTGTGTCAGTGCCACCACCGCGGTCGCCGCGTGGCACCCGCCGGCGGCGATGAACATCGAGGGCAGCACGCGCTGCATCTGCACGCCTTCGAGATGTATGTGCAGCATCTCTTCACGGGGGTCGCAGGCGATGACTTCGCAGCCAATGGCGCGGGCAAAACTGGCGCAGAATTCGGCGACCGGCGAGAGCCCCGCCAGAATCAGTCGTAACGCAGGGCCCACGCTGATGCGCACGCTTTCGTCGACGACTTGCACCCGCTCGCTGCCGTGTCCGGTGTCCGGGTCCAGGCGCAAGACACCGCTGCTCAGCTCGATATGACGCAGCAGACGGCGCTGGCCGAGCAACGCCGCGTGCAGACTCTCCAGGTGCGCGATCCAATCAGGGCTGGCAGCGCGGTGCTCGACCAGCACAATCAGCACGCCACCACAGGGCAATCGCAGACGGTGACGTTGCTCGACGCTGTCGCCATAACTCACGATCTGCGCCGGTTCGCGTAACTCACCGCGCGTCAGGCTTTCGAGAAACTCCTCTTCGACGCAGCCACCCGACAGCGAGCCGACGTGTTCGCCTGTGCCATTGGTCACCAGCATCGCACCCGGCGCACGCGGTGCCGAGCCATAGGTGGAGAGCACCGTACATAGCCACTGGGCCTGCCCGGCGCGAGCCCATTGCAGTGCCTGGTCGATCACCTGAACATCGAGATGACGCATATTTTCTGTACCTCAAGCAAAGCGTGGTGCTGCATGCAGGGTTACGTTTACGGTAACCTGCGAGCAATCCTGTTCAATCGTTGATTCAACATGTCGCCACAACAGTTTTTGCAACTCGGGGCGCTGCGCCTGGAGCATCGCCAACTGCCTCCGGCTGACCCATCGCGACCGACACTGGTGCTGTTGCACGAAGGCCTCGGCAGCGCCGACCAATGGAAAGACTTCCCCCTGCGCCTGGCCCAGGCCAGCGGTTACGGTGTGGTCACTTACAGCCGTCAGGGTTATGGGCAATCGAGCCCGGTAACCCTGCCGCGTCCGCTGAACTACCTGAGCAGCGACGGCCCTCGGGAACTGCGGCAATTGCTCGATGCCTTGCAACTGCCGCAAGTGGTCTTGCTCGGTCACAGTGACGGCGCATCCATCGTCCTTGCCTATGCCGCCACCAACGATCCACGCGTGTTGGGCAGCATCGCACTGGCCCCTCACGTGATTGTCGAGGCCGAGAGCCTCGATGGCATTCGCCACACCACCGAGGCTTGGCATCTGGGCGAACTGCGCGAGCGCCTGGCACGTCACCATGGGACAAATGTCGATGGCGCTTTTCACGGTTGGAGCGACAGTTGGTTGCACCCGGACTTTTCCTTGGATGATCTCGAAGCGCAGTTGGCTTATATCGAAAAGCCGTTGCTGGTCATTCAGGGTCGCGAAGACCACTACGCCACGCCCGAGCAACTGGTGGTCATCCAGCGACAGGTCGCTGGACCGTGCCGCTGTGTGTTGCTGGATAACTGTCGGCACTTTCCCCAGACCGAAGCGACCGAGCAGACCTTGCAGCTGATCTGCGAATTCCTGAAGCGCCTCCCCGCCTTTACTTGAAATTGCCTTGGGTTTCTGGAATCACCACGCTGCCGATCAGGTAGATCACCGACAGACCGACGGCGAACATCGCCAACACCATGGGGATCTGCGCCGGGCTGCCGCTGACCAGGGACACAAAGGTCGGCATGGTTCCGCCGAGGGCGAAACCGATGTTCCAGGACAATCCGGTGCCGCTGGCTCGCAGCTCGGTGGCAAAGCGTTCGTTGAGGAAGATCAGAATCGGCGCGATGATCGCCCCACCTATGAAGCCTATACCCACGCAATACAGCGCAGTACGGGTCAGCGAACCCGATTCGGCGACACCCAGAAACATCATCGGCAGGCTCACCAGGTTGATCACACCCAGCAGCATGAAGGTCTTCTTGCGACCGATCAGGTCGCTCAGGTAACCGAAGGCCAGTGCTCCGACAATGGTTGCCACCGACCCGTACATGAGCATCTGCGAAGTCTGCGCATGAGGCACTTTGGCGACCACGTTGAGCAACGTCGGCAGATAACCGCAGGCCAGGTAATACGTGGCACCGCCTCCGAACGTAATCAGCAGGTTGACCAGCATCACGCCGCGGTACTCGCGACCGAACAGACGCTTGAGCGGCGACACGACAACTACCGCCGGCCCCTTGGTTTTGCGCGCTTGTTGCAGTTGCTGCCAGACCGGGGTCTCTTCCAGGTAACGGAACATCACCAGACCGAAAAACGTGCTTAGCAGGCCGCAGAAGAACATGAAGCGCCAGCCCCAGACGTCAAATTCTTCCCCGGGAAAGATCTCCGACAACACCAGATAAGTGAATGACGCCAACAGCGCGCCCATACCGGCGCCGGCACCACCGATCAACCCGGACATCAAGCCGCGATAGCGCGGCGAGATGGATTCGGTGCCGATGGTGTGAGTGGAGGCAACGATGCCACCCACGAAAATGCCCTGTATCACCCGCAAGACCAAAAACAGTATCGGGGCCAATATGCCGACCTGATGAATGGTCGGCAACGCGCCAAACAGTGCCGTGGAAATACCGACGCCGACCATCGACACCATCAACGCACGCTTGCGGCCGTGCTTATCGGCATACGCGCCGAAGATCGCCGAGCCCAGCGGACGCACCAGCAAGGCCACGGCGAACGAGGCATATACCGCGGCCAGCGACAGGGTCGGGGTGTCCGAGGGGAAGAACAGGCGGCCGATGATGGGCGCCACGTAGAGCAGAATGAACAGGTCGAACAAATCCAGCGCCCAGCCGAATGTCGAGGCAAATGCCGCGAGCAAGGCCTTGCCCGGTGGAATCTGTGGTGTATCGCAAGCGGCGCTGGAGGGTGATGCAGTTATTGTTGTTGTCGTAGTCATGGTTGCCTCACACAAACGGTGATCGAACGTTCTGCATCCCGGTGCACGGGTTGCGAGTAATCAGCAGGTCAGCGGTGAAACCTTGATGTGCCCTTTCAGTTGCATTGAAGGGGCGGCAGGCCCTGCTCCGTAAGGCGTACGCTGTTACCAACATACTCCCGGGCCCGCTCGCCAGTACGATTTACTCGCCGATAAACACGGCCGTACGCTTGCTGTGAAACGCTTCAACGCCTTCCTTGAAGTCCTTGGAGCTACGCAGACGGCTATAGCAGTGACCTTCCATTTCGATCGCGACGGTCAGCGGCGCATCTTCGTTGTCGTTGATCAGTTTTTTCGCCGTGCGCTGAGCCAACGGCGAGAAGCGCCGCAGTTCATCGACCAACGCGTCGACGGTGCTTTCCAGTTCGGTATCCGGCACGACCTCGGTCGCGATACCCCAGGCGTAGGCCTGGTCGCCGGTGATGCGTTTGGCGCGCATCACCATGTGCTTGGTGCGGGTGATGCCGATGATTTTCTGCAGACGCGCGGAGCCACCCGAGCCCGGGATCTGACCGAGGTTCTGCTCAGGCAAGGCGTAGCGAGTGGTTTGCGAAGCAATGCGGAAATCGCAGGCCAGGGACAGTTCGAAACCGACGCCGAAGGTGTAGCCACGGTTGGCAACGATCACCGGTTTTTCGCAACGTGCCGGTGCCGCGACATTCCAGGCCAGCTTCGAAACGTGCTCTGGCGATGCTTCGAGGAAACCCTTGATGTCGCCGCCGCTGGAGAAATGTTCACCCACCGAACGCAGCACGATGACACGCACATCTTTGTGTGCATCGAGGGCTTCGAAGACCAGGCGCAGTTGATCGCGCTGCCCCATGGAAATGACATTCAACGGTGCCCGGTTGAGGATGATATCAGCGCGCTCGCGGGACACATCGACTTCAACCTGGAAGCCATCGAACTGAGTGTCGAGAAATTGCTGGATCGCTTGTTGTTGCATGAGAGTGTCCTCTGGATGATTAGCTGATGGCCTTCAAGGCCTGTTCCTGAAATTCGGCCAGCAGCACGCGCCGCAGCACCTTGCCCACTGGAGATTTGGGAATCTGATCGATGAACTGGTAACGCCGTGGCCGCTTGAATTTGGCCAGGCCCGAAGCGATGCAATGGGCATCGAGCTCGCTTTCCGAGACCTCGGCGCGCGGCTTGATAAATGCGGCAATGATCTTGCCCCACTGCTCGTCGGGCAGACCGACCACCACCACCTCTTCTACTGCCGGGTGCAGAGAGAGCATGTTTTCGATTTCTGCCGGACTGACGTTTTCGCCGCCGGTGATGATCAAGTCATCGACACGACCCGTGACGAACAGATCGCCCTCCAGATCGAAGTAGCCGATGTCACCGGTGAAATACCATCCGTCACGCAATGCCTTGGCGGTCGCTTCGGGACGGTTCAGGTAGCCTTCGAACGCCTCGTCACTCGCCAGGTCGGCGATGATCTGGCCCTCCTCCAAGGGTTTGACCTGCACGTGCGGAGTTTCAGCGTCGATCGGCACCACGCGCACGCGCTGGTTCATTGCACTGCGCCCTGACGAACCGGGTTTGCGGCTGGCTTGCTGGTCGATGGTGAAGGTGTAGATCTCCGAGCTGCCGTAATGATTGACGAACAACTGCGGCTGAAACGCCTGCTCGACGCGACGCATCAAACCGTCGCTCATCGGTGCACCGGCAAAGCCGATTTTCTCCACACTGGCGACTCGCTCGCGGGCAAAGGCCGGGTGTTCGATGAGCATGTGGTAGAGCGTCGGCACCAGGTACAGGTTGCTGACCTTTTCCCGCTCGATGGCCTGCATCGTGGCTTCCACGTCGAACTTCGGCACACAGACGAAATGTCCGTCGATCAGCGCCATGGACAGCAACGAACGCACGCCCATGGTGTGGTAAAGCGGCATGACACCCAACGTGCACTCGCCCTGGCGATACAGGTTTTGCGCTACGTGCGCCACCGCCGCGGCGCGTTCGCAACGGTGTCGACGGGGCACGCCCTTGGGCTTGCTGGTGGTTCCGGAGGTGTACAGCAGCAGTGAAAAGTCTTCGGCGTCTGCCTGCAAAATGCTTCCGGAAGGCGTCTGCGAACACAGTTCCTCGAAACTCAGGTCGGTGTTGGCGGCACGCAGACCGGTGGCGATCCGTGGCAACCGTGTGGCGGCGCTGCAAGCGGCCACGGCGGTCACGGTCGCGTCGTCGTAAGCCACTGCACGGATTTGCGCGTCTTCGATGCAGTAGCCCAGCTCATCGGCAGTCGAACGCCAGTTCAACGGGGTCATGACGATGCCGGCAAACTGACAGGCCCAGTGCAGGGTTGCCATCTGCCAGCGGTTCTGCATCACTACCAGCAGTCGATCACCGTGTTGCAGGCCAAGGCATTGCAAGCCCCAAGCGGCGCTCTGGATATCGACGAACCAGTCTTCATAGGTTTTCTTCAACGCACCGTCACTGACCGCCACGGCGTGCGGCCGGCGTTCAACGGCAGCGAGGAAACTGCGTCCGAGATCGAACATTGTTGTTATACCCCTTCGTTCGTTTGGCGCTGGGCAGCGACTTCGAGCACGGCCTGGACGATGCCGGTGTAGCCCGTGCAGCGACATAGATGCCCCGAAAGCATGTCGCGTACCTGTGTCTCGTCCGGGTTGGGTACCCGTTCCAGGAAATCCACGCAGGACATGAGAATGCCCGCAGTGCAAAAGCCGCACTGCAAGGCGTGATGACGGCGAAAGGCTTGTTGCAGGTCGCTCAGTGTGTCGTCGTCGGCCAAGGACTCGACGGTCTCGATACGCCGCTCGTGCCCCTGTACCGCGAGCATCAGGCAGGAGCGCATGGCGACTCCGTCCACCAGCACCGTGCAGGCACCGCAGACACCGTGTTCGCATCCGACATGGACACCGGTGGCACCGAGGTCGTGGCGAAGGAAGTCGCAGAGTTGGGTTCGCGGTTCAGCCAGGGCTTCGCGGGAGCGGCCATTGAGTTCCAGGCGAATCGGAAAGGTTTGGTCGGCAGTTACACGCATGTTCAGACTCCTTCGATCAGCTGATGACCCAGCTCGCGAATCAGTTGGCGGCGATAGGCAGCGCTGGCCTGCACATCGTCTTGTGCGTCGAGCGACCAGGCAGTTTGATTGAGCGCGTCCGGCAGCCCCGCACCACGAGGCAGACTGCGACGTTGCGGACGGTCAGCGACCCCGCCGATGCCAAGCTCGACCTGATCCGCGCCGATGGCTGCGGCCAGGGAGACAATCGCAAAGTCGCCGTGGCGCATGGCGATTTCGCGGAAGCGATAGGTGATGCCTTCGCGCTTAAGCGGAAAACGCACCTCGACGACCAGTTCATCCGCACGCTTATCGGTGGTGAGAATGCCTTGGAAGAAGTCGGCAGCCTTGACGATGCGCTTGCCTTTTTTCGACTCGAGAACGATCTCGCCGCCCAGCGTCACCAGGCACAGCGGCAACTCGGCGCTGGGGTCGGCGTGAGCCACCGAACCGCAGACCGTGCCGCGATTACGCGTCTGGAAGTGACCGATCCAGGGCATCGCCAGTGCCAGTAAAGGCACCTCGTCCATCAGGGTCGAACGCGCCAGCAGTTGCGCCTGTCGTACCCCGGCGCCTACCGCCAGGCAATCCTTGCGCAGTTCGATATAGGCCAGCTCAGCCACATGATTGATGTCGATCAGCAACTTGGGTTGAGCCAGGCGCATGTTCAGCACCGCCATCAGTGATTGGCCGCCAGCGATGATGCGAGCCTCCTGGCCATACTCGGCGAGCAACTCAACCACCTGACGACGGGAGTCAGCCCGAACGTAATCGAAAGCAGCCGGTTTCATTGAGCACCTCCCTTGCCAAACAGCGCGCCAAGCGAGGCCCGCAGTCGCGCCCACCAGCCGGTGGAGATGGCTTGGCCGCTGACCCGTTGTGACAGACGAGTAAAGATTTGTCCGATGATCACTTTCGAGGCCCCTTGCAACATTCGGCCGCCGACCGCGGCGACTTTGCCGCTGACCGCCACCTGGTATTGGTATTCCAGACGTGTGTGGCCATTTTCCAGCTCGACGAAACGCACCTTGG
Source organism: Pseudomonas sp. P42 (assembly GCF_017973755.1). Classification (NCBI taxonomy): domain Bacteria; kingdom Pseudomonadati; phylum Pseudomonadota; class Gammaproteobacteria; order Pseudomonadales; family Pseudomonadaceae; genus Pseudomonas; species Pseudomonas sp. P42. The sequence continues at coordinate 253,753 of NZ_JACOPU010000006.1, read as the reverse complement.
CCTGGCCCTGGGCCGAGCCCATGGAACTGCTGCCGGAACCGGACAGACGCAATGAATGCGGCGGGTCCAGATCACTCAGCGCAACCTTGGCCTCGAAGCGCGCACGGATCATGCCGACGCCGACGGTGACGTCTGCGCGGTAACGGTTTTCGCCTTCAAGCACGAGGTCGTGACAACCGGGAATGATCGCCGCCAGCGTCTGCGGGTCGAGCAAGGTATCGAAGACCTGTTGTGGCGAAGCAGGAATCATCACCGAGTCGTTGGCCCGCAGTGCCGGTCCACCGGCAGGTGCTGCGTCCAGGTTTTCATCGGGCTCCATACCGGCGGGCCGTGGCGGCTCGTCAATCCCGATTAGCGTGCGTACTTTCGATGGTGTCAGCGGCAGACGGATGTCCGAGCGACCGAGGGCGTCGGCCACCGCGTTGGCGATGCACACCGGCGTGCTCATATTGTTGCCCTCGCCCACACCCTTGGCGCCCAGCGGGGTGAATGGCGATGGCGTTTCCATGTGCAGGATCACCGGCTCGATCACTTCCGGTGCGGTCGGCACCAGATAATCGGCGAAGGTCCCGCTGAGGAAGCTGCCGTCCTCGCCATAGGCGAACTCTTCCATCAGCGCCGCGCCGAGGCCTTGAGTGAAACCCCCACGAATCTGGCCATCGACCAGCGCCGGGTTGAGCAGGCGGCCGGCGTCATGGCAGGTGACGTAGCGATCGATGTGGATCTCGCCGGTCATGCGGTCGATTTCCAGACCACAGATGTCGAAGACAAAGCCGTAGCACAGCGAGCTGTTGACCTGATCCTGGTCGTCCGGGGCCACCAATTGCGGCGGGCTCCAGAACGCGGTTTCGCGCAGACCGCCACTTTCACCTTCCGGCAGCAGGCCCGGCGACCAGTGGGTCGCACCGGCTATCCGATGGAATGGCGCCACCGCCCCGCCATTGACGACAAAAATCTTGCCGCCGGCGAAACGAATATCTTCGGGACTGGCCTGCAATTGCTCGGCGGCAATCGCGGCGAGGCGATCGCGGATCTTCAGCGCCGCCTTGTAGACGGCACCCGCCACAGCGCCGGCGAAGCGGCTGGAATAGTTGCCCGAGGCAATCGACCAGGCGTCCTTCTGGGTATCCAGTTCGACGTTGACCACGATGGATTCCAGCGCAACCCCAAGCACTTCGGCGACGACTTGAGCGACGGTGGTTTGATGGCCCTGCCCTTGCGGTGCCGAGGACACGTGCACACTGACGTCACCCAACGGGCCGACGTTGATGGTTGCGGTGGCGACAGCGCCGTTTTTCGGACCGGCCTTGCGTCGCTCTTCGGGTGTCATCGCGGTGGTGATGTAGCCCATGTTGGAAATCGACGGTTCGATGACAGCGGCATAACCGATGCCGTAGATCCGGCCTTCGGCACGCGCCTGATCACGACGTTCGAGCAACTCGTCGAGTCCACCGTCAGCCGCCGCCAAGGCAATGCCTGCCTGGTAATTGCCGGAATCGAGCAACGCACCGGCGGCCGCGCGATAAGGGAAGGCATCGGCCGGCACCAGGTTGCGGCGGATCACGTCCAACGGATCAAGCTTCAATTGCACGGCGATGTGTTGCAGCAATCGTTCAAGAGCGAAATACACCTGTGGGCCACCGAAACCACGGTTCAGGCCGGAAGGGGTTTTGTTGGTCAGCACCACTCGGTTGCGCACTTGCAAATTGCGGATTGCGTAGGCGCCCGTCAGGTTGCCGTGCATGCGGTAGAAAGTCGCCGGTTCAGGCGCTCTCAGGTAGGCACCACAATCGTCGATCTGGTCATAACGCAAAGCGGTGATACGGCCATCCGCTTCTACCGCTGCTTCAATTTCGGTCACCCGATTGGTCGCCGAAGAAGCCCCCTGAAGATGTTCCAGACGGTCCTCGACCCACTTCACCGGTGCACCGACCTTGCGTGACGCCAGCCCCATCATCACCACGTAAGGGAAAACCCCTTGCTTGATGCCAAAGCTGCCGCCGGAATCTTTCGGTGTACGCAAACGGAGGCGGTTGCCGGGTACATTCAGTGCCCGGGCCATGACCGTGTGCAACGCATAGGGACCCTGAAAATTGGCCAGCACGTCATAAATGCCGGTGGCGCGCTCGTACTGAGCCAGCACCACATAGCATTCGATGGGCGTGCAGGAACTGCGCGGAAACTTCACTTTGAGCGAGACCTTGTGCGGCGCCTGCTCGAAGGCCTGCTCCGGCTCGCCATAACGAAAGCGCCGTTCGTTGACCACGTTGCTGCCGACCGCTTCGTGCAGGATCGGCGCCTGTTCGGCGGTGGCCCGTTCGGGATCGATGATCGGTGGCAGCGGCTCGTATTCAACGCGCACACCTTCGATGGCGTCCTCGGCCAGATAGCGGCTCTCAGCGATCACTACGGCCACCGGCTCTCCGACGTAACGTACCTTGTCGACGGCGACGCACCAGTGCTCCATCGGCTGCCGCACACCCACCGGGAACGGCAGCGCCCAGCGTTTGACGTCTTCGCCGACCAGCACGCCGTGCACGCCTTTCATCAGCAGCGCACTGGAAAAGTCCACCGAGGTGATCCGCGCATGAGCGTGGGGTGAACGGATGATCGCCGCGTGAAGCGTTCCCGGAGGGATCGCAGCGTCATCGGCATAACAGCCGAGGCCGCGCAACAATGCGGCGTCCTCGACACGGGTCTGACGGGCGCCGATGTGGCCGGTCTGGCTTTCGGTAGCAGGCTGGAAACTAGTCATTTTTTTCGCGGCTCTTGTTGTTGTGCAGCGCGATAGCGTTAGAGCCGAGTGTGTGAGAAAGGCGCAGGGAGCGCCTTGCCTGGGGAGAGGGAGTTCTGCGCTGGGGTCTGAAAGTTTGCCTTAGCGTCTGATTTTCAGGTCTGGGTCCAGACAGCATTGGCGGTCAGGGATGGGACGCGGGATGGCTCAGGAAAGCTTCGATGTCTGCATAGGGCATTGGTTTGGCAAAGTAATACCCCTGAAAAACATCGCAGCGACTGCCCTTCAGGAAATCCACCTGAGACGCCGTTTCCACACCTTCGGCGACCACCGTCAGGCTGAGGTGATGGGCCATGGAAATTATGCCTTGGGTGATCGCAGCATCGTGATGGTCGGTGGCGATTTCCTGGATGAACGAGCGGTCAATCTTGATCTTGTCGATGGGCAAACGCTTGAGGTAGCTGAGGCTGGAAAAACCGGTGCCGAAATCATCGAGCGCAATGCAAACCCCCAACGCCTTGAGCCGGTGCAACGTGTCGATCGCCTGTTCAGCGTTATGCAACAGAAGCGACTCGGTGATCTCCAACTCCAGTTGCTCACCACAGAGTCCGTGTTTCTCCAGGGTGGCTTGTACATACTGGACGAAATGGCCACGCTGAAAATGCATCGGCGAAATATTCACCGCCATCGAGATGCCAGTGATGCCCTGCTCGCCTAACTGGCGCAAGTGCGCGCAGGCCGTATCGAGTACCCAAAGGCTCAGCGGGATGATCTGACCACTGTCCTCTGCCACCGGCACAAACACAGCGGGTGAGATAAATCCTTTTTCAGGATGCTCCCAGCGCAGCAACGCTTCGATCCCGACCACCCGCCCCGTGCGCGCCTCTATCTGAGGTTGATAATGCAGCTTGAACGATTGAGTTTCGATAGCCTTTTGCAGGTCATTGCGCAGGCTCGCGTGCTCGCAAACGCGCTGATTGAGATGGCTGGTGTACCACTGAAAGTTGTTGCGCCCTTGCTGCTTGGCTTTGTACATGGCCATGTCAGCCTGCTGGATCAGCTGCATCGGCTGCTCGATGTGACCATCGCTCAGGGTGATGCCAATACTTGCACTCACGTGCAGGTCAATGCCTTGGATGCAGTAGGGTCTGGCAATGCTGGCCATCAAGCGCTCGACCACCGGTACAACGTCCTCATCACGAAGCAGGTTCGGCAGCAGCACGATAAATTCGTCACCGCCCATGCGCACGATGGTGTCACCGGGACGAACCTGCCGGGTCATACGCTGCGCCACCTCAATCAGCACCTGATCGCCGAAGTAATGCCCGATCGAATCGTTGATGGATTTGAATCCATCCAGGTCAATGCACATCACCGCCAGACGACGCTTGCGCCGACGACTGATGTGACAATCCAGCATAAGCCGGTCTTCAAGCGAAACACGGTTAAGCAAACCGGTCAGCCGGTCATGGCTGGCATTGAAGCTCAATTGGCGCTCGAAATGCTTCTGCTCGCTGATGTCTCGGGCTATGCCAAATACCCCGACGATCTCTCCGTTGACCATGATCGGCAGGTTGGAAATGTCCATGGTCAGCAATTTATCACTCTCGTCGAGAAGCCGTGCCTCGAAGCGTTGAGGCTCTCCAGCGCGGGCTGCGGAAAAATGCTGACTGACCCGTTCCAGGTCTTCTTCGAGCAACAGGCGGGAAAAGTGATGACCGAGGAAATCGGTTGCGGTGTGCGGTTTCAGCTTCAGGCCTGCCGGATTCACACTCTGGATGTTGCCGGCCAGATCGAGGGCGAACACCGGGTTGGGGTTGTAGGTGAACAATGATCGAAAACGTTGTTCGCTTTCCTCCAGACGTTGGCCGTCACGTTCGCGGCGGATCGCAATGACTGCCAGTTGGGCTGCAAAGGCCAATCGTTGAATCTGCGCCTCGTCCGGCGCATGGGCGCGGTTCTGGTACAGGGCAAATGTACCCAACACGTTTCCTTGATGGGAGAGCAACGGCACCGACCAGCAGGAACGCAGGTTATGCCCCAGCGCCAGGCTGCGGAAACGCTCCCAGTTTGGGTCCTGGGCGATGTCTTCGGTGACCACAAGCTCGCGCCGGAATGCTGCGGTACCGCAGGTTCCTTCCTGTGGACCAATGGCCATTCCATGAATCGCCTCGCTGTACTCGGCCGGCAGCCCGGGCGCCGCGCCGCTTAGCAAGTGTTTGCCCTCGGCATCAGTGAGCAGGATAGAGCAGAAGGTTTCGGGGGTCTGTGCGTCGTGCATCTGACAGATGGCGCAGAGTATGTCGCCCAGATGATGGTCGGTCGCGATCATGCCGAGAATGTCACGTTGCGACTCGGGGAAGGTCTTGCTGTGAAAGCTCGGACGAGTATTCATGGTGGTTCCTGAAGACTATCGAGGTCGTCCGGTCTTCAGAGAGCCTGAAACAGTGGGCGGCCGATCACTGTCCACTAGTGCGTCGGACGCGCACTCTATAGAGCACCGACCCGCAAAAAAAAGGCTCAGATCCAACATAAAAAACGGTATCAGATTGCCGCCGTTTGGCTGGAATGGTCGGGGTGCTCCGTTCTGCTGGGCCGGACAGTTCGGAAGCTGCAGCCCGGTTTCCATGAACTTGGACCCATGAACATTTCCATGCCATTAGCCTTCGGACGTGCCGCAGAACATAGTAACGGCCTGCCTATGAACATATGACATGGCCCACTTGTATAACCATGTGTTATGTCAGATATGTTCCATCGACGACAAGCTGCCCTCGCTTCGACCGCCAGTTTCGTGGTCGGCGCAGCGTTGCCGCTGGCAGTAGCGCTTCACAGCGCCAACGGACAGCGTTGTATCTTGAGCAACATCAACAAACGTCCGCTTCGAATGGATTAACTTAATCTGACTTTCGCCGACCCAAGGATTCCCCATGCCTGCCGAAGTGGATGTTGCGATTATTGGCGGTGGCCAGTCCGCACTCGCCGTGGCTTACTTCCTGCGCCGTACCGGGCGTTCCTTTGTGATTATTGATGCCGAAGCGGGACCGGGTGGCGCCTGGCGGCATGGCTGGGATTCCCTGCGACTGTTTTCACCGTCGACCTGGAGCTCCATCGCCGGTTGGATGATGCCTCCGGTCACTGACGGCTACCCAAGTCGCGACAACGTACTCGATTACCTGCGCCAGTATGAGCAACGCTACCAATTTCCTGTCGAGCGCCCCTACTGGGTCAACGCTATTGAGCGTCGGGGCAATCACCTCCACGTAAAAGCCCAGGGCCGCAGTTGGCTGGCCCGCACCGTGGTCAGCGCGACCGGCACCTGGCGCCATCCCTACCTGCCGCATTACCCCGGCAGCGAAACCTTTACCGGCCAGCAATTGCATTCGGCCCACTACGTTAACGCCAAGCCGTTTGCCGGGAAAAAAGTCCTGGTGGTGGGCGGTGGCAACTCCGGCGCACAGATCCTCGCTGAAGTCTCGCAAGTCGCCGATGCCACCTGGGTCACTCCGCAGTCGCCAGAGTTTCTTGCCGATGACGTTGATGGACGGGTGCTCTTCGAACGCGCCACCGAACGCTTGAAAGCGCAGCTGGCCGGCATCGTCATTGAAAAGCCGGTTGGCGGCTTGGGCGATATCGTGATGGTGCCGCCAGTCGTCGAGGCTAGGGAGCGCGGCGTGCTGCACGCGGTTCGGCCGTTCCTGCGTTTCACCGAGACCGGCGTGACGTGGGCTGATGGCTCGCAAACGCCAGTCGACGCAGTGATCTGGTGCACCGGCTTCCGCCCTGCCCTCGGCTATTTGGAATCCCTGGGCGTGTGTACCGCCGACGGGCGCGTGGCCGTAAAAGGTACGCATTCGATTCAGGAACCGCGTTTGTGGTTGGTGGGTTATGGCGACTGGACAGGCGCCGCTTCGGCGACACTGATCGGCGTGACCCGAACGGCGCGCAGTACCGTTGAGGAAATTGAGCGGTTTTTGATGGAGCAGTGAGTCGGCTGTTGTGAATCAAGCCACGCACAACGAACGCCAATGCGAGTCCGGTTTAGGTTGAACCTCTGCTGCTCAGGCGGACTCCCAAACCTAAATCCAGGAGAAACGTATGACCCATACAGCTTTGGTCGTGGGTGCCAGCGGCATCGTCGGCAGCGCCATCACTCAATTACTCATCGATAACAAGTGGCAGGTCGCCGCGCTCTCGAGGCACCCATCACAAGTGCAAGGCGTGATACCTGTCGCGGCAGACCTTCAGGATCCCGCTTCGCTGGAACACGCTTTGGCGGATTTGAAACCCACTCATGTGTTCATTACCACATGGTCACGGCAAGCCTCAGAAGCCGAGAACATTCGCGTTAATGCCGCCATGGTACGCAACGTGCTCGCCGCCATTCGCCCAGCCAATAGCGTTGAGCACGTAGCGCTGGTTACTGGGCTAAAACACTATCTCGGCCCTTTCGAAGCCTATGGTAAAGGCAGCCTTCCGCAAACACCGTTTCGCGAAGAGCAAGGTCGTCTGGATGTCGAGAATTTCTATTACGCCCAGGAGGATGAACTTTTCGCCGCAGCTGAAAAAGACGGCTTTACGTGGAGCGTTCATCGGCCGCATACCGTTACTGGAGTGGCTGTAGGCAATGCGATGAATATGGCAACCACCCTCGCCGTTTATGCCTCGATTTGCAAACAAACCAATCGGCCCTTTGTGTTTCCAGGATCAAGAGTGCAGTGGGACAGCCTTACCGATATGACGGACGCCCGGCAGTTGGCGAAACAACAATTGTGGGCGGCCACCACGCCGGCTGCGGCGAATCAGGCATTCAACGTCACTAATGGCGATGTGTTTCGATGGCAGTGGATGTGGAGCCGAATTGCCGACTACTTCGACTTGCCTGCTGCCGATTATCCCGCTTCAGTGTCACCTCTTGAGAAGCAGATGGCTGACGACCAAACCGTATGGACGCAAATAGTCGCGGAACACGGTTTGAACGAGTCAGATATTGGTCGCTTGGTGTCCCCATGGCACACCGATGCTGACCTCGGTCGACCCATCGAAGTCGTCACGGATATGTCGAAAAGCCGTGCAATGGGATTCACTGCCTACCAAGCGAGCGATCAAGCATTTTTCGATGTGTTCGACAAACTACGCGAGATGCGCTTGATACCTTAGGTCGTGCCACAACACATATGCTCAAATGATTCCAAGGAGAGGAGAAGAAAAACGCCCGAGGTGCTTTGTGGGCCCATTGGTGAGAACGCCGGGCATATAAAGCAGGGTTTAGCGAGGCTCAAAAAAGCATCGTGATGCCTTTACCCGAAGAAGCGATAGCCTGGGGATCGACATTAGCTCTCCAGGCTTTCCCGTACTCAGTGCATCGCACCTCAGCAAGCGATGACTAGAGCTAGGTACACAGCTTCTCATGTACGCCAAGACATATACGTCGGCTCTTGAGCTGGCTGTATATTCAGCGAATGCTCCTGGCATTCGCTTCTATGAGAACCAACGCTTTGAAATTCTCAATGAACGTTTGGATTAGCACACTTGCCACCTTGAGAGATTGATGCGTTGGGTCATCTGATTCACGCCCCTTCTTTCAGAATGCTGTTTTCAGGCTATTGCCCTTTGTACCCCACGCTAGGCAATGAAACATATTTTGCGGGAGTGGTGCCGAGCGCCAGCTTGAACATCCTGATGAAGCTCGTTACGGCCTCATACCCTAGGTCTCCTGCTACTTGCTGGACGCTCTTCCCCTCAGCCAACAACTTCAGCGCGACCATCAGATGAAGCTGTCGACGCCATTTACCGAACGACATCCCGGTGTCCTTAAACAGCTGTCGTGAAAATGTGCGTTCGCTCATCCCGCCAAAACTTGCCCATTGCTCTAGCGTTCTTCTGCTATCAGGAGCCTGGATTAATGCTTCAGCTACCCGTTGTAACCTCGAATCTGCGGGAATTGGAAAATGTGTGCTCACCCTCGGCATAGCGCTCAACTCTTCAACCAGTAAATGGGTGATGAGATCTTTACTGAGAGTAGTGCGGTCGCTGCGACCCTCGCATAGCTCAATAATCATTTCGCGCAACATGGCACTGATACTCAACGTACAGCACTCGTCTGGAAGAGTGGATGCTGAGGGTGTGATGAAAAGGAAATAGCCGTGGGCGTTCGAAGAGGCGCGACTCTGATGCGGGACGCCGGCGGGAATCCAGAGAGCGCAATGTGGTGGCACTATCCAATGGTTATCAGCAACCTCGCACGCGACAACCCCTTGCATAGACAACACCAGTTGCCCTTGCTCATGAAGATGAGTATTTGATCCCGTGAGTCCCTCACTTAAGGCCGTAAAACTAATTGCAGTTACGATTTTTCCTGACGCGCCGGAAGGTAGAAGTAGATGCTTTGCCATTTTGACGTTTTTTGCATATTAATTGACCGGATATACAAATCCTACCACGGCTTATCCCAATAAAATCCTCCACAAGCGTGAGATGGCTATCCCCCCATCTGCCCGGAAATCACTGGAGGAAGGTATGAGTAGTAATTCGATTAAAGCCCGCATGATCAGCTCTGATGAGGGGCATCACGTTTTGCACCCTACAGGCGCCCGCATGAACATCAAGGTGTTTGCTACCGAAACGGGAGGAGTCTATTCGCTTATGGAGACCGTACTCCCACCCGGAGGTGAAGTGCCGCGACATATACACGAGGGTGAGGATGAAAATAACTATATCCTCGAAGGACAGTTAACCATGCAGATTGGCGAGGTTTTTCACTTGGCAGGGCAAGGCAGCTACGTCGTTGCTCCGCGCGGCGTACAGCAGTATTTTAAGAACGACGGTGACAGCGACTGTCGATTTCTCACCACCTTTACTCCTGGAGGAGCAGAAGGTTTTTTCAAGGAGGCCGGTGAATTGATACGTCGTCTGGCTCCCGAAAGGCCCACTCCGGAAGAACTGCTCCAGCTCCAGCAAAGATATGGTCTGAGCTATCTATAAAAGTGAAAAAGAACCGAGGCATCTTTGGGCTGTACCATCAGATGTTGTTCGCTCGATAGACGATGGTGAGTCATTTTGAAAAAGAGTGAGCTCCCAGTTAAAACCTGCATGACCTGCGGCCTTCCCTTCACATGGAGGAAAAAGTGGGCACGCTGCTGGCAGGAAGTCCGCTACTGCTCGGAGCGTTGCCGGCGCAAATCACCTTTAAAAGTCAGATCGCAAAGGTTGGTATAGACTTGCGTGAAAGTCACAGGGACTCTGGAAATGATCAATGCAGAATTGCTGAAACTGATGATCGAGGCATCCAACGATGGCATCGTTGTGGCAGAGCAGGAAGGTGATGAGAACGTTCTTATCTACGCCAACCAAGCCTTCCAGCGCCTGACGGGCTACAGCTCTGATGACACCTTGTATCAGGATTGCCGGTTCCTGCAGGGCGATGACCGAGACCAACCAGGCATTGTGGCTATCCGCGAGGCAATAAAGAACTTTCAGCCTTGCCGGCAAATCATTCGAAACTATCGCCATGACGGCAGTGCTTTCTGGAATGAGCTGTCGATTACCCCAGTGTTCAACGACGCAGATCAACTCACCTATTACATCGGCATCCAGAAGGACGTTACTGTCCAGGTCGAGGCGAGCGAGCGTGTCCGCGAGTTGGAGGCTGAAGTCGAGAATCTGAAAGCCCAGTTGACGGAATTACAACGAAACACTTCATCGATTTAAAGAACCATAGAAAACGGCAATAACAAGTCCGTTCATCGAGGCCAAAAGTCACTCTGTCACCGATAATCGTGGCGTGGAGCTCTTTGCGAGCTCAATGGCAGCGTTAATGGCGGCTCGAGCCTGGGGGCTGTTATTCCAACAAGTAGATCCCACTGCAGCCGATGCCTGGGCCAAAATGTCACAAACATCCGCTTTGCTGAGCATTGCCAGGGAGTCAAACCCCATCTGTTCAAGGCGAGCGATGACGGTTGGTCCTACGCCCTTCAATGCCAACAGGGCTTGCTGTTCCTTCAGGGTAAATGGCATCCGTAAACTCCTGTTCTCGGCCAGTTGAGCTAATGAAGTCTGCCCTAATGGTGCGCCCATCTCAATCGTCGCCCTCCTCGCCCAGGGGAAGGTACGGTCAGATCTCTGCAGCCTGTAGAACTGAAGCGACTGATACCTCACGTAGATGCGCCTGCTGATGCTTGTACACGTGCGCGACTGTTAGAGAATATCAAGGTGACCAAGGCCATCAGCAGAAACATCAACGAGGCAAGCAGCAAGCCGATGTAGCCAAATATGGGGTATAGCCACCCCGCTGCTGCCGACCCGACGCCAATACCGCAGGTACCCACAGCAGGATCAACGCCGCAGTGAATAAACCACTGGCACCGATGCCGAGGAAGAGATTACGCGCTCCGAACTCATGGGCGATCCAGGCGCTGATCGGCATACCGGCAAGGCCAGCGACACTCAGCCCAAGCAACACGATGGCGATGGCACGACCCTGCTGTTCACGCTCGACCAGGTTAGAGCCCAGAGCACCGAGGACAGGCCCGATGAAGGCCGCACCTAGCCCCATCATCACCCGAGAAAGCACCAGCGCTTCATAACTCGACGCAGCGGCGAAAAGCAGCGCCGCACCGCTGAAGATCGACAACCCTAGCAATACCTGCGAACGACGGCGCACGTGGCCCAAGGTCATCTGCAGCACCGGCGCGGCGATCGCGAAGGTGACCCCGAATACGGTGATCAGTAATGCGCTCTGGGCGTTGCTCAAGGCCCAAGCGGCGGAGATTGCTTCCAGGCTGCCCACTACCGAAAGAGCGCCGACCGCCTGGACGAAATAGGCCAGGCTGAGCAGGCGCAGAGCGAGAAGATCAGTGGCTGAAATGGAGCTGTGCATGTTGCTCTTCGGTGATTAATGAATGCGCCCGATCTCACGCGCAGGTCGGGCGCCGGGATCAGGCAACCGGGATAGGATTGTCGATTATCGACTGGTTAAATTGCTCCACCAGAACGTGCTCGTTTGGCCCGACATTGGCGCGCAGTGCAGCGATGCCATCAACGATCACCTCGGTAGTGGCTGTTTCCAGCTTGGCCAAGGTCTCGGCGATGAAGGCATCCAGAGGCATGGCACGAGGGTCGCCGCTCTTGTGAATCAGGTCGGTATCGACCCAAGGCGGAGCGATTTCCAGAACCTTGACGCTGGTCTCACGTAGCAAGAAGCGCTGCGACAGACTGTAGGAGTGGATGGCAGCCTTGGTTGCCGAGTACAACGCGGTGACGGCAATCGGAATGAACGCCAACACGGAGCTGTTATTAATGATGGTGGCGTCCGGCTGACGCTTGAGATGCTCGACGAATGCTGCGCTGACGCGCACTGGGCCAAGCAGGTTGGTGGACAACAGGCCGACAGCCTGCTCGTCGTCAAGATCACCTGAGGCAGCATTGTCGAACGGCATGATGCCGGCGTTGTTAATCACCACGTTGAGTTCGGGATGACGCTCAATCACCTGCTGCGCCACTTGCTTGATCTGCTGCGGATCGTTGATGTCCAGCACCACCGTGTCGATACCGGGGTTGGCGCGGGCGATCTCGTCCAGCAGTACCTGACGACGGCCTGCAATGATCACTTTGTTGCCACGTTGATGGAAGGCTTCGGCCAGGCCACGGCCGATGCCCGAGGTACCGCCGGTGATGAAGATCGTATTGCCGCTGAGTTTCATGTTGTTTCTCCTGATGAAGGTTCGATCAGCGCTTGGCGCTGTAGCGTGGCGCGGGTTGGTTGCTGGAAAGTTGCCTGGACATGACATTGCGAGCGGCCTCGTAGGCATGCCAGTGGCTATCGTCATGCAGCGAGGGAATGGAGATCAGTTCGCCGTGATCGAAGTCGATCAGCGCGGCGTCGACCAAAGCGCTGGCGGGCATCACGATGGCAGGGTCGAGGTGCTCAAGTGGCAGGCCGCCGTTGTCCCAGAACTCGGTGGCGGTCGCCCCTGGCAGTACGGCCTGGATGTGTATGCCTTTGTTGGCCAACTCGTGATGCAGCGACTGGCTGAACGCGGTGACGAAGGCCTTGGTGCCGCCGTATACGCCGTTTAGCAGTTCGGGGGCGATACTGACTATGGAGGAAATGTTGATGATGGCGCCGTTTCCACGCTCTACGAAACCGGGGATAACGGAGTAACTCAGGCGCATCAGTGCGGTTACGTTGAGATCAATCATTCGCGTCATGAGGCTGACATCGCTGTCTAGCAGTGGCGTATGGGTGCCGATGCCTGCGTTATTGACCAACAGGGTAATGCTCGCGTCTTCCCTGAGCTTGGCTTCGACGTTCGCAAGACTCTGGGCATCGCCCAGGTCGGCCTGCAGCACTTCGACCACGCGCTGGGTGTCGTCGGTAATGCGACGGGCCAGTTCGTTCAGGCGTTCGCGGTTGCGGGCAACAAGAATCAGGTCGTAGCCACGGCGGGCCAGGCGCTCGGCGTAAATGGCACCAATACCCGACGATGCGCCAGTGATCAGTGCGGTGCCTTTCGATGCTTTGCTCATGTTGTGTCTCCAAGTGGGCTGGGCTTGGGGCACATCATGGCGAGAGTTGGAAAAGACCTAAATGACGTATACAGTCATGTTTTAAGACATTGCTGAAACAGGCACCACTATGCACAGAATCGGCTACCTGCTTTCCGACGACTTTCAAGTGCTATCGCTGGCCACCCAGACCGTATTCGAGTACGCCAACATCGTAGCCGAGGCGCCCTTCTACTCCATCGAGTTCTTCTCCATCACCGGCGCAATCGTGCGCTCGTCCCTGGGACTGGGAATTGAAACCCGCGCCCTGAGTAACCCTGGCCTTGCGGACACTTGGATGATCGCAGGAGTCAACACGCCACTGGAAACGCTACCCAGTGAAGCGACACTGGCGTTCGTGCGCCAAGCCGGGCAACAGGCGCGCCGCGTTGCTGGCATCTGCACCGGTGGTTTCGTGCTGGCCCACGCGGGCCTGCTCGATGGCCGCCGCGCGACCACCCACTGGGCCTACGGTGCCGAGATGCAACGCCTCTATCCGCAGGTCAGCGTCGAGGATGATCGAATTTTCATCATAGATGGCAATGTGTGGACATCCGCTGGCATGACCGCCGGACTGGATCTGGCACTGGGCATGGTGGAAAAGGATCTGGGCCCGGAAGTGGCTCGTTCGGTAGCCCACAAGCTGGTCATGCATCAGCGTCGCTCGGGCGGGCAGTCGCAGCACTCGGAGATGCTTACCCTCGCGCCGAAATCCGACCGCATCCAGAACGCGCTGAACTATGCTCGACAGAATCTGCACAAACCGCTCAGCGTCGAGGAGCTGGCCGAGGCCGTGTACCTCAGTCCACGCCAGTTCACCCGTGTATTCACAGCAGAAACCGGGCAGTCCCCGGCCAAAGCTATAGAGCGTCTGCGTCTAGAGGCGGCGCGGGTCATGATTGAACAAAGCCGCCATTCGCTGGAGGTGATTGCCAAGGAAACCGGTTTTCGTGATCGTCGTCATATGCGCGAGGTATTTCTTCGCGGTTTTGGCGTTCCCCCTCAAGCAATACGACGAGATGTCCGAACCATGAATACCTGATTGGGGGCAGCAATAGTATTGTTCGCGGTGTTTCCGACCGCCTCACCTAGTTAGATAAGCCTGAGCAAGGAGCGTACCTGCAACTGCTTCAGGACAGAATCAACACGTGTGTAACTTTTATTGAGCTACGTTACACCAAGGAAGACATTCGGATCAGGCCAAAGAGCCACGAGCGTCTGAAAATCGCGTCTGCTGGCTACTTTGCAGACCGTTGATGCCTTTGCAATCCAACATCTAGTAAACCACCAAATTTCAAAGGAATGCCCATGAACAAAACGATTTACGGTCTGGCACTCACACTCGCTGCATCGGCTTGCTGGGCCGCCGACAAGGTGATCACCGTGCCGGTTAGCTTCGTTAAAGGCGCTAATAGCGCACAGGTTAAAGGCACTCTGAAGGGCTATGACACTGTCCAATACACGTTGGTAGCGAAATCAGGCCAGAGTATGACTGTGCAGATCACCGGCAGTAGCAACGCGAACTTCAATGTGTTCGCGCCAGGCGATCAACCGGGGCAATCGAGCGCATTGGGTAGTGGCGGTGTTGGCTCGGACTGGACTGGGGCGCTATCGGCTTCGGGAAAGTATACGGTTCAGGTTTTTCAGATGCGCGCTTCAGCTAGGCGTGGTGAGGCTGTGCCGTACACAATCAGCTTCAGTATTAAATGATCCATGGGGATTTGATTCTGATGGGCGGCTTTTTTTCGCCGAAGTTAAAACCTGACTGCTTATGCACTAACGACGATGGGCGCAGCAGGATAAGCCAGGCCCACTTGTCGCGCTAAGATAGGGTTCTGAAGTTTGAGCAACAAGTCCTTTCTCTATAACCAAGAACCAAGGCGGGGCCAATGCGGTCGACTGTAATCTGGCAGGGCGTAATTGCGAGTGCTCTCGTCACTTGCCTGGCATTGGGCGTAATGGGCGGTGTCGGATGGTTACTGACGCTAAATAGCACCGAGCGCCAACTGGAAGAAATTGCCGTCTTATTATCCAGGCGCGCCCAATCAACGCTCCTCCAAGCTTCAGATGCTCTGAAGTCAGTTGCATCCAGCGATCTGCTTCCTTGCAGCCCGGAAGGCATAGACCAGATGCGTCTGATTGCGGTCAATACCCTCTCAGTGAAATCAGTCGGCTACGTCCAGGAGGACATTTTTGTATGCGGATCCTGGGGGATGATCGGGAAGAAAGTCGACGCATTACCGGCAGATTTTACAACTGACGATGGTGTGAAAATCTCGATAGGGGTATCGCCCCTGCTTGAGTCAGCAAAGCCAATGATGGCTTTGGAATATGCCGCCTTCAACGTTCTTGTCGATTCGGAGCAGATACTGGACGTGCTGTTCGATCATCGTGTCAGGCTTGCGATAGCGACGACTAACGGCAACCTCATACGTGCCAGCAGCCAGGGAAGTGAAACAATCGTCACCCTGGCGCATATGGGGCCGACCCGAGGGCTTAGGGAGGGCTACCTCTATACGTCCATCCGTCAAGGTTCCTGGGTCGCGATTGCAGCGATACCCCGCGCTGAATTACTACGTATTCTTCTCTGGCACTCGGCCTACATGCTCCCTCTAGGTGCTTTACTTGCGGGCGTGGCGGTGCTAGGTATCTTCCGAGTGTCGAAACGGCGTCTATCACCGGTGGCGGCCCTTGAGCGCGCGGTGAAGCGGCATGAGTTTGTCGTGCATTATCAGCCGATCATTGAGCTTGAGCATGGCCGATGTGTGGGGGCGGAGGCTCTGATACGGTGGGTCAGGCCCGATCATGGGACAGTGTCACCTGACTTGTTCATCCCTCTGGCAGAAAAGAGCGGATTAATCCAAGCAATTACCGACCAAGTCATGAGTCAGGTAATACGCGATCTCAGAAATGTGCTCGTGGCTGATCGCTCCATGCATATTTCCATCAACCTGGCAGCATCCGATGTGAGCAGCGGACGGTTCATGGATGTGCTGGACAAGATGAGGGAGCAAGCCGGTGTACTTCCTTGCCAAATCTGGCTAGAGGCAACCGAGACTGGCTTCATGGATTTAGAACTGGCAAAAGAGACGATGAGCAAAGCTCGCGCCATGGGTTACGTTACTGCACTGGATGATTTCGGGACTGGATATTCCAGCCTGCAAAACCTCCAACAGTTACCGCTGGATATCCTGAAAATCGACAAGTCTTTTGTTGATGGTATTTCTCAACCGCAGACGGGAGCGGTTCTAATCGACCATTTGATCGGCATGGCTGACTCGTTGGGCTTGGCTATTGTGGCGGAAGGCGTTGAGACCGCAGATCAAATGGCCTATTTACGTTCCCATAACGTCCGCTACGCACAAGGTTGGCTTTTCGCCAAAGCAATGAGCGCTGAAGCATTCATTTCCTACCTGGACGGTGATATCCAGGATGATGCGCGAGTAGATTTGTAATACGTTCTTGTCGACGAGTTGTCGCGGTTCATGCCTGTCGAAAAGCTGCCACCCACCTGAAAGTAGCCAAGCTTGAGACTGATGAAGGTATGCAGGTCTGAACCGAGCAGGCCATCTCAGCCTGCTCCATATGGAGATCGCATTCGATCTGCCCATCAAATATGCCTTGCGGGACAGCTGACTAATCAGCAGCCAAGAGCTTTTTAACTTCGGCGATGATCAAGTCGATGTCGAATGGTTTTGCCAACACGGCATCAAACAAATCTGATCTCTGCATACCGATATGTGCCTGAGCACCGCTCATCAAGATGATCGGCAATTGACTAGCTAAAGGGAGAGCTCGAACGGCTGTGGCGAATTCCAGCCCGTCCATGACCGGCATCATGAAGTCGGTAATGATCAAGGCAGGCCGCTCTCTATCCAGTATCTCGAGCCCTTTTCGGCCATTGCTGGCCGTCACCACCATGAACCCCTCATCCTCTAGCGCAAAGCTGAGAATGTCAGCGATCAAATACTCGTCGTCGACGACCAGGATGGTGGACATGTTAATTCAACCCACTCAAAAGCTTAAGAAATTGAACCGGGCGATGACTCAGCGGGAACTGATGGTTCACGTCTTGAAGCCTTTTCCAGGAAAACATCTTGATCACGGATCACGACCACAAATCGCGAAGGATCGTAGGAGCTGTCTCGTATTTTAAGAATGGAAAGCGTCCTGCTAAGTTCAGATTGATTCTCAGAGAACCGCATGAGCATGAGATTGTCGACGATGCTGGACAGGTCAGAGTTCGGCGCGCTGACCTCGGAGCCGAAAAGATCGCGCATTTCCCAAGAGGCAAATACGGTAACGCCCCTGGATCGCAGCTCGTTCATCAGTGCACTGAAGAAGTCAGTAATCCGCGCCGGATTTGTCGAGACTCGCGTCATACCGCTCAGGCTATCGATAAACAGACGCTTGATGCCCTTTTCTTCAACGAGACTCAGTAGTCGTGCGCCCAAACCATCCAGGAGGCCCTCTGTGGTGGGTTGCCATGCGATGGTCAGTGCGCCGCTGTCTTCCATGCTTTTTAAATCGATGCCCAGTGATTTGCCCTTGAGTCGCAGCCGTTGTGGGCTTTCGTAGAAGCCGAAATGCAGGCCCGGAGCTTCCACGGTCGACTCGGCCAGGAATTTGAGGCCCAGCGTCGTTTTACCAATCCCGGAGGGGCCTATGACCAGAGACACACTGGAACTGTGCAGGCCTCCGCCCAAGATGTCGTCCAGTGATTCAATGCCACTGGCTATACGCGTCATGTCGGCGCTGTCGGGAGAGGACGGATGGCTGTAGAGACTTTCGAGCCGTGGATAAACAACCAGGCCATTGTCGGTAATTTCACACTCGTGAAGGCCGGTCATTGCTCCGCTGCCGCGAGTTTTACGCAGCTGAATTCGACGCACCGAACGAGTGCCATACAACTCTTCGCCCATCTCGATCACGCCATCAACCATCGTGTGCTCAGGACTGCCATCGTCAAGGCGAGAACTGGTTAGAAACAGCACCGTGCAACCAGCGAACGCGGCGTGTCCTTGCAGCTCAGAGATGAATTTCTTGGTGTCGATGTGGGAATCAGCTTTTGAACGCGCATTTAGCAAGCCGTCGACCACCATCACGGTGGCTTTCTGACGGCTTATCTCACGCCGAAGCAGCTTCACTACTTCGTCCAAACCTTCGTTTTCCAAAGTATCGAATGCGCTGACAAACTGGATTTCAGCCCCGACTTTGGAAGAGTCAAAGAAGCTCAGAGTCGAAAGAAATTGAAAAAGGCGATCGTGTGACTCGGCCAGCAGCGTTGCGACTAGAACCCGCCCACCCTTTTGCGCGTGATGGAACCCAAGCTGGTTGGCCAAGATCGTTTTTCCAGACCCTGGGCGCCCTTGGATGATGTATGAAGAGCCCGCTACCAGCCCGCCCTTGAGCAGAGCGTCGAGCCCTTCGATTCCACTTTCGAGGCGTTTTAGCTTTTCCACAATGCGACCCTGATCTGAAAAACAGGCTGTTTAAGCCGAATGGGGGAATGCTAACGCCATTTTCGCTCTGGGCCAATGCACTAATTGGTGGCATGCGTTTACTTACAACATGCTGGACGCCTAACTCGGTTTGATTGCTTGGAGCAGCTTGAACCATCGGTAGGCGCTGCGAATGGATCGTCGATAAGGCTAAAGAGATGGAGTTACGCGGCGCCACGCTCCGCACTGGAATTGAAGGGTTTGGACATACCGGACAGCTACATTAAGCCCCACGCTTAACTCTCCAAGGAGCGATACCTCTTCATTCGGTACATTTCACTATCCGAATGGGTGAGCAGTGTATCGGCATCATTTCCGTGCTCGGGATAATAGGCAACGCCAATACTGCACAAAGGCATCTTGAGTGTGCAGAACTCAGGGCCGAGTGGCTCAGCCATGACGTTGTGAATCTGCTCTAGCTTTTTGGAAATCGTGTCCCTCGACTGGACGTCTGTTAGCAGCACCGTGAATTCATCGCCGCCAATGCGAGCCACGGTGTCTGTCTCACGCACACAGCTTTTCAGACGCTGGGCAACAATGCACAGAACACGATCTCCCGCTGCGTGACCATGGACATCATTGATACTCTTGAAGTCATTTATATCCAAAAACAGCAGAGCTAGCTCATTACCATGGCGCTGCGCAGTCTGCAGTGCAGATATCAGTCGATCACTAAAGAGCGACCGATTGGTTAATTTCGTCAGCGGGTCGTGATGAGCGAGGAAGCGTAACTCCTCCTCGGCTTTAGCCAAGGCTGTAACGTTTCTTGCGACCCCAATCCGGGCACCGACCTCCTCCGACCAGAATGCAGCCCACAGGATGTACACGACTGCCCCATCCTTGCGGATGTAACGGTTCCGGAAATCGAAATGAGGTTGACCATTCATGACCCGGGAAATCGAAGCTCGCGTCGCATCCAAATCTTCAGGATGCATATAGCTGGTGATACTGGTGCCAATCAGCTCATCAGGGAGGTAGCCCAACAGGGCCTTACAGGCATCACTCACAAAAACAATGTGGTCGCTTTCATCAACCACAAAAACAGTATCCAACATTAAGTGGATCAGTTTGGGGTAGAGCGCTTGAAGATCGATGGCCATAAGTCATGTGGGTCTGAGTCGTTGAGCGCGATCATATCCCTATTTACAGGGTGGACTGCGAGGAATCTTGGTGGAAGTGGAATCCCGTCGCTTAGGCCATCCAGAGTGGATGCGTCCGCGGTGTAGTTCTGGACGTTCGTTGGCAATTGACCATCGTCCTGAACGCGCTCGCTGAAAAGCGCCCAGTGGTACTGGGGAGCGTCTGTGACAATCAGTTTTTACCGGCGGACGCAAATGAAAAGCTAGGGATTTAACAGCGGTATTTTCACTACGAATTCGCTTCCCTTGCCTTCCCCCGCACTTGTGCCGGTCACTGTTCCACTATGGGCTTCAACCAACTCGCGCACCACCGTCAGGCCAATGCCTAAGCCTGCGCCATTGAAACCCACTGCATGATCATCCTGGACAAACGGCTCAAAGATGAAAGGCAGCGCTTTGGCTGAGATACCAATGCCGGAATCCCGAATGCGAATTTCCAGCAGATTGGCTTCAACGGAAACGACAAGTGTGACAGTGCCACCTTTGGGCGTGTACTTGGCTGCGTTACCCAGCAAATTATCAAGAATCTGCGTCAGCCTTACAGGATCGCCGTTCACCGCTAAACGAGATTCCAAGCGTTCTGAGCTGAAACTCAAGCCGTGAGCGAGCATGACCGGGTTATAGATTGCTATTGCGTCACTAATGATGTCAGCCATGTTAGTAACCTGGAAGTTCAGGCGAAATTTACCGGTGGAAGCACGAGCAATGTCGAGCAAATCTTCCACGAGTCGGGACATCCGCTGTACTTGGCCTTCAATCAATAGCTGCATGCGAGGCAATTCTTCGCGAGGCATTCGCACCAGCCGGCCTGCAATCATGCTGATGGGCGTCAGTGGATTTCGCAGCTCGTGGGCCACTACAGAGAGGACATTGCGCTGCTGCTCCAGTGCCTGTTCAGCTGCAATTTGCAGGTCTTGGGCACTAAGCGCTGCGATAACCAATCGCTCGTTGGCTTCACGCATTTCCAAATACAGATGCTGTTCTGCCTGAGCATTTTTCTGATCTTCAACATCCGACTGCGCCGATAAAATGGCCAGCACTAACTGCTGATTGGCCTCAATGAGTTGCTCGACTTGCAAGGTATCGACAAGCTGGCTGTTGGCTTCGCTGAGTTGCTTTTGCAGCGCCGCGAGTGCCGCACGAGCCGCGACCGTTTTCCGGCCCAGTAGGAACAGCTCGCGTGCAGCAGTGGCTAAAGCCTGTTCATTCTTGCCGCTGGCCTCACTCATCATTCTTCGCTCATCTATCGACCTTGCTCAAAACCTGCCTTGTCGGTCGCCCACCGAGCAAACCTTCCTGCTCCGGCAACATGTCACCGATGTGTAGGCCGCTATCATCAATGAAGTACTGGCGTAACTCATCAGAGTGCGCACTGGCGCGAACCTTGACCACGGCCATGATGCGCAGCAACCGGCTCTGCACCTCAATATAGCGCTGGACGATGATTGCATCCGTCAAAAACGCTGTGCCGTAAGGGCTGAAACGCAGATCGGTGTAACGATCTTCCAGTTCCGAGGTCATCAAGACACTGACCCCGGAATTGGTCAGCGCCGTGACCATGCGCGACAGCGACTCGCGAAAATCCTCGCGAAAGGTCGGCGCCACTGCCAGTTCGAAGCCCGACAGCGAGTCGATGACCACACGAGTGGCTTTCAGCCGAGTGATCTCGCCGAGCAACAGCTGGACAATTTCGTCAATCGAGAGATCGGGAGCGCGACTATCCACCAGACCGACCTGCCCGCTCGCAATCAAACCCGACAGGGTCGCATTCTGAGAGTGATTGGGCCGTTGTTCGAATACTGCGATCACGCCGGTTTCACCATTGCGCGCGCCTTCGGCGAGGAAGGTCGCCGCGAGGATGCTTTTGCCTGACCCCGATGGGCCGGCCACCAGCAACGAATAGCCCCGAGGCAGACCTCCCCCGAGCATCTCGTCGAGCTGCGCTACCCCCATGCTCAAGCGCTTGATCGGTGATTGCGGCGGCGTATCAAACGGGCTAGCTATTACGGGTGCAAAAACCTTGATCCCGGAAGTTGCAATGCGGAAGGTGTGCAGGCCCGGCAACGTCGGTTGGCCGCGCATCTTCATGATTTCCAGCTTGCGTACCATGGAGTTGCGCTGAACGCTTTGTCGAAGCCAGATCAGGCCATCGGCCACGGTGAAAATCGGGTTGGTGTCGGTTTCAGTGAAATACTCGCCGATGAGGAACGTCGTCGCTTGCCACGTCGTCATCAGCATGCCCAGTTGCTGAACGAACTGCGGAAGGTTGTTGTTGGGGTTGTCCTGGGTCTGGCTGGCCAGCACCACGGAGCGGAACGAATCGACAAACACCAGCGCCGGCGAATGCGCTTCGACTTCGCTGACGATGCGCCGCAGCACCTCGTCCAGATCCCCGGCCAGGGTATCGTCGGCCAGGTTGATGTAACGGATCGACTGGTTGATCGCTTCGCTGTCGAAAAAGTCGAATTGCTGCTGATAACGCAGCATCTTCAATGGCGGTTCACCCAGGACGGTAAAGAACAGCGCCGGGCGTTCGGGCGTTGCCAGGGCAAACATCATCTGGTGGGCAAGTGTGGTCTTGCCGCAACCAGGAGGGCCGGCAATCAGATTGAACGAAAACTCCGGCAATCCTCCACCCAGCACCTCGTCCAGTCCAGGCACGCCGGTGGCCAGACGGTTGATAGTCACTTTGGTGCTCATGGCGAATTTTCCTGCGAGGGGGTGTCGCTCAAAGAAGGTTCCCACACGCCACGAAGCAAACTAGCGGTGAGCGAGGGCCCGATCAGTGTGGTCAGAAGCTCGTAGAAAGTAGTCAGCAACACTTCACCACAAAACAGTGCTTCGGTGTCCTGCTGCTCGACGAGTACGGATTTAAGGGCAATAAGATCCATCGCGGCCGGCAGACTGTCATAAGTGCCGGCGAGATGCGGATGAGCAGAAACACACAGATGTAAACTGCGCCGGTACAGGGCGACAACCCCTTGCTGGCCAATAATCGGCGTAAGGGCTGCGTCCATAGCCTGCAATTTCGCAACAATCGCCTCGGCGATGCTTGCAGTGTCAGCATTAAGACCGACACCCTGCGCCAGAGAAGCTACGATCCGGCGGCTCTCTTCGCTAAGCGTGGACATGGCTGACTGATATCTGATGAGCAGAGTCTGATGGTACACCCTCAAGCGAACTATTGAGTCCCTTGGATGCAACATTACAAATGCGACAGTAAATGGTGACGAAACAAGAAATGGTTGGTGAACAAGTTCAATGGCAGGGAGTCTTGGCTCTACCCCTAGGGTGACGCCCCACCCTTTCCTCGCCTCACTGAGAGTGAGCTGCCTTACAAAACGTGTATCGGAGGGTGGTGAACCGCTCGTGCGAACGAGACATAAGCGCCTTGGGCTCGAAAATGGATGTGAGTAATCGAAGCGCTTAACGGCTGAACACTAACGCAAAAGATTTGCGCCGAGGCGCATAGATTCATACCATCACAGCGGGTGTCCTGCTGTATTACGCGCAGGGCAGGTTAATCGTAACGTTGGTCGGGCCGCCATCGGAGAATTTCAGTGCCCGAAAATAACTCCCCTTCTCCGTCTATCCCCCGCCCTCAAGTACTCACAGAAAAAGCACTTGCTGCTCTTCAGCGTTTTTCGCACATTGAAGCGGTCAGCGGGATTGCTCTCTTAATTGCAGCTATAGCGGCTTTAGCTTGGGCAAACAGTTCTTTCTCTGCGAGCTACGAACACTTTTGGCATACCAGGCTCACTATTAGTTTTGGTGACATCAGCTTATCCCAATCACTTCATTTCCTCGTGAATGATGGGTTGATGACAATTTTTTTTCTAGTCGTCGGTGCTGAGATACGTCATGAAATCCATGATGGAGCCTTAGCGAATATTAGAATGGCTTTGCTTCCACTGGGTGCGGCATTAGGCGGCGTACTGGTTCCAGCGTTGATCTACATTGCCATCAATCATGGCACAGAAGCCAGTGATGGCTGGGCTGTGCCAACTGCAACAGATATCGCTTTCGCTGTAGGTGTACTTGCCTTACTGGGGAAGTCCATACCCGGAGGTGTAAGGGTATTGCTCTTAGCGTTAGCAATCATTGATGACATTGTCGCCATTCTTATCATCGCAGTATTTTATACTTCTAATTTGAATCTTGATGGAGTGGCAATTGCTGCGGGCGGATTGTTGATGATTTTCATGTTCCAGCGGATGGGCGTTGGCATGATGATCCCCTATGTATTGCCGGGCGCCATCATTTGGTACGGCTTGCTGAAAACAGGCGTTCATCCAACACTGGCGGGCGTGATTCTTGGGCTCTTGAGTCCGGTGCGCTCCATGCCAATGACAGAACGACCGCTAGATATTATTCAGCGAAACTTTCACGAATTGTTAGACCGATTCTCTTCAAATGATACGTCAGATCACTCGGTCACTAAGCCTCTGAAAGAAATACAGCAGGCCCAAAGGGAGATCCTTTCGCCTGTGCAGCGTATTCAAGCAACACTCCATCCATGGGTCGCCTTCGGTATCATGCCGCTTTTCGCATTAGCAAATGCCGGCGTTAGTTTCGCAGGAGCCGACCTTGAAAGCTCGCTATCACAAAATGTATTTATAGCGGTGATACTGGCATTGGTTGTCGGAAAACCATTAGGCGTTATTCTCTCGTCCTACGTTCTTTTGAAACTGAAGTGGTGTGAGCTTCCTTCTGACGTAGGCTGGGCTGGAATCGTTTTGGTAGGCCTGCTTGCGGGGATTGGCTTCACCATGTCGATTTTCATCGCATCTCTGGCATTTGACGATCCGGCCCTGCTAGCCGCATCAAAGTTGAGCGTCTTGTGCGCTTCCGGTGCCGCCGCAGTATTAGGCCTGAGCTGGATTTGGATGCGGCGATTAATCAAGGGCAAAAAACCCAAGGTAAACAGCGGATGATCCCTGGTTAGCGTGCACCGCGTTTTTTATCCAAAAACTGGTTACTGAGAAACGTGATTAGCCAATAGGTCATGATAATTTTTGTATCAAATTCCTTGTCGACAGTCCGAAAATCAGGGCTAATCTCAGGCTGTTGTTAAGCAGTCCACAAGTCATTCATATTGGCTTCTACGAGAATACCCTCCTCGGTTCAAGTGTTATGGGCGGGGGTCGCGTCGGGCACCCGCAAGGGTGGCTGGTCTAGCGCCAGCATTCTTACCTTCGCGGCTTCGCCCACCATCTGGCCATATAGACCTTTCAGCTCAATATGTGTTCTAGAGTGGACTCCACCAGCGATTGCTCCGGCGTGTGCAAGGCATGAAAGCCTAATATCAGCTGCCATATCCATGGGCACGACTGCCTTAATCTTATGATCCTTAAGGACCTATCTGATACCCTTTCGGCCATCATAAACTTTCGACATACACCTACTGGCGATCTTACCTTCGCCTAACATACCGAGGTTCCATGCAAGCCGAGATGCAGGAGATTAGCGACCATCTCTACCGTTTTGCTCCATTTGACAAGCTGCCTAGAGAGTCAGTAGACGCTACGGCACGGCGAGTGGATGTGCGCTATTTCAAAGCCGGCAGCGACATCCTGGAAGCTGGCGAAGTTATCCAGGATTTGCACTATGTTCGCAGCGGAGCCGTAGAGATTTATCGACGCAACGGTGAACTCTACAACCGGCTTGTCGAAGGCGATATCTTTGGCCAGGCAGGGCTTTTACGCAGCAACAAAGTACGTTTTCCTGCGAGAGCACTTGAAGACAGTCTGATTTACTATATCCCCGCAGACGTCTTTGCCGATCTATGCGCACAGCATGACGCCTTTGCGGATTTCGTTGAAGCTGAAGGGCACTCCAGGCTCAAGTCTGCTGTCGAGGCGCAAGGGCGGTCGAGCGAACTGATCCAGCTCAAATGCCGAGCCTTGCTGTCACGCTCGCTAGTGTGGGTTACATCGGATACCACCGTTCGCGAGGCTGCAAGGCTAATGACCGAACAACGTGTTGCTTGCGTCGTGGTCATGTCGCCAGCGGGACTGCAGGCAGGAGACACCCAAGGCATTGTGACCGACAGGGATCTTCGCACGCGGGTCGTCGCTGCCGGAAAGAATGCCGGTGAAACACTCATCAGCGACATTATGACTACAGATCCAGTGGCCATAAATGCTGATGATTCAGGGTTTGAAGCCATGCTTGTGATGCTACGCCGCAATATCCATCACCTGCCGGTTCTCAACCAGGGCCGCCCGATTGGCGTAATTAACCTGTCAGATATTATTCGGTACGAGTCCCACAGTAGCTTGTACCTGGTCAACAGAATATCTAACCAGACTTCCGTCGACGGTCTAAAGTCGCTCTTACGAGACCTACGAGGAACGTACATCCGCATGGTGCGAGATGGTGCGACCGCGCACATGATCGGCAGCGCTATCTCTGGAATCGGCAGAGCTTTCACGCAACGCCTGCTGGAACTTGCGGAAAAAAAGCTGGGCCCTCCACCAGTACCTTATTGCTTCATGGTACTCGGCTCGATGGCGCGCGATGAGCAACTGCTGATAAGCGATCAAGATAACGCTTTGGTGCTGGACGATCGATTCGACCCCTCCTCGCATGATGCATATTTCCGTAGCCTTGCATCGTTTGTGTGCGATGGCCTCGCCGCGTGTGGGTACAGCTACTGTAAGGGCGGGATCATGGCGACCAACGATCAATGGCGCCAGCCTTTGAAAGTTTGGCGCAGCTATTTTGATCAGTGGATCGAAAAACCAAACCCGACAACCTTACTCAATAGCTGCATCTTTTTCGATCTGGATGGCGTATTTGGCCAGCTCTCGCTGGTGCAAGAACTCAAAGTCCTGTGTGCTCAAAAATCCAGTCTACATCCCGGATTTCTCAACGCTATGGCAAGGATTGCGCTCAACCGGACACCCCCACTGGGATTCTTTCGTACCTTTGTCGTCGAGACAGATGGGCAACAGAAGAGAATCATCAATCTCAAAGGTCGCGGTACCGCCCCGCTCACCGACCTCATTCGCATCCATTCCCTCGCTTGCGGCAGTACCGCGCAGAACTCGTTTGATCGTATCGATGCAATCACTAGCGCTAATATCATGCCGCCCGAAGCACTTAAACACCTGCGCTATGCGCTGGAATTCCTCTCCATGGTGCGGATCCGGCATCAGGTAGAGGCCCTGGAGCAGGGAGAAACGCCCAATAACTATATCGAGCCTGAACGCTTCTCTAATAGCGAGCGACACAATCTCAAAGAGGCCTTCCAAGTCTTGAGTAACGGCCAGAACTTTTTGCGCTTTCGCTACCCGGCAAAGGGCCGCACCTCAAAATGAATGAGGCCAAGGTGCAATCGGATTACCCGGCGGACTGGCCAGACGAGTTCCGGGAATTGGCGCAGAAGTCGGCTAATTCCTGCTTGAGAGCGTTTTATCAGACGGGCGTTGTCTCACCACAAACCCTGATTGAAAGCGTGGAATTTCTTGCAATGGACGTGGAGACAACCGGGCTCAATGCCCAGGCTCACAGTATTGTCAGCATCGGTTTGGTGCCGTTCACCTTGAAGCGCATCTATTGCAGTAAGGCGGCGTATTGGGTGCTAAATCCATCATCAGAACTGAATGAAAAGTCAGTCACTTTCCACCATATTACCCACGCTGAGATTTTGAATGCTCCCTCGCTCCCAGAAGTGCTGGAGCCGCTTCTGCAGGCCATGGCTGGCAAAGTGATTGTCGTCCATTACCGCAATATCGAGCGTGAGTTTCTTGATGCAGCACTGCGTAGGCACCTCGGAGAAGGCCTGATGTTTCCGGTCGTAGACACGATGCAATTGGAAGCCAGGATGCATCGGCAAAAGCAAGGCTGGATTGCCAGGCTCTTGCGCCGCCCGCAGACATCCATACGATTGGCCGACAGCCGCACGCGCTATAACCTTCCAGCCTATCAAGGGCATCATGCGTTAACCGATGCCCTCGCTACCGCTGAGCTGCTACAAGCGCAGATAGCTACCCATTATTCACCTGCGACACCTATTGGTGCGCTATGGGACTGAATGCTCTGCGCTCTGCGCGCGCTCGACATGCCTCGGATAGGAGGCTCCTCAGGAGCCTCGACAATTTGTCAGAAGATCTCAATGGTTCCAGCGGTCGCTTTCCGCACAACCGCTAGCGGGGCTCGGACATCAGTCCCTTGACAAGGGATACGCAACCCAGCGCCAGAACAAGTGCGAAAGGCAGGCCCGTCGATACAGCCATAGCCTGCAGCGCCACAAGACCGCCGCCCAACAGTAGCGCAATGGCAATCACTCCCTCGATGACAGCCCAAAATACACGCTGCGGAACAGGCGCATCGACCTTGCCCCCTGCTGTGATCGTATCAATGACCAGGGAACCAGAGTCCGAGGAGGTGATAAAAAACACAATGACGAGAACAATGCCCAGGAACGAAGTAATTTCCTTGAGGGGTAGTTCTCCCAGCATCGCGAATAGCTTCAGCTCCAACACAGCATCCTTGACGCCAACCAGGTTTTGTACGGTAGCCTGGTCAATGGCAGTCCCGCCAAAAGTCGTCATCCACAATACCGACACCACGGTTGGAACCAGCAAGACCGAGATCAGGAACTCTCTGACTGTTCGGCCACGGCTGACGCGGGCAATAAACATCCCCACAAAGGGAGACCAGCTAATCCACCATGCCCAATAAAATGCAGTCCAGCCTTGAGTGAATTCAGTGTCAGTGCGTCCGAAAGGGTTGGAAAGTGCCGGAAGGTACTCAGCATACGTCACCAGATTTTTAAAGAATCCAGTGAAGATCGCCAAGGTGGGCCCAACAACAATGATGAACACTAGCAACAGCAATGCGAGGCCCATATTGATTTGAGACAGCATCTTGACGCCCTTGTCCAAGCCAGCAAGTACCGACCAGAGCGCAATTAAGGTGATACCAACGATCAGCACTACCTTGCTTAGATTCGTCGACTCAATACCAAAGAGATATTCAATCCCTGCTGCTGCCTGCTCTGCTCCTATCCCCAAGGAGGTCGCCAGTCCAAACAAGGTGGCAAATACCGCCAGGATATCGATCATGTGCCCCGGCCATCCCCAGACGCGCTCGCCTAGCAATGGATAGAAAATCGACCTTATGGAGAGCGGTAAGCCTTTGTTGTAAGAGAACAGCGCCAAGGATAAAGCAACGATTGCGTATATCGCCCAGGGATGGAGTCCCCAGTGGAAGATAGTGGCAGCCATTGCCAAGTCGGCGGAGGCCTTTGCATCACCCGCTGCTCCCCCTAACGGTGCCCAGTCGGTGCGCACACCACTTGCATCGACGGTCACACCGCCCATGGATGCCTGATAATGCGACATAGGTTCGGCCACGCCGTAGAACATCAAGCCGATGCCCATTCCCGCGGCGAAGAGCATCGAGAACCAGCCCACATAGCTATGGTCTGGTTTAGCGTCTCTACCGCCCAAACGAACCTTTCCCAGCGGGGAAAAAATCAGCACGATGCAGAGCACCACAAATATGTTTGCGATGCTCATGAACAGCCAGGCGAGATTGCCAGTTAACCAATTTCGGATAGAACTAAACAGCGGCTCAACCTCATTTTGAAGTGCGAGCGTCATAATCACGAATAACAGGATTGTTGCGGCTGAAATGATGAACACTTTGCCGTGAATATCGAGGGAGAACGAAAACTCACCCTTGATATTGTCTTGCCCGATGACATAGTCGGTGTCGATCAGATTGGCAGCTCCGCTAGGAGCAGGAATGCCATCCTCACCGTTTTGATGAGGTTTTTCCGGTAGATCATCGCTAGGTGATCGGCCCATAAGAGCCTCCTTGATTGTGGCACGCTGTAACGTGCAATGGCCGTTAGCCCCGCTGTTCCTATGGTATAAACGAGATGTGTAGGGTCCTATACTAACAAGCTTTCTAATCATGAGGCGAACGCTGCCTGGATCAGCCCCAGGAAAGCACGGCACCGTTCCCCTCTGAAATTAAAGAACGCGGACACGGATATGCGGTGGGGGACTTAAGCCAATCCATGATTAATCATCAGCCTCTAACGAAGCTAAAAGCCGCTATATTCCTTTGATTCCGGTCGCACGCTGCCGTCCCATTTGCACGGAGATCGCGATTTTTTTACGCAAAAATTACACGTATTGAATGTTAGCTATCGGATACTTCGCGGCGTTAATTTTGGCAGGCTAACTTCATGTCCTCCGCTGCACTCAGGCTTGTCGGTTTCATCTTAGGCATCTTTCTAATCACGTTGGGTGTGAGCATGGCTATACCCATGATCACGCTGGTGACTTTTGAGCGCAACGACGACCTCTCCGCCTTTCTCTGGTCAAGCTTGATCACGTTCATCTGTGGACTTCTGTTGATCGTGCGAGGGCGCCCGGACAATGTTCAGCTTCGTCCGAGGGATATGTATCTATTGACAACTTGCAGTTGGGTGGTGGTGTGTACCTTCGCAGCGTTGCCTATGGTGTTCATCAGTCACATCAGTTACACCGATGCGTTCTTTGAGACGATGTCCGGCATCACTACAACTGGCTCAACCGTTCTAAGTGGTTTGGATACCGCCTCACCCGGTTTGTTGATCTGGCGCTCGATGCTGCACTGGCTGGGTGGTATCGGCTTCATCGGCATGGCTGTAGCGATCCTTCCACTGCTGCGGGTGGGTGGCATGCGTCTTTTTCAGACAGAGTCCTCAGATTGGTCGGAGAAAGTAACGCCCCGCTCCCATGTGGCCGCTAAGTACATCCTCTTTCTCTATCTGGGGCTAACGGGCGCCGGAACTCTCGCACTATGGATCGCGGGGATGACACCCTTTGAGGCGGTCAACCACGCGATGTCCTTGATCTCTACTGGCGGTTTCTCAACCTCAGATGCATCACTTGGCCACTGGACACAGCCCGCGATTCACTGGATAGCGGTCGTCATCATGATTATGGGAAGCCTGCCCTTTACCTTGTACGTCGCGACGCTGCGCGGTAATCGTCGTGCGCTGTTCAAGGACCATCAGGTGCGCGGATTCGTAGGTTTTTTGGTCGTGACCTGGCTTGCGGTGGGTACGTGGCTGTGTTTACACAGCGACTACGGATGGTGGGATGCGTTTCGTATCGTGGCGGTCAATGTGACCTCGGTCGTCACGACCACCGGAGTCGCTTTAGGCGATTACACCTTGTGGGGTAGTTTTGCCGTTCTGTTGTTCTTCTATCTGACCTTTGTTGGTGGCTGTTCGGGTTCAACAGCAGGAGGCCTCAAAATCTTCCGCTTCCAGGTTGCTGGAGCTCTATTAGTGAGTAGCCTGAAGCAGTTGATCCATCCTCGTGCAGTGATTCAGAAGAAGTACAACGGTCATCCGATTGATGAAGAGATCTTGCGTTCGCTGTTGACCTTCTCATTCTTCTTCACCATCACTATTGCAGTGATCGCCTTAGGACTCGCCCTGATCGGACTAGATTGGACGACAGCATTGAGCGGAGCTGCCACTGCAGTGTGCAACGTGGGGCCAGGTTTAGGCACAATCATCGGGCCTGCTGGCAACTTCTCAACACTACCTGACGCAGCAAAATGGTTGCTTACCATTGGCATGCTGCTTGGACGGCTGGAGATACTCACCGTGCTGGTACTCTTCACACCGGTTTTTTGGAGGTATTAGTACTCTCACGGTCAGTTCAAGAATGGGTCCTGCAACAATTGGCCCGAGGCTTTCTTGAAAACGCGGAAGCTGCCACTAAGCCAAAGAGTCCAGCTCAATAGGCCTGCCGTGTGATTCTTCCAGCTAGTGAGGTCAGTTGATCCTTCTCGTGCTGAAGCGTAAGCGTGATCTCTGCGCGAGTGATGAGAAGATCCACGTGCCTGTTGCATGCATCTTTAAAGATCGCTGGGTTTATTTCAGCGAGGCTGATGAGGGCTTTTAACAGTCGTAGGTTTACTTCTAGCAAAGCTGCACCGTCTCTGCTGATCGGGGCAAAAAAGTCATCGAACAGATCATCAACCGTCAATCCTCGGAGAAAGACCTGTTTACAGCCCTGGTCTGTTTGCGAGCCAGAGACGTGAGGCTTGCTCCAGCAAGTCAAAGTCCTCACTCCCCTGCCAATGACATCGATGGCTGTTCCTGGGTCGTTCACCGCAGGCGACAAGGCGCGAGAAGCGATTTCCGAAAGAACGCAGAGTCCGAAGCGGGGATCATTTTCAAAGGTTCGCCGCACGCCTATGGTCAGCGTCGCTAGAACCTTCTCTCTTGCAGTATCGGTATCCCCGGCCCTCGTCTTCCCCAAGCTCACGATGTGTAGGAGTGGCATTCCCTCGTATACAAATGTCCCCGGGAGCACATCCAGATAAATCTGTATTTCATCATGCTGAGCAATAGCTCCAAGTGCACTCACATCGATATGTTGCACATAGCCTGTTAGCTCACTTTTAACTGTGATTGAGCTTGGAGGTAGCGACAGATCGGCTGGGTAAGCTGAGCCGCCTAAGTAGGGCCACTGAACACGTTGAGTGATTGCCTTTATTGCAGCCTTTTCGACGCGGTCGATGGTTTCTCCCACCCTTCCGAGTTTTGACAGGTGATCAATCCAGCGCAGGAGGGTGTAAACAATCAAGATGACCACAATTATCGTCACTGCGAACAGCAATACTCGACCTTGCGTGCCATAGGCGCCCGTGCTCAACGCGATGATCCCCACCAGGCTAAAAAGGAATGAGCCTATGAATGTGGCAAGTGCATTTTGGGTCGTGGTGTCCTCCATCACCAAGGTGGTAGCGCGCGGTGTCACTCCGCTGCTCGCGGCCCCGTAAGCGGTGACCATCGTGCTTAACGAGAAGGTTGTGACGGCCAGCATGCTAGAGGCAATGATCCCCAGAATATTGTCCACGGCATCCGCGCCGATGCGCGCCGACAATGATTCAGGGATGAAGTCTTTGACCACCACAGCGAGCAGTGCGGTCGCTACTCCGAGAACTGAAAACAAGGAAGCTCTGAACCACAACCTCTTTGTCAGTTGGCTTATTACCCAGCGCCAGCGAGCGATCATGTGCAATCCTTCAATGACTACGTCAGTTAACGTCGGGAGCAGCGCATAAGTTTTCTCCGGCAATTTGAAACGGATTTTCATCCCGGCTAGAAAAACATTACGGCTCGTGACCCGTCTCGAGAACATCCCCGTTCGAAATGTCAGCTTACCTGGCGTGTAGCAGCGGTCTGCAACGGGTGCGGACCTCAGCTAAAGATGGAAGGCTGGCCGATTGCGCTTCCCGCGCTTATAGCGCCCCCCGGTTCCGTGCCAACATCACCTGATAGATCTGAGTTACCACCTGCGTCGCCGCCTCTTCGATTGTTCCTTCATTACGACAGAGAACCCAACCGTGATCGGCTACCGCTTTTTCGAACGACTCGGTACACGCAACGTGCGCGGCATATTTCTGAATCACAGTGCCGCCCAGTCCTCGCGAACGTGTCGCGGCCCTTTCCCATGAAATTTCCGGTTCGGTAACGACGCCGACATGCAGGTCTGGCACTTGTACGTCTCGATCCATGTTCAACTGGAGAATGTCGGAAAACGGGACTGTTTGCCGAAACGCGGCGTCAGATGGATACCAGCGATCAATCAAGATGATGCTGTCTGGCGGCTGTTTCGTCAGTACGTGACGGGAAATCCAGCTACGACTTTCAGCAAAACCCTGGCATACAGCCCACTCCAGATCCGTGGAGGGATTTCGGGCGAGATTGTTAACCAGGGCCATGGTTTCACCCCTGAAAGGATCGCTTTTTCTCTCGCAAAGCCGGATGACTTTCTGGTTGCCCGCGCGCAGTACCTGCGTAATGGCTTCCAACAGTGTGGTTTTGCCGGTGCCCTTGGGCCCATCCAGAGAAACGAACAGCGGACGATTCATTGTTCACACAACAACTGAGACATTGATGAGCACTGTAACCTCATTTCCGGGTATTCCATCAGCTCACCCCTGCCCCTTGCTGATACTCACGAGGCGTACAGCCAAACTCCCGTCGGAACACCGTATGCAGATACTGCGCCGACTTGAAGCCACAACTGCGTGCGACGTCGGCAATCACCGAGTCGGTATTTCTTAGCCCGCTGGTGGCCGCCGCCAGTTTGAAACGCAGGATCTCGTCATGCACGCTGCAGCCTCGCTCAGCGCGAAAATGCGCTTCGAGTGACGAACGCGATACGCCGACATAAGCCGCTACCTGCGCCGTTTTGATGCCCTGGCAGGCGTATTGGCGGATGAACAGCAGCGCTTGCATGACGTGCGGATTGCCCAAGGGTTGGTGCAAACTCGACACTTGCACATTGACCGCATCGGGAGGAATCAGAATCTGCGTGCCGGTGGACGGCAGGCCGTGCAGCATCTGGTGGAGTAATTGCGCGGCGGTGCGGCCCATGGTTTCGGTGCCCTGGATGACCGAACTCAACGGCACTCGAGTCAGGCTGCGGGTGAGCGGGTCGTTGTCGATGCCGATCAAAGCCACCTGCTCTGGCACGGCGATGCCGGCGGTCAGGCAGGCCTGCAGCAACTGGCGGGCACGAGCGTCACTGACGGCGATGATACCGATGGGCTTGGGCAGGCCTTGCAGCCAGGCAATCAGCTGCTCGACGGCGCTGTCCCAGAGCGGCGCACTCGTACCCATACCGCGATAGATTTCGGCGTGCAGGCCGTCGCGCTGCATCAGTCTGCGAAAGGCTTTTTCCCGCTCCTGAGCCCAACGATTGGCCTGCGCTTCAGGCAGACTGAAGCAGGCGAAACGCTGCAGTCCCGCCTCAATCAAATGGTTGTAGGCCAG
Source organism: Pseudomonas sp. P42 (assembly GCF_017973755.1). Classification (NCBI taxonomy): domain Bacteria; kingdom Pseudomonadati; phylum Pseudomonadota; class Gammaproteobacteria; order Pseudomonadales; family Pseudomonadaceae; genus Pseudomonas; species Pseudomonas sp. P42. The sequence continues at coordinate 219,028 of NZ_JACOPU010000006.1, read as the reverse complement.
CGTCATCAACGCGTTGTTATCGGTGGCGACATACGGAATCGCTTTCGGATAGGCACGCTTATCCTCATACGAGCCCCCCACCGCTACCACCGGCAACTGGATGTCGGCCAGCGCTTCGCCAATCAGCGGATCGTCGAAGTCGGCAATGATGCCGTCACCCTGCCAGCGCTCGATCCCTTTCAAGCGACAGAGAAAATCCTCCTCCAGGAAAAGATCCCATGAAGCGCGGGTGCTGCTCAGGTAGTTGCCGATGCCGCTGATGATGCCACGGTCGTAGATCTTGCTGCCGTTGAACAACAGGGCGATGCGGTGAACAGGCGGTACGGTTTTCATTGTTTTTATGCTTGTTCTGAGCCCCTTGCTCGGAGGCGATGCAGACAGACTAGGCGCGTGGGCGACGAACCTCAATACGCAAAATCGCACCCCGTGTTGGTGTTTTTCATAATCAGCGGGCACCGGGCCGTTGCTAGTATCGAGACACCGCCAAGAACAACAAGGACAAGGTCAATGCAGTATTTCCCCGATGTCGAGCCGATTCGCTATGAAGGTCCGGACAGCGAGTCTCCCCTATCCTTTCGTCATTACGACGCCGACAAAGTCATCCTCGGCAAACCCATGCGCGAACACCTGCGCATGGCCGCCTGTTACTGGCACACGTTTGTCTGGCCGGGTTCCGATGTGTTCGGCGCGGGGACGTTCAAGCGCCCATGGCAACACGCCGGCGATCCGATGGAACTGGCCATTGGCAAGGCGGCAGCCGCCTTCGAATTCTTCACCAAACTGGGTATCGACTATTACTGCTTCCATGACACAGATGTCGCCCCGGAAGGTCAGTCGTTGAAGGAGTACCGCAACCACTTCGCGCAAATGATTGATCACCTGGAGCGGCATCAGGAAGAAAGCGGGATCAAGCTGCTGTGGGGCACCGCCAACTGCTTCAGCAACCCACGCTTTGCCGCGGGTGCCGCAAGCAACCCCGACCCCGAAGTGTTCGCCTGCGCTGCTGCCCAGGTGTTCAGCGCCATGAACGCGACCCATCGCCTCAAAGGTGCCAACTACGTGTTGTGGGGCGGTCGCGAAGGCTACGAAACCCTGCTCAACACTGACCTGAAACGTGAACGCGAACAACTGGGCCGCTTCATGCGCATGGTGGTCGAGCACAAGCACAAGATCGGTTTCACTGGTGACCTGCTGATCGAACCCAAGCCGCAGGAACCGACCAAGCACCAATACGATTACGACAGCGCCACCGTGTTCGGCTTCCTCCAGCAGTTCGGGCTGGAGCACGAAATCAAGGTCAACATCGAGGCCAACCACGCCACCCTGGCCGGCCATAGTTTTCATCACGAGATTGCGACGGCCGTCTCGCTGGGGATTTTCGGCAGCATCGATGCCAACCGGGGTGATCCGCAAAACGGCTGGGACACCGATCAATTCCCCAACAGCGTCGAAGAAATGACCTTGGCCACCTACGAAATCCTCAAGGCCGGCGGGTTCACGAATGGCGGGTTCAACTTCGACTCCAAGGTTCGCCGGCAAAGCCTCGATCAGATCGATCTGTTCCATGGTCATGTCGGTGCCATGGATGTGCTTGCCCTGTCTCTGGAACGCGCAGCGGCCATGGTGCAGAACGACGAACTACAACGGCTCAAGGATCAACGCTACGCCGGCTGGAAGCAGCCGTTCGGGCAGGCGCTGATGGCGGGTGACTTCAATCTTGAGTCCTTGGCCGAGCACGCTTTCACCAACGAGTTGAACCCGCAAGCCGTGAGCGGTCGCCAGGAAATGCTCGAGAACGTCGTCAACCGGTTTATCTATCGCTGATCACCCACAGAGTCTGCGGGCGCGCCACGCGGTGACATTTCAACGACAAATCTGTGCCTGCGGCGCTTGCGGATTCTCTACAGTTTTACCAGCCCGATAACTCATCGTCAGGCCGTGTCTTTCCAACAACAATAAAAGGACGCCCCACATGAAGAACGTAAAACGCACGCTGTTGGCCACCGCCCTGGCGCTGCTGTCACTGCCGGTGATGGCTGACGCTACCCACCCCAAAATCGGCTTCTCCATTGATGACCTGCGATTGGAACGCTGGTCGCGTGACCGTGACTATTTCGTCGCGGCGGCAGAAAAACTGGATGCCAAGGTCTTCGTACAGTCGGCTGATGCCAACGAGCAAAAGCAGATTTCGCAAATCGAAAACCTCATTTCCCGCGGCGTCGATGTCATCGTCATCGTGCCCTTCAACGCCACGGTGCTGACCAACGCGGTGGCCGAAGCGAAGAAAGCCGGGATCAAAGTCGTGTCCTATGATCGTCTGATCCTTAATGCCGATGTCGACGCCTACATTTCCTTCGATAACGAAAAGGTCGGCGAGATGCAGGCCAGCGGCGTGCTGAAAGCGGCGCCCAAGGGCAATTACTTTTTGCTCGGTGGTGCGCCCACCGACAACAACGCAAAAATCCTGCGTGAAGGCCAGATGAAAGTCCTGCAACCGGCCATCGACAAGGGTGATATCAAGATTGTCGGCCAACAGTGGGTGAAGGAATGGAACCCGACCGAAGCGCTGAGCATTGTTGAAAACGCCCTGACCCGCAACGACAACAAAATCGACGGCATCGTCGCCTCCAACGACGCCACGGCGGGCGGCGCCATCCAGGCCCTGGCCGCGCAGCAACTGGCGGGCAAAGTGCCGATTTCCGGGCAGGACGCCGACCTTGCAGCGGTCAAGCGAGTAATCGCCGGCACCCAAACCATGACCGTGTACAAGCCGCTGAAACTCATCGCCACCGAAGCGGCCAAGCTCTCGGTACAACTGGCGCGCAACGAGAAACCCACCTACAGCTCGCAGTACGACAACGGCAGCAAAAAAGTCGACACCATTCTGCTCACGCCTACACCGTTGACCAAGGACAACATCGATTTGCTGGAACAGGACGGCTTCTACACCAAGGCGCAAATTGCCGGGAAGTGACCGGATCGCAAATCTCTGGTTAAACCTTGTGGGAGCGAGCCTGATCGCGAAGGCGGAGTGTCAGTCAATAAAGCTCTGTCTGAAAAAGCGTCTTCGCGAGCAGGCTCGCTCCCACAGAGTTAAGTGTCTGAGCCTTATGGAATACGAGCCCTCGTTATGTCTGACTATTTGCTGCAAATGAACGGAATCGTCAAAACCTTCGGCGGTGTCAAGGCGCTCAACGGTATCGACATCAAGGTCAAACCGGGGGAATGCGTAGGCCTGTGCGGCGAGAATGGCGCCGGCAAGTCCACACTGATGAAGATCCTTTCGGCGGTCTATCCCCACGGCACCTGGGACGGTGAAATCCTCTGGGACGGGCAACCGCTCACGGCGCAATCGATCAGCGAGACGGAAGCAGCCGGGATCGTCATCATTCACCAGGAACTGACGCTGGTGCCTGACCTGTCGGTGGCCGAAAATATTTTCATGGGCCATGAACTGACGCTGCCTGGCGGGCGGATGAATTACCCGGCGATGATTCACCGCGCCGAAGCTTTGATGCGCGAGCTGAAAGTGCCCGACATGAACGTAGCGCTGCCGGTATCGCAGTATGGCGGTGGCTATCAGCAACTGGTGGAAATCGCCAAAGCCCTGAACAAAAAGGCCCGCCTGCTGATCCTCGATGAACCTTCATCAGCCTTGAGCCGCTCGGAAATCGAGGTGTTGCTGGACATCATCCGCGACCTCAAAGCCAAGGGGGTTGCCTGCGTCTATATCTCGCACAAGCTCGATGAAGTGGCTGCCGTGTGCGACACCATTTCAGTGATCCGCGACGGCAAACATATCGCCACCACCGCCATGGCCGACATGGACATTCCACAGATCATCACCCAAATGGTCGGTCGGGAAATGAGCAACCTTTACCCCACCGAGCCACACGACATTGGCGAGGTAATTTTCGAGGCCCGTCACATCACCTGCTACGACGTCGACAACCCCAAGCGCAAACGGGTCGACGATATCTCGTTCGTCCTCAAACGCGGCGAGATCCTCGGCATCGCCGGGCTGGTCGGCGCCGGCCGTACCGAACTGGTGACCGCATTGTTCGGCGCTTACCCGGGGCACCATGAGGGCGAAGTCTGGCTGGACGGCCAGCCCATCGACACCCGCACGCCGCTCAAATCGATTCGTGCCGGCCTCTGCCTGGTGCCGGAGGACCGCAAGCGCCAGGGGATCATTCCGGACCTGGGCGTCGGCCAGAACATCACCCTCGCCGTGCTGGACACCTACTCGAAACTCACCCGTATCGATGCCGAGGCCGAGCTGGGCAGCATCGATCATGAAATCGCCCGCCTGCACCTCAAGACCGCCAGCCCGTATCTGCCAATCACCAGCCTGTCGGGTGGCAATCAACAAAAAGCCGTTCTGGCGAAGATGCTACTCACCCAACCCCGGGTGCTGATTCTCGATGAGCCGACCCGAGGCGTGGACGTCGGTGCCAAATACGAAATCTACAAGTTGATGGGCGCGCTGGCGGCCGCAGGCGTGTCGATCATCATGGTGTCGTCGGAGCTGGCCGAAGTGCTCGGCGTTTCCGATCGCGTGCTGGTGATCGGCGAAGGTCAGTTGCGTGGCGACTTCATCAACCATGAACTCACCCAGGAGCAGGTGCTCGCCGCCGCCCTCAGCCAGCCTGGCAGCCATAACAATAATGATCGGAAATCCGCGTAAATGAATCAGGTCAAACAACTGTTCACCCGCTACAAAATGCTCGCGCTGGTGTTTGCCGTGGTGTTGATCTGGCTGTTCTTCAGCTGGCAGACCGAGGGCGGATTCCTCACCCCGCGCAACCTCTCCAATCTGCTGCGGCAAATGTCCATTACCGGAATTCTCGCCTGCGGCATGGTGCTGGTGATCATCAGCGGCGAGATCGATTTGTCGGTCGGCTCATTGCTGGGCCTGCTCGGTGGCCTCGCAGCCATTCTCGATGTGATCTACGACGTCCCGCTGCTGGCGAATCTGAGCCTGGTCGCCCTCTGTGGACTTTTGATCGGTCTCGCCAACGGTTACATGGCGGCTTACTTGCGCATACCGTCCTTCATTGTCGGACTGGGGGGCATGCTGGCGTTTCGCGGGATTTTGCTGGGGATTACCGGCGGCACGACCATCGCGCCGGTGTCGCCGGAACTCGTCTACATCGGTCAGGGGTACTTGCCCCACGCGATCGGCACCGGCCTGGGCGTTCTGCTGTTTGCGCTGACAGTGTTCTTGACCTGGAAACAACGGCGCAATCGCGCCCTTCACGGCCTGGCGGCGCGTTCGCTGGTGCGTGACGTCATCCGCGTGTTGGTGATTGGCGCCGTGCTGGCCGGCTTCGTCCAGACGCTCAACAGTTACGACGGCATTCCCGTGCCGGTCTTGTTGCTGCTTGTTTTGCTGGGCGTGTTCAGCTATGTCGCCAGTCAGACCGTGTTCGGTCGGCGCGTCTATGCCGTCGGCAGCAATATGGAAGCGACGCGCCTGTCCGGTATCAATGTGCAGGCCGTGAAACTGTGGATTTTCGGGATCATGGGCGTGATGTGCGCCCTCGCCGGCGTGGTCAACACCGCGCGCCTGGCCGCCGGTTCACCCTCGGCCGGCAGCATGGGTGAACTCGACGCCATCGCCGCCTGCTTCATCGGCGGCACCTCCATGCGCGGCGGTTCGGGGACAGTCTACGGCGCCCTCCTCGGCGCGCTGGTCATCACCAGCCTGGACAACGGCATGTCCATGCTCGACGTCGACAGCTATTGGCAGATGATCGTCAAGGGCAGCATTCTGGTGCTGGCCGTGTGGGTGGATGTGAGTACGCGCACCGGACGCCGTTGAGGTGCGATGACTGTGGCCACGGGCATCTTTTTGCTGACGTATCGCAAGGCAGTCGTCAAGGCTGAGGTCAAAGCCGGGTGTGAGGCTTTGGAACATTTGTGCAATGCAAAACGATGACCTGTCGTTATGTCTGAGCCTTGATTGGCCTGCGTCCAACTGCCGCAGCAAACAGCCATTGGAAAATTCTGCACAAGCCTTAGAATCCGCGCGCTCTTGCAGCCGCCAGATTTGGCGCCCGAGGCTTACCTGACGGGCTGGCCCCACCTCGGACTCAATCGCCCCTCCCGTTCTGCGAGCACTTGCACCCCACACACTTCGGCTTGGCAATCGCATGCGCAGAGGCGCGCGTTCTGCTGTTCGTTTTCTAGAGGTTTTTATGTCTGCGCGTTTGCTGGCCATGGCGCTGGCGCCCTTGCTTGGGCTGTTCATTGTTGCGCTGGGCAACGGTTTCATGTCATCCCTGACCACCCTTCGACTGGACGCTGCCGGTGCGTCGACCACGATGATCGGTCTCGTCTCTTCGGCCTACTTCATTGGTTTGACCCTGGGCGCCGTGTTCAATGACCGTTTGATTTTGCGCATCGGTCATATCCGCGCCTACGGCAGCTTTGCCTCGCTGATCGCGGTGACCATCCTGCTGCAAGGGTTGTTCTATGACACGTGGGGCTGGTTTGCCCTGCGCCTGATCAATGGCTGGGCCACGGTCGGTGTATTTCTGGTGATCGAAAGCTGGCTGTTGCTGGCAGGTGACGCGAAGATTCGCGGGCGCTTGCTCGCGTTGTACATGATCGTCTTGTACGGCGCCGGCGTGCTGGGCCAGGCAACGCTGGGGAGAATTACCGGTTTGAGCGACAGCGCACCGTTCATGGTCGCTGGCATGCTCGCCTCGTTGTCGGTGCTGCCGATCGTGATCCTGCCGCGAGTCTCGCCTCTGCTCGATCAAGTGGAGCCACTCAAGCCACGGCAATTGTTGGGCGTGACGCCGACCGGGCTGGTCGGTTGTTTCGGCTCGGGTATCACCATCGCGGCGATTTACACCTTGCTGCCGCTATACCTGCAACGCAGCGGTCTGGATGTCGGCGAAGTCGGTAGCATGATGGCCTGGACCATCCTCGGGGCGATGCTCCTGCAATACCCGGTCGGACGCTGGTCCGACCGCAAGGACCGCTTGCAGGTGCTGACCCTTCTGACCGTGGCGTGCAGCGCATTGTCGCTGGTGATCGTCGTACTGCCGTTGTCCTCGACCCTGCTCGCCGCGATGTTGTTTCTGCTCGGCGGCGGTGTGTTCGCGCTTTACCCGGTTGCCGTCAGCCACGCCGCCGATCGCGCCCCTGCCGAAGCGTTGGTGCCGATGATTCAGGGCTTGCTGCTGATCAACTCGCTGGGCTCGGCGATCAGTCCGATGATGATCTCGCCGGTGATGAATTCGTTCGGTGCCAATGGCCTGTTCTGGGTATTTGCGCTGGTCAATCTGTGCATGGTCACCTTCTTCCTGTGGCGACGTGGCAAACGCCCGGTTCCGGCCAATCCCGCGCCTTTCGCGGCGGCGGCGACCTTCTCGCCGACAGGTGCGGAGTTGCGGGTGACCGAAGATCTGCGTCAGGCGGTGCAGGATCATCCGCCGATGGTTGACGCGCTGAGCGGCGAGCCTTCGCCGCAATGTGAAGCACGCTAAGCTCATTTGCGTAATTCGATGAGCCCATTAGCGCCTTTTGCCTACACTCCTTGGCATTGATGTTTACCTCTGTGCCCAAGGAGTCACCTTATGTCCAAGCTCTACCCCAGTGTCGATCCCGAGGGGCTGGTCGAGTACTCAGTGGTCTACACCGACCGCTCGCTAAACCACATGTCGCAGTCCTTTCAAGGGGTGATGAAGAACATTTCCGCAACCCTTAAACAGGTCTACAACGCCGAGGCTGTTGCGGTGGTTCCGGGCAGCGGCACATTCGGCATGGAGGCGGTGGCGCGGCAGTTCGCCACTGGCCAGCAGTGCCTGGTGATCCGCAACGGCTGGTTCAGCTATCGCTGGAGCCAGATCCTTGAGATGGGCAACATTCCGGCCGCCACCACGGTACTCAAAGCCCGGCCAGTCGAAACCGGTCACCAAGCGGCCTATGCCCCGCCGCCTCTGGACGAAGTGCTGGCAGCCATTGCGGCGCAGAAGCCGCAAATAGTCTTCGCGCCCCATGTTGAAACTTCATCCGGGATCCTCCTGCCCGACGAGTACTTGCGGGCAGTCGGCGACGCCGTGCATGCGGTGGGCGGCCTGTTCGTGCTGGACTGCATCGCTTCAGGCACGATTTGGGTGGATATGCACAAATGCGCCGTCGACCTGTTGATCAGCGCACCGCAGAAAGGCTGGAGCGCCTCCCCTTGCTGCGCCCTGGTAATGCTCAGCGCTAGGGCCCTCGAGCGCATCGAACAGACGCAAAGCAGCAGCTTTGCCTGCGACCTGAAAAAGTGGCTGCAGATCATGCAAGCCTACGAACAGGGCGGACATGCCTACCATGCGACCATGCCCAGCGATGCCCTCGTGCGGTTCAACGACGTGATGAAAGAGACGCAAGCCTACGGTTTCGACAAAGTTCGCGACGAGCAACAGGCGCTGGGTGATCGGGTTCGGGCCCTGTTGACCGGTAAAGGCTTCAAAAGCGTGGCGGCTGCCGGCTTTCAGGCCCCTGGCGTCGTGGTGAGCTACACCGATGATGCCGACATCAAGAACGGCAAGAAATTTGCCCATTATGGTCTGCAGATCGCTGCCGGCGTACCGTTGCAATGCGACGAACCGGCCGACTTCCAGACCTTCCGCATCGGGCTGTTCGGCCTCGAGAAACTGCAAAATATCGAGCGTACGATCAATACGCTTGAGCAGGCAGTGGATGAGGTTATTTAGATACCCGGCCGTGTGCGTGAAGACCAATAGTCTCTTGGCAGAGGCTTGAACCGTGTGCTGGAACTCGTATGAACGGGTGGATGAGAGCAACTGTCTGACTACCCGACAATCAGATCCGACCAAGGGCGTTCGGCCGTTCAAACTGGCCACTAAGACCTATACTGCCGGAGCACTTTCGTCGAGGTGGCGACAAGTCGTTTCGCCCGGCCTCGGCCCTGCGCGTGCTGTCGTATGACCATGATGCTCGTGCAGTACGTACATCCACTCTCAAACAAAAGGAGAATTTCGCATGAATATGAACACGTTTTTGCTGGGAGCCACCACTTTACTGTTTGCCACCGTGGCCAGTGCTGACATTCCGCTACTCAACTACGACTGCCCGACCAATATCGCCGTGCATGCGGATCAGGGCGGGCCGGTGTACATCAATGGCAAGGAGGCCAAACTGAAGAAATTCAATAACAACGCCTATGAAGCCAAAGGCTCTGGCGTGACGATTTCCCTCACGCGCAATCCAGATGAGTCATGGGACGTATCCTATACCGGTAAAGGCGGGGCCAATGGGGTGTGCAAGCCAGCGACATCGGGCGCTGCGAGTGCTGCCGGTGGCGCCAGTGGCACATCTGCCACCAGCAAGGCAGAGAAAGCCTGCCTGGCCGAGGTGGCGAAGAAAACCGGTGTGGCCGTCAGCAAACTTTCGGTGACCGACGTCATGACCGCCGAAGCGGGAGTTGGCGTGACGATCAAGGTACCTGACGCGGACGCTCCTTGGTCGTGCCTGTCTGATGCCAGTGGCAAAGTCCAAGGTGCAAGTTATACCGGATCTGAAGGCAAACTCTGAGTTCTAGCCAAGCGCCTTCTGCTTGCGCGATCGGCATCCCAACAGGGCTTCGCCCTGCCGATCGCGCAACTCAGCGACGCCTTAATGCCCAGAGGGTAACGCACCCAACAGGGCGATAATGAAAAGCGTCCAGTCATTGAGTATATGAGCGCCCGTGGAGACCCAGATGTTTTTCGTCATGATGTAGGGCAGCAGCAGAACCAGCCGCGCGCTGCCGATGACAACGAAAGCCTGCACCATGTTCCAATCATAGGTCGGCAAGTGCGCCGCGCCGAATAGCAGGGCCGACAAGAGCCAAGCACCGATGATCGCACCCTTGCGTGACCAGTGCAGCCGCGCAAACAGGAACGTCATGATTGCGAGGAATGGCAAAATCGTCAGCACCTCCTCGCCCAATAGCTGCGGCAGCGTCTTGAGAAAGAAGAGCAAGTGCTCGACGGATGTTTGCGTCGCCAGCCCGGCGAAAACCGGGTTCGAGTGCATGCCTATGGTCTTCATGACCACCAGGCCGATGACCATGGTGACCACGATGTTGAGCAGCGCGAACAGTATCATCCACTTGATGTCGCGGATCGTGACCCTGCGGAACAATGCCCAGCAATGTTGCCGCGTGATCCATGCCAGCACCGCCAGCGGGATGGCGAAGAACAGGATTGCGGGAATGAATTGCCCAACGCTTCCCGCAAACAATGGCAACGGCGCTATTAGCACCAGGAACCCGGCCACCACCCCAAGCATTAACAGCAGCCATTGTTTGCCTGAAAGGCCCACGGGCTTGCCGTTGTAGTACGGGAAGTCGTCGTCGGGGTACTCCAGCCAACGGAAAAGCTGAACTGCCGCGGATTCGTCGGCACTGACCTGCTTGCAGTTATCCACGGGGAACCTCTCTGCGATGGAACTTCCATACTGCCATTCACCGTAGCAGTGCTGGGCCGAGTCGCAAGGCGTTTTCGCGCGCCGAGCAAAGACACCCCGCTGACAGAGACAACCAGCCCGATCTGCCGATGCTGGTTGGGAAATTGTCAGAAAAGCAGAGCGAGCGTGTCTATTTGCTTAGCGTCAGGTCGCCGGTGCGTCCGGAACATCTACAAGGTGTAAGAAACACCCACTTGAACGGTTCGCGGTTCACCAGGGTACGCGTACACATTGCCGAAGGCGCCTTCTTCATAGTCGCGGTCGAAGACATTCTTCACATCAAGGTTAAGCCTGACCTTGTCGTTGATCTTGTAGAAGCTGAGCAAATCGACAACGGTGTAACTGCCCATTGAAAACGCCGTATTAGCAGTCTGACCGGCACGTTCGTCAACGTACTTGCCGCCCATACCCAAACCCAATCCCTTCAGATTGCCATCCTGAAATTCATAAACGTTGAGCAGGCTGAAGCTGTTCTTCGGAATGTTCATCAGTCGTGTGCCCGACTGGATTACATTGTCCTTGGTGACTTCAGCGTCCACATAAGCATAACCGCCAATCACCCGCCACTCCGGGGTTACGTTGCCTGCCACGTTGAGATCAAAGCCACGGCTGCGCACCTCTCCAGCGGCCACGCTGAAAGTGGAGTCCACGGGATCGGTGGTGAGGACGTTTCGTTTTTCAATCTGGTAGATCGCTGCGTCGACGCTTAACTGGCGATCCAGCGCCTCCCATTTGATCCCCATCTCATAAGACTTACCCTTTTCCGGTTCAAAACCGCCGCCCTGCCGACTTGCTCCCGAATTGGGTTTGAATGAGCGTGCGGTATTGGCATACACCGCGACGGTATCGGTAAGGTCATAAAGCAAGCCAAGACGCGGAGTCACCGCATTGTCGCTTGCCTCCCAGCTTTTTCCGCCTGGTACATAGGTTTCATAGTCATGCTCGAAACGTTCGAAACGGGCACCCGCCAGAACTTTCAGGCGCTCGGTCAATGCCACTTGATCCTGGATGAAGGCGGCGTAGGTCTTGAGATTTTCCTTGTCGTGGGTCGGCGTACGGGTCAGGGCGGGACGCGCCTGACCATATACCGGATTGAAGATATCAATCGGGTAGGCACCTACCGCGCCACTGGAACGCTGGATGATGGACTTGTAGTCGTAATCCTCGTACTCGATTCCGGTCAACAGCGTGTGATCGAAGTCCCCGGTTGAAAAATGTCCGGTGAGGTTCAGTTGGGTGTCCTTGTCCGTCCACTCCAGTTTGCGATAGTTGAAGTTGCGCCCCAGCGTGCGCCCGTCGGCAGCGACGCCATTCGCTTCAATGGCGTTGCCCTGCAATGTGCCATCGAGCCATTGGAAACCACCGCCCAATGTCCAGTTATCGCTCAGTAGATGTTCGAAACGAAGCTGCGCCATGTTGTTGTCGTTGTGCAATTTGCCGACATCTTTTTCGCCAAAGAAGGTATCGCGAGACGCGGTACCGATCTGATTCGGATAACGCGTGACGCCACGATCCAGCGGGTGATTATTGCGCATGAAATCACCCTCGAAAATCACCTTGGTATCGTCGCTGGCCTGCCAGGAAATAACCGGCGTCACGCCATAGCGCTCGGTTTCAACATGATCGCGGAAGGTATCACCGCCCTCACCCACCACATTCAAGCGAAAGGCCAGGCGGCCTTCTTCGTCGATCGGGCCGGAAGCATCCAGCGTGCCACGCTTCATTCCCTGATCATCCAGTTGGCTGCCCAGGGTAACGGTGCGCTCCATCAGAGGTTGTTTGGAGACCACGTTGAACGTGCCACCTGGATCACCTCGGCCATAGAGAGTAGTGGCGGGGCCTCGCAGTACTTCAAGACGCTCGATGGTGTTCGCATCGGGCATGTTCGGATAACCACGGTTGATCGGGAAACCGTTGCGATAGAACTCGCCCGTGGTAAATCCACGCACTGTGAAAGTAGTCAGTCCCTGGCCTCCGAAGTTATTGGCCCGGCCTACCCCGCCGGCGTAATCAAGCGCGTCCTGAAGCCGAGTAGCGCCGATGTCTTCGACAGCGTCTTTGGTCACCACGCTCATTGACTGCGGGGTCTCGTGAATCGCCGTGTCGGTCCGTGTTGCGCTGGCAGAACGCGTTGCTCGGTAGCCCTTCACCGGCCCTTGGGCGGCTTCGTACTGCGCAGTACCGACGATGTCGGTCGCCTCCAACTCCAGAATGGTTGTATCGGATGTCGCCTGCTCCGCCCAGGAAGAAGCGGAAAACGCCTGAAGCACACAGATGGAAAGCAGAGTACGACGCATCGAGGAAACCTTGAGGAAATAGCCAAATGGGACGGCATACGCGCCAATAATTTGCGGGAAATAATATATGACATTTCCAGCATTTGATACGTATTCGCATTTGTATTTATCAATACCACTTGGTTGCGACGAACCCTCCCCCAGATGATCGAGCAACGACTCCTTCACAATGACGAGGCGTTCAGCGTTGCCTTTTGCCGCTGTCGTTTGGCTAACCAAAAGCAAAGGATGCTCCACAGCCCTGCCACGGGCACAATAAAAACGGCCACCAATCCAAACCCGGCGCCCACCGCCGTCAACCCAACAGACAGCCAGCCACTGGCGGCATCCCCGCCTCGATAAACCAGGGTCTCGATGACATTTTTGGCTTTGTATTTTTCCTCACGGCTGACCACGGTCCAGAGCACTTCCCGTGCCGGACGCACAACGGCAAATTCGATAGCGCGACGCAAACCCTGCGCCAGAGCCACCGTGGCCGGCACCGGAGCCAATGCCATGGCAGTGAAAGCCACAATGGTGGCCACGGGCAATGCAACCAGCGCCCCGCCGACGCCAACGAGGCGGATCAACGGCCCGGTCAGCAATAGTTGAAAGATCAGGGTCAGCGCCGACACGATCAGATCGACGACAGCAAAAAACTGCGTCCTGCTGGCCACGTCCGAGTAACTGCCGGCGACTATCCGACCCTGCTCGAAATACAGGAATGTGGCGGCGGTCGTGTGCAGCAGCATGAATAGCACCAGCCCCAGCAGATACGGTGAACGTGTGATCAGGGTGATGCCCGCAAGCATGCTGCCGCCCATCTTTCGTTCAGCCATTATCGGGCCGGCAGACTGCGTGTCAGTCCGGGACAGCAGGCCCCGATAGCATCGCACCGCCAATTCCAGCAGCACAGCGGCGGCAAAGGTCAACGCTATCGGGCCAAGCTTGGTTGCCATGGTCGCTGCCAGCAGAGGGCCGACGAACGTGCCCAGGGTTCCTCCCGCCGCAATAAAGCCGAACAGACGCAAACCCTGTTCGCTGGAAAACCGGTCGACCAGTACGCTCCAGAAAATCGAAACGATGAACAGGTTGTAGATGCTGATCCAGACGAAAAACACCTGCCCCACCTGGATCGGCGCAATCCTGTTGGCAATCAACACGCCAAACACCAGCATCGACAAGGCGATGAAGCGATAGATCAACGGCACAAAACGCGTGGCGGGCAGCCGCGATACCAGTGCACCGAACAGAGGAACCATCAGCAGCATCACCAAAAAAGTCGCGGTGAACAGCCACTGCAATTTGTCTGCACCACCCTCCAGCCCCAGCGCATCTCGCAATGGGCGCACGAGGTAGTAGCTCGCCAGAACGCAGAAATGGAAGGCGAAACCCAGCAACAGTGCGGCCCTTTCGCCAGGCAAGACGCTTGCCCACATGAGGTTTATCGCCCGCATCATCGCTTGGGACCTTTGATCATGTACAAACGGCTAGCGAAAGACATTGAATACTCTTCCGAGCAAGTCATAGGGTCTTCAGTCAACACGCAGTATGTGCACACTTCGGCAGTAGCATTAACAGAACACGGTCAGGCTTCCCCAATCAACCCTTCAACGTGCTTTATCGAACCCCTGCTGCAGCGGCGGGTCTGCTCGTATACAACTTCTCTGCTCGGAAATATTTCAATGCTCGCCCAACACACCCTTGTTCTGCTCGCGCGTTGCGGTTACGCCGCTCGCGGCGTTCTGTATCTGATCATTGGGATATTCGCGCTGCTGGCGGCTCAAGACGCCACGAAACCAAAAGACAGTCATAAAAGTCTCGAGGCACTGCTGAGCCAGCCATTTGGGTATGTCTTGATTGGATTGGTGGTGGCAGGTCTGCTCGCCTTCGCAGCGTGGCGCGTGTTGCAAGCTATTCGCGACGTTGATCATCACGGTACCGAATTCAAGGGGCTCGTCATTCGTGCAGGTTTGTTCGCGGGAGGTCTGGTCAATGGCGCGTTGGCGGTTTTTGCATTGGGCCTGCTCGTCAGTGGTGCTGGAAGCTCGGGTAACGCCGGGGATGGCAAAACGAAGGATTTGCTGGCGCATCTTTTGTCGTTCGAGCATTCGAACCTGCTGATCTACCTTGTTGCGCTAGTTCCGCTAGGTGTCGGCATTGCGCACATCATCAAAGGCTGGAAAGCGTCGTTCGAGAAGTACTTTGAAGCTGACGAAGACGTTATGCGCTATATCCGCCCGGTGTCGCGATTCGGACTGATTGCACGAGGCGTGGTGTTTATCGAGATTGCAGTGCTAATGGCGATCAGCGGCTCTCTTTACAAAGCCACGAATCCCCCGGGAATGAAGGAAGCCCTTGATGCTCTGCAAAGTATGCCTTTTGGCGGGTTGATTCTGATGGTGATGGCGTTGGGGTTGATCGCCTTCTCGGTTTACAGTTTCTCCGAAGGCGCCTGGCGCAAAATAAACATGGACGTGCCGGGCGTAGAGAAGCACTAGCGGCAAAGTGAATGCTGGTCGCAGGAAGTTGTAAGGGGAGCGCCCTTGTACGCATAACGCAATCAGCGTTCAGGGCGAAGCGTTCCATAGGACAGCGCAGCAAAACAGCAATTCCGTGTTCTACTTCGCGTTGCGGCTTCCCCATCACTCCTGTCTGGAACTCGCCCTCCTGACCAGGATCCATGCACATGCGACTGTCCGACTTCATCACCGCCAACCTCGAGCCGATTCTGCAGGACTGGGACGATTTTGCGCGAACGATTGAGACGCCCGGTGCACCGCTGGACACAGAAGCCCTGCGTGATCATGCCGAACAGATGCTCGACGCCATAGTGCTCGATCTACGAACTAAACAGACTGCAAAAGAACAACTGGCGAAGGCGCATGGCAATGCCCCGTCCAATGATCTGGAAACACCCGCTGAAACCCACGCGGTCACGCGGCTCATGGCAGGCTTCACGATCGATCAGATGGTCTCCGAATATCGCGCGCTCAGAGCCAGCGTACTCAACCAGTGGTCTAAACAGGTCAAGGCCGGCACGCCACTCGACATCGATGACATGACGAGATTTCATGAAGCAATCGACCAAGCCCTCGCCGAGTCAATTGCAAGCTATTCGCGAGCCGTTGAAGCGTCACGGAATCTCTTTCTGGGCATCCTTGGCCATGACCTGAGAACCCCGCTGGGCGCGATCTTGCTCGGCGCCGACATGTTGCGGCGCTCACAAGACATCGGCACCAAGGCCACGAAGATTTCCACGCAAATTTACACCAGCGTCAAGCGCGCCAGTCAGATTGTCGGTGACCTGCTGGATTTGACTCGTTGCCAGATGGGCCCCGGCATACCTGTTAAAACAGAGCGCCTGGATTTGTTGCCCTTGTGCGAGCGCATCGTTGATGAGCTGCGGGCGTTCTACCCGAGTGCCGCTATCCTCTTCGAGCCCAAAAGATCCTGTCATGGTGAATTCGATGGCGCACGGATGGAGCAGGTTCTTTCCAACCTGATCGGCAATGCCGTGCAGCATGGCGATAACCAACGGCCAGTAACCGTTTCTCTGGATACCGATGAGGAGCATGTGATTTTCACCGTGCATAACAGCGGTGAGCCCATTCCAGATGATGTGATGCCGTTCATCTTCAACCCGATGGGCCGTTTTTCTCAGCACTCGATCATCGACCATGACCCCAGTGAAGGCTTGGGGCTAGGGTTGTTTATTGCTTCAGAGATCGTTACATCGCACGGCGGCGTCATCGAGGTCACTTCGGATTCGCAAAGCGGTACCACCTTCGTCGTCACGGTTCCAAAGCTTCATCGCAAGCACAATGATTCCTGGCATCTGCAGCAAGTGACACTTACGACCCACCCCTCACATACTGATGTCGACCCCGTGCCTTAGCGGTGTACAACGCCTGATCGGCCACCTCGATCAAACCTTGCAGATGATCCAGTTCCGACCCCGTGGCGGTCGCAATCCCGATACTGACACTGACGCGTCCGAGCGGGCTGGCGGTGTGGGGGATGTTTGCTTGCTGCAAGCGGTCGATGATCAGTTGCGCCACTATTGCGGCGCCGTCGCTGTCGGTGTCAGGCATGATCACGGCCATCTCTTCACCGCCATATCGGGCCACCCGGTCCGACGGGCGCCGCACACATTCGTCCAGGATTCTGCCAACGGTTTGCAGACAGGCGTCTCCGGCAACATGCCCGAGTGAATCGTTGAACAGCTTGAAGTGGTCGATATCGATCATTAGCAACGCCAACGTCGTACCGTCACGTCGTGCGCGCCGGGCTTCCATGGCGAGGCTTTGATCAAAGCAGCGTCGATTGGCCAGGCCGGTCAGGGCATCTTTCATCGCCAGCAACTCCAGTTGCCGATTGGTTGAGAGCAACTGCTGCTGGGTTCCTCGCAACTGATCTTCTGCTCGGGTACGCCGACGGATATCCACAATCAGGAACCAGCCGATGAGGCCCGTGAGCCCCAGCAGCCCGGTTACCACCACCGCCGACAGCAACGCCTCCGTGCGCCACGCGGCGAGAGCTTCGCGCTTGCCGAGTGCCACCGTCGTTATCAGCGGCAGCCGGTCACTCTTGCGGAAAGCGTAGAGCCGCTCCACACCATCCAGGCTGGATGTAAACGACGCGGTGCCCACTGATCGATCCACCAGATACTTGGCATAGATGGGCGATTGGGAAAAGTTGCGGCCCATGTCCTGCTCGCGGAATGGATAACGAACCAGCAACGTACCATCGGTGTAGGACAACCCGATGGCGCCCTCCTGCCCCACGTCGATCTTTCCGAACAACCGAAGAAAGTTTTCGACGCCCAACGTGACCGCCACCACCCCGGCAAACTCTCCGCGCGCATCATTGAAGCGGCGGCTGAGGGTGATTACCCATTCCTGATTGGAGCGGCTCTGGATAGGCGGACCGATAAAGGTCTCACGGCTGGGATCGTCGCGATGATGAATGAAATAGGCCCGATCACGGCTGCTCGCCCCGGCCGGAATCGGTCGGTTGGAGGACATCAGCCAGCGTCCCTGATTGTCGTAAATCGCGATACCACTGAGCTGTGGCATCAACGGTTCCTGGCGGGTGATCAATGCACTCAGCCGCTGAATCTGCGCGGGGCCGCTACCTTCGATTTCCAGGCGCTCGACAAGCCCGAGTAAAAGCAGCGAGCTTTGGCGGACAATCCCCTCGGAGTAGGTAGAAAGCGCCTGGGTCAGGTTCAAGCCGTGGACATTCACTTCCTCGAGTGCTCGATCTCGAGAGGCCAATACTTTCCAGACCGTCAATGACGCAGAGAGCAACCGATCACGAACAGCAAAAGCACAACCAGGTGCGAATCACGCTTCACGTCATTACCTTCAGAAAAGTCCGGTTTTCCGTTCCCGCGACTATTGGGTCAGGGCAATAGCTGGGGCCATTCGTCCTCGTGTGACGCAAGGATACAAGTTGCGCTAAATCGTTGCAGTAACTGAATAGTGGGAGAAAAAGGTGCTGCGCATAAAAGTACTTTAATGGTCTGTTGTCCTCACCAGCCCTCCTGCTGACGCCGCCCGCCCCCTTGAACGAGCACGCCCGTTCGCCTCAACCGCCACGATCGGATACCATGCCGCCCGCCGGTTTCCAATTGGGATTAATAGGGAATCCGTGATGCGCCCAACGCATCAAACGGAACTGCCCCCGCAACTGTAGATGCTGAGCCTTAGTCCGAACTGCCACTGGGATTGCTCCCGGGAAGGCTGACGCAGGCGACGACGCATCAGTCAGGAGACCTGCCGGCCAAGCAACAATCACTAACCGGCGGGGTGTCCGGGAAGGACATCCTTGTGCGCGCGTCACTTCGGTGATCGGCCTGGCACTGCTTTTAAGGCAGTGTGAGCGATGTGTTTCCAGAACCTGCACCCTGGCTCCGTGTACGGTTCAAATGGAGATTGCATCATGCTGTTGCCTCGTTTTGTCGCCCTCGTCGTTGGCCTGGGTGTTGGCGCCCTCGCCCATGCTGCACCGACGCATTACCCCCTGACGATTGAAAACTGCGGCAGCACGCTGACCTTCGCGCAGGCCCCTGCCCGTGCGGTGACGATCGGCCAGGCCGGTACGGAAATGCTTTTTGCGCTCGGGCTGGCTGACAAAATGGTCGGCACATCGCTGTGGTTCAATGATGTGCTGGCGCAGTACAAGGCGAAAAACGACAACATCGAGCGCTTGGCCGATAACGAACCGAGTTTCGAATCGGTGATCGCCAAGCGTCCGCAACTGGTGGCTGTCGAGTTGGAATGGATGGTCGGGCCACAAGGCGCGGTCGGCACCCGCGAACAGTTTCACGAACTGAAGATTCCAACGTATCTGATGCCGTCTGACTGCGAGGCCAAGGACAATCTGGTCGGTTCCGACGGCACGCGTCTGGCGCCGTTTCGCATCGACAGCATCTATAAAAGCATCACCCAGTTCGGTGAGATTTTTGATGTCCAGGCGCGTGCGCAGCAGCTGAACACAGACCTCAAGGCGAGCCTCGCCAAGTCCATTGCCATGGCGAATGACAAGAACCCGAAAGACATCAGCGCGTTGGTCTGGTTTTCCAGTGCCAGTCTGGATATCGACCCGTACGTCGCCGGGCACAAGGGCGTTCCAGACTTCATGCTCAACACGCTGGGCGTGCGCAACGTCGTGGAGTCCGATGAGGAATGGCCAACCGTCGGCTGGGAAACCATCGCCAAAGCCAACCCGACGTTCCTGGTCATCGCACGCATGGATCGCCGGCGCTTCCCGGCTGATGACTACCTGAAGAAGCTGGAATTCCTGCGCAACGATCCCGTGACCCGCAACATGGACGCGGTGAAAAACAACCGCATCATTATTCTCGACGCCATGGCCATGCAGGCCAGCATACGCACATTCGACGGTATCGCCGCGCTGGCGAGCGCCATCAACGGATACGACCTGTCCAAATGACCGCGACGTTGATACGCACTTTGCTTGCACTGACGATCCTGCTTTTAGCGGTGATTGCGGGTGTGGCCATTGGTGAGACAACCATTGATCCCATCGTGGTGTTTCAGGTGCTGGCCAACAAACTGTGGGCGGCCGGGTATGTTCTTGATCCGATCGACGAAGGCATCGTCTGGAACTATCGCCTGACTCGCGCGCTGGTGGCTGCCGCTTGTGGCGCTGGCCTGGCGACTTGCGGGGTGATTCTGCAATCGCTGCTGCGCAACCCGTTGGCCGATCCGTATCTGCTGGGCATTTCCGCTGGTGCTTCTACGGGCGCGGTGATGGTCGCGTTGCTCGGGTTCGGCGCGGGGGCGATTTCCATGTCAGTTGGCGCGTTCGGCGGCGCTGTTGTGGCGTTCGCCGTGGTGGTTTTGCTCGGCCGCGCCGCTGGCTCACCGGGTAATACCGGCCAGATCATTTTGGCGGGGATCGCCGGCTCGCAGCTGTTCAATGCGCTCACGGCATTTCTGATCACCAAGTCGGCCAGTTCCGAACAGGCTCGCGGCATCATGTTCTGGATGCTCGGCAATCTCAGCGGCGTGCGCTGGCCATCGGTGTGGCTGGCGGTGCCGGTGGCGGTCATCGGGCTCGTTGTGTGCCTGTGGCATCGGCGTGCGCTGGACGCGTTTACCTTCGGTGTAGATTCAGCTGCTTCGCTGGGGATTCCGGTGCGTCGCGTGCAATTGCTGTTGATCAGTTGTGCCGCATTGGTGACGGCTGTGATGGTATCGATTGTCGGCTCGATCGGTTTCGTGGGTCTGGTCATTCCCCACGCTGTAAGGCTGTTGCTCGGCACTCGACACACGCGTCTGCTGCCAGCAAGTGCACTGGGTGGCGCGGTGTTTCTGATTGCTGCTGATGTTCTGTCGCGCACGCTCATTAAAGGCCAGGTGATCCCGGTCGGCGTGATTACCGCGCTGGTCGGTGCGCCGGTGTTCGCGCTGATCCTGATCGGCCGGAGGAATGCCCGATGAATGCGCTATCCCCGGCTGCCGGCGAATCGGTGCTGCAGTGCTGCGGCCTCGGCTTTGATATCCGCGATGCACGGTTGCTGCACGAGATCGATCTGGACATCCGCCGCGGCGAAACCCTTGGCCTTGTCGGCCCCAACGGTTCCGGCAAATCCACTTTGCTGAAATTACTCTGCGGCGTACGCGCGCCCAGTCGTGGCGACATCCATCTCCACGGCCAGCGCTTGAAGACGCTATCGCGTCGAACCATCGCGCAAACGCTGGCAGTGGTTGAGCAACAGGCGGACACCCTCGACGCGATCAGCGTGTTTGACGCAGTAGCGCTGGGTCGAACGCCCTGGTTGTCGGCGCTCAGTCCGTGGTCTGCCGAGGACGACGGCATCGTCGATCAGGCCTTGCGCGATGTTGACGCGGCGCATCTGCGCAATCGCTCCTGGCGCAGCCTTTCCGGTGGCGAGCGCCAGCGTGTGCACATCGCTCGCGCCCTCGCCCAGCGCCCGCAAATTCTGTTGCTGGACGAACCCACCAACCACTTGGATATCCAGCATCAACTGTCTATTTTGCATGTGGTTCAAGCGTTGCCGGTGACCACGGTGATTGCCCTGCACGATCTCAATCAGGCACTGACTTGTGATCGTTTGGCCGTACTGGAAAAGGGCCGACTCGTCGCCCTCGGCAAACCCCTTGAAGTGCTGACTGCGCAACGCCTGCTGGAAACGTTTGGTGTCCACGCGCACTACCTGACTGACCCGTTCGACGGCGCGCAGATCCTGCGATTGCGCTCTTCCTGAATGGTCAGTTTTGAATCCGGCAATCCATATGAGTCGTCTGCCAAACCGGGTCGGCATCCACGGCGATCACCTCAAAGCCACGCTTGAGCCAGAAATTGATCGCGCCCGGCAAAAATGGGTGCGTGTGCAGGTAGATCACATGAACCCCGGCACGTTCGGCTGACGACTTCAGTTCTTGGTAAAGCCCACTGGCCAATCCTGAGCGTCTGAACTCGGGAACGACAAACAGCCGCACCACTTCCACGACTTCGAGTTGCTGATAGTCGAGGTGCTCGAAGCGATCGTCATAGGGTAGATAGCCGATCGTGGCGACGATGCGGCCGTCATGACGGGCGAGCAGAAAACGTCCGGCGCCACTTATGTAAGTCTCTTCAAAATTCGCCAGATCTGGCGGGATTCCTGTGGCGCTCAGCTTCGGAAAAAGCTCAGCGCGAGCCTGCATGACAAAGTCGATGACCTCGGCCATTTCTGACCGGGCCACGGCCTCGATGTTGAATGTGGACACATGCCCTCCTTTGTTGACCATGGTTTTGACAAGACGATGAGCGATTAGCCCAGCGCCGTGTCGAGAAACATCATCACGCCGAACCCGAGCATCAGCCCCAGCGTCGCCGGTGTTTCGTGGCCATTGCGGTGCGTTTCGGGAATCACTTCGTGGGACACCACGAAAATCATCGCGCCAGCGGCAAGCCCCAGCGCAATCGGATAACCGAGGGCAAAGCTGCTGGAAATGCCCAGACCGACGACCGCGCCGATCGGCTCCATCAACCCCGATGCGATGGCAATCATCGCCGCGCGCAGCGCTGAAATACCGGTCACCCGCAAGGCCAGAGCCACCGCCAAGCCTTCGGGAATGTCCTGAATGGCAATGGCTGTTGTCAGGGGCAGGCCGACCTGCATGTCGCCATTGGCGAAACTGACGCCGATGGCCATGCCTTCCGGCAAGTTGTGCAAGGTAATCGCCAAGACGAACAACCAGACCCGATTGATGCGCTCGACTTGAGGCCCGCGCCGTCCACTCTCGGTATGTTCGTGAGGGACGAATCGGTCGAGTCCGATCATCAACGCCACCCCCAGGCCCAATCCCAGCACGACGATGCCGGCAGCCAGCAACGGGCTGCCGCTAAGCTCCCGAGCGGCTTCGATACCGGGAAGAATCAATGAAAACGAACTGGCGGCGAGCATCATGCCGGCGGCAAAGCCGAGCATGATGTCCTGCGTGCGAGCGGCGATGTCGCGCAGCGCAATGGCCGCTACGGCGCCCAGTGCGGTTGCACCAAATCCGGAAAGTCCGCCCAGTATGGCGAGTTGCAAGTTATCGCGGTTGGCATTCACCAAAGCACCGTAGCCGCTGACCAGCAACAGCACCGCCACCCCTGCCAGTACCAGCCAAAACATCATGCCCACCCAGCGTCGGTTTGACGGTTCGGTCGGCCTTGCAGACGCAACAGGTTGTGACATTGATCCTCCTGATTTTTCCAAGTTGGAACACCTCACGCCTGCGCCAGGATCGGCACCGGTGCAGGCATTCCACAATGATCTGAAACGCGGTCGAAAGGAATAATTGCAATTTCCATGGCGCGCCTGCGACGGGCGGCGCTCACCGCCGATTCTGCGCCTGTCGACAGCATTTGGCCAAACGGAACAAACGCTTAACGAGGTCCGAACCTTCCGATGGAGCGCTTGATTCGAGGGCGAACTACGCTTGAAGCGTGAAATTGTGTTTTAACTAGGTAGTTACCTAACTATATAATGGGCGCCTCATTTCAACGGGGCTCTCAACGTGAAGCAAAGTCAACGCGTCTCTGGCGTATCAAAATTCATTCTGATCGGGCTGGGTGTGATCATCGCCCTGCTCGGTCTGGCGCTGGCGGCCGGGGGCGTGAAGTTGGTCGGCCTCGGTGGTTCGTGGTACTTCCTGGTCGGCGGTGTGGCGATGGCCATCGCCGGTGTTCTTATCGCGCGCTACAAGCCGGCCGGTGCCTGGTTGTTCGCAGCGTTCCTGCTCGCAACCGCTATCTGGGCGGTCAGCGACGTGGGCCTGGTGTTCTGGCCGTTGTTCTCGCGTCTGTTCATGTTCGGCGCGGTCGGCCTGGCCGTTACGTTGGTCTACCCCCTGCTGACGCGTGCCAACGGTGGCGTGCCTGGTCGTGGCGCTTATGGCGTTGCCGCCGTATTGGCGGTGGCACTGGCCGTTGCCGCCGGCAACATGTTCGTCGCCCACCCTACCGTCGCAGCGACCGGCACTGGTCCGGGGCTCACCCCCGTGGAGCCAGAAAAAGCTCAGAAAGACTGGGCTCACTACGGCAATACCGAAGGCGGCAGCCGCTTCGCCGCGCTGGACCAGATCAACCGTACCAACGTCGACAAATTGCAGGTCGCATGGACTTACCACACCGGTGACGTCGCCGAGAGCGATGGCAACGGTGCCGAAGACCAGCTCACCCCGCTGCAGGTCGGCAACAAAGTGTTCATCTGCACCCCGCACAACAATCTGATCGCGCTGGATGCCGACACTGGCAAGGAAATCTGGAAAAACTCGATCAACGCCCAGTCGAAAGTCTGGCAGCGTTGCCGTGGCATGGCTTACTTCGACGCCACGGCGGCAGTCGCCAAGCCAGAAAACTCGCCGGTCGCTCAGGACACTGCCGCCGCCCTCCCTGCCCACTGCCAGCGCCGTTTGCTGACCAACACCATCGACGCACGCCTCATTGCTGTGGATGCCGACACCGGCGAGTTCTGCCGGGGTTTTGGCAACAACGGCCAGGTTGATCTCAAGGCCGGTCTGGGCAATGTCCCGGACAGCTACTATCAGTTGTCCTCCGCACCGCTGATGGCCGGGACCACCGTCGTCGTCGGCGGTCGAGTGGCCGACAACGTGCAAACCGACATGCCGGGCGGCGTGATCCGTGGTTTCGATGTGATGACGGGCGCCATGCGCTGGGCATTCGATCCGGGCAACCCGCAGGATCGCAACGCACCAGCCGAAGGCAGCACCTATGTGCGCAGCACGCCGAACAGCTGGGCGCCGATGTCTTACGACGCGGCGACCAACACCGTGTTCCTGCCGATGGGCAGTTCTTCCACCGACATCTACGGTGTCGAGCGCAGCAAACTGGATCACACCTACGGTGCATCGATCCTCGCGCTGGACGCCAACAGTGGTGAAGAAAAGTGGGTGTTCCAGACCGTTCACAACGATCTCTGGGACTTCGACCTGCCGATGCAGCCGAGCCTGATCGATTTCACCAAGGACGGCAAAACCGTTCCGGCGCTGGTCATCGGTACCAAGGCTGGTCAGATTTATGTGTTGGATCGCGCCACCGGCAAACCGCTGACCAACGTTGAAGAAGTACCGGTCAAAGCGGCCAACATCCCTAACGAGCCGTACTCGCCAACCCAGCCAAAATCGGTAGGCATGCCGCAGATCGGTGCGCAGCACCTGACCGAATCGGACATGTGGGGCGCGACGCCGTACGACCAACTGTTGTGCCGTATCGATTTCAAGTCGATGCGCTATGACGGTTTGTACACCGCGCCGGGCACCGACAAGTCACTGAGCTTCCCGGGTTCGCTGGGCGGCATGAACTGGGGCAGCATCTCCACCGATCCGGTGCATGGCTTCATCTTCGTCAACGACATGCGCCTGGGTCTGTGGATTCAGATGATCCCGTCGCAGAACAAGGCTCAGGCCGCTTCCGGTGGAGAATCACTGAACACCGGCATGGGCGCCGTGCCGCTCAAGGGCACGCCTTACGCGGTGAACAAAAACCGCTTCCTGTCGGTCGCCGGTATTCCTTGCCAGGCGCCGCCGTTCGGTACGCTGACCGCCATCGATATGAAAACCCAGAAAGTCGCCTGGCAAGTGCCGGTCGGCACTGTTGAAGACACGGGCCCGTTGGGTATCCGCATGCACCTGCCGATCAAGGTCGGTCTGCCAACCCTCGGCGGCACGCTGTCGACTCAAGGTGGCCTGATCTTTATCGCCGGCACTCAGGACTTCTACCTGCGCGCCTTCAACAGTGGCAACGGTGAAGAAATCTGGAAGGCGCGTCTGCCTGTGGGCAGCCAGGGCGGTCCGATGACTTACGTTTCGCCGAAGACCGGCAAGCAGTTCATCGTTGTCACCGCCGGTGGTGCTCGTCAGTCGACCGATCGTGGCGACTACGTGATGGCTTACGCGCTGCCGTAAACATCTGCGAGCCACTTCATTGCACTTGTGCGCGGCACCTTCGGGTGCCGCGCCGCTTTATGCCTATCGCTGTAGATTTCATCAGGAAAATTTCCATGTTTCGTTTTTCTCATATGGGCTGGCTCAACGGCGTGCTGTTGGGGCTGACCTGCAGCACCGCCCTGCCCGCCTTCGCCGATACCGGTTCGAACCTCTTGACCCGCAACACCCTGACTGGCGATTGGGGCGGCCTGCGCCACCAGATGGACGAAGACGGCATCAAGTTCACCGGCGATTACAGCGGCGAGACGGCCTACAACGCCGACGGTGGGCTGCATCGTTCGGCGCGCTACTCGCAGAACATCAAGCTGGGCGTGCAGTTTGACCTGAGCAAACTGTACGGCGTGGACAACGCCGGCAAGGTCCAACTGACCATGAACGACCGTCGCGGCAACAGCGCCTCTGAAGATCTGGTCGGCAACCGCCTGCCAATCCAGGAAAACTACGGTGGTCTCTACACCCGCCTGACCGAGTTGAGCTACGAACGCTCGCTGTTTACCCCGGCGCTGAACGTCAAACTCGGCTACATGGCCATGGGCAACGACCTCGGCGGGCTGGACAGTGGCATTCTCTGCAACTTCATGAACGCCGGTTTCTGCGGCCACCCGCTGAACATGTCCGGCGGCAGCGGCTGGACCAACTACCCCAACGCCCGGTTGGGTGTACGGGTGAAATACGACCTGTCGCCATCTTGGCAACTGCGTGTGGCCGCATTCAATGTCGACCCCGAAAGCAACGGTAACGCCAGCCGTGCCTGGCATCTTGGCCCGAAACACACGACGGGCACCGTAGTGCCGATCGAGTTGGTGTACAAGCGCGCAGGTGACTTGCCGGGTGAATACAAGGTGGGTTACTACTACGACAGCTCCGATGTAAAACGCATCGACAGCGACAAGGAAGAGTCCGGTCGCGACGGTCATTACTTGCTGGTCGATCAGGCGGTGTGGCGCTCGCAAGCGTCCGAAGGTCGCAGCCTGCACGCCTTCGGCCAATATTCGGCAGCCAGCACCGCCGCCTCGCCGTTCAGCAAGTGGTATGGCACGGGCGTGGTTCTGTATAAACCGTTCGAAGGCCGGCCGCGTGACACTGTCGCCCTCGGGTACGGCCGCGCTGTGCCCAACCCGCGCAGTCGCGATGTGCAACAAGACGCCGCACTGAACAACGGCACAGCGTTCCCGAATCTGGACAGCGCCGAGCAGTTGATCGAACTCGGTTACGGTTATCAGGCCACGCCCTGGCTGACCTTGCGGCCGAATATGCAGTACATCATCGAGCCGGGCGCTTTTTCCGGCCAAGACATCGACAATGCGCTGGTGTTTGGCTTGCAGGTGAAAGCTGCGCTCTGATTGGCCGATTGCAGACCCAAAAAAACCGGCGGAATGCCGGTTTTTTATGGCTCGATCATGTTGATCAGGGATGCTCGCTCGATACCGAATTATTCGCATCCACATCGCTCATGTCTTCCTCAAGCGGCGCTTCGTCGTCTGCTGGCAACGGGACCTCGGGGTCCTCGCGCCGCGGATCGTGTCCTGTCTCGTTGTCCGTGGTGCGAGTCACTTCCTGCTGAGACTTGTTGCCTGGCGCGTTTTCATCAATTTCCATGCTGGCTCTCCAACCGGGGCGCGGGAAGTCCGTGCTTGAAGTTCAGAAACGATCCGGTCTGAGGAGTGCCGCGTTCTGGACGAATGGACGACAGGTATTTCAATCGGCGAACCTTTACCCCGAAAACACCGTCCGAGCTAGGGCGTAAATGCTTACCGCTCGCCTCGAGGTTTCCGTTTGAAAGCTGCCATCATCAAAAAATACCGTCTGATCATCAAAACCATGGGCTATGTGGGCTGGGCCCTGTTTTGGCTATTGCTCTGGGATATCGCCGTCACCGTAGACTTCATGTTGTTTCTCAATGCCAAGATCAACCTGCCGCTGATGCCCCTGACATTGCTCGGTTCGGCATTGGTGGTGTTGATCAGTTTTCGCAACAGCAGTGCCTATAACCGTTGGTGGGAGGCGCGAACGCTGTGGGGCATGATGATCAACAGTTCCCGCAGCTACGCCCGGCAAGTGCTGACGCTGCTGGACGACACCGGCAGCGAGGTGAATCCGGTCAAATCAACCCTGCTGCGCCGTCATGTGGCCTATGTGAATTGCCTCGCGGCGCATCTTCAGGGCGAGCCTTGCCCCGAAGAAATTCGCGCGTTTATCCCTGCCGACGAGTTCGCCCGCAGCGGCACCACCAATAACTTCGCCAACGACATCCTCACCGGTTCCGCCGCCCTGCTGGCGAAAGAATACAAGGCCGGGCGACTGGACAGCATTCGCCTTGCGCGGCTGGAATCGACCATGGTCGATCTGTCCAACAGCCAGGGCGGAATGGAGCGGATCGCCAATACGCCGCTGCCGTACCCTTATGTGTATTTCCCACGGCTGTTTATTTCGCTGTTCTGCCTGATCGTGCCAGTGGGGCTGGTGGAATCCCTGGGCTGGTACACCCCGCTCGCCTCGACCGTGGTGGGCTTCATGCTGCTGGCCATCGAACGTATCGGCACCGATCTACAGAGCCCGTTTCGTCTCAGTGAACACCAGATTCAGATGGAAGCGCTGTGCGAAACCATTGAGAAAAACCTGCAGTCGATGCAGCGTGATTCCTTGGGTGATGTGCACAGGGTTGAGGAGCTGGCCTGAAGTGAAGCCAATGGCTAAGAAAGCTAGGGCGTAAAGCCCTAGCAGATGGCAGGTGTCACTTTTTCTTCTTTGCAGGCTTATCAGACTTCTCTGATTTCTTGGCCTTTTCTGGCTTGCTATCAGCCTTCTTTGCAGACTTCTTGGGTTCGGCGTCTTTCTTTTTGTCCTTCTTGTCGGAGGATTTGGAAAGCGTCGAAGCCGCCGCTGATTTTTTTGCCGGTGATGACTTTTTGTCTTTCAAGTCCTTGCTGGCTTTCGAAGCGTCACCTTTGCTTTTCTTCTCGTCTTTAGCCACGTTGATCACCTCTCGGAGGGTGCCGATATTGGCACATTGCCTGTGTGATTATTCACAAGCTAATCATTAGGTGAGCGAGCCCAAGAGCGGTTCAAATTTTTTATGCGTTGAGATCGGCTTTGAGGGATGCACCGTTTACTTGGCAGGTGACCTGATTCATACCAAGACACTCAACACCCACCCCGCCACCCCCGTGCCGATTACAACCAGCCACGCCGGCAACTTCCACACCATCAGCGCCATCAGGGCAACCAGTGCGAGGGCGAAGTCTTGCGGCTTGAGAATCGCGCTGGTCCACACAGGTTGATAAAGCGCGGCCAGCAATAGGCCAACGACGGCCGCGTTCACCCCGGCCAAAGCGGCTTGTGCACGCACGCTGCGACGTAAATGTTCCCAGAAAGGCAAGGCGCCGACGACCAACAAAAACGCTGGGGCAAAGATCGCCAGCAAGCAGATCATGGCGCCCGCCCAACCTGAAGGTGGGAAGCTCATGGAGGCGCCGAGAAACGCCGCGAACGTAAACAACGGACCCGGCACAGCCTGCGCAGCACCGTATCCGGCCAGGAACGTTTCGTTGTTGACCCAACCGGAGGGCACTACTTCTGCTTGCAGAAGAGGCAGAACCACGTGGCCGCCGCCGAATACCAGGGAACCGGAACGGTAGAAAGCATCGACCATTGCCAGGCTTTGATCGTTTACCCGTTCGGCCAACAACGGTAGCCCCACCAACAACAGAAGAAACAAGGCCAGCCACATCACTCCAGCTCTGCGGCTGATCGGAAAAGACAGCACGTCATGCTCGACACGTTGCGCGGGTTTGAACAGCATCAGCCCCAGCCATCCAGCCACGACAATCACGCTGACCTGCCCCCAGGCAGACGGCGCAAGCAACGCGACGCACGCGGCAATCACCATGAGGGTAATTCGCGGTACGTCCGTGCACAGGTTTCGAGCCATACCCCACACGGCTTGAGCAACCACCGCAACAGCCACGATTTTGAGGCCATGCAGCGCGCCGGGCGAAAGAACAGCGCCATAACGGGAAAGGCCCAGTGCAAACAAAATCATCAGCATCGCCGACGGCAACGTGAACCCGGCCCAAGCAGCGAGCGCACCGCGATATCCTGCGCGGGACAGGCCCAAAGCGATGCCGACCTGACTGCTCGCCGGTCCTGGCAGAAACTGACACAACGCGACCAAATCGGCATAGCTGCGCTCGGTCAGCCATTGCCGCCGGCTGACGAACTCATGGTGGAAGTAGCCCAAGTGAGCAATGGGACCACCGAATGAAGTCAATCCGAGCCGCAGAAAGATCAGAAACACCGACCAGGCACTGTTTCGTTCAGTCGTACAAGAGTCGGCCATGTACCCGCGTTCCTTCTTGAATAGTCGAGCAACGATAGCGTATTTCGATTTATTGAGAAGTTACAGGGTCATTGTTCCATTACCGTTAAAACGCTGGGGACGCTGATCAGCTGCTTCCTGCCGCACCACGTGCAACGGCTGGAGCATTGGCATCCGGGCCAGAGGAGTAACGAGTGGCCGAAAGCTGAGACTCAGAATGCGAACGCCCAACAAACCGCTTAGAGCTGCATTTCGGCGAGCGCCCTGCGCAGGGGCTCATCGGATATCTGGATAGGGCCGTGAAATGGCACATCCATGTCCAGAACGAGGTAAACAGAGGCCGCGATGAGCAATGACGAGACAATGAACATTCCAATCACCATCGAGTTCCGGGGAGCGCGGTATCCGAAACTGGCGAAGATGAGTGTCAGCCAGGCAACCAGCATCCCGATCAAAGGGCCCGGAATCGCGCCCTCTGACTGCTCGACGATCCTCCAGCGTTGCTCGATGATCGAATGATATTGCTGACGGATATCCTGAAGCATCGTTTCATGGAAGCGATCCGGTGGCTTTATGCCGGTCAACGACTTGCCTATGTCATCCAGGTATTTAGCCGCTTCGCTGTCGCGATGCTGCAAGGCCTCATCACCTCGATACGGAGTCTCGATAGCGCGCTCGATATAGGTGATCAGACGGTTGCGCGTGTCTTGTGTCGCCTCTCCATAGCCTCGTAGCGTCCGGTCAAAAATAATCAGACTGGTTGCATAGCCATGGAAGTTCGCATCTATGGACTCGTAGGTGTTTTTGGCGGAATTGATCATCAGACCAAAGACCAGCGACGTCATGACCACAAAAATGTTGGCGACCAGGCGAATGACGGTATTGGTCTCGTCATCCCGGTGGTGGGACGCCAGCTTGGGGTACCCATTCATCATGAAAAGCGAAGCAGCAACCAGGCACCCGAAAATGGCCAGGGCGATCCAGAGAGAGTTCATGCATCAGCACCCTGAGCAGTTGAGTCAAGTCTTGGAGCATAGACTGTCAGGCGTTCTCGGAGTTTCCCTGTTCAGACACAGGTTTGCCTGCTGGGGAATGACCGCGATGCTGAGTCGAAAGCCGGCGTTGGTGACTGGCAGGTACGCGTCGACCTCTGCCCAAAATTCTGGTTAACCACAGGCTACTGTCGGCCCATATAGAGGGCGCATGGACGGAACTCAATAAATCCGCGCCATGCGCCCTGGCATCTCAAGCCTGATCCAGTGCCTCGACCAACCCCTTGTCCTCACCCAGAAACCCGCCGCTTTGATGCTGCCAAAGCCGCGCGTACACGCCGTTCCTCTCCAGTAATTCGCTGTGGGTGCCCTGTTCGATAATGCGTCCGTCATCCATCACGATGAGCCGGTCCATGGCCGCGATCGTCGACAGCCGATGGGCGATAGCAATCACGGTTTTGCCCTGCATCATGTCATCGAGGCTTTCCTGAATGGCCACTTCGA
The DNA here is from genome assembly GCF_017973755.1 of Pseudomonas sp. P42. NCBI lineage: Bacteria > Pseudomonadati > Pseudomonadota > Gammaproteobacteria > Pseudomonadales > Pseudomonadaceae > Pseudomonas > Pseudomonas sp. P42. The sequence continues at coordinate 187,470 of NZ_JACOPU010000006.1, read as the reverse complement.
CTTCCGAATCCAGCGCGCTGGTGGCTTCATCAAGCAGCAGGATCGGCGCGTTCTTGAGCATTACCCGGGCAATCGCGACGCGTTGCCGTTGACCGCCCGACAGCTTGATGCCCCGCTCACCGACCAGTGTGTCGTAGCCGCTATGGCCTTGGCGGTCGCTCAGTTGACTGATGAACTCATCGGCCTGGGCGCTGGCGGCGGCGCTGCGGATTTGCGCATCGGTGGCGTCGGGACGGCCGTAGGCGATGTTGTCGCGAATCGAACGATGCAGCAGCGAGGTGTCCTGGGTAACCATGCCGATGGCACTGCGCAGACTGTCCTGGGTCACTTTCGCGATGTTTTGCCCGTCGATGCGAATCTCGCCGCTGTCGACGTCATAGAAGCGCAGCAGCAAGTTGATCAGCGTGGATTTGCCGGCGCCGGAGCGGCCGACCAGACCGATCTTTTCACCCGGGCGGATTTTCAGGCTGAGGCCATCGAGCACCTGGCGTTCGCCGTTGTAATTGAAGTGCACCTTATCGAAAGTAACGGCGCCGCCCTTGGTCACCAGTACACCTGCATCCGGCGCGTCCTGCACCTTGGCGCCTTGCGTCAGCGTGGCCATGCCATCCTGCACGGTGCCAATGCTCTCGAACAGCGAGGTCATCTGCCACATGATCCAGTTCGACATGCCGTTGATACGCAACGCCATGGCAGTGATTGCCGCCACGGCACCGGCACCGACATCGCCCTGGTGCCAAAGCCACAGGGCGTAACCACCCGCGGACATGATCAGCCCCACCACCAAGGCCTGGTTGACGATCTCGAACCTGCTGACGAGACGCATCTGGCGAAAACCGGTCAGCTTGAAATCTTCCATCGCTGCACGGGCGAAGTGCGCTTCACGATTGGAATGGGAGAACAGCTTCACCGTCGTGATGTTGGTGTAGGCGTCCGAGATTCGCCCGGTCATCATTGACCGCGCATTGGCCTGCTCCTGCCCGACTTTGCCCAGCCGAGGCACGAAGTACCACATGGCCAGCGCGAACAACACCGCCCAACCAATGAACGGCAGCATCAGTTTCAGCGCGAAGCCACCGGCCAGCGCGATGATCGCGATGAAATACACGCCGATCCCGGGAATGATCTCGATCAGGGTAAACAACACGTCACGCACTGCCAGCGCGGTTTGCATCACCTTGGTGGTGACCCGGCCGGAAAACTCATCGGAAAAAAACGAAAGGCTCTGCCGCAGCATCAGGCGATGGAAATCCCAACGCAGGCGCAACGGCAAGTTAATCGCCAATATCTGGTGCTGCACCATGGTGCGCAACGCAACCAGCCCGACACTGGTCACCATGACGATGCCCATGCCCCACAACACCCGACTTTCCTGCGCAGCCGCTTCGCCGCCCGCCTGCCAGGTCGAAAGCAGATCCACGACCTGCCCTAGAAAGGAAAACAGCCAGGCTTCGTAAATCGACACAGCGGCACTCAGCAGCGCAAGCAGCAGAATGTAACCGCGCGCGCCTCGCGTACAGGCCCACAGAAAACGCGCCAGGCCGTTGGGCGGCGGTGGTACCTCGTCAGGCGGAAAAGGGTCGAGTCTTCGTTCAAACGCACGAAGCATGGTGATCTCCAAAACTGTCAGTTGAGGAGATTCTGCCATTGAATGGTTGGCAGGAGGTCTTTGTGAAAAAGTGTGTGTCCGTGGGGACGGCTGTGGGCCATAAACTACAGATCGCTTTTCACGCAGCTTTCCAGCAGGTCGAATAATGCGCGTCTGTCCAGCTTAGGAATGCGATCCCATCGAATTCGTATAACCACGGAATGTCCTGGCGCTGATAACGGTGCCCCTGACAGCGGCTAAAGACGTGGTCATTGAATCGGCAACTCAACCCGTGCCACTAACCCGCCACCGCTGCGATTGCTCAACGTCAGTTCCCCGCCCTGCTCACGCACAATGGCCCGAGCCGCGGAAAGTCCGAGTCCGACCCCGCCGGTCTCGCGGTTGCGTGAGGTTTCGAGGCGTAAGAACGGATCGAACACGCGCTCCAGCGACTCTTCGGCAATCCCCGGCCCTTCGTCGCTGACCTCGATGCAGATCGTGTAGCCATCGCCGCTCAAGGCGATGCTCGGGTGTTGCGCGTACTTCTCGGCATTTTCCAGCAGGTTGACGATCACTCGTTTGATGCCAAGCGGCCGACCCTCATACACCCAGTGTGCCGGGCCGCTGTAATCGACGGCGATGTTCTGGTCACGGTAGTCATCGATGATGGTTTGCAGCAGTTCGGCAAGGTCAAACGCCGTGGTGGGCTCCCCATGGGTGTCCTCGCGAAAAAACGCCAACGCGGCGTTGATCATCGACTGCATTTCTTCGATGTCACGAATCTGTTTGCCTTGGTTATCCAGATCTTCCATGAACTCGCTGCGCAAGCGCATGCGGGTCAGCGGTGCGCGCAAGTCGTGGGAGATGGACGCGAGCATGTGCGTGCGTTCGCCGATGAAATGCTGAATCTGCGCCTGCATGGTGTTGAAGGCGATGATCGCCTGGCGGATTTCCTCAGGGCCTTCGATCTTGATCGGCGGTGCGCGCAGATCACCACCGAAACGCCGCGCGGCGCTGGCGAAACGTTGCAAGGGTTTAGCCAGTTGGCGCGTGGCGATCCAGGCCACCAGCAAGGTCGCGATCAGGCCGAGGGCGATAACCACCGCAATCCGCGTACTCGCCTCCAGCCCCCAAACCCGTTCCGGTGGGGTGAACGACAACCAACTGCCATCGACCAGTTGCACAAGTGCGGCATAGTGCGCCTGCGTGCTGTGGCTCGGCCAGTCGTCGGGGTTGAAGGCTTCCATGGTTCGGCCATCGGCCAACAGCAGTTGCAGCACCGGCACCCTGCCCGCTTCAACCGGATTGCCGCCCGCCGGCAGCCCGAAGTCGGCGCGCTGCGCTTTCCACGCCACTTTCAGCCGCGGGCTGCTTGCCGCGTCCGCCAACTGCGGGCGCAACGGTACCGGCGCGGCCTCGATCACGCGCACGGTAGCGGCAATCTGTTCCAGCAAACCGGTACGCTCAATCGGCGGACGCGCCCAGATCCCGGCGACCTGCACGAACAAGGCATTAAGGGCCAGCGACGTCAGCATCGCCGCGACGATAGTCAGGGCAATCCGCCGACTGAGGGTGTCGCGCCGCAGCATCCGGCGGATCACGAGCGGCTGACCTTGGCCGTGAACATGTAACCGCCGTTGCGAACGGTACGGATCAGGTCCGGACGTTTGCAGTCGGGCTCGATCTTGCGCCGCAACCGGCTGACCTGCACATCGATGCTGCGATCAAACGCGTCGTGGCCCTGGCCGTGGGTCAGGTCGATCAATTGCTCGCGAGTCAGAATGCGTTGCGGATGCTCAAGAAACACCACCAGCAAGTCGAACTCGCCGCCAGACAGCGGAATCATCACGTTTTGCGGTGAGCGCAGTTCGCGGCAGGTGATATCCAGATGCCAACCGGCGAAGGCAATCACCGGCCGGGACGGTTCGCTCGGCTGACTGGCCGGTTCGCTCGCGCGGCGCTGCACGGCACGCAGACGAGCCAGCAGTTCACGCGGTGCAAACGGCTTGGTGACGTAGTCATCCGCCCCCAGCTCCAGGCCGACAATGCGGTCGCTCAGTTCGCCCATAGCGGTGAGCATGATGATCGGAATGGCCATCTGCGCGCGCACTTTCTGGCACAGACTCAAGCCGCCCTCCCCGGGCAGCATCAGGTCGAGAATGATCGTGTCCGGTCGCTGCTGGTCGATCGCCGCCCACATCGCCTCGCCGTCCGCCGCTACATCGACTTCATAGGCGTGCTGGACGAAGAACTTCTTCAGCAGCGACAGAATTTCCACGTCGTCGTCGACGATCAGCAGTCTGCTCACGGGCACAGGATCCTCAATCCAGAAAAGAGCGCATCTAAAACCATTCTGGCGTCCGGGTCATTTATTTCAATCGAGCAACATTCCTTCGCCAGTGACATCAACCGGACATCGTCCGGCAAAAACCGTCCTGCATCCTGCACACCTTTCCAAATCAGGGGGTTGTTCATGAAGGCCTTACACAGCAGGTATACCGCCGAGGGGCATAACGCCCAATATCCGTTGATCCTCAGCCAGCGCACGACAGCACCGACACACGATACGCCGATCCTGTTTCAGGAGTTTTGCCTGGGATTGTCCAGTGATCAGAGCCGGATTGTCCTGCGCCGTTACTTCGAGCAGTTCAGCCCGACCAACGCCCAGTGGGTGGAGTACGCCCATTCGATACCGGCCGCCGACCTCATCCACTGGATCATGACGCACGGCCAGTTGCACATCGAGTGTTCGCAAGACACCCCGCCAAAGCACAAGGAATCGCATTGATGAGAAGCCATTGCCTGATGTCGATTTTGTGCACGGCGTCCCTGAGCATGTCGGCTTGCAGCAGCCAAAAGGTCGAACATACCGGGTTTCTGCACGACTACAGCGTATTGAAGGAGCACAAGTCGCCTTCGGGTCAGGACGTATTGGGTTGGGTCAGTCCGGCATTGGTCAGAGGTCGTTACACCCAGGCCTATTTGGCGCCGAGTCAGTTCTATCCCAGCGCAGAGCCGACTGACCGGATTCCAATGAGCACGCTGTCCGGGGTGACCGAGTATTACGACGCAGCCCTCAGGCATGAACTGGGCAAAGTGCTGCAACTGGTGTCCACGCCCGGCCCGAATACGCTGATCGTCAGGCCGGCTATCACCCGGGTCAGTGCCAGCACCCAAGGCCTGCAATTTTATGAATGGCTGCCGGTCACACTGGTCGCGGCTGGCGTGAGCACCGCCACCGGCATCCGCGATCAGGACAGTGAAATCGCCACGGAAGTCTCTTTCGAGGACGGTTCGACCGGCGAAGTGGTGGCCGAAGTCGTGCGCAAGGGCACCGGCGTGCCGCTGGAAAACGACAAACAGGTGCTGAGCGCCGACGACGTCAAAGTGGTGCTGGATGGCTGGGCCAGTGATCTGGGTAAATCGTACGTGGCGATTCGTAAGTAGAGCCCGTGGCCGGGTGCATCGGTCGTAAAGCCGTTTTTTGTCTGATGTGAAGTGCAGCTTTCGACAGCCCTCGGGACACTGCCCCCCCGTAGGAACTGTCGCGTGAAACGAAGCTGCGATCTTTTGATCTCGTGTTTGAAAATTAAAAAAAGCCGCGAGCGGTGAATTATTTCGTGTCCTCATGTATCAGACCCATTAAGCACGCGCCATCAAATAGATGGCATTGACGCGAAAAGATGGATCAGTAAAGAGAATACCCGGATGAAATCACGTAAAAGCAGCGTCAAACCGATTGGTCTGAAAGACATCACAATCGTCGATGACGTCAAGATGCGCAAAGCCATTACGGCCGCTGCACTCGGCAATGCCATGGAATGGTTCGACTTTGGCGTCTACGGCTTTGTCGCGTATGCGCTCGGCAAGATCTTCTTCCCCGGCGCCGATCCTGGCGTACAAATGATCGCGGCATTGGCGACATTCTCCGTGCCGTTCCTGATCCGGCCGCTGGGCGGTCTGTTTTTCGGCGCGTTGGGCGACAAGTACGGACGACAGAAAGTCCTCGCCGCGACCATCGTCATCATGTCCCTCAGCACCTTCGCCATCGGCCTGATCCCCTCCTATGACTCCATAGGTATCTGGGCGCCGATCCTGCTGTTGCTGGCGAAAATGGCCCAAGGCTTTTCCGTCGGTGGCGAATACACCGGTGCCTCGATCTTCGTCGCCGAATACGCGCCGGACCGCAAACGCGGCTTCCTCGGCAGTTGGCTGGACTTCGGTTCGATTGCCGGTTTCGTCCTTGGCGCCGGTGTAGTGGTGATGATCTCGACGATTATCGGCGAAGAGCAGTTTCTCGAGTGGGGCTGGCGTCTGCCGTTCTTCCTCGCCCTGCCATTGGGCATGATCGGTCTGTATCTGCGTCATGCGCTCGAAGAAACACCAGCGTTCCAGCAGCACGTGGAGAAACTCGAACAAGGCGACCGCGAAGGTCTGGCCCGTGGCCCGAAAGTGTCGTTCAAGGAAATCGCCACCCAACACTGGCGTAGCCTGATGACCTGCGTCGGCGTGGTCGCGGTGACCAACGTCACCTATTACATGCTGCTCACTTACATGCCGAGTTACCTGTCGCATAACCTGCACTACAGCGAAAACCGTGGCGTGTTGATCATCATCGCGATCATGGTCGGCATGTTGTTCGTGCAGCCGCTGATTGGTTTTGTCAGCGACAAGATCGGCCGCAAGCCCTTTATCGTCATCGGCAGCATTGGCCTGTTCGTCCTTGCCATTCCGGCGTTCATCCTGATCAACAGCGGCAAGATCGGCCTGATTTTCGCCGGGCTGCTGATGCTGGCGGTGTTGCTGAATTTCTTTATCGGCGTGATGGCCTCGACCCTGCCAGCGATGTTCCCGACGCACATTCGCTACAGTGCACTGGCGGCGTCCTTCAACATTTCCGTGTTGATCGCCGGCCTGACGCCGACCGTCGTGGCCTGGCTGGTGGAAAGCACCAACGACCTGTACATGCCGGCGTACTACCTGATGGTGGTTGCCGTGGTCGGTCTGATCACCGGCGTGACAATGAAGGAAACGGCGAACAAACCGTTGCGTGGCGCCGCCCCCGCAGCCTCTGACCTCGCAGAGGCGAAGGAGCTGCTGCAAGAACATCACGACAATATCGAGCAGAAGATCGAAGACATCGATGCCGAAATTGCCGAGCTGGAAGCCAAGCGCAACAACCTGGTGCAACAGCATCCACGGATCAACTGAACCCTGCGTGGCCCGGTGCAGAATCCTGCCCGGGCTGCTGCAACCTCTTCAGCACTGCGTGAGTCAGGACAGATTTTGCTCTGGCGGCGATTCCAGCACCTGGGTGACGTCGTCGGGTTGATACACCCAACCCATAAACAACGCATAACCGACCGCCAGAATCACCGGCCCGGTGAACAACCCGATAATCCCGCTGGTCACCATGCCGCCGAGGGCGCCGATCAACACGACGGGCATCGGCACGGCCACGCCGCGTCCCAACAGCATCGGTTTGAGCACATCGTCGGAAAGCCCGGCAACCACCATCCACACGGCGAAAATCACCGTCGCGACGCTGACGCCTTGCTGCGCAAAAACAAAAATCACTACAGGTAGCGTGATCAACAGCACCGGCAATTGCGTGATGCCCAGCAACAGCACCAATAGCGCCAATATGCCGGCCGCCGGTACGCCCATGATCACCAGGGCGACGCCGATCAGCAGCATCTGGATAAAAGCGATGCCCACCACGCCCTGAGCTACGGCGCGAATGGTCGCCGTGCACAATTGGGCAATCTGCTGCCCACGCACGGGCCCGGAAATCCGCGTGGTGACGGCGACGGCGGTGCGATGGCCGCTTTCACCGTAGGTCATGATCAGCCCGGCAACGATCAGCGCTACGACGAACACCACAATGCCCGCTCCCACCCCGGCCGCTTGGTGCAGCATCACTTTGCCCCAATCCTTGAGGTGCGGCGCCAGTTCCTGGAAAGCCCAGCTCAGATCCTGCGAAGCGTGCTGCCAGATGCCGAAAATCGGTGGCCCGATCAGCGGCCAGTTCTCGACATTGGCCGGCGGCGGCGGGATCTCGAATTGGCCGCTTTCAAGCACCTGCATCCCGCCCTTCACCGAGTCGGCCACCGAGGCGCCCAGCAGACTCAACGGCACCATCAGGATCAGCAATCCCAGCAACACCAAAATAACCGCCGCCCAGCCGTAGCGCTGACCAAGTTTTGCGCCGAGCATCCGGTTCAACGGGTACAGGGTGACGGCCAGGATCAGCGCCCAGAGCATCACATTGAGAAACGGATGGAAAATGTCGTAACAGAACAGCACCAACGTGGCGATCAACCCCGCACGGATCAGGACGTCAAGCAAAGCTCTGGAGCTGTTGAAAGCGATCAGCGGTTTCTCGTCCACAGTGGTTTTCCTGTCAAGCGTATCGTTAGGAATGCGCTGAGCCTAGATCACCGCCTTGCAGTCTGCCTGTTTGATTGATGGGCCCGCCAAGGAGGCATCGATGGACAAAAACCATCCCGCCGATTACTCCGCGCCCGGCATGGTGTTAAATAGGCGCCAGTCTTAACCTTGTCGCTAAAGCCGTGCACGAGAACTGATATGAATAGCTCTTCAAAAAACCATGACGCTCAACTGCAATCGGCGGTGAACGCATGATCGAAGTCACTGAAGTTTCCATCGCCCAATTGCGCGCTGCGCTTGAGTCCGGCCAGACCACGTCGCTTGAGCTGGTGCAGGCCTATCTCGCCCGCATCGATGCCTACGACGGCGCCGACACGGCGACAGCGCTCAGCGCGGTTGTCGTGCGCAACCCCGAAGCGCTGAACGAAGCCCGGGCCGCCGACGCCCGCCGCGCCAAAGGCGAAACCCTGAGCCCGCTCGACGGCATTCCTTACACCGCCAAGGACAGTTATCTGGTCAAGGGCCTGACCGCTGCGTCCGGCAGCCCGGCCTTTGTTGATCTGGTGGCTTACCGCGACGCGTTTACCATCGAGCGTCTGCGCGGTGCCGGGGCGATTTGCCTGGGCAAGACCAACATGCCGCCGATGGCCAATGGCGGCATGCAGCGCGGGGTTTATGGCCGCGCCGAGAGCCCGTACAACGCTGACTTCCTCACCGCACCGTTCGCTTCCGGTTCGTCCAATGGCGCTGGCACCGCCACGGCCGCAAGTTTTGCCGCATTCGGCCTGGCGGAAGAAACCTGGTCGAGCGGGCGCGGACCTGCTTCAAACAATGGCCTGTGCGCCTACACGCCGTCGCGCGGTGTGATCTCGGTGCGCGGCAACTGGCCGCTGACCCCGACCATGGATGTCGTGGTGCCCTACGCACGCACCATGGCTGACTTGCTCGAAGTCCTCGACATCGTCGTTGCCGAAGACCCTGACACCCGTGGCGACCTATGGCGCCTGCAACCCTGGGTGCCGATTCCGAGTGTCAGCACCGTACGCCCCGCCGCTTACGCCGAACTGGCTGCCGACCGCACCGCGCTGGCCGGCAAGCGCTTCGCCGTGCCGCGCATGTTCATCAACGCCGACCCTGACGCTGGCACCAGCGAAGCGCCGGGCATCGGCGGCCCCACCGGCCAACGCATCAACACGCGCGCGTCGGTGATCGATCTGTGGAAACAGGCACGTCAGGCGCTGGAAACCGCCGGTGCCGAAGTGATCGAAACCGACTTTCCGCTGGTCTCCAACTGCGAAGGCGACCGCCCCGGCGCACCGACCGTGTTCACCCGTGGGCTGGTGTCCAAAGAGTTTCTCCACCATGAACTGTGGGACCTGACCGCCTGGGCTTTTGACGACTTCCTGCAAGCCAACGGCGACCCGAAGCTCAATCGTCTGGTCGACGTCGACGGTGCGAAAATCTTCCCGCACGAGCCGGGCACTCTGCCCAACCGTGAGGGTGACCTTGTCGCCGGCATGGACGAATACGTACGCATGGCCGAGCGTGGCATCACGCCGTGGAATGAAATCTCCACTGTTCCCGATGGCTTGCGTGGCCTGGAACAAACCCGGCGCATCGATCTTGAGGACTGGATGGATAAGCTGGGCCTCGACGCCGTGCTGTTCCCGACCGTCGCCGATGTCGCCCCGGCGGATGCGGATGTGAACCCGGAGTCCGCCGACATCGCCTGGAGCAACGGCATCTGGGTCGCCAATGGCAACCTCGCGATCCGCCACCTGGGCGTGCCCACCGTCACCGTGCCGATGGGCGTCATGGCCGACATCGGCATGCCGGTCGGCCTGACCTTCGCCGGCCGCGCTTACGACGACTCGAACCTGCTGCGCCTGGCCGCGGCGTTTGAATCGACGGGCAGTAAACGCATGATCCCGCCACGCACCCCGCCGTTGTCATAACGCGGTCAAGCTGTGGGAGTGAGCCTGCTCGCGAGAGCGGTGTGTCAGTGGATAGAAATGTTGCTTGATGCACTGCAAACGCTGGCAAGCCAGCTCCCACAATTTTATCTGTTACCAAAAATGGTGGGCACATCCCAAATCCCTGTGGGAGCTGGCTTGCCAGCGATGGCGCCGAGTCAGTCAGCATCGCTTCGCGCACCACGTTGACGTTCGGCGAAATGACAGTCGAAACCCCGGTGTTCGACAAACGCCTTCATCCGTCACTCCGGCATCTCACCGATAATCTCAATCAGATCATCCCGGCGAATTTCATTGGCCTTGACCGCCGCGGCAACATCGCGCCTGGATAAAGGAAAACGTTTAAAAATCTCGTTCAACGTAACGGCATCAATGCTTTCCAACCACTGCGGGACAACCACCGAGCCGCCGTAATTCGGCTCCATCGTCACCGTTTCGTGATCAATCGGGCCTTTGTGGTTGAAGTAGACCAAGTAACGTGTGAACCCTTCCGGGTAACTTTTATCTTCATAAAGCGTAGTGCCCACCGGCAGTACGTAGCGGGTTTCATCACCATTGCGCCCGCCAATCAGCAGCGGCGCTGTGGTTCTGATCATTGACATCCCACGTGTCACCGTGCCGTGCATGATCACGTAGTAAAGCCATCCCGCAGCATTCACACACACCAACAAGGTGAAGAACAGCAAGGTGCTTCTGGTTAGATTTTTCAAGCGGATCTCCGGCAGTCCATTGTCAGGATTGCCGGATGGTACAGGGTAGGCGCTGGCGAGAGCTGCGATCTTCTGTTTGCAAAGTGGCGGAAGGCAGCCGGAGTCGAACCTGCCCGGGAACGGATGCCGTCCCCAACCGGGTTTGAAGCCCGGCCGCGCCACCGGGCGCGATTGCCTTCCTTGAACTCAATGCGCGTCAGCGGTGGCCAGCGCGTTGTCGTAACGGATTTGTCGTGATTCGCCGCTGCGCCGGGTCAGGCCGAGGCGGTCGAAGTATTCGAGGTATTGAATTGAGCGTTTGCGTCCCAAGCCTAGCGCATCGCGGAAGGTTGTCACCTGGATCTGCGGATTTTCCTTGGCCAGTTGCTGCAACATGGCCACCATTTGCCGGAGCATCGCGTCGCTGATAAACAGGTCGCGCACCACTTGATGCATCAGCCCAAGGCGCGCGCGTTTGCGCAGCAGCAAGCGGACAACGGCGTCGTCCTGATCAACAACTCCGGCGATGTCGCGCACCCACGGCGGATCGAATCCGGCCTGTTCGAACAGCGGTTGCAGTTGAAGCCACAAGGTTTCGTCTTCGGCATTCAAGCGCACCTGATGACCCGGCAGGTGCAGCCACGGCCCGCTGGCGTTGATCGAACCGGCGCCGAGCAATTCCTCCAACAGACTGACGAAGATAGAACGCTCCAGCGCCAACCCGCTGAACCGCCGAAGTCGATCCCGGTCCGGGCCCATCTGATCGGGCTCCAGTTCATGAAACTTCGTCAGTTGTTCCAGCAGGGTGAATTTCAGTTGACCCCAGCGCTGCACGTTGAACAGCACCGGCCCTTGGCGCGTATTGATCAACCGAACGTTCTGCGGCAATGACCAGTCTTCGCGCGGACGATTGAACTGGCGTTCCAGCCGCTGCGGATCGAGGCCGCCGGCGCTGTGATTGAGCAACACCGGCAGCACCTGCTCAAAACATTCACTGTGCGCCAAGGCCTCAAGTTGCGCCAGCCGTTCGGGGGTGCGACGTTGGCGGGCCGGGGCGAACGGGTCGAGCACCTGTCCGCCGCCGAGGGTACGTTGCGCACTGTGGTCGCGCAGGATCAGCCGATCGCCCTTCACCGCGTGCACCGGTGCGTTGATCAGCAATTGCGCGAACATGCGTTCGCCGGGGTTCAGGCGCGGGCCTTCGAGCAGGGCGACGCGGGCGATCACGTCTTGAGTGCCGAGGTGCAGATGCGCCGGGTGGAAGTGCTCGAAGGGGCGTTCGCCGGGCAACAGTTGAAACTCGATATCGACCCGTTGCGTTGGCGCGTACAGCCACTCGCTCAGCAGCCATTGGCCGCGGTGGATTTGCTCCAGCGCCAGACGATCGCCGCTGATATTCAATGCCACGCGCTGCCCGGCGCACCCGTGTTCGGAGGGCTGATTCTGCGCATGCAAACCACGAACCCTTACGGCTTTACCGGCAGGCCCCAAAAGCAGTTTGTCGCCCGCCGCGACCACGCCCGACAGCGCCGTGCCGGTGACCACAATCCCGGCACCGGCGACGCTGAAGGCGCGATCGATGGCCAGACGAAAACCACCATCCCGACTGCGTTCAAGCACTTCACGTTGGCTCTGCAGCAAGACCTGTCGCAATTCATCAATGCCCTGCCCGCTCACGCTCGATACAGCCAGAATCGGCGCCTCGGCAAACGGCCCGGCTTCGAGCAAGTCCAGCGTCTGGCGCTGCACTTCCTCCACCCTACCCGCCTCAACCCGGTCGCACTTGGTGATCGCCACCACCGCACGGGGAATGCCGAGCAACTGGACAATCGCCAGATGTTCGCGGGTTTGCGGCATCACGCCGTCATCCGCCGCAATGACCAGCAACACCAGATCAATGCCCTGCGCGCCGGCGAGCATGTTGTGTGTGAATTTTTCATGGCCAGGCACATCGATGAAACCGCTCAGCCCGGCGCCCGGTTCCAGCTCGGCATACAGATAACCGAGGTCGATGGTCATGCCGCGCTCGCGCTCCTGCGGGCGGCGGTCGCCGGTTTGCCCGGTCAGCGCTTGCAGCAACGAGGTCTTGCCGTGGTCGATGTGCCCTGCCGTGCCGACAATCATTGCGCGACCTGCAATAGCGGCAACTGCGCCAGCCATGCGGGCTCGTCGTCGAGTTGGCGCAGATCCAGCCACAACGCGTCGTCATCAATGCGCCCGAGCACCGGGATCGGCAAGGCACGCAGCGCTGCTTCAAGGTTGAGCAGATGACGGCCGCGCAATCGCCTGGACACTTGCGGGCGCAAACACAGCGCCGCACTGGGCAGGCGCGCCACCGGTTGGCTGCCACTGCCGATCATGCCGAGTGACTGCACGGCACCCACACGCCAGACCTCGCCCAAAACGTCAGCCATGGCCGGTTGCAATCGTGACGCCTGCGCAAAAATGTCGGCTTGCGCACGGGTCAACAGGCGCAGACTCGGCAATCGCTCGGCCAGTCGATCCGGATCGCGATACAAACCCAGCACGGCTTCCAGCGCCGCCAGGGTCAACTTGTCGACCCGCAATGCACGCTTGAGTGGGTTCTTCTTGATCTTGGCGATCAGCGCTTTGCTTCCGACAATCAATCCGGCCTGCGGGCCGCCGAGCAACTTGTCACCGCTGAAGGTGACGATATCGGCGCCATCGAGCAGCGCCTGACGCACCGTCGGTTCTGCTGGCAACCCCCAGCGCGTCAAATCCAGCAGACTGCCGCTGCCCAGGTCCTCCAACAACGGCAGCCCGTGACGATGCGCCAACTCGGCCAGCTCGGCGGTCGGCACCCGGGCCGTAAAACCCTCAATGCTGTAGTTGCTCGCATGCACACGCATGATCAAACCGCTGCGCGGACTGATCGCCGCTTCGTAATCACGGGCATGAGTGCGATTGGTGGTGCCGACTTCGTGCAAACGCACGCCGGCGCGGGCCATGATGTCGGGGATGCGAAAAGCGCCGCCGATCTCGATCAACTCGCCGCGCGAGATGATGCCTTCCTTGCGTGCACCGAGGCTGTTGAGCGTCAGCAGCACCGCCGCGGCATTGTTGTTGACCACGGTGACGGCTTCGGCGCCGGTCAGTTCGCGGATCAGGCCTTCGATCAAATCATCACGATCACCGCGTTTACCGCTGGCCAGATCAAACTCAAGATTGAGCGGATAACGCGCCGCCATTTGTACCGCTTCGATGGCTTCTTCAGGCAATAGCGCCCGGCCGAGATTGGTGTGCAACACCGTGCCGGTCAGGTTGAACACCCGCCGAACCTGGCTGCGTTGTTGCTGCACGAGCCGTTCGCCCACCCGGCCGGCCAGCACTTCAGGGCTGATTTCAACCGCCGACAACTGCCCGTTCACCACACTGGAGCGCAGTTCATCCAGCAGCTCTCGCAAACTCGTCAGCAACGCCTCACGCCCATAACGCTCGGCCAGCGGCAGACACGCCGGGTGACGCAACAAACCATCAATGGAAGGTAATCGCAGGGCAACACTTGCAGACATCTGCCACTCCCGAAACAAAAGACTGTCCGGCGAGTGTAGACGCTGCGCTCATTCGTCTCCCGGTGCCAGCAACAGATTCGGTGCCAGGCGCTGATAGCCGTCCTGCGCCAGACGCATGTCCAGCAGCAAACTGCTCAGATCGGCCGACAACGCCTCGGCGTCGGCATCGTTCTCCAGATAGAGCAATTTCAGATAGTTGTTGCAGCCCGGACAGACTTCGGCTCGCAGTGGCGCCTGATTGGCGGCGTGGCGATCATCCTCAAAACTCAGGTAGTCGAGGCCTTTGCTCGACTCGCAATACACGCACTTGACCCTCACCACGTGCCATTCACAGGCGCACAGCGAACACACCAGATAGCGCAAGCCGTTGTGTTTGCCGCGATGGCGAACCACGCCGATCATGGCCGGTGAACCGCAGGCTGGGCATTGGCTGAGGCTGTCGCCGGGTTTGAGTTGCAGGTTGGGCGCGCTGAGCAGCCAGTGGCTCCACGCCGCTTGCAACGCCGCGCCGAGAAACGGCACCAGTTGCGCCGGCACCATGGAATATTGACCGCTGAGCAGCGCCACCGCCCAGCTGCGCAATTGCCCGGAGTCGGCGCTACGCAGCACGCTGATTGCATCGATCACGGCGGGTTGCGCGGGAGGTGCGTAGCGTTGCAGTAGAGCCGCAAGCCAGGCTTGCCAGTCATCTTCGCGGATCAATGTATCGGCGCCGAACGGCGGCAAACCGTGTTGCTGGCACAGGGCAAGCCGTTGCTGATCGACTGGCCCGGTCGACGGCGGATCATCCAGCACTTGCTGCTGAGCCCGGCACAAACCGGCGATCAAGCGCAGATACTCGGCCAACGGGTGCCCTTCGGCCAATCGCTCCAGACGTTCGGCGCGCAAAGTAAAAAGGTTGTGCGGTGGCAGGTGCAGAAACGGCGGCGAACTGGCCGCCGCTTCGATTTCTCCGGGTTCAAGAATGCTTGGCAAAGGTCAGCCCTTTTTGGTGATCGGTCGCTCTGGCACGTCCGGTTGACGCTCATCGCGGGTGATGTCGCGATACCACAGTGCGTGGTGTTTCTTCGCCCAGGCGCGGCTGACCCAACCATGCAGCATCGCGTCGACCGAGCCCTTGATCCACAGCCCTGCGTAGATGTGGATGATGATGCTGAGGATCAGCACAAACCCGGCCAGTGCATGCAGCAGCATTGACCAGCGGATCAGGGTAATGCCGAAAAACGCGCTGAACCAGGCGCGCCAGATCACCAGCCCGGTGAACAGCAACGCGAGCATGCACAGCAGTAAAGTCCAGAACAGCAGCTTTTGCCCGGCGTTGTACTTGCCAACCGGCGGCACGGATTCTTCGTCGTTGACCATGACCCGATCAATGCGCCGCAGCCACTGCCGGTCATTGGCGATGAAGAAGTTGGCGCGCCAGAAATTGAACACCAGCCCGAGAAACAACACGAACATCGCCACACCCATGAACGGGTGCAGAATCCGCGTCCACGGCCCACCGCCGAACAGATGGGTCAACCAGAACATCGATGGATGAAACAGCGCCAGCCCCGACAGCCCGGCCATGAAAAACAGAATCGCCACCAGCCAGTGATTGGTGCGCTGGTTGGCGGTGTAACGCAGGATCGTCTTGTTGCTCATGGCCGGTCCTCCCCGCGTGGGTCGAAGGTATGCACCGCCGGATCAACGACATGCACCGAGGTGTCGGGCGCGGTCGGATGTTCATCCTCTTCAACCCGGTTCGGGCCGATGCGCACGTAGTGGAAGAACCCGGCCAGCACCGCTGCGCCCATCGCCAGCAGGCCCAGCGGTTTGCTGATGCCTTTCCACAAGCCCACCAGCGGACTGATGGTCGGCGCATCGGGCAGACCGGCGTAAATCCTCGGCGTGTCGGCGTGGTGCAGCACGTACATGACGTGAGTGCCGCCGACGCCGGCCGGATCATACAAGCCGGCGTTCTCGAAGCCACGGCTTTTCAGGTCGACGATGCGTTCGGCGGCGTGTTCCTTCATGTCTTCCTTGGTGCCGAAGACGATGGCGCCGGTCGGGCAGGTTTTCACACAGGCCGGCTCCAGGCCTACCGCGACTCGATCCGAACACAGGGTGCACTTGTACGCCTTGTGATCTTTTTGCGAGATACGCGGAATGTTGAACGGGCACCCGGTGATGCAATAACCGCAACCGATGCAGTGATCCTGATCGAAGTCGACGATACCGTTGGCGTGCTTGATGATCGCGCCGGGGCTCGGACACGCCGCGAGGCACCCCGGCTCGGCGCAGTGCATGCAGCCGTCCTTGCGGATCAGCCATTCGAGGTTTCCGGCGTCGGTTTCGTGCTCGGTGAAGCGCATCAGCGTCCAGGATTGTGCGCTCAGATCCTGCGGGTTGTCGTAGGTGCCGTGGTTGTGGCCGACCTCGTCGCGCAGTTCGTTCCATTCCGAACAGGCAACCTGGCAGGCCTTGCAGCCGATGCATTTGGTGGTGTCGATCAGCTTGGCCACGGCCTCCTGATTCCTCACCGAGGGCGGCACCGTGGTGGTGGCCGAGCGGGCAATGATGTCTTGGCTGGCCATTTAGATTTTCTCCACGTTGACCAGGAATGACTTGGATTCCGGGGTCTGTGTGTTGCCATCGCCGAGGAACGGCACCAGGGTGTTGGTCAGGTAACCGTGACGCGTCAGGCCGGTAAAACCCCAGTGCAACGGGATGCCGATCTGATGCACGACCTGGCCGTTGACCTGCAGCGGCCGGATCCTTTTGGTCACTACCGCGACCGCTTCAATGAATCCGCGTTTGCAACTGACCCGCACTCGATCACCTGCAGCGATGCCCTTCTCTTTCGCCAGCACCTCGCCGATTTCGACGAACTGCTCAGGCTGGGCAATCGCGTTCAACTTGCAGTGCTTGCTCCAGAAGTGGAAATGCTCGGTCAAGCGATAGCTGGTGCCGGCGTACGGGAAGTCCTTGGCTTCGCCGAGGGTTTCCCACACCGAATCGAAGATCCGCGCTGCCGGGTTGCTGGTGGCCTGTTTGTTTTGCGGGTGCAGCGGGTTGATGCCGATGGGGGTTTCGAACGGCTCGTAATGCTCGGGGAATGGCCCTTCATTCATCTTGTCGACGGCGAAGAACCGCGCCACACCTTCCGGGTTCATGATGAACGGGTTCATCCCGGCTTCCGGCGGCACGTCGGCCTTGTAGTCCGGCACATCGGTGCCGGTCCAGACTTTACCGTTCCACCAGACCAGACGCTTTTTCGGGTCCCACGGTTTGCCCGCAACGTCTGCGGAAGCGCGGTTGTAGAGAATCCGCCGATTGGCCGGCCAGGCCCAGGCCCATCCCTGGTGCTGATGCATGCCATACGGGTCGGCATTGTCGCGCCGGGCCATCTGATTACCGGCCTCGGTCCAGCTGCCAGCGAAAATCCAGCAACCGGACGCGGTGCTGCCGTCATCCTTGAGCAAGCCGAACCCGGCCAGTTGCGTGCCAGCCTTGACCGTTGCGCCGGTGGCATCGGTGAAGTCTGTGACGGCGCTGCCGTTGATCTCTTTGGCCAGTTCTTCCGGAGACGGCTCGTCGGCGATCTTGTACGGCCACGTCAGTTTCAGCAGCGGGTCGGGAAACTTGCCGCCCTCAGCCTGATAACGCTTGCGCAGGCGCAGGAACAGTTCGCTCATGATGCGGATGTCGGTCTGCGCTTCGCCCGGGCCATCGGCGCCCTTCCAGTGCCATTGCAGCCAGCGGCTGCTGTTGACCAGCGAGCCGTCCTCTTCGGCAAAACAGGTGGTCGGCAGGCGAATGACTTCAGTCTGGATCTCGTCGGTTTTCACATCGTTGTACGGTCCGACGTTGTGCCAGAACTCCGACGTTTCGGTGGCCAGCGGGTCCATCACCACCAGCCATTTGAGTTTGGCCAACGCGCCCATCACGCGGTTCTTGTCAGGCAACGCGGCGATCGGATTAAAGCCTTGGCAGAAGTAGCCGTTGACCTTGCCCTGGCTCATCAGGTCGAACATCTTCAACACGTCGTAGTTGGGGATGTCGAGTTTCGGCAAATGGTCGTAGAGCCAATTGTTCTCGGCCGTGGCGTGAGCGCCGTACCACGACTTCATCAGGCTGACGTGGAATTTGCTGTAGTTCTGCCAGTACGAGAGTTGCCCCGGCCGCAACGGTACTTGCGTACGTTTGTGGATGTAGGTGGCGTAATCCTGCTCGGTGTCGGTGCCCAATGACAGATAGCCCGGCAACGCATTGGAAAGCAATCCGAGGTCAGTCAGGCCCTGAATGTTCGAGTGCCCGCGCAAGGCATTCACCCCGCCGCCCGGCATGCCGACATTGCCCAGCAACAGTTGCACCATCGCCGCACTGCGGATGATTTGCGCGCCGATCGAATGCTGGGTCCAGCCGAGCGCGTAGAGAATCGTCATGGTCTTGCCCGGTATCGAGCACGTGGCGATTTCGTCCCAGATTTTCTGCATGGCATCGACCGGCATCCCGCAGATCTGGCTCGCGAGGTCGATGGTGTAGCGGCTGTAATGCTGCTTCATCAGCTGATAGACGCAGCGCGGATCTTGCAGGGTCGGGTCGACTCGGACGAAGCCGTCCTCGCCCATTTCGTAACCCCAGCCAGACTTGTCGGTATAGCTGCGTTTGGCCACGTCGTAACCACTGAAGATGCCGTCCTCGAAGCCATAACCGGCTTTGACGATGAACGATACATCGGTGTAATTGCGCACGTATTCGTGCTGGATCTTGTCCTCGGTCAGCAGGTAATTGATCAAACCGCCCATGAAGGCGATGTCGGTACCGGTGCGGATCGGCGCGTAATAATCTGCCACCGAAGCGGTCCGGGTAAAACGCGGATCGACCACGATCAGCCGCGCGGCGTTGTGCGCCTTGGCCTCGGTCACCCATTTGAAGCCGCACGGATGCGCTTCTGCTGCGTTGCCGCCCATCACCAGGATCAGATTCGCGTTAGCGATATCGGTCCAGGTATTGGTCATGGCACCACGGCCGTACGTCGGGGCAAGACTTGCCACCGTCGGACCGTGTCAGACACGCGCCTGGTTATCGAACCCCAGTAGACCGAGGCTGCGAATCACCTTCTGGGTGATATAGCCCGCTTCGTTGGACGCCGCCGAGGCCGCGAGGAATCCGGTGGTCAGCCAGCGATTCACCGTTTGCCCGTTGGCATTTTTCTCGATGAAATTGGCGTCGCGGTCGGTTTTCATCAGGTCGACGATGCGATCCAGCGCTTCATCCCAACTGATCCGCGTCCATTCGCTGCTGCCAGGTTTGCGCGTCTGCGGATACAGCAAACGGCCCGGGCTGTGAATGAAGTCCAGCAGGCCCGCGCCTTTTGGACAGAGGGTGCCACGGTTGACCGGGTGGTCGGCGTCGCCCTCGATGTGGATGATATTTTGCGCGACATTCTTCCCGGCATCGCCCTGGCTGTACATGATCAAGCCGCAGCCGACCGAGCAATACGGGCAGGTGTTGCGGGTTTCATGGGTGTGGGCAAGCTTGAAGTGACGCACCTGCTCGGCGAAGGCAGGCGTCGGGGCCATGCCCAACGCGCCCAGGCTTGAGCCTGCAAGGCCGATACCGGCGACCTTGAAGAACTGACGACGGCTGAGATCCATCGTGCACTCCTGATCAGGTGGAACCCGGTACTGATGCCGGGCTTTATCTGGACAAACACGGTTGCGGCAACGGGTGCCCGCTTTTTCACTGTAGACAATGACCACACAGACTGTGTGAAAACCGACCGTCGGCCGTTTGTCGGGGCTCTCCCTGACAACTTCAATTCCCTGTGGGAGCTGGCTTGCCAGCGATGACGTCGGCACATCCAACAATGATGGTGACTGATCCACCGTTATCGCTGGCAAGCCAGCTCCCACAGGTTTTGTGTGCTCCCACAAGGTCATGGGCTTATCATGGCGGACAGAACTCACCCGCCTTCACGAGACCGCGCATGACTTTCGATTTTGATCAGGTATTCGACCGCCACAACACGGGCAGCACCAAGTGGAGCCGCTATTCGGCCGACGTGCTGCCGATGTGGGTCGCTGATATGGATTTCGCCGCGCCGCCGGTGGTCATCGAGGCGCTGCAACAGCGCCTGCTGCACCCGCTGGTGGGTTACAGCGTCGCGCAGGACAACCTGCGTGAAGCCATCGTTGCCGACCTCTGGAACAAGTTCGCCTGGAAGGTGCAGCCGCAAGAGCTGATCTTCCTGCCAGGCGTTGAATCCGGTTTCAACATGGCGCTCAAGGCGCTGGTGCAGCCGCAGCAGAATGTCGTGGTGCAAGTGCCGAACTACCCGCCACTGCGCCATGCGCCGGCTCATTGGGGTTTGAACAAGATTGAGCTGGAATTCGTGCCGCAGGCTGACGGCACCTACGCCACGCCGCTGGACACTTTGCGTGATTCGCTGAACGGTGGCGGCGCGCTGCTGCTGAGCAACCCGCACAACCCGATCGGCAAAGTGTTCGGCCGCGATGAGCTGCAAGCGCTGGCGGATATCTGCGTGGCGCAGGACGCATGGATCATCTCCGACGAAATCCATGCCGAGCTGTGCTTCGATGGCCGCGTGCACATTCCGACCGCGTCGCTGAGCGCGGAAATCGCCCAGCGCACGATCACCCTGATGTCAGCGAGCAAGGCGTACAACATCGCCGGCCTCAAGACTTCGTTCATGATCATCCAGGACGCCGCCCTGCGCGAACGCGTCAATCAAGCCCGTTGCGGCATGGTCGACAGCGTCAATCCGCTGGGCATGGAAGCCACCCGTGTCGCTTACAGCGAAGCTGGACCATGGCTTGCCGAGTTGAAAACCTACCTGCAGGCCAACCGTGATTATCTGGTTGAAGCGGTTCGCAGCCGTTTGCCGGGCGTGACCATTAATGTGCCGCAGGGGACTTATCTGGCCTGGCTCGATTGCTCGGCGCTGGATCTGGAAAACCCTCAGCAGTTCTTCCTTGAACAGGCCAAGGTAGGTTTGAGCGCCGGGCTGGACTTTGGCGATCAGAATCAGCAATTCGTGCGGCTGAACTTTGGGTGCCCGCGGTCGTTGCTGGAAGAAGGAATTGCGCGGATGGCGCGGGCCTTGGCTGATCGTAGTGTCTGACGCTTAGCGAGAAGCTCCTGCAGGGTCTTTGAGATCAACGCAAAAACCTGTGGGAGCGAGCCTGCTCGCGAAGACGTCCGTCGACTCGCCGCAACACTTGGAAATGAGTAACATGGCAGCCCTCCGCGCAGCCCCGATCTGCTCCCCTGCCGAATAAGTCGACTCCATGCCTTTTGAACTCAGCGTTGACCTCACCACTTTGGCCATTCTGGCCGTTGTCGCTTTCGTTGCCGGTTTCATCGATGCCATCGCTGGCGGTGGCGGTCTGTTGACCACGCCTGCGCTGCTGACCGCTGGCCTGCCGCCGCATCTGGTGCTGGGCACCAATAAGCTGAGTTCAACCTTCGGATCGGCGACGGCCAGTTTCACTTTCTACCGGCGCAAGCTGTTTCATCCTCGCCAGTGGATGCACGCGATTGTCGGCACCCTGGTCGGTGCGTTGACCGGCGCCGTCGTCGCTCATTACCTGCCGGCAGAATGGCTGAACAAAATGCTCCCGGTGATCGTCTTCGCTTGCGGCCTGTATCTGCTGTTCGGCGGCACGCCAAAAGCGCCGCTGGACAGCAACGCGCCGATCAAGAAGAAGTGGCAATCGACCCAAGGCTTCAGCCTCGGTTTCTACGACGGCGTGGCCGGTCCCGGCACGGGGGCGTTCTGGACCGTCAGCAGCTTGCTGCTGTACCCGATCGACCTGGTCAAGGCCAGCGGCGTGGCCCGCAGCATGAACTTCGTCAGCAACATTGCGGCGCTGTCGGTGTTCGTGTTTTCCGGGCAAGTGGACTGGATCATCGGCCTGAGCATGGGCCTGTCGGTGATGGTTGGCGCATTCTTTGGTGCGCGCACCGCGATCAGCGGTGGCGCCAAGTTCATTCGCCCGGTGTTCATCACCGTGGTGCTGGGGTTGACCGTGCGCCTAGCCTGGCAGCACTGGTTCAGCGTGGCCTAAACGCCGCGCCACATAGACGTCGATCAGGTAACGGGCAATCGATTTTGCCGCCGGCAACGGCGGCAGATCGTGCACGTTGAACCACTGGGCGTCTTCGATCTCGTCTTCCTGACAGACAATCTCGCCGCCCGCGTATTCCGCGTGAAAACCCAGCATCATCGAGTGCGGGAACGGCCAGCACTGGCTACCCAGATACTGGATGTTCTTCACCTCGATCTGCACTTCTTCGCGCACCTCGCGAATCAGGCAGTCCTCCGCCGATTCGCCCGGCTCGGCGAAACCGGCCAGCGTGCTGTAGACGCCAGTGACGAAGCGCGGTGAGCGTGCCAGCAGAATTTCGTCGCCACGGGTAATCAGCACGATCATGCTCGGCGAAATCCGCGGATAACTGCGCAGATCACACGGCTGGCAATACATCGCCCGCTCGCGCGGCACTTGCTTCATGGCTTGCCCGCAATTGCCACAGAAGCGGTGTTCACGGGCCCAGGTGCCGATCTGCGCGGCATAACCCAGCACTTTGTAGATCGTGTGATCGCCGTCGAGCATGAACGCCCGCAGGCCCTTCCAGCTGCAACCCATGACCTCGCTGGCACTGCGCAATTCCAGCAGGTACACCGGCTCGCCATCGAGGTGGCCGATGCCATGCTCGGCCAGCACCGACAAGTCCTGACGCTTGAGCCATTCCCTTGGGAACAGCGCGCCGTTGTCGTCGAACAGAAAGCCTTCGGCGCTACGCGCCACGGCCCAGCCGCCGGTTTGATCGGTGTCCAGTACTGCAGTGGTCCAGCGAGATGTCATGGTTCTCAATCCACAAATTCGGGTTTCTGTTTGCTCATATGGGCGGCCATGGCCACGCGCAAGTCGGTGGATTGCAACATGGCGGCGTTCCAGGTGGCAACGTATTCGAGGCCGTCGTCGATGCGATGGTCACGCATGTAGCTGATCATTTCCTTGGTGCCGGCAATTGCGATGGGCGACTTGGACGCGATGTCGCGAGCGATATCCAGCACACCTTCCAGCAGCGCGTCCTTGTCACTGTAAACGCGATTGACCAGACCGATGCTGCGCGCTTCTTCAGCGCCAAAGTGGCGACCGGTGTAAGCCAGCTCACGCAGCATGCCGTCACCGATGATCCGTGGCAACCGTTGCAAAGTGCCAACATCGGCGGCCATGCCGATATCGATTTCCTTGATCGAGAATTGCGCGTCTTCAGCTGCATAACGCATGTCGCAGGCGGCGATCAGATCGATCGCGCCACCCAGGCAATAACCCTGAATCGCCGCGATGACCGGTTTGCGGCAGTTATCGACGGCGTTGAACGAGGCTTGCAGGGTCAAGATCTTTTTGCGCAGCAGGCGCGCGTTGCGGCCGACATCCTTGCCCAGTTCATTGGCGACGCCGGCGAGCATCATCAGGTCGATGCCGGAGGAAAAGTGTTTACCGTTACCGCTTAGCACCACCACGCGCACTTCGTCGGTGTCGTCGATCCACTGGAAAATCTCGACGATCTCGCTCCAGAACGCGGCGTTCATCGAGTTGATCTTTTCCGGACGATTGATCTGCACATGGGCGATATTGTCGGCCAGTTCGACGCTGAAGGCGGAGTATTGAGACATGGCAGTGATCCTTTACCGGGCTGAAATGAGGCCCGAACTATAACAAGGCATCACGGTGGCGGTTCGGCCAAAAGCGGGACTGTCAGAAATACATAAACCGTGTAGGCGCTGAAGGAGGCTGCGATCTTTTGATCTTGAAAATCAAAAGATCGCAGCCTTCGGCAGCTCCTAAAGGGATTACCAACGATCAACTGGCCAAACGCCGTAGACCAAACAACATCCCTCCCGCTCCCAGCAACATCGCCGCCAAAAACAGCGGATACGAGACCCACCACGGTGTTCCCGCCGTCATCATGCTGAACTCCGACATCCCACCAATGCTCGCAATCAGGTTCAACGGCAAAAACACCACGTTGATCAACGTCAGTTTGCGCAACAGGTTGTTCATGCTGTTGTTCATCAGGTTGCCGCGCGCGTCGATCAGCCCGGAGAACACCGTGGAGTAAATCTCCGCCTGTTTGTAGCACTGGTTGTTTTCGATGATCAGGTCGTCGATCAGGCCGATCGCTTCGCTGTTGAAATGCAGTTTTTCGGCGTGGTTGCGCAGCCGCGTCAGCACTGCGCCGTTGCTGTGCAGGGCGTTGATGTAATAGATCAGGCTTTCGCTGAGGTTGAACATCTGCACCAGATGCTGGTTCTGCATCGAGGCATTGAATTTTTGCTGCAACTCGCGGGCGACCAGTTTGATCACCTTCAAGTGCCCGAGGTAGTGATGGATGTTGTTGAACAGCAGGTCGAGCAGAACATCCAGCGGCGTGTTTAACGGTTGGCGAGTGCCGAGGCCGTGCAGCGGCGTGTCGTCGGTGGCGATCACCAGCAACTGCCCGGGCGAGAAAAGCAAACCGCACGAAGACACTTCAAACGCCAGGCTGCCGCCACCGGAATAGTTTTCCGGGCGCTTCCAGATCAGGAACAAGTGGTCGGGGTGAAACTCGATTCGCGACACTTCGTCCGGATCGAGTGCCGAGGCCAGTGCGTGCTCATCGACTTTGAAATGACTGTGCAGCAGGTCACGCTCGGCGGCGTCGGGATCGCTGAACAGCATCACCTCGGCGTCCAGTCGTTCGACTCGCTGCAAGGCGCCGCGGCTCAATGCAAAACTGTTGATCATCGGCGCTTCACCAGGCCTGGCCGCGACGCTTGAGCTCCAGCCGCCGCACGAACTCTTCCAGCACCAGCGAATACAAGTCGTCCTGCAAATAAGCGTCTTCGATACCGGCGTCCAGGTTCGGGTTGTCGTTGACTTCGATCACCACCACCTTGTCGCCAGCCTGTTTCAGGTCCACGCCATAGAGACCGTCGCCGATCAGGTTGGCTGTTTTCACCGCCAGTTCCACCACGGCGCGGGGGGCCTCGTGGATCGCCATTGTCCGGCATTCGCCGTTGATGTCCTGACCCTTGGCCTTATGGTTGTAGATTTGCCAGTGCCCCTTGGACATGAAGTACTGGCAGGCGAAGATCGGTTTGCGGTTGAGCACGCCAATGCGCCAGTCGTACTCGGTGTAGAAAAACTCCTGGGCCAGCAACAGCACCGAATGTTCGAACAGCTCGGCCGTGGCTTCGAGCAGCGCCTGCTGGCTTTCGACCTTGATCACACCCCGCGAGAAACAGCCATCGGGGATCTTCAACACCAATGGAAAACCAAGCCGCTCCCCTACCCGTTCGAAATCTTCGGGTCGCTCCTTGTACAGAATCTCCGTCGCCGGCATGCCCAGTTGATGGCTGTTGAGCAGGTCGGTGAGGTAGACCTTGTTGGTGCAGCGCAGAATCGAGGCCGGATCGTCCATCACCACCAGCCCCTCGCTTTCAGCCTTCTTGGCGAAACGGTAGGTATGGTTGTCGACGCTGGTGGTTTCGCGAATCAGCAAGCCGTCGTACTCGGCGAGTCGCGCGTAATCCTTGCGCTCGATCAGCTCGACGTCGATGCCCATGGTCTTGCCGACCCGAACAAAGTTCGCAAGCGCCTTGCTGTTTGATGGCGGCAGCGCTTCCTGCGGATCGTGCAAGATCGCCACGTCATACCGCGCCACTTGCCGGGAACGCGGCACCCGCCAGACTTTGCGGCTGAAGCCATCAAGCGCGTTGGCGAATTGATCTTCCTGGTCGTCGCGCAACTTATGCAACGTGCCGGACTTTATACCCTCGATGTGCCAACCGTTAGTTCGACGAAACTCAACTAGCAGAATCGGACAGGGAAACACTTCAAACAATTGTCGAGCCAGATCCTGTAATGGCTCGATATGAGTCTTGCCAAAGTACAGCGTCAGGGTAAAACCTTCGGTATCGCTATAGAGATGATGACTGAGGGCTTTTTCCAGGGTTTTATCAAGGTCGTCCAGCGCCAGGCCGTAAAGTGATTTTTTGGTCAGTTCGCTGATCGTGCGAACCGACGGAATCACTTTGTGGCCACGGGCTTCGGCCAGTAGCGAGCAGTAATAGCCATGGCCGAGGTACTTGTAGCTGCGGCACAGATTGATCACCTGCACACGCTTGCCCGGCTCGCTGTCACGGGTTTGCTCGAGGTATTCCTGCGCCGTGATGATGTCCTCACTGGGGAAGTACGAAGCCCAATCTTCCTTGCGCTCGACAATGATCAACACCCGGCTGGAAGTACCAGTTGCTGAATTTAAATAAGTTGCCGCCGGCAAATTTTGCTCGGATACTTCGCGCCAATGACCCTGTACCGCTGACATAGAGATTGATCCGTTGGAGAACAAGACCTTTTCTATTAAGCACGAAGTTTTTCGAAAGTCTCGTTTCGTTACGCAACTTTTACGGTGGTCATATGAATGCTGTTTTTCGTTTGGCGGTAGTTGAAGATCTGCCGGCGTTGCTGGCATTGGAAATGCAATGTTTCACCACGGACGGGCTCAGCCGTCGCAGTTTTCACTGGATGATTACCCGCGCCCACGCACAGCTGCTGGTGGCCGAGGTCGACGGCCATTTACGGGGTTACGCACTGGCGTTGTTTCACCGCGGTACGTCGCTGGCGCGCCTGTATTCCATTGCCATTGCCGCCGAGGCGCGCGGGAGCGGATTGGGTAAACAACTGCTGCAACGTATCGAGACTTGCGCGCTGGAACACGATTGCGCGTACCTGCGCTTGGAGGTACGCACTGACAACCCCGCCGCCATTGCCCTGTATGAACGCAACGGCTACCGGCGTTTTGCACTCATCCACGATTACTACGAAGACCATGCCGACGCGCTGCGCCTGGAGAAACGCATTCTCCAGCATCGAGACTCACGCAGCATCAAAGTGCCTTGGTACGGACAAACCACCGATTTCACCTGTGGCCCGGCGTGTCTGTTGATGGCCATGGGGGCGTTGCAGTCAGAACGCTTGTTGGAGCGCCGTGAGGAACTGCAGATCTGGCGCGAGGCGACGACCGTTTTCATGACGTCGGGACATGGTGGTTGCAGTCCGCAGGGATTGGCGCTCGCCGCATGGCGACGGGGATTTCGCGTGCGTCTGGAGTTGAGCCTGGCGGGGCCGTTGTTCCTCGACGGCGTACGCAATGAGCATAAAAAAGACGTCATGCGCCTGGTCCATGAAGAATTCACCGCACAGTTGGCGCAGACCGATGTCGAGCGCGTAATCGGTGCTCCGCTGGATTTGCCGCGCTTGCTGGAAGCGGGAGGCCAACCGCTGGTGCTGATCAGCAGCTATCGGCTGACTCGATCGAAATCGCCGCACTGGGTGGTGGTGACCGATTGCGATGAGGATTTCGTTTACCTGCACGATCCGGACGTCGACCATAGCCAGCACCGCCAGCCCATTGACTGCCAGCATGTGCCGGTCAGCCATGGCGAGTTCGAGAAGATGTGCCGGTTTGGGCGGGGGAAGTTACGAGCGGTGGTGATTCTTTACGCTCGTAGTGAGTAGTCGGCCCCTGATGCTGATATTGAACCTGTAGGAGCCTTTCGGCAGCTCCTACAGGGGCATGAGTCTTAGAGATCGGGTTTCAGGCCGATCTTATAGAGCGAACCGTTCTCCTCATCCGTCAGCACATACAAGTACCCATCCGGTCCCTGCCGCACGTCTCGAATGCGCTGTTTCAGCTCACCCAACAAGCGCTCCTCATGCACGACCTTGTCGCCATCGAACTGCAAGCGAATCAACTCCTGACTCACCAGCGCGCCGATAAACAGGTTTTTCTGCCAGGGTTTGAAGCGATCGGCATCGTAAAACGCCATGCCGGTGACGCCCGGTGATCTCTCCCACACATGGCGCGGATCGACGCCCCCTTCAACGCTTTTGCCTTTGGCTTCGGGAATCGGCAGCAGCGAATAGTTGATGCCGTGGGTCGCCAGAGGCCAACCGTAGTTTTTCCCGCGTTCGATGATATTCACCTCATCACCGCCGCGCGGGCCGTGTTCGTTTTCCCAGACGGTGCCGTTCCACGGGTTAAGTGCTGCACCCTGCGGGTTGCGAATGCCGTAAGCCCAGATTTCCGGGCGCACGCCTGACTGCCCCACGAATGGATTGTCGTCCGGAACCTTACCGTCCGGGTAGATCCGCACAATCTTGCCTTGCAGCTTGTCGAGATCCTGCGCGGTCGGCCGGTCGTTGTTTTCACCCAGGGTGATGAACAGATAACCATCGCGATCAAACACCAGCCGAGAACCGAAGTGGTTTCCGGTGGAGAGCTTTGGTTCCTGACGGAAGATCACTTTGAAATCCTTCAGCGTTTTCAAGTCATCCGACAGGTAACCGCGTCCCACCGCCGTGCCTGCCTTGTTCCCAGCGCCGCCACCTTCGGCGTAGGACAGGTAAACCAGGCGGTCCTGTTTAAAGTCGGGTGACAACACGACATCCAGCAAACCGCCCTGCCCCTTGGCCCATACTTGCGGCACGCCGCTTAGAGGAGCCGATAGCTTGCCGTCCGCCCCCACCACGCGCAGATTGCCCGGTCGTTCGGTCACCAGCATGCCTTGGCGATCCGGCAGGAAGGCCAGCGACCATGGATGCTCAAGCCCTTGGGCAATTGTTGTGACTTCGAGAGTGCCTTGCTCGCTTTGCAGCTCTTTGGGGGCAGCGGCGAATGCCGGAGCACTGATCAGAGCGCCGGCGCACAGGCTGGCCAGAAGGGTTTTACGCAACATGCACGATTCCTTTTGTCGTTTCAAAGTCTGGCAGACCGTTTTACCTGCCGTTTAACGTTGAGTGTCGGTGCTTCGCGAGGGTGGGTTTGGAATGAATGTAGGTGGCTTGGCCGGCGCTGAACGGATCGGCTGGCCATTGCCAATGCCCCGGTTATCGAGGGTTGGCGAACGGGGCACGGGAACGGTGCTTGGTCCACGGATGGGCGGCGCACTGGGCTGGGTGCCCTGCATGCTGTTGGGATTCGCCCGGCGAATCGGACTGTTATAGGGATTGTTGCTGTTGCCGGTCGGACTCTGCGCCAGCACAACGTCCGCATGAACCAGACCGCCACTGAGTGTCAGGACGGCAATGCCAATCAGAAATCGGTTCATGGGTCAGCCTCTCGATGTGCGTGGTGTAGAGCCTTCGAGTCCACGCTACGCTTCAGGTTCGGATTTGTTAACCCGTCGGCCTTAAACAACATGTAACACGGCTTGACCGAACCCAATTGAAAACGCGCATTCTCTGGAAACTTTCGCGCCGGGCTTCAGGTCACCTGATCATCACTTGGAGAACTCACCATGGCTCGGGCAATCTGGAAAGGCGCGATCAGCTTCGGACTGGTCCATATCCCTGTCGCGCTGGTTTCAGCGACCTCATCCCAAGGCGTGGACTTTGACTGGCTGGACAGTCGCAGCATGGACCCGGTGGGCTACAAGCGCGTCAACAAGGTGACCGGCAAGGAAGTTACCAAGGAAAACATCGTCAAAGGTGTGGCCTACGAAAAGGGTCGTTATGTGGTGCTCAGCGAAGAGGAAATCCGCTCGGCGCACCCGGTTTCGACCCAGACCATCGACATCTTTTCCTTCGTCGACGCCGAGCAGATCCCGTTGCAGAACATCGATACGCCCTACTACCTGGCGCCGGACAAGCGCGGTGGCAAGGTGTACGCGCTGTTGCGTGAAACGTTAAGCAAAACCAACAAGGTTGCGCTCGCCCGCGTCGTCTTGCACACGCGCCAGTATCTGGCGGCGGTGATGCCGCTGGAGTCAGCGCTGGTGCTGGTGAAATTGCGCTGGCCCCAGGAAGTACGCGGCCTCGATCAGTTGGAACTGGGCAGCGAAGTGACCAAGCCTCAGCTTGCCAAAGGTGAGTTGGACATGGCCAAACGTCTGGTCGAGGACATGAGCGGGGACTGGAGCCCCGAGGATTACAAAGACGAGTTCGAAGACAAGATCATGGCGCTGGTGGAGAAAAAGGCCCATAAGGGCGAGATCGAGGATGTCGAGACGGTGGGTGGCGAGGAACAACGCAAGACTGCCGATGTTATCGACTTGACTGAGCTGCTTAAACGTAGCCTGGGTGGCAAGGCCACCGCCAAGCCGAAGCCCAAAACGGCGAGCAAGGCAGCGCCAGCGAAGAAGGCTAAAAAAGCCTCCTGAGTCATCGGTTGAATCTCAGGGCCTCATCGCTGGCAAGCCAGCTCCCACAGGTTTTAGCGGTGTAAATGCGATTGAAGCATCACACCTGCCATTGTGGGAGCTGGCTTGCCGGCGATGGCGTCAGGACAGTAACAGCAAATGTTCAGATCAGAACAAAGATCGCCAGCAAACCACCAAAGATCGCCCACTTTTCCATGTAGTACCGAGCACGATTACGCTTTTTCAGCTCTTTGCCACGCAACCTGATCTTGTAGATTTTAGTAAACAAACGGTTGATCCCACCGGTACGGTCGCCCGCATCGTTGGGCGCACCGGCGGCGGACATTACCGTACGGCTGAACCAGGCATTGAACGCTGCAGCCCAGCGATACTTCATTGGGCGCTCAATGTCGCAGAACAGGATGATGCGGTTCTTGTCGGTGGTGTTTTCCGCGTAATGGATGAAGGTTTCATCGAACATCACCGCTTCACCGTCACGCCAGTGGTAGTTCTCACCGTCGACGTTGATGTAGCAACCCGCATCGTTAGGCGTGTCCAGGCCCAAGTGGTAACGATAGGAGCCGGCGTACGGGTCGCGATGGCGTACCAGTTTCGAACCTGGCGGCAGTTCGGCGAACATCGCGGCCTTGATTGAGCCGATGCTCTGAACCAGTTCCGTGGTGCGAGGGCACAGCTTCATGGCCGACGGATGGCTCTCGCCGTACCACTTGAGGTAGAAACGCTTCCAGCCGCTTTTGAAGAAGGAGTTGAAACCGACGTCGTCGTATTGGTTCGAACGCTTGATCTCCCCCGCGCGCAGCAGGTTCTGGCCCTCCTCGCGGATTTCTTCCCAATGCGCCTGCAACGGGCTCAGGTCAGGAAATTCAGTAGGATCAAGGTAAGGCTTGTTCGGCTTTTTCGAGAACAGGTAGAGAAAGCAGTTGATCGGTGCCAGAAACGTCGAATGATCGCTCAGTTGCCGACCCAGTTTGTGGCGCACACGGCCACGCAAGTGAACGTATGCAATGGAAATGACATAAATAGCAGCAATGATGAGTTTCACGGAATTCGTCACACGTCAGAAGTGAACAAACTGCGCGCCTGTCGGCCTGAGGCCCAGCGTCTTATGCAGTGGTCTGAGTACAAAATGGCACGTCCTTGAGCCCGCGCCGCTGTAGGGCGGTGGGTGAATGGATGGCATTTTAGCCACACTTTGTAACCGATAGTGAACCTTCATCTGTGAAAAACTGTCCCGCGATTGTGCCAATCGGCACCCGCGACGTCTTCGCCCTATCGTTTAAAGAGCCAGACCAGTACAATCGCCGCCAAACTTTACGCGCCCCCTTGGTTGATGCCGGGAACTCCCCGCCTCAGCGCACCTTGACTCGGGCCAAGCGCTACAGCCGCACCCTCGCTATTCAGAATGCTTCGCAGGAAAAACTCTTGATCTCTACAGCTAACATCACGATGCAGTTCGGCGCCAAGCCGCTCTTCGAAAACGTTTCCGTCAAA
The DNA here is from genome assembly GCF_017973755.1 of Pseudomonas sp. P42. Classification (NCBI taxonomy): domain Bacteria; kingdom Pseudomonadati; phylum Pseudomonadota; class Gammaproteobacteria; order Pseudomonadales; family Pseudomonadaceae; genus Pseudomonas; species Pseudomonas sp. P42. The sequence continues at coordinate 155,587 of NZ_JACOPU010000006.1, read as the reverse complement.
TTTGCCGCGGGTAACCGTTATGGCCTGATCGGCGCCAACGGTTGCGGCAAGTCGACCTTCATGAAAATCCTCGGCGGTGACCTTGACCCGACGGGTGGCCAGGTCATGCTCGAGCCGAACGTGCGCCTGGGTAAGCTGCGCCAGGATCAGTTCGCCTACGAAGAATTCACCGTGATCGATACCGTGATCATGGGTCACGAAGAGCTGTGGAAGGTCAAGGCCGAGCGCGATCGCATCTACTCGTTGCCGGAAATGTCTGAAGAAGACGGCATGGCCGTGGCCGAGCTGGAAACCGAATTCGCCGAAATGGACGGCTACACCGCCGAATCCCGTGCCGGTGAACTGCTGCTGGGCCTGGGTATCGGCATCGAGCAGCACTTCGGCCCGATGAGCGAAGTGTCGCCAGGCTGGAAGCTGCGCGTGTTGCTGGCTCAGGCACTGTTCTCCGACCCGGAAGTGCTGTTGCTCGACGAACCGACCAACCACCTGGACATCAACACCATTCGCTGGCTGGAAAACATTCTGACCCAGCGTAACAGCCTGATGATCATCATCTCTCACGACCGTCACTTCCTGAACAGCGTGTGCACGCACATGGCCGACCTGGATTACGGCGAGCTGCGCCTGTTCCCGGGCAACTACGACGAGTACATGACCGTGGCGACCCAGTCCCGCGAGCAACTGCTGTCGGACAACGCCAAGAAGAAAGCACAGATTTCCGAGCTGCAATCGTTCGTCAGCCGCTTCTCGGCCAACGCCTCGAAAGCCAAGCAGGCCACTTCCCGCGCCAAGGCGATCGACAAGATCCAACTGGCCGAGGTCAAGCCTTCGAGCCGCGTGAGCCCGTTCATCCGCTTCGATCAAAACAAAAAGCTGCACCGCCAGGCTGTCATGGTCGAGAAGATGGCCAAAGGTTTTGACGGCAAGCCGCTGTTCAAGGATTTCAGCTTCCAGGTTGAAGCCGGCGAGCGCGTCGCGATCATCGGCCCGAACGGTATCGGTAAGACCACGCTGCTGCGTACCTTGGTCAACGAACTGACTCCGGATGCCGGTAGCGTCAAGTGGACCGACGCCGCCGAGCTGGGCTACTACGCTCAGGATCACGCGCACGACTTCGAAGACGACATGACCCTGTTCGACTGGATGGGTCAGTGGACTCAGGGCGAGCAAGTGATCCGTGGCACTTTGGGTCGGATGCTGTTCTCCAACGACGAAATCCTCAAGTCGGTGAAGGTGATTTCCGGTGGTGAGCAAGGCCGCATGCTGTTCGGCAAGCTGATCCTGCAAAAGCCGAACGTGCTGATCATGGACGAACCGACCAACCACCTGGACATGGAATCGATCGAAGCGCTGAACCTGGCGCTGGAAAACTACCCGGGCACGCTGATCTTCGTCAGCCACGACCGTGAGTTCGTATCGTCCCTGGCCACTCGCATCATCGAGCTGAGCCCGGACGGCGTGACCGACTTCAGCGGTACGTACGATGATTACCTGCGTAGCCAGGGTGTCGTATTCTAAAAAGCAGCTTCGAGTTTTCAGCTGCTAGCTGCAAGTTAAGAGCCCTGTCCATGTGACAGGGCTTTTTGCATTTCAGGGGCAGTCATTTTTTGGTGCAGACACCTTCGCGAGCACAGGGGAATGCATTTCAGGGGTGGGAGCGAGCCTGCTCGCGAAGGGGCAATCATCAGCGATATCCATTCCGGAAAAATAGTTAGCCAGCTTCCTTTTATTCCACACCCACGCCATGATGCGAATTCTCCCACCGCCGCCCGCGAACGAGTCCTCATGTCTGCGCAGCAACTGCCACCGCAACGCTCCATGGCGATCACCGTGCAGATCGTCTCTATCGTTTTCTACACCTTTATTGCCTTCCTTTGCATCGGGCTGCCGATTGCGGTGCTACCGGGTTATGTTCATGAACAACTGGGTTTCAGCGCGATCATTGCCGGACTGGTGATCGGCTCGCAGTACCTGGCCACCCTGCTCAGCCGGCCAATGGCCGGGCGCATGTCTGACACCATCGGCACCAAACGGGCGATCGTGTATGGCTTGCTGGGGATTGTGCTCAGTGGCGCGCTGACGCTGTTGTCAACGCTGCTGCAAAGCTATCCGCTGCCGAGCCTGTTGATTCTGATTCTCGGGCGATTGTTGCTGGGCATTGCGCAGGGGCTGATCGGTGTCGGCACCATCAGTTGGCGCATGGGCCAGGTCGGGGTCGAGCACACCGCCAGGTCCATCGGCTGGAACGGTATCGCGTCCTATGGCGCCATTGCGATTGGTGCGCCGCTGGGGGTGGTGATGGTGGCCGAATACGGTTTCGCCAGCCTCGGTATTTCGCTGTCGGTCTTGGCGGCCGGGGCGTTGCTGTTGATTCGTAACAAACCTTCGGTACCGGTGATACGCGGTGAGCGTCTGCCGTTTTGGGCCGTGTTCGGGCGGATTGCACCGTTCGGCGCGAGCCTCACGCTGGCCTCAATCGGCTACGGCACACTCACCACATTTATCACCCTCTATTACCTCAACCGCGGATGGAGCGGCGCGGCGTATTGCCTGACGGTGTTCGGGGTGTGCTTCATCGTGTCGCGACTGATGTTTATTTCGGCAATCAGTCGATTCGGCGGTTTCACCTCGGCCATCGTCTGCATTGCCGTTGAAACCGTGGGGCTGGTGATGCTGTGGCTCGCGCCCTCCACCGCGTTTGCATTGATCGGCGCCGGACTGGCGGGGTTTGGCCTGTCGTTGGTGTATCCGGCACTGGGCGTGGAGGCGATCAAGCAGGTACCGAGTTCCAGTCGCGGTGCCGGGTTGAGTGCCTACGCGGTGTTCTTTGATCTGGCACTGACGGTTGCCGGGCCGTTGATGGGGGCGGTGGCGTTGAATCTGGGATATTCGTGGATTTTCTTCAGTGCGGCGCTGTTGTCGGTGACGGGGCTGGGGTTGACCTTGATACTCAAGCGCCGGGCAATTTCCTGAATACTCCCACAGGGTTTTATGGTGACTTCAGGATAAACACCTGACGCTATTGATCCGCAGTCTGCATACCCGCCCGTGTAGGCCGGCCCAAGGCATGGGCGAAGAATCGGCCGGCCTCGGAAATCAGATTGCGATGAATGTCTTTGCGATCAACCCCATCGGCATCCGTACACAACGCCGGCATGGCAATGATCTGCTCTTCGTTGCACGGCGCCATGAACACAAAGTGCCCTGCCCCGGCCAGCAATTTGAAGTCCGGTGCAGTCGGCAGTTTGCGCGCCAGTGCGGCAGCGTTTTTATCGAAAGCCACCAGCTTGTCGCCATCGCCGCTGTACAGCAGCACGGGCACATGCACGTCAGCCAGCGTATGTCGGCCGAATTTCAGGCTGAGCGGCGCCATCAGCAACAAGGCGTGCACGCGTGGGTCGGCCACCGGTTGCAAGTCATCACGGTCAACAATGAGCTCGCCTTGGGTGTTGCAGGCATCGCGGTCGTCCGGGCGCTCCTGGCAATAGCGGCGCAGGCGATCCAGATCCGGTTGCGCCCCCGAGAGAATCAACGCTGTCTCGCCCCCGGCCGAATAGCCGATCACGCCGACCTGCTCAGCATTGACGAACGGCGCCAGCATGGGGTCCCCAAGGGTGGCAGTGATCGCTTCGGAAATCTGGATCGGCCGCCCGTAAAGATTGCTCAGGGTGCCGAGTCGGCTGTGATCCCTGGAATTGTCGCCGGGATGAATCACCGCCACCACGACGAACCCCTTGCGCGCCAGTGACGTGGCAAGATCGTGCAGGGCCAGCGGCGTGCCGGTGTTGCCATGAGACAGCATCAGCATCGGGAATCGGCCCATGGCGACTTTGGTGTCTTCGCCGGCTTCGACCGAATAACCCTCGAGCAGGCTCAGGTGTTCACGGTCGCTGGAGGGATAGAACGCGATGGCGCGCATCGGTTGCAAGTCGAGCGGATCGAGGAACGTCATCTCGTGGTAACCAACGCTCCAGACAGGATGGCGCCCCGGCGCCGCCTGCACCGTAATCAGGCTGCCGAGCAGGCAAATCAGTAACGTTGCACAAAGACGTATCACCGGACGCCCCACCCTGTTGTGACTCAATCGTAAGATCCGTTGCAGTGTGAGACCAGAAAGCCGTGGATTCGGTGCGCAGGTCACGACATTGCACTCAGACGCTGATCGTTTGACTGCATAACCCGGGCCAGATTATGTAACAGTCAGAAACAAAAAACTCCGTATTTGGCCCTTGCGGAACCAGAATACAGAGTTTTTGGGGGGCTACCTGAACATCAGCTGTTTTTTACGCAAGCCTTACGCGGCGGCGAACAGTTGCTCGCTGATCTTCGCTTGCGCGGCGGTCATGGCGTTGTTGCGCACTTCGTCACCGTACGCCAAGCCTTCGGCACGGACGATTTCGATGTCGGTGATGCCAAGGAAACCCAATACCAGCTTCAGATATTCTTCGTGGGCGATACCGCTGGCCTGACCGGCGTGAATGCCGCCAGAGGTGGAAACGATCACTACTTTCTTGCCGCCGCACAGGCCTTCAGGGCCGGCTTCGGTATAGCGGAAGGTTTGACCGGCAACGGCAACACGGTCGATCCACGCCTTGAGTTGGGTCGGTACGGTGAAGTTGTACATCGGTGCGGCGATCACTACAGCGTCAGCAGCGATGAACTCGGCCAGCGTCGAAGCACTCAGCTCGGCTTCGTGTTGTTGTGCAGCGTTGCGCAGTTCAGCGGTGGTGCCTGCGGCAACCAGCGTGGTCGACGAGAAATGGCTGATGGCGTCAGCGGCCAGGTCGCGGTAAGTCACCACAGCGCTTGGCTCAGCGGCTTGCCAGGCTTTGACGACTTCGCTGCTCAACAGACGGGAAGCCGAGTTGTCGCCCAGAATGCTCGAATCGATATGCAGCAGTTTCATGTGGAATCCCCTGGAATGAATCGCCGGTGGCGACGGAATGGAGACAATCCTACGCAACAAACCAATAGCTGATTAGCCGCCAGCAATGCGATAGTTCGTCCCACTGATAGAACAGTTGGATATCAACCATGCAAGATCTCAACGATCTCTACTATTTCGCCAAAGTCGTCGAGGCTGGTGGTTTTGCGGCGGCCGGCCGTTTGCTGGGGATTCCCAAGTCACGACTGTCGCGGCGCATCGCCGAACTGGAAGAGCGTCTCGGTGCGCGTTTACTGCAGCGCACCACACGCCAACTCAACCTCACTGCGGTCGGCGAGCGTTATTTGCGTCACTGTCAGGCGATGCTGCTTGAAGCGGAAATGGCCGACGAAGCCGTCGCCAGCATGTCCAGCGAACCGCGGGGACGTTTGCGGGTGTCCTGCCCTACCGGCCTGGCGCATGAAATGCTGCCGTGGGTGATCAGCGACTTCCTCGGCAAATTTCCTCAGGTGCAACTTGAAGTGGTGCTGCTCAATCGTCGGGTCGATCTGGTCGCCGAAGGGTTTGATGTTGCCCTGCGCGTGCGCGAGTTGGGCGATGAAGACCCGTTACTGGTCACGCGCCGTCTACGTCAGGCGCAAATGGTGGTCGTGGCCAGCCCGACATTCATGCAAGGTCAGTCGATCAGCCACCCGCAAGACCTGAAGAACCTGCCGGTGCTCGGGGCGCTTGAGGCCGATCGGCTGGTGCATGTGCGTTTACTCGATCAAGAGGGCACCAGTTTCGAGCTGAGCATGGAAGCACGGCTGGGCATCGACGATTTTGTCGTGCGCAAGGCTTGTGTCCTGGCCGGCCAGGGCTTCACGTTACTGCCCATGATGTATTGCGAGGCCGAGCTGGAAAGCGGCGCGCTGGTGCAGTTGCTGCCAGAATGGTCGCTGCCCGGCGGTTGGCTGCAAGCGGTGTACCCGCATCGGCGCGGGGTCATGCCGGCGGTGCGTGCGTGGATTGATCACCTGGTCGAGTCGTTCAATGCCTGTGGGGAGCGGTTGTTATGAGCAAGGGAAAAATGAGCGAAGCGGACGTCGCCGCGTTTTGTCTGGCATTGCCCGGCGCGCGCGAGGATTACAAGTGGGGTGGCGTGCGCGTATTTTCGATTTCCGGCAACAAGATGTTTGCCTTGCAAGGGCTGCGTGGGGATTCGCTGGCGTTCAAGGTCGACAAGGACCTGTTTTTAGGCCATTGCGACCGCCCCGGGATTCATCCGGCTCCTTATCTGGCAAGGGCACAGTGGATCATCATGCACCCGCCCTACCCGCTGGGCACCGAGGAATTGCAGGGGTTGCTGCAACGGTCACATCAGTTGGTGGTGAGCAAGTTGCCGAAGAAAACCCGAATCGGATTGCTGCTTTAACACCTCACTATGGCGGCATTTTTGCTTGACACTTCACCCCTGTAGGAGCTGCCGAAGGCTGCAAAAACCTAGATCAAAAGATCGCAGCCTTCGGCAGCTCCTACAAGGGTGTGCGTGGGTTTAGATGAGGGATAACAGGTTCGAGCCAAGAAACAACTGGTCGATCCAGAACATCTGATGCAACACAACAATCACCCAGAACAGCACCTGAAACGACACCTTGCGCGTCTTGTGCCGGAACACCTGCTGGGCAATCAACGCCCCCGGCCAGCCACCGGCTAGTTCCACCGCATGGAGGATGTTTTCCGGCGTACGCCACGCATCGTTGCGAGCCTTGCGCTTGTCCGCCCAGTACATGAAAAACGCCAACACGCTGACAATCCCATACGCCGCCAGCGGCACCAGAGAAATGCCGCTCAGCCACATCGACAGCGAGCCTGCCAACGGCAATGCGCAGACGATCAACAGGACGACCAGCTTCAGTTTCAGGTTCTGAATACCGCCACCGGACGGCCGACCTTCAGGGCGGCGCGCGCGCGAATCACTCATGCCTTGGCCGCCGACCAGTCCACCCAGCCGAACTGCCACGTCGCCAGAATCACCAGCCCGAACACAATCCGATACCAGGCGAATGCCGCGTAGCTATGGCTGCCGATGAACTTGAGCAGACCGCGCACGGCGATCATCGCGAAGATAAACGCGGTGACGAAACCGATGGCAAACACCGGGAAATCCGCCGGCACAAACAGATCGCGATACTTGTAGCCCGAGTACACCGCGGCACCGACCATGGTCGGCATGGCGAGGAAGAACGAGAACTCGGTGGCTGTCTTGCGCGACAGGCCGAACAGCAGGCCGCCAATGATCGTCGAGCCGGAACGCGAAGTGCCGGGAATCATTGCCAGGCATTGGGCGAAGCCGATTTTAAGGGCGTCGCTCCAGCGAATCTCATCGACCGTTTCGGCATGCACTTCATGCTGACGCTTTTCCGCCCACAGCATGATCACCCCGCCCACCACCAACGCCGCCGCAACAGTGATCGGGTTGAACAGGTATTCGTGGATCAGGTCGGCAAAAATCACCCCCAACACCACGGCTGGCAAGAACGCGATCAGCAGATTAGCTGTGAAGCGCCGCGCACTTGGCTGGGTCGGCAAGCCAATGACCACGTCGATAATCTTGCGGCGAAATTCCCAGACCACGGCGAGAATCGCGCCAAGCTGAATAATGATGTTGAACGCCATGGCCCGTTCGCCGCCGAAGTTGAGCAGGTCGGCAACAATGATCTGGTGTCCGGTACTGGAAATGGGCAAAAACTCCGTCAGCCCTTCTACAACTCCTAGTATCAATGCCTGCAAGGCGGTCCAAAGATCCATCAATCCCCCAAAGAGCGATGCACGCGGGCATGCCCCGATAGTATTTTTTACGTTCACTGCGATCAGCGTAGCTGGTTAATGCTGGACCGATTCCGCGCGCACAGGATCCCTACGAACGGGTCAAAATTCCGTGAAATATCAACTTCGATTCAGGTTTTCACGCGCGGGGCCGAAATCCTAACAGACAAGCCTTAATAGCGCTGCCGCGTTATACGACTTGGGTCGCGTATGCCCGCTCGCGAAATCGTGATCGGATGCTGGCGGTCGTTAATTACAAGAAAAAGAATCCGGAGTGACAGCGTTATGAACAGCTTGCGCAGTGTGTCGATCAGCCGACGCTTGTGGCTCATCTTGATTGTGGCGGTGGTCATGTTGTTGACCTTGGGCGTGTTGATGCTCAAGCAGATCCACGACGACCTGTATCACGCCAAAGCCCAGAAAACCCAGCACGTGGTGCAAACCGCGAGCGGCCTGCTGACCTATTACCACGACCTGGAAACCGCCGGCACGCTGACTAAAGAGGCCGCGCAGAAACAGGCCCTTACTGCCATCCGTGGGCTGCGTTATGACCAGAGCGATTACTTCTGGATCAACGACCTGACCCCTGTGATGGTCATGCACCCGACCAATCCCAAACTCGAAGGCCAGAATCTTTCGGCCATCCGCGACCCGGACGGTTTTGCGGTGTTCAACGAGATGGTCGCGATTGCCCGTTCCAAGGGCGCCGGCATGGTCGACTACCGCTGGCCGAAACCCGGCGCGAGTGAGCCGGTGGCCAAGACCTCCTACGTCAAGCTGTTCGAACCGTGGGGCTGGGTGCTCGGTTCCGGCGTGTACGTAGACGATGTGCAGGGCGAATTCCAGGGCCAGGTGATCAAGGCCACCGTTATCGGGCTGGCGATTGCCGTGATCATGGCTCTGCTGGTGATCCTGATCGCGCGCAGCATCGTGCGCCCCTTGCAGGAAACCGTGAACGCCATGGCCAACATCGCCAGCGGCGAAAGTGACCTGACCCGCTGCCTCGATACCCACGGCAAGGACGAAGTGACCGAACTGGCTCACCACTTCAATGCGTTTACCGCCAAATTGCGCCGGGTGATCGGTGAGTTGCAGGTGTCGGCCAGTGCGCTCGGTCAATCGTCCAGCGAACTGGGCAACGATGCCTCGCAAGCCCAGCAGCGTAGCCAGCAGCAATCGCAACAAATGGAGCTGGTGGCCACCGCGATCAACGAGGTGACTTACGGCGTGCAGGACGTAGCGAAAAACGCCGAGCATGCGGCCACCGAAATGCGTAATGCCGAGGCGCAGGCGCAACAGGGCCAGATCAATATCGACGGCAGCCTGCAACAGATCGACAAGCTCTCGGGCACCATTGACCAAGCGGTCGAGGTGATTCGCACCTTGGCCACCGAAAGTACCCAGATCGGCAGCGTGCTGGAGGTGATTCGCTCGATTGCCGAGCAAACCAACCTGCTTGCCCTCAACGCGGCGATCGAAGCGGCACGGGCCGGTGAACAGGGTCGTGGATTCGCCGTGGTGGCGGATGAAGTGCGTTTGCTGGCGCAACGTACGCAGAAGTCGACAGCGGAAATCCAGTCGATGATCGAACGCCTGCAAAATCATTCCGAGGCGGCGGTGAAGGTCATCGGTGACAGCAGCAAGGCGTCGCAACTGACCATTGAACAGGCTGGGCTCGCGGGCGCGAGCCTGAATGCCATCGGCCAGGCGTTGCGCAACCTCAGTGGCCTGAACGCATCGATTGCCAGCGCCACGCTGCAACAAGCGCATGTGGTCGAGGACATCAACCAGAACGTTACCCAGGCGGCGGGGCTTTCTCACAGCACGGCCATGGCGGCAGAACAGTCGAGTGCGGCGAGCGTAAGACTTGGGCAGTTGAGCGAACAACTCAACGGCCTGCTACGCCAGTTCCGCGTTTAGTACATAACCTGTGGGAGCGCGCTTGCTCGCGATAGCGGCTTGTCGGTTGGGAGATGTTGCCTGACCCACCGCTATCGCTGGCAAGCCAGCTCCCACAGGTTTTTGTGCAGCGCCATCTTCTGTGAGCACAACAAAAATCCATGTGGGCGCTGGCAGGCTTTGGCGGTGTACCACAAAGGCTGAGCATCGCATAAATCCCTGCGGAGCTGGCTTGCCAGCGATGGGGGCGCGACATTCAGCATCAGTCTTGAGTGGGCCGACACACTCGCCAGCAAGTTCGCTCCGACAGGGTCCTTCAGTGTTCTGGCGAATACAGTACAATCCGCCACCTCTTTCAACTCCCCTCAAGGAACCCACATGTCCGGGCTTGAACTGTTTGCCGCCGCTCTCGGTGTCATCGCCGTGTGGCTGACGGTCAAACAGAATCCGTGGTGCTGGCCGATCGGGCTGGTCATGGTGCTGCTCTATAGCTGGATCTTCTTTGAAGTGAAGCTGTATTCGGACATGTTGCTGCAAGTGATCTACGCCGCCCTGCAAGTTTATGGCTGGTGGCAATGGACGCGCGCCGGGACGATGCATGACGGGCGTCAGGTCACGCGCCTGGATGCTCGTTCGATAGCCCTTGGCTTGGGTGTCGGCGCTGTCGGCAGTGTTTTGCTGGGTGCGGCCATGGCGCACTGGACTGACGCGGCGCAACCGTGGCTCGACGCGGCGCTCACCGGTTTCAGCCTGGTTGCGCAGTTATGGATGGCGCAGAAACGCCTGCAATGCTGGGCACTGTGGTTCGTGCTCGACGTGATTTTTGTCGGCCTGTTCCTTTATAAGGGGCTTTACCTCACCGCGGGCCTGTACGCGCTCTTCACCGTGATTGCCATTCAGGGCTTTCGTGAATGGCGCGCCGACCCGGCACTGCGCACATGAAGGTCGTGGTGCTGACCGGCCCGGAATCCACCGGCAAGAGCTGGCTGGCGGCAGGCCTTGAGCAACAGTTTGGCGGTTTGCGGGTGGACGAGTACGTGCGTTGGTTTATCGAGCAGAATCCGCGTGACACCTGCCTGTCCGACATCCCCGAGATCGCTCGCGGGCAATTGCAGTGGGAAGACCAGGCGCGGGCGCAACAACCGGCGCTGCTGATTCTCGACACCCACTTGTTGAGCAATATTCTCTGGAGCCAGACCCTGTTTGGCGCGTGCCCGGACTGGCTGGAAGGCGAGTTGCTGGCGCGCCATTACGACCTGCACCTTCTGTTGTCCCCGGAACGCATTGACTGGACCGATGACGGTCAGCGCTGCCAGCCGGATCTGGATCAGCGTCTGGCTTTCTTCCAGGCCACGCGCGATTGGCTGGAACAGCATCGGCAACCGTGCCAGATCATTCAGGGCGACTGGGCGGAGCGACAGGCCCAGGTCTTCGCGGCCGTTGCGCGCCTGTTGGCCGACTGACGGGGCGCCAGGCCCACTGTTTCACCCTGTTTTGGGGGAAGACTGTCCATTCCTGAAACACTCGCCCAAGTGCAGAGTGGCCGTTTCAACGCTATTCATCGCTTTGTCATGGCACTTGTTACGCCACTGATACACATCCCCGCAAACCCTTGTTCCAGAGCTTTGTTTAGCCAATTGACAGGCTGGAGAGACTTCGTGTGTTTCAACGCTGAAACACACTGTGCATCGACTCTGCGCGCTTTACTGATAACTCACTGGAAAATAACAACAATTCAAAAGCGGCACAGCTTTCGCTATCTCCTTCATAACGCTGACAAGGGCAGCCCACTGAAGAAGGAATTGCAGCCGTGGGGAATATCCAAAAACGCATGACCTGCCTTCTGCTGATCGGATCAGCGGCTAGCGCGTTTATCAGTTTCAACGTTCAGGCCGAAGGCAATGGTGTGATCGTCCTAGATCGCGATGTTCAGCCTATCCCTATCGGTCGCAATGGCGGCAAAGACCCCTACCCGACAACAGTCAACGCCAACCCCTCCGCTCGAATCAATCAGACCCTGAGCAGCACTGAACTCAGTGACGGTGACTTTGCCGGGATCGCCAGTGGTTCTTCGATACGCGGCAACATGAACACACCTGCTTCGAACCTGCCGGGGATGAACACGCTGACCAACACGAACGGCTTGCCGGGCATGAGGACTGGCACCGGCGGCGGTGCCGGCGGCTCGATCTCCAATACCGTCAACCGTGCCATGAGCACTGGCCTGGCCCCCTTGACCCGCATGGCCGGAGGCCAATGAGATGAATCGCACTCTCCTTCTCCTCGCCGTGCTCGGTTGCACCAGCGCCATGGCTGACCCGAATTCAGTCAATAGCGCAAACATTCAGGATTCAGGCATGCAATACCGCGGCAATTTCAACGTCAACCAGGCCGCCGGTGACCAGATGCAACAAGCCAATACCAAGGCTATCGCCATCGGTACGGAATCTCAGGCCACCACCCGCGTCATCCAGAGGATCGACACACCTGCCGATCGCTCGATGAACGCCACCGCCAACATCGGCGGCAACTCTTTCAGTAATGGCAACGGAATTCTGGGTGTCAACCAGGGCGCCGGGGCCAACAACCAAATGGCCAATGTGACGCGTGTCAGCATCAGTGCTGCCCCGCAGAGCATTGACGATAGCGCCCTTTCGCAACAGAACGTGGCGTTGTTACCGAGCTCAGGAGCAACTGGTACCTCAATCGGCAGTCGCCAGGTCACGACAAGTGATCAGGCCTTCACCGGCAGCCGCGGGGTAATCCAGGTGAACCAGAGTGCCGGGGTGGGGAACCGTATGGCTAACACCCTGAGCATCCGGGTCGCAGACTGACCCAAATAAAAAGCAGTGCAATTAGAAAGTACCAACACTTAACCAACTAATAAGCACGATGGAGAAACACCATGAAACCTACAATGGCTCTCAAACCACTGGTTTTCGCACTTGCAGCAGTGATGGCAATCGCAGCACAGGCAGGCGGTCGTAATGACGATCATGGTAATGGGCACGGCAACGGGCATGGTAATAACCAGCCTAAAGGCCCAACCCTGGAACAACTGCTGCAAATCACCGCAGGCGCCGGCGCCGCTGTGCTTGACGTGCAAGACAGCGACGGCAACGAGGTGAAAAACCAGGGCACTGTGAATAACGCTAACGCCAGTGACTCGCTCAACAATTCCAACGGCAACATGGGCGCCAACGTTGCAGCCGGCGACGGCAACCAGCAGGACAACGCTGCTGCACTGGCCACCGCTGACGAAAGCTTCATCTTCGGCAACGCTGTTGCTGCCTCGAGTGCTACTCAAGTCAACAACAACAACTATGTGAAAAACTCATCCACCTTCAACAACGCCAATCTCAACAACGCAGGCAACAACGGTTCCGGCAACATCGGTATCAACGTCACTGCCGGCAACTTCAACCAGCAGAAAAACAACCTGGCGATCGCCGTATCCGGTGGCCGCGTAGCTCAGGCTGCTGCTTCTGCCAACCAGTCTTCCACTGGCCTGGTTGTAGAAAACAAAGGCGTGCAGGCCTACAAAACCGACACCCTCACCGGCACCTATGCCGCTGCCGGCGTGTTCAAGGCAAAAGGCACTGCAACCATCGAAGACGATAATGATCACGGCGGTTGGGGCAATCGTGGCGGCGGCCACGGCGGCAACGATGACCAGAAAGCCAAGTTCGAAGCCGTGGGTACCTTTGGCCTCGCTGGCGTAACCACTCAGCAAGTCATGACCAAAGACGGCTGGAAAGCGCCAGTGGTCAACAATGCCAACATGACCAACTCGATGAACAACTTCTCCGGCAACGGCGGAGCCAACGTCTCGGCGGGTGTGGGCAACCAACAAAGCAACTCGCTGTCCATCGCCGCAGGTTGCAGAGCCTGCCTGTAATCGCGATCGAAACGAAAGCCCCGGAAACGGGGCTTTTCCTCAGTCCGCAAAGGCGTATCGATCATGCGTAAAACGGCCCTTTTCGCTTTGCTTTGCCTGTGTGGCCTGACTCAGGCTGCGCAGATGCCTGTGGCTGCCCTGCCGGGCGGCGTACTGGTCTACAAGGACGTGCAAAGCATTCGTGAGCGCAAGTTTGCCGACATCGTCGAACAGAAAACCGATTTCAGTTGCGGCGCTGCCGCACTGGCCACGGTGTTACGCCAGGCTTATTGGCTCGACGTCGATGAGGATCACATCATCAAAGGCATGCTGGTCAATGCAGACCAGGACCTTGTTCGTACTCAAGGTTTCTCCATGCTCGACATGAAGCGCTACGTGGAAAGCATCGGCATGCGTGCCAGAGGTTACCGGATACCGCCCGAGAAGCTCGAAGCGGTGACGATTCCGGTGGTGGTACTGATAGATATTCGCGGCTATAAGCATTTCGTTGTGTTGCAGCGTGCAGACAAGGAGTGGGTTTACATCGGAGACCCTGTCCTGGGACATAAGCGCTACAAACACGATGACTTTGTCAAAGGTTGGAACGGCATTGTCTTCGCCATCGTCGGCCCCGGGTACGACAAGGCCAACGCCTTGCGCAGTCCACCGGTACCGTTGACGGCCAAGAACCAGCTGGATGGCTTCAACCCTGTCAAAGATGCTGAATTGATGGATTTCGGGTTCATACAGAGCGACTTCTTTTAATCGCCGATTATAGAAATGGGACTGGATGTCCCGGGAGCAGCAAATGAAAACCTCATACTGGCTGGCCGCCGCCTGCCTGGCGGCGAGTGCTTCAGGCTATGCCAATGCAGGATTCACACCTATCGAAATCAAGGACCATGAGCTCGCCGAGCTGCGTGGTCGTTATGTCATGCCGGGGCGAATTATCAGCTTCGGCATTGTCATGAGCAGTACATGGCGCAACGCCAGCGGTGACTTGATCGGGGCCGCGACCTCGATGCAGATTCAGGCCGCGACGGTCAAACCGGAATTCTACGTCTCGACCATCAAAGAGACCGGCAACGGCAGCGTCCCTGTGCTGGGTACGGGCACCGTTATCGGTGGCGCGGGACTCAACAGCAGCCAGGGCGTGACGCAAAGCGTACGTGCTGCCGGCGACAGCAATACCGCCAACAACAATGTTGCAATCAACGTCAAAGAAGCCAGTCAGGCACCTGCATTGGCACCTTCCCAAGGCCAGGCGCTGGTCGCCGGACAAACCATCAATGGCAGCAACGCTGCGGGCAGTGTCGCGGTTTCGGCCACTGGCGGCGGCGTTCAAATGGCCATTCAAGCCAGCGGCAATCAGGGGACTGCCCTGCAACAAGTCGCCCAGGGCGGTTTGCTGCAGAACACTCGATTGCTGGGCAGCGCCAACGTGGTCAACAACCTGACTCAACTCAACGTCGTACTCAACAATAACGGCAGAAGCGCCGGTGCACTGGACTGCAACCTGACCCAACTCGGTGCCCTACGCAGTATTGGATATTGAACTACGCTGATTCTCGATCATTGGGCTTAAAGGGACGGCTTATTCATGTATCGATCAGTATCACTGCGCGCAGCAGTGTGTTTGAGCACTCTTATCCCTGCCGCGATGCTGCAAGCGGCTCCTAACGCGGATGTAGAGGCCCTGAAACAGGAACTTCTGGAGCTGAAGCAACGATACGAAGTACAACAAAAAGCCCTGGCGGTACTCGAGCAACGGGTACGCCAGGTTGAAGAACAACCCTCTGCCCCACCGCCAAAACGGTTGGCGAAATCGCCGTCGGACATGAAAGGCAATCGCGTCGCCACCGGTACCGGTGCTGCCGCAGCATCAGGAGGAGCCGCCGGGGGCAGCGGCGCCTCTTACGGGCAATCGCTGGCTGACGATTCACAACCGGCGCAAAGCGTATCCAACCTCTATGACGAGGCCAGCGGCTTTTTCGGCGGTGGCAAATTCAGCGTTGAAACCGGCCTCACTTATTCACGCTATGACACTCGCCAGCTGATTCTCAACGGCTTTCTGGCACTGGACTCGATTTTTCTCGGCAACATCAACCTCGACCGGATCAAGGCCGATACCTGGACGCTCGACCTGACAGGCCGCTACAACTTCGACAATCGCTGGCAGTTCGATTTGAACGTGCCCGTGGTGTACCGCGAGTCGACGTATCAGTCGGGCGGCGGCAACGAGGGTGCGGCGGGCGTCACCACCGAGGAAACCGTCACCAAGGATCCAACCATCGGCGACGTCAACTTCGGTATTGCGTACAAGTTCCTCGACGAGTCGGTCAACACGCCGGATGCGGTAGTCACCTTGCGGGTCAAGGCGCCAACCGGCAAGGATCCGTTCGGGATCAAACTGCGCCAGACCGACGCCAACTCCAACCTGTTCGTACCTGACACCCTGCCGACCGGCAACGGCGTCTGGTCGATCACCCCGGGCATCTCGCTGGTCAAGACGTTTGACCCGGCCGTGCTGTTCGGCAGCCTGTCCTATACGCACAACCTCGAGGAGTCGTTCGACGATATCAGCTCCACCGTCAACCAGAAAAACCCGGGCAAGGTGAAGATCGGCGACAGCTTCCAGATCGGCGCGGGTATTGCCTTCGCACTGAACGAGAAGATGAGTATGTCGTTCTCGGTATCCGACCTGGTGCAGCGCAAGAGCAAACTGAAGCAGGATGGCGGGGATTGGGAATCGGTGGTGTCCAGCGACGCCAACGCCGGTTACTTCAACGTCGGCATGACCATTGCGGCCACCGACAACCTGACCATCGTGCCCAACTTGTCCATCGGCATTACCGAGGATGCGCCGGACTTTTCCTTCAGCCTGAAATTCCCGTACTACTTCTAAACTTGCTGACATTAAAAAAGCCCGCTGCGAGATGATCGCAGCGGGCCCTTTTTATGCTCCCCGCCCTAGCGGATCTGGTGTTTGTGCAGCAAACGGTAGAACGTCGGCCGGGAAACGCCGAGCACTTTGGCCGCAACACTGAGATTATCGCTGTGCCGGTTCAAGACGTCGCACAGGGCCTGGCGTTCGGCGCGGGTCTTGTAGTCTTCCAGGGTGCCCATGGGCGTGGCGATCGAATGCTGGCTGATCAGCCCCAGATCCCGCGCTTCGATCTGCCGGCCTTCGGCCAAAACCAGGCCCCGACGCACGCGGTTGGCCAATTCACGAACATTGCCCGGCCAATCATGCTTGCCCATGGCAATCAACGCATCTTCGCTGAAGCTGCGCGGACGGCGGCCGGTTTCTTGGCTGTAGAAATGCGAGAAGTGGTTGGCCAGCATCGACAGATCACCATGCCGTTCGCGCAACGGCGCGGTGACGACTTGCAGCACGTTAAGCCGGTAATAAAGGTCTTCCCGAAAGCGCTTCTTCTCGATTGCCGCCTCAAGATCGACGTGGGTCGCCGCCAGTACGCGTACATCCACCGCAATAGGCTGACTGCCACCCACTCGTTCAATGTGCTTCTCCTGCAGAAACCGCAGCAGATTGGCTTGTAATTCCAGCGGCAGATCGCCAATTTCATCCAGAAACAACGTACCGCCGTTGGCCGCTTCAATGCGCCCGACCTTGCGTTGATGAGCGCCGGTAAACGCACCTTTTTCGTGTCCAAACAGCTCGGACTGAATCAAATGCTCGGGAATCGCCCCGCAATTGATCGCCACAAAAGGCTTGCTGTGGCGTTGGGATTGGCGATGCAGTGTGCGCGCGACCAGTTCTTTGCCAGTGCCGCTTTCGCCACGGATCAACACTGGCGATTCGGTGGGCGCCAGTTTACTGAGCAACTTGCGCAGTTCGCGGATCGGTTTGCTGTCGCCAAGCAGTTCATGTTCGGGCTGATCGACGTGGATCGTGCCCTGCCCGCGCAGCCGCGCCATGCCGAAGGCCCGGCCGAGGGTGACCTGCACCCGTGACACGTCGAACGGCAAGGTATGAAAATCGAAAAACCATTCGCAAACGAAGTCGCCAACGTTCTGCAATCGCAGAACTTCCTGATTGAGCACGGCGATCCATTCGGTGCCGCTGCGGCTGATCAGTTCTTTAACGGCTTCGGGTCGTTCCAGATGAAAGGGCTGCAAACGCAAGAGCCCGACATCACAGCTGCGGTCGGCAGCGTTTTCCAGGGTACAACTGTCGACATCCCACCCTACCGCGCGTAAACCCGGTAACAGGCGGTGGCAGTCGTCGCACGGATCGACCACCAATAAACGTCGTAACGCAGGCGCTTCGCTCATGACTGTTCCTTGGCGCCAAATTTTAAGAAAAGGTTGAAAAAACAGTCATTTGGCAGACCTGACTGTAACACTAGCAAGATTTTGACAGCGCCTTGTATCGTTTGCTTATAGGTGTACAACCAAACTCGTTATAAGAACGTTAGTTGTTAGTTAGCTATCGACTTATATCTGTTCTTGACTCGCCGTTAACAAGCTTTCGCCAAGCTTTCAAAACTGACTTAAAACCGGGTATATGAAAGAAAGTCGAAATTTCTTTGCCAAGAGTGTGACCTGCTCCCCGGTTGCGTGCATCAGTACAAGTAACCAGCCGAACGGTCAGCCCAACCGACGGCAAATCACTGATTGGGCACTATAGAGAGAAGACCCCATGACCGCCCCGCTCCGTATCAACGAAGCACTTTTGATTGCCAACCACGCCTTCAAGCCTTTCCAGTGCGTGGCCTGGGCGCCGCAAGACGGCAATGGCGAACTGAGCCTGACCGTTATCGACCGCACCAACTCCCACATCGGTCGCAAACAGATTCCCAGCAGTGCCTACTCCGATCCAGCACAACTTGAGCAACTGCTGCAGCAGGCGCGTGCTGAACTGAGCGAAGAAGGTTACGCGCTGCAATCCTGGTCGATGCCACACTGATAACCGGGTGATGCGGATGACTTCCTGGTCATCCGCCCTCCTCTTGTTAGTTGCTGTTTCTGATTAGTCGTCGGTACTTTTGTACAACTTTCGGCAATGCGCTCCAGCGTAATTGCTTGGCACGCTTGCAATTGGTTCAAAAAGACACTGTTCTGGCACAGTGCGACCCTCCACCTGTTAGTTCTTACAGTTGTACTTCCCTCAGTTCAGGTTTTGAATGTTCCGCTCATGCAGTTACCAGCCGATTTTCGGTGTTGGTCAACTCGCAAGGAGATGCGTGCATGTCCACACTGAACGCCTTTGCGCTCCCAGCGTTATTGAATGACGCGGGACAACTTGACCAAACCTTTGCCCACGGCGGCGTTGCTCAGGTGTACTTCGCCGGGAGTTTGTCCAGCCTGACCGAGGATGTCGCGCTCGATGCGCAGGGGCGAACTCTGGTGGCGGCGAAAGTCGGCGTTGCCGAAGGCAGCCGTTTCGGCCTCGCACGGTTGCTCGCAGATGGTTCTGCGGATTTGTCCTTCGGTAATCAGGGCAGCGTGATTGACACGTTTGCCCATGGTTTCGAAGCGATGGCCGGCAAAGTCCAGGCGCTCGCCGATGGACGCATCCTGCTGGCCGGTTTGCACTATGAAAACAGCCATCGCACCTTGCCCGCCCTGGCCTTGTTCGATGCGCAAGGCAATCCGGATCAGACGTTCGGCGACAATGGCCGGCAAGTCGTGCGTCTACCAGGCGACTTGTCCATGGGCACCCGCGACACCTGGCTCCCGCCCGGTGTACCCGGTGCCGAAGCCTGCGACTTCGCGGTTCAGGAAGACGGGCATATCCTGCTGATCGCCAACCATCACTTCGAACTCGCCGATCACGCCGGCATGCTGATCCGTCTCAAACCCGACGGTAGCCTGGATGAGACTTTCAACGGTCGCGGCTTCGTGATGATCCGCCATTTGCTGCTCAATACCTGGCTCAACAGTCTATTGTTGCAGGCCGACGGACGGATCGTGGTCGGCGGATCGATCGACTTTCCGCAGCAAGGTCTGTTGGCGCGATACCTGCCCGAGGGTTGTCTTGATGATAGCTTCGCGGTGGATGGTTTCATGGCGTTCACCGCCCAAGGCAAAAGTGCACTGGTCAGTCAGATTCTTGAGTCCACCGAATCACTGCACTGTTTCGGCAGCAGTCGCGACCCGATCCGCTGCCTGGCGCTCACAATGCACCTCAATGGTCGCCCGGATTCGCACATCAACAATGGCCAGCCGCAACTGCTCGAAATCGGACCCAGCGGCTGCCAGTGGAGCGCCGCGCAACGCATGGCAGACGGTCGGATGATTGCGGTGGGAGCAACCCTTGGCGGTGTCGAGGCAGACTTCATCGTCGCTCGTTATCGCACCGATGGCAGCCTCGATCCAAGCTTCGGTCATGGCCGCGGCTGGCTACGCACACGTCTTGGCCGCAGCCTCGACACGGCCAACTCACTGGCCGTGCGACCAGACGGCGAGATACTGGTGGGTGGCTATTCGCTGGATGGCAACTACCGGGCGATGGTTGCGCGGTACCTCAATCACTGAACTTCCCCTGACACAATTACGCCTCCTGTAGGCGCTGCCGAAGGCTGCTGTTTTTTGATTTTAGAAACAGGATCGAAGGATCGCAGCCTTCAGCAGTTCTACAGGGGCGTGTTTCAGGCAGTTAGAACTTGAACTCGGCTGAAACATCCGGCAACTTGCGCGCTTCTGAATACAAGGAGCAACCGATGTCCGGTTCAATCGCCCAGGCGCTAGCGCACAACTTTCTCGGGCACTCGCCACGTTGGTACAAGGCGACCATCGTCGGCTTCCTGATCCTCAATGCGCTCGTGCTGTTCACCGTCGGCCCAGTCGCGGCGAGCTGGCTGTTGGTGATCGAGTTCATTTTCACCCTGGCCATGGCCCTCAAGTGTTATCCGCTGATGCCCGGTGGTTTGCTGTTGATCGAAGCCCTGCTGCTGAAGATGACCACACCGCAGGCGCTCTACGATGAGCTGGTGCACAACTTCCCGGTGATCCTGCTGTTGATGTTCATGGTCGCCGGCATCTACTTCATGAAAGACCTGCTGCTATATCTGTTTTCGCGACTGCTGTTGGGCGTGCGCTCCAAAGCGATACTGTCGCTGATGTTCTGCTTTCTGTCGGCGTTTCTCTCGGCGTTCCTCGATGCCCTGACGGTAACCGCAGTGATCATCAGTGCAGCGGTAGGCTTTTACTCGGTCTACCATCGGGTGGCCTCGGGCAACGATCCGCGCAAAGACAGCGAATTCGGCAACGACCAACACCTGCCGACCCTGCACTATGACGACCTGGAACAATTTCGCTCGTTTCTGCGCAGCCTGTTGATGCACGGCGCGGTCGGCACAGCGCTTGGCGGCGTCTGTACGCTGGTGGGCGAGCCGCAGAACCTGCTGATTGGCCATGAAATGGGCTGGCATTTTGCGGAGTTCTTCCTGAAAGTCGCGCCGGTGTCCCTGCCGGTATTGGCCGCGGGCCTGGTGACCTGCGTGTTGCTGGAAAAACTGCGCTGGTTCGGTTACGGCACCCTGTTGCCGGACAACGTGCGCGCCGTACTGGCCAACTACGCCGCCGAAGACAACGCCGAACGTACCGCGCGTCAACGCGCTGCGCTGCTGGTGCAAGGCGCCGCCGCGCTGATCCTGATTGGATGCCTGGCCTTTCACGTGGCAGAGGTCGGCTTGATCGGCTTGATGGTGATTGTGCTGATCACCGCATTTACCGGGATCACCGACGAGCATCGTCTGGGCAGCGCGTTCAAGGACGCCATGCCGTTCACTGCATTGCTGGTGGTGTTTTTTGCCGTGGTGGCAGTGATTCACGATCAACAGCTGTTTGTGCCGCTGATTACGTGGGTACTGACGCTGCCGGTAGATCAACAACCGGGCATGCTGTTTATAGCCAACGGCCTGTTATCGGCCATCAGCGACAACGTGTTTGTCGCAACCATCTACATCACCGAAGTGAAGCAGGCATTCCTCGCAGGCCAAATGAGCCGCGAGCATTTCGAGACGCTGGCGATTGCGATCAACACCGGCACCAACCTGCCGAGTGTGGCGACGCCAAATGGTCAGGCCGCGTTTCTGTTCCTGCTGACGTCGGCGATTGCGCCGCTGGTGCGCTTGTCCTACGGGCGGATGGTATGGATGGCAGTGCCTTACACCGTGGTGATGGGCCTGCTAGGCTGGTATGCCGTCAGTTACTGGCTCTGATCAACACCGAATAAACCTGTGGGAGCGAGCCTGCTCGCGAAGAGGGAGAGTCAGACAACGGATTCGTTGATTGACACACCGTTTTCGCGAGCAGGCTCGCTCCCACATCGGGACCCGGTTGAGTCAGCGAGCAAGGATGTATTTCTCGATCGCCTGGGCCACACCGTCTTCGGTGTTCGGCGCCGTCACCACGTCAGCCTGACGCTGCACCGCCTCTTCCGCCTGGCCCATGGCAATCGACAACCCCGCGCAATGGAACATCGCCGGATCATTGCCGCCATCGCCAATCGCCGCTGTCTGCGCAAGCGGCACGCCCAGATGTGCAGCCAGTGTCGCCAGTGCCGTGCCCTTGTTCGCCTCCAGCGCCGTGACGTCGAGGTACACCGGTTGTGAGCGCGAGACTTGCGCCATGCCGTTGACCTTGGACAACAGGCGCGCTTCCAGCTCGATCAGAAACTCGGTGTTGTTACTGGTCGCGACGATCTTGTCGATGCGCTCCAGATACGGCTCAAAACTCTCCACCACCACCGGCGGATAACCAAGGCCATGCTGTTCGCGCGGCACCATCGGCCCGTTCGGGTCTTTGAGCAGCCAGTCACCGCCGCTGAACACCCAGACTTCAACATCAGGCTGGTCCGCGAACGTCGCCAGTGCAATCAGTGCGGTTGCCGCCGGCAGGTAATGCGCCACCAGCAGACTGCCGTCCGGATTGACGATGGTGCCGCCATTGAACGCCGCGGTCGGCAGGTCGACGCCCAAGGCTTCGATCTGCTGCAGCATGGCTTTGGGTGGACGACCGGTGGCGAGGCTGAACAGCACGCCCGCCTCGCGCAACGACCGGACAGCGTCGATGGTGCGCTGGCTCAGACTGTGATCGGGCAACAACAGCGTACCGTCCATATCGCTCAGCAAAAAACGGACAGGCTCGCTCATCCCAGACCATGCCAGACGCGGCCATCGCGAGTGAGTAGATCTTCGGCAGCCTGCGGGCCATCTTCACCGGCGGCATAGTTTTGCACGCTCGCATCCTGCTGCCAGGCGTCGAGGAACGGCTGCACGGCACGCCAGCCATTCTCGATGTTGTCGGCGCGCTGGAACAGTGTCTGATCGCCAGTCAGGCAGTCGTAGATGAGTGTTTCGTAGCCGGTCGACGGCTGCATCTCGAAGAAATCCTTGTAAGCGAAACCCAGCTCGATGTTGGCCATGTTCAACGCCGGACCGGGACGTTTGGCCAGCAGATCGAACCACATGCCTTCGTTCGGCTGGATCTGGATGCGCAGGTAGGTCGGCTGCAACTCGTCGACTTCGGTGTCGCGAAACTGCGCATATGGCGCCGGTTTGAAGCAAATAACGATTTCGGTGTCGCGCACGCTCATGCGCTTGCCGGTGCGCAGGTAGAACGGCACGCCGACCCAGCGCCAGTTGTCGATCATCACCTTGAGCGCGACGTAGGTTTCGGTGCTGCTGTCGGGTGCAACGTTGGCCTCTTCGCGATAACCAGCCAGTGGCTTACCGCCCACTTCGCCGGCGCTGTACTGCCCGCGCACCGAGTTGGCCCGCGCTTCTTCCACGGTCCATGGGCGAATGGCGCCGACCACCTTGGCCTTCTCGCCCCGCACCGCATCGGCGCCGAACGCCGCCGGAGGTTCCATGGCCACCATCGCCAGCAACTGGAACAAGTGATTGGGCACCATGTCACGCAGCGCGCCGGTGTGTTCGTAAAAACTGCCACGGGTTTCAACGCCAACGGTTTCCGCGGCGGTGATCTGTACGTGGTCGATGTAGTGATTGTTCCAGAATGCTTCGAACAGGCTGTTGGAGAACCGGCTGACCAGAATGTTCTGCACGGTTTCCTTGCCCAGGTAATGGTCGATCCGATAGATCTGCTTCTCGGACATCACCTTGAGCAAACAGGCATTCAGTGCTTCGGCAGTTTGCAGATCGGAACCGAACGGCTTCTCGATCACCACCCTTCTGAACGCTTCAGGGGTTTCCTCGAGCAAACCGGTGCTGCCGAGACGGCGCACCACTTCGCTGAAGAAACGTGGTGCGGTGGCCAGATAGAACACCGCATTGCCGGTGCCACTGTCGGCGATTTTCGCCGCCAGCGCGGAATAAGTGCTGTCGTCCAGGAAGTCGCCCTGGACGTAGCTGATACCTTTGGCGAGCTTGGCCCACAAGGCCGGATCAAGCATCTGATCGCCCTTGCCGACCTTCGCCGCCACTTCGGTGCGGATGAAGTCTTCGAGTTTTTGCGCGAAGGCTTCATCGGTAATGGCGTTGTGATCAACGCCGACGATCCGCAGACCCTCATCAAGCAGGCCGTCGCGACTCAGGTTGTAAAGCGCGGGCATGAGCAAGCGCTTGACCAGGTCACCGTGGGCACCGAACAGAAACAGCGTGGTCGGTGGTGCGGGTTCTGCCTTGGATTTTCTGCGGATCGTATGGGTCATTTTTTCGCAGTCTCTACGTGGCCGCCGAAGCCGAAGCGCTGGGCCGAAAGAATCTTGTCGCCAAAAGTGCCCTGACCGCGTGAGCGGTAGCGCGAGAACAGCGAGTTCGACAGCACCGGTACCGGCACCGCTTGTTCCATGGCGGCTTCGATGGTCCATTGACCTTCGCCACTGTCTGCCACCGAGCCGGAGAAACCGTCGAGTTTCGGGTCGCTGGCCAAGGCGTCGGCAGTCAGGTCGAGCAACCAGGACGACACCACGCTGCCACGACGCCAGACTTCAGCGATGTCAGCCACGTTGAGATCAAAACGCTGATCTTCCGGCAGACGCTCGCTGGATTTGGTCTTGAGGATGTCGAAACCTTCGGCGAAGGCCGCCATCATTCCGTACTCGATGCCGTTGTGAATCATCTTCACAAAATGTCCGGCACCGGCGGGACCGGCGTGGATGTAGCCGTGTTCGGCACGCGGGTCATCGGACTTGCGGTCCTTGGTGCGCGGAATATCGCCCATGCCCGGCGCCAATGCGGCAAACAGCGGGTCGAGACGTTTTACGGTCTCGGCATCGCCGCCGATCATCATGCAGTAACCGCGCTCCAGGCCCCAGACGCCACCGGAGGTGCCGACGTCGATGTAGTGCAGGCCCTTCTCGGCCAGGGTTCTGGCGCGGCGGATGTCATCCTTATAGTTGGTGTTGCCACCGTCGATAATAGTGTCGCCAGCTTCCAGCAGGTTGCTCAGCGTTTCGATGGTGTCTTCGGTCGGCGCGCCGGCCGGCAGCATGACCCACACGGCCCGTGGTTTGGCCAGGCCTGCAACCAGTGCCGGCAAATCGGCAACGCCCGTGGAGCCCTCGGCGACCAGGTTATCGATGAAAGCGGTATTGCGGTCGAAAACAACGGTGGTGTGACCGTTGAGCATCAGACGCCGCGCAATATTGCCGCCCATACGGCCCAGTCCAATAATCCCGAGTTGCATGTGCTGATGCTCCTTACTACAAATAATGTGTGTCAAAAGGTATAGCCCAACGCGACTAATGGAGGTTAGTCCAGAGCACCGGGATGAAGTTTCCGGGCATTGTGCCCGATCTAGACTGATAACGCCCTCAAACCTGTCGAAGACACACCGACCATGAAAAATAAAAAAGTTCCATTCAGTGGCAAAAGAAAACAAAATTGGTGCCGATAGTAAGTCAGCACCTCAAAACGGGGGCTATTTACAGTTGAGACATACCATTTGCGAGGTGAGCAATGGGCACAGTACACACAGCAATGCCGGCACAAACCCTGTACGTCACGATTCGTCGCGATGAATTGCGTCAGTTGAAAGACGAGCGCGACCAATTGAAGCAGGAGTTGGCGCAACTGCGCGCGTTGACCCATGGCGCTCAGTCCAAACCGTTGCCGGTTGTCCAGCGTCACCCGCACGCCTGACCTTCCCCGCTGTTTTCGGGAGCAGCCGACGCTGTTCCCGTCACGATGTACCCAAGGCCGTTTAAGTACAGACAAGCGCGCCGATTAACAAAACTTTCACATTCCCTTCGTGATACTGCGCCGCATTCTGGCCGTACCTGCGCGTGCGGCGTCCGTTCGTCGGTTTCATGGATGTTCCGGCGGTAGTTGTAACGAGTGAGCTGGAGCGCCGAATGGCATTGTTCAAACGCAGCAAAACGACTGCGGCAGGTTTCGATTGGGCCGGTGTTCTCTGGCTGTTTGTGTTCTTCTGGTACTTTTCCGGCATTACCCAACTGCTGATTCAGATAACCGGCACCTCCGGTTTCACGGGGTTTCGCCAAGCGTTCGTGATGAGCGCGATCTGGCTGGCACCGATGCTGTTGTTCCCCAAACGCACAAAACTGCTCGCCGGCCTGATCGGCGTGGTGCTGTGGGCCTGTTCGATGGCCAGCCTGGGTTACTTCTTCATTTATCAGCAGGAATTCTCCCAGAGCGTCATCTTCATCATGTTCGAGTCGAACGTGTCTGAAGCCGGCGAGTACATGACTCAGTACTTTGCCTGGTGGATGGTGGCGGCGTTCCTGGCGCATACCGCATTCGCCTGGTTCCTGTGGACTCGCTTGCGCCCGGTGTACATGCCCCGTGGCCGCGCAATGGTCGCTGCCGCGGCTATCGTGATCGCTGTCGTCGGTTATCCGCTGGTCAAGCAAACGCTGCGCATGGGCACCTTCGCTCAAGGCTTCGAGAAGTTCGAAACCCGTATCGAGCCGGCGGTGCCATGGCAAATGGCAGTGGCTTATCACCGTTATCTCGACACCCTGGAAGACATGCAGGGCATGCTGGACAGTGCCAGCAAGATCCCGCCGCTGCATAACCTCAAGGCTGCCGGAGCTGATCAGCCGTCAACGCTTGTGCTGGTAATCGGCGAGTCGACCAACCGTCAGCGCATGAGCCTGTACGGCTACCCGCGCAACACCACGCCGGAACTGGACAAACTCAAGGATCAACTGGCGATTTTCGACAACGTCGTGACCCCTCGCCCCTACACCATCGAGGCGTTGCAGCAGGTACTGACTTTCGCTGACGAAGAAAACCCGGACCTCTACCTGTCTACGCCATCGTTGGTCAGCATGATGAAACAGGCGGGTTACAAGACCTTCTGGATCACCAACCAGCAGACCATGACCAAGCGCAACACCATGCTCACGACCTTCTCCGAACAGGCCGACGAGCAGGTGTACCTCAACAACAACCGCAACCAGAACGCTGCCCAGTACGACGGCGACGTGATCGAGCCGTTCAACAAGGCGCTGGCCGATGCGGCGCCGCGCAAGTTGATCGTCGTGCATTTGCTTGGCACCCACATGAGCTACCAATACCGTTATCCGCCGACCTTCGACAAGTTCAAGGATCGCAACGGTGTTCCGCCGGGTGTGCGTGACGATCAGGTACCGACCTACAACAGCTATGACAACGCCGTGCTGTACAACGACTTTGTCGTGTCGAGCCTGATCAAGGATTATGCCAAATCCGATCCGAATGGCTTCCTGCTGTATCTCTCGGACCACGGCGAAGACGTGTTCGACTCGGTGGGTCACAGCACCCTGGGCCGCAACGAAAACAAACCGACCGCGCCGATGTACACCATTCCGTTCATGGCCTGGGCCTCGCCGAAATGGCGCGAAAACCATGACTGGAACCTGGCCGGTGACTTGCAGCGACCGTACAGCAGCTCGCATCTGATCCACACGTGGGCAGACCTGGCCGGTTTGAGCTTCGACGAACTGGACCGCAGCAAAAGCGTGGTCAGCGACAGCTTCAAGGTTCGTCCACTGCTGATCGGCGATCCGTATCAACGTGAACAACGGGCGCTGATCGATTTCAGCCTGATGAAGCCCAAGCCCGTCGCGGGCGCAGAGTCGAAAGTCGTACAACAGTGACATCGCAAAGGGGCCGAAACCGGCCCCTTTTTCATGCCTGCAACATTCTTAAATGAAAGTATTTCGCGTTTGATACTAAATCGCAGTTTCGCGCTTCGTCTTTGAACAAACGGATTTTTTCCCCTCGAAGACAAGGAGTCGGCTGCGATGTTCGCGCCCATCACCCGTTCCATGACCCTTACCCTGGGCCTCTGCGGAGCCGCCCTGAGCCCCGATCTGCTGGCTGAGTCCGAAGCCGAAAAACCACCGGAGCCCACCGCTCCGGCGCTGGAACTGGCATCGACCAACATCTCCGCGCAAGGCCTGGGCAGCAGCACCGAAAACACCCACGCTTACACCACCGGCGCTATGAGCACTGCTACGCGGATGAACCTGTCGATCAAGCAAACGCCACAGTCGGTGTCGGTGGTCACCCGCCAGCAGATGGATGATTTCAAGCTCGGTACATTGTCCGAAGCCATGAGCCAGACCACTGGCGTGGTGGTCCAGCACCTTGACTCGGATCGGGTCGGCTATTCCTCCCGGGGTTATTCGATCAACAATTTCCAGATCGACGGGATGCTCAACACGTTCGACCGCATGAAGTCAGACGCCGACACCATCATCTACGACCGCATAGAAGTTGTGCGCGGTGCCACTGGCCTGACAACGGGTGCGGGCGATCCGTCCGCGACCATCAACATGGTGCGCAAACGGCCGACGGCCCAGCTTCAGGCGCTGGCCGGGGTCAGCGGTGGCAGCTACGACGATTACTACAGTTACGTCGATGTCGGTGGCCCGCTGGCCTTTGATGGGCGTTTGCGCGGGCGTACGGTGCTGGCTTATCGCGACAGCCAGTCGTTTCGCGACAAGTACGCGCTGCAACGGGAAGTCGGCTACGGGATTCTTGAGGCCGACCTGACCGATTCCACGGTGCTCGCCGTGGGTTATGACTATCAGGACAAGCAGGTGCAAGGTTCGGCCTGGGGCACCGTACCTTACTGGAACGCCGATGGCGGCAAGGCCGGACTGGGTCGCTCGACCAATATGGCGACTTCCTGGAGTTCGTGGCCGCTCAAGGATAAAACCGCCTTCGCCACCCTTGATCAGGCACTGGCTGGAGGCTGGCACCTGAAGGCGGCCTACACCCATCGCCAAAGCGATATCGACGGCAAGGTCTACTATGGCGGCGAAGGTTTCCCCGACGCAGACCGCAGTGGCATGGTTGCTTACTCTTCGCACATGGTCGGCACGCAGAAAATGGACGTCTATGACTTCAATCTCTCCGGCCCCTATTCGTTGCTCGGTCGTGAGCACGAAATGATGTTCGGCTATGGCGAAGCAGAACACCGTTCCTACTCCCCGAAGACCGTCAACGGACCGCGTGCCGCCGGTTACGGCAGCATCCGCGACTGGAAATACATGGGCGATATCGCCAAGTTCCCCGACACCGTCACAGGCCTCACCAGCTCCAGGGGCAACACGCGACAGAAGGCGGGCTATATCGCCACGCGCCTGAGCCTGACCGATCAGTTGAACGCCGTGATCGGCAGCCGCTACGGCAGTTGGGAAGGCGAAAATGCCGACTACTCGTATGACAAAAGCCTGCGATTGACCCGCGTTGAAACAACTCGCCAGCAACAAAGTGACGTCTGGACACCCTATGCCGGGCTGCTCTACGACCTGACGCCGGAATACACCGCTTACGTCAGCTACACCGATATTTTCAAACCGCAGAGCAACCGCGACAGCAGCCGCAAGTACCTCGATCCGGTCGTCGGCAGCAACTATGAAGTGGGCCTCAAAGGCAGTTTGCTGGAAGAGCGGCTCAACGTGGCCACGGCGCTGTTCTGGAGCAAGCAGGACAACGTTGCCGAGGTCGACAATTCGGTGCCGCCAGATCCGGTCACCCGCGAAAAGTTCTACAAGTCAGGCGGTAAAGGCAACAAGGTCAATGGTTTCGAAGCCGAGGTCTCCGGCGAAATTCTCAACGGCTGGAACATGACCGCCGGCTACACCTACACCCATTCGGCCAACGGTGAGCAACAACGGACCAATGAAAACCAACCGCTGAACATGCTGCGGGTTTCCACGGCGTATCGTTTGCCGGGTGAATGGCAGGCATTCACCGTCGGCGGTGCAGTGAATTGGCAGAGCCGTATTTTCGGCGATTCGAATCGCCCGATCGGCCGGGATGCCGAGGGCGAATTCATCACCGAAAATGCCAAAATTCACCAGGGCGCCTACACCGTGGTCAAGCTGATGTCGCGCTACGCGATCGACAAAAACCTCTCGGCCTCGCTGAACGTCGATAACCTCTTCGACAAGAAGTACTACGAAAACGTCGGTTTCTACAACGGCGTGTATTGGGGCGATCCGCGCACAGTGACGGTGAGCCTGGACTGGAAGCTCTGACTTTCTTTTATGCCCCCATCACCTGTAGTGCAGGAACAAGCGTCCTCGCTACAGGTATGGCACGCCGTCAAAGGGTGTTAACCCCGAGTTAATTCGCTCCGCACACAATTGCCTCCGAGATCTGCTTCATGGACGAACGGCTCCGACTTGTTCAGTAGGAGGCACCATGAAAATCACCACCGCAATGCTTGCCGGGCTACTCGCCCTTGGTTCCGCCAGCGCTTTCGCTGAAGGTGGCGCCGAACGCATGCGTCATTACTTCGACAATTTCCCGGTCCATCACGCGCAAAGCGAACAGGCGAACGACGCCAATGTGAAAGAGATTCGGGTTCCCGCCGATCAGACGGCGCAAGTCACCGAGTCCTACCGCGACTGAGTTTTTACAGAGCAACCGATGAACCTCCCACGGCTGCGCTCCGGCCTGGGGGAAGACAGTTAGGCGCCCTTTTCGGGCGCCTTTTTTTATGCCTGAAGATCCTTGATCCAGAACAACATGCGCCCGTGATCAGGGTTGAACATGCCGGGCGCAAAACCGAACTTGCTGTAGGCGTTCTGCGCCACGGCGTTGCCTTCCAGTACTTCGAGAGTGATCTTGCAGCAGCCGCGCTGACGGGAGATTTCCTCGACCTTGCGGAGCATTTTCTGGCTCAATCCCAAACCGCGAAACTTGCTCATCACCGCCACATCGTGGACGTTGACCAAGGGTTTGCATGCGAACGTGGAAAACCCCTCAAAGCAGTTCACCAACCCTGCCGGTTCACCGCCGACGAACGCCAGCACACTGAAGGCGTGGGGCCGGCGCGCCAGTTCTTCGGGCAATCGTCGCAGCAACTCAGGGTCGATCGGCTGCTCGCCGCCCATGGGATCTTCTGCATAGTGATTGAGTACAACGCCAATGGCCTCGGCATGCACTGGATTGGTGTAACTGGCCTGAAGCACAAGAATTTCTGCGGAATCCATTTCCATCCCCGAACACAAAAGCCCCAGCGCGCAAAGTGCTTGCTGAAAGGCACAGCAAGACCTTAGCGCGAGCGCGGTGCGGCCGACAACCCGCAGGGAAAGCAAAAGATCACAAGGTCGTTCAACGACCCCAGATCAGCTCCTCGGTCCAGCCCAGCTCAGCAAAATCCCCGGCGCGCAATCGCGCCTCACCCACACAGAAAAACTCGTCGAGTTGCGGCGGTTTCACGGCGGTATCGCTGAGCATCCCGTGCACCTGCCCACGATGATGGATCTGATGCTCAAACAGGTGTGAAAGCATACGCAAGCGGCTGTCGTGCTGAGGTATCTCGCGGGCGATGGTGACGAGCCGGCCCAGATCGGCATCGCGCAGTTGTTCGCAATAAGCGATCAGCCGACGATCAACACGGGCCTGTTCTTCACGCAATGGAAGTGGGTCGGTAAAGGGTTCGGCGGCGTTGAAAAACACGTAGCAGTCCGGATGCGGTTCGTCCCCGCGCAGTTCGCGCTCCAGCGCATCCACGTAGAACCAGTCACAGGTGAGGATATGGTTGAGGGTCAGCCGCAGGCTCGGAAAAAAACTCACCCGAGGGGCAGACAGGTCGCTGTCGCCGAGTTGCGTCCAGGCCTTGGCCAGTCGGTGATTGGCCCAGGCGTTTTGATACGCCATGGTCAATAGATGATGGGACAGCGGCTGGTTCATGTGGGCGCCCTCTTCTTTCAAGCCTCGGCAAAGCGTTGCAATTGCATTTCCTGCAAGCGACTGAGGGTGCGGTGGAACGGGAACTGCAGATAGCCCTCGGTGTAGAGCGCCTCCATTGCCACGTGTGCCTCAATGTAAAGCGGGACCTTGCGGTCGTAGCACTCGTCCACCAAGGCAATAAAACGCCGCACGCCATCGTCGTGCACCGATAACTGTGGCAACTCACGATCCCCCGCCACCACTTGCGCGCTGCCGTCTTCGGTGCCGCGAGCGATACGTCCTTCGCGCTTCTGTGCGCTGAGGTTCGGCACGTCGTTCAACAGAATAGCCCGGTAGTTGTCGCACAGCGCGATGAAATCCATGGCGGCGAACGGTTGCTCGCACAGGTCAGCGTAACGACACCAGAGCACCGTCTGACTGGCCTGCACCACGTTGAGCACTCGATGGCCGACCGCTACCGGTGCAGCGCTGGCCGATTGCCCGGCCGTCAACGCGTCAAAGACCTCGCGCAGCGCACTGGTGCCTTCGGCAGTGGCGACAAAGTAGCGCTGGTGAATCGCGCCCGGATGCAGGCGATGATCCTCGGCGCCATTCACCGGAACCACCTGCATATGCGCCTTTATCGCGGCGATCGCCGGGACAAAACGGTCGCGATTGAAGCCATCGGCGTACAAATCATCCGGCGGCAGATTGGATGTACAGACCACCACAACGCCTTCGTCGAACATCACCTGGAACAGGCGCCCGAGAATGATCGCATCGCCAATATCGTTGACGAACAGTTCGTCGAAGCACAGCACCCGCACTTCGCTCGCCAGCTCCTTGGCCAGCGCACGCAGCGGATCGGCGATGCCGGTCAACTGGAACGAACGCTGGTGCACCCAGCCCATGAAATGATGGAAGTGTTGCCGCCGCGCCGGCACTCGCAAGCTTTGATAGAACTGATCCATCAGCCACGTCTTGCCGCGCCCGACAGGGCCCCACAAGTACACGCCGCTGACCGAGCGGGCGCCGGCGTGCAAGGCTTGGTGGCATTTTTGCAGCGCCCATACGGCGTGTTCCTGAGCTTCATCCTGGATGAAACCCTTGTGCTCGATGGCATGCTGCCAGGCGCTTAGCGGAGAGTCGAAAGTCATGCGCGGCAGTATGCCATGGTGTCCCCCGAAAAAATGTGGGCTTTTTGCCGACGTTTTTTCCAGCCCGATTCGACTCAACCCCGCCCACCTCAAACCAAACCCTATGGGCTGCCGAGAGAAACGCTGGCTCCCACAGGATTTTGTGTCGCGTTTCAGAGGTCGACTTTGTGCCTCGCGGCATACAGGCAGAGCATTTCCATGGCCAATGTCGCCGCTGCAAGTGAAGTGACTTCCGCATGGTCATAAGCCGGCGCCACTTCCACCACGTCCATGCCGACCAGATTGATCCCGCGCAAGCCGCCGAGGATTTCCAGCGCCTGCACCGTGCTCAAGCCGCCGCAAACCGGCGTCCCGGTGCCGGGGGCGAAGGCGGGATCGAGGCAGTCGATATCGAACGTCAGGTACACCGGGTTATCGCCGACCCGCGCGCGAATCGCTTCAACAATCGCCTCACAGCCGCGCCGATGCACCTGCCGGGCGTCGAGCACCTGGAAGCCCTGATGATCGTCATTGGTGGTGCGCAAACCGATCTGCACCGAACGCGCCGGATCCACCAGACCTTCGCGCGCCGCATGCCAGAACATGGTGCCGTGATCGACGCGCTTGCCGTCCTCGTCCGGCCAGGTGTCGCTGTGTGCGTCGAAGTGGATCAACGACAGTTTGCCGTGCTTGCGCGCATGGGCCTTGAGCAGTGGGTAGCTGATGAAGTGATCGCCACCGAAGGTCAACATGGCGCTGCCGGCATTGAGGATATGTTCGGCGTGGGCCTCAATGCTTTCCGGGATGCTGTGCGGCGCGCCGTAGTCGAAATCGCAGTCGCCGAAGTCGACCACCGCCAGATGATCGAACGGGTCAAACGCCCACGGCCAGTGACGTTCCCAGGCAATGCCGCTGGACGCCGCGCGAATCCCGCGTGGTCCGAATCGAGCGCCCGGGCGGTTGCTGGTGGCGGTGTCGAACGGCACGCCGCTGACCGCCACGTCGACGCCACGCAGGTCGCGGCTGTAGCGTCGACGCATGAAACTGGTGATCCCGGCGTAAGTGCTTTCGGCGCAAGTGCCGTAAAGGCTGTCGCGCGTCATGGCTTGGTCATTGAGGTTTGGCACGTCCATCGGTGTGCTCCTTTTGTTATTGGTGGCTACGGAAAGAGGTCCACAGACGCGTGCGCTGACGCATTTCCTTGAGACTCATGCTGCGGTCGGCATAAAGCCGTTCGCGCACGGCGCTCGGCGGATAAATGTCGGGGTCGTTGCGCACCGCTTCATCCACCAGCGGCGTCGCGGCCTGGTTGGCGGTGGCGAAAAACAGCGTATTGGTCAGCTCGGCGACCGAATCGGGGCGCAACATGAACTCGATGAACGCCTGGGCCGCTTCGGGGTGCGGCGCATCCTTGGGGATCGCCAGGTTGTCCTGCCAGATCAGCGTGCCTTCCCTGGGAATGCGGTAAGCGACCTCAAACGGTTTGTCAGCCTTGCGCGCCTGATCGGCGGCCATGCTCGCGTCGCCGTTGTAGGTCAGGGCCAGACACACTGTGCCGTTGGCCAGATCGCTGATCTGTCGACCGGTGGCGACGTACAGCACCGACGGCTGAAGTGTGTGCAACAACGCCTCGGCGGCGGCCAGATCCTGCTTGTCGGTGCTGTACGGATCTTTGCCGAGGTAATGCAGCGCCAGGCCGATGACCTCCTGCGGCGAATCGAGAATCGCGATCCCGCAGTCCTTCAGCTTGCTGGCGTATTCTGGTTTGAACAGCAGATCGAGGCTGTTCAACGGCACGTCAGGCAGGCGTTGTTTGACCGCTTCGACGTTCATCCCCAGCCCGAGCGTGCCCCAGGTGTAAGGCACGCCATAGCGATTGCCGGGGTCGACGGCGGCAAGTTTCTCCAGCAGATCGGCATCGAGATTGGCGTACCCCATCAGCCCGTCGTGGGGAATCTCTTTCAGTGCGCCGGCCGCCAGTCCACGGGCCAGCACGCTGGAGGACGGCACCACCACGTCGTAGCCGCTGCCGCCCGTGAGCAGTTTGGTTTCCAGCACCTCGGACGTATCGAACGTGTCGTAGCGCACATGGATGCCTGTTGCCTGCTCGAAGCGCTGCAAGGTCTTCGGCGGCACGTAATCGGCCCAGCTATAGAGGTTGAGGGTTTTGTCCTCGGCGTGAGCGTTGATGACCACGGACAACAACAGCGCGGGGAAACACAGCTTGAACACTTGAGCCATGACGAACACCTGACCGGAGGAAGTGGTGGCAGGATGCGCGCTCGGATACATTGGCAAAATACCAAGTTTATTAACCTGACTTTATCCCGGAGTAATGTGATGCTCGGGCAGCTTCATGATGTCGATTTGCAGTTGTTGCGCCTGTTTGTGCGGGTGGTTGAATGCGGCGGGTTTAGCGCGGCGCAAGGCGAACTGGGCCTTAGCCAGTCGAGCATCAGTCAGCAGATGGCGAAGCTGGAAACCCGTCTCGGTTATCGCCTGTGCAGCCGGGGCAAGGGCGGTTTCAGCGTAACGCCCAAAGGTGAGCAGCTGTTGATCGCCGTCCGCAGCCTGTTTGAATCGATTGAGACCTTTCGCCACCAATCCAACGGGGTCGCCGGGCGTTTGATCGGCGAAGTGCGTTTGGGCATCTCCGAAGCAGTCGACCAATCGGTGCTGCAACGGGTCGCCGAAGCGATCCGGCGCTTTCGAGAACGCGATGAATCAGTGCGCATCGAATTGATCAGCGCAATGCCCGGCGAGATGGAACGACTGCTGCTGCAACAACGGCTGGATCTGGCGATAGGCTATTTCTCGCAGGTGCAAAGTGCGTTCGACTACCGCCATTTGTTCAGTGAGACCCAGCATTTGTATTGCGCGGTCGGGCATCCGTTGTTCAGCGATGACGCGCCCAGCGATGCGGCGATCGAGGCGTGTGACCGGGTTGATCATCCGTACCGTTTTTTACGCTTTGAAGAGCCGTTTCAAGGCAAGCGCTGTTCGGCGCGATCGGAGCAGGTTGAAGGCACGCTGGCGTTTATCCTGTCCGGCAAACATGTGGGTTATCTGCCGGATCACTACGCGGCTGGCTGGCAGAATAGCGGCCTGTTGCGTCCGCTGCGTGAGGGTGAGTTGAGTTTTGACGTGGCGTTCCATCTGGCCCGGCATCGGGCGCAGGTACCGGGGGATGCGCAGAAGGCGTTTGAAGAGGATTTGCTGGCGGCGTTTACCTGAAAGATCGCATGCTTCGACAGCTGCTGAACCAATCCCCTGTAGGCGCCACCGAAGTCTGCGATCGTTCGAAGTTGCCTGTGAAATCCTTCTACACCCAATAAAACCTGACCTTTCAGGCAGTTTTATTGCGTTGCCCTCGCCGCCCTCTTCCGGCATCCTGCGCCTCCATTTTCTGACCCGGCCCCGCCTCACGGCGCGCAAATCATCATGACCGCCTCCGAAAAAGCCCTGCGCAACAACGATCTGATCTACGGCCTCAACGACCGCCCGCACCTGACCGCCACTGTGTTTGCAGCGTTGCAACACGTGTTGGCGAGTTTCGTCGGCATCATCACCCCGACCCTGATCATGGGTGGCGCCCTTGGTCTGCAAAGCGAAATCCCTTACCTGATCAGCATGGCGCTGTTCGTCTCGGGCCTGGGCACGTTCGTTCAGGCCAAGCGTTTCGGCCCGGTGGGCTCTGGCTTGCTATGCCTGCAAGGAACAAGTTTTTCCTTTATCAGCGTGATTCTCAGTGCCGGGTTTATGGTCAAGGCCCGCGGTGGCGGCACCGATGAAATCCTCTCGACGATCTTCGGCGTGTGCTTTTTCGCCGCGTTCATTGAAGTGGCGCTGAGCCAGTTCATCGGCAAATTGCGCATGCTGATTACCCCGGTGGTCACTGGCACGATCATCACGCTGATGGGCCTGTCACTGATCAAAGTGGCAATGACCGACATCGCCGGCGGTTTCGGCGCGGCGGATTTGGGCGGCGCCAGCCATTTGTTTCTGGCGGCGCTGGTGCTCGGCACGATTGTTGTGCTGAACCGAGTCGACGTGCCGTTCCTGCGTCTGGGCGCGATAGTTATCGGCCTGACCCTCGGCTATGTGGTTGCGTGGTTGATGGGCAGCGTCGACTTTGCCAATCTGCCCGACGTGCCGGTGGTCAGCGTGCCGGTGCCGTTCAAGTACGGCTTCAATTTCGACTGGGTAGCGTTTGTGCCCATCGCGGTGATTTTCCTCGTCTCGCCGCTGGAAGCTGCCGGTGACCTGACTGCCAACTCGATGATTTCCCGGCAACCGGTCAAAGGCCCGTTATACATCCGCCGGATCAAGTCCGGTTTGCTCGCCGATGGTCTCAACTCGGCAATGGCAGCGGTGTTCAACAGCATGCCGATGGTGACCTTCGCGCAGAACAACGGCGTGATTCAGCTCACCGGCGTGGCCAGCCGTTACGTCGCCTTCTTCATTGCCGGGCTGCTGGTTTTGCTGGGGCTGTTCCCGATGATTGGTGCGGTGTTGCAACTGATGCCAAAACCCGTGCTCGGCGGCGCCGAACTGGTGATGTTCGGCACCGTGGCCGTGGCCGGGATCAAGATCCTCGCCGAGGCTGGCCTGCACCGGCGCAACATGCTGATCGTGGCCATTTCCCTGGGCATGGGCCTGGGCATCGCCGCCGTGCCGGAAGTCCTGCGCGAACTGCCCCAGGCGTTGCGCAACATCTTCGAATCGCCGATCACCGTGGGCGCGTTGTGCGCTATCGTGCTGAACATCTTCCTGCCGGAAGAATTCATCGAACTTGAGGAGGACGACTTCGATCCGGAAGCCTCTATCCTGCAAGTCATGGAAAACCCGGATGTTCCGGCCAAGGGTGAACCTGCCTCGCCTGCGGCTGTCGCACAGTTGAACCGCTAACGCTGCGCTCTGAATAAAAAAGGGCTGATCCGGTAGCGGCTCAGCCCTTTTTTGTTGAGAGACTGTTTATGCGCCGCTTGCACGCTTTGATCCTGTCGCTACTTTTGCTGTCGCTCAGTGCCTGCGCGCTGTTTCCCAATCGTGACCCGGTCAGCATCAACGTGGTCGGGATCGAACCGCTGACCAGTCAGGATCTGGAAGTGCGTTTCGCGATCAAACTGCGCGTACAGAACCCCAACGAAACCGCTATCGATTACAACGGCATCGCCCTCGATCTGGAGGTCAACGGCCATGCTCTGGCCTCGGGCGTCAGCGACCAGAGCGGGACGATCGGGCGGTTTTCCGAAACCGTGGTCAGCGTCCCGGTCAGCGTTTCCGCGTTCTCGGTGTTGCGCCAGACCCTCGGCCTGAGCCAGGCGCAAACCCTCGACAACCTGCCCTACGTGCTGCGCGGCAAACTCGCCGGCGGACTTTTCGGCACCATGCGTTTTGTCGACAGCGGCAAGCTCAGCCTGCCCAAGGCCAGCGCCGCGACCTGGTAAAAATGCGTTAGCCTCGCTGATCAACCCACTGACCTTGCCAGGCTGGCGCAATCCAGGATCCCGGTTGTTGTCCTGTGGGGATCCAGATACGACCCAGGCCAGGCTTTTCCACAAGGGTTATGTGTTGAACCGCACGCCCGGTTTCGCGCGCTCATCAACGCTCAACTCGAACACATCCGGCCGCGCATAATGGCCGACCACGTCGAAGTCATAGCGCGCCCGGATCAGGTCATCCGTATCGATTTCAGCCGTCAGCAGCCCTGCCTCGCCGCGTAACGGCCCCGCCAGCACATCACCCATCGGCCCGACGATCACGCTGCCACCGGCAATCAATGAACGATCCTGCGGCCAATTGGCGATCTCTAAACCCAGCTCATTCGGCGACGCCTGCACCTGACAGGCGCTGACCACAAAACAGCGCCCCTCATGAGCGATGTGGCGCATGCTTACCTGCCACATCTCGCGCTCATCCACGGTCGGTGCGCACCAGACCTCAATGCCCTTGGCGTACATCGCCGTGCGCAGCAAAGGCATCATGTTCTCCCAGCACACCACCGCGCCGAGTTTGCCGACCTGGCTGTCGAGCACCGGCAGCGTCGAGCCGTCGCCCTTGCCCCAAATCAGCCGCTCGGTACCGGTGGGCATCAGTTTGCGGTGTTTGGCGACAAGTCCGGACTGCGGATCGAAATACAGCGCCGTGCAATACAACGTGCTGCCCGAGCGCTCGATCACGCCGATCACCAGATTGGCCCCGGTGCGCGCCGCCAGAGCCGCCAACGCGTCGGTCTCCGCACCCGGCACATCAATGGCATTGGCAAAATAACGCGCATACGCTTCACGGCCTTCTGGCAATCGATAACCCAGTTGCGTGCCGAAGCCTTCTCCTTTCGGATAGCCGCCGAGCAAGGCTTCCGGCATCACCACCAACGCCGCGCCCGATTCAATGATGGCCGCCTCCCAACTGAGAATCTGCGCCAGGGTTGCGTCTTTGCCGCCGGGTAATGCGCCGATTTGCAGCGCAGCAACGATTGATTTTGGCATCGCGGTCACTCCATCCGATTCAAGTGTTGCTGATTCTCCGGCGTCACGGGATCATGAATAAAGCCCCGTTCGCTGCTGAATGATATGAGCCAAATGAATATCTCCACGGTCGACCTCAACCTGTTGAAAGTCTTCGAAGCCCTGCATGAAGAATCCAGTGCCAGCCGCGCAGCGTTGCGCCTGGGCGTGACGCAATCGGCAGTCAGCGCGGCATTGCGGCGTCTGCGTGAGGTTTACGGCGATCAATTGTTTGTGCGCACCGGCCGAGGATTGGCGCCGACGCTCAAGGCCAATCAGCTGAAACCGGTGGTCAGCGAGGCGCTGAACAAATGCAGGCAAAGTCTGGCGATGGTTGATCCGACGGCCAATCACTACGACGGTCGTTCGGTCACTGTTGGCCTTTCGGACGATTTTGAAATTGCTTACGGCCGTCGCTTGATCGAGGAAATCGCCCGCAGTGCACCGAAACTGCGGCTGATCTTCCGCCAGACCCACAGCCAGATCGTCGCCCGCGCGCTGATGGAACGCAGCATCGACTTGGCGATCACTGCCGGCGGCTTTGCCGAACGCTTGCTCAGCCGTCAGGTCTTGGGCGAAGGGGGGTATGCGTGCCTGTTGGACCCTGTGAGCCTTGCGCCCGGCCAGCTACAAATCGATCTGCAGGAGTTTGTTGCCCGCGAACATCTTCTGGTGTCGTCGGGTGGTTTTATCGGCATCACCGATGAAGGGCTGGCGGCATCAGGGTTGACTCGACGAGTGTGTGCGTCGACCACGCATTTTGCCGCGCTGCCTTTTCTGCTCAAAGGCAGTCAGGCGGTGGCGACGATCCCGGCGCATGCCGCCGCGAGCATCGCCGCCCTCAGCGGCCTGGCGCTGTTGCCCTGCCCGCTGGCCTTGCCGCGTTACCCGATCGAGCTGGGCTGGCGCACCAGTACCCAGATCGACCCTGTGGTGGTGAAGGTCCGCGAAGCCATTGTTGCGTGCTTCAACCGCGACTGAAGCGGCGTTACTTCGCCGCCATCAAGCGGTTGACCTCACTGCGCACCATGTTGGCGAACTCCGGCGGTGACATGCCGTCCAGTTCCGCACGGACCCACTCGGCCCATTTGCCCTTGCGCTTGGCCCGCTCGCCGAACAACCGTGCAGCTTCGCCTTTGGCCTTGCCCAGATTACTTTGCCAGAGGTCGAACAGACGGGATTTCTCGTCTTCCAGCGCGGCGCGCTCTGCGAGGGGTTTGTCGGCCAGATTGAAACTCATGGGGATTTATCCTGCGGCGTAAAATGCCGACATCTTACACGCTCGACGGAAATCTCCCGCGCAGGTTTTGATTCCGGACTAAATTCAGTGCAACTTTTCACCCAGCGTCACACTCCATTGATCACTGTCCATTCAACTGCAAGGAGTCACCCAATGGCCCGCAAATCCGCCGTGCAAGCCGCCCAGGATCAAATCAAGGATCAAGCCTTCAGCGACCTTCAGGCGCTGATCGAAGAGTCCGAAAAACTACTCAAGAGCAGTGCCTCGATGGTAGGTGAAGAAGCGGAGACCCTGCGCGGACAAATCTCGGTGAAGCTGCAGCAGGCGCTGGACTCGGTAACCAGCGTGCGTGATCGCACCAAGCCTGCGGTCGAAGCCACCGAAAGCTACATTGGCGGCCACCCTTGGCAAACTGTGGCCATCTCGGCTGGCTTTGGCCTGGTGGTGGGTCTGCTGCTCGGTCGTCGCTAAGCAATCTCCTGTGGTGAGGGGACTCGTCCCCTCACCACACCTCAATATCCAGCCAGCGTTCTGAGCTGTTGCAAAGTCGCCTCATCCAGCACAATCCCCTGCTCCAGTGACCTTGCCCTCTGCAAATGCCGACGGTCCCCCGGCAAGCGCTTGAGCCCTGCCCCATGCATCTGACGCACTAGTTCTTCGCTGCGCTCGGCAAAGCTCTGGCCCGCCGCCTTGCTTGGGTCGATGACGATCAATAGCTGGCCGGTCCATGGTGTTTTCGCCCCTGGATGGTTGGACCAGTCGAACTCGAAAGAAAAATTCCCTCCCGTCAGTGCCGCCGCGAGCAATTCGACCATCATCGATAGCGCCGAGCCCTTGTGCCCGCCAAATGGCAACAATGCCCCGCCTTCCAGAATCGCCTTGGGGTCCTGAGTCGGCTGGCCGAGGGTGTCGACGCCCATCCCCGGCGGCAGTTTTTCACCTTTGCGCGCGGCGATCTGCACGTCGCCATGGGCGATGGCACTGGTGGCCAGGTCGAAAACGATGGGTGCGGCGCCGGTGCGTGGGGCGGCAAATGCAATCGGATTGGTGCCGAACAATGGCCGGTCAGCGCCGTGTGGCACCACGCAAGTCATGCTGTTGACCACGCTCAATGCCACCAGCCCTTCCTCGGCGAAAGGCTCGACATCCGGCCACAGCGCGGCGAAATGGTGAGAGTTGCGAATGGCCAACACGGCGATTCCGGCGTGACGCGCCTTCTCCACCAGCAGCGCTCGTGCAGCCGCCAGTGCAGGCTGGGCAAAGCCATTACCGGCATCGACCCGAACAAAACCCGAGGCGACGTCTTCAACCTGGGGCACTGCCTGGCCGTTGACCCAGCCACTGCTCAGGGTCGAAACATAGCCGGGAATGCGGAACACGCCATGGCTGTGAGCACCATCACGCTCGGCATTGGCGCAGTTGGCGGCCAGCACCCGCGCTACTTCGGCACTGGTGCCATTGCGCAGAAACACGCTTTCAAGCAACCGGGTCAGCGCCTCAAGGGTAATCGAGGAAGCAGCGGCAGGTATTGCACAATCGTTTGGCGCAGACATCTGAAGCTCCAGAATAGTTATTGGAGGGAACACCAGCGTACGGACAACTTGCGCACCGATTAACCACGCCACAACAGTACCCTGTCAACCCTTCGACGCCTGCCGTCCAAAGCACCAGCATCTGGCCGTGCGATAACTATCTACCACCTGCGCCGCCTCCATCGCCCCTAGTCTCGGACTTCATTTTTCGCGCCGCACGCGCCATTTCGAGACCTGATGATGACTGAGCCGGCATCCCCGCTGCTGTTTTCCGAAACCCTGAATTTTCCCGCGCTGTGGAGTCAACTGAGTAAAACGCACAATCTCAATGCCAAGGATTTCACCTGGCTGGGCCATGTAAAACTTGCTACTCAGGCACTGCGTAGCCGGCAAACCCCGCCGATGCTCGCGCAAAGCATTCACATTCACGCAGGCACGGCGCCCTCGGTGACGTTGGCAGGCTGTTTCATTCTCAGCGAAACGCCTGATGACCGAGGCGCGATCCTGTACACGCCCTATGACGGCATCAAGAAATACGAAAACCTGGCCACGCTGAAAAAACAGCTCGAAAAACGTCTGAAGGATGCCGAAGAAGACGACCTGCTTCTGGCCTTCATCGCGCTCGGCCAACGCAGGGACATTGTCGAACAGCGGCAGCGCACGCTGACGTTCGAAACCATCGAAGGCGACATTTTCGATCATCAGAAGGCGCAGATTCTCGCGAGCCAGCAACGTAATGCCCAGGCCACGCTCGACGAGTTGAAACGCCTGCCCTCGCTGACATCAATGCTGGAAACGCTCCTCAACGGCTTGTTGAACATCCGTTTGCCTCACATCAATCAGGCGCTGACCCGAGTCAACTTCTACCTCGATGCCGCGCTGGGCAGTGCAAACGCCGCATCGCCAACGCAGTCCGTCAGGCACTGGCACGACTCCATCAGCCTGAGTGACGCAGTCTTGATGGTCTACCGCAATCAGGGTTGGTCAACTGACCAGATGCATGAGTTTTCCCATCCCGGGCGTGCACCGTTCGATCGCGACCAGGCCGTATGGGAAGAGGCGCTTGATGCGGTCGCGGGCAAGCTGCAGGTGTTGCTCTTTCAACAACTGCAACACTACTGGCAGGCGCCCGCCGAAACAGGTTCGCCGCGTAACGCGTTCTTCAGTGCCGTGCTGCAAGAGCAGGCGCGCGCCGACCTGATGATCAAACGCGAAGGCGCCATCCTCAGCGCTGACAAGTTCGCCGTCCTGCATCAGATGATTCAGCCCGACGCATTACCGGCCGGTCGCCCGACCATCGAAAACGTGCGGATCTGGGAGTACCAACCCGAGTATGTCGAGTTGGCCGGTTCGCTGATGATCAGCCACATCGATGCCTGTCTGTACACGCCCACGCACGGTTTGCAGGTGCTCAAGGACTACGCTGACCTGCGAGACACCGTGTTGAGCAAGTTCGGCGCACGCGGTCATCAGGACGAATTCTATGGCTTGCTGAGCATGCAGGAGCGCAACCGGTTCATTGGTTTCAATCGCCCGAACGTGACGGGAGAAAGCCTCGGCGGCGAACCCTTCAAAGTGCTGTGCGAGGCGATCATCACCAAGCAACGGCAAAACATCGCCTACGCCTTGCAAGTGTTCCGGCACAGCGATGGCGGCGTCGATATTCATTCATTGTTCGACAAGGCACTGGATATCCGCGCCATGCTGCATGAACGGCTGTTGACTCTCGACGCCGGCGAACGTTGGTCGACACGGCCGGTATTGACCGGCGTGCAACAACCTTCCGAGGTGCTGGCGCACAAGGCGACGAGGATTGCCGATACCTGTGATCTGGAAAACATCGTGCTGACCGGCACGTTCAGAGGGCAGCCGACGGCGACCGAAGCCGAACAGCGCCGTTACCTCGACACCCTAAAAGGCAGGCTCAGCAACGTGTTGGTCAGCGGCGTGACCCATGAGGCGCAGCTACGCGTGATGAGTGGTTCGCTGACGGTGCCGGAGCAAGCGATTGTCGACACCGTGTTCAACAACGCTCAGCCCAGCCGCGATGATCGTCGCTCGCTTAATGGTTTCCGGCCCGACGCCTGGTCAATCACCCTCAGGAGCGCCGGGGTGGCGCAAGCGTTGGCATTGGCCCACTGCTTTTTACTGACCGAGCGTGGTGGCCTGGACGACCTGTACTCCGGTCGCGCCGTTTTGTGGACTCCGGCACAGGGCCTGGAAGTCTTTGCCAGCATCGGCTCCGCCCGCCTCGCGCTGGAACATCGGCTCAAGGACAAGCTTGATCGCCTGACCCTGCTGGAAAACCTGCTGCCCCAGCAACGTCGGTTTCACAACGAGTACACGCTGGGTGCCTTGCGGTTGATCGAGGACAACGTGCTGCTGGAACGTGTGCAGTCCGGCATCGAGCATTTCCTTGCGCGTTGCAATCAGCTTCGCCAGCGCATCAAGACGGCGTCGAAACTCAAGGCTGCCTTTGACGTTGTGGTGAAAACCCCGATTGACACCAATTTGGAGCGCAGCGTCTACCTGGCCAACGCCATCTGCCAGCAACAATCGCTGCCGGCCTGGATGGCCATGGCGCCGGTGCAAGAGCAACAGCTTTATCTCGAACTGCTGGAGCAATGGCGCCACAGTGTGGTTGACCAGCAGGATTACCTCAGCGGCCTGCCGTCACTGCCCGAGTACGTCAGCCAGCGCTTGCAGTCGTTGCTCGACAGCCGTTTCCCGGGTAGCGCGCTCGACCCGCAGAACATCGAGATCACCCCCAACCTGGCATTGGCCGGCCCTGCGCGCCCGCTGACGGAATTTGCGTTGAATCATTTCAACATCGGCCAGGGCACCGGGTTCAAGGTCGCCTCGAAAACCACCCGGCGTCTACCGGCCGGCCTGGATCAAAGCGCTGTCAGGCAATTGCTGTTGTCGCTGGACATTCCCACGACATTCGCGGCAAAGATCACCGCCGCGTTGTCGCCGGGCAATGCGCAAGCCACGGCGCGCAGACAGCGCTTTTATCG
Organism: Pseudomonas sp. P42; assembly: GCF_017973755.1. Taxonomy (NCBI): domain Bacteria; kingdom Pseudomonadati; phylum Pseudomonadota; class Gammaproteobacteria; order Pseudomonadales; family Pseudomonadaceae; genus Pseudomonas; species Pseudomonas sp. P42. The sequence goes on along the minus strand of NZ_JACOPU010000006.1, from coordinate 110,613 downwards.
CCAGTTACCCTGGCAATTGCTGCAACATGCGCAAGGTCTGAAGATGCAGCAACAGCTGTCCGCCAGCGCGTTCGATCACCTGTGTCAGGTGCTCGACATGCCGGATGGCCTCGCCCGTAAAACCGTCGAAGGCGCCCACGCGATTGTTTCTCCGCTGTCTTTGTTCAAGACCGCAGGCGCAGTCGCTGTCGAAGCGTTGGGGATGTACCTGATCGGTCCGGGTGGCGGCCACACCGGCCCATTGGTCCTGTATTCGCCGTATGGCGAAGAAGTGTTGCGCGAGTTCGCGGATTCGGCGAGCGTCATCGCCGCCATCAACACACCGGGCAGGTTCCAGGACCTGCTGATTCGCCGTTTGCCCCAGGCACAACAGTCGATCTTCGCTACGCTTTTACAATCGAGTGCTGGCACGACCAGTGAGTTCACCCTGTCCAGCACGCCCATCACCGGCAACGTGCTGCACAGGTTTTTCACTGACAACCTCAAGCTGCTGCCGCAATTTCTGAGCTGCCAATTGCAACGCGACGCCCAGGCCGACTGGGACACGGCCAAAGCGCTGTTCAACCGAGGTATCAGCCTGAGTGCGAGCCTGCTCCCGGGTAAAGTGTCCTACCTCTCTTTTCTCTGGCAGGCCTACAAAGACTTCAAGCACTCCGCCGAAGGCTTGCAGGATCATCACTGGCCGCAAGCCCTGAAAAGCTTTATTTCAGGGGCGGCGCAAATGATCTCGCTGGGGCGTCTCAAGCTGGAAGGCGCCGCGACCGTCACCGACGTGCCAGCACCGCCCACCGCGCAGTCTGCACCGAGCTGGTCGCAGATCAGAACAACCTCGCCGCTACGCACCGAGTTGCAGCCCTTTGAAGCCACGGATGTCGCGCTGCAGGATCTGCGGCATGTCCCACAAACGGGCGTCTACGAGGATCTGCTCAGCAAGCGCACCTATGCGCCGATCGCTGGCAAGGTAAACCGTGTAGAACAACCAGGACCTGTCTGGCAGATGGTCAACGACCTGGCACCCGGTCCGTGCTTGGTCCAGAGCGGCTCGCGCCTGTTGCTGGCGCCTGATCAGAACGCCGCGCATTACGGCAAAGTCATGTCGATCCTGTCGCGCGCGGATGATGTTGAAGCCCACCGCAGGGCGTTGCTGAACATTGAAGCGATTGGCATGAAGGAGATTCAGCGCCTTCATCCGTATAAAGCACGGCAGATCCAGCAGGCCATCGACATTGCCCGCTTTTACGCTTTCAACAGTTTGCACAATCTGGCCCAGCTCAAAGCCAACGTTCCCGGCAGCCGGCTGGATGGCTTTCTCAAGGTTTTTTTCGGGGTGACTGCAGTCGATAAAAACCTGTTAGGCAAGGTGCACAAGGCGATCGTGCCGATCTGTGAAGCGCTGGTAGACCCCAGCGATGACCTGATGAACACCGAGCGGTTTGTGGTGGGCTCCAATATCTATAAGTCCTCCGTCAGTGCGTTTGTACTGATCAAGGACGAGCGCAAAATGGTGCATTTCACCGAGCATTTCTTCGACCCGAACCTGGCCTACTACCAGGAACATCTGAGTGAGCCCTTCAACATCGAAGGCCATGCCCAGGCTGCCACCCTGATCCACGAATTTTCCCATCAATACTCCGGCACCGAAGACTTCGCCTTACTGGAAGCGCGGCGACCGTTTCCCGATCTGATCAACACCATCACGGTTTTCGGGCGAAACCTGAGGGATGCGCTGGAAGACTTTCGAAGCACCGCGCTGTCCCTGCAAACGCCGCGTCAGGCACTCTTTGCGCGTGAAAGCCACCGCCGCGGGGAGTTCGTCGATCTGGACAAGATCCCCGATGGCAAACACATCGGCAAAGAAATACTCAGGCTGACCAGCAGCCCGACCATGGATGAGGCACGCAACGCTTTTTACAACCGAATCTCAGCCGACGCGCGGATCGATGTCATTTTGCACAATGCCGATTCGCTCGCCCTGTTGATCTGCGAGATGGGTCGGCAACTGGACCCAGTACCGGCACCCTGAAAAAAACATAAAAAAAGGCGCAGGTCGAAACCTGCGCCCTGGCTCAGACGATCGGGATCAGTCTTTCTGATCGCGCAGTATGTTGCCCGATGCGCCATCGATGCGGAACTCATAGACGACACCGTCAGACTTGCGCCCTTCCCCTTCCCAATAGCCATCGTTATCGGCCTCGATCTTGTAGATCTCGACATAACCTGCCTTGGTCTTCGCGGTATCGATGGCTTTTTCGATGGTGATCCAGCCTGCGCCTGGCTTGTCTGCCAGCGCAGCACCGGCGCTGAGCAGGCTTGCAGTGGCAATCAGGGCAGCAAAGGTCTTCTTGATCATTTTTTTACTCCATTTATGGATAGTGGTCATTGGCGTCCTGTTTTTTGGGCGCCTGAGCGAAAAATAAGTTCCACTTTGATGGGTAAATGCCATGACTTATGTTCTCGGCAACTTCCCGTCAAGGTTAGAATGTGCGAAATCAGGATGAGTCAATGACCCAAGACACTCTCTCGGAAGCCGAATACGATGCGATCACCGATGCCGCCGCGCATTGGTGCATGCGTTTGCACGCCGCCGACTGCACGGAAGACGAGCGTCGCGCATTCCAGCAATGGCACGATGCACATCCTCTACATGCATTCGAGTACGAAGCCATGCTGGAAATCTGGGACGTTGCCGGACACCTGCCGCGCCCGGAGACAGCATCGGTTGTGCCGGTTCCTCAGCCTGCCCGCTCATGGCGCCGCTACGCGATAGCGGCCGGGGTCTGCGCACTGGCGTTGCCGCTGACGGCTTACACCGGTTGGCATCTGGGCTGGCTGCCCAACAGTTATGAGCATTTTGCTGCCACTGACAATGTGCGGCAGGTGACGCTGAGTGACGGCAGCCAACTCGAACTGAACCTCAACACTGACCTGACCTTCAGCAACTACAAGGACGAACGCCGCGTCACGCTGAAAAAAGGCGAGGCATTCTTTACCGTCAGTCACGACACGTCACACCCGTTTGTCGTGCGGGCAGGCGAAGGCAGAATCCGGGTGACCGGCACGCGGTTCAATGTCTGGATGTACGAGGATCAAGTGCGAGTGAACCTGATCGCAGGTTCGGTGCTGGTCAGCAGTAATCGTCAATTGCCGGGCGATGGCTTGCGTCTCGAGCCGTCCATGCAAGCGCGTTACAAACCGGGCGACTACATGCCGCAAATCAGCCAGACCTACCCTGACGATGCTTCGCTGGCCTGGCGCAGCGGCAAACTGGTGCTGGACAATCTGCCGCTCAGTGAGGCCCTGCCGCTGATCAACCGCTACCTGGAAAAACCGTTGATGCTCGCCGACAACAGCACCGGAGCGATTCGGGTGGGCGGTATCTACAACATCAAAGAGCTGAACAACCTCGCCAACTCCCTGCCCAAGGTCTTGCCCGTTTATCTGACGCGCAACAAGGAAGGCAACCCGGTGATCAACCCGATGCCGCAACAGCCGCCAAAAAGCTGAAGGCCGCGCCCCCTGCGGGATGCGGCCTTCAGCTTTTTTTCCAGTAACACCGTGTTTACTGTGCGGCGACCTTCCCCGCTTTGTCCAGCGTCCCGTGAATGGTCTGCACCTGATACTGCGGGTCAGCCTGGATCTGCTGTTCGGTAAACGGCAGCACACTCCACTGTTTCTTCGAGAATGCCTCAGTCTGATCGCGCGAGTATTTCGATGCCGGATCGCTGGACAGCGAGAAGGCCAAAATTCCCTGCGCGTGCGGGCCCTTTTCATCGAACGTCACGACTTGCAGATAACTGGTCCCACTGACCACCTCAAGCTTGCCATCCTCGCGTGGCACGCTCTGGATCGCGTTGTAGATCCCCAGCGTACCCGGCCCGCCATGGATCGGCGTCTGCCGCCCGCCGCTGCTGACCACCTGAATGTCGCCCCATCGGGTTTGCGGTTTCAGGCCCATTTTGGCCACCGTATCGACCGACGCCAGCATCGCTTCGCGAAGCGCCTTGGCCACCGCTGGCTGCTCGACCGCCAGACCACGCGGCGTGTGTTGCGCGTCTTGCGGATCGAAGGCGACGCGCCAGATGTCCACCGACTTCTGCAGGGCTTGCATGATGTTCTGGAAATGCACCAGGCCCAGGCCCGAATCCAGATTGGCCCGCCCGTCCCACGCTTTCAGGCTGGCACACACCGGTTTCAGTGCTTGCGCATCGGCGCCAAGGTCAGCGGCGCAGAACTTCAGCAGATCCGGCACCACCTGGGTTGCCAGATACACTTGATCGTCCATCACCATCTGCTGCAGATCCTTGATCCCCAGCGCGCCTTTTTTGTTCAGGCTCGCCAGACGATCGAGGGCAAAGCGCGAACGCAAGCCCAGCGGTTGGCCGTCCTGACTGATCAACGGCGAGAAACCGGTGAGCGGTTGCGCCGGGTTGGCCAGCCATGCGGAATCGTTGGAGTGCTGGACGAAGTCCTTGCGCAGCAGTTGCGGCAATTGGCTGGCAGCAAAAATGCCCTTCTGCGCGGCTTGCGAGTCGACGTCCCAGGCGCAGGCGCTTTTTGAGCCGTCGAGCACGATCATCTGGGTGCCGATTCGCGGGTCACTGCACTTTGCGAGTTTTTCGCCGCTGACGTTCGGCACCACCGACAGGTTCATGTACAGCGTCTGCCCCTTGTCATCTGCGGCGAGCGTATTGACCCAGGGAATACCCTGAATCTTGTGCACCGAATCCTGCAAATCTTCAAGCGTGGAAGCCTGATTCATCGCATACCACTGCTTGAGCACGCGATCGTTGTCGAGGTTGGCATCACGCAGGCTGTAGGCGAACTGATTGTCCCAATCGAGCTTGCCCGGCCACTGCACGATCGGCCCGTACTTCGAGCTGTAGATGTCACGTGCCACCGGCAGCACTTGCCCGTCGGCCTGTTTGACCTGCACGGTCACTGTCTGCTTGCTCATCGGCAATGATTGGCCATCGAGCAGATAGCGCGTCGGGTCTTTTGGATCGAGTTGCAGGCGATACAGGGTGAAGTGTTTGGAGGAATCGACCGTGTGGGTCCAGGCCAGATGCTGGTTGAAACCGATGTTGATCATCGGCAGGCCCGGTAAAGCGGCACCCATGACGTCAAGTTTGCCCGGAATGGTCAGGTGCATTTGATAGAAACGCATACCGCCAACCCAGGGAAAGTGCGGGTTGGCCAGCAGCATGCCGCGACCGTTGAACGACCGCTCGCCCCCCACCGCCACGGCGTTGCTGCCACGATCAAGCGCGAAGCGCTGCTGACGGACATCTGCCATTTGGTAGGCGTGCGTATCGTTGGCGATCCGGGCCGTGGCCTGTGGCGGCGTGGCACCGGCAAGGGCTTCGGCGAATTGTCCAACCCCGCCCTCGACCAACAGACGACGGGTCAGCTTGACCAGATCTTCCGGGGCAATATCGCGAACCCATTCGCCCTGACATTGTTGCGGCAGGCCCTGCGGACGGCGTTCGGCGAGATAGCGGTTGTAGCCCGCGGCATAACCCTGGACCAGATCACGCACCTGTGCCGTTTGCGCCTGCCAGAAGGTGCTGACCGCTTCCGGCGTATTAAGCCAATTGAAAAAGACATCGCTGACACGGTTTTCACGCTCTTCGACGGTGAACTGATCCGGGCCGAAATAACGCGAACGCTGGCCATTGACCGTGACGATTTCGTTGGCCAGCAGGCACAGGTTGTCCTGCGCATAGGCGTAACCGATGCCGAAACCCAAGCCTCGCTCGTCGTGTGCGCGGATATGCGGCACGCCGAAACCGGTACGACGGATCTCGGCGCTGGTATCAATGGAGGGGCTGAATGCATGGGCCGAAAGGCTCAGCCCGAAAAGCATACCGGCAACGGCCAGTCCGGTTAACTGCCTGGAAATAATCACGCTCGCTCCTGATCGAAATGCCGAAGAGCGGATCTGCCTTGCCGCGCGAAACATGTGACGGGCAACGGATCCGCTGTGGTAACACCCACGCGTCCACGCGCAATGAGCCTGTCCTGAAAACGAACGTCGACGAAAAAAATTTAGCGCGGTGGGCGGCAGTTTTACGCAGTGATTACGCGCAGAAGACGAAATCCCGACAAATTTTCTACATTTTTTCTTTCATGATTTGGCGAGCTGAAACGTCTTGTTTAGAGAGCGCAAAAAAACCTTTCCCGATCGGGCTCTGAAAAGGAGTAATTGCATGTACAACTCGCAACTACCAAGGGACGGTAGCCAGGCGTCACAAGGAGCATCCATGAGCCCCCACGCGAGCGATTTCGGACAACGCATCGAGCGTCACGGCAACGAACGCATCCGGCTATTGCTCAAGAGCTTCGGTCTGCGCACCAGCCTGATTCGCCTGAAGGTCATCGACGCCCTGCTGGTCGCGGCACAAAACGACCGTCGCCTGGGCGTTCGCGGCGTCCATAGCCAATTGCTGGATCTGGATATTCCGCTGTCCTTCCTCAGTGTGCGCGAAGTCCTCAAGCGCCTGAGCGCCGAAGGTGTGATCACCTTCAACGCGGACAAGAGCTACAGCCTGCATCCGCAGGCTGCTGCAGTCCTCGACACCGAGTGAAACGTACTGCGATCGCCGTCAGGGTTTGACCTTGCGGCGCATTACGCCGTTGATCACCACGACGATCACCGCCACACCGATGGCGATGTACTGGAAGGTCTTTTCATCGATCTTCCCGGTGTTTTGCAGCCAGGACAGGCCGAGCATGATCGCCAGTACGGAGACGGCGATCAGAATCGAATAAATCAAACGTTGCTTCTGGGTCATTGCGGCTTCCTGAAACTTTGGAATGTATCCACTTGCATGCCATGCACTTGCCGTCATACGGGTACGCGCCGCTGCAAACGGGGCCTCATGTTACAGCCGATAGAGGCTTTTGGCTTCATCACGGCTTCAAGACGACCATCATCCTTGCAACGGGGTAGCCCCGGCGGCGATCAACATCGCCAAGGCAGATCTGGCCGTCTGCTTACCGCAGTTTCATGGAACATTTATGTGATGTATTCGGCACGCAAGAGCAGCGATTTTACTGGCGTGGTCCCGCGATTCAGCTGGAACAACACACCAGTCGTTACGACATCCTGCTCATGGCCCTGCGGCACGATCTGCTCGAGCAGCTAAGGGGATTGCCGCAGCAATGGCTAGTGTCGATCCGGCTCGGATTGTCACCGCAATTTACCTGCGACCTGAACAGACTGGCTGCAATCGGATTTGTCTTTACCGGGCTGACACCCGTCGAGGGTAAGGAGGGAGGATGGCTGGCGCTGTTTCACCGGGGTTACCGGCTGGGAAAACTTGAGTTGCACTGCCCGCAGATGCAGCAGTTACACGATCAGGCACAACAGCAAGTCGTACCTCGCCTGAGCAAAATAGCGCTGTGACTTGAGCGTACCGCGATCTTGCGAAATGACCCGTTCACCTTGAGCGGGTCATTGTCTGGCGGCTCAAGCCTTGGCTTTGATGCCGTCTTTATTGGGAAGCGGCGCGTTGCCTTCCCCATAGGTTTTCAGGTTTTGCAGGACGTAAATGGCTTTCTTGAATTCGGGGATCAGATTTTTGCCATACGCGTTGCCATTGAGACCATTGTTCTGGATCGCATCAAGCTGAGTCGCGAAATACTCCAGTGCATTGAATTTGGCGTCAATGTCTTTGGTCACGCCGAAACGGTCGAACTTGTCGCCGGCATTCATCAGGGTGAAGGACGTGATTTCCGAGATCAGCCCGCGGCTACGCAGCATCGCCGCCAGGTTACCCATCTGTTTTACCGAGACATTCGCGGGATCAAAGCCCTTGATGTTTTTGCGCAGGCCTTGCTTGTCCATCTCGGCAGTGTTCAAAGCGTTAGGATCGTTACCGACCTTGGTGAGCATCTGCTGCACCTTGACGCTTTGGGACACCTGCTTTTTGCCGCCCGTGTTGCGCACCATGACGCCAGCCTTGCTTTCCCAGCCGCCGACAATGCCAATCGTCATGAGAAAACTCCCTGTGAAATGAACATGAAATATCCTTGTTGAACCACTCGAATGCTGGGGAGTATCCATCGGCTAACTGATGGCACCAACCCTTTTTGTGCGCTCACTTACAATTCTCGTACATTCTCGATACAAATCAGCAGACGTCTGTGGATGCTGGCTTTCAAGCCCTTCATCGAACCGCGACCGGTCGAAATTCACCCCGATGGCCTGGCTTGTTGATTCTTGTGTAACAGGTTCGATACCGACCAGTCATCGGCATTCAGCTTTTTAGCACGCCGGTACCTAAAGCTTCTGACGGCAACGACGATACCTAGTGATACCCGCACTGTTTACGCCTCCCGCCCCTAATAAGAATCGCAGCTCAAGGACCGGTTTCCATGCCCGCATTCCGCACTATTCAGGCTCGCTACACGCTGTTTCTGGTTCTGTTCATGCTGCTGTTGTCAGTGCTGACCGTGGTCGGTATCAGCCAACTGGTCGCACCCAAACTGCGTCAAACCGAAGAACAGGTGGTGCTCAACCGCATTGCCGAAGTCGCGGAGCAGATTCAGGGCGAGTTGAACAAGGTTCAGGCGCAACAACGCAGCATCACCCAGACCATCCCGCTGCTCGACAGCGTGGCCATCGACACGGTATTGCCGGGCCTGGTGGATCAATACGGCGAACTGAAAGTGTTTGGCGGTGGTATCTGGCCGCTACCCGGCCAGCGTGAAGCCGGGCGCAACAAGTTCAGCACCTTCTGGCATCGCGATGCCTCGGGCAAACTGGCTGTCAACACGTTCTGGAACAGTGATGCGGCGCCCAACTACTACGACCAGACCTGGTACAAGGGCGGCATGGCCACCCCGCGCGGTCAGTGCGCCTGGGCGGCGGCCTACAAGGACGACGCCAGCGCCGAGCCGCGCACCAACTGCGCCATGGCCATCCAGAAAAACGGCAATGCCTGGGGCGTGTCGACCATCGACGTCACCCTGGGTTTCTTCAACGACCTGGTGGCCCGCAAGGAAAAAGACCTCAACGCCGAAATGCTCATCGTCGAGGCCGATGGCAAAATCATCAGCAACAGTTCGCGCATCAGCGGACCGATCGTGCTGAAGAACATCAGCGAACTGGCTGCCAGCTCGACCTTCGCCAGCCAGGTCAAGGCGGGTCTGCAAAGCCGCGATCAGGCGCAGCGCGTCGAATTCGACAACAACGGTGAAGCCAGCACCTTCTTCATGCGCCCGATCGAGGGCACGCCGTGGTTCCTCGCCACTGCCCTGCCGACAAAAATGCTGACCGCCCAGCGTGACGACGTGCTCAGCACCCTGAGCCTGTTGCAGATTCCGCTGGTGATTCTGCTAGTGCTATTGCAGGTCTACGCGATCCGTCAGCTGGTTTCGCGCATGAAAGCGCTGAAAGCCAACATCGACCTGCTGTCCAGCGGCGATGCCGACCTGACCCGACGCATCACCATCCGCGCCGAGGACGAACTCGGCGCCATCGGTCATTCGGTCAACACCTTTATTGCCTATCTGCAAAACATGATCGGTGAAGTCACCCAGGCCACCGGCGCCATGGCGTCGAGCCTCGACAACCTGCAACGCACGTCGACGCATACCAGCCAGATTCTGCTGCGTCATGCTTCGGAAACCGATCAGACCGTCACCGCCATCACCGAGATGAGTTCGACAGCCGAAAGCGTGGCACAGAACGCTGCAGAAACCGCGGCGTTCACCCAGCGCGCCAACGAAAACGCCGACCGTTCGCGGGTGGTGGTGGGCGAGGCGACCAACAGCGTGGTTGCGCTGATCGATGAAGTGGCCAGCGCCACCCATAAAGTCGAAAACATGCAACAGGACGCTCAACGCATCACCGAGATTCTCGGGGTGATTGGCGCGATTGCCGGTCAGACCAACCTGCTGGCCCTCAACGCCGCCATCGAAGCGGCGCGCGCCGGTGAACAGGGCCGCGGCTTCGCCGTGGTGGCCGATGAAGTGCGTGCCCTCGCCGCCCGGACCCAGGCCAGCACTTCGGAAATCAACGAGATGTTGAAGCGCCTGACCCAAGGGGTCAGTTCGTCGGTCAGCGCCATGGAAAACACTCAGGCCAGTTGCCAGTCGGCGGCCGACGCCACGGCACGGGTCAACTCGGGGCTGGATGAAATGGCCGGTTCCGTCAGCCATATCAACAGCCTCAGCACGCAAATCGCCACCGCCGCCGAGCAGCAAAGTGCGGTGACCGAAGAGATCAACCGCAGCATGGTGCAAATTCGCCACATGGTTGATGAACTGGTTCAAAGCGGCCAGGCCAGTGAACTCAACACCCGCCAGTTGCTGGAAGCCAACAGCCGGGTGAGTGCGATCATGGGGCGCTTCAAGGTCAGTTGATCCACCTCAATCTCATGTAGGAGCTGCCGCAGGCTGCTCCTACACAGGATCGCGTGCAACCTTACGGATATGTCATCTCTCGCTCATGGGGCTGTCAGGGTTGATCTACGATTATCCTGCCAGTCAGCCTTGTAGCAACTTGAAACACTGAGTTGATGCCTGGCAGGAAAAACCGGTCAAAATACGTTCTTTTTGACCGCCACCCGAGTCGAGAGTCCGTCATGCGAACCCACCTGCGTCTGGTCGCCCTGAGCGCCCTGTTCATCTCCTCCCTGGCCCAGGCTGCCGACCTGATTCCCATCGAAGTCCATCGCGACGCCAATTGCGGCTGCTGCAAGAAATGGATCAGCCACCTAGAAGCCAACGGTTTCAAAGTCGAAGATCACGTTGAAACCGACATGAGCAGCTTCAAGCAACAACACGGCGTGCCGCCACGGCTTGCCTCATGCCACACCGCAATCATCAACGGCAAATTTGTCGAAGGCCATGTCCCGGCGGAGCAAGTGCTGGCCCTGAGCAAGCGTGACGATCTGCTGGGTGTTGCCGCACCGGGCATGCCGATGGGCTCGCCGGGCATGGAAATGGACGGCATGAGCGATGCTTATCAGGTGATTGGTCTGAAAAAGGACGGCGCTGACGTCGTAGTGGCGGACTACCCGGCCCGTTGATGGGCGCGGCTTACGCAGGACTTTTCTTTGCCGCCTTCGGCGCCGCGACGTTGCTGCCACTCCAATCCGAAGCCTTGCTGGTCGGATTGATCGTCAGCGACCGTTACTGGCTATGGGGATTGTTGGCGGTGGCGACGGTGGGCAATGTGCTCGGCTCGCTGGTCAACTGGTGGCTGGGTTGCAGGCTTGAGCGATTTAAGGATCGGCGCTGGTTTCCGGTCAGCGCCAGACACATGGAAACCGCACGCAAGCACTATGAAAGATACGGCCATTGGTCACTGCTGCTCAGTTGGTTGCCGATTATTGGCGATCCGCTGACGTTGGTTGCCGGGGTGATGCGCGAGCCGCTCGGGCGCTTCCTGTTGATCGTCACCCTCGCCAAAGGCGCGCGGTATGGCGTGCTGGCCATGCTGACGCTGGGCTGGATCGGTTGAACCATCATCGCCGCACATTGCCTGTGTTTAACGTCGCCCTAATCCCGCCGTTCCAGCATCGGCCGATTTCAATGGAGTTAGCCCTTATGTCTGTCACGTTATCCCGTTGGCTGCCCGGCCTGTTCCTGACTGCCGCCCTGCCGCTGTTTGCCCATGGCGCCACGCAAACGACAGCCCCCGCCGAAGGTCCGGCGTATGGGCCACAGCTGCAAGGCTTCGAATACCCCTACACGCTTAAACACTTCGATTTCCAGTCTCAGGGCAAAACCCTGCAGATGGGTTACATGGATGTCGCTGCCCTCGGCAAGGCCAACGGTCGCACCGTGGTGCTGATGCACGGCAAGAATTTTTGCGCAGCCACCTGGGACAGTTCGATCCAGGCCCTGAGCGAGGCCGGTTACCGTGTGATCGCGCCAGATCAGATCGGCTTCTGCACCTCCAGCAAACCGGACAACTATCAATACAGCTTCCAGCAACTGGCAACCAATACCCAGCAATTGCTCAAAGCGCTCGGCATTCAGAAAGCCACCCTGCTTGGTCATTCCACTGGCGGCATGCTCGCCACGCGTTACGCGCTGCTGTTCCCGGAGCAGGTCGACCATTTGGCACTGGTCAACCCGATTGGTCTGGAAGACTGGAAAGCCCTCGGCGTGCCGTATCGTACGGTGGATCAGTGGTACCAACGGGAGTTGAAAGTTACCGCCCAGGGCATTCGCGACTACGAGCGCACGACTTACTACGATGGCCGCTGGAAACCTGAGTTCGACCGCTGGGTCGACATGCTCGCCGGCCTGAGTAAAGGCCCGGGCAAGACCCAGGTGGCGTGGAACTCGGCGCTGATCTACGACATGATTTTCACCCAGCCGGTGTACTACGAGTTCAAGGACTTGAAGATGCCGACACTGTTGCTGATCGGCACCTCCGACACCACGGCCATCGGCAAGGACCTCGCGCCACCTGAGGTGAAAGCGAAAATCGGTCACTATGAGGTGCTTGGTAAACAGGTCGCCAAACTGATCCCGCAGTCGACTCTGGTTGAATTCCCCGGCATGGGCCACGCGCCGCAGATGGAAGAGCCGGCGAAGTTTCACCAGGCCCTGCTCGGCTGGCTGAACAAAACCAATCCCGTTGATTGATGAGGTAGGGCTGATGGCGGTACAGATTGCGGTGATTGATGACTGGCAGGACGTGGCGCGGGACGTGGTCGACTGGTCGGTCCTCGATGGCATCGGTGAGGTGACGTTCGAGCACGATTACCCGGCGGACAATGCCACGCTGGCCAAACGTCTGGGCAAGTACTCAGTGATCTGCGTGATGCGCGAACGCACGCGTTTTGACGAAGACCTGCTCAAGCGTTTGCCCAATCTCAAGTTGTTGGTGACCGGCGGTATGCGCAACGCCGCGCTGGACATGCAAGCCGCAGCGGCGCTGGGCATCAGGATCTGCGGCACCGACAGCTACAAACACGCCGCGCCGGAACTGACCTGGACACTGATCATGGCCGCCACGCGCAACCTGCTCAATGAAACCAACGCATTGCGCGCAGGCGTGTGGCAACAAGGCCTTGGCGGCGATTTGCATGGCAAGACGCTGGGCATCCTCGGCTTGGGCAGCATCGGGCAACGGGTGGCGCAGTTCGGGCAGGTATTTGGCATGCGCGTTATCGCCTGGAGCGAAAACCTCACGGCCGAGCGCGCGCAACAAGCCGGTGTGACCTATGTCAGCAAGCAACAATTGTTTGAACAGGCGGACGTGCTGTCCGTGCATCTGGTGCTCAGCGACCGCAGTCGTGGGCTGGTCAATGCGCAGGCATTGGCCTGGATGAAGTCGACTGCGCTGTTGGTGAACACCGCCCGCGGCCCGATTGTCGATGAAGCAGCGCTGATCAAGGCCTTGCAGAAACAACAGCTCGGCGGCGCGGCGCTGGATGTGTTCGATCAGGAGCCGCTGCCAGCGCTGCACCCGTTTCGCACACTCGACAATGTGCTGGCGACCCCGCATGTGGGGTATGTGAGTCGGCAGAATTATCAGCAATTCTTTTCGCAAATGATCGAGGATATTCAGGCTTGGACGGCGGGCGACTCAATACGTCTGCTCAACTGAGCCCCCCTGTAGGAGCTGCCGCAGGCTGCGATCTTATGATTTTGAACCCGGATACAAGGATCAAAAGATCGCAGCCTTCGGCGGTTCCTACATAGGGCAAGGTGATCGGCTTATCAACAAACTCCCCGCACCACAACAGTGCGCTCATCTTCCTCGCTAGCACGAAAACGTGACCGCTCGGTCACCGTTTTGACCCCACCAGGCAAAAAAACCTGCCCTTCGTCGGTGCGTTTCCCTCTCCATACCTTCACTCGCAACACCACGTAACCGATTGTCGAACAATTTACCCATTTGCTCTGGCCCGCTCTAGGATCTGGCCTAGACTCATTTTCGCGGGGTAAAAACTGTCGGTCACAAACTCGAAAAAAAGTCGAAACTTTTGCTGGGCCCGGCGGGTCATCTCAAAGGTAGGGCTGAAGCGAGTGGTGCAATCCTTGCAATGGCCTCTCCACCCATTCTGCTTTGCGCGTGTTGGGTAGCGTTTGCTCCCCACTGCGCGGTGCGTTTGCGCCCGGCCACAGGATTTGGCCATGAACATCGTTTGTTTGAGACAAGAATCAGATCAAAAACACGGGAGATTCATATGATCAGTGCGGCATTGGACATTCAGGGAGAACGTGCTCAGCAGTCGATAGGCGAAGCGAGCACCGTCAGCATTCCCGGCAGCCGGTCGATCAACGTCCCGAGCAGCAAAACACTGACACCGGTAGCCAGTCAGAATCCCAACAAGAAAAAAGTATTGTTCGTGACCTCGGAAATCGCCGATCTGGTGAAGACCGGCGGCCTGGGTGACGTGTCCGCCGCCCTGCCTCGCGCCATGGCGCATCTGCACGACGTCCGGGTGTTGATCCCCGGTTACCCGCAGGTGATGCACAGCGAGAACCCTATCCATATCATCGGCGAACTCGGCGGTCATGCAGCGCTGCCGCCGTGCCAGATCGGGCGCATGGACATGCCCGACGGGCTGGTGATCTACGTGTTGATCTGCCCTGAACTCTACGAGCGTGAAGGCTCGCCCTACGGCGCCAACAACGGCCGCGACTGGCCGGACAACCACATTCGCTTCGCACGTCTGGGCCTGGCCGCTGCCGATATCGCCGCCAACCTCGCGCAAATTCACTGGTGCCCGGACCTGGTGCACGCCCACGATTGGCCGGCTGGCCTGGCGCCTGCTTACATGCACTGGCGCGGTCAGCGTACGCCAACCCTGTTCACCATCCACAACCTGGCTTATCAAGGCGTGACCAGCCTGGGCTCGTGCCCTGAACTCGGCATCCCGAACCATGCCCTGCAACAGGAAGGCATGGAGTTCTACGGCAAGATGTCGTTCCTCAAGGCCGGCATGGCTTATTCGAGCCACATCACCACGGTCAGCGCGACCTACGCGCAGGAAATCACCACCCCGGATTTCGGCTGCGGTCTCGACGGTTTTCTCGCCGCCAAAACCCAGCAAGGTTTGCTCAGTGGCATTCCCAACGGCATCGATGAAAGCTGGGATGCCGCAACCGACCCGCACCTGTTCGCGCCGTTCGCCATCGGCGACTGGGAAGGCAAAGCGGTCAATGCCGCGCACGTTCGCCAATTGTTTGGCCTGAAAGACTCCACTGGCCCGCTGTTCGCTGTGGTTTCGCGCCTTGTTTATCAGAAAGGCCTGGACCTGACCGAGGCTGTCTCCGAGTACATCGTGCAGAACGGTGGGCAGATCGCAATCATCGGACGTGGCGAACCGGAAGAAGAACAGGCCATGCGTGAACTGGCGTTGCGCTTCCCGGGCCAGATCGGTGTGCGCATCGGCTTCAACGAAACTGACGCACGCCGCATGTTTGCCGGCAGCGACTTCCTGTTGATGCCTTCGCGTTATGAGCCTTGTGGCCTGAGCCAGATGTATGCGCAGCGCTTTGGTTCGCTGCCCGTAGCGCGCAATACCGGGGGTCTGGCCGACACCATTGAAAATGGCATGACCGGGTTCCTCTTCGACGAATCCACGCCTGAAAGCTATCGCGAAGCGCTGAGCCGGGCGTTCAAGGTTTTCGCTTTCCCTGAACTGCTCAACGCCATGCGTTGCCGCGCTATGGCTGCGCCGTTCAACTGGTGCAAAGCGGTCGAACCGTACGCTGAACTTTACGAAAAACTGGTCGCCAAGGCACTGGGTAAGGCTCACCACAAATAAGCAGGGAGTTTTTTAACGATGCCGTTACGGACCCAAGAGAACTGGCCCCACGGCGCGATCAAGCTGGACGCCGAACACACACAATTTGCGCTGTGGGCACCTGACGCGTTTTACGTCAGTGTAGAACTGGACAATGGAGAGTCGCTGCCGATGCTGCCTCAGGCAGACGGCTGGTTTGTGGTCAAGACCCGCTGTCCGGCGGGTACTCGCTACCGTTACAACATCGATGGCGAGCTGGAGGTGCCCGACCCGGCCTCCAGAGCTCAGGACGGTGACATCGATCGCCACAGCGTGGTGGTCGACCCTCTCGCCTATCAATGGCGACACCTGGCCTGGCACGGTCGCCCCTGGCACGAGGCGGTGATTTACGAACTGCACGTTGGCGCGCTCGGCGGCTTTGCGGCAGTTGAAACGCATCTCGCGCGACTGGCCGAAATGGGCATTACTGCTATCGAACTGATGCCGATTGCGCAGTATCCCGGCGATCGCAATTGGGGCTACGACGGCGTCTTGCACTACGCACCGCAAGCGTCCTACGGCACGCCCGAACAGCTCAAACACCTGATCGATACCGCCCACGGCCATGGTCTGGCGGTGATTCTCGACGTGGTCTACAACCATTTCGGACCCGACGGCAATTATCTCAACCGTTATGCCAAAGGTTTTTTCCGCGAGGACAAGCACACGCCTTGGGGCGCCGGAATCGACTTCCGTCGCCTGGAAATCCGTGATTTTTTCATTGAAAACGCTTTGATGTGGCTGCTGGAATACCGCTTCGACGGGTTACGCCTGGACGCGGTGCATGCCATTGAAGACCCGCAATTCCTGCGCGAACTGGCGCGACGCATCCGCCAGCAGGTCGATCCTTCCCGGCACGTCTGGCTGACCGTGGAGAACGAATTCAACCAGTCGAGCCTGCTCGAAGAGGACTACGACGCGCAGTGGAACGACGATGGGCATAACGCGCTGCACGTGCTGCTGACCGGCGAAACCGATGCGTATTACGCCGATTACGCGCTGCAGCCAACCGAGCAACTTGTGCGCTGCCTGAGCCAGGGCTTCGTGTTTCAGGGCCACATCACCCGCCATGGCGAGCCTCGGGGTGAACCGAGCGAACATCTTCCGTCGACCGCTTTCGTGCTGTTCTTGCAGAACCATGACCAGATCGGCAACCGTGCCTTTGGCGAACGCCTGCATCAACTGGCCGACCCTCGAGCCTTGCAGGCCGCGACCGTGTTGCTGCTGTTGTCGCCAATGATTCCGCTGATGTTCATGGGCGACGAGTTCGCCGCCGAACAGCCGTTCCTGTTTTTCACCAGCCATCATGGCGAACTGGCGGAGCTGGTGCGCGAAGGCCGGCGCAATGAATTCGCCGCGTTCAGCGCCTTCGCCGATCCGCATAAACGCGAGCAGATTCCCGATCCCAATGCCGAGCAAACCTTCCACGCCTCGCAGCCACAGCTGATAGACGGCGGCACCGCGCAACAGCAGGAAACCCTCGCGCTGTACCGGCAACTTCTGCAATTGCGCCATCAGCACATCATTCCGCACCTCAGTGGCACACAGGCCCTTGGCGCGCAAATGCTGGGTTATGCGGCCGTCAGTGCGCGCTGGCGCCTGGGCGATGGCAGTGAGCTGCGAATCGACCTGAACCTCAGCGATACCGCAGTGGTCAACCCTCCACGGACCGGCGCGGTGTGGCTGTTTCAAAAGCCACCCGCCGTCGAACTGTCGGATGAAGGCCTGCTGCCACCGTATTGCGCGCTCGTCAGCCTCACGGCCGCAACCCCCTTGCAACCTCTGAATGGAGAGCGCCTATGAGCGATGCGCAACTGGAAATTCTTGCCAGCCGAGCCGGCCTTGCCGTCGACTGGATTGACGCCAACGGGCGGCCACAAAAAGTCGCCCCGGCGGTGCTGCGCAATGTTCTGATCGGCCTAGGCCACCCCGCCAGCACGGCGCTGGAAATCGACGCCAGCCTGCTTGAATTGCAAAAAGTCCAGCAAGACCGCCATCTGCCCCCGCTGCTGACCAGTGACGTGGGCGTCAGCGTTGACCTGGCCCGCTTTTTCAAACCCGAGACGCCGTGTGAAATCCACCTTGAAGACGGTTCGCGGATGAACCTGAAACTCGATTCCGAAGCCATGCTGCCTGGCGTGGTCCCGGTCGGCTATCAGCAAGTGCACATTGACGATCAGTACTTCACGCTGGCCGTGGCGCCGGAACGTTGCTTCAGTGTCGGCGACGCGGTCGACAACCCGCTCCCCCGCGCCTGGGGTCTGAGCGTGCAGTTATATGGCCTGCGTCGGGCTGGCGACGGCGGTTTCGGTGATACTCAGGCCCTGGAAGAACTGGCCAGGGTCGCCGGCGAGCGCGGTGCCGATGCATTGGCGATCAGCCCGATGCACGCGATGTTCAGCGCCGACACCGGGCGATACAGCCCTTATTCGCCTTCCAGTCGCTTGTTTCTGAATTCCCTGTATGCCGCCCCCGGCGCGATTCTCGGCGAACGCGCCCTGCGCGATGCTATCGACAGCGCAGGCCTGGCGGCGCAGTTCGCGCAACTCGAAGACCTGAAACTGGTCGATTGGCCGACCGCCGCCGACGCCAAACAAAAACTGCTGCAAGCCTTGTATGAAGGCTTTGTCGCTGGCGACCATCCGTTGCACCCCGACTTCGCCAGTTTCCGTCACGCCGGTGGTGATGCGCTGGAAAACCACTGCCGCTTTGAAGCCATTCAGGAAATGCGCGCCGCCCGTGGCGAGAGCCTTGACTGGCGCGAATGGCCCGAGCACTGGCACGACCCGCGTGGCGCTGCCCTCGGAGCATTCGCCGAAGAGTATGCCGAGCGCATCGGCTACTTCGCCTTTTGCCAATGGCTGATCCACCGCTGCCTGGAACGCGCCCAAACCGCTGCGCGCAGTGCAGGCATGGGTATTGGCCTGATCGCCGACCTGGCGGTCGGTGCCGATGGCGGTGGCAGTCAGGCCTGGAGTTTTCAGGATGAGCTGCTCGCCTCGCTGACCGTTGGCGCGCCGCCCGACATCCTCAATCGTTCCGGTCAGGGTTGGGGGATTTCCGCATTTTCTCCCGAAGGTCTGATTCGCAATGGCTTTCGTGCATTCATCGAAATGCTCCGTGCCAACTTCGCCCATGCCGGCGGCCTGCGCATCGACCATGTCATGGGCCTGCAGCGGTTGTGGGTGATTCCCAATGGATCGGCGCCGGCCGACGGTGCGTACCTCTATTACCCGGTGGATGATTTGCTGCGTTTGCTCACCCTTGAGTCGCACCGCCATCAAGCCATCGTGCTCGGTGAAGACCTCGGTACCGTGCCCGACGGCCTGCAGGAAAAACTCATCGCCCGCTCCATACTTGGTATGCGAGTGCTGTTGTTCGAACAGAACAACACCCATTTCAAACCGATTCTCGACTGGCCGGACAACGCACTGGCGACTACCAGCACCCACGACCTGCCGACGCTCAACGGCTGGTGGCATGGCCGCGATATCGACTGGAACGCCCGCTTGGGTTTTGTCGATGCCAATGGCGAAATCGAATGGCGTCGCTACCGCCAGCGTGAGCGCGAAGGCTTGCGCGGTGCCTTGAGTCAGGACCCGCAGAATTTTCGCGAAGAGTCCCACGAAGCCGATCAAATTGTCGACGCCGCCGTGCGTTACCTCGGCCATACCCGAGCACCGCTGGTGCTGCTGCCGCTGGAGGATGCGCTGGGCATCGACGAGCAAGCCAATCTGCCGGGCACCATTGACACGCACCCGAACTGGTCGCGGCGATTGCCCGGCAACAGCGAAGCATTGCTTGAGGGTGCGGATGCCGCGCGGCGTCTGGAACTCTTGGCGTGCGCGCGCCTGCAAGCTGCCGAGCGTGACCAATGAACCAAGCGAACATCCAAGCGTTGCGCGCCACCCTGCGACTGCAATTTCATAAAGGCTTCACCCTCGAACAAGCCGTGCCACTGGTGCCGTACTTTGCCCGCCTCGGCATCAGCCACATTTATGCCTCGCCACTGCTCGCCGCGCGCGCCGGTTCGATGCACGGCTATGACGTGGTCGACCCGACACAAGTCAATCCGGAACTGGGTGGCGAGCCTGCGCTGCGCCGTTTGGTCAGTACCCTGCGCGAACACGGCATGGGGCTGATCCTCGACATCGTCTCCAACCACATGGCGGTCGGCGGCAACGACAATCCGTGGTGGCTGGATTTGCTGGAGTGGGGGCGTCTGAGCCCTTACGGCGAGTTCTTCGACATTCAGTGGCACTCGCCGGACCCATTGATGGAAGGCCAGTTGCTGTTGCCGTTTCTGGGCAGTGATTACGGTGTCGCGCTGCAAGAGGGCACGCTCAAGCTGCAGTTCAATGCGCAAACCGGCGGCTTTTATGTCGAGCACTATGACCATCATTTCCCGATCTGCCCGAACGATTACGGCGAGCTGCTCACATCCGAAGAAGCGCTGAAATCCCTGGCCGATCGTTTCAGCTCACTCAGCTACCAGACCGATGCCCATTCGCTGGCCATGCCTCTGAAAGAAGAGCTCCGGCAATTGGCAAGCGAGCCGCAGATTGTCGCAGCCATTGGCAGCAATCTGGCGCATTACGACTCCACCACCGAAGAAGGTTTCCAAAAGCTGCATCAGTTGTTGGAACGCCAGAGTTATCGCCTGGCCAGTTGGCGCACGGCGGCGGATGACATCAACTGGCGGCGCTTCTTCGACATCAACGAACTGGGCGGTTTGCGCGTCGAACGTCCGGCGGTCTTCGAAGCGACTCACGGCAAAATCTTCCAGTTGATCGCCGAAGGTTTGGTGGATGGCCTGCGCATCGACCATATCGACGGCCTCGCCGACCCGCGTGGTTATTGCCGCAAACTGCGCCGCCGTGTCGATCTGCTCGCGCCGGGGCGTCATTTGCCGATCTACATCGAGAAGATCCTCGGTGCCGGCGAAACCCCGCGCCGCGACTGGGCGGTGGATGGCACCACCGGTTACGAGTTCATGAATCAACTGTCGCTGCTGCAACACAACCCCGACGGTGAACACGTGCTCGGCGACTTGTGGCAACGCCGCACCGAGCGCCCTGCCGCGTTCATCGAAGAGGCGCAACTGGCGCGTCAGCAGATCCTCAACGGCTCGCTGGCCAGCGATTGCGAAAGTGTCGCGCAGGCGTTACTGCAAGTGGCCCGCGATGACTTGATGACCCGCGACCTGACCCTCGGCTCGATCCGCCGGGTCTTGCAGGCGTTGATCGTGCACTTCCCGGTCTATCGCACCTACATCAGCGCGATGGGCCGTTCCGCCCAGGATGAGGTGTTTTTCCAGCAGGCCATGGACGGTGCGCGGCAGACCCTCGGCGAAGGCGACTGGCCGGTGCTCGACTGCGTCGCGGCCTGGCTCGGTGGCACGCCGTGGCGGCAGAAGCCGCGCGGGCGTTCACGCAAGATCCTCAAGCACGCTTGCGTACGCTTCCAGCAACTGACTTCACCGGCAGCCGCCAAAGCTGTGGAAGACACGGCGCTGTATCGTTCGGCCGTGTTGTTGTCGCGCAATGACGTCGGCTACAACACCGAACAGTTCAGCGCACCGGTCAGCGATTTCCACGAGATCAATCAGCAGCGTCTGGAGCAGTTCCCCGACAACCTGCTGGCCACCGCCACCCACGATCACAAACGCGGCGAAGACACCCGCGCGCGCCTCGCTGTTCTCAGCGAGCGCAGCCACTGGTACGCCGAACAGATCGAACTGTGGCGCGCCCTCGCCCGCCCGGTGCGCAGTGACGATCAAATGCCTTCGACCGGCGATGAGCTGATTCTCTATCAAGCCCTGCTCGGCAGTTGGCCGCTGGATCTGCACGATGGCGATCAGGCCGGATTGGCTGACTACGCCAAACGCATCTGGCAGTGGCAACAGAAAGCGTTGCGCGAAGCCAAGCTGCAAAGCAGTTGGAGCGCTCCCAATGAAGCCTATGAAAACGCCGCGCAGTCGTTCACCGAAAAACTGCTCACTGGCGAAGAAGGCGAACTGCTGCGAGCGGCCCTGCACAAGACCGTCCACAGCATCGCCGCCGCCGGCGCGCTCAATAGCTTGGCGCAGACTTTGCTGCGCATGACCGTGCCGGGTGTACCGGATTTGTATCAGGGCAACGAGTTCTGGGACTTCAGCCTGGTCGATCCGGACAATCGTCGGCCGGTGGATTACGCCGCTCGCGAGCACGCCCTGGAAGCAGCGTTACCGGTCGGGGAGTGGCTGCACGATTGGCGTGACGGGCGCATCAAGCAGGCCTTGATTGCTCAGGTACTGAACCTGCGCGTCGAGCATGCCGAGTTGTTCCGCCGCGGCTCGTATCAGGCCCTGGAGGTGCTGGGCAGCCAAGCGCACAACGTGCTCGCCTTTGTCCGCGAACATGCAGGGCTGCAAGCTATCGTCATCGTGCCGATTCGCTGCGCGAGCTTGCTGGAAAACAGTGCTGTACCGCAGGTCGATGCGCTGCGCTGGGGCGATACGCGAGTGGTTTTACCGTTCGCCGCCTCTGACACAAACCTGAAGGGACTTTTTGCAACCCGCGCAGTCACAAAAAACAGGGAGTTGAAAGTCAGCGACGCGCTGGGGGATGTCCCGGTCAATCTCTATATCCAACACTTAACCTAAGCGTGAGTTCAGTTCAGGAGTATTGCGATGAGTACCGACGATAAACGCATTCGCGAGTTCGCCTATCAGATCTGGGAATCTGAAGGTCAGCCGCAAGGCCAGGAAGAACGCCACTGGGAGATGGCGCGCAAACTGGCCGAGGCCGAAGCACTGGCGCCGAAAAAATCGCCCAAGGCTGCCGGCAGTAAAACCGCTGGCAAGTCTGCAACCACCAAGACAGCAGACAGCAAAACCGCAGCGGCAAAACCTAAAACGGCGTCCAAGGCCAAGCCTGCAAGCGCTGCCTCGGTGATCCCGCCGGGCGAAAAAGCCGCCGAGAAAAAACCGCGAGCCGCACGCAAGCCCCAGGCGAACTGACGCTCTTCCGAGTATTGAACTGAACGACTGTGTGGCGAGCGTGCTCGCCACCGAGGGCTCATTCGCCCTGAAAAAAGCACACAAACACCTGTGGGAGCGAGCCTGCTCGCGAAGACGTCGGTACATCCGACATCGCTGTTAGCTGACCTACCGCCTTCGCGAGCAGACTCGCTCCCACAGGGGCTTGTGTAAAACGAACTACCCGAATTTTGCAGGAGCAATCATGACCCGTCCAAATAAAGCCGAGCCCGCCACACACGCCGAACCATCGAGAATTCGTGAGGGTCTGCCCTTCCCGCTCGGCGCGACCTGGGATGGCTTGGGGGTGAACTTTGCCCTGTTCTCCGCCAACGCCACCAAGGTTGAACTGTGCATCTTCGATGATGCCGGCGAAGTCGAACTCGAACGCATCGAACTCCCGGAATACACCGACGAGATTTATCACGGTTACCTGCCCGATGCGCACCCAGGGATGATCTACGGCTACCGCGTTTATGGCGCGTATGACCCCGCCAACGGCCACCGCTTCAACCACAACAAACTACTGATCGACCCCTACGCCAAGCAATTGGTTGGCGAACTCAAATGGTCGGAAGCGCTGTTCGGCTACACCATCGGCCACCCTGACGCCGACCTCAGTTTCGACGAACGCGACAGTGCGCCATTTGTACCCAAGTGCAAGGTCATCGATCCGGCGCACACCTGGGGCAACGACCAGCGCGTCAGCGTGCCGTGGGACAAAACCATCATCTATGAGACCCATGTGCGCGGCATCAGCATGCGGCACCCATCGGTTCCGGAAAATGTGCGCGGCACCTTCGCCGGTTTGATGAATGACGATGTGCTCAAGCACATTCGCAGCGTCGGGGTGTCGTCGGTGGAGTTGCTGCCGATCCACGCTTTCGTCAACGACCAGCATCTGCTGCACAAGGGCATGACCAATTACTGGGGTTATAACAGCATTGCGTTCTTCGCCCCGGACCCGCGCTATCTGGCCAGCGGCAAGATCGCCGAGTTCAAGGAGATGGTCGCGCACCTGCACGAAGCCAACCTCGAAGTCATCCTCGATGTGGTCTACAACCACACCGCCGAGGGCAATGAGCAAGGCCCGACCCTGTCGATGCGCGGTATCGACAACGCGTCGTACTACCGCTTGATGCCGGATGACAAACGCTATTACATCAACGATTCCGGCACCGGCAACACTCTGGACCTGAGTCACCCGTGTGTATTGCAGATGGTCACCGACTCGCTGCGTTATTGGGCCAGTGAAATGCATGTCGACGGTTTCCGCTTCGACCTGGCGACCATTCTCGGTCGCTATCACGACGGGTTTGACGAGCGTCACAGCTTCCTCGTGGCCTGCCGTCAGGACCCTGTGCTGCGTCAGGTGAAAATGATCGCCGAACCTTGGGACTGCGGCCCGGGCGGTTATCAGGTCGGTAACTTCCCGCCGGGCTGGGTCGAGTGGAACGACAAGTTCCGCGACACCGTGCGTGCGTTCTGGAAAGGTGACGACGGCCAGGTAGCCGACTTCGCCGCCCGCATGACCGCATCCGGCGAGATGTTCAACCAGCGTGGACGGCGGCCGTATTCGTCGGTGAACTTCATCACCGCCCACGACGGCTTCACCCTCAATGACCTGGTGTCGTACAACGACAAGCACAACGAGGCCAACGACGAGAACAATCAGGACGGCAGTAATAACAACCTGTCGTGGAACCATGGCGTCGAAGGCCCGACCGACGATCCCGAGATCAATGCCCTGCGTCATCGGCAGATGCGTAACTTCTTCGCCACCCTGCTGCTGTCCCAAGGCACACCGATGATCGTCGCCGGTGACGAATTCGCGCGGACTCAGGACGGCAACAACAACGCATATTGCCAGGACAGCGAAATCGGCTGGGTCAATTGGGACCTGAGCGAGGACGGCAAAGCCCTGCTGAAATTCGTCAAACGTCTGATCAAGTTGCGCCTTGCTTACCCGATCCTGCGCCGTGGCCGTTTCCTGGTTGGCGAATACAACGAAGACATCGGCGTCAAGGACGTGACCTGGCTGGCACCCGATGCCACCGAGATGACCACCGAACATTGGCACGACGCCAATAACCGTTGTCTGGGCATGCTGCTCGATGGCCGCGCGCAGGAAACCGGCATCCGCCGCAAGGGCGCCGATGCGACCCTGCTGCTGGTGGTCAACGCCCACCACGACGTCGTCAACTTCACCTTGCCGGAAGTGCCTGAGGGCAGTTTCTGGACGTGCATGATCGACACCAATCAGCCGTCGATCCGTGGTCAGGAACGATTCGACTTCGGCCACGAGTACTCGGTCACCGGGCGTTCGCTGCTGCTGTTTGAACTGCAACGTGATGAAGAAGATTGATATGGACTTGCAAAACTATCTCGCCCGCCGCCCCCCGGACTACAGCGATACCGTAGCGCTGGGTGGTTGCTTGCGGGCGATGGTCGAGGCAGGGCTCGACCGCTTGCCGCTACCGGGCAGCGGTCACACGCTGCAGCGGTGGCAGCATCTGGCCACTGTCAGCGGCCACGATCTGGGGCTGTGCAAACTCTATGAAGGCCACACCGACGCACTGGCAATCATCGAGCAACTGGGCGGTTCGCCGACGCCGGGCAGCACGTGGGGCATGTGGGCGGCAGAACCGCCGCAGGCGCGGGTGCAAGTGAGACCCGCCGGTCACTTGGTCACGTTGCATGGACGCAAGGCCTGGTGTTCTGGCGCCGCCGTTCTCAGCCATGCGCTGCTTACTGCGTGGGACGCCGATGATCAACAGCAACTGGTTGCGGTCGCACTCGATCAACCGGGCGTGACCATCACCGATCAAGGCTGGCAAGCGGTTGGCATGGGCGCCACCGGTAGCGTCGAAGTATTATTCGACGGCGCCGAAGCCCAGGCCATTGGCAATCCCGGCGACTACCTGCAACGTCCAGGGTTTTGGCAGGGCGGGATCGGCATCGCCGCCTGCTGGTATGGCGCGGCACGGCAGATTGCCGAAGTGTTGCGCCAACAGTGCACGCAACGACAGGAACCACACGCCCTCGCCCACCTCGGCGCGGTCGATACGGCGTTGCAGGCGGCTGCCGATGTGTTGCGTTTCAGCGCCTTGCACATCGATGCGCATCCGCAAGAGAGCGCCGAACTCCTCGCCCGTCGCGCCCGCGCCGTGGTCGAACAGTCGGCTGAGCAGGTGATTCGCGAAGCTGGCCGCGCGCTGGGCGCCGGGCCGTATTGCAAGGATCGGCATTTCGCCCGCCTCATCGCCGACTTGCCCGTGTTCCTGCGGCAAAGCCACGCCGAACGCGACCTCGCCGCCCTCGGCCAAATAGTTGCCGCGCAATCTGCTGAGGCCTGGACGCTATGAACGCCGCGCAGAAAGACAATCCGATCGTGGGTCACGGCACGTCCCTGCAGCAATGGCAGAACTCGCGGCATCTGGCGGAACTGGACAGCATCGATATCCTCGAGCTTGTGCCTGCGGGCGCCCGGGCGGTGATCATTGCACCGCACCCGGACGATGAAGTGCTGGGCTGCGGCGGCATGTTGCAACTGCTTGCCGCCGCCGACCGTCCAGTGCAACTGATCTCGGTCACCGACGGCTGCGCCAGTCACCCCGGCTCGGAGCGCTGGCCGGTGGAGCGTTTGAGCGTGATTCGTCCGCAAGAGTCCGCCGAAGCCTTGCGCCGGCTCGGCATGCCGATGCATCAACTGAAATGGCTGCGCGGTGGTTTCGCCGACACCCAGGTGGCCGCTCAGGAGCCTGCATTGAGCGACTTTATCGAGCGCTATCTACGTCCCGGCGATGTGGTGTTTACCACTTGGCGTGAAGACGGCCATTGCGACCACGAAGCCGTCGGCCGCGCCAGTGCCGACGCTGCGCGCAGGGTCGGGGCAAGCTGCCACGAACTGCCCGTGTGGACGTGGCACTGGGCAACCCCCGAAGACGCGGTCGTGCCGTGGCAACGAGCACGCAAGATTCTGCTGACGCCCGAACAAGTCGCACGCAAACGCCACGCAGTGCAGGCCTTTGCGAGTCAACTGGAAGGTGATCCCGCCGCCGGACTCGCCCCGGTCCTCGCGCCGCATATTCTCGAGCGTCTACTCCAACCCTTCGAAGTGGTGTTCTTATGAGCGTCGAGGATCGATATTTCGAAGGCCTGTTCGCAGGCAACGATGACCCTTGGGCCTTCCGCGAACGCTGGTATGAACAGCGCAAACGCGCTATTACCCTCGCGGCGTTGCCTCGAGCGCACTATCGGGCGATTTTCGAACCGGGCTGTGCCAACGGCGAGTTGAGCGCAGAACTGGCCAGCCGTTGTGACCGACTGTTGTGCTGTGACACGGCAAGTGCTGCGGTGAAACTGGCGCGAACCCGATTGGGCTTGTTTGATCACGCCGAAGTCCGCCAGAGCCGCTTGCCCGGCGACTGGCCGGAGGAAAAATTCGACCTGATTGTATTTAGCGAAATCGGTTACTACCTCGATGGCAAGGATCTGACAGAAGTGATCCGTCGGATCAGCGATTCACTGACGGCCGACGGGCAATTGCTGGCCTGTCACTGGCGCCCGCCCATTGAAGGCTGCCCGCTGAACGCGAGGCAGGTTCACGATCTGATTCACGAACAATTGCGGCTGCCGCGTGTGGCGCTGCACCAGGAGTCGGACTTCATTCTCGAGGTGTGGAGCCGCGAACCGCGCTCGGTGGCGGCATTGGAGGGCTTGCGATGATTGGCATTCTGATCCCGGCGCACAACGAAGAAGACCTGCTCGACGAATGCCTGAGTGCGGCCATACGCGCCAGCCAGCACGGTTTGCTCGCTGGTGAGCGAGTCGAAGTGCTGGTGGTGCTCGACAGCTGCACTGATCGCTCGGCGCAAATCGTCAGCCGCTACCCAGTGCAGAGTCTGCACATTGAGGCCCGCAACGTCGGCCAGGCCCGCGCCGCCGGTGCCCAACTGTTACTGGAGCGCGGCGCGCGCTGGATCTCCTGCTCGGATGCTGACAGCCGGGTCGCCGATGACTGGCTGGTGGCTCAACTCGGGCTGGGCGCGGACGCGGTGTGCGGCACGGTCACCGTTGAGCGCTGGCATGAGTCGTTCGATGAAGCGGCGCAAATCCACTATCACCGAAACTATCGGGCCTGCGATGGTCATCGGCATATCCACGGCGCCAATCTGGGCATCAGCGCTGACGCCTATCGATGGGCCGGAGGCTTTAAACCGCTGGCGTGCGACGAAGATGTGCAACTGGTCCGGGAGCTGGAACTGGTCGGTGCCAACATCGCCTGGAGTCATCGCCCGCAGGTTCACACCAGCGCTCGCCTGGACAGTCGGGCCCGCGGCGGCTTTGGCGACTATCTGCGTCACCTGGCACAGTTGGACGCAAAAAAACCGGATCAGATTGATCTGTGACGCGACGAATCTGAATTCATGGGCAATACTCCTGTGCGCGGCAATCCAGGATTCGGAGCGCTGCCAGGCAATCAACCAGCCTTCAGGGGTCGACCACGTCGGATTTCATGACGGTGAGCGCGATCGAGGGCGAGACAAACAAGGACGTCACACCCATGAAACCGTTATCGCTAACTGAAGGTCCTTCGTCGGCGCAAATCTGGAATAGCGCGGCGCAACTCGACAATATTCCCATCATCAACACCCGCACCCTGGTGCCCACCGGCGCACGCGCGGTGATCATTGCGCCGCATCCCGGCGACGAAGTGGTGACCTGCGGCGGCCTGCTGCAATTACTCTCAAGCCTGGGTCATCCACTGCAGTTGCTTTCCATCACCGATGGCAGCGCCAGCCATCCCGGTTCGCGACAATGGTCGGAAAAACGCCTGAGCGTATTCCGCCCGCAGGAAAGCGTCGAAGCCCTGCGCCGCCTCGGCTTGCCGATGCACAGCCTGAAATGGGTGCGTGGTGGCTTCACCGACAACGCCCTGAGCGATCAGCACAGCCAGTTGACCGAGTTTATCGGCCGTTACCTGCGGCACGGCGACGTGGTGTTCAGCACTTGGCGCGGTGACGGCAACAATGACCATGAGGCAGTCGGTCGCGCCGCCGCCGAAGCCGCAGAACTGGCCGGGGCGACTTTCCACGAAGTACCGGTCTGTGCATGGCATTGGCCAGAGCGCGACCAGCAATTGATCCCCTGGCAGCGAGCTAGAAAACTGCGCCTCGACACCTGGACGGTCGCCCGCAAAAGCCACGCCACCCACGCTTACGCCAGCCAGCTCAAGGGCGAACCGGCACTCGGCATCGCCCCCATGCTGCCGCCGGTGATTCTTGAGCGGATGCGTTTGCCGTATGAGATTGTTTTCGTCTGAACTACCCGTGAGTCGCCGAAGGCGACGATTCTTGCTTTTAAACGGCCATGT
This sequence comes from Pseudomonas sp. P42, assembly GCF_017973755.1. Classification (NCBI taxonomy): domain Bacteria; kingdom Pseudomonadati; phylum Pseudomonadota; class Gammaproteobacteria; order Pseudomonadales; family Pseudomonadaceae; genus Pseudomonas; species Pseudomonas sp. P42. The sequence continues at coordinate 81,458 of NZ_JACOPU010000006.1, read as the reverse complement.
TTAAAAGACACTTGCAGACACGGGTTCCAGGCTACAAATCCTTGCGCCTTTGCCTACAGCTACGCAAGAATCCGCCGGCTTGTGCGCTTTGGGCGGGATCTCTATCGTGGATCGGTCGCTGACGAATCAGCGATCGGGTTTAGCGATCCGGCACTTTACAGACGTCACAATGCCCAGCCTCAACTGCAGCTTCTGTCGTTCCTGCAATTGGCGTCATGGTGGCTGTGCGCGGGAAACCTTCGGGTCTACCCGGGGTTTCTGTGACCCGGATCGTTAACCTGCGTACAGCCGCCACCTTTACTTGTTTAGCGATGAGCCGTGGCGGCCTAATCAACCACGGAGCTTCACCATGATAAAACCCACGCCCAACCCACCCGAAACCGACCCCACCTCCCCCTACGAATCCCTTGATTCAAAAAAACTCAACGACGCCGCCGACCGCGCCCTCGATCACTACCTCTGCCCACCCGGCTTCACCCCCACCGCCACGTCAAACCCGCAGGATGTACGCCGTTACCGCGGATTTTAAAAACGAGGAGCTGCTGGTCGACGCCTGCGAACCACTCGCCTCGGCCAAAACCATCGCCCAAGACTTCGCCCGTCTCTTGCCAGCGTCACAGCGCCGGACGCTGTCGGGGATTGCGCAACTGATCATGCTGGGAGAGTTGGCGGTGAATCGCGTGCTGGATAGTCTGGAATTGCCGGGCTACGCCTTGGCACATCCCCCTCGCAACAGAATGGGGCAACTCCACCGGTGGGTGTGCGCATTCCGACGGAACTGCCACCCCCACCCATCAGTCGCATGAACAGGCACTCAGGATTCAGAGGAGTAACCGTGTCCAGCGATCCCCAGCCTCACCTCGTCGACGCACCCGCCATTCATCGTCTGCGGGTGCTGACGGTCAATACCCACAAGGGTTTTACCGCGTTCAACCGGCGTTTCATCCTGCCGGAATTGCGTGAAGCGGTACGCAGCACTTCGGCCGATCTGGTGTTTTTGCAGGAAGTAGTGGGTGAACACGAGCGGCATTCGAACCGCTACAACGAATGGCCACAAACGTCGCAATACGAATTTCTCGCCGACAGCATGTGGAGCGATTTCGCCTACGGGCGCAACGCGGTCTATCCCGACGGCCATCACGGCAATGCGTTGCTGTCGAAATACCCGATCCGCGAATACCGCAACCTCGACGTCTCGATCACCGGCCCCGAACGCCGTGGCCTATTGCACTGTGTGCTGGATGTGCCGGGGCACGCTGAAGTGCACGCGATCTGCGTGCACTTGAGTCTGCTCGAAAGCCATCGTCAATTGCAGCTGCAACTGCTCTGCCAGTTGCTCGAATCCCTTCCGGACGACGCACCGGTGATCATCGCTGGCGACTTCAACGATTGGCAGTTGCACGGCAACGCCGCCCTCGCCCGTCGTGAATATCTGCACGAAGCCTTTGAGCGCCACCACGGCCGCCCGGCAAAGACGTATCCGGCACGGTTTCCTTTGTTGCGTCTGGACCGGATCTACCTGCGCAACGCCAGCAGTCATGACCCTCAAATCCTTGGCAACAAGCCCTGGACACACCTGTCGGATCACCTGCCGCTGGCGGTTGAAGTGCATCTCTAGCATTACATTGTGCAGGACCGTTCGTCAGACATGCTGTCCGACGCCGGAAAAACCCTCTACACCTGTAAAGGCCAAGGACAGCACTTTCATAACGTTAGGGTTCAGATCTCACGTAGTTCATCAGCAGTTCAGAGGTTTTTTAGATCAGGCACCCATCCAAGGATTAATACCCACTGGTTCCTCCATGGAAATTGCCAACATGCGATCTATAAATTCTTTGAAGGCTTTGCCGCACACTTTACTGCTGCCCGCTTCCATCCTGCTGCTCGTCAGCCCGCCGGCCTGGTCCGCCTGCGTGTTGACGCCCGGCGCAGGTAACGATGCCTTCACCTGTGACAGCGGCACCAGCGGTTCACTGACCGACCTTGCGGGCAACAACATCCTGACTCTCCCCACCAATGGCACAGGCCGGATCAACGGCAGCGTGACCTTCGGCGATGGTGCCGACCGCGTCGACATACACTCCGGCGTCATCACCGGCGCCGTCGGCCAAGGCAATGGCATTGATGATTTCGTGATGTCCGGCGGTTCGATAGGCTCTTTGGCTCAGGGCGACGGTCGCGACACCTTCCTGATGACCGGCGGCACCATCGTCGGTGCTTTCGAGGACGGTGATGTCGCGCGCATGACCGGCGGCAGCATCGGCAGGGTCGACATGAAACTCGACAAAAATATTTTCGATCTGTCCGACGGGCAGATTATCGGCAACCTGGTGACTGGTTTTGACACCGACACCATCATCGTCTCCGGCGGGCGCGTTGGCGGCAATGTCAGTGTTAGCGGCGGCAACGACAGTATCACCGTGACCGGTGGTGAAATCGGCGGCGAGATCCGCGCCAGCACAGGCAATGACACCTTGCTGTGGGACGGCGCAGGCATTATCCGCTCGGCAATCCTTATGGACGCCGGCAATGACAGCGCCACATTGCGCAACCTTGACGACAGCATTCTCGCGCTGACTCCCAGCGTCAATGGCGGTGTCGGTACCGATGTGCTGACTTTCGACAATACGCGCACAGCCCTGCCCGCGCGGTTTATCAACTGGGAAACCGTCAATCTGAGTAACAGTTCGCAACTGGATCTGGGCGCGAGCAGCCTGGTACTGGGCGACGCCGGAACCGGCAGTGGCGTGCTGAATATCGATGCGAGCAGCGTTGTGCTCGCGACGCAAGGGGCTGTCGCTCCCGCAGTGGCCGGGCAAGCGGTGACGTTCAATAACGCTGGCACCATTGACCTCACCCGCAACAACAGCCGCACCGACGACACGCTCACGGTTCAGGGCAACTATGTCGGCAACAGCGGTCAGTTACTGTTGCAAAGTGTGGTGGCTGGCGATGATTCGCCGAGTGACAAACTGGTGGTCAACGACGGCAGCCTCGGCGGTGCCACGGTGATCAGCGTCAGTAACGTCGGCGGACTCGGCGCACTGACCCAGGCCAACGGCATCCAACTGGTGCAGGCGCAGGACAGCACGGTCAGTACCGATAACGCGTTTACCCTCAGTGGCCCGGTGTCTGCCGGCGCCTACGATTACTACTTGTTCAAGGGCGGCGTGACTGCCGGTACGCAGAACAGTTGGTACTTGCGCTCAGCTGTGGTTGCGCCGCAGGTGATCAGCGTGCCGAATCCCGATCCAGCGTTGCCGCCGATTCTGGTTCCGGTAGTGACCACCCCCGTCGCGGCGGCCATCACGCCTATTGCCAGCTCACCTGGCTTACCCGGCGAACCCGGCGAACCCGGCGAACTCGCGCCTAACCCGGCGCCACCGGCACTGGCGGCACTGCCTGTCCTGCCGGCGGCTGTGCCGGGTGCCGAGCCAATTCCTCTCTATCGTCCGGAAGTCCCGACCTGGTCGGTGCTGCCACCCGCTGCGGCGCAGTTGACGCTCAACGCACTGGGTACATTCCATGACCGCCAGGGCGATCAGCGCTTGCTCAGCGAGACCGGCGCCTTCGGTGCAGGTTGGGGTCGGGTTTATGGCAAAAACCTCGATCAGACCTGGGCCGGCACCGTCACGCCGCGCCTGGACGGCTCACTCAATGGTTTTCAGGTTGGCAACGACCTGTACAGCTCGCTGACCTCGGGTGGCCAGACCCAACGTCTCGGTTTCTTTGTTGGCCATAGCCGCTTGCAAGGTGATGTCGAAGGCTTCAATGAAGGTTTTCAGGACAACAGCGCCGGCAAGGTCAAACTTGAAGGCGACAGTTATGGCTTGTACTGGACGCTGACTGATCCGTATGGCTGGTACATCGACACGGTGGTGATGGGCACCCGCTTCGACGGCGACAGCCATTCCGACCGCGGTGTTGAACTGGACAATCGCGGGCATGCGCTGACGCTCTCGGCGGAAGCCGGTTATCCCTTTGCGCTCAACGACACCTGGGTAGTCGAACCGCAGGTGCAAGTCATCCACCAGAAAATCTCCCTCGACAGCCAGGACGATGGCATTTCCCGAGTGTCGTTCGACTCCGGCGACGCCTGGACCAGTCGCCTCGGCACGCGACTCAAGGGTCGCTATCAGGTCAGCGGTATGCCGCTGGAGCCGTATCTGCGTGCCAACCTGTGGCATACATTTTCCGGGACCGATTCGGTGACTTTCGACGACAGTGATGTGATCAGCACCGAGCAAAAATCCTCAACGGCGGATGTCGGGTTCGGTGTGGTGCTGACCCTCGACCGCGCAATGAGTGTCTACGCCAGCACCGATTACAGCCGCAATATTGACAGCAATGACTTGCACGGCATGTCGGGAAACATCGGAATTCGCATTAGCTGGTGAACCTTCCGTCGGTAAGAAAATGCTCTGGGCCGGCACTTTCATTACGTTTTTCTATGCAAACAACCACTTAGTTATGTGCAGAAAAACAAACGCTTGCGTCGGACAATTTGCCACTACCGCTCATCGTTCAATTTCTTGACGCGCGCCCTTCACTCTTCTTATCTCTACCTTACTACCCCCGGAATCCTAACCGGGGCAAGCCTACGGACTCTCGCGAAATCGAGCGCCCACGGTTTGCCTCGCTCCATTCGGTCGCCCCTCGTTCGGGGTAGGAGAGGCGCCACATCGAGATGCTGCATGCGCCCGCAAGGTAGACCTCCATGAAAACGTCAATCACCCCACACGAGATCAAAATCACTTTTTGCACAGTATCGAGTTCTATCTTGCTGTGCTCATCCATGGAGGCGCAGGCCGGTTCTGCGGCGGATGAAACGTCCCCTTGGTATCGAGAGAACGTCCCGGTGATGACCTTGCCCGCGACGGTGATCACCCCCGGTCCGCAACGCTTCAGCCAGCGCCCTGACCTGCAAGGCTCCCGCCTGATCACCGAAGACCTCGCGCCCGGAGTCTGGGAGCGGTTCTACGGCCAAAGCTCCCGCCAAGCGCAAATCGACGTGCTGTCATCAGGTTTCGCAGTACCCGGCGGTGGCCATTCAAAAGGTCCTGCAATCCTGACACTGCAAAGCGGCAGCGGCGCCACCCAGACCATCGGTTTGATTGGCGGTGTCAACCAGATTCAGGCCAACGGCAACGGCCCGCTCACCAGTCGTGCCCTCGCCGACCCGTCCACCGTCACCCTGAATCTGGAGGGCCAGAGCCTCGGCGCCTATTACAGCCTGACGGGGGCGCAAGGCTGGCACGTCGACCTCTCGGCGAGCGGCGGGCGAGTCAGTGGATTCAGTCGCAACCAACAAGGTGCGCGGCAAGCCACCGAAGGCAGCGCGATCACCTTCTCGGTCGAGGGCGGCTACCCGATTGGCTTGAGCGAAAACTGGGTGGTCGAACCGCAGGCGCAACTGATCAATCAGCGCATCACCCTGGACACACCGTCAGCAGGCTCCGGCAATGCGTCGTCAAGCGACCTGACCTCATGGAGCGGTCGCGTCGGCGCACGGTTGAAAGGCAGTTATGACTTGAACGGTTTGCCGGTCGAACCCTATGTGCGGACCAATCTGTGGCACACGGTGTATACCGGCAGCACGGTGACCCTGGACCAGGTCGACAAAATCAGCAGCAGTCGCAAGTCATCAACTGTGGAATTGGGACTGGGACTGGTGGCACGGGTGACACCCGTGGTCAGCCTGTACGTCAGCGCCGATTACAGCAGTGACGTCGATGACAATGATTTGAATGGGCTGATAGGCAGTTTGGGTGTGCGGATGCGTTGGTGATCTTCGGATCACCAAAGATCCCTGTGGGAGCTGGCTTGCCAGCGATGGCGCTGGATCATCCAACAGTCATATTGAATGTCACGCCCTCATCGCGGGCAAGCCCGCTCCCACAGGTTATGCGGCGCCTGGCTAGCCCTGCGGTCGCAAGATCAACACCGCCAGCGGCGGCAGGTTCAGCTCCAGTGACATTGCCTGGCCGTGGCTCGGTACTTCTTCGGTAAACGCCCCGCCGCCGTTGCCATAGTTGGAACCGGCGTAGGTGTCGGCGTCGCTGTTGAGCAGCTCGGTCCAGCGCCCGGCAAACGGCACGCCAACGCGATACGCCTGACGCGGCACCGGCGTGAAGTTAGCCACCACCAACACTGGCTCGCCGTCCTTGCTCCAACGCAACCAGGCATACACGCTGTTGATCGCATCGTCACCGATCAGCCACTGAAACCCCTGCGGCGCGTCATCCTGATCGTGCAGCGCCGGCACTTCGCGATACAAGCGATTGAGGTCGCCGATCAGTTTCTGCACGCCTTTGTGCTCGGAATACTGCAGCAGATACCAGTCGAGCTGTTGATCATGATTCCACTCACGCCACTGACCAAACTCGCAACCCATGAACAGCAGCTTCTTGCCCGGATGGGTCCACATGAAACTCAGGTAGGCGCGCAGGTTGGCAAACTTCTGCCAGCGGTCGCCGGGCATCTTATCGATCAGCGAATGCTTGCCGTGCACCACTTCATCATGGGAAATCGGCAGGATGAAGCGCTCGGACCATGCGTAAACCAGACCAAAACTCAGCTCGTTGTGATGATGGGCGCGGTAGACCGGGTCCTGCTGAATGTAATGCAGCGAATCGTGCATCCAGCCCATGTTCCATTTATAGGCAAAGCCCAGGCCGCCCTGCTGCGTACTCTGGCTGACGCCCGGCCACGCGGTGGACTCCTCGGCGATCACCAAGGCAGCCGGCGCTTCGAGCTCAACAACATCGTTCAAGTGGCGCAGGAAGTCGATTGCTTCCAAGTTTTCACGTCCGCCATGGCGGTTCGGCACCCATTCGCCAGCCTTGCGCGAATAGTCGCGATAAAGCATCGAGGCCACCGCATCGACGCGCAAACCGTCGATGTGAAAATGCTTCAACCAATGCAACGCCGAGGCAAGCATGTAGCCATGTACTTCGGTGCGCCCGAGGTTGTAGATCAGCGTGTCCCAATCCTGATGGAAACCTTCCAGCGGATTGGCGTATTCGTACAGCGCCGTGCCGTCGAACTGGGCCAGACCGTGGGTATCGGTTGGAAAGTGCGCCGGCACCCAGTCGAGGATCACCCCGATCTCGGCACGGTGGCAGGCATCGACGAATTCGCCGAACTGCTCCGGCGTGCCATAACGCGCACTCGGGGCGAACTGCGAGAGCAGTTGATAACCCCATGAGCCACCGAATGGATGCTCCATGATCGGCATCAGTTCTATGTGGGTGAAACCCAGTTCCTTGACGTACGGAATCAGCCGTTCAGCCAGTTCCGGCCAGCTGTACTGGCGTGCCACTTCACCGAGATCATCCAGCTCGCATTGCCACGACCCGGCATGCAGCTCGTAGATTGACAGCGGCGCCGCATGTTTCTGCCGCTCGTGGCGGCTGCTCATCCAGTCCTGATCCTGCCAATTGACCTGCAATGGCGCGGCGACTTTCGACGCCGTGTCCGGCGGCAGGCTGGTGGCCAGCGCCATCGGGTCAGCCTTGAGCGGCAGAATCCCGTGAGCACCCAGTATCTCGTATTTGTACAGTTCCCCCGCTTGCAGGCGCGGGATAAACAACTCCCATACCCCGGAAGGATGGCGCAGACGCATCGGATGGCGACGACCGTCCCAGACGTTGAAGTCACCGACCACCGAGACCCGCCGCGCATTCGGCGCCCACACTGCGAAACGTACACCGTCGACGCCATCAACCGTTTTCAGTTGTGCGCCGAGGCAGGCACTGAGGTCACGGTGATTGCCTTCGGCGAACAGATACAAATCCATTTCGCCAAGCAACTGCCCGAAGCTGTAAGGATCCTCGGCAACCTGCTCACCACCGGCCCAACGGGTGCGCAAGCGATAGCGCGGCTGCCCATTGAAGTGGCCAACAAACAGCCCCGGCGTCTCGGTTTGCTCCAGCGCGCCGAGTTCTTCATCGCTGTCCTTGGCCAGCACGGCAACGCTTAGCGCACCGGGTAGATAGGCTCGAATGAACTGCCCGCCAGCGCCATCGCCGTGCGGGCCAAGAATGGAAAATGGATCCGGGTGTTCCGCACGTACCAGCGCGTCGATGTCTTTCGTCGACGGCAGTAACGCTTCTTTAGCGTGACCCTGTTCCTTGTTCGAGAAACTCATGACTACTCTCCACCAAGATCGGAAAAGGGTTTAAGCCCCGTCAATAACCCATACAAACCGTGCAACGGCACGGGCAGCCACGTGGGGCGATTTTCGGCTTCATAGGCCACTTCATAGGCCGCCTTCTCCAGACCGAACAGCGCAAGCGCGGCGTCGGCACCTTCAGGATCCTGCCAGGCATGATCAAGACTAGCTGTCGCTTGGCGATATGCCTCGACAAATGCTGCGCGCGCCTCAAGCAGATACCGTTGCGCCACCCGACGGCGAGCGTCTTCGGATTCCGAACTGTGATCGACGTTGTGCACGTTGATGGTCATCGCTGCGGCGTAGTCGAAAGAACGCAGCACGCCGCTGACATCCTTGTACGGACTGTGCTTGCCACGGCGTTCGCTAAGTGGTCGCGCGGGCTCACCCTCGAAATCGATCAGATAAGCGTCGCCCTTGATCACCAGCACCTGGCCCAGGTGCAAGTCACCATGGACACGAATACGCAAACCACCGACGGCTTTTTTCGCCAGATCCTGCACATGGACAAGGATGGTTTTCTTCTCGTCGAGCAGCCGTGCGACCAGTTTCTGATCCGCAGCACTGAGTTGCCCCTGATGTTGCTTCAAGAGTTTCAGCGCATGCTCGACCTGGGCCACGACATCCTTGCCGGTCGCTTGCATATCCTTGGCCGAACTCACCTGTGGCGCAAAATCGGCGTTGTCGGTCGGCGCAGCCAGCAACTGGTGCATCTCACCGAGGCGCTGGCCGAGCATACCGGCAAAATCCTTCAGCTCGCCCAAAGCGTTGTAGTGCTGATCCTGCTCGGACATGGAGTCGGCCAATTCATCGCGCAACGCCCGTTCGAGGTTGTTCTGCGTCCATTCCCACGCATCGCCCTGATTGCTCAAATAACCTTGGGCGATCATCAGCAGGTTATCTTCGCCCTTGGCGTCGCGGCGGATCACCGAGCCCAGCAGCGGCGAGATATTGGCAAATCCGGCAGCGGTCAGGTAAGCGCTCATCTCCAGTTCCGGGTGTACGCCAGACGCTACTTTCCGGATCAGCTTAAGCACCAGGCTGTTGCCGATCACCACGGAACTGTTGGATTGCTCGGCCGACAGATAACGCACTTCAGAGTCGGCACCCAGGTTGAGTGTTTCCAGATGTGCCGTCGGTGCGAAACGGATTTCGCCGTCGGCCGACTCCAGCACGGTATTGTTCTGCATGCCTTGCAGCACCGCATGGACAAACCCTTCAAGACTGAAGGCGTCAGTGATCAAACCCACCTGACGAACCCGACGCACGCGGGCCAGTGCCAATTGCTGTGGCAACGGTGGCCCGACGTAATCTTCGGCGATAAAGCCGAACGGCAGCTGATAACGGCTGGTCTGGCCGCCACTGGTGACTTCGATTTCGCTGAGCAACACGGGGTGCTGCGCATCGCCAAACCGCACGCCGTAAGCCAGATTGACCTTCTCGATCGCCGCATCCTTGCCGGCGAACCAGCGACGGTTTTGCAGCCAGCTCGGCAGAATGCTCTGCTCCAGCGTCGTGCGGGATGGCGCTTCGAGCAGCTCTTCCATGCGTTTTTTCAGCACGAGCGTGGTGAAGTCCGGCAGGCTCTGTACCGGTTCCACGTGCCAGCTCGGCATCTGGTTTTCGGTCGCCAGGGCGAACCAGTAGAAACCGTACGGCGCCAGGGTCAGGAGGAAATTCAACTGGCCAATCGGTGGAAAAGCGTTACCGCCGAGCATTTCCACCGGCACCATCCCGGTGTAGGCAGACAGGTCGAGCTCAGCTGCCTGAGCACTGCGCGACACGTTGGCCACACAAAGAATGATCTCGTGTTTGCCATCGGCATCGGTGAATTCGCGGGTGTAGGCCAGAATCCGTCGGTTGCTCGGCGAAAGCATTTTCAACGTGCCGCGCCCGAACGCCTTGGACTGTTTGCGCACAGCGAGCATGCGCCGCGTCCAGTTCAGTAGCGAGTGCGGATCGCCGGCCTGGGTTTCGACGTTGACGGACAGATAACCGTATTGCGGGTCCATGATCGGTGGCAGCACCAGGCTGGCCGGGTCGGCGCGGGAGAAGCCGCCATTGCGGTCGATCGACCACTGCATCGGCGTGCGCACACCATCACGGTCACCGAGGTAGATGTTATCGCCCATGCCGATTTCATCGCCGTAATACAGGGTTGGCGTGCCCGGCATCGACAGCAGCAGGCTGTTGAGCAACTCGACGCGACGACGGTCGCGCTCCATCAACGGCGCCAGACGTCGGCGAATACCGAGGTTGATCCGCGCGCGACGGTCAGCCGCGTAGTAATTCCACAGGTAATCGCGTTCCTTGTCGGTCACCATTTCCAACGTCAGTTCATCGTGGTTACGCAGGAAAATCGCCCACTGACAGTTGGCAGGGATTTCCGGGGTCTGGCGCAGAATGTCGGTGATCGGAAAGCGATCTTCCTGGGCCAGCGCCATGTACATGCGCGGCATCAACGGGAAGTGGAAAGCCATGTGGCATTCGTCGCCATTCAGGCCTTCGGCGTCGGTGTCACCGAAATACAGCTGAGTGTCTTCCGGCCATTGGTTGGCCTCGGCGAGCAGCATGCGGTCCGGGTAGTTGGCGTCGATTTCCGCGCGGATCTGCTTGAGGACGTCATGGGTTTCCGGAAGGTTTTCGTTGTTGGTGCCATCGCGCTCGATCAGGTACGGAATCGCGTCCAGACGCAGACCGTCGATCCCCATGTCCAGCCAGTAGCGCATCACCGACAGCACCGCTTTCATCACTTGCGGATTGTCGAAATTCAGGTCCGGCTGGTGCGAATAGAAACGGTGCCAGAAGTACTGGCCTGCGACCGGGTCCCAGGTCCAGTTGGACTTTTCGGTGTCGAGAAAAATGATCCGCGTGCCGTCGTATTTCTGGTCGTCGTCCGACCACACATAGAAGTCTCGCGCCGCCGAACCGGGTTTGGCCTTGCGCGCCCGCTGAAACCACGGATGCTGGTCGGAGGTGTGGTTGATGACCAGCTCGGTGATCACTCGCAAACCGCGCTTATGCGCCTCGGCGATGAAACGCTTGGCATCGGCCATGGTGCCGTAATCGCTGTGCACGCCGCGATATTCGGCGATGTCGTAACCGTCATCACGTCGTGGCGAGGGATAGAACGGCAGCAGCCAGATGGTATTGACGCCGAGTTCGGCAATGTAATCGAGTTTGGCGATCAGGCCGGGAAAGTCGCCGATCCCGTCGTTGTTAGAGTCGAAAAACGATTTGACGTGAACCTGATAAATCACCGCATCCTTGTACCAGAGCGGGTCTTTGATAAAGGTGGCTGCCTTGGGTTTCTTCGCCATTTGAAACTCCTGCGTTCAATTCTGGAAGCCATCCGGCGTCCTGAAAAAATGGTGGTCATTGTGGGAGCTGGCTTGCCAGCGATAGCGGTGGTTCAGCGATAAACAAGCAAGCTGCCAGAACGCAATCGCTGGCGAGCCAGCTCCCACATTTGATAGTTGTCGGGCTCAGGAATGACTGATCCGCCAGATGCCGAACGGCTGATACGCCGGATCAAGGCGCATGAACTGGTACTTGCCATGCCAGTCCCAGCGGTGCCCGTTCATCAAGTCTTCGCCGTGCGTGGTTGCATCGTCCGGCAGGCCCATTTCCCATAACGGCAGCTCGAAATTCGCTTCCTGCACGTTATGCGGATCGAGGCTCACCGCCACCAGAATGAAATTGCTGCCATCGGCGCTGCGTTTGCCGAAATACAGAATGTTGTCGTTCCACGCGTTGTAGACCCGCAAGCCCAGATGGGTGTGCAGCGCGGGGTTTTGGCGGCGGATGCGGTTGAGCTGGGCAATTTCGGCAATGATGTTGCCCGGCGCATTGAAGTCGCGGACGCGGATTTCGTACTTCTCGGAATCGAGGTATTCCTCCTTGCCCGGCACCGGTGCCGCCTCGCACAGTTCAAACCCCGAATACATGCCCCACAGGCCCGAACCCATGGTCGCCAGCGCCGCACGAATGAGAAAGCCCGGGCGCCCGGATTCATGCAGGAACGCCGGGTTGATGTCAGGCGTATTGACGAAGAAATTCGGTCGGTAGCATTCGCGCCACGGCGACTCGTTCAGCTCGGTGAAGTACGCGGCCAACTCTGCCTTGGTGTTGCGCCAGGTGAAATAGGTGTAGCTCTGGGTGTAACCAACCTTGCCCAGGCGCGCCATCATCGCCGGCGTGGTGAAGGCTTCGGCGAGGAAGATCACTTCCGGGTGCAGCGCCCGCACATCGGCAATCAGCCATTGCCAGAACGGCAGCGGCTTGGTGTGCGGGTTGTCGACGCGAAAGATCTTCACGCCCTCCTCGACCCAGCCAATGACGATGTCCCGCAGCTCGACCCACAGACTCGGGATCGCGTCCGGCGCATAAAAGTCGACGTTGACGATGTCCTGATATTTCTTCGGCGGGTTTTCCGCATATTTGATGGTGCCGTCCGGCCGCCAGTTGAACCAGCCCGGATGCTGTCTGAGCCACGGGTGATCCTGGGAACACTGAATCGCGAAATCGAGGGCGATTTCCAGACCATGATCGGCAGCCGCAGCCACCAGCCGACGGAAATCCTCACGCGTGCCGAGCTGCGAGTGAATCGCCTCGTGGCCACCCTCCTTGCTACCGATGGCGTACGGGCTGCCGGGATCATCCGGCCCAGCGGTCAGGGAATTGTTGCGGCCCTTGCGGTGGGCGCGGCCAATCGGGTGGATCGGCGTGAAGTACAGCACGTCGAAACCCATGTCCTGAATCATCGGCAACCGAGAGTGCACGTCATTGAAAGTGCCGTGGCGGTTGGGATCGTCGGTGATCGAGCGGGGAAACAATTCATACCAACTGGCGAACTCGGCCAGCTCGCGCTCGACATCCATCGGGAATTCTGCGCTGACGCTGAGATAAGCGCGGTGATCCGCCTGGGCCATCAGTTGCGCACTGCGCGAGTGCAGAAACAGCGCGACTTGCTCGGTTTCGAGCAGACCGGACAGTTCATGGTGCAGCGCCGCCAGTTGTTCGCTGAGCTGACCTTCACTGCGCTCGGCGGCGTGTTGCACCATGCTGCGACCTTCTTGCAGCTCCAGTGAAACCGGGACGGCGGCGTTGTGTTTCTTTTCCAGTTCATACTGGAAACTGGCGAAATGGTCGATCCACGCTTCGACGCAGTACACGAATCGCCCTTGGTGTTCCGGGCGGAAACTGCCACGCCAGCCGTTGTTGCCTAGCTCCGACATGACTTCGCTTTGCCAGGTTTCCTGACCTTCCTCGCGCCAGCGAATGCGCACGGCGAGCTTGTCGTGACCGTCGGCAAACACCTTGCTGGTAACGATCACGTCGCGCCCGGCAATCGACTTCACGGCGAACTGGCCGCCATCAAGAGTTGGCATAGTGTCTTCGATAACGATGCGAGGCAGCAGCAATGCCTGCGATAGCGGCATGTGCGGGTTATAGCTCAGCTCTGAGGTTTTTTCAGCAGTCATCGAGCATCTCTCCTTTACGCCCCAAGGACGCTCTTGTGCCGGTTCAGTCTTCACAACAAAGCACCTGCCCCGGAATGAACTCACTTAGGTTCCGAGCGACCGCGGCCGAGAAAAGTTCACAGCGATTTGTCTGTTTGAACCGGCGGATCGAATTCGTCGCGAGGTGGTCAATCCACTTAAGCACTTCTCACGCCATGTGCCACACGGAGGTCTACCTGATGAACAACCCGTTCCCGGCGGAAACGCCCGATCCGAACATCGACAACCCGACCATTCCTGAAACCGAGCCGCAACCGATCCCCGAACAGGAGCCGCCAGGCACCACGCCACCGGCCAAGGAAGAGCCTCCGACAACGATGCCGCCGGTGATCCTCTAAACCGAAACGATCGCTCCTACGCACAGTGTGGGAGCGATTGATCACAAGCGATCATCCTTCTGCTCATCCTTGTCAAAAGGCTGATCGTCCTTGTCGAAGATGCGCACGATCCTCGGCATCAGACTGAAAATCCCCAGTGTCAGCAGGGTACTGAACAGTGCGGTCGCCTCCTTGCCCAACCCGGCTGCCACACCGATGGCTGCCGTCATCCACAACCCGGCAGCGGTGGTCAGGCCTTTGACGTGCCCTTCATCACCCTCCTGATTTTTCAGGATGGTGCCGGCGCACAGGAAGCCGATCCCGGCAATCACCCCCTGCAACACCCGGCTCATCGCGTCGGACTCTGCACCCGAGGTCTGCGGCACCAGCACAAACATTGCCGCACCCAGCGCCACCAGCATGTGCGTTCGCACGCCCGCAGCCTTGCCCTTTTGCTCGCGCTCGAAACCGAGAATCCCGCCAAGGATCGCCGCCACCAGCAGGCGCACGGTAATGCGCGTCAGTTGCGACGCATCACCGATGTCGGCGAATTCCGCTTGCAGCGTTTCCAGCACCTCTTCCCACCACGCGTTCATCGTCCAGTCCTTGTTATGGCTATATAAGCGATGGACAGCGGCGACCATTAATCAGTTGCGCAGAACGATCTGCGAGTCCTGTGCCCTAACCTTTCAGATACCCGTGAAAAAAGGACCGCCTCATGACCGTTCGAATCGATGAAACCAATCCCGACTCAAAAGTGTGTTTTTTCACCGTTGAAAATGGCGAGGAAATTCGCATCTGCGACACCCTTGAGGTCAAGACAGATAGCGAAAAAGCCATGTCATTCGTAGAAATCGAAGCGCGGCGCGTCTACATCACCGAAGCGGAGGCCGACGCCTTGACCGTTGCAGGCGTCAAGGACGGGCGTAAGCATTTGAAGGCCGATACGAGTGATTCGGTGATTTGATTGACCTTGGTCAACACTTCGCGCAAACGTCTGGTTCAGGCGTTTGCGCCTTGGCCTGCGGGCTGCTTCAAGTTGTCGCAGGCGCTGCATCAAAGCTCATCTGATACGGTTTTTATTGATTTAGCTGAGTCTGTTATGCAAACAGATCGACGCTCATAGTTCATCGGCCTGATGGAGGCTGATGAGCGAATGACCATGAGCGAACAAATCCCCGTCCGAACCGTAGAAGCAACCCCCACCATAGCTCCTCATATAAAAAAGGTGCCCGCACGCCCAATGAAGGCGACGGCCAAGTCCAGCGACAACCAGATTCATACCCGCAGTTTTACCGGCCTGTTCCGCACGCTGCGCATGAGCGGCGCGGGGTTTCTGTTTTTGCTGTTCTTTGGCACGGTGTGGTTGAACTGGGGTGGTCGTCAGGCTGTGTTGTGGGACCTCGCAGAAAGCAAATTTCACATTTTCGGCGCGACCTTTTGGCCGCAGGATTTCATCCTGCTCTCGGCCCTGTTGATCATCGCCGCGTTCGGCCTCTTCGCCATCACCGTGTTCGCCGGACGCGTCTGGTGTGGTTACACCTGCCCGCAGAGCTCGTGGACGTGGATCTTCATGTGGTGCGAGAAGATCACCGAGGGCGAGCGCAACCAACGAATCAAACTGCAAGCCGCGCCCTGGGGCTTGAACAAACTGGCGCGCCGCGCGGCCAAGCACACCCTGTGGCTGGCGATCAGCGTGCTCACCGGCCTGACCTTTGTCGGCTACTTCACGCCGATCCGGCCGCTGGCCGAAGAGCTGCTGACCCTGCAAATCGGCGGGGTCAGCCTGTTCTGGGTGCTGTTTTTCACCGCCGCGACGTACATCAATGCCGGCTGGCTGCGCGAAGCCGTGTGCATGCACATGTGCCCGTATGCGCGGTTCCAGAGTGTGATGTTCGACAAGGACACCCTGGCTATTTCCTACGACGTGGCCCGCGGCGAAAACCGTGGCCCGCGCAAACGTGATGTAAAACCGCTCGAGGCCGGGCTGGGCGATTGCATCGACTGCCAGTTGTGCGTGCAGGTGTGCCCGACCGGTATCGACATTCGTGATGGTCTGCAGATGGAGTGCATCGGTTGCGCGGCGTGCATCGATGCCTGTGATTCGATCATGGACAAAATGAACTACCCGCGCGGCTTGATCCGCTACAGTTCGGAGCGCGAATTGCAGGGCGGCAAAACACATCTGCTGCGGCCACGGCTGGTCGGTTACGTGGCGGTGCTGCTGGTGATGATCGGCGCACTAGCATTGGCCTTGGTGGAGCGGCCGATGGTGTCGCTGGACGTGACCAAGGATCGCGGATTGTTCCGCGAAAACGGTCAGGGCCAGATCGAGAACATCTACAGCCTCAAAGTCATCAACAAGACCCAGCAACGCCAGGATTACCGTTTGAGCCTGGTCGACGGTGAGGGCTTCCAGTTGCAAGGCAAAACCGAACTGAGCCTGGCGCCGGGTGAGATTGTCGATGTACCGGTGTCGGTGGCGATGACCACGGAGCGGCCGAGCAGCAGCTCGCAGACCTTGAGTTTCAAGATTGCCGACAGCGACGAACCTGAAGTTTATAGCGTGGCGAAAAGCAGGTTTGTCGCACCGATGAATCGCTGAGTCGTTAGAATCTCCGCCCTCACCCCAGCCCTCTCCAAGAGGTAGAGGGGGCCGACCGAGGTGTCACTCGCTGTACATCGACCTAGGCGACCGAGTCGATTATGGGTTCAGAGAAGCGCGTACTTCCAACATTCAACACGGTCAGTCCCCTCTACCTCTGGGAGAGGGCTAGGGTGAGGGGCAGTTGCCTGGCACCCCACACAACCAACAAGCACCAAGGCCCTCGATGAAACGCTACGAAAAATTCGCCGAAGACATCGCAGAACTGATCCGCTCCGGCGTCCTGGGCCCCGGTCAGCGCGTGCCATCGGTGCGCTACGCCAGCCAGACTTACGGCGTCAGCCCGTCCACGGTGTTTCAGGCCTATTACCTGCTCGAACGTCGTGGTCTGATTCGCGCCCGGCCCCGCTCCGGTTACTTCGTCAACACCCATGCACCGAGCCCGTTCTCGGAGCCGGTGATCAGCAGCCACGTCAACGATTCCACCGAAGTCGACGTCAGCGAACTGGTGTTCTCGGTACTGGAATCGATCAAGGACCCAAGCACCGTGCCATTCGGCTCGGCATTCCCCAGCCCGACGCTGTTCCCGTTGCAACGGCTGTCGCGGTCACTGGCCAGCGCCGCGCGGGAGATGGACCCGCGCATGGTCGTCACCGACATGTCGCCGGGCAACCCGCAACTGCGTCGACAGATCGCCCTGCGTTACATGGTCGGCGGCTTGATGCTGCCGATGGAGGAACTGCTGATCACCAACGGCGCCCTCGAAGCGCTGAACCTGTGCCTGCAAGCGGTCACCGAACCCGGCGATCTGGTGGCCATCGAAGCCCCGGCGTTCTACGCCAGCCTGCAAGTGCTGGAACGACTGAAACTCAAAGCCGTGGAAATCCCCGTGCACCCGCGCGACGGTATCGACCTCGGCGTGCTCGCGCAGACGCTGGAACGCCATCCAATCAAGGCCTGCTGGTGCATGACCAGTTTCCAGAACCCGATGGGCGCGACCATGCCCGAGGCCAAGAAACAGGAACTGGTCGAACTGCTGCGCCGCCATCAGGTGCCGCTGATCGAAGACGACGTCTACGCCGAACTCTATTACGGCCAACAGGCGCCAAAACCGGCCAAGGCCTTCGATACCGAAGGGCTGGTGATGCATTGCGGTTCGTTCGCCAAGAGCCTGGCCCCCGGCTACCGCATCGGCTGGGTCGCGGCTGGGCGCTACGCGCAGAAAATCGAACGGCTGAAACTGATGACCTCCCTGTGCGCCTCGATGCCGGCGCAAGCGGCGATTGCCGACTACCTGCAACACGGCGGCTACGACCGGCACCTGCGTAAATTGCGCTATGCGCTGGAAGAACAGCAGAGCGCAATGCTGGCGGCAATTGCGCGGTACTTCCCGGCGCAGACGCGGGTCAGTCAGCCGGCGGGCGGCTACTTTTTATGGCTGGAATTGCCACCGCAGATGGATTCGTTGAAGTTGTTTCAGATGGCGCTGGCGCAAGGCATCAGCATCGCGCCGGGGCCGATTTTCTCGCCGACGCAGCGGTTCAGGAACTGCATTCGCTTGAATTACGGCAGCCCGTGGACCGAGGACTCGGAGAAGGCGATGGAGACGCTGGGGCGGATTGTGCGGTCGTTCTGACAGTTTGAGGTTGATGGCACCCGCCTTATCGCTGGCAAGCCAGCTCCCACAGGATTCGATGTCGCTCACAAATTGCGTGTTCAACACAAATCATTGTGGGAGCTGGCTCGCCAGCGATGAGGCCAGACCTGACAAAACAAAAGATCGCAGCCTGCGGCAGCTCCTACAGGGGAAAATAAATTCCTCTGTAGGAGCTGCCGCAGGCTGCGATCTTTTGATCTTGCTGTTTATCGCCCACCACCCAAATCAACAAACGTCCCGGTCGCATACGAAGCCTTGTCCGACAGCAACCAGATGATCGCCTCTGCCACCTCATCCGGGCGCCCGCCACGAGCCATCGGGATCGCTGACTCAAGCTTGCTGACCCGATCCGGATCGCCGCTCAGCGCGTGAAAATCGGTGTAGATGTAACCCGGACGCACCGCGTTGACCCGAATCCCCTCGCCCGCCACTTCCTTGGACAAACCAATGGTGAAGGTATCGAGCGCGCCTTTGGAGGCCGCGTAGTCAACGTATTCATTCGGCGAACCGAGGCGCGCCGCCACAGACGAGACATTGACGATGCTGCCGCCCTGCCCGCCGTGTTTGGGCGACATGCGCAGGATGGCGTGCTTGGCACAGAGGATCGGCGCCAGGACGTTGGTTTTCATGATTTTGAGGATGCGGAATTCGGACATCTCATCGACACGCGACTTTTGCCCGACGGTGCCGGCGTTGTTCACCAGCGCGGTCACTCGGCCCAGCTCGTTGTCGACCCGGTGAAACAGTGCGATCACTTCGTCTTCGATGCTGACGTCGGCGCGCACCGCGATGGCTTGTGCGCCCAGCGCACGGACTTGCTCCAGCACGCTGTGTGCGGCCTGTTCGTCTGACTGGTAGTTGATGCAGATCCGATAGCCGTGTTCGGCAGCCAACAACGCCGTGGCGGCGCCAATTCCGCGCCCGCCACCGGTGATCACAATGACTTTATCCATGCTGGCCTTTCCCCCAAATGCACACGTAACCGTCGCGGGGAAGAATAACCGCCATTGGCCGGTTTTGCATGGGCTGCGTTGCGCCCGGGCTTACCCGAAAGAACCCGGGGGTGGGGTCATATCACCGCCAGCTTCTCGCCCCGGGCAATGTCACGCATGAACTGATCCGCCGGCAGCGGATGCCCCAGCAGATACCCCTGCAACGAATCGCAACCCAGTTGCGTCAGGAAATCCTGCTGCGAATCCGTTTCAACACCTTCAGCAACGATGCGCAAACCCAGCGCCTGGCCCAACGCGACAATCGCCGAAACGATCGCAGCATCGTCGCTGTCATGCTCCAGATCGCGGACAAATCCACGGTCGATCTTCAACTCGTTGGCCGGCAGGCGTTTGAGGTACATCAGGCTCGAGTAGCCGGTGCCAAAGTCATCAATGGACAAATCGACGCCCATGTCCGACAACTCCTGCAACACCGTCATGCTCGCATCAGCGTCGCTCATCGCCGTGGTTTCGGTGATTTCCAGGGTCAGGCTGTTGGCCGGCAACTGGTGGGTCGCCAGCGCCTTGGCAACGCTGCGCACCAGTCCTGCGTGGCAGAACTGCAACGCCGACAGGTTCACCGCGATGCGCCAGTCGGTGTAGCCGAGCACGTACCACTCGCGCATCTGTCGGCAGGCTTCGTTGAGCACCCATTCGCCGATCGGGATGATGACCCCGGTTTTCTCCGCCAGATCGATGAATTTGTCTGGCATCAGCATGCCGTGGATCGGGTGCTGCCAGCGTAGCAGCGCTTCGGCGCCGACCGGTCGCCCGTTGGCGGCGTCGAATTTGGGTTGGTAATGCAGGCTGAACTGGCCATGCTCCAGCGCTGCGCGTAAATCCTGCAGCAATTGCAGCTGTTTGCGCGCATTGGTATTCATCGATACGTCGAAGAAACTGTAGCCGTTTTTGCCACCACCCTTGGCGTGGTACATCGCTGCGTCGGCGTTCATCAGCAATTCCTGAGCACTCTCGCCATTGCCAGGGTACAGGGCGATGCCGATGCTGGCGGAAATCTGCAAGTCATGTTCAGCCACGTGAAATGGCTGCGCGATCAGCCCGACCTGGCGTGTTGCCAGGCCCAAGGCGTCGTCAGGCTCGGTCAGGCGCACCAGCAAGACGAATTCATCGCCGCCGATCCGCGCCAGCGTGTCGAGGCTGCGCAAATCTTCGCGCAGACGCACGCCAACTTCACGCAACAGTTGATCCCCCATGTGATGGCCGAAAGCGTCATTGACCGGTTTGAAGCCGTCCAGATCAATGAACATCAGTGCAAAGCAGCCACCCTGCTCATTGACCTTTTTCATCGCCTGATTGATGCGGTCATCCAGCAGCATGCGATTGGGCAGACCGGTCAGGGTATCGTGCAGCGCCAGTTGCGTGAGCTCGCGGTTAGCCACGGTCAAGGAGTGCGCCAGATCGGCGGTGCGCGCTTCAAGACGCGCGTCGAGTATCGAGGTCAGCAAGGCAATCGAAAGCACCGCCAGTGTGGTGATCAGCACGAGACTGTCGAGGCCATTGCCTTTCAGGCCATCGATCGCCGCGCCGCAAAAACTGCCGTCCGGAAACTGCGCGGCGGCCATGCCGGTGTAATGCATGCCGACAATGGCGATGCCCATGATCACTGCAGCGCCAGCGCGAATCAAACGGACGTAGGGCGAATGCTGGCGCAGGCGAAAAGCGATCCACAGCGCCGCCGCAGAAGCACCGACCGCGATCAACAAGGACGCACTGAACAGCGTCGGATCGTAGTCGATTCCCGGGGTCATGCGCATCGCCGCCATGCCGGTGTAATGCATGGCACTGATGCCGGCGCCCATGATCAGCGCGCCAAACGCCAATTGCAGAATTGGCAGTTTCGGCTGACTCACCAGCCACAAGGCAAAACCACAGGACAGCAGTGCGATCAGCAGCGACAGCGCCGTGAGGGCGATATCGTAGCCAAGCTCGATCGGAAGCTTGAAGGCGAGCATGCCGATGAAGTGCATCGACCAGACGCCAATGCCCATGGCGAAACCGCCACCCGCAGTCCAGAAATGCACGGCACGGCCCTTGGCAGTGGTGATGCGGCCCGTGAGGTCGAGCGCGGTGTACGAAGCGAGAATCGCGACACACAGCGAGATGAAAACCAGAGTGGAGGAATAACTACCGATGAGCATGCGGATTCTCGAGGCTACCCATACCGGCTTGCGTCCATTCTCGGTCGGGCAAATGCGGCGATTGTACTGATTGCACAGAAGAACGCACTGACAAAGTAACCATTTTGCCATCAACCCGATGAAACGCTTGTTTGATCGTCCTGGCGGGCTCTGGCGCGGTAATCACAGCCCCCAAAAACCCCTTGTAGGAGCTGCCGAAGGCTGCGATCTTTTGATCTTGCCTCTAAAGACCAGGATAAAAAGATCGCAGCGTTGCGCAGCTCCTACACAGTCATTCGGCGGGAAGTTGCCCATCCCATCCACCGCCCAACGCAGCAATCAGTTGCACACTGGCAATCAGCCGGCTCTGAAGGATATTCAGCACATTGCGCTCGTTGCTCAGCGCCGTGGCCTGCACCACCACCACGTCGATATAGGCAATCAGCCCGGCCTTGTACTGGTTTTCCGTGAGGCGCAGCGAATCCCGGGCAGCATCCAGCGCTTCCTGGCGCACCGCCGCTTCGTCCTCATACACCTTGAGTTGGACCAGATAGTTTTCCACCTCGCGGAAACCGTCGAGCACCGTCTGCCGGTACTTGGCCACCGTCTGGTCGTACACCGCTTCAGTACGGTCGACCTCTGCCGAACGTATGCCGCCGTCGAACAGCGGCAAGTTAAGTTTCGGCCCCACCGACCAGAAGCGGTTCGGCAGGCTGATCAGGTCATTTGACGTGCTGCTGCTGTAGCCACCGCTCAGACTCAGCGACAGATCCGGGTAATAGGCAGCTTTGGCTACGCCGATGTTGGCGTTGGCTGCAATCACCGAGCGCTCGGCCGACGCGATATCCGGGCGGCGCTCAAGCAGTTGCGAAGGCAGGTTCAACGGCACCTGCGGCAGGTTCGGAATGGTCTGGGTTTCGGCGATGTCGAAGTTTGCCGGCGCTTGCCCGGTCAGCACGGCAATGGCGTTTTCAAACTGCGCCCGCTGCCAGATCAGATCGACCAGATCAGCCTGGGTACTTTTGAGCTGCGTCTGCGCCTGGGCTACCGCGTCGCGCCCGGAAACGCCCGCGCGGTATTGGTTCTGGGTCATCTTCAGCGAACGCTCATACGCCGCAACCGTGGCTTCGAGCAAACGCTTCTGCTGATCGATGACCCGCAGTTGCAGGTAGTTCTGCACTAACTCCGACTGCTGGCTCAAACGCATCGCCGCCAGATCGGCGAAGCTCGCCTGGGCACTGGCCTCATCGGCTTGAAGCCCGCGGCGCAGCTTGCCCCAGATATCGGCTTCCCAACTGACGCCCAATTGCGCGTTGTAGGTATCACGAATACCGCTGGATGAACTGCTCAGGCTCGAACTGCTGCTGCCGGTACCCTGACTGGAACGTGTCTTGCCGACGCTCAGGTCGACACTGGGGTAAAACGCTCCACGCGCACTGCGCACCAAGGCCTGGGCCTGACGGTATTGGGCTTCCGATTGCGCGACCGTCTGGTTGGCATTGTTGAGTTTCTCGATCAGGCCGTTGAGTTGCTGATCGCCGTATAGCTCCCACCACGCGCCGCGGGCCAGCGAATCGCTCGGGTTGGCCTGGCGCCAGCCTGCGGCTTCCTTGTATTGAGCGATTTCCGCTGTCTGCGGGCGCTGGTAGTCCGGGCCGACGGCGCAGGCACTGAGCATTGCCACACACAATGACAGGCTCAACAGGCGCGAGCCGCGAGCAGTGGCCAGATTGAAAAGCGAACGGTCAGTCATAGCGGAGTTTCCAGAGCGGCATCAGTACGCACGCCACGCCATTTGTTGAAGCGATGGCGCAGCTTGTCGAGATAGAGGTAAACCACAGGCGTGGTGTAAAGCGTCAGCACCTGGCTGAAAACCAGCCCGCCGATGATGGTCAGGCCCAATGGCTGGCGCATTTCGGCACCTTCGGCGCGGCTGAGCAGCAACGGCAAGGCGCCGAGGATCGCCGCCAGCGTGGTCATCAGGATAGGTCGCAGTCGTTGCAAACAGGCGCTGCGGATCGACTCCAGCGGAGTCATGCCCTGATGCCGTTCCAGTTGCAATGCGAGGTCGATCATCAGGATCGCATTCTTCTTCACCACGCCGATCAACAGGAACAATCCGAGCAACGAGATCAGGCTGAACTCACCACCCAGCACATAGATCGACAGCAACGCGCCCACCCCGGCCGAGGGCAGCGTCGAAAGAATCGTCAGCGGATGGATGTAGCTTTCATAGAGCACGCCCAGCACCAGATACACCGCCAGAAGCGCGCCAAGAATCATGAACGGCTGGCTCTTCTGGGTCGCGGCAAAGGCATCGGCGGTGCCGGCCATTTTCGCGATGACATCTTCCGGCAAGCCGACCTTGGCAATCGCCCGCTCGATGGCGGCACTGCCCTGCTCCACGGTCACGCCTTCGGCCATGTCGAAGGAAATATCTTCGGAAGCGAACTGGCCTTCGTGGCTGACGCGATCGTCTTCGAGGCTGTTTTCATAGTGAGCAAAAGTCGACAGCGGCACCCGCGCACCGTCAGCGGTGATGACCTGCACTTGCTTGAGCGTCACCGGGTCCTGGGCGTATTTCGGATTGACCTCCATGACCACTTGATACTGGTTGAGGCTGTCGTAGATCGTCGAAATCTGGCGCTGGCTGTAGGCGTTGTTCAACACAGAAGTGACCATGTCCATGTCCACGCCAAGACGTTTGGCCTGGTCGCGGTCGACGATCAGCGTCACCTGTTGCGCGCCCTTGCCTTCGCGGGCGTCGATCGCCGTCAACTCCGGCAAGGCTCGCAGCGCGGCGACCACTTTCGGATACCACTTACGCAGTTCACCGAGATCGCCGCTTTGCAGGATATAGCTGTATTGCGACGAGGTTTGCTCGCGGCCACCGCCAAATTGCAGATCCTGATCCGCCATCAGCATCAGTTGCGCACCGGGCACCTTGGGCATTTCCTTGCGCAGGCGCTCGATAACCTTCTGCGCCGACAACTGGCGATCCTTGATCGGTTTCAGACGCACCAGCATGAAGGCGTTGTTGGTGCCGTTGCTGCCACCGATGAACCCGGCGACACTTTCTACCGCTTCATCCTTGAGCACGGCGCGGCGGAAGATCTCCATTTTCGGCTGCATGACACTGAACGACAGACCGTCGTCACCACGCACAAAACCAATCAACTGCCCCGTGTCCTGTTGCGGCATGAAGGTTTTCGGCACCACCACGTACAGCGCGACGTTGACGCCAACGGTAACAAACAGACTGAGCAACGTCAGGCGACGGTGGCGCAACACCCAGTCGAGGCTGGTGGCGTACCTGGCGACCATCCAGTCGTTGGTTCTGCGACTCCAGCGTTGCAGGCGGTTTTCCTGCCCCGGCGTATGCGGCTTGAGCCACCGCGCACAGAGCATCGGCGTCAACGTCAGGGACACCACCAGCGAGACCACAATGGCCGCGGCCAGAGTGATGGAAAACTCGCGAAACAGGCTCTCGACAATCCCGCCCATGAACAGGATCGACAGGAACACCGCGACCAGCGACACGTTCATCGACAGCAAGGTAAAGCCGACTTCCTTGGCGCCCAGATAGGCCGCCTGCATCGGTTTGACGCCTTCGTCGATGTGCCGGGAAATGTTTTCCAGCACCACGATGGCATCGTCCACCACCAACCCGGTGGCGAGAATCAGCGCCATCAGCGACAGGTTGTTCAGCGAGAAGCCATAGAGGTACATCACCGCAAATGTGCCGACCAACGACACCGGCACCGCCAAAGTCGGAATCAGCGAGGCGCGGAAGTTGCCCAGAAACAGGAACACCACCAGGATCACCAACGCCACGGCGATCAGTAGGGTCATCTCGGCTTCGTGCAGGGTTGCCTTGATGACTGGCGAGCGGTCCATCGCCAGATTCAGCTTGACGCTGGCCGGCAACACCGCCTGCAGCGCCGGCAACTGTGCCTTGATCTCGTTGACCGTCTCGATGATGTTGGCGCCGGCCTGGCGGTTGATCACCAGCAGCACTGCCGCGTCATCGTTGAAGAAACCACTGTTGTAACGGTCTTCGACACCGTCACTGACCTTGGCCACATCCTTCAGGCGCAGCGCGGCACCGTCGGCGTAGTGGATGATCAGCGATTCGTAATCCTTGGCTTTCTCCAGCTGATCGTTGGCCTGGATCTGCCACAGCCGCTGACCGTCCTCGACCGAGCCTTTCGGCCGGCGCACGTTGGCATCGGCGATGGTTTTACGCACATCGTCCAGCGCTACACCGTATTGGTTGAGTGCCTGCGGTTCGAGTTCGATGCGCACCGCCGGGAGCGAGCTGCCGCCGATCTGCACCTCACCGACACCCTGCACCTGCGACAGGCTCTGCGAGAGGATCGTCGACGCCAGATCGTAGAGCTGGCCCTTTTCGAGCACATCCGAGGTCAGCGACAGCACCATGATCGGTGCCTGCGACGGGTTGACCTTTTTGTAGGTCGGCATGCTGCGCATCCCGCTCGGCAACAGATTGCGCGAAGCATTGATCGCGGCCTGCACCTCCCGCGCCGCGCCGTTGATGTCGCGGTCGAGATCGAATTGCAGAATGACCCGGGTCGAACCCTGACTCGAACGGCTGCTCATGGTGTTGACGCCGGCAATGGCGCCGAACGAACGCTCCAGCGGCGTCGCCACGGTGGACGCCATGACTTCCGGACTGGCGCCGGGCAGGCTCGCCTGCACGACAATCACCGGAAAGTCCATTTGCGGCAGCGGAGACACTGGCAGCAAGCCGAAGCTGACACCGCCCAGCAGCATGATCGCCAGGCTCAGGAGCATGGTTGCCACCGGACGCTTGATGAAAGGACCAGAAAGATTCATAGCGCCGAGCCCCAGGCTTCAAGCGTCAAGCTAAAAGCCAGGTATCTTGCAGCTTGAGGCTGGAAGCTCGCCGCTGCCTTCATACCGCCACCTCTTCGGTGTCGGCATTGGTTTTGCCAAAACGTCGGCCCAGACGGTCGAAATACAGGTAGATCACCGGTGTGGTGAACAGCGTCAGCACCTGACTCACCAGCAAGCCGCCGACCATCACCAGACCCAAAGGCTGGCGCAGCTCAGCCCCGGAACCGGTGGCGAGCATCAATGGCACGGCACCGAACAGCGCCGCCAGCGTGGTCATCAGGATCGGTCGGAAACGCAGCAGTGCCGCTTGATAGATAGCCTCCTGCGGCGCCATGCCCTGATTGCGTTCCGCGTCTAGGGCGAAGTCGATCATCATGATCGCGTTCTTCTTGACGATGCCGATCAGCAGGATGATGCCGATGATCGCGATCATGCCCAGGTCGTTACCACTGAGCAGCAATGCCAGCAACGCGCCGACCGCCGCTGACGGCAGAGTCGAGAGAATGGTGATCGGGTGGATATAGCTCTCGTAAAGAACGCCGAGCACGATGTACATGGTCACCACCGCCGCCAGAATCAGCAGCAAGGTGCTCGACAGCGATGCCTGGAACGCTTCGGCCGCGCCCTGGAACTGGGTCTGCACGCCGACCGGCATGCCGATGTCTTTCTGCACCTGTTCGATGACATCCACCGCATGCCCCAGCGCTACGCCCGGCGCGAGGTTGAACGACATCATCACCGCCGGGAACTGGCCGATGTGGGTGATCGCCAGTTGCGCCTGGCGCTCCTCGACATGAGCCAGACTCGACAGGCGCACCTGCGCGCCGTCAGTGGTCTTGACGTGAATCTGATCCAGCGCCTGCGGCCCGATCCTTTCCCCGGCCTGCGCCTGCAACACCACGCGGTACTGGCTGGCCTGAGTGTAAATGGTCGAGATCTGCCGCTGGCCGAAAGCGTCGTACAGCGCATCGGTGATGTTCGCCACCGACACACCGAGGCGCGACGCCGCATCACGGTCGATCACCAGATAAACCTGCAAACCCTTGTCCTGCAAGTCACTGGCGACGTCGGTCAGCTCCGGACGTTGCGCCAGGGCCTGGACCAATTTGCCGCTCCATTGGCTCAACAGCTCGGAGTCTGGCGAGGACATGCTGAACTGGTACTGGGTGCGGCTGACGCGGTCTTCGATGGTCAGGTCCTGCACCGGTTGCATGTACAGACGAATGCCGACCAGTTTGTCCAGTTGCGGTTGCAGGCGAGCGATGATTTCGGTAGCGGTGAGATCACGCTCGCTGTGTGGTTTGAGATTGATCAACAACCGACCGCTGTTGAGCGTGGCGTTATCGCCATCGACGCCAATGTAAGACGACAGGCTCTGCACTGCCGGGTCTTCAAGAATGACCTTGGCCAATGCCTGTTGACGCTCACCCATGGCAGCGAAGGAAATCGACTGCGGCGCTTCGGAAATACCCTGAATCACCCCGGTGTCCTGCACCGGGAAGAAGCCCTTCGGCACAACCATATAGAGAAACACAGTCAATGCCAGAGTACCGATGGCGACCAGTAACGTCAGCGGCTGATGCTTGAGCACCCAGCGCAGCATCCGACCGTACTCGGCGATCATCCAGTCGATACACGCGCCGCTGGCCCGGTAGAACCGGCCCTGCTCATGCTCCTCGGGTTCGCGCTTGAGCAGACGCGCGCACATCATTGGCGTCAGGGTCAGCGAGACTACGAGGGAAATCAGGATCGCCACCGCCAGGGTGATGGCGAACTCGCGGAACAGCCGCCCGACCACGTCTGCCATGAACAGCAGCGGGATCAGCACGGCTATCAGCGACAGGGTCAGGGAAATCAGGGTGAAACCGATCTGCTTCGCGCCTTTTAGCGCGGCCTGCATCGGGCTGTCGCCCTCCTCGATGAAGCGCGAGATGTTTTCCAGCATCACGATCGCATCGTCGACCACGAAACCGGTGGCGATGGTCAGCGCCATCAGGGTCAGGTTATTGACCGAGAATCCGGCGAGATACATCACGCCGAAGGTACCGATCAGCGACAGTGGCACAGCCACCGACGGAATGATCGTCGCGCTGAAACGGCGCAGAAACAGGAACGTCACCATGACCACCAACGCGATGGCGATCAGCAGTTCGTGCTGCACGTCGGTGACCGAGGCGCGAATGGTTTGGGTGCGATCGGTGAGAACAGTGACTTCGAGGCCCGCCGGCAAATTGTCGGTGATGCTTGGCAGCAAGGCTTTGATCCGGTCGACCACCTCGATGACGTTAGCGCCCGGTTGACGCTGAATGTTCAGCAGCACAGCCTGATTCAGGTTGGCCCACGCGGCCAGGCGCTCGTTCTCGGCGCCATCGACAATTTCCGCGACATCCTTGAGCCGCAACGGCGCGCCGTTCTTGTAGGCGAGGATCAGGTTGGCGTAGTCCTCGGGCGACGTCAGTTGGTCATTGGCATCGAGCATCGACACCCGGGTCGGGCCGTCGAAGTTACCTTTCGGCTGGTTGACGTTCGAGGCGCCGATCAAGGTGCGCACGTCCGACAGGTTCAGGCCATTGGCGGCCAACGCCTCCGGGTTGACCTTGATCCGCACGGCCTGACGCTGACCACCCGCGATGCTGACCATGCCGACGCCACTGATCTGGGCGATTTTCTGCGCCATGCGCGTATCGACCAGGTCATTGAGTTTGGGCAGCAGCATGGTTTTCGAGGTGATGGCCAGGGTCAGCACCGGGGTGTCCGCCGGGTTGACCTTGTTGTACACCGGCGGCGCCGGCAAGTCGGTCGGTAACAGATTGGTCGCAGCGTTGATTGCCGCTTGCACCTGTTGCTCGGCGACATCCATGTTGATGTCGAGGCTGAAACGCAGGGTCAGCACCGAGGCGCCGCCGGAGCTGGTCGAGGCCATTTGTGTCAGGCCCGGCATCTGCCCGAATTGACGTTCAAGCGGCGCGGTGACGGCGCTGGTCATCACGTCCGGGCTGGCGCCGGGATACAGGGTCATGACGCGGATGGTCGGATAATCGACCTGCGGCAGCGCCGACACTGGCAGCAGGCGATAAGCGATCAGGCCGGCCAGCACAATGGCCAGCATGCTCAGGGTGGTGGCTACCGGACGAAGGATGAACAGCCGCGAAATGTTCATGCGCCCTTCTTGGCCTTGTCGGAAACAGCGGCATCAGTCGGTGTGGCGGCGGACTTGCCTTGCAGGTGTTCGGTCGGTGTGGTCGGCACTTGATTGCTGTCGTTGACCACCTCCACTTCGCTGCCTTCCTTGAGGCGGTCGGTGCCTTCCAGCACTACGCGGTCGCCAGCGGCCAGGCCTTCAGTGATAACGGTGTTTTCACCGTCACTGGCGCCAATCTTCAACTGACGGATCGTGACTTTCTTGTCGCCATCCAGCGCATAGACGAAGGTGCCGTTGGTGCCGAACTGAATCGCGGCGGACGGTGCCAACACGACGTTTTTCAGGGTGTCGGCCAGCAGGTGCACATTGACGAACTGATTGGGGAACAGCGACTGATCACGGTTATCGTAACGGGCCTTGAATTTCAGGGTGCCGGTGGCCACATCGATCTGGTTGTCGAGGCTTTGCAGCACACCGGTGGCTTGCAGTTTGGTGTCGCCGCGATCCCACGCTTCAGCCGGCAGCTTGGCACCGCTGCGGTAGCGGGCGAGCACGGTTTCGAGGTTGTTTTCCGGCAGGGTGAAGGCGACGCTGATCGGCTGAGTCTGGGTGATCACCGCCAGAAACGTGGTGTCGTTGGCCGCAACGAGGTTGCCGACGTCCACTTGGCGCAGACCGACCCGACCGGCAATGGGCGCGCGAATTTTAGTAAATTCGAGATTGAGTTTCGCGTCGTTGACCGCCGCCTGATTGGTCTTGACCGTGCCCAGATACTGGCCGACCAACGCTTCGGCGGTGTCCAGCGTCTGCTTGGCGATGCTGTCTTCCTTGAACAGACCGCGATAGCGCTCGACATCAACCTGCGCGTTCTTCAGTTGCGCCTGATTCTGCATCAAAGTGCCTTGCGCCTGAAGCAAGGCATTCTGGTAGGAGCGCGGGTCGATCTCGGCAAGCAAATCGCCCGCCTTGACCATCTGGCCTTCCTCGAAATGGATTTTCACCAATTCGCCACCCACTCGACTGCGCACGTTGATGGTGTTGAGCGCAGTGACGGTGCCGAGCGCCTTGTAATACAGCGGAAAGTCACCCGTGACCGCCGGCGCCACGCGCACAGGAATTGGCCCGGTGCCGCCGCCGAAGCCCGGCCGCATCATCCCGGAACGCCCGGCATGTCCGGCTGCAGCCTTCTCGCCGCCCTCCTTGTCGGCTGAACCGGCGGGCCAGAATTTCCAGCACAGTACGGCGATAACCAACAAGACAAGCAGGCTGAACAGCCAGCGACGGGAGTTGCGGGGAGACGATTGCATGGAGTGATTAACCATTGGGCGCGTGGGCTTCTTCTACGGGAGGCTGAACGATAAGCACTGACGGGAATTAAGCAAAGCAGCTTTACCGGCAATTTACCTTCAACTTACGTTTCAAGGTGTGAGTCAAAACACTGATACACAAATGAAAACGGCCTGGACAGGGCCAGGCCGTTAACAATTGTAAAAGCGCTGTTGCGCAGTTTACTTCAGTACCGCCAGAGCAGCGTCGTAGTTCGGCTCTTCAGCGATTTCGTTGACCAGTTCGCTGTGCAGGACGTTGTCGTTCTCGTCCAGTACTACCACGGCACGGGCGGTCAGGCCTTTCAGCGGGCCGTCGGCGATGGCAACACCATAGTTCTCGATAAACTCGGCGCCACGCAGGGTCGACAGGTTCTGCACGTTTTCCAGACCTTCGGCACCGCAGAAACGCGCCTGGGCGAACGGCAGGTCAGCCGAGATGCACAGCACCACGGTGTTGCTGATGTCGTTGGCCTGGGCGTTGAACTTGCGCACGGAGGTTGCGCAGGTCGGGGTGTCGACGCTTGGGAAAATGTTCAGCACTTTGCGCTTGCCGGCGAAGTCTTTCAGGGTGACGTCGGACAGATTGCCGGCAACCAGGGAAAAGGCTGGCGCCTTGGAACCGGCTTGTGGCAACTGGCCGTTGACTTGAACCGGGTTGCCTTTGAGGGTGACTTGAGCCATGACTTGAGTCCTTCTGAACGTTGTTTTAGAAAATCACGCAAGGGCCGAAGTTAACCACGAAATTGTTCGACAACCTATGCCCGCGCTGAAATTGTCATGTTCTGAAATGAAAACTGCATACAACTCGTAACCCCTGTAGGCGCAGCGTTCCGCAGCTCAAGGGCTTGGGTGAAAAACGCACAGTGACCGACGGCCCCTTCATCGAAACCAAAGAACTGGTGGCCGGGTACTGGATCTGGGACGTGAAGTCGAAAGAGGAAGCTATCGAATGGGTCAAACGCTGTCCCAACCCGATGCCGGGCTGTGACTCTGAAATCGAGATTCGCCAGATCTTCTCGGCAGAGGATTTCGGTGCCGAGTTCACGCCTGAGCTGCGGGAGCAGGAAGAGCGGATTCGCGAGCAAGCGAAAAAGCCCTGAGCAGTCCTCCGTGAACGCGACCTACTGTAGGAGCTGCCGCAGGCTGCGATCTTTTGATTTGCTTTTCAACGATCAAGATCAAAAGATCGCAGCCTTCGGCAGCTCCTACGCTGGTAAGTGGTTATTTACCCGCTTTAAGCTTGAGAAGGGACTGATGCAGATCCGAAGCCCAGCCATCGATCACGGCTTTGACGTCATTGGCCTGCATTACTTGCGAGTCGTTCTCCAGCGGTTTGCCAGTCCCTTTACGCACAACCTGAGCGACAACCTTGTTGGTGGCGCCATCCATGAACACCGCTTCGGTGGCCAGGGTAGTTTCCTGATCGCGGATCCCCGTGGCAGTGCTCACTGCCGCCGCCACCAGTGCAATCGGGATCACTTCATAAACCTGCAGGCCTTTGGTCTTGCTGCTCACAGCAGTGATCGCCGGACGCACCACAATCACCCCAGGACCAGGGCCGGTGGCGAGTGGCAACGACTTGCCGAGCTCACGCTTGAGCGCCTGATCGTAGTAGCTGGTAATGCCGTTGAGAGTCTGTTGCGGGACCTTGGCGGTCGCTTGTGGTTTGGGATAGAGCTGGCTCGGCTCGACGTAAACGCTCGTGAATTTGTTGACGTCGAGTTTCGGGTCCATCCAGCGCATCACCTCGGCGCCGGACGGTGACTTGGCCTCCTTCAGCTGACTGTAGTCCTTGAGAAACCCCGAGTATTCATCGGGAGCGACGGTTTTGCTTGAGCAGCCCACCACGCCGAGGGTGGCGATGCACAGCGTGCCCATCATTACTGCTAGCTTCATGCTGTAACTCCTGTCAGAAGGCCTGAATGTATTGCGTGAGGGGGAGTTACAGGTATAGCTAAAACCGCGGCAATTGCGATTTGAAACCACAAAAAAAGCGTGATTCTGGAGGGTTCGTCCAAGGTACAACCGGTTGAAGCGCAATGCGCGGCTCTCGCAGTGCAAAACGGCAAGGCACCAAGGGCGCAGATGCTGTTGCGGAGTAGGAAGAGGATGAGTATGGGGGACCCGGCGCTGAAGTGACCGGCTGGAGATTGTTGTCCCCTCACCCTAGCCCTCTCCCTCCGGGTGGTCCGACGTTTCGGGAGGGTCAGGGTGAAGGGCTTTTGATCTTCAGCCCGTCACCAGGAAGAGGTTTCACCACTGCGCAACGCTATCTCTCGCCGGGTATTGGCGCGCATCGCCTTGTACAACGACACCGTGCCCACCAGCAAAATCGCAGCGCCAAACAGGAAGTCGATGTTGTACAACCGGAAATCCTCCACCGGCCCGATCAGCAGCACCCGCACCAGCGCAACACCCACCAGCGTGGCGAGGAAATCGATCCCCGGCTCTTCGCGATAGAACACCAGCAACAGCGGCAGACACAGCACCAGCAGAAACAACAGCACCACGGCTTTGAACGAGCCCTTGCGCTCGACGCTGAATGCGCATTCGTGCGGGCCGTAGGCCTTGTAGTCTTCGTCGCGGATCAGCGAGGTTTTCTCGTTGATGTAGTCGACGCGGTTGTACTTCTGGATCGGCGTGAAGGTATTGGACATCTCCATCAGCGTGGTGATGTTCTTGAAGCGCAGGTCGATGCGATCGCTGCCTTTGACGTAATACAGCACCGGTTTGTAGCCGTAACGGTAGGTGTCGAACGGGAACTCGGTGACCTGCCCCTGCACGCCAATCGGACGCGGTTCAAGTTCGGCAAATGCGCTTTTGTTGGTGGCTGAGAGGTTGCGACTCAGGGGCTGGACCTTGACCTGTTCAAGGAAGATCGGCGTCGCGCCGTAGGACCACTGCAACGGTTCCAGACGCAGACGCAGTTCGCTGCGGCCCAGATCGTAGCGGTTGAATGTGCGTTCGGAGACCACCAGTGAACCGCCGAGCATGAACTCGCCACGCAGGTTGTTGGTGACGCGCAAGGTCAGTTGGTCCTTGCCCAGCAGCGCCGCTTCAGTGGACGGCGGCGTGCCACACCACGCGGTGCTTTCACCGACACCGCCGAGTTGGCCGTCGCGGTTTTGATTGAATACATAAAAGTAACTGGCCCACAGCGTCAGCATCAAAAGCAACGCGGTGAGGCCCAGGATTTTCTTGCCCGGACTCACTGATCAGACTCCCTTCTTCGATTCTACCGTCCAGCCGAAAACCCGCTGGCGACGGCGACTCTACCAAAAGGCCACCATCGACCCAAGGAAAAATCCCGAATGAGCCAGGGTTCTAGGGGTTTCCCCGGTATGGCCAAGATCAAAAGATCGTAGCCTTCGGCAGCTCCTACAAGAGCTGCGTTCCCATGCAGGAGCTGCCGAAGGCTGCGATCTTTTGATTCATTAGCGTCTACGAAACAACGGGCGCGGCTCGATGACTGAGCGGCCATACAGCACGCTCATCCCTGCCAACCCCTTCAGCGCATCCTCAGCCGATTTGTCTTCTCGCACGGCAAAACTGTCGAACCCGCACTGGCGCATATGGCTGAGCTGATCACGCAACACGTCGCCAATCGCGCGCAATTCCCCGGTCCAGCCGAAACGGCTGCGCAACAGATAGGCCTGGCTGTAGGCGCGACCGTCACGAAAACTCGGAAAGTCCAGCGCAATCAGGGGCAATGACGCAAGCCAGGGCACGAGGCTTTCGACGTCATCATCCGGGCCGAGCCACACGGCGTGGGTCGAAGGCCGTTCCAGCCAATGAATCAAAGGCAGAATCAGCAATCCTGAAGCACTGGCCAACACAGGCTCGCGGACCAGCGTCCACGGATCGTCCGTGACTATTTGCGCCACGCCCTCGTGCAACCGCAGCAGATTGTTCATGCCGGCACCTCAAGAGCTTTGGGATACACACGTTCCTTGAACGGCTCCAGTCCGATCCGCGCCAAAGTGTCGACAAACAATTCCTCACTCTCGCGATAACGCACAAAAGTGCCGATGATCCGCTCAATCACCTGCGGCACCTCTGCTGCGCTGAACGACGGGCCGATGACCTTGCCCAGCGCGCTGTGCTTGCCCTGCGCGCCGCCGAGGGTGATCTGGTACCACTCGCTGCCGTTCTTGTCGACGCCGAGGATGCCGATATTGCCGATGTGGTGATGGCCGCAGGCATTCATGCAGCCAGAGATGTTCAGGCTGATGTCACCCAGATCGTGCAGGTAGTCGAGATTGTCGAAACGCGCCTGAATCGCCTGGGTGATCGGGATCGATTTGGCGTTGGCCAGTGCGCAGAAATCCCCGCCCGGGCAGGCAATGATGTCAGTCAGCAAGCCGACGTTGGCCGTCCCCAGATTTAACTCGCACGCCAGTTGCCACAGCGCATACAGATCGGCTTTCGGCACATCGGGCAGGACGATATTTTGCTCATGGGCGATGCGGATCTCGCCGAAACCGAAGCGCTCCGCCCAATCGGCCACCGCCAGCATCTGCAACTGCGTCACGTCCCCCGGCGGCGCGGCCTGACCGGGTTTGGTCGACAAGACTACGCTGGTGTAACCCGCCACTTTGTGCGGTTGCACGTTGCGCGCGACCCAGCGGGCAAACGCCGGGTTTTCGGCCAGCCGCGTGCCGTGATCCAGATCGGTGTCGGGCAGCGTGTGATACGTCGGTGGCACGAAAGCACTGGCAACCCGCTGATATTCGGCCTCGGTCAACTGCGCCGGGCCGTCCTTGAGGTGCTGCCATTCTTCTTCGACTTCTTTGGCGAAAGCTTCGATGCCCAGTGCCTTGACCAGAATCTTGATCCGCGCCTTGTACTTGTTGTCGCGCCGGCCATGGCGGTTGTAAACCCGCAGCACCGCCTCGACGTAGGACAGCAAGTGCTGCCACGGCAAGCCGTCACGGATCTGCAAACCGAGGATCGGCGTGCGTCCCAGCCCGCCTCCAACGATCACTCGCAAAAGCATTTGCCCATCGCGCCCGGGGTAAAGATACAGGCCGATGTCGTGCATCATGATCGCCGCGCGATCCTGCTTCGCCGAGCAGATGGCGATCTTGAACTTGCGCGGCAGGAAGAGAAATTCCGGGTTGATCGTCGACCATTGCCGGAGAATTTCCGCCAGGGGGCGCGGGTCGATCAACTCATCTGCCGCAACCCCGGCAAAGGCTTCGGTGGTGATGTTGCGCACGCAGTTGCCGGAGGTCTGGATCGCATGCATGTTGACCTGCGCCAGGCGTTCGAGAATGTCCGGCACCTCAGCCAGTTCGATCCAGTTGAACTGCATGTTTTGCCGCGTGGTGAAGTGGCCGTAACCACGATCATAGTCAGCCGCGATGCTCGCCAGCGTGCGCATTTGCGCGGCGCTGAGGGTGCCGTAGGGAATCGCCACACGCAGCATGTAAGCGTGTTTTTGCAGGTACAGACCGTTTTGCAGACGCAGCGGCAGGAACTCCTCTTCGCTCAATTCCCCGGCCATGAAGCGCTCGACCTGATCGCGAAACTGCGCAACGCGCTCGAACACCAGTGCGCGGTCGTAATCGTCGTATTGATACATGCAGCGGCTCCCCCAGTTTTCGTAACAGCACTATGACGGAGCGGCGCAGCGCGTTACAGATTCACCTGAACGGATAAAAACCGTATCAGGGCGCGTCAGATGGCCGCAGGCAGCACTTCAATCTGATCCGCATAAATGAAAGATTCCTGAGCCTGTTTTGTTTCCGGTGGGGTTTCTACAGTGCAACCCATGCCAGACCGGGTGGCCTGGCAAGACTTTGCAACCGTGGATGAACTGACCATGAGCACAGCAACAATCGGACAGGCTTATAACTACAAGGTCGTCCGCCAATTCGTCATCGCGACTGTTTTCTGGGGTGTCGTGGGCATGGCGATGGGGGTATGGATCGCCTCGCAACTGGTATGGCCGGAGATGAATCTGGACGTGCCGTGGACCACCTTCGGCCGCTTGCGACCGTTGCACACCAGCCTGGTGATTTTCGGGTTCGCCGGCAGCGCACAATTCGCTGCCAGTTACTATGCCGTGCAGCGTACCTGTCAGGTGCGGCTGTATTCGGACAAGCTCGCCGCGTTCACGTTCTGGGGCTGGCAATCGGTGATCGTGATCATGTTGATCACCCTGCCGCTGGGCTACACCACCACCAAGGAATACGCCGAGATCGAATTCTCCGGTGCCGTGTGGATGGCCGTGGTCTGGGTTGCCTACGCCGTGGTGTTCTTCACCACTGTGGTGCAGCGCAAGACCAAACACATCTACGTCGGCAACTGGTTCTTTGGCGCGTTCATCGTGGTGATCGCCATGCTGCACGTGGTCAACCATCTGGCGATTCCGGTCGACTGGTTCAAATCCTATCCGGTGTATTCCGGCGCGACCGATGCCATGGTGCAGTGGTGGTACGGGCACAACGCGGTGGGGTTCTTTCTGACCACAGGCTTCCTCGGGATGATGTATTACTTCGTGCCTAAACAGGTCAATCGGCCGGTGTATTCGTACCGGTTGTCGATCGTGCATTTCTGGGCGCTGATCACCCTGTACATCTGGGCCGGCCCGCACCACTTGCACTACACCGCGCTGCCGGACTGGGCGCAGTCGCTGGGTATGGCGATGTCGCTGATCCTGCTGGCGCCGAGCTGGGGCGGGATGATCAACGGGATGATGACGCTCTCGGGCGCCTGGCATAAGTTGCGTACCGACCCGATCCTGCGCTTTCTGGTGCTGTCGCTGGCGTTCTACGGGATGTCGACCTTTGAAGGTCCGATGATGGCGATCAAAACCGTCAACGCCCTCTCCCATTACACCGACTGGACCATCGGCCACGTTCACGCCGGGGCACTCGGCTGGGTGGCGATGATCACCTTCGGAGCGACGTATCACATGGTGCCCAAAGTGTTTGGCCGCGAGCAGATGTACAGCACGCCGCTGATCAACTTGCACTTCTGGCTGGCGACCATCGGCACGGTGCTTTATATCGCTTCGATGTGGGTGAACGGCATCACCCAGGGCCTGATGTGGCGGGCGATCAATGAGGACGGCACGCTGACCTATTCGTTTGTCGAGGCGCTGCAGGCCAGCCATCCGGGGTTCATCGTGCGCTTTGCTGGTGGGGTGTTCTTCCTGACCGGGATGCTGCTGATGGCTTACAACATCTGGCGCACCGTGCGGGTCGCGGACGTGGCACTGGCGCACCGCGAAGCGCAGATCGCCTGAGGCAGGGAGCCGGGTCATGTTCGAATTTTTCTTGAATGGGTTGGGCGTGGTGTTTCTGTGGCTGGCGGTGGAGTACTGCTTGCGCCGCGAGACCGCAGACAGTCTGGATGAGGCGAGCATGGTGCCGTTTGCCGATGACCCGGAGGTGGCGCGAAGGGTTGAGCTGGCGACGGGCAAGGCCGTGAAAGCGGTGGCGCCGGAGGTGGCGAAGCCGGGTTGGGTCAACCTGGATATGTAACCTCCTGCAGGAGCTGCCGCAGGCTGCGATCTTTTGATCTTGCGTTTAAAAAAAAAGATCAAAAGATCGCAGCCTGCGGCAGCTCCTACAGGGGGAATGCGTGTTTCCTTGGGGGCTCAGCCGCGGTCTCGAGGAATCAGGCTCTGCAACTGCAACGCCAGGAAATCCGCATCAAACACAAAGGTATCCGGGTCTTTCAGGCCGTTGGTCTTGCGCCACTGCCACTCCCCGTCCGGCAGGCCCACCAGCGAAATACTGCCGTAGCGCGCCGCTGTCAAACCCATCACCGCCAACGAAATCTGTCCCGAACTGCCCATCACATCGGGCACGAACTCCACCGGTTTGACGGCAATCACAATGGTCAGTTTCTCGGTCTTGAAGGTTGAAGTCTCGACCGGAGTGCTCGGGCCGAACGCGACATACGCCTCACGGCTGACCTCCAGCAAACCCGGTGCCTGCACCGGCTCAAGCCATTGCTGAATCTGCCCGAACAATTCGGTAATCCGTTTCGCCCATACCTGCGACTGCGTTTCGAACAGCTGCTTCTTGTGCGACTCACTCTCGGCATAGTGACGAAGCATTTCGCCCAGTTGTTGTACGTCGTTCATGGGTACATTCCTCTGAGGAGCCTGCGATACCTGATAGTGACAGATCGAAGCACTGGCGTACGTTTAACCTCGAAAGCGACCACCGAAACACTTTGCATCTGGATGATCAGTACAGTTGATTTGCGCTGGCGCACGCTGGTGAACAAATGGACACTCGGCTCCAGCCCGGCCTTTCGCCTGGGCACCTGCCCGGGGAAATCGAATGCGCACCATCGGCCTGATCGGCGGCATGAGCTGGGAGTCCAGCGCCGAATACTATCGCCTCATCAATCAGCAAGTCCGCGATCAGCTCGGCCCGCTGCGGTCGGCTCAGATGCTGATGTACAGCGTCGACTTCGGCCCGGTCGAACAGGCCCAGCATGCCGGGCGTTGGGACGACGCGGCAGCGATCCTGGTGGACGCCGCACGCAGGCTCGAAGCGGGCGGCGCCGAATGTGTGGTGCTGTGTACCAACACCATGCACAAGGTGGCCGAACAGATTCAGGCGGCAATCAGCATTCCGTTTTTGCACATTGCCGAACCAGCGGCGCAAGCGGCGTTGAAAATCGAGGCGCGTACGGTCGGGCTGTTGGGCACGGCGTTCACCATGGAGCAGGACTTTCTCAAGCAGCGCTTGATCGCCCAAGGCTTGACGGTCGTGGTGCCGGACGACGCTGAGCGCAAAGAAGTGCACCGGATCATCTACGACGAACTCTGCGTCGGCGTGATCAGCGAGGCATCGCGCAAGATCTACCAGCAGGTGATCGAATCCCTGACCGCTCGCGGCGCCCAGGCAATCATTCTGGGCTGCACGGAAATCGGCATGCTGATCAAACCCGAACACAGCGCCCTGCCCCTGCTCGACACCACCGAGCTGCATGCGCAGTCGGCGGTGGCGTTCGCGCTGGGCGACTGAGTCAGGTTTTCGGACGATTGCGCAGGCGGGCCATGCTCAGGGTGTCGACCCACTGCCCGTCGCGTACCGCGTAATCACGGAACAGGCCTTCGGTCTCGAAACCGAACTTGCGGTAGAGACCGATGGCCGCCTCGTTGTCGGCGTA
Organism: Pseudomonas sp. P42; assembly: GCF_017973755.1. Taxonomy (NCBI): domain Bacteria; kingdom Pseudomonadati; phylum Pseudomonadota; class Gammaproteobacteria; order Pseudomonadales; family Pseudomonadaceae; genus Pseudomonas; species Pseudomonas sp. P42. The sequence goes on along the minus strand of NZ_JACOPU010000006.1, from coordinate 41,568 downwards.
CACCGAAAGCTCGACGCGGTGCAGATTCATCCAGTTGTCGGCCACATCCAGCGCTGCCGCCAACAACGTCGAACCAACGCCCTTGCCTTGCCACGCGGTCGCGACACCCATGCCGAAGCTGCCGGCGTGGCTGCGGCGAATCCGCGAAAAATGCTCCAGGCCCAAGTGACCGATCACGACACCCTGATGGAGCGCCACCAGTTTCACCGCCCGCTCGTTATCGGCTAGTACCCGCTGGCGCCACACCTCGGCGGACTGAAACGGCATCTGCAACACCTGCCGGGCGACGGCGGCATCGTTGTACAGCGCGGTGACACCCTCGACGTGGGATTCGTTGAAACGCTCGAGGTGAATGGCGGGGTCGTGGTCAGGCATGGCAGATCCTTCCTGGATCGATGTGTGGCTGGTCACTCTAAACCAGTGCTATTGCGTCTGGCGAATATCAAACGGTGGGAGCTAGCTCCCACAGGGGGAATGGGGGATGCATGGGGTTTGGTTCAGGGCTGGAACCATTCCTGGCGCTCATTGAAGGCGTGGTGGATGAGTTCGATCAGGGTTTGCACTTCGCTGACATTCTGCGAGTCGGCATTCACCGCCAGCCATGCATTCAGTTGCATCGGTTGCTCAAACAGGCCCGGCAGCGCCACCAGCCCACGGTCGTAGCGACTCATGTACATGGGCAGCAATCCGATGCACGCACTGCAACGGATCATCTCCAGCATCAGTTCGTAGGACTGCATCTGCACCACCCCGGCCAGACGCTGTTCCACCAGCTCGTTCCACGGGCGAAAGCTGTCGATCTGGCGGTCGTGCTGCCATTGCACCAACATGAAATCAGCGAGGTCGTCAGGACTGTCCGGGCGTGCAGTGACACGCGAATAGCGTTTGGCGATGTGCGGCAGGTAGTCAAGGCTCGCCAGCCGTTGCGGTTGATGGGTGGCGAAGGACGGACCGGGGCTGGGTGAGTCTCCGGGAGCAAGCCACAGAACGACGTCGGCGCTGACCGCGCGCAAGGACAGTTCACTGTCGAGGGCGATGATCTCAAGGCGCACACTGGCGTTGCGGCGCAACAGCGCGATCAGGTCGCGGCCGAGAATGTCGTGCAGGATCGACTCGGCGACGGCGAGGCGAATCAGCGGCTGCTCGACCACCGGCAGTTTGCGTTCGTGGGCCAGGGCGGTCAGTTTTGCCTGCAACTGCTGGCCTTCACGGGTCAGGCTCAGCACACTGCCCTGAAAACTGAACAAGGTGTGCTGGAGTTCCTGCTCAAGCTGCGCCAATTGTTTGCGCAGTAAGGTCGAGCGCACGTTGAGGCTACGCGCGGCCTGCATGAAGCAACCGCAGCGGGCGCTGACCAGAAAGTACTGCGCGACGTCGGTGTCGATGCTCGCGGCGTTTGCCAGCCAGGGTTCGCTGCCGTCCTGCGCCCAGCGAAATTCGGCGCTGCCCTGTCGTCCTGCGGGTTCGGTGAATGACATCAATGACTCCCTGTCGATCTTTGTTGTTTGATGGCTTCCAGCACTTTGAAAATATTCTGAACCCACAGGGGTTCAGTGTTGAACCTGGATTACTGTTTTTCTTCAAGGACCTTATTGAGCTCAGCACCATCAATACTCAGCGTCGCGGTGTTGAGCATCCCGTCCAGATAAGCCTGGGCAATCTGCTCCTGGCGCTGGGCACGCAACGCCTGAGTCAGCTGGTCGCGTAGTTCATCCAGCGTCGCGGTGCGCGCCGGTTGCTGCTCGGTGAGCTTGATCACATGGAAACCGGCCGCACTTTGCACAGGATCAGACACTGCACCGACCTTGAGCCGCGCCACCACGCCACGCACCTCCGGCACCAGTTGCTGCAATGGTTGCAAACCGCTGTCGCCGCCACGTTCAGCCGTCACGCGATCCTGCGAATACTGGGTCGCCAGCGCAGCAAAATCCCCCGGCGTCGCCTGCGCCTTTTTGCTCAGTTCCGCAGCCTGCTTGCGCACCGCATCAAGGTTCTGCGGATCATTCACCGCGAGGAAAATCTGGCTGATCCGATACAACGCCGGGGTCTGCCAATTCGCCTTGCCTTCGTCATATGCCTTCTGCAGCTCGGCCGTACTCGGGTAGTCCGCCGGCACCTCGCTGACCGAACGCAGATAATCGCGGAAGACGATTTGCTCGGTCGCCGCACGGGTCTGTTGCGCGACGTCCGGACGCTGCGCCCAACCCTGCGCATCGGCCTGTTCCAGCACCGCTTTCTCGGCCAGTCGTGCTCGGATCAAACGCTCCAGCGCTTCGCGATTGCCGCGCAGTTGCTCACGGGTCGCGGGTGGAACGGTTGCCAGCAACGCCTGCAATTCCGCCGGTGTGACCTGCTGACTGCCCAACCGAGCCACCGCCGGCCCCGTAGCAACCGCCGCCACCGACGACGATTGCTGGGCGGCGACCGGGTCACTGCCCGATCGCACCACCAGCGCCACGGCCACCACCAACAGCGCTACAGCTCCCGCGCCGATCACCATGGCTGGTTTTTTCACAGCGCGACTTCCTCTTGCTCTGCGACAGCCACTTTGGCGGTCTGAGCCGTTGCACCGCTCTGGGCGAAATCACGCAGATAGACGATGAACTCCTGCAGCAGGCGATCCCACAATTCGAGGTTGCCACGCAGGTGGTCGTTGCTCACGCCGGCGGCCAGTACCACGTCCATTTCCATCACCAGAAACTCGCCCTGCAACGACAACCGCGCAAAGCGCCGGGTGGCATTCCACTGCTCGGCCACACCTTGCGGCAACTCACCCTGCACGCGCAGCGCACAACTGAACGTGAAATCGACGTAACTGCCCTGCTCCACCGCCGGGTTGCCGAAACGCACGGCGTAACCAATGCCCTGGCTGGCGCTGAGCAACTGGACGATGCCGTTCTGTTCAGTCTGATTGACGCGATAACCGGCGGCTTGCAGGACGTCGGTCAACGATTGCGGGGAAACGTGGTTGATCAATTGAGTCATTGTTTCTTCCTTGTTTATCAGGCTTGTTAATCAGTGCGAGAGCGCGGCTTGCGGCGCATCGAATTGAGTCTTGTAGAGGTCATCGCCAAACCCTTGGGTCAGTTCTTCGAACTTGACCCGTGCGCTGCCCGCGAAGGGCTGGCGGATCTTCATCACCTCGGCGACATCGATGTGTTCGTAGGCCGTGAGGATCTGTTTGGCGACGCCGTACATCTGCTGATTCTTGGCTGAACATTGCTGCACTTGTGTGTCACGTTCAGTCAATTGCGCTTGAAGCTTAGACCGTTCTGCTTCTTTGGCACGGGCCATGACAAGCAACTCGTCATAGGCCTTTTTGAACTTGCCGGTCTGCTCGTTGCTGGCCGCCATTTGCGCCTGCGCCTGGCTGTGCAGGTTCTGCTGCTGCCCGACCAATTGGTCGGCAAGGCTTTTGGTCTTGACCAACTCAGCGGTCAATTGCTTGATTTGCGCCTGCCCGGCCTTCACCTCGTTCTGCGCCGCCAATTGTGCGGCGCTGGCCTGGGCCTGCTGACTTTGCAGGGCCTGGAGCTGCTGGGTGGTGCTGCGCAATTGCGTGCGCAAGCGTTCTTCCATGCCTTCGGCACTGGCACCTGTGGCGATCAACATCCCAAGCCCCAGCCACAAAAATCGCGTATGCATAACCCTCTCCCGGCGCCTTAGAAGCGCGTGTTGATCTCAAGCTGCAAGACGTCGATGTCAAACGGCGCGCCATACACCGCCTCGGTGCTCATCCAGCGACCGGTCGCCGAGACGTTCTTCGCCAGACCGTAGTTGCCGCCGAGGAAATACCCCTTGGCATTGGTGCCACCGAGGCGGAATGACGAATCGTTGAAGCCGTCCGGCAAGGCATCCGGCTGGATGTACTTGTAGCCGGCGAACAGGTTCCAGTCGCCCTGCTTTTTCAGGTCCAGTTCATTGCCGAGGGTGAACTGCACCATCCAGGCATTGGCGCCGCTTTCGATCTCGCCGTTGCTGTCGAGGTTGTTGACGATCTGCCCGGCCGAACGCTTGCGCATATCGCCCTCGTCGTAACTGAGGTTGTGGATGTAGTTGCCCTGGCTGCGCAACTTGAAATCTGCCGGCAGATCGGCGTCCCACACCAGGTTCAAGTCGAGCAGGTTGAACTCGGAGGCCAGGCCGACAAACTGAGGTTGCGCCGTGATCGTCGGGTTGGCCGGGTCAGGCGTGATGTCACGTAGCAGGAGCACGCTGTTGCCCTTCTGCATGAACGCCGCGCGGCTGCCGTCGCTGTCGCAACCAGGTGCGCCGGCCCAGGGTTCGCAGGGGCTGGAACGCTGGCCCTGGATATCGTCGAAGCGGTAGCAAGCCAACGCCCCCTTCAAACGGTTGTTGCTGTTGATCGCCCACTTGGCGCCAAGCTGCGCGCCGTACAGCCATTTGTTGTCGCTCTCTTCCTTGTCGAAACCGTTGCTGCTGCTGGTGTCGTTGGTGTAGTCCACCGGGAACGCACCGACGGTACCGAACACGCCCGAATCGTGGTTGAGCTTGTGGTCGAAAATCGCTGCCACGCCATCGAATGCGCCAGTTCGCCCTGGACCTTGGCGAAGTCCGGCGCCTCGCCTTCCTTCAGCGCCGGCACGTCGTCGCGGAGGTCCAGCGGCGAATAATGTTTGGCGCCGACCACCCGCACCCGTCCGACCTTGGTTTCGCTGACTTGCAGATAGACGATGCCGCCGCTACCGCTTGCTCCGGCAACTCGACGAACACCGATTGATAGCCGCGTTCCTGATAGGCCTTCTGCAACGCATCACGCGCGCCTTCGATGTCGGCCAGCGCTTTTTGCGGGCCGAGAAACGGGTACACCGCCTCTTCAATCGCCCGTGCATCGAGCACCGTATTGCCGCGCACGAAGTATTCGTTGACGTCGACCAGGCGCTGCGTCGCTGCACTTTCGCCAGCCTCTTCGGCCAACGCCGGCTGCATGCCCGCCGTCACCAGCAGCCAGCCCCACAGCACCAGCCGTGACGTGAAAATCTGTTCCACACTACCCCCTGAAATTCGCGTTGACGTGTCGGCGTTCAAACGCCCTGTTGCATCAGTTATTGGCTATCGAGGCGCCGGCATGTTTGCCGAGCCAGGTGTGCAACAGCGCGAAGTTCAAGGAGAACTCGGGCATTTGCAGCAAGGCGCCGCAGAACACTTCTCCGATGATTTTCTGGATGAGTTGCACCGCACGCGGGTTGTTGAGCAGCGTGGCGATGTCGCGACTGAGGACGTTGAAACTCCAGACTTTCTGGTTCAGGCCCAGACCTACGAACCAGCGGAACAGCAGGTTGTAACTCAGCTGTTCATAGAGCTGCTGTTCGCTGGGCACCGAATACAGCAGTTGCAGGAGTAGGATGTGCATGACCGTTTGCGCGGGAATGAGCATGCCGGGTTCGGCATTGAGGTCGTGCAGAACGTCGCGGTGGGTATCGAGCAAGTCCTCGATCTGTGGGCGCAGCAAAACCAGTGAATGGCCCGGCGGAATGTAGCTGGACACCTCTTTCAAGGCGCCCTGCCAGTCATCCTGCGAGACGATCCAGACCCACGGCGCGCCGTAGCGATACACCGAGACCGGCTTCTTGCGCGCGGCTTCGACGATCTTCGACAGGCGTTGATCAAGTTCCTGCATGCCCACTTTCGAGTAGCGTTCCATAGTCCCCACTGCCTCACGCCCGGCGTCCCGCCTCGGCTTGTGAAAAGCGCCCCGTTGGGGCCCTCAAGCGCGTTACATAGGCATGACCGGACAGGCGATGGGCTACCGAACTTTTGTCATAAAAGCTTCATTACTCGAAAGTTTGAATGGGGTCTCACATACACCACAAAACCCTGTGGGAGCTGGCTTGCCAGCGATGGCGGTGTGTCAGCCAACTACCAAGGTCGCTGACCTGACGCCATCGCTGGCAAGCCAGCTCCCACAGGGGACGTGGCGTTTGGCTTGGATGCGGTTTCAGGTATAAACCGCCCAGGTGTCAACAATCTTGCCGCCACGCACCGCCAGCAAATCACCGAATTGCAGGAGGACAGCTTCGGTCTGGGTCGGGCGCAGGAAGACCTGATCCTCGATCTTCAGGCCCACCGCGTTCGAGCCGTTGACCATTTCCTGATTCGAACTGCGGCCATAAACAGTATTGCTTTGCAGCCCCTGCGGCGATTCGAACTCGGCCATCCAATTGCCGCCGTAGATGAAAAAGGTCTGTTGCTGATTCTGGTCCCACCACGAGAACAGTGTCGACTTGTCGTCCAGCGCCGGGATGTTGACCGCTCCAGTGCTTTTCAGCACGGGCGTGGCAATGTAAGTGGCCGGTACATGATCGACCAGGGACGGGAGATCGTAGTGCGTCGGCTTGAGCATTGCCGTACCGACTGAAACTTCCGTGCTCAGGGTTTCCTTTTCATGGATGCGATAGCTCGGACTGCCAGCGGTGTTCAGGCACAAACCGTCATGCCACAACCCCGAAAATTGCTGGCGGGTGAAATCAACGCAGCGCTGATAAATCACCATGACCCTGGCAAACAATTCCTCGGGCGAGCCCAGAATCCCCGGCACACCCATGCCCACGAACGGGTCGTAACCCATGAACCCGGAAAACTGCAGGTGCTGCGGGTTGGCACTGATCAGCGCGAGCATCTGCCCCAGCACGTTCACGTCACTGACCCCGCCGCGATGCAGGCCCACATCCAGCTCGATGTTGATGCGCATCCGCGTGCCCAAACCCTGCGCCAGCGCCAGGTACTGCTGCAAACGCTCAGGGCTGTCGAGCAGCCATTGCAACTGCCTGGCAGGATCAAACGGGCCTTTGTGGATCTGATAAAACAGCTCGGCCGAACGTACCGGCAACGGTTTGCCGAGCAAGATATCCGACTGCGCAAACGTCACCGCATCGTGATTGAGAAACGGCTGATGAAACGACATCAGTTTTTGCGTTCCGACACGTTGCGCGATATAGCTGAGCAACCCTGGCGATGGCAGCGACTTCTCCACCAATCGCAACTGCTTGTTGCCACGTTTGACCGATTGCATGACCACATCGATGTTGTGATCGAGACGATCCAGATCGATCAGTAGCACCGGGCACATCGGCCCCTTTTCCCTCAGTTCTTTATTCAGCGCCCGGAAATAGTCGCTATAAGGCCCGCCGCGATCGCCCGGCCGCAACCACGCGCCGACGCCCACCAATAAAGCTCCGACACCCAACGTGCCAAGCACAAAGTTACGTCGATTGACCGCCATCAGCTCACCCCCAGAATCGACGACAAATGCGCATTGAGAAACCGCCCCCTCGGATCAAGCGCCTCGCGCACCTGGGCAAACTCACGCCAGCGCGGGTACAGCGGTTGCAGGTTTTTCGCGTTGAGCGTGTGCAACTTGCCCCAGTGCGGGCGGCCGTTGTACTTCCAGAAGATGGGCTCGACAGCCGCGAACAGATTGTGATGGTCCATCTGGTAATGCTGGTGCACCGAGATCGAACAGCTGTCGCGCCCCTCGAACATGCTCAGCGGGATGTCGTCGGCCTTGACGTAGCGATACTCGATGGGAAACCAGGTGCGCAGGTCTTTGTCATGTATCAGCTTGAGAATCTCGCGCAGGCAGGCCGGGCCGTGTTCGGCAGGCACCGAGTACTCCATCTCGTTGAAGCGCACGGTGCGTACGTTGGCATAGATGTCGAACGAGTCGCCGACCCGGTCATCGAAACTCGCCAGATGCCGCAGGCTGTTGAGCATCGTACGGCGCAGCTCGGGAAAATCGCTGGCGTACTTGTCAATCTTTTCAATCAGGGTGACGAACTCGTTGCCGCCCTCCTCTTCGGGACTGATCGGCGGTGTGGTCGGGTCGTCCGTTTCGTTGAGGGCGATGGACAAGGCGTAGTCGGAATGGGTGACCACGAGCATTTCCCAGTGCTGATTTTCGCGGGTGTTGGTGTCGAGGTCTTCCAGCAGCTCTTCGGTTTTAGCGATCCACTGGCGTTCGCGCAGGCGATAGGCCGGGCGGTTCTGCAGGCGAATTTTTGTTGCCACACCAAGTGCACCGAGGGATACGCGGGCGGCATTAAACACCTCAGGATGGCGCTGGCTGTCACAGTCCAGCACCTCGCCGCTGGCCGTCACCAACTGCATGCCGCAGACGTGGGCCGAGTAGGACTGGAAGTTTTTGCCGGTGCCGTGAGTCGAGGTGGCAATCGCGCCGGCGAGGGTCTGATAGTCGATATCGGCCATGTTTTGCAGCGCCTGGCCGACGTCCTTCAGGGGCATGCCCATGCGCGACATCGGTGTGCCGGCGGCGAATTCGGCCTGCAGGGTTTTCGGGTCGTGATCGAGCAGCCCGGTGAAGTAGCTCAACGACAACAGCGTGCCGTCGGTGGGCACCAGGGCGCTGAACGAATGCGCCGAGCCGACCGGACGAATCGTGCCTTGAGCCTGACGAATCACTGCCGTCAGCTCATCCAGATTTTTCGGCGCCAGACGCGCCGCCGGCAGGCAGCTCTGCGCGCCCGACCAGTTGCGCCAAGGGATCAGCCGTGGCGCGCGCATCAATTGGCCCAATGCCGGGTTGCTCGCCAACGCACTGAACGCGCCAACAATGCTCGCCCGTTGCAACAACTGACGCCGTGTCAGATCCATCGTCATGCGCGCACCCTTATTCTGGAAGAGGCTGGTCGGCCATGAAGCCGATCAATTGCAGGAACTGCTCTTGCGAACACTCAACGCACTGGCCCATCGGTGGCATGCCGTTGTAGCCGTTGATGGCATGGTCGAGCAACGTGTCGGCGCCCTGCTGGATTCGCGGTTCCCAGGCTTTGCGGTCGCCGGTGAGCGGCGCATTGGCAGCCGGGTTGGCGTGGCAGAGTTGGCAACTGTTGGCGTAGATCTGCGCCAGCGCCGGGTCGGACGGGGTAGCGCTGCTGGCGATGCTGGAAGTGACCGCCGGTTTGGCATCGTCGCCGCATCCGGGCAGCATCGTGGCCAACGCCAGCAGCAATGTGATCGGGATTGCCCGCATAACGATCCTCAAGGGTGGCCCCACTTATTGTTGTGATCACACCTTAAGACAGCGACGCCAGAGGCTTGAGGGCATTGCGGGACAGCGAGGGGGACTTCGACGGCCAGTTGGGCTCACTTCAGGATTGGGCACACCACAAAACCCTGTGGGAGCTGGCTTGCCAGCGATGCGGAGTGTCAGTCAATGCAGAGAATCAAATAACCGGCCTCATCGCTGGCACGCCAGCTTCCGCTGGGATCGGTGGTGGCCCCGCCCTCTCTGTTTCGGCCCTTTGCCTGATATTTACGGGTTTAAATTTCGCCGCATTCAGGCGTATAACCTGTACAGACTTTTTGATCTGCACGCGGACATCAACACGGGGTAACGACATGACCACAGCAAACATCCTTGGCAACCTGTTCCCTTCTGTCAGCGACATCCCGGAAAAATACCGCCTCGACGGTCAGGTCGAGCAACGCGAATACCTGGTCGACGGTGAATTGCGCCGCTGGGACGGCCCGCTCGCCACGGTTCGCAGCCCGGTCTATCTGCACGGCGACAATGGCGATGAGCAAGTGATTCTCGGCAGCACACCCCTGCTCGACGCCGACACGGCCCTCACCGCGCTGGACGCCGCCGTCCGCGCCTACGACCGTGGCCAGGGCCTGTGGCCGACCATGCGTGTGGCCGAACGCATCCAGCACGTTGAAGCGTTCCTCGGGCGCATGCGCCAGCAGCGTGACGCAGTGGTCAAGCTGCTGATGTGGGAAATCGGCAAGAACCTCAAGGACTCGGAAAAAGAGTTCGACCGCACCTGCGATTACATCGTCGACACCATCAATGCGCTGAAAGAACTCGATCGCCGCTCCAGCCGTTTCGAACTGGAGCAGGACACGCTTGGGCAAATTCGCCGCGTGCCGCTCGGCGTGGCGCTGTGCATGGGCCCCTACAACTATCCGCTCAACGAGACCTTCACCACGCTGATTCCGGCGCTGATCATGGGCAACACCGTGGTGTTCAAACCGGCCAAGCTTGGCGTGCTGCTGATTCGCCCATTGCTCGAAGCATTCCGCGACAGCTTCCCTACCGGTGTGATCAACGTCATCTACGGCAGCGGCCGCGAAACCGTCAGCGCACTGATGGCCAGCGGCAAGATCGACATCTTCGCCTTCATCGGTACCAACAAGGCCGCCAGCGACCTGAAGAAACTGCACCCAAAACCGCACCGCTTGCGCGCCGCGCTGGGGCTGGATGCGAAGAACCCCGGCATCGTCCTGCCGGAAGTCGATCTGGATAACGCCGTCAGCGAGGCGGTCACCGGGTCACTGTCGTTCAACGGCCAGCGCTGCACCGCGCTGAAAATACTGTTTGTCCATGAGGATGTGGTGGACAGCTTCATCGAAAAATTCAACACCAAACTGGCCACGCTGAAACCGGGCATGCCGTGGGACAGCGGAGTGTCACTGACACCGCTGCCGGAGTCGGGCAAGGTCGATTATCTGCATGAGCTGGTCGCGGATGCGCGCAGCAAGGGTGCCGAAGTGGTCAACCCGAATGGCGGTGAGTCGCGCGAGTCGTTTTTCTACCCGGCGGTGCTGTACCCGGTGAACCCGCAGATGCGCGTGTATCAGGAAGAACAGTTTGGCCCGGTGGTGCCGATCGTGCCGTACCGTCACCTCGATACGGTGATCGACTACGTGCTGGAATCGGACTTCGGCCAGCAGTTGAGCATCTTCGGCACCAACCCGGTGGCCGTCGGACGGCTGGTCGACACGTTCGCCAATCAGGTCGGCCGGATCAACCTCAACGCCCAATGCCAACGTGGCCCGGACACTTATCCGTTCAACGGCCGCAAGAACTCCGCCGAAGGTACGCTGTCGGTACACGATGCGCTGCGGGTGTTTTCGATCCGCACGCTGGTGGCCACTAAATACCAGGATAGCAACAAGGATCTGATCAGCGAGATCATTCGCGGACGCGATTCTAGCTTCCTGACCACCGACTACATCTTCTGACGAGGACCTTGCACTGAGTACGTTCAGCACCCACCGAATGCCACCGCTGTTGCGCCGAATCCTGCGTCCGCTGCTGGACCCGTACCGGCGCTACCGCCACGCCCGACTGATCCACGCGGTGCGGGTGGCATTGGGGTTGCTGGCAACCATCCTGCTGACCACCGGCATCAACCTGCCTCATGGCGAGTGGGCATCGGTGACCATGCTGGTGGTCATCGGCGGTTTGCAGCACCACGGCAACATCGGCAAAAAAGCCGCCGAACGCGCCACCGGCACCTTGATCGGTGCCGGCGTCGGTTTGTTACTGGTGGCGCAGGAAGCGTGGCTCGGCATGCCGTGGCTGACCTACTTTGCCATGGCCGTGGTGTGCGGCTTCTTCTCGTATCACGCCATCGGCAAGGGTGGCTACACTGCCCTGCTCTCCGCGATCACGGTATTTATCGTCGCCGGGCACGGCGACAACCCGATCACGGATGGGCTGTGGCGCGGGGTCGACATCCTGATCGGCATTGCCCTGGCGCTGGCATTTTCCTTCGCCCTGCCGCTGTACGCGGTGTATTCGTGGCGCTACAACCTGGCCGATGCCTTGCGCGATTGCGCCACGGTTTACGGACGCATCATCAGCGGCCAACCGGTCAGCGCCGACGAACATCTGAAACTGATGGGCCGCCTGGGTGCGGTGATGGTGCAACTGCGTTCGCTGATGCCGTCGGTGTCCAAGGAAGTGAAGATTTCCATGACCGAACTCGATGCCATCCAGCGCAACCTGCGCATGTGCATCAGCACACTGGAGATCCTCGGTAACACGCGCCCCGACGTCAACGACCCCGAAGCCATGGCCCATCTGCAATCAGCGTTGAAGGCCGAGCACCGGCAGATTCGCGTGCAATTGATTGGTATGGCCCGCGCACTCAAGTCGGGAGCGACGCAGCGTCTGGATCGGCCAGCGGAGTTGCCGGACGCCAGCCTTGAGGCACCGGTTTACAGTGCTTTGGATGGCTATCGATTGCTGACCCGGCAACTCGCCGCAAACATCGGCGAGTTGCGCCAGCGCCTGGCGAAAACCGCGCCGCGATGGAATATTTGACGTTTTACTGCGCAGCCAGTCGCCGAGCCTTGAAACCCCAGCCCTGTTGCATGCCCGCAGCGGCCAGCAGAATCGCTGCCACGCCCACCCATTGCAAGACTTCCAGGCGATGACCGAAGGCTAACCAGTCGACGAAAATCGCTGCAATCGGGTAGATGAACGACAGTGCGCCCGTCAACGCTGTCGGCAACTTCTGAATCGCGCCATATAGCAGCACGTACATCAGGCCAGTGTGAACGATGCCCAGTGTCACCAGGCTGGCCCATGCACTCGGCGCTTGCGGCAGTGCCGAAAAGTGCGCGAACGGCGCAAGCAACAGCACGCCGGTGCAGACTTGGATCAGCGCAATCAAGTGCGGCGGCGTGCCCGTCAGGCGCTTGATGATCAACGCGGCAATCGCGTAGAGAAACGCCGCGCCCAGTGCCAGAGCGATGCCCAGCAGATACTGACTACCTCCATCGCCTTGCTGGCCGTGGGCACTGACAATTGCCAGCATGCCCATAAAGGAAATTGCCAGCCAAAACAGCTTTTGCAGGGTAATTTTCTCGCCGAGAAACAGCGCCGCCAGTCCGACCAGCATGAACGGCTGCACGTTGTACACCGCTGTGCCGATGGCGATCGAGGCCCGGGAATAAGACGCAAACAACAGCACCCAGTTGCCGACAATCGCCACGCCGCTGAGCAACGCCAGCAAGAATGTAGCGCGTGTCAGTAAGCCGGGGCGCAAAAAACCGAAAATCGCGCAAATCAACAGCAAAGTGCCGGCCCCAAACACACAGCGCCAGAACACCACGTCCAGCACCGGTTGCCCGGAAACCAGGACGAACCAGCCGATCGTCCCGGATATCAGCATGGCCGCGGTCATTTCAAATGAGCCGCGACGGATTGGGTTGTCCATCATCAATCTCCTCAGCGTTTGGCGAATGCGTGGCAAAAGTATGCCAATCCGATGCCGGGCCATTCCAGCGCAAAAAGCAGGCTAAACTCGGTTTCTGCCTTTTTTATCGAGGGTGGTTTTCATCAATTGCCTAATGCTGGAGATTGACCATGACCGATGACATCGACCAGATCCTCATCAGTGCCTTGATGGAGGATTCGCGGCGTTCATTAAAGGCCTTGGCGCAAATCAGTGGCCTGTCGTCGCCCAGCGTCGCGGAACGCTTGCGCCGACTGGAAGAACGCGGCGTGCTCAAGGGCTACACCGTCGAAATTGACCCCAAGTGTTTTGGCTATCAATTGCAGGCCATCGTCCGCGTGCGACCGCTGCCGGGGCAGCTGCAAGAAGTAGAGCGGCAGATTCTGTCGATTCCCGAATTCACCGAGTGCGACAAAGTGACCGGCGAGGACTGTTTCATCGCCCGCCTGCACGTACGTTCGATGGAGCAGCTGGATACCCTGCTCGATCGCCTTAACAACCTCGCCGAAACCAACACGGCGATCGTCAAGAAGACACCGGTCAAGCGCCGACTCCCGCCAATGGCATAAATGCTTTTTGCTCTCGTTCGGCGTAGATTGAGATTTTTGCGGCTAAGGATTGGCGGTATGAGAATTCAGGCAGTGATGTTGGCGACGCTTATGCTCGCCGGTTGCGGGACCGTGCAGACGGTAGTGCGCAGTGATCAAGTCGCGGCGGACTATCTGAAAGACAAGAAATCCCACTGCGGCGCCGTTCCGCGGATCTACAGCGGCGTGACCTATGATTTCTGCCTGCTGCACGCAGAGCGTCCGGATGATGTCGATGCGTTCAATTACAACAACGCAACGCCCGGCGTGCTGGTAGATGCCGCGTTGTCGGGGGTGGTGGACACACTGCTGTTGCCTTACACGATCTATAAGCAACAAGCCGATGGCAGCATCGTGATCAATTGATCACCTTTTCTGCAGGCAACAAAAAACCCGCCTAGGCGGGTTTTTTGTTGTTTCATGGACTGCGATCAGTCATCGCGGCTCATGATGCCGAAGATCTGCAACAAGCTGATGAACAGGTTGTAGATCGATACATACAGGCTGATGGTCGCCATGATGTAGTTACGCTCGCCGCCGTGAATGATGGCGCTGGTCTGGAACAGGATGCAGACCGACGAGAACAGCACGAAACCTGCGCTGATCGCCAGTTGCAGGCCGCTGACCTGGAAGAAGAAGCTTGCCAGCGTTGCACCCAGCAGGACGAAGAAACCGGCGGTGATGAAACCACCCAGGAAGCTCATGTCCTTGCGGGTGATCAGCACGTAAGCCGACAGACCACCGAACACCAGTGCCGTCATCGCGAACGCGGAGCTGACCACTTCGGCGCCGCCCTGCATGCCCAGGTAACGATTGAGGATCGGGCCGAGCAGGAAACCCATGAAACCGGTCAACGCAAAGGCGGACACCAGGCCCCATGCGGAATCACGAAGTTTGTTGGTAAGGAAGAAAAGCCCGTAGAAGCCAATCAGCACCACGAAAATGTTCGGGTAGCCAACACGCATCTGCTGGGCAACGAACGCCATCACGCCGCTGAATGCGAGGGTGAGAGCGAGTAGACCATAAGTGTTGCGCAGGACGCGGCTAACCTCTAGCTGCTCAGCCTGCACGCTGTTATTAACTGCGTAATCCTGTTCGCGCATGGCGACACTCCTGTTGGTTTGAAACGTTCAGTCGCAAAGATCATAACAGAGGCTCTGTAACAAGCCATGCAGAGAGTTTGACAGTGTGTTTCATTCAGGTATTATGGCGCCCGCAACGCAACGGAGGTGTGGCCGAGTGGTTTAAGGCAACGGTCTTGAAAACCGTCGACTGTAACAGGTCCATGAGTTCGAATCCCATCGCCTCCGCCATATTTGTACCGACAAAGCCCTGATTATTCAGGGCTTTGTCGTTTCTGGGGTTTAAGATTGTGGGTTCTCGCTTCCTGGATCGTTTCCGCATCTTTTCGGGCATTTCCGCAACCCTACATTCCAGACCGCCCTCTTCCAGTCAATTTTTCAAACGCCAGATTTGATGAGATGGGCGAGTTTAGAGTGAGGCAAAATGCTAGTTTCGGCCAGAAGCAGTCACTGGAAACCCATCGGCGAATTAATAATTAGCTTCCAGTTGCCTGCTCTTCCTTGTTAGAACAGAAGGGATCAGTGACTGCAAGATGCTACTCTGCCAGCCCTAACTGCAACCGGCTTCGATGGGATAAGCCTGCTTGCAGGGCAAACGCCACTACCACCGTCGCCGGAGCCGAAAAACTGCTCAGTCCATCACCGGCAAACATCAATGCCAGTCCCAGCGCTGTCGCCCCGAACCACGCCGTCAGTCCCACCGGATTGAATGCCGCCACTCGCTCCAGCGCCGCCACATCACTGCGTCCACAGAGAATCTGCGCCAGCGCTACGCCGACCCAGGCCACGACGAAAATCCCCTGATAGGCCAACGCTTTGAGGAGGTAGGCGAACACGTCCGCGAGCATCAAGCCGTAGACGATCACGCCGACCACCAGCGCCCACACCATGTACGAACCGCGTACGCCGAAACGGCCGAAGAACGCCTGCATGTTCAACGTCGCCAGGTAGTAATTAGCGGTGTTGATCCGGGTTTGCGTGGCCCAGACAAAAAGCAATCCCCACAGCCCCATCAACTGCAGGATCGCCATCACCACCGACACTTCATTCAGCGCGCCGTCGTGGGGAATGCTGCTGACTAGATAGATACCCGCCGCGCCATTGAGCAGGAACGTCACTGCGTAGAACGGCATGCCGAAGTTCCAACGACCGTGGTACTCGGCGTCTTCAGATTTGCCGAAACGTGCGTAGTCGAAGGTGAACAACATCAATACCCAGACGCCCATGTAGGCGACGAAGCAATGCCACCAGCCAAATGCGTCGGGGGTTGCCGGGCCGAAATCCAGCCATTGCGGCTGGTAGCCATAACGACTGATCGACAGCCCCACCGCCACCAGCAGACCGCCGAGGTAAATCGGCAGCAACACGCCGTTGAGCTTGTCGAGCCAGTGTTGCACGCTGCCGAGGATCATCGGCACGCTGTAGATCACCACCGCCAGTGCCGCCAGCGGATAGATCAGTTGCGGATACAGGTGATTGAGCGCCACGGCGATCACCGAGCCTTCGAATACCGCGTAGTAGATCGCCGTGGAAAAGAAGATCAGCGTCGCCAGGCACGCGCCGGTGCTGCCGAACAACAACCGTGAAAACAACGCCACCGACAAGCCGCTGCGAATCGCGAAGCGGCTGAGCACACTGTTGACCAGACCGTAGCTGATCACCGACAGCACCATGCCGATCAGCGCATTGCGCGCACCGAACGACAGCGCCAGTGACGCCCCGACCACGATGTAGAACATTGCACTGCACACCGCCCACCAGGCCATGGTAAGCGACAGTCGCCCCATGCGCGCCTGGCTCGGTACGGGATGATGGGCCGGGTCCTGCCCGGTTTGACTCGATTGCGATAAAGCAGCCATATGCGTGAACTCCAGAACCAGTCAAAGGTTGAAGCGCGGGCAGCCGTCACCGCACCGAAGCGCGGCGTTGGCTTACCGTTTGGCATGGCCCGCGCGATGCGGCGGGCAGAATCAGGAAGGGAACAGCTTGTTCAGGCAGCTGAGTTTTTTCTTATAGGAACGTCGCGCTTGCAACGCCTCTTCGAGGGTCACCGCGACAAAGCGGGCCTTCTGGTTGGGTTGCATCTGGCCAATCAGGTCGAGGTCGGCGCTGATCACCGTGCCGATCATCGCGTAGCCGCCGCCGGACACCGCATCGCGGTGCAGAACAATCGGCTCAAGCCCCGCCGGCACTTGGATCGAACCGATCGGGTAGCAACTGTCGACGATGTTGGACGGATCGGACCCGGCACCGAACGGCTGCTCTCGTGGCTGAAAGCTCAGCGCGCTGCCGCCCTTGAAGCGATAGCCAATACGGTCTGCTTCCGAGCCGACCGTCCATGGTTCGGCGAAAAAGCTCTGTGCCGCAGACTCGCTCAAGCGCTCGTAGTACAGGCCCGGCACCACCCGCAGGGTGATTTCGCCGCCCAGCGATTGGCGCAACGCCATGGGCAGACTGGCACCGGCGCGGCCCTTACCGCTGGCGGCGCCTACCGGCAATTCGTCGCCTGCGACCAGTCGGCGCCCCTGAAAACCGCCGAGCGCACCGAGCGCGTAGGTCGAGCGACTGCCGAGCACCACCGGCACATCAATGCCACCCGCCACCGCCAGATAAGCCCGAGCGCCGGCCTTGGGAAAATCGAAACGTAGCACCTGGCCGGCCTTCACCTCAAAGGCGGTGTCGTGGTGCATTTCCACACCCTCGACCCGCGGTGTCATGTGCGCACCGCAGACCGCCACCAAGGCGTCCTGCTGAAATTCAAGCTCCGGGCCCAGCAATGTGCATTCCAGCGCGGCAGAACCCGCCGGGTTGCCGACCAGTTGATTGGCCGCACTCAGGGCGTATTGATCGAGCGCACCTGAAGGCGGAATACCCAAGTGGTAATACCCTTCGCGGCCCAGATCCTGTACCGAGGTCGCCAGACCGGGTTTGAGTACCTTGATCATGCCAGCACCTCCTGCAGCGACTTGGGATAACCAATCGGATCGGCGACAAACGCATCCAGCGAAAACTCCACCGGGCGAATTCGTAGATCAAAGCGTCCGGCGTCCACTTCGGTCACAGCATGGTCGTAGGCCTCACGATCGATCGGCTTGAACTGCACGATGTCGCCCGGACGGAAAAACACCATGTGTTCCTTGAGGTAGGCGAGGTTCTGTTGCGGGTCGTAGATCGGTGCCGGCGTGACGCCAAACATCTGATAGCCGCCGGCACCGCGCACCGAATAAATGCAACCGAAGCAGCCGCCATGCCCGAGGGTCAATTTCGGTGTATCGGTGCGTGGTCGCAGGTACTTCGGCACCTGCAACTGGCGCTCACGTTCAACCATCTGAAACATGAACGGCAGCCCGGCGACGAAGCCGACCATCGACACAAACCACGGTGCACCGCTGTGGGCGGCGATGAACGCATCGACGTCCGCCAGACCGTTAATGCGCGCGGCGTATTCCAGGTCTGTGGCGCTGGGGTCCTGATGGCGGTCGCGAAAACGCATCAGGGTTTCGTGGGTCCACGGGTCGTTGTACAGCACCGGAATCTCGATGATCCGCGTATGAAGAGTGCGCTCGGCAACCGCTTGGGCTTCGGCGCCCTTCACCGCCTCGAGCAAGGTGTGCGGCGCAATACGATCCGGATCAAAACGGATCTGAAACGAAGCATTGGCCAGACACACATCCAGCACGCCATCCAGCGCCAGCCGTTCCACCGCTCGGGTGACGGCCAGGCCCTTGAAGAACGCATCGAGGGACATGCTGTCGCTGACTTCGGCAAACAGATGCTCGTCGGCGCCGAAGCTGTAACGTATCGGTGTGCTCATGCTTCACCTCCACTGCGGCGCTCGGCCAGCCAGGTTTCCAGGGTGCCGGTGTGGAAGTCAGCGCTATGCAGCCACGGTTGTTCCAGCAATTCGCCGTGCAGCGTCAAGGTACTGGCCATGCCGGTCAATGTGGTTTGCTCTACCGCCGCCCTCGCCCGACGTAAGGCTTCGGCGCGATCAGCACCGTGCACGATCAGCTTAGCCAGCAGCGAGTCGTAGTAAGGCGGCACGCGGTAGCCTTGATACAGATGAGTGTCGACGCGAATGCCTTCGCCCTGCGGCCAGATCAGTTCTTCAACCAGCCCGGGACTGGGGAAAAAATCCCGCTCCGGGTCTTCGGCGTTCAGGCGCATCTGCAGCGCGGCACCGTTGAGTTGAATGTCACTCTGCTTAAAGCCCAGCGGCTCGCCGCCGGCAATGCGCAACATGGCTTGAACCAGATCGATGCCAGTGACCAGTTCGCTGACCGGATGCTCCACCTGGATCCGCGTATTCATCTCGATAAAGAAGAACTCGCCGGTGGCGTCGTCATACAGATACTCAAGGGTGCCGGCGCCTTTGTAGCCTAGGGCTTGGGTCAGGCGCACGGCGCTGGCACAAAGAGTTTCGCGTTGCTGCTGACTGAGAACCGGCGACGGCGCTTCTTCGAAGATTTTCTGCCGGCGACGCTGCAGTGAGCACTCGCGTTCAAACAGATGCACAGCGTGCTGACCGTCGCCCAGCACCTGCACTTCAATGTGCCGCGCTCTGCCGATAAACCGTTCCAGATAAACCGCGCCATTGCCAAACGCCGCCTGGGCTTCGCGCTGCGAACGAGGAAATTCTTCGCGCAGTTGCTCGACGTTTTCCGCCAGACGAATACCACGCCCGCCGCCACCGGCCGAGGCCTTGATCAACAGCGGGAAACCAACGGTTTCGGAAGCCTTGAGTGCCGATTCGACGTCGAACAGTTCACCCGGCGAACCCGGCACCACCGGCACCCCCGCCGCTTGCGCGGTGCGTCGGGCTTCGGCTTTATCGCCCATTCGGCGGATCGTCTCTGCGCTCGGCCCGACAAAAATCGCCCCGGTCGCCACAACAGCTTCGGCAAAATCAGCGTTCTCCGAAAGAAAGCCGTAACCCGGGTGAACCGCATCGGCACCCGTGGCCTTCAAGGCGCCAAGCAACGCTTCGACATTCAGGTAACTTTTATCGGCGCGGGCCGGGCCGAGGATGTGAACCTCATCGGCCATGCGCGCTGCCTGTGAATCGACGTCCGCCTCGCTGCACGCGGCAACAGTGGGGATCCCCAATTCCTTGGCGGCGCGAATAATCCGCACCGCGATCTCGCCACGGTTGGCGATCAGTAATTTATGAATACCTTGGGTCATGATCGCGTCCTCACTCGTTTTCGAGTGTTGCGATGACTTGACCCGGCTCCACCGGATCACCGTCTTCTACCAGGAATGCGCTGAGGCGACCGGCCGTCCCGGCGGTCAGTTCGGAAAACTGCTTCATGACCTCAATCAGGCCAATCACCGTGTCGGCGCTGACCTGCGCACCCACCTCAACGTAGTTCGCCGAATCCGGTGTGGCTTTGCGGTAGAAGGTCCCCGGCAACGGAGTGATTACAGTGTGTTCGGCCATGTCTGTTCCTTTTGGAATAGTTGTAGAAAGGCAGGCAAAAAGTGCAGCGTTGAGCTAACCCTGGCGTCTGTGTGCCAAGTGTTTTCGCAAGAGTTCAGCGTGGTGCGCGCACCTTGATCCCGGCGTTATCGAGTGCTTTGCGTGTGGCCTCGACCAGCGCTAGTGCACCCGGGGTGTCACTGTGCAAACAGATCGAATCGAACTCTATCGCCAGGTCTTCACCCTCGACCGTACGCACCACGCCTTGCTGACAGGCGCGCAATACCCGCGCGGCGACCTGCTCCGGGTCGTAGGCGCGCACGTTGCGGGTGAAGACGATGGAGCCGCTGAGGTCGTATTCGCGGTCGGCGTAGAACTCGCGGATCACCGGTTGGCCAAGTTCTGTGGCGACTCGCCAGATCACCGAATCTGGCATGCAATACAGCAACAACTTAGGTTCCAGGCGTTGCAGGTTTTTCACCAGCAGACGCGCAGCCTCCTCGTCACGGGCCAGGTGCATATAGAGCGCACCGTGCGGTTTGATGTGTTGCAGGGCCACGCCCTGAACCCGAGCCAGTTCACGCAGGGCGCCCAACTGGTAAAGCATGTCGTCGACCAGTTCCTGGGCCGGCGCGTTGATGTGCCGACGGCCGAAACCGACCAGATCACGAAACCCCGGATGCGCGCCGACCGCCACGCCCAGACGCTTGGCCTGTTCGACGGTGCGGCGCATGGTGCAGGGGTCTCCGGCATGAAAACCGGTGGCGACGTTGGCCGAGCTGATGAAACCCATCAGTTCATTGTCGACGCCATCGCCGATGGTCCATGGGCCGAATCCTTCACCCATGTCCGAGTTGAAATCTACTGCTTGCATGACGCTTGCTCCTGACGCTTGTGACTTCATGCAGTGCAAGTTAAATTTCCGCCACCCCCTTGGGAAGATCTATTAACAGATAGGCCATCTTCTGAAAAACAGATAGCCTCAAAAAACAGCGTCTTCATCGACCGGAGTGTTCATGTCACTTACCTTGCGCCAAGTGCGCTATTTCGTTGCCACGGCCGAGATCGGACAGATCTCCCAGGCCGCGATTCACTTGAATATTTCGCAGTCGGCGGTGACCACGGCGATTAAGGAACTGGAGGGCATACTCGGCACGCTGCTGTTCCAGCGCTCAGCACAGGGCATGAGCCTGACCGATGCCGGGCGGCACTTTCTGAACCGGGCCTATGTGATTTTGCGCAGCGTTGATGACGCTCTGAACAGTCCGTTGCCGGACATCCGAGCCAGCGGCGTGTTGCGCCTGGCGGCGAGCTACACCGTGTTCGGTTACTTCCTGCCGCACCATTTGCAGCGACTGGAGCACTGGCATCCCGACGTGACCATCGAAGTGCACGAACAGGAACGGCAAGCCATCGAACAAGGCCTGCTCGAAGGCCGGTTCGACATGGCCGTGGTGCTCACCGCCAACCTCACACACCCGGACATCGTCTCCGAAACACTCTTCAACTCCGAACGCCGGTTATGGCTGCCCAGCCACCACCCATTGTGCGAACGTTCTGCAGTCAGCCTTGCCGATGTGGCGAAGGAGCCTTTCATTCTGCTGACCGTCGACGAGGCCGAACAAAGCGCCATGCGTTATTGGGAAAACGCGCGCCAGCAGCCGAACGTGCGAGTGCGCACAAGTTCGGTAGAAGCGGTACGCAGCATGGTCGCCAATGGCAGCGGCGTGGCGATCCTTTCGGACTTGGTGCACCGCCCCTGGTCGCTGGAAGGCAAACGCATCGAAACCCTGACAATCACCGACAAGGTCACTCCAATGAGCGTCGGCCTCGCGTGGCACCGTGAACAGGAGTTCAGCCCGGCGATGCACGCGTTTCGCAATTATTTCCACGATGCATTTTTAGCGCCGCAACAGCTGTCTGCGAGACGCTGAAAAAAGCCAAAAGTCCCTCCCTCTTTTTGTTGTTTTCTAGGATGAGCGTTTTGACTCATTTGCGTACTGTTGTGACGCAAACATTTTTGCCGTTTGCTGTCATTCACGAACGACCGCTATCGGCCGATTGTGTTGAAAAAGTCGGTTTTCCCATAACACTCGAATATTGATTGATAAAAACACCTCTGTTGCCCGCTGCTACGTGAAATCCGAGTAATGAACCTTCTGCCAAAAATTCAGATTTCAATTTCAGGCGCGTACTTTTCTGACGTGGAATCCGAAGCCGACTTTTTCAACAGAATCGGCCAGAAGCAGACGCTTAAAAGCTGCACGATCAGGTTCTCATGTAATGAAATCATCCAGCTGTCGTACCATCGGCACATCAACAAAAGGAGGTTGATATGGGAGATGGTCAGGGCAAACGAGTCGTTGTCATTGGTGCAGGCATTGTTGGCGCGTCATTGGCGTATCACTTGGCAGGTAAAGGCTCGAATGTCACTTTGGTAGAAGCTGAAGATATAGCTTCGGGAGTGACTGGCAGCTCATTCGCTTGGCTCAATGCCTCACACCCCGAACCCGACCCAATTGCGCAACTGCGCGGTTCTGCCATCAAGGAGTACCGTCGACTCGAAACGCAGCTGCCAGGTCTGGAGATAAGATGGACAGGCGCCTTGTCTTACAGCGTGATGGCGATTAAAGCGCTGCCAACCTCAGGTCACCAAGCTTCGGCAAACCTGGTGTCTCGATCGCAGATTCTCGACTTGGAACCAAATCTCAAGAACCCTCCCCAGTCTGCTATGTATGCGGCTGAAGAAGGAGCGCTGGACGCAGTGGCAGCTACGCATGCGTTGATCGCAGGTGCCCAGGCATATGGGGCAAAGACTCTCACTCAGACGCGAGTACTCGGTTTTGTAACCCAGAGTGCAACGGTGACTGGAGTCGAAACAACAACAGGCATCCTCGATGCCGATATTGTCGTACTGGCAGCCGGGACAGGCATCACGAAGCTGGCAGACATGCTTGGAGTGTCCCTGCCAATAGAGGCATCTCCTGCCATTTTCATCCGTTACAAGTCACAACCCAACCTCGTGCACACCCTCATCTCCAGCCCTGAAATGGAAGTGAGGCAAAGTTCGGATGGTACGTTGCTGGCAGCAGAGGATTACCTGGACGACGCGATGGAAAATCAGCCGGCAGCGATAGCGCTTCGAACTGCCAAGACGATCCAGAACGAACTCCATGGTGTTGTTTCTATAGATCCGGAACGGGCTTGTGTCGGACTCAGGCCCATGCCTGCAGATGGCATCCCCATCATTGGTTATCTACCCAAAGTGGGTGGCGTCTACGTTTGTGCAATGCATCCTGGAATTACTTTGGCGGCGACAGTAGGACGAATGGCCAGCGAGGAGATCATCGATGACAAGGTGTCCAGTGCGCTTTGCCCATGCAGGCCCGATCGATTTTTGCAAGCGTAGGGGGGACCCTCTTGTAAGGCAGCAATCGGCCAGAAACGGACATTCCCATGCGACCGCATACGGCTGTGGATTCAACCGGTGGACGCAACAGATTGGCTAAATCGTTCAGCGGGCGTTTCGTAGTTTAGTGTTTTTCGAGGGCGGTTATTTAGCTGCCTTGCTACTTCATTGAGTGTGGCTTGCGAGTGATCTGCAAGGTCAGTCCCTTTCGGGAAGTACTGCCTTAACAACCCGTTGGTGTTCTCATTCGATCCCCGTTGCCAAGGACGATGAGGATCGCAGAAGTAGACCTTTATGTCGGTAGCCACCGTAAAGCGCTTATGGTCAGCCATCTCTTTGCCACGATCCCACGTCAGCGATTTGTAGAGTTCTTGGGTTAAGTCGCGGGCGTTTTCGATCAGGGCGCTGATGACCGTCTCGCTATCCTTACCGACCAACTTCACCAGCATTACGTAGCGGGTATGACGCTCTACAAGAGTGGCAATTTGGCTGTTTCTGCTACCGCACAGCAGGTCACCCTCCCAGTGACCTGGCACCGCTCGATCCTTAACCGTGGCCGGGCGTTCACGGATCGATACCGCGTCTGTGATGCGACCGTGATTTTCTTTCTTCTGAGTGTGATGGCGCGAGCGACGCATGGCTCGCGTCCGCCGTAAATGCTCGAGCAACTCCTTCTTCAGAGCCCCGCGAGCCTGTATGAAGAGGGTGCGATAGATCGTCTCGTGTGACACCTGATAGCTCGTATCGTCCGGGTAGGATCGCTTCAGCCAGCCGGCAATTTGTTCCGGTGACCACTGCAATTGAAGCTTGTCTGCAACAATTTGCGCCACCGCTCGGTTCTCAACAAGCTTGCAGACCTTAGGCCGATGCGCGCGATCCCAAGCAGCCTGATCAGCTTGATTAGCCCGGTAGCATCCTTGACCACCGTTGCGTCTGATCTCACGGCTAACGGTCGAGGCTGCTCGCCCTAGCAGTGCAGCTATGGAGCGGACCGAGTTACCTGCAACCACCGCACGCGAAATCTCTTCGCGCTCAGCCAACGTCAGCGCCAATCTGGACCTGCGCCGTACAGCGGGTCTGATACCCCCTGTTTCCGCCAAGATGCGCTGTATCGATGAGTGGTTTCGATCAAATAATTGGGCGATCTGCTGGAGAGAGTCGCCTTTCTGCCAGTGATCCCACATCAGTTTTTTCTGGCTGTCGGTGTAATAAATCCGAGGTCTCTGCTTCATCTGCAACACTCCTTCTGCTTACACAGAATTTAGTCATGTTGCGTCCACCGGTTGAATCCACAGCCAAAAGCCGTCATTCGCGCACATGGTTTTGGTCAAAATGCCCATCTGCTCCGAGAATCAACATCGCAATTCTACGGAAACTGGACGTTCAATGAATGCCTCTCTACACCGTTTTCACGTCATCGACCGGCACTGAAGCAACCATTTCTGCCCGGCACACCTCAAGAATTTCATCAGCAAGTGCGGAATCATCCGGGCAAGCACGCGACAGGATAATAGCGCCGACGGCCCGCGACAGCAGGTCGATCATCTTCTTGCGCCCCTCACCCGCCTCGGCCTCCGGCCCTGTCGGGTACTTCTCGCCCAAGGTTTGCAGGGTGTGCTCAATGCCTTGGGCAAATGTCGCTTTCACCTCATCTGACTGGCGCGCCGCGTCGCCGCCCAACGCGGCCATGGTGCAACCGTCACCACGTCCGTCGCGATGCTCTCTGTTCACGTAGACGTTGATGAAGCCCGGGACATCCAGTGCCTGAGCGCCGGTCAGCGATTTGGCCAGACTGCACGCCGAGGCTTCGGCCATTAGGTCAGCCTTCGACCCGAAGTGTTTGTAGAACCCGCCATGGGTAAAACCGGCGGCCGCCATGAGATCGGCCACGCCGACGCCGTCAAAGCCGCGCTCACGGAACAGCTCTGAGGCCGTTTCAACGATGTGCTCTCGATTGGCCTGTGCCTGTGCCTTGGTCACTCTCACGTGCAATACCTCATGTTTACCAGGAAATCATGCGCCTAATCATACATAGATGCTGTTCATAATCAAAACCGTTGACAGTTTAGATTTCGATCATCATCCTAATTGCTCGCACCATCGATCTTCATCAACGGCAACGGAAGAAACATCAGATGACCGAGCAAACCCTGTTCTCCCCCTACCCGCTGGGCAATCTAACGCTGTCGAACCGCGTCGTTCTCGCGCCGCTGACACGCAACCGCGCCGGCCAAGGTTTGGTCCCCAGCGAATTCGCGGCGACCTATTACAGCCAGCGCGCCAGCGCCGGTTTGTTGATCAGCGAAGCCACGCAAATCTCCCGACAGGGCCAGGGTTATCAGGACACCCCGGGGATCTACACGCAGGCGCAGATCAACGGCTGGCGCGCCGTGACCGAAGCTGTGCGTGCCAAGGGCGGAAAAATCTTCCTGCAGCTATGGCATGTCGGCCGCGTCTCGCACGTCGACCTGCAAGAAAACGGCGCCGCCCCAGTGGCCCCTTCTGCGCTGCGCGCCGCCACCAAAGTGTTCGTCAACAACCGCTTCGAAGACGTCTCCGAGCCGCGCGCACTGGACATCAGCGAACTGCCGGGCATCGTCAACGACTTCCGTCAGGCGGCAGCCAACGCGATCGCCGCTGGCTTCGATGGCGTGGAAATTCACGGTGCCAACGGCTACCTGCTCGATCAATTCCTCAAGGACAACGCCAATCTGCGTACCGATGCTTACGGCGGTTCGATTGAAAATCGTGCGCGTCTGTTGCTCGAAGTGACGGCGGCTGTAGTCAGTGAGATCGGTGCAGATCGAACCGGTGTGCGCCTGTCGCCGGTGTCGCCGGCCAATGGCGTATCCAGCAGTGATCCGCAGGCGCAATTCGATTACCTCGTCGAGCAACTCGACGCCCTCGATGTGGTTTATCTGCATGTGGTCGAAGGCGCGACCGGCGGCCCGCGTGACGTGGCGCCCTTCGATTTCGCCGCCCTGCGCCAGCGCTTCAAAAACACCTACATCGCCAACAACGGCTATGACCTCGATCTGGCCAATTCGCGGCTCGCTGAAGACCAGGCCGACCTGATCGCCTTCGGTCGCCCGTTCATTGGCAATCCGGACCTGGTGGAACGCCTGAAACGTGGCGCGCCGTTGTCCGCGTTCAATCCCGACACCCTCTATGGCGGCGGCGCGGCGGGCTACATCGACTACCCGACACTGGCTGAATCGAGCGTCAGCTCAAGCTGAGCGCATTCTGTTTCTCACCTCCTCAAAGAGAGATACCCCATGAGCACTCGCCCTACTGTTCTGATCACTGGCGCCTCCACCGGCATTGGCGCCGTCTACGCCGAACGCTTTGCGCAACGCGGCCACGATCTGGTGCTAGTCGCCCGCGATCAGGCGCGCCTGGACGCACTAGCCGCACGCTTGCGCAGTGACCATGAGGTCGCCGTCGATGTGATCCCGGCAGACCTGACTCAATCCGGCGATTTGACCGTCGTTGAAAACCGTCTGCGCGACGACGCCCGCATCGGCATCCTCGTCAATAACGCCGGTGCCGCGCTGTCCGGCCATTTCGTCGAGCAAAGCACCGACAAAGTGGCGCAACTGGTCGCCCTCAACACCACCGCGCTGGTGCGGCTCGCCAGCGCCGTCGCTCCACGTCTGGTCAAGGCCGGTGACGGTGCGATCATCAACATAGGTTCGGTGGTAGGCCTCGCGCCGGAATTCGGCATGACGGTCTACGGCGCGACCAAGGCCTTTGTGCTGTTCCTGTCCCAGGGTTTGAGTCTGGAATTGTCGCCTCAGGGCGTATACGTGCAGGCGGTGCTGCCGGCCGCCACTCGCACGGAGATCTGGGATCGCTCCGGAATCGACATCAACACCTTGAACGAAATCATGGAAGTGGGTGATCTGGTGGATGCCGCGCTGGTCGGCTTCGATCGGCGCGAGCCTGTGACCATCCCACCGCTGCAAGAAGCTGAGCGTTGGGATGACCTGCAGGGCGCACGTCTGGGTCTGATCGGGCAAATCCGTCAGTCCGCGGTTGCTCAGCGTTACCAGACTCCAGAGTGATCTTCAGGTAGCGAGCATGTGCGGCGGATTCGCTGCAGGCGCAAGGCGCTGCACCTAATCCGTCCTGCAATCCGGAGTAGTCATGAATTCAGCACAAACAAATCCGCCTTCAGGTTCGCCGACGTCGTTCATCCACGCGGCGAACCAGTCGATTACCGTAAACGGTATTCCATTCGCCTACCGCAATATTGGCCCCGCTACCGGTGTGCCCCTCGTACTGTTCAACCATTGGTGGGCGGTGCTGGACAACTTCGACCCCGCGATCATCGATGGCCTGGCGCAAACCCGACGCGTCATTACCACCGACTATCGCGGCATCGGCGGCTCGGGTGGAACCGCGCCACTGACCGTCGGCGAGATGGCTGACGATGCCATCCAGTTGATCCGCGCGCTGGGGCTGGACACCGTTGATTTGCTCGGCTTCTCCCTCGGCGGTTTCGTCGCTCAGGACATCGCTCTGAAGGCGCCTGAACTGGTGCGGCGATTGATTCTGACCGGCACCGGGCCAGCCGGCGGCATCGATATCGACAAGGTTGGCCCGGTGTCGTGGCCATTGATCCTCAAAGGCCTGCTGACCCTGCGCGATCCGAAGTTCTATCTGTTCTTCACGTCTACGGCCAACGGCCGTCGATCTGCCTCGCAGTATTTGCAGCGCCTGCAAGCTCGCAAAAACAATCGCGACCAAGGCCCGACGCCCCGCGCTTTCCTGCGCCAGTTAAAAGCGATCACTGCGTGGGGCAAACAGCCGCCGCAAGACCTTGGGCGCTTGCAGTCACCGACGCTGGTCGTCAACGGCGACACCGACATCATGGTGCCCAGCGTCAATTCGTCTGACCTGGCCAAGCGAATCCCCAACGCAGAACTGGTGATTTATCAGGATGCCGGTCACGGCGGGATTTTCCAGCACCACGTTGATTTTGTGGCCAAGGCGCAGGCGTTCCTCGATGCCTGACCACGCCCCGGCTACCCTTCCTACAACAGACAAGAGCCCCACCTCGATGAAAGCCTTTCTGATTGATCGCTATGGCAAGCAACCCGGACGCCTCGGCGAAACTCCAGCCCCTGAAGTGGGGGCGCGCGACGTCTTGATCGAGGTCCATGCCAGCAGTGTCAACGTGCTGGACTCGAAGATAAGCACAGGCGAATTCAAGCTGATCCTGCCCTACTCGTTCCCGCTGATTTTGGGCAACGATCTGGCAGGCGTGGTGACTGAGGTTGGCTCGCTAGTGACACGCTTCAAACCGGGAGACGAGGTGTACGCTCGCCCGCCGGAAGCACGGATCGGCACGTTCGCCGAAAGGATTGCCGTGGACGAGAACGCGATCGCCCTCAAACCGGCCAATACCAGCATGGCGCAAGCCGCGTCCCTGCCCTTGGTGGCACTGACGGCCTGGCAAGTGCTGATCCACACCGCCCGCCTGCAACAGGGCCAGAAAGTGTTGATCCATGCTGGCTCCGGCGGCGTCGGCAACGTTGCCATCCAGCTTGCCAAACACCTGGGTGCCTTTGTTGCCACAACCACCAGCACCGCGAATGTCGAATGGGTCAAGGCGCTGGGGGCTGACGTGGTCATCGACTACAAAAAGCAGAATTTCGAAGATGTCTTGCACGGCTACGACGTGGTGTTGAACAGCCTTGGCACCGATGTCCTGAAAAAGTCACTCAAGGTCCTCAAGCCCGGCGGTCAGCTGATTTCCATCTCAGGGCCGCCCACTGCGCTATTCGCACAGGAGCAAGGATTATCCTGGCCATTGCGGCAGGTAATGCGTCTGCTGAGCCTCGGCATTCGGCGCAAGACACGTAAGCAGGGCATTAGGTACACGTTCGTGTTCATGCGCGCCAACGGCGCCCAACTGCACCAAATCAGCGCGCTGGTTGAGGACGGCATCATCAATCCGGTGATTGATCGCACGTTTCCCTTTGAATCAACGGCAGAGGCGCTGAAATACGTCGAAGAGGGACGAGCCAAAGGCAAGGTCGTGGTTACGATCAAATGACTACCCGCCCATCGATGACTACCGAAGTGCCCGAGCAACTTTTAGCGCACCAGCACTCCTCATCCGGGCTGAGCGAGTTGACTGCAATTGAGTTGCCAAAACAGGTACTGCAGCAAACAGACCTCTCACCTGTTGCACCAACAGTGATCCTATGGCGCAGTTTAATGCTTGAGCAGTAGACAGGTTTGGCTAGCTCCGAATATCGCTAACGCCAGTGCGCTATCTGAGATGGGAAAGTATCGGGTGAATGATTCTGGCCGAAAGCTGCCTTCCACGCTTAGCAGCCGATGCCCGGAAGGAGCCCTGGCAAGAGCTTGCTTTTCTGGCCGATCCGGAAGCGTGCGATTCGGTTGTTCATCCGGTTCAGAACCAGATATAAAGCGAATGCGCTTTGTATTCAGGGGAGTACAAGCATTCATAAGGTGATCAGGGATGTACATCTACAAAATGGTTCAAGTACCGCCCAACATTGAAGTTCGTGCGAAGGAGCACCGGGGGGATCGAGGCCGCTGTTTATCTACAAAATGTGGTCAACACTCATGCTGAGGATGGGTGGGAGTTCTATCGGATTGACACGATTGGCGTTTCAGTCAAACCGGGATGCTTCGACGCGTTAATAGGGAAGAAAAACGTGCTAAACCACTATTACGTGATTTCTTTACGCAAGCCCCGATGATCAAGTTTTGCGCCGTCTCAGCAATACGCTGCTATCAGCGAGTTGCTCCCTCTCGATTGCGAGATGTTTGCCGATTTGAGCCTTCCTGTTCAAACTATGCGATACAAGCCATCGAAAAGTATGGTGTTCTAACCGGCTGCAGCAAGGCTGTGGTCCGCATCTGCAGGTGTCGGTACCCGAACGGCGGAAAAGATTTTCCCTGAATAAGTCTGCTAGCGGGCCCCAACACCTTAACTGTTCAGCTGTGCTTGCCATGATCCTGACGGGATGCTTTTGATTTCGGGGCCCGGGCGATATCAGCTTTGAGCATAAGTGGTATAGATTTTCCAAACTCTGCCCTTGCGCCAAGTTTAATAATTTAGTTTGACGGCTGACATCTGTCGGTATCTAGACCTACGGGCTAGCGGAGTTTTTGTTGCGGGTTTTCCAAAGCGATAGCAACACACCGCCGAGCAGCAAAGCCACCGTTACGCTCAGAGAAAAGACTGCAGGAATCTTGCCGACAATGCCGACCATGAAGATCTTGCCGCCGATAAACACCAGCACTAGCGCCAAGGCGTACTTAAGATAGGCGAAACGGTGAATCATCGCAGCCAGAGCGAAATACAGCGCACGTAGGCCTAGGATGGCGAAAATGTTAGAGGTGTAGACGATGAAAGGATCTTGGGTGATTGCAAAGATCGCCGGCACGCTGTCCACAGCGAATACCAGGTCGGCACACTCGATAAGCACCAATGCCAGAAACAACGGCGTCGCCCAGACCACAGACTTGCCACTGGCATCGGTCTGGCGAACGAAGAAGTGTCCTTCATGCAAGCGATCGGTCACCCGCATGTGTTTGCGCAGGAACTTCACCAGCAGGTTCTCGCTAAGGTCCGGGTGGGCATCGATCTTGCTGAACAGCATCTTTACCCCGGTCAAAAGCAAGAAGATGCCGAACACGTAGAGTATCCAACTGAACTCGGCTATCAGCGCTGCACCCAGGCCAATCATGATAGCGCGCAGCACTATTACACCGAGAATGCCCCAGAAAAGCACCTCGTGCTGATACTTACGCGGAATTGAGAGAAAGCTGAAGATCATCGCCATCAGGAAAACGTTATCCATCGACAACGATTTCTCGATTAGAAAGCCGGTGTAAAAATCCATCCCGGCATTACCGCCCTTGACCTGCCAGACCCATAGGCCGAACAGCAAGCCAGCCGTGATATAGCCAGCAGACAGCAGCAGGCTTTCACGAACGCCGATTTCTCGATGCTCACGATGAAGTACCCCAAGATCGAAAATCAACAGGAACAAGACGATGCTGACAAAAACGAGCCACAACCAAGTGGCGGTGCCGAGAAACTCGGCAAAAAAGAACGGTTCTAGGGCAGTCATGAGCCCCTCCTCTAATGTCGAAGTTGTAGAAACTGCAACTCCGACATGGCAGCGTTTCGCTGTCAGAGGGGCCCGGCGTTGTGATAAAAAATTTAGAGAGGAGCGTGTAGTTTCTCAACCACTCAACAGTTGCAAGTTATTTCTATCCAAAAGGCCGCATATCGGTTGATCGACGTACCACCCGTGATCAAGCTCATCCCCGTGCGCTCACACGGTAGCAGCGTGACTGGCGCCATTAACGCTAGCATTGTGTAGTACCCGCCCCCGTCGCCGAGATGGTGGTTACCGTCCGGCATCGATAATCAGATGCTCCGCCAATTTTTCAAGCGTGCCATTGACGGTGGCAAAACTACAAATCTAGAAGATGATGAAGAGAACCTTCAAGGGCCACAGGCTTTGCAGGCAGTCATCTTCATGATGCCTATGCAGCCGTCGGAGGTCCTATTGCCGGCTATCGTTCCAACCTATGCGGCTTGCGCTTGGTCGCTCGCGCGTCACTGTTATTCTCCGCCATAGCCATGGCGTTTCTACCCTTCTCGGACTTCCATGCACCCGGCATCGTGGTGCCTGCGTTGCTGGCCTTGCTGGGTCTGACCCTCAGCGTCCGCCTGACGGCATCTTCTATTGTCATCATGGGCTCGGTGGAGCCCAGTAAAGGCGCGGCGGCAGGTGCGCGGCTATGAGCTAGGAACCGGATTAGGTATCACTTTTTTTGACGTATCCATGTCCACGCCTAGGCAACGTCGTATTCATCATGCTTAGCAGCTACAAGTGAGGGAAATAGCTAGAAAACCGGTTGGTGATAACCGAAGTTGAATGAATCCCATGATGTGATTCCAGCAGAAATTTTGCCGAATTCGGCCTTTCACTAAAGAATAAAAACGGCCAAAAGCGGCCACTGAGCGGGCTTACGATGAAATTCAAAGATTTGAGCAATTATTCAGCGACAGCCACTTGATTGCGTCCATAGGACTTTGCTTTGTATAACGCCCTGTCAGCATTGTTCATCAAGGTGTAAAGGCTTTCATCGGTGTAATCCAATGATGCTAGGCCAAGGCTGGCCGTTATTCGTTCGGCCGGCTCTGCTTCCAATCTGGCGATGGCCTGGATCAGTTCTTGCGCAATGCTCAAGGCGACATCAAGTTTGGTGTGAGGCAGCAAAATAGCGAACTCCTCCCCTCCCAGTCTGCCATGAACGTCGGTTTCACGAACTGACGCGGTGATGACCGCCCCCACCTGGCGCAGCACCTGATCTCCAACCTGGTGACCGTACGAGTCGTTGATATGCTTGAAGTGGTCCATGTCGAGCATTACGGCGCAAAGCGCGGAGCCTTGACTTTTGCATTCACGAAAAAGCTGGTGTGCATCATCGAAGAACGCCCGTCGATTCTTCAGGCCGGTCAGTTCATCAGTTCGAGCCGCTCTGACAGAAAGCCTGTTTTCCCGTTCCAGCTCTCGGGCCAAGCGAAACGCTGTTTCCAGAGCCTCTGACATTTTGCGTGTGGCGCTGGCCACGAACGATGCGAAAACGAAAACAGCGAGGGCCATGCCAACCTGAAAGGTTGAGGACTGAAACAACAGCCACGTCGAACACGGCATTAAAACCAGCCCGATCGAGACCATCGTCATGTTCCTGTAGGCCGTGTAACACGACACGGCACTTACAGACATCCCGACCGTAAAGAGCATGACCATCGCCTGAGCCAACAGATCCTCGGCCGGTATCACCGCGAGCGCACCTGCTCCCCAAACTCCTGCCGATAACACAAGCGTGCACCAGTATCTTCGCTCCCAACGCTTTGGTGTGCGCTCACTGATGGGGCTACGAAAATAGCCGATGAACATCAAAATACGTAGCAACGTGGACGCCGTCAGCAAGGCGATCCACCCGGCCACCACAGCGTGGTCAAATCGATCCCAGCACAGCCAGCAAAGAATGACGGCTGCCATATAACTACCGAAAACAGCAGCACCGGATTGCCGAAATAGCAGCTGCAAGCGTTCGATTCGAACTTGTCCGGCTATTTCCGAGCCCTGATCACTGCCAAGCTCAAAATCATCCATTTAAACCGCCTGAGCATGTTGAATCGATAGGTCGAAATATGGCATCTCGCCATCATCGAGACAACCAAGAACCGGGAAATCTTTAATTTTTCAGAACGACATTCTCAGCGGAAGATTCCGTACGAGACACTCAGTAAAGGGAGAGAATCAAGCCTCATCTTCGTCCGCTTTATTCTCCCCCGAACGCTCCTAACCTGTGGCGAAATGGCACACCAATGTGACTTTAAATTATTCCGTGATTTGCGGCTTAATGCGCACCTCTTCGCCGACCTGGCTCATGCTTCCTTGAAACGTATTACTTCCCTGTCCATTTGTCTGGCACTGCTGCTGAATATGTTGGCGTTGTCGTTGAGCCAGACAACGCAGATGCCGGACACGCAGCTAATGCTGTGGGGTGGGTTCTGTTCGGCAGGCACCTCTAAAGTATTACCGGCAGATTTCAAAAAACTGATCGACCCGTTCAATCCTGCTCCATCCAACAAACTGATGCTGCATGGGGATTGCTGTTGTCAGCACGTTGGCTTAACAGCTCTGCCATCGAACTTCTACAGACACTTTCTTCCGCGCTACATACCTGACCAGCTATTTGAAAACCCAGAGCTGCCAACACTGCATCCCAGGGTCCGCTGGCCAAGCTTGAGCCCTCGTGCCTCTCCCTTCGCCTGATCGTCAATAGCGTCGAGCTCGACGCTGTCTTCAACTTTACTGTCAGCGTCTCCGCTGTAGCCGCTGAACGCCTTGAAGTCTCTTGGTTATCAGGAAGTGCGCGTTATGCCCGCTCCGTTTACTTTGCTGCACGTAAAGCAATTATTTGTGTCTCGTTCCCTCGCCCCGATGCTGTCGCTCGGCATGTTTGCCATGACCCCTTTATCTTTAGTGTTGGCGGACACCGCAAAAACCGAATCCTCCACGCTGACATTGGGCACCGTGAACGTTCAGGGCACCGCCAGCGGGCCATTGAGCACCATCAGTGTGCTCAGTTCCGTGGACATTCTCGGTGGCGATATCCTTGAAAAAATGCCGGTCAACTACAGCTGGGAACTGTTTAGCCGCGCCCCGGGCGTGATGCTAACGGAGTTCAACCAGGGCACGACCTCAGGGAAAATCTCCTTCCGTGGCTTTAACGGCGAAGGCGAAGTGAATGCCGTCAAACTGTTGATCGACGGGATTCCGAGCAACAGCAACGACGGCAACATGCCGTTCATGGACATGATTTTCCCCATGGAGCTGGATAGCATTGAGGTTGTCCGAGGTACCAGTGATGCGCGCTACGGTCTGAATAACATTGCCGGCAACGTCAACATGCTGACCCGTACCGGCGGTGACTACACTAAGGCACGGATTCGTTACGGCAGTTTTAACACCCAAGAGACCCAACTCGCCAAGGGCATCGAAAGCAGTAACTGGACGCAAAATTACTTTTTTGCTTACCAGAAATCCGATGGCTACCGCGATCACGCCGACACCGACAAGTTTTCTATGTCTGGGAAGTGGTTTTACACGCCGGGCGATGACAGCTATCGCATTGGCTTGATTGCCCGGCACTATGAAACCGAGGCGCAGGAGCCGGGTTACCTGACCGAGGACGATGCCCGTCATCATCCGACCATGACGAACAGCTACAACGCGACGGACAAAGGCACGCGGCGGATGAATCAGGTCAGCCTGCATTTCGATACTGACCTGGCCGACACGCTCGCCTGGTCGGCGAAAACTTACGTCAACACCTTCGACGATCGACGTTGGACCCAGTATTGGCGCACCAGCGCCCAGCAAGAGCGCGACAGTTATGAAACACAGTACGGTGCCCTCACCTCGCTGACTTGGCGCCCGGAAGTCAACTGGCTATACGACTTCGCTCTGGAAGGTGGTGCTGACATGCAGCAGCAAAACAACAAGAGCGAACGCTACAAAACCAGCAACAGGGTGCGCCTGGCGCAAACCCGTGATCAGCAGTTCGACTTCGATACTTACGGTGCTTACATGCAGGCTGAAATCAAGCCATTCGAATCCTTGAAGATTGTCCCGGCGTATCGGGTCGACAAGATTCAGGGCGATTTCACCAATGAAATGACCGGACGGGATTACAACATCAACGATTACGGGCTGATCAAGCAACCCAAACTCAGCGTGGTCTACTCCCCTTGGGACGTCGCCAGCTTCTATGCGAACTGGGGCAGAACTTTCCAGGTGGGTACAGGCGCGGCGGCATACAAGATTCCGCCGAGAGACTCGGATCTCGCGCCATCCATCAATGAAGGCTGGGAAACCGGGATCAAATTCACCCCCGCCGACTGGATCGATGGCCGTGTCGCCTATTGGCAGCAAGAGGCGTCGGGTGAAGTCAGTCGTCGCCTCAACGACCCAAGCGGCGAATCGGACAACGTCGGTGAAACACGGCGCTGGGGCTACGACTTACAAATGAACCTGTCCCCTGACGATCGCACCAATATCTGGATGGCCTACTCTTGGCAATACTCGAAAATTCTTCAGCCGAGTGCGACATTGCCCAATAGCAAAGGGCAGGAAATCGACCACATTCCACATCACCTCTACAACGCGGGTATCAGGTATGCCACTACGCCTGCCTTGCAGTTGACGGCATGGATGAACGGCCAGACCAACTACTACCTAGAGCGGGAAAACACAAAGGGGACTTACGGTGGTTACGTGTTGATGAACCTGGGTGCCACGTACAAGGTAAGCGAGTCAGTCAGCGTCGATCTTCAATTAAAGAACCTCACCAACCGCTATTATGAATACGTCTGGTATGACCCGGACGGTGCACAGGCTTCTTTGCACTCACCGGGTGACGGACGCGCGCTCTGTACCGGCGTGACACTGGATTTCTAAAGTAAATGTTCGCCGGGGCTCATGGGCCCCGGCCATTCAATACAAACCTACCGATGAGTCATGTGACCAGAGGCGTTACCGATGCCTGCACATTTTCCCAAAAAACTAGCCGCCGCGTTGCTGGTATCGCTTCATACTGCCACATCAGTATTGGCACATGCCCAGCTGAAGTCTGAAACCTAGACTGCCGATAGAACGGTTGCGTCGCCGCGGGAGTTACGTCTGGTTTTCTCGGAGGGTGTTGAGGTGTGCATGGACTGCAGCGCTGAGGATTACAAGACCGTCATCACCTGGATGGCTCCCCAGATAGCCGCCGATGACCCAAGATTTCGTCTATAGACTTTATAGACTCGGAGGCAAATGACGTCCCATTAGTGATCTGATAACGTCTAAGCACAAGGCCGTGTTATACGAGGTTAATCATGGACGCAGACGCTCCTATCCCTGA
This sequence comes from Pseudomonas sp. P42, assembly GCF_017973755.1. Lineage (NCBI taxonomy): Bacteria > Pseudomonadati > Pseudomonadota > Gammaproteobacteria > Pseudomonadales > Pseudomonadaceae > Pseudomonas > Pseudomonas sp. P42. The sequence goes on along the minus strand of NZ_JACOPU010000006.1, from coordinate 4,582 downwards.
CTACGAAACTGAACGCCTAAGACGCGTTGCGGACCTTTGCCCGCAAAATGACCAAGATGACGAAGTGTTCGAAAAGATGATTTCAATGACATCGGAATACTTCAATGCCCCGATCGCATTGATTTCGATTGTTGACAAGCACGAACAATGGTTCAGGGCTCGGATTGGTCTGGAACAACGCGCAACACCACGGAACGTTTCGTTCTGCGCCCACACACTCCGCGACCGAGAACCTGTGGAGATCCTGGATGCGCATAATGACGATCGCTTCAAAGATAACCCTTTGGTAACCGGCTCCCCCTTCATTCGCTACTACGCTAGCGCTCCACTTCTCACAAGTGACGGGTTCTCTTTGGGCAGTCTGTGCGTAATTGACACTTCGCCAAGAGCACCAATGAGCGAGCGAGACGCAGGAATGCTCGTATATTTTGCTCAATTGGTCGTCATGCGGATTATGGGCTTACGCTCCCGCAACTATATCGACCAGCCTACTGGACTATTTAACCGGCTCCGACTCGAAGAAGATATTCGCCAAGCGAGCTCAAGCGGTGTACCACATAATCTATATGCGGTAGATGTTATCTCACCAAAGTTTCTGAATGATGTAGTTAAAGCACTTGGCTATAGCTTTTCACAATTGCTAATGCTTAATGTAAAGGCTCGACTCCTTTCTTTGTTACCAAAAAATTATCTTTTGTACAAAATCAGCCCTACTCGCTTTGGATTTCTTCTCAACGCTATCGAACCTGTTGAGGACCAGTGCTTAAGAATTCTTTCGAGCTTTGAAACGCCGGTTGAATGTCAAGGCATTCCGATACTGATGCAGACAGGCATAGGTGTTTTGGAAATTGCCGATGCAGAAGAAAGGGATTGGCTGCGCCTGGTAGTTGGTGCAGCTGATGACGCGAGAGCTCGGAACTTGGGATGGGCACTTTATCAGGCTGAGCTGGATGCAGCCCAGCAACGTGCGTTTGCGCTACTGAGTTCTCTGCCGGATGCAGTTCGATCTACCGAACAACTGAGCCTAGTGTTCCATCCAAAAGTCAATTTGCCCAACCTCACGTGTGGGAGTGTAGAAGCATTGATTCGATGGAATCATCCGACACTAGGCCCGATTAGTCCGGCAGAATTTATCCCTCTCGCCGTAAAAACTGCATTAATGCAGTCGATAACATTTTGGGTACTTGATGCAGTAGTAACCCAAACAAAAAACTGGAGGGCAAGAGGCATTGAGTTAAGAGTAGCCATGAACGTAACCGTCAGCGACCTTGAAAACTCGAAGTTTGTTGAAAAAATAATAGAACATATACAAAACGGCGATCTTTACCCAGAAAGCATTGAACTTGAATTCACTGAAAGCATGCTCATGTCAGACCCACAGTTAGTTATCAGACAACTTGAGCGAGTGCGCGGACTGGGAATTGAGATTTCCGTAGACGACTTTGGCACTGGCTATAGTAACTGGACCTACTTGCGGCAGCTTCCGATAAATACGGTAAAACTCGACCAGTCCCTGATTAGCAACATCAACACAAATGAAAAAGACAAACGATTAGTCAAGACGTTAATCGAGCTTGCCAAGGGCCTGGGGTATAGAGTTGTAGCAGAAGGAGTGGAGACCGAAAGCATCCTTGAGATCATTACTCGTTGGGGTTGTTCAGAGGCTCAAGGGTACCTGATCACCAAGCCTCTGAAGGCAGATTTGTTGGAGAAATGGCTGGAACAAGGTGGCTTCAACACCGACTCTAGATAAGTGGAATGATCAGGCGGGAAGCAGGCTTAGCTCCCGCCCTAGAAAAGCCTAGTCAGATAACACTCATCTCTCTTCGCTGCGACAACAATGAGCTATGCAGCAACGTTTAATTCAACCCCTCTGCATCAAGCAGTTTCTATGCAAAAGTCTGCGCTTCATTCACTTAGTCATCTAACGCCTGACGTGTGCATGAACCCCAGCAGTAGCGGGTCGACTCTGGATTGCCATCGTTGTCCAAAGTAGTTACGTCGTACCAGATAGCCGGGAGCACTTCGACGGAGCGCTTGCCCTCGATACCTGCCGCGCGCCACTCCGAAGCCTGCTCGGCAGATACAGCGATTGCAGTTCGGGAATGACCCCAATATTGGTTTGAACGCCAGCGTTGGTCATCTGTAGTTATCGGTTTAGTTCTGCCAATCGTTAGAGACAACAGATCACGACCGCCTGCTTATGGTGAAAATATTTCTGTTGGGAATATTATATCTTCTTCTGGCCGGTAGCAGACGAACTGATACACGCTACCAGCAGATTCAGCTCCCTGTGTGGTTCTCATTATCACTCGCTCAATACGACGCCGAAATCGTCGCTGGACACTTGAGCCGCTTCGTTGAGCCGTTGACGTAATGCAGCGGTCAGCTGACGTTCCACTTCCCATGGGTCAGACAGTGCGGCGAGTTGTGGCGCCAATTGCGGCGACAGGCTCATCAGCGAATGATTGAGCGCACGTGCCGTTTCGTAAGCGGCCTTTTGCACAAAGCTGATTTCCACCAGCTCTCCCTGCGCCTTGCGAAACTCCATTTCAGCCATCCGCGCTAGATAATGCTCGCGATGCGCTCGTGCCTTCTGAAAGTCTGGGGTCTGCCCTTGCGCAGGATCAGCGGGCGGCGGCGCAGCCATGTTAGTCGGTTCGGATTGGGCTGCGACGTGACTGTACACATCACGCTGAAGCCGATCCTGTTGGTGGCGAGCAGCGACGGCAGCCTTGCTTGGGTCGGCGGTATCACGGATCAACGCTTCAGTGGCCAGCACGTCTACCTGCTTGCCATTGGGAGACAGGACCAAGCGGCCGTTTTCCTTAAGCCAGGTGATGTAACTCGGCGACCGCCCGATGTGCGCGGCGAAGGCGCTTTTGGACAGGTACGTGGCTGCGGTCATAAGCCCTCCTTTTCAGCGGCTTTTCAACGAATCCTTTCAAGATTTCAGTGGATTGAAATTTCAGTAAGCTGGTGGGCCTCCCACTAACACGATCCCGCGGGTTTCCGACCCCGTGCAATTCCTAAAGTCTCAGGGTCCCCGCCGATTTTCTATCAATACGCCGGTAAGCACCCGCATGATGTTGCCCTCGTCTACCATGTGCCGAGAGCCGAATGGATTCTTTTCAGTGGAAACCAACCATGAGCAAAACCAGAGACATCATTCAAGAAATCGGGGAAATCCGTCAGAGAAGGCAATTTGGCTCCGCGATGATGGAGCTTCCGTTTCGCCTCATGACTCTTGAGCAAGCCTTTCAAAATCACAAGGATCTTGATGGAGAGCTTGTCAGGTACTTCCCCGTCGCTTTGATAGCTTGCGTGGAAGGCTATTTTCGGATGGTTATCAAAGATCTGATTGATTCAGGCGAACCATATCTAACCAATGCCGAAAAGCCGGCCTCATCGATCAGGCTAGACTTCTCAGTCCTGAGAGCGGTCCATGGGAAAGCAATTACCGTAGGCGAGCTGGTCGCTCATGGCGTTCAGATAAGTCGACTTGAACACATCAACGTCACGCTCTCTACCATTCTTGACACCAGTTTTTTGAAGGGGCTTGAGAACGTTGTTGATCGCTGGGCGCACGAAATCAAAGGCGAAGCAGTTGCACCAATCTTAGAAAATCCAAACGATGTTTTTGCAGACGTTGCCAGGACGTTCGAGCTGAGACATATCATTTGCCATGAAATCGCCTCAGCCTATGAGATCAAGCTCGAAGAAGTGGCGCGTTGCTTTGAAAGCTGCGTGGCCTTCTTAAGAGCTTCTGATGAGTTCATCTCAGAAACGCTTTATCCGGGAGCCCCACTAACTCAAACAGATATGAATATTGCCGCTGGTGAAGCATTAGGGGCAAAGCGCGCAGAGCTGGAGGAAACAGCCAAGAAGCTCATGGCACGCCTAGATGAAGCGGAGCTAAAAGCATTCAACGAGTCACAGGACAAGTGGCATCAATATTGCGACGCGTGGGCCGATTTCGTAGCGGGAGATCGCGCCGGTGGAGGAACAATATGGCCATTGATTTACGCCGGAGCAGCTCAGGCCACCGTAGATATGAGAATTCAGGAGGTCCGCAGCTTCAGGCGCTTAAGTGACAGTGCAGGAGATCTCGATAACCAGAACACATAGGAGCGCTTTTCCCAAGCCATTTTCAGGAGCTGCCGACATTGTCGAGATCCCCGGTATCTGTGGTGAGCTGAAACCACTCTACCCTAGCTCGCTTGGAAAGACGGACATCCCTGCAAAAGTTTCAGCTAGAGAGATCTCGCGAGTTCGATAACCCGTGTAGGGGGCGGCCCTCAGGGAGGACCCGTAAAAATCGGCGCCCTACCCGGCCTGCCCGGCTCATGCCTTCGGCTCGGCCTCGCTCAGGTCCAGCCGCTTGGCCACCCAGCGTTCGTACAAGCCGATGGCGACATCGGCGCCGGCCATCGCGGTCAGGCAACCCAAAGCGCTCGCTGTCCAGATCGACAGGCCCGCGCCGAACAGCAACATCATCGCTGACACGCCGCACACGATGCAGGCACCGGACCGAAGTGCGAGGCGCCGCAGTAACGCCCAGCCTCGCGCCCCATCCTTGTCA
>NZ_JACOPU010000005.1:0-630496 GCF_017973755.1 Pseudomonas sp. P42 | reverse complement strand
CTTCGATGAACTGAAGCGACCCGCTCTCGAAACCTACTTAACTCATTGAATTTCAAGGAGTTTTCCGTTTCGACTGCGCCGGAAGTGGGGCGAATTATAGACGTCTGGAATCTGCCGTCAACCGCTATTTTCATAATTCTGTCATATCAGTCAAAAAAGCCCGAAAACGCAAAGGCCGACCTTAAAAGGTCGGCCTTCTGCATGCCCCTCTACTTATAAGCTAGGGAATGCGAACTGCGAAGCCTCATGGCTCGCACGCTGAGGCCAGCGCTGAGTGATCGCCTTGCGACGGGTATAGAAGCGAACACCATCCGGGCCGTAGGCATGCAGGTCGCCGAACAGCGAACGCTTCCAGCCGCCAAAGCTGTGGTAAGCCACCGGCACCGGCAGAGGAACGTTGACGCCAACCATGCCGACTTCGATCTCATCACAGAACAGACGCGCCGCTTCACCATCACGGGTGAAGATGCAGGTGCCGTTACCGTATTCGTGATCGTTGATCAGTTGCATAGCCTCTTCCAGGCTGTTGACGCGAACAACGCACAGCACCGGACCGAAGATCTCTTCTTTATAGATGCGCATCTCAGGGGTGACGTTGTCGAACAGGCAGCCACCCAGGAAGAAGCCTTCCTCATGCCCTGCCACGCTCAGACCACGACCGTCGACCACCAGAGTCGCGCCCGCCGCCACGCCGTCATCCACATAGCCACTGACCTTGTCGCGAGCCTGACCGGTAACGAGCGGCCCCATGTCCAGACCACATGAAGTCCCTGCACCGATTTTCAGCGCCTTGATCTGTGGAACCAGCTTGGCCACCAGCGCATCCGCAACCTGGTCGCCCACACAAACGGCTACCGAAATCGCCATGCAGCGCTCACCGCAGGAACCGTAAGCCGCGCCCATCAGTGCGCTGACCGCGTTGTCCAGATCTGCATCCGGCATCAGGACCGCATGATTCTTCGCGCCGCCCAGTGCCTGAACGCGTTTGCCGCGCTTGGTGCCTTCGGCGTAGATGTATTCCGCAATCGGCGTCGAACCGACGAAGCTCAGCGCTTTGACTTCCGGCGCTTCGATCAACGCGTCTACCGCAGTTTTGTCACCGTGTACCACGCTCATTACGCCTTTTGGCAGACCCGCTTCCAGCAGCAGCTGAGCGATCAGCAGCGTGGAGCTTGGATCACGCTCGGACGGTTTGAGGATGAAGCAGTTGCCGCAGACGATCGCCAGTGGATACATCCACAACGGCACCATGGCCGGGAAGTTGAACGGCGTGATACCGGCAACAATGCCCAGTGGCTGGAAGTCCGACCAGGCGTCGATGTTCGGGCCGACGTTGCGGCTGTACTCGCCCTTGAGGATTTCCGGGGCGGCGCAGGCGAACTCGACGTTCTCGATACCGCGCTTCAGCTCGCCGGCAGCGTCTTCCAGGGTCTTGCCGTGTTCTTCGCTGATCAATTGCGAGATGCGCGCCTCGTTCTGCTCCAGCAGTTGCTTGAAGCGGAACATCACCTGGGCACGTTTGGCCGGCGGCGTGTTGCGCCAGGCCGGGAACGCAGCCTTGGCGGCATCGATGGCTTTCTGGATGGTTTCGCGGGTGGCCAGTGGCAGCTTGTGGATCGCCTGGCCGGTAGACGGGTTGAATACATCAACCGCGCGACCGTTCTCGGTCACCAGTTCACCATTGATCAAATGCGGGATAACGCTCATCGAAAACTCCTGAATTTTTGTCCACAGACACCCGAGCGGGGTGCCTGTGTTTTGTAGGTATATATAGAAGGAAAAATCAGTCGAGCTTGTTCAGCACTTCGCCGACCGCGTCGAACAGACGATCCAGGTCTTGCGGCTTGCTGTTGAAGGTTGGGCCGAACTGCAGGGTGTCGCCGCCGAAGCGCACGTAGAACCCGGCTTTCCATAACGCCATGCCCGCTTCGAACGGACGCACGATGGCATCGCCATCACGACCGGCAATCTGAATCGCACCGGCCAGACCGTAGTTGCGGATGTCGATGACGTTCTTCGAGCCTTTCAGCCCGTGCAGCGCGTTCTCGAAATGCGGAGCGACTTCGGCGACGCTCTGCACCAGGTTTTCCTTTTGCAGCAGATCCAGTGCTGCCAGGCCAGCGGCGCAGGCCACCGGGTGCGCCGAGTAGGTGTAGCCGTGCGGGAATTCCACGGCGTATTCCGGGGTCGCCTGGTTCATGAAGGTCTGGTAGATCTCGGAGCTGGCAATCACCGCGCCCATCGGGATCGCGCCGTTGGTGATTTGTTTGGCGATGCACATCAGGTCCGGGGTGACGCCAAAGCTGTCGGAACCGAACATCGAGCCGGTGCGGCCGAAACCGGTGATCACTTCGTCGAAGACCAGCAGGATGTTGTGCTGATCACAGATTTCACGCAGACGTTTCAGGTAACCCTGCGGCGGCACCAATACACCGGCGGAACCGGCCATCGGCTCAACGAACACCGCGGCGATGTTCGATGCGTCGTGCAGTTCGATCAGCTTCAGTAACTCGTCGGCCAGAGCGATACCGCCCTGCTCCGGCATGCCGCGGGAGAACGCATTGCTCGCCAGCAACGTGTGCGGCAGGTGATCGACATCCATCATCGACTGGCCGAACAGCTTGCGGTTGCCGTTCACACCGCCGAGGCTGGTGCCGGCGATGTTCACGCCGTGATACCCCCGGGCACGACCGATCATTTTGGTCTTGGTCGCCTGACCTTTCAGGCGCCAGTAGGCACGGACCATTTTCACCGCCGTGTCGGCGCACTCGGAGCCGGAGTCGGTGAAGAACACGTGGTTCAGGTTGCCTGGGGTCAGGTCAGTGATTTTTTCGGCCAGTTGAAAGGACAAAGGGTGGCCGTACTGGAAGCCTGGCGAGTAATCGAGGGTGCCCAATTGTTTGGAGACCGCTTCCTGAATTTCCTTGCGGGTGTGTCCGGCGCCGCAGGTCCACAGACCCGACAGCGAGTCGTACACCTTGCGGCCTTTGTCATCGATGAGCCAACTGCCTTCTGCACCAACAATCAGGCGCGGATCGCGCTGAAAGTTACGGTTGGCGGTGTACGGCATCCAGTGCGCGTCCAGCTTCAGTTGGCTGGCCAGTGGCGACGGAGCGTTTTCGGGCATGTTCATCGGGCAAAACCTCGCAGGGCTTAAGCTTCAGGGAGATAAAAGTCGTTGTTGCAGCTAAATTGCCACGCGGATAAAGTCGGTGAAATCCAACTCTTCTAACCTTCAGTTAGACCATCACTAAACTTTGAGCAATTAAACATGAGCAGCCGACGCCCCGATCCGCTGGCCCAAGTCAGTGACTTTGATATTCGCCTGCTGCGGATCTTTCGCAGCGTGGTGGAATCCGGCGGCTTCTCGGCGGCGGAAACCGTGCTCGGCATCGGGCGCTCGGCGATCAGCCAGCAGATGAGCGATCTGGAGCAACGCCTCGGATTGCGTTTGTGTCAGCGTGGCCGCGCTGGATTCTCCCTGACCGAAGAAGGTCGCGAGGTCTATCAATCAGCCCTGCAGTTATTGAGTGCGCTGGAAAGTTTTCGCACCGAAGTCAACGGCCTGCACCAACACTTGCGTGGCGAGTTGATCATCGGCCTGACCGATAACCTGGTCACCCTGCCCCACATGCGCATCACCCACGCCCTCGCCCAATTGAAGGAGCGCGGGCCGGATGTGCAAATCCAGATCCGCATGATTGCGCCGAATGAAGTCGAACAAGGCGTGCTGGACGGTCGCCTGCATGTCGGCGTGGTGCCGCAGGCCAGTGCGCTTTCCGGGTTGGAATATCAACCGTTGTACAGCGAGCGCTCACTGCTTTATTGCGCGGTCGGTCATCCACTGTTTTATGTCGATGACAAACAACTCGATGACAAACGCCTTGATAGTCAGGACGCCATCGCCCCGACGTTTCGCTTGCCGGGGGAAATCCAGGCGCATTATCAGGCGCTCAACTGCACTGCCAGTGCCTCCGACCGTGAGGGCATGGCGTTTCTGATTCTGACCGGGCGCTACATTGGTTATCTGCCGGATCATTACGCCAGCCTTTGGGTACAGCAAGGGCGTTTACGCGCACTCAAGGCCGACACACGTTTTTATGATTTGAGTCTGGCATCGGTCACGCGCAAAGGCCGGCGCCCTCATTTGGTGCTGGAAAGCTTTCTGGAGAGTCTGGCGGCGACGCGTTAAACATTGCCCGCCGCCCAGCCACGTTAGGGCTTAGAGACAAAACCAAGCAATAACCTGAGCAAGTGGACAGCTTTTTGCAAAGCAGGATCAACCCCGATCCTTTAACAAGAAGCCCAACGCCATGCAGCCAGATTCCGAACCGTCCAGCGACTTGATCTACGGCCTCAACGACCGCCCGAAACCGCTGGCCGCAACCCTCGCCGCCCTGCAACACGTGCTTGCCAGTTTCGTCGGCATCATCACCCCACCGCTGGTGATCGGCTCGGCGCTTGGGCTGAACGCGCATTTGCCTTACCTGATCAGCATGGCGCTGATGGTGTCCGGGGTCGGCACGTTTATTCAGGCTCGCCGGCCGTTCGGTATCGGTGCGGGGATGATCTGCTTGCAAGGCACCAGTTTCGCCTTTCTCGGCGCGGTGCTGTCGGCCGGGTTTCTGGTCAAGCAGCGCGGCGGTAGCCCGGAAGACATTCTGGCGATGATCTTTGGCGTGTGCTTTTTCGGCGCGATTGTGCAGATCGTGCTCAGCCGTTTCATTGGTCAACTGCGCAGGGTGGTCACGCCGCTGGTGACCGGGATTGTCATCACACTGATCGGCATCAGCCTGATCAAGGTCGGCATCACCGATCTCGGCGGAGGCTTCAATGCCCCGGACTTCGGCGCGCCGGGCAATCTGGCGCTGGGCGTATTCGTGTTGCTGACGATCATTTTGCTCAACCGCTCGAACAAGCCGTGGGTGCGGCTGTCGGCAATCGTCATTGGTCTGCTGCTCGGGAGCCTCGCGGCGTGGTTCAGTGGGAAACTGGTCCCGCAGCCGTTGCCTGACTTGCCGCTGGTGAGTTTTCCTACACCGTTCAAGTTCGGATTCAGTTTTGACTGGACCGCTTTCCTGCCGGTCGCGCTGATCTATCTGATCAGCACCATCGAAACCGTCGGCGACCTCACCGCCAATTGCATGCTCGCCCGCCAACCCATCAGCGGCCCTTCTTATATAAGCCGCTTGCGCGGTGGTGTACTGGGTGATGGCGTGAGCTGCATGATCGCCGCAACGTTCAGCGCCTTCCCCAACACCACGTTTGCGCAGAACAACGGCGTGATTCAGCTGACCGGCGTTGCCAGCTGCTACGTTGGCCTTTACATCGGCGCGATCCTGTTTTGTCTCGGCCTGTTTCCAATGATTGGCGCGGTGCTGCAACAGATACCGAAACCAGTACTCGGCGGCGCCACTCTGGTTATGTTCGGTGCCGTCGCCGCTGCCGGTGTGCGCATCCTCGCGCAGTCGCCGCTGGATCGGCGCAGCATGCTGATCATCGCCACTTCGTTTGGCGTCGGCCTGGGCATCGCCGCACAACCGAACCTGCTGCACCTGCTACCCAAACTGGTGCAAAACCTGTTCGACTCGGCGATTACCAGCGGCGGGCTAACGGCAATCATCCTTTGCCTGCTGCTGCCGGAAGCCAAAACAGCACCCGCTGAAGTGCAAGTGCCGCTGAACAAGATCGAACAGGCGTAACGGTTTTATCGCCTGAGGACTTGTCGGATGCTTGTGGGTGCGCTATCAACGCAATTGGTTGCACCCACAGACAAACCCGGAAGTGCCTATGACCTTTGAAGTCCCCGCTCACGGCGGCAAGCCCGCCAGCCGCATTCGTCAGAAGAACGAAGAGACCATTCTCAAAGCCGCCGAAGACGAGTTCGCCCGCCACGGGTACAAAGGCACCAGCATGAACACCATCGCCCAGAATGCCGGGTTGCCCAAGGCTAACCTGCATTACTACTTCACCAACAAGTTGGGGCTGTACGTGGCGGTGCTGAGCAACATCATCGAGTTGTGGGACAGCACCTTCAACACCCTCACCGCCGAAGACGATCCGGCCGAAGCGCTGACCCGCTACATCCGCGCCAAAATGGAATACTCCCGTCGCCAGCCACAAGCCTCGCGAATCTTTGCGATGGAAGTGATCAGCGGCGGCGAATGCCTGAGCGAGTATTTCAACCAGGATTACCGCGCCTGGTTCCAGGGCCGCGCGGCGGTGTTTCAGGCGTGGATCGATGCCGGCAAAATGGACCCGGTCGACCCGGTGCACCTGATCTTCCTGTTGTGGGGCAGCACCCAGCATTACGCCGACTTCGCCACGCAGATCTGCCGCGTCAGCGGGCGCAGCAAGTTGACCAAGCAGGACATGGAAGACGCTGGCAACAACCTGATCCGCATCATTCTCAAAGGCTGCGGCCTCACTCCTTCTCTATAAGACGTTTATGCCTTTCACCCTCAGCGGTTTTTGCGAGTACCGCGAAGAGATTCGCAAAAGCCGCTTTATCACTTTCGCTGCCCCCATCAGCAGTCCCGCTGACGCGCAGGCGTTCTTCGAACAGCACAGCGACTTGAACGCCTCGCACAATTGCTGGGCGTGGAAACTCGGCGATCAATATCGCAGCAATGACGACGGCGAACCGGGCGGCACGGCCGGGCGACCGATTCTGGCAGCGATTGAAGCGCAGGATTGCGATCAGGTCGCGGTGCTGGTGATCCGCTGGTACGGCGGCATTCAACTGGGTACCGGCGGTTTGGCACGAGCCTATGGCGGTGGTGCGAACAAGTGCCTGCAAACGGCGGCGAAAGTCGAGTTGATCAGCCGCGCGCCCTTGCGTTGTGCCTGTGGCTTTGCCGAGTTGGCGTTAGTGAAGCTGCGGGTGGCGGATCTGGGCGGGTTGGTAGTTGAGGAGCAGTTCACCGCCAATGGTGTTGAGTTGGGGTTGGCGGTGGGTGAAGCGCAGATTGAATTGTTGCAGAGCCAATTGGCAGATTTGAGTCGCGGAAGGATTCTGCTGCAGCGTTAAAGCAAGATCAAAAGATCGTCAGAAGGCTGCGATCTTTTAGGGCATCCCCCGTTTTCCTTATTCCACGCAGTTGCCCACATCTGCTGTGCACCCGGCTGTGGATAACCTGAGCACATCCCGCTGTAACCCTTCTGTCATGCGGCTTTGCGCGATTTGTTCACTTTTCGCTCAATCACTCTGCGGACATGTATTTTTTTCGTAAAAACAATAAGTTAACCAGGTTTAGCACTATTGGAAGAAAGCACCACGGTGCTTATGCCCTTGATTCCATGTTGCGCACAAATACTGTGGAACAACCTGTGGATAAGCCGTTCATGACTGGCGCAGTTGCAGATTGCACATAGCTCCGACGCAGTTGCTCGTTTTTTGATCAATTGCCTGCGGGCAAAAGTGGAGCTTGATCAACGGCTTCGCCCCCAAGTGGTGCTCGTTGTTATTCCGAATTTACTGCAAGTGCTCTGCGACAGGCGCGGGGTATCGGTGTCTTCAGGTGTTCCTGACTCAATGGCCAGGAAATTGCTTTATCCACAGGCACAACTCCAAGCAAGTCGAGCCTGTCATGCCCATCGCCCCTCCTACTCCGCGCCTGCAACTGCGCCATATCAGCAAACGCTACCCCGGATGTCTGGCCAATGACGCTATTGATCTGAGCATTGCGCCCGGAGAAATCCATGCCTTGCTCGGTGAAAACGGCGCAGGCAAAAGCACGCTGATGAAGATCATCTACGGCGTCACTCAGGCCGACGCGGGCGAGATGCTCTGGCAAGGTCAGCGCGTGAACATGCGCAACCCGGCCCAGGCGCGACAGTTGGGGATCGGCATGGTCTTTCAAAATTTCTCGCTGTTCGAAACCCTCAGCGTGGCGCAGAACATTGCGCTGGCGATGGGTGCGGCAGCGGGTACGCCGAAACAGCTTGAACCGAAGATTCGCGAAGTCTCGCGGCGCTACGGCATGGCGCTGGAGCCTGAGCGACTTGTCCACAGCCTGTCGATTGGCGAGCGGCAACGGGTGGAAATCATTCGCTGCCTGATGCAAGACATCCGTCTGCTGATTCTCGATGAACCGACTTCGGTGCTGACGCCGCAGGAGGCCGACGATTTGTTCATCACCCTGCGCCGTCTCGCCGCGGAGGGTTGCAGCATTTTGTTTATCAGCCACAAGCTCGGAGAAGTTCGCGCCTTGTGCCACAGCGCAACGGTGTTGCGCGGCGGGCGAGTGGCCGGGCATTGCGTACCGGCCGAATGCTCGGATCAACAGTTGGCGCAGATGATGGTGGGCGAAGCGGCGGCGTTGATTGGCGACTATCCGAAGGTCAGCGGCGGCGCGGTATTTTTGCAGGTCCGCGGTTTGAGCTGGCATAACCCGGACCCGTTTGGCTGCTCACTGGCAGGCGTCGACTTGCAGGTGCGCAGCGGTGAAATCGTTGGCATCGCCGGGGTCGCGGGGAATGGTCAGGACGAATTGCTTGCCCTGCTCAGTGGGGAGCAAACGCTGTCACGGGTCGAGGCCGAAACGATTCGTTTCGGTCATCAGGCCGTTGCTGATTTACGCCCCGATGCGAGACGCAGACTCGGTCTGGCTTTCGTCCCGGCCGAACGCCTCGGCCATGGTGCGGTGCCAGAGCTGAGTCTGGCCGACAACGCGCTGCTGACAGCCTTTCAACAAGGGCTGGTGAGCAACGGTTTGATCGACCGCGGCAAAGTCGATGCCCTCGCCCAGCAAATCATTCAACGCTTCGGGGTAAAAACGCCGAATACGCAAACCGCCGCCCGCAGCCTGTCCGGCGGCAATCTACAGAAATTCATCCTCGGCCGGGAAATCCTCCAGCAACCTAAACTGCTGATCGCCGCGCACCCGACCTGGGGCGTGGATGTCGGCGCCGCCGCGACCATCCACCGCGCGTTGATCGCCTTGCGCGATGCCGGCGCGGCGATTCTGGTGATTTCCGAAGACCTCGATGAACTGTTCCAGATCAGCGACCGCCTCGGCGCCTTGTGCGGCGGCAAGCTGTCGGCGCTGCAAAACACCACGGACACGCAACTGAGTGACGTCGGCGGCTGGATGGCCGGTCAGTTCGATGCCCCTCAACAACACGCCACGGTTTAACGGAGTTTCAAACATGCTGCTTTCCCTCGAACCCCGTGGCCAGCAATCGCGCCTGATGCTTTGGTGCTCGCCGCTGTTGGCGGCGGCACTGACGCTTGGCTGCGGTTCGCTGCTGTTCATCGCCCTCGGTCATGATCCGCTGCAAACCTTGCATACGCTGCTGATCGCGCCGGTCAGCGACTTGTACGGTGTTTCGGAATTACTGGTCAAAGCCTTGCCGATTCTGCTCTGCGCACTGGGTCTGGCGGTGGCCTACCAAGCGCGAATCTGGAACATCGGCGCCGAAGGTCAATTGCTGCTTGGCGCGCTCGCCGGCAGTGCCTTGGCGGTGAATATCATCGACATGCAAAGCCGTTGGGCGCTGGTGCTGATTCTGCTGACCGGTACCCTCGCCGGCGCCGCATGGGCGGGGCTCACCGCATGGCTGCGCACACGCTTCAACGCCAACGAAATCCTCACCAGCATCATGCTCAATTACATCGCGCTGAACTTGCTGCTGTTCTGCGTACATGGGCCGCTGAAGGACCCCGCCGGTTTCAATTTTCCCGAGTCGGCAATGTTCGGCGACGCCAGCCGTTTGCCGCTGTTGCTGGAGGATGGCCGCGTGCATGCCGGGGTGTATTTCGCCCTGCTCGCGCTGGTCGCGGTGTGGGTGTTGTTGCAGAAAAGTTTTATCGGTTTCCAGATCAAAGTGCTCGGGCTGGACAAGCGTGCGGCAGGGTTCGTCGGCTTTCGCGAAAAGCGTTTGATCTGGCTTGCCCTACTGATCAGCGGCGGGCTCGCGGGGCTTGCAGGTGTCTGCGAAGTCACCGGCCCAATCGGTCAATTGGTGCCGCAAGTGTCACCGGGTTATGGCTATGCGGCGATCACCGTGGCGTTTCTTGGGCGGCTCAACCCCATCGGGATTCTGTTCTCCAGTCTGCTGATGGCGCTGCTGTACATCGGGGGCGAGAACGCGCAGATGACGCTCAATCTGCCGCAAGCGATCACGCAACTGTTTCAGGGAATGATGCTGTTTTTCCTGCTCGCCAGTGATGTGCTGATTCTCTATCGGCCACGCCTGAATCTGCGCTGGGCACGGCGCACACAGACCCCCACCGTAACCGCCGGAGCGCTGTGATGGATATCGATCTGCTGAGCAATATTTTCTTCGCGATGGTGCGTTGCGGCACACCGCTGCTGTTGGTGGCGCTGGGTGAACTGATCTGCGAGAAGAGCGGCGTGCTCAACCTCGGGCAGGAAGGGATGATGCTGTTTGGTGCGGTGATCGGTTTTATCGTCGCGCTCAACAGCGGCAACCTGTGGCTCGGCGTATTGCTGGCGATGCTCGCCGGAATGCTGCTGTCGTCGCTGTTTGCTTTGGTGGCGCTGGTGTTCAACGCCAATCAGGTAGCGACCGGGTTGGCCCTGACGATTTTTGGCGTGGGGTTGTCGACTTTCGTGGGGGCGGCCTGGGTCGGTAAACCATTGGCTGGATTCGAGCCGTTGGCGATTCCGTATCTGAGTGAAATCCCGCTGATCGGGCGGATGCTGTTCGCGCAGGATCTGCTGGTGTATCTGTCGTTCGGGCTGTTTGCGCTGGTGGCGTGGGTGATCATCAAAAGCCGTGTCGGGCTGATCATTCAAGCGGTCGGCGAGAACCCGGATGCGGCCAGTGCGATGGGCTTGCCGGTGTTGACCGTGCGTACCTTGGCGGTGCTTTTCGGCGGTGCGATGGCCGGGCTGGCCGGGGCGTATCTGTCGCTGGCGTACACGCCGATGTGGGCGGAAAACATGACGGCCGGGCGTGGCTGGATTGCCTTGGCGCTGGTGGTATTTGCCAGTTGGCGGGTGTGGCGGTTGTTGCTGGGCGCCTATCTGTTCGGCCTCGCCAGCATCCTGCACCTGGTGGCGCAGGGGTTGGGGCTGGCGATTCCGTCGAGCCTGCTGGCGATGCTGCCGTACGTGGCGACGATTGTGGTGCTGGTGTTGTTGTCGCGCGATGCACTGCGGACACGGTTGTATGCGCCGGTGTCGTTGGGGGAGCCGTGGCAGTCGGGGCATTAATGCGGTGATTTCACGGGCCTCATCGCTGGCAAGCCAGCTCCCACAAGGATCTCGGGTGTGAACGAGGTCCATGTCACACAACAGGAACCTGTGGGAGCTGGCTTGCCAGCGATGGGGCCCGAACAGGCAACACCTGAGCAACGCCCCACGCCAGTTCGAAGACCAGAAAAACTATCAAAACCGAACTGGCGCCATGGACCAGGGCATACCCCTGCCAAGCCGCAAACAGAAACCGCGCCACCGCGTCATAACGTCCATAAAGCGCCTGCGGATCACGAATCCGCAGCACCGCCCACACACTAACCACCGAGCCCAAAAGGTTCGCCATCAACATGTGCATCGGCGCGAAAGCCGGCAACTCACCGGGCAAATCCAGTGCCTGACCGAGCGCGGTCAAAACCCCATGCAACGCGGCAAAACTCCACGGCGTCACAAATGCAGCCGTGACGGTCAGGTCGTACCAGGCGCTGCCGCGCACCACGTTTCGATATTGTGTTGAAGTCCACATCGTCCATGCTCCAGAAATTTGAGGAGCAACCACGGTAAAGCCTGGAGTATGCTCCAGGGTCAAGCCCTCTTCAGAGCATCACAAATGCGCATCGGTGAATTGGCACAGGCCAGCGCAGTCAGTCGCGACACGCTGCGTTTCTATGAGCAACGCGGGTTGATCGCGGCGCAACGCAGTGCCAATGGTTATCGCGACTACCCGCCGGAAATGCTGCAACTGGTGCTCTACATCAGGACGGCGCAGCGTTTGGGTTTTACCCTCGGCGAGATCGGCGACAGCGTTGCCGCACTGTGGAACACGCCCGATCCGGAAAACGCTGTGGCGCAATTGCTGCGCGACAAGCTACAACTGATTGAAACCCGCATGAGCGAACTCGACGCGCTAAGGCATGAGCTGCAACTACGGCTCGGCCAGGCCTGTCCATTGAACCCTGAACGATAATTTTCAAGGAACCCATCATGTCCCAGGCAAAAAATGCACTGATTATCGGCGCCTCCCGTGGCTTGGGCCTCGGCTTGGTGAAGACCCTGCTGGGCGACGGCTGGCAAGTGACTGCCACCGTGCGTAATCCCTCGAACGTCGAGGCGCTGCAAGCGCTGGGCGACGTGCGGATCGAGAAGCTCGACATGGATGACCAGCAAGCGGTGATCGCCTTGAGCCAACAGTTGAAGGGTGAAACTTTCGACCTGCTGTTCGTCAATGCCGGGGTCAAAGGCCCGGCAGTACAGACCCCGGGCGGCGCGACCCTGGCGGAAGTCGGTCAGCTGTTTTTCACCAACGCGGTGGCGCCGATCAATCTGGCGCAACGCTTTGCCGGACAGATCCGCGATGGCAGCGGTGTGCTGGCGTTCATGAGCTCCGGGCTCGGCAGCGTGACGGTGCCGGATGCGCCGGAACTGGCGCTTTACAAGGCGAGCAAGGCTGCGCTGAACTCGATGACCAACAGTTTTGTCACGCAACTGGGCGAACAGAAACTGACCGTGCTGTCGCTGCATCCGGGTTGGGTGAAGACCGACATGGGCGGTGAAGGGGCTGACCTTGATGTGGACACCAGCACACGCGGTCTGATTGATCAGGTGAATGCGTTTACCGGCAAGGGCGGGCATCACTTCATCAACTACAAAGGCGAAACCATTCCCTGGTAAACGCACAAATCCTGTGGGAGCCGGGCTTGCCCGCGATGACGGAGTGCCAGTCGCCATATAAGGTGGCTGATCCGACGCATTCGCTGGCAAGACAGCTCCCACAGGGATGAACGGCGTCCTGTCGGGAGGGGCTTGCCCGGCGCAGTGATTTGTTTGAAACTGCGCACCTCGTCCATCGCGGCGAACCTGGATCAGCAGACAGGGCAACACTGAGCTGGCAACCCTGAACCCACTTTCAGAGGAGCCGGCGACAATGCCTGCGACCCGTACCTGGTTAAAAAACCCCCTCGCCATTTTCACCTCCAACGAGCTTGATGCCCGTGGCGGTCTGGTGCTGCAAGACGGCGTGATCGTCGAAGTGCTCGCCGCCGGTCAACAGCCGTCAGCGCCGTGCAATGAAGTGTTCGATGCCCGCGAGCATGTGATCCTGCCGGGCCTGATCAACACCCACCATCACTTCTATCAAACCCTCACTCGCGCCTGGGCGCCGGTGGTCAATCAGCCGTTGTTCCCGTGGCTGAAAACCCTGTACCCGGTGTGGGCACGTCTGACGCCGGAAAAACTCGCC
Organism: Pseudomonas sp. P42; assembly: GCF_017973755.1. NCBI lineage: Bacteria > Pseudomonadati > Pseudomonadota > Gammaproteobacteria > Pseudomonadales > Pseudomonadaceae > Pseudomonas > Pseudomonas sp. P42. The sequence goes on along the minus strand of NZ_JACOPU010000005.1, from coordinate 617,092 downwards.
CTCGCCACCAAAGTCGCTTTGGCCGAGTTGCTGCTGTCGGGTTGCACCACCGCTGCCGACCATCATTATCTGTTCCCGGACGGCCTGGAAAACGCCATCGATGTGCAAGTCGAAACCGTGCGTGAACTGGGCATGCGCGCCATGCTCACCCGTGGTTCGATGAGCCTCGGCGAGAAGGACGGCGGCCTGCCGCCGCAGCAGACCGTGCAAGAAGGCCAGGTGATTCTCGACGACAGTCAGCGCCTGATCCACGAGTATCACGAGCGAGGCGACGGTGCGCAAATCCAGATCGCTCTGGCACCGTGCTCGCCGTTTTCAGTGACCCCGGAAATCATGTCGGCCAGCGCCGAACTGGCGAATAAGCTCGACGTGCGCCTGCACACGCACCTGGCCGAAACCCTTGACGAAGAGGATTTCTGCCTGCAGCGTTTCGGCCTGCGCACCGTCGACTATCTGGACAGCGTCGGGTGGCTCGGCCCGCGCACCTGGCTGGCCCACGGCATCCACTTCAACCCGGACGAAATCGCCCGCCTCGGCCAGGCCGGCACCGGCATCTGTCATTGCCCAAGCTCGAACATGCGTCTGGCCTCGGGCATTTGCCCAAGCATCGATTTGACTGACGCCGGTGCGCTGTTCGGTCTGGGCGTGGATGGCTCGGCGTCCAACGATGCGTCGAACATGATCCTTGAAGCGCGTCAGGCGCTGTACATCCAGCGTCTGCGATACGGCGCCGAGAAAATCACCCCTGAGCGCGTGCTGGGCTGGGCGACCAAGGGGTCGGCGAGCCTGTTGGGCCGTACCGACATTGGTGAACTGGCGGTGGGCAAACAGGCTGATCTGGCATTGTTCAAGCTCGATGAACTGCGCTTCTCTGGCAGCCACGATCCGATTTCGGCGCTGCTGCTGTGCGGCGCAGATCGAGCGGATCGGGTGATGATTGGCGGCAAGTGGCGCGTGGTTGATGGCCAGGTCGAAGGACTGGATCTGAAAGGCCTGATCGCCGATCACAGCCAGGCTGCTCGCCAACTGATCGCCGGTACCTGATCCAACACAACCCTGTAGGAGCTGCCGAAGGCTGCGATCTTTTGATTCTGTTTTGAAAAACAAGATCAAAAGATCGCAGCCTTCGGCAGCTCCTACAGGGGGATTTTTTGGCCTTTTAGAGGCCTAGCAGGGACAGCATGATGAACGTCGCAAACAACACAAAGTGCGTCATGCCTTCAATGGCATTGGTCTCGCCGTCATTGAGATTGATCGCGCTGACGATCAATGTGAGAAAGATCATCACCGTCTGCACCGGGGTCATTGCCATCTGAAATGGCTGACCGGTGTACAGCGCCATCGCCTCCATCACCGGCACGGTGAGGATCACTGTCGACAATGACGCGCCCATCGCAATATTGACCACTGACTGCATGCGGTTGGCCAACGCCGCACGCAACGCGGTCAAAATCTCCGGCGCCGCTGAAATCGCCGCCACCAGAATCGCCGTGATCACCGGCGGTGCGCCCGTACCTTCCAGGCCCAGATCGAGGGTCTTGGACATCACCTCGGCCAATGCGCCGATCACCACAATGCCAAACACCAGAATGCCGATCGACAGGCCGATGCTCGGTGCTTTCGCCTGCGCGTCCTGCGGCTCTTTCTTGCGACGTTTGTCCGGGTAGCTGTAGCTGAAAAAGTAACTGTGCGGGCCGACCTGCATGCGCAGGAACAGCGCGTAAAGCACCACCATTGCACCGATAGTGAACGCCGAATAAATCTTCCAGTTGGCCTCGGGAATGAACTCCGGCACCACCATCGACACGCCCATCGCGGTGAGAATCATCACGCTGTAGCTGCGCGCGGAATCGTCGTTGTAGGACTGCTCGCCATGCTTGATCCCGCCCATCAACGCAGCGAGGCCGAGGATGCCGTTGATGTCGAGCATCACTGCCGAATAAATCGTGTCGCGCACCAGTGTGGGCGACGCTTCGTTGCTCATCATGATCGCCAGAATCACCACTTCCACCAGCACGGCGGCCAGCGTGAGGATCATCGTGCCGTAAGGGTCGCCGACCTTTTCGGCGAGCAATTCGGCGTGATGGGCGACGCGCATCGAAGCGGCGACGATGAACGCGATCAGCAGCAGACCGGCAGTCAGCGCGACGATCTGGCCGCTGTGCAGCATCCAGTGTTCCAACGGATAAGCGACGACTGCGGCGAGCAGGGCCAGCAGCAGAAAGCTTTCTTGCTTGAGGATTGAGAGCATGGCGGGCCTTTTTTGCCAAAGATTCGAATGAGCTACTGACTGCGGCGCGGCGCTAACGTTTCGTTACACATTAGCGCACCAAGCAATGGCGGGACTTTGCCTGATGCACTTTTATTGGCCTGACCGGCCCCTTCGCGAGCAGGCCCGCTCCCACCTTGGAATGCAATCCCCTGTGGGAGCGAGCCTGCTCGCGAAGGCTTTCACACGGTTTCAAACCAGTTTGTTGTCTTGTTGGTCAGCAATTTGCATTGCCCCTGACCACACACAACAAAATGGAGCTCTAATTCATGCAAATACGTCCGCTGCACAAACTGCTGTGCGCCGCCATTGGTCTGGGGATAAGCCTGAGCGCCAGCGCTGCCGATCCGCTGAAGGTTGGTTTCGTCTACATCGGCCCCATCGGTGACCACGGCTGGACGTATCAGCATGAGCAGGGGCGCAAGGCGCTGGCGGAGAAATTCGGCGCGCAGATCACCACAAACTATGTGGAAAACGTCGCCGAAGGTGCCGACGCCGAGCGGGTGATCCGCAACATGGCGAAGGACAAGTACGACCTGATCTTCACCACGTCCTTCGGCTACATGAACCCGACGCTTAAAGTCGCCAAACAATTTCCCAAGGTGACCTTCGAGCACGCCACCGGCTACAAGCAGGACAAGAACCTCGGCACCTATCTGGCGCGCACCTACGAGGGCCGTTACGTCGGTGGCTTCCTCGCGGCGAAGATGACCAAGACCAAAAAGATCGGCTACGTCGCCTCCTTCCCGATCCCGGAAGTGATCCGCGACATCAACGCCATTCAACTGGCCCTGAACAAGTACAACCCCGGCACCGAGATCAAAGTGGTGTGGGTCAACTCGTGGTTCGATCCAGGCAAGGAAGCCGATGCCGCCAACGCGCTGATCGATCAGGGTGTCGACGTGGTGTTCCAGCACACCGACAGCCCGGCACCGATTCAGGCTGCCGAACGCCGCGGTGTCTACGCGGTGGGTTACGCCTCCGACATGGCCCACTTCGGGCCGAAAGCGGTGCTGACCTCGATCGTCAACGACTGGGCGCCGCATTACATTCAGGCGACTCAAAGCGTGATCGATCACAGCTGGAAATCTCAGGATTACTGGGGCGGGCTGAAGCAAGGCACGGTTGAACTGCCGATCAGCGACCTGGTGCCAGCACCGGTCAAAGCCGAAGCCGAGCAGATCATTGCCGATATCAAGAGCGGTGCGTTGCAGCCGTTTACCGGGCCGATCAAGGATCAGGCCGGGGTCGAGAAAATCCCCGCTGGCGTGAGTGCGACCACGGCGGAACTGGCGTCGATGAACTATTACGTGGAAGGCATGAAGGCCGAGATGCCGAAGTAATCCTCCCAGAAACACCACCGAACCTGTGGGAGCTGGCTTGCCAGCGATGAGGCCATCACCTTCAACATCATTGTTGCCTGGGAGATTGCTATCGCTGGCAAGCCAGCTCCCACAGAGATCTCCGTTGCTTTTCAGTCTGAGTTTCTTCAGGACAAACGTATGAACAGCCTTCCCATCATCGACATCAGCCCGCTCTACACCGACAACCAAAACGCCTGGCCCGCCGTCGCCGAGCAAATCGACCAGGCGTGCCGCGAGTGGGGTTTCTTCTACATCAAGGGACATCCGATTTCCGCCCAGCGCATCGACGCCCTGCTCGATCACGCGCAGCGTTTTTTCGATCTGCCGGCGGCAGAGAAGCTCAAGATCGACATCACCCAGACCCGCCACCATCGCGGCTACGGCGCCATCGCCACCGAACAGCTCGACCCGAACAAACCCAGCGACCTCAAAGAAACCTTCGACATGGGTCTGCACCTGTCGGCGAACCATCCCGAAGTGCTGGCGGAAAAACCCTTGCGCGGGCCCAACCGCCATCCGGCAATTGCCGGTTGGGAGGCGCTGATGGAACAGCACTACCTCGACATGCAGGCCCTCGCGCAAACGCTGCTGCGCGCCATGACCCTTGCCCTGGACATCGAACGCGACTTTTTCGACAAGCGCTTTCTTGAACCCGTGAGTGTGCTGCGCATGATCCATTACCCGCCGCGTCACACCGCCAGTTCCGCCGAGCAGCAAGGCGCCGGGGCGCACACCGATTACGGCTGCATCACCCTGCTCTATCAGGACAGCGCCGGTGGCTTGCAAGTGAAGAACGTCAAAGGCGAATGGATCGACGCTCCACCGATTAACGGGACGTTTGTGGTCAACCTCGGCGACATGATGGCGCGCTGGAGCAATGACCGATATCGCTCGACACCGCACCGGGTGATCAGCCCGCTCGGAGTGGATCGCTACTCGATGCCGTTCTTTGCCGAGCCTCACCCGGACACCCGTATCGAGTGCCTGCCCGGTTGCCAGAGCGCAGAACACCCGGCGAAATATCCGACGACCACTTGTGCTGAATTCCTGCTGTCGCGCTTCGCCGATACCTACGCTTATCGACGGGAACAGGAAGCGGTGTGACGGATCGCTTGGTCAGGTTTTGCCAATTATTTCAGCAAGCATCTGTAGAATGCCGTCATTGCACCTGATGAGAAAAGAATATGTACGACTGGCTCAACGCCCTGCCCAAGGCCGAACTGCACCTGCATCTGGAAGGCTCGCTGGAGCCTGAGTTGCTGTTCGCTTTGGCCGAACGCAACAAGATCGCCCTGCCGTGGAACGACGTCGAAACACTGCGCAAGGCTTACGCCTTCAACAATCTGCAGGAATTCCTCGACCTGTATTACCAAGGCGCCGATGTGCTGCGCACCTCGCAGGATTTCTACGACCTGACCTGGGCCTACCTACTGCGCTGCAAGGCGCAAAACGTGATTCACACCGAACCGTTCTTCGACCCGCAGACCCACACCGACCGTGGCATCCCGTTCGAAGTGGTGCTCAACGGCATCGCCGCCGCGTTGAAGGATGGCGAGCAGCAACTGGGCATCACCAGCGGTTTGATCCTCAGCTTCCTGCGCCACTTGAGCGAAGAAGAAGCCGAGAAAACCCTCGATCAGGCGCTGCCGTTCCGTGACGCGTTTGTCGCCGTAGGTCTGGACAGCTCCGAGATGGGCCATCCGCCAAGCAAGTTCCAGCGCGTGTTCGACCGTGCCCGTCACGAAGGCTTCCTGACCGTCGCCCACGCCGGTGAAGAAGGCCCGCCGGAATACATCTGGGAAGCCATCGACCTGCTGAAAATCCAACGCATCGACCACGGCGTACGAGCCATCGAAGACGAGCGCCTGATGCAGCGGATCATCGACGAGCAGATCCCGCTGACCGTGTGCCCGCTGTCGAACACCAAACTCTGCGTGTTCGATCACATGTCGCAGCACAACATCCTCGACATGCTTGAGCGTGGCGTTAAGGTGACGGTCAACTCCGATGACCCTGCGTACTTCGGTGGTTACGTGACCGAGAACTTCCATGCGCTGTACGAACACTTGGGCATGACCCAGGATCAGGCCAAACGCCTGGCGCAGAACAGCCTGGATGCACGGCTCGTAAAACCTTAAGAGCAATACAAAAACTGTGGGAGCGGGCTTGCCCGCGATGAGGTTATCAATTCCAACATCATTGTTGACTGACAGACCGCTATCGCATGCAAGCCCGCTCCCACAGGTACAGTGTTAGCTGATGGATTGCGGCTCAGGCAGCAATTTCACAGGCTCTGCTACGCCAGTTCCAGCTCTGTTTCCTTGGCGAATCGATGCAGCTCCCGCTGGCCAAGGGCGGTCAGTTGCAACGCTCTGGAGTCATGGGGCAAGGTCAGCCAACCGGACTGCATGAACAACTGCAGCAACGCCGCGCCGAGTGAACCGCCCATGTGCGGACGACGCTCGCTCCAGTCCGGGCAGGCACAGGCCACCTGCACGTTGCGATGGGCCAGCGCCTGGATGAACACGCCACGGCCGGCCAACTTGCTCGCGCCTTTATGGGTCACCACCACGCGTTGCTCAAGCTGTTCGATCCAGCCGGCGTCGAGCAGGCGTTGATACAGATCAGCCGCCAGCGTGCCGCCCAAATGGTCATCACAGAAACGAGCGCGCAGCAGTGAAGACGGCGCCGCCGCTACCTTGGCCATCGGCGTATTGCGTTTGAACACCTCGGCGACTTCTCGCGGGGCACTGGCGATGGTGGCGCTGGCCAACGCTTCGATCGCAGCGCCCACCTCCGGCGCCGAGAGGCGGAAAAACCGTTTACGCCCCCGGACTTCGACCTTCAACAGACCGCCAGTGGACAACCGTGCCAGATGCGCACTGGCCGACGACGGCGACAGCCCTGCCAGTAGCGCAAGCTCCTCGGTCTGCCGGGCCGAGCCATCCATCAACGCCCACATCATCGCGCTGCGCTTGGGGTCGGCCAGCAACGTGGCGATCTGGCTGATGCAAGGTGCATGTTCCATGTATTCACTCCCTGTGGAATCGTATCGTCTACTGCTCGGAGACATCTTGACCAGTAATGAGCCAGCGGCCAAGACGCGAAAAACGCCCTGAGCCGGGGCAAGGCAGGCCATTGGCACAACATGTTCCGGCACCGAACCCGCAACCGCAGCAGTACCCGAAGTTAAACAGGGCAGCTCAGCATTGATGGCGTTCGGGCCGGGTTTCGGTACTGGCGTGAGGCGGGCGCTAGTATAAGCGGGATGCACGCGCCGTCCCGCGCTGCGGACTGCACGGGTGGTGATTGTTCCTGACAGAAATTTCTCTATTTACCTGCGACTAATGATCAACTTTCGAGAAAGCGGGAAATTGACTACTGAGATCAGCGCATCGGCTGGCGAGCATCTCCTTTAAAAGGTTCACAGGCTTACTCAATTGTGCGCGATGGGCGCACAACAAATTCAGCGGAGCGCGTTCACACAGCAGCTCCGGCAACAACACTTTGAGGCGCCCGGCGAGAACATCGGCGCCCACGTCCAGCCAGGATTTATAGGCAATCCCGGCACCTGCCACGGCCCACAGACGCACCACGTCGGCGTCGTCACTGAAGCGGTCGCCCGTGACAGTAAGGCTGACTTCGCGCTTGCCGTCAGTGAAGCTCCAGTGGTCATGAACCCGACTGCCGAGCATGAATAACAGGCAATTGTGCTGGGCCAGTTGTTCGAGTTGCCGCGGTTCGCCGTGCCGCGCCAGATATGCCGGTGACGCGCACAACACGCGGCGGTTGTGCGGCGCGATCGGCAAGGCAATCAGGCTGGAATCTTCCGGTTCGCCATACCGCAGGGCAATGTCCACCGGTTGGCGAAACAGGTCGGCAATGCGGTCGCCGAGCAGCAAGCGTACGGTCAGTTTCGGGTGCTCGCGCTGGAACTCGTCGAGCCACGGCAACAACAGGTTGCGGCCAAAGTCCGAAGGCGCCGACAGCTGCAAGACCCCGCTGACCTGATCCTGCCCGCTGGCCAGCAAACGTCGCCCCTCATCGAGATTGCTCAACGCCGCCCGAGCGTATTCGAGGAAGCCCTCGCCCTCGGCCGTCAGGCGCAAGCTGCGCGTAGACCGGGCGAGCAGACGCGCACCGAGTTGCTGTTCGATCCGTTTCAGCGCCGCGCTGGCCACTGCCGCAGACATGTCCATCACCCGCGCCGCCGCCGACAAACTGCCCAGATCCGCTGCCCGGACGAACAATTGCAAGTCATCGAAACGCAGCATGTCAGCCTCGATTATCAAAAAAACATTGAAAGAGACTGCTGTTTTAGCCGGTTTTATCTCGCAGAGAAATAGCTAATCATCAGCACCATCTTCTACTACCTGTGCGGAGCCTTCAATGAAAGCCATTGCCTATTACGCCTCACTGCCCATCAGCGACGCCAAATCCCTGCAAGACATCGATCTGCCTGAGCCAGTAGCCGGCCCGCGTGATTTGCTGGTGGAGGTCAAAGCCATTTCGGTCAATCCGGTCGACACCAAGGTGCGGCAGAATGCGGCGCCTGAGGGCGGGGCCGCGAAAGTGCTGGGCTGGGACGTGGCCGGCGTGGTGAAGGCGGTTGGCAGCGAGGTAACGCTGTTCAAGGCTGGCGATAAGGTTTTCTACGCCGGCTCCATCGCCCGCGCGGGCGGCAACAGCGAACTGCACGTGGTCGATGAGCGGATCGTCGGCCATATGCCCAAGTCCCTCGGTTTCGCCGAAGCCGCGGCCCTGCCGCTGACCGCGATTACCGCATGGGAGCTGCTCTTCGAACGCCTGCAAGTCAGCGAAGGGCAAGTCGATAATGGCCAGAGCCTGCTGATCGTCGGTGCGGCGGGTGGCGTCGGTTCGATCCTCACCCAATTGGCCAAGCAACTGACCGGTCTCAAAGTGATCGGCACCGCCTCCCGTGCACAGACTCGCGACTGGGTCAGCGAACTGGGGGCGGATCTGGTCATCGACCACAGCCAACCGCTGAGTGAAGAACTCAAGCGCGCCGGCATCAACCACGTCACCCACGTCGCCAGCCTGACCCAGACCGATCAGCATCTGGATCAACTGGTCGAAGCCCTGGCGCCGCAAGGCAAACTGGCGCTGATCGACGACCCGAAGTCGCTGGACGTGACCAAACTCAAGCGCAAGAGCCTCTCGCTGCACTGGGAGTTCATGTACACCCGCTCGCTGTTCGAGACAGCCGACATGATCGAACAGCACAAACTGCTCAACCGCGTGGCCGAGTTGATTGATGCAGGCACATTGAAGACGACCGTCGGCGAGCACTTCGGCGCGATCAATGCGGCGAACTTGCGTCGCGCGCATGAGTTGCTGGAGAGCGGCAAGGCCAAGGGGAAAATTGTTTTAGAAGGTTTCTAAGGATCGGAAGATCGCAGCCTGAGGTAGCTCCTGCAAGGCCTGCGATCTTCTTTTGCCGTCAGTCAGATGCTTGACCGTTGTCACAATTGCGATCGTATTCAGGTCTACAATCGAAGCCTCTGCGATACATCTTTTACGCAAGGGAGGTCAGCAATGAAGATCCTGATAAAAGAAGTGGCAAAGTCTCAATGGCAGGTTCGACTCGACCAGCACGCCGTGACATTCCGCAGTGAGGCCGAAGCGCTGGCCTTCACTCGCACCCTCGAAGCGCGACTCTGCGCGCCCCACAAGATTCCCGATCAAGGCCAGCAACGCGCGGCCGGCTGAGGTTCAAGCCTCGGCTTGGGCCTGAGCCAGGGCTCGGGCATTTTGCAGACGTCGGGTGAGCATCGCGACGCTCACCACCAGAAAACCGCACATGCTGATGACGATGGCCATCGGCACGGCTGTGCCATCGTGCAATATCCCCACCAGTGCCGAAGCGCCGGCCGCGACACTGAATTGCATGCAACCGAGCAACGCCGACGCGCTGCCGGCGCGCGCGCCCTGTCCGTTCATCGCGCAGGCGGCCGCGTTGGGACTGATGCAGCCGAGGCTGGACACGCAGATGAACAATGGAATCAGCAACGGCCAAAGCGCATTGGTGTGCAAGGTGCTGACGGCCAGCAATGTCAGCCCGGCAGCCAGGTAAACCCAGACCGCACGCGACAGCAGAAACGCCGGGCCACGCTTGGCCAACAACCGCGCATTGACCTGCGCCACCAGAATGAACCCCGCCGCGTTCGTACCGAACAGCCAGCCGAAATGCTCGGCCGGGACGCCATACAGTTTGATGAAGATGAACGGTGAGCCGGCAATGTAAGCGAACATTCCGGCGATGGCGATGCCGCCGGTCAAGGCATGGCCGAGGTAAACCCGATCCTTCAGCAGCCGTCCATACTGGCGCAGTGCACCGGACAGCGGCTGGCGCGGCATGTCCGCGGGCATACTTTCCGGCAGACCGAGCGCCACGGCCAGACCTGCCAACGCGCTGAACCCGGTCAGCACCAAAAAGATCGACTGCCAACCCGTGGTGTTGACCAACAGCCCGCCGAGCATCGGCGCCAATATCGGCGCCAGGCCCATCACCAGCATCAACTGCGAGAAGACTTTCGCCGAACCCACGGCGTCGCATTTATCGCTGACCACCGCCCGGGCGATCACCATCCCCGCACAACCGCCCAACGCCTGCACGAAACGTGCGCCGATCAGCCATTCCAGGTTCGGTGCATAAGCGCAAGCCAGTGATGCCAGCGTGAACAGCGCCAGACCAATGAGCAACGGAACCCGTCGACCGAAGCGATCGGCCACCGGGCCGTAAGCCAGCTGGCCGATGGACAGACCGAGAAAATACGCTGCCAACGTCATCTGCACATGTTTATCGTCGGTGCCGAACGCGAGCGCCATCGACGGAAATGCAGGTAAATAGAAGTCGATCGCCAACGGACCGAAAGCGGTCAGGGCTCCGAGAATCAGAATGGTACGAAAGTTCATCAGGCATCCACGTTGGCAGGTCGGCAGCCCGACAGTCTAGCCGGGCATGGACGCCTTGAACATTCCGATAGCTGGCTAACAATTCAAAACCGAGGATCAGAAAATCAAGAGATCGCAGCCTTCGGCAGCTTCTACAGGGGATTTGCTTTGCTCTTGTAGGCGTTGCCGAAGGCTGCGATCTTTGGCTTTTTTCAGTTAAGAACAATCAGGCGAGTTTTACCGCGTAACCTTCTTCGCTGATGATCTCGATGACCTGCTCGGCACTCAATGTACTTTCGACGCCGACCTCTTTTGCGGCCAGGTCAACGCGCACACTGGCCGCCGGATCCTTTGCCTGGACGGCTTGAGTGACGGCTTTGACGCAGTGACCGCAGGACATGCCTTGAACATTGAACACTTGCATGGGATGACTCCTTCAGTGAGATTGCCGGCAGTTTCGAGCTTGCCACGATGGCAAGGTCAAGTTCTTGAATAAACTGCCGGGCTGGCAATCGGCGTCGCGCTCGGCCAAGCTGCATACATCAATGTTATGAATTCAGGAGATTCAGCCATGCGCTGGTCAGCTTTCAGCCTGTTGGGCTTTCTCGGCCTCTTTGCCGCCATCCCTTCGGTGCACGCCGCAGGTGAAGACTATGGCGTGCTGATCATTTCCCGCGAGCGTCTTGAAGTAGCGACCTCCTGCGAAATCGGCGTGTACATCCAGGATCAACTGTCGGCGCGGCTGTTCCAGGAACAAAGTGCCTCGTTCAACCTGCCGCCAGGCACCGTGTCGTTGCGCCTGAAATTGCTGCCGGGGCAAGTCGTCGGTTGCAGTCCGGGATTGCTGGCGCCGGGCTCGCAGGAAATCAAATTGCAGTCCGGTGAAATCCAGAAGTACCGAATCGCGATGACGCAGGAAGGTATGTACCTCAAGCGCGCCGACCTCGGTTACTAAGCAAACTCATGTGGGAGCGAGCCTGCTCGCGAAAGCGGTGTGTCATGCAGCACGATATTGACTGACATGACGCCTTCGCGAGCAGGCTCGCTCCCACATTTTGGTTTTGCGACCACATCAAGATTGGCGCTTGACCTTGCCCGCATGGCAAGGTTGATCCTGTAGGCAACTTCTACAGGGAGCGTGAACGATGTCCGAATCCATCACTTTCGATCTGCCGATTGCCGGCATGACCTGCGCCAGTTGCGCCGGGCGTGTCGAACGTGCCTTGAGTAAAGTCAGCGGCGCCAGTGCCGTCAGCGTCAACCTCGCCACCGAACAGGCCCGCGTGAAGGCGCCTGGGGACAGTCTGCCGGCGTTGATGGACGCCATTGAACGTGCCGGTTACAGCGTGCCGCAACAGACCCTCGAATTGAACATCGACGGCATGACCTGCGCGTCCTGCGTCGGTCGTGTCGAGCGCGCCCTGAACAAAGTCCCCGGGGTGAAAAGCGTCAGCGTCAATCTGGCCAACGAACGCGCTCACCTCCAATTGCTCGGTCAAATCGATCCGCAGGTCCTGCTCGACGCGGTGAGCAAGGCCGGTTACGACGCCAGCGTCTGGCAAGCCGAACACCCTCAAAGCGATAACCAGCAACAGCGTCTGCAACGTGAGCGCTGGGCACTGATCTGCGCCATCGCCCTGGCCTTGCCGCTGGTGTTGCCGATGTTGCTGCAACCGTTCGGCATCCATTGGATGCTCCCGGCCTGGGCGCAGTTTGCCCTCGCCACGCCCGTGCAATTCATCTTCGGCGCGCGGTTTTACGTGGCGGCGTGGAAAGCCTTGCGCGCCGGGGCCGGCAACATGGACTTGCTGGTCGCCCTCGGCACCAGCGCCGGTTACGGTTTGAGTCTCTACGAATGGGCCACCGCCGCCGGGCGCATGCCGCACCTGTATTTCGAAGCGTCGGCGGTGGTCATCGCACTGGTCCTGCTCGGCAAATATCTGGAAAGCCGCGCCAAACGCCAGACCGCCAGCGCCATCCGCGCCCTCGAAGCCTTGCGTCCGGAGCGGGCGATCCAAGTGATTGACGGCCGCGAACAGGATGTCGCCATTAGCGCGCTGCGCCTCGACGATCGGGTGTTGGTCAAACCCGGCGAGCGCTTCCCGGTCGACGGCGAAGTGCTGGAAGGCCAAAGCCACGCTGACGAAGCCTTGATCAGCGGCGAGAGCCTGCCGGTGCCGAAACAGCCCGGCGACAACGTTACCGGCGGCGCCATCAACGGTGAAGGCCGGCTGCTGGTGCGCACCACCGCCCTCGGCGCGGAAAGCGTGCTGGCGCGCATCATTCGCCTGGTAGAAGACGCCCAAGCGGCGAAAGCACCGATCCAGAAACTGGTGGATAAAGTCAGCCAGGTATTCGTCCCGACCGTGCTGGTATTGGCCTTGGCGACACTGGTCGGCTGGTGGCTGTACGGCGCGCCGCTGGAGACAGCGCTGATCAACGCCGTCGCGGTATTGGTGATCGCCTGCCCCTGCGCCCTCGGCCTCGCCACACCCACCGCGATCATGGCCGGTACCGGCGTGGCCGCGCGCCACGGCATTCTGATCAAGGACGCCGAAGCCCTGGAACGCGCCCATGAAGTCAGTAGCGTGGTGTTCGACAAAACCGGCACGCTGACCTCCGGCACGCCGCGCATCGCGCACTTCAGTGCCGTCGACGGTCATGAAGATAATCTGCTGCAACTGGCCGGCGCCCTGCAACGCGGCAGTGAACACCCGTTGGCCACAGCGGTGCTCGACGCCGCCGCTGAACGCAACTTGAGCGTGCCGGACGTCAGCGATAGCCAGTCGCTGACCGGTCGTGGCATCGCCGGCAATCTCGACGGTCGGCGTCTGGCATTGGGCAATCGGCGAATGCTCGAAGAAAGTGGCCTGAGCGCAGGTGACCTGGCTGAGTCAGCGAAGACCTGGGAAGCCGAGGGCCGTACGCTTTCGTGGCTGATCGAACAAAGCCCCGAGCCCGGTGTGCTTGGCTTGTTCGCGTTCGGTGACACCTTGAAGCCCGGTGCGCTGGAGGCGGTGCAACAACTGGCCGCACGGAATATCCACAGCCATTTGCTGACCGGCGATAACCGAGGCAGCGCGCGCGTGGTGGCTGAGGCTTTGGGCATCGACAACGTCCACGCCGAAGTTCTGCCTGCCGACAAAGCCGCCACCGTCACCGAACTGAAAAAAACCGGCGTCGTGGCGATGGTCGGCGATGGTATCAACGACGCCCCGGCACTCGCGGCGGCCGACATCGGCATTGCCATGGGCGGCGGCACCGACGTCGCCATGCACGCCGCGGGCATTACGCTGATGCGCGGTGATCCACGGCTGGTGCCGGCGGCACTGGAAATCAGCCGCAAGACTTACGCGAAGATTCGCCAGAACCTGTTCTGGGCCTTCGTCTACAACCTGATCGGCATTCCGCTGGCGGCGTTCGGCTTTCTTAACCCGGTGCTGGCCGGCGCGGCGATGGCACTGTCGAGCGTCAGCGTAGTGAGCAATGCGCTACTGTTGAAAACCTGGAAACCCAAGGATCTGGAGGAGCATCGATGAACATCGGCCAAGCGGCCAGGCAAAGTGGCCTGAGCGCGAAAATGATTCGCTATTACGAGTCGACCGGCCTGCTCAAAGCAGCCCATCGCACCGACAGCGGCTACCGGGTCTACGGCGCTGATGACTTGCACACACTGGCCTTCATCAAGCGTTCGCGAGACCTCGGTTTTTCACTGGAAGAAGTCGGCAAGCTACTGACGCTCTGGCAGGATCGTCAACGAGCCAGCGCCGATGTGAAGGCGCTGGCGCGTCAGCACATCGACGAGCTGAACCAGAAGATCCGCGAGCTCGGCCAGTTGCGCGACACGTTGCAGGACCTGGTCGAGCACTGTCAGGGCGATCATCGCCCCGACTGCCCGATCCTCAAGGAACTGGCGTCGGGCTGCTGCGCGCAATCCGCCCGCGCCTGAGCGCCAGACCCTTCACCGTCAGCAACGTGCCGAGTGGAATGCCGTGGAACAACATGACCACGGCACCCGGCGTCCACCATGCGTAAAACGGTGCGGCGATCAGCATGCCGACGCCGAACCCGGTCATCTGCAGTAACGTCAAAAAGCTGAAAATCGGCAGGCGCAAATGCTCGGGCTCGCGTTGCAGGCGCGACATCAGACCGACCTCGGAGAAGCCGTCACCCAGCCCCGCCGGCAACGAAAACAACAGCAGTCCATACAGGCTGTGCTGCTGGAACATCAGGATAAAACCGCAGGACATCAACGCCACCCCGAAGAAAAACCGACGCTCCAGATGAATGTTGTCCGAGTCTTTCAAACGGCTGGCGATCCGCGCGCCGAGCAGTTTGCCACTGGCCCACACCGCCAGCATCAGGCCCAGTGTTGTGCTCGCTGAATCCGGTGACAGCAGTTTGGAAATGATCGGGAATCCGACGTTATGCGCGGCGCTGCCCAAGGTGTCGGCCATCGTCACTGCGAGCATCGCCGCAATCACCGGAGCACTGCGCAAACCTTGCTTGAGTGCCGACCACTCGCCGCGCTCGGGCGCTGGATTGACAGTCGCAGGTGCGAAACGCAGCGGCACTATCATCAACGCCGCCAGCAAATAGGTCAGTGCGTTCAGGGCAAATACCGTTTCGAAACCAAACCCCGCCACCAGCAACCCTGAGACCAGGCTGCCACCTACCATGGCTGCGGAAGAAGCCGAGGTGATCCAGGCGTTGGTCCTCAATAACTGCGACGGCTCGATCAGCCGTGGTAACTGACTGTTGAGACCGATGGCAAACATCGAATTGCCCAAGCCCAGAGCGAAGGCAATCACCGGCAACAGCAATGCTTGCTGACTGACCGGCACGATCAGCAACAATCCGAGCACGCCGGCGCGCAACAGATCAAACGCGATCAGCGGCAGACGGCCGCTCCAGCGTCTATAAAAACGCGTGCCGATCAGACTGGCAAAAATCCCGCCCCCCACGCGGCTCGCAAGGAAAATCCCCACGCTCATGGCGCTGTTGCTGAGCAGATAGACGTAGGTAGCCAGCGCAACCATGTTGAGGAAGGCGCCGAAATCGGAGATCAGCCGGGCCGTGATGATCAGATGGGCGTTGCGGGTGGTGGTCACATTCAGTCCTTGAGTGTGGGTTGGAGCGGTGGACAGTAGACGCGAATTTGTCAGGATCTAGAAGCCCCTCACCCTAACCCTCTCCCGGAGGGAGAGGGGACTGACCGAGTTGTTTGGCAGGATACGCCGACGTGGGATATCGAGTTGAACTCAGGTTTTGAAAACTGTAGAGATCGGCTCCCTCTCCCTCCGGGAGAGGGCTGGGGTGAGGGCGATTCACACCCACAAAAAACCCGGCCGAAGCCGGGTTTCTGTTCAAGCAATCACTGCATCCACGGGGGAGGCGGTGGCTCGTCCGACTTGCCCTTCGGCTCGTCATCCGCCGCACGAATCGCTTGCTTGCGCTCCTCATCGAGTCGCGCCGCTTCGATCTCGCGCAGAATGCCGCCAACATCCGCCTGCTCTTCCGGATCGTCGAACTCACCGGTCAGCACGCTGGCCGGGTGCAAGGTGCCGGCTTCGTACAATGCCCACATTTCCTTGGCGTATTTGGTCTTCTTCAACTCCGGGGCAAAGCGACCGAAGTAAGAAGCCATGTTGCCAACGTCACGCTCGAGCATGCTGAACGCGTGGTTGTTGCCCGCCGCGTCCACTGCCTGCGGCAGATCGATGATCACCGGGCCGGTTGGCGTCAGCAGCACGTTGAACTCCGAGAGGTCACCGTGCACCAGACCGGTACACAACATCAGCACGATCTGCGAAATCAGGAACGCGTGATACTCGCGCGCCTGATCCGGCTCCAGCACCACGTCGTTCAGACGCGGCGCGGCATCGCCGTACTCGTCGGCCACCAGCTCCATCAACAGCACGCCTTCAAGGAAGTCGTACGGTTGCGGCACCCGAACGCCAGCGCCGGCCAGCCGGAACAGCGCGGCGACCTCAGCGTTCTGCCAGGCGTCTTCGGTTTCTTTCTTGCCGAACTTCGAGCCTTTGGCCATCGCTCGAGCCTGTCGGCTGTTGCGAACCTTGCGACCTTCCTGATACTCGGACGCCTGGCGGAAACTGCGTTTGTTCGCCTCCTTGTAGACCTTTGCGCAACGTAACTGATTGCCGCAGCGCACCACATAAACAGCTGCTTCTTTACCACTCATCAGTGGGCGCAGCACTTCGTCGACCAGACCGTCTTCGATCAGGGGTTCAATGCGTTTTGGAGTCTTCATCAGCTTTTATTGTGGGTCCTTTATTACCAAACACGCGAATGTCACTCGTTATACGGCAATCCTCGCGCTTCGGGGAGGGGTTGCCGACCTGTGAACCTCATGAATGCACACACTGTGCCGAAAAATCGACCGCAGCGAATCATAGCTGAGCCGGTGGTAAATGTTCGTAAACGGTGTTGAGGGCATTTGCGACAGAATCTGACATCGCGTGTTCAAGCCCTCTCCCGGAGGAAGAGGGCTTGGGTGAGGGGCTCTTCTAGCGCTCGATAATCGCAGTAACACCTTGCCCCCCCGCCGCGCAGATCGAAATCAATCCTCTTCCCTGCCCCGCCGCATCCAGCAACTTCGCCAGATTCGCGACAATCCGCCCGCCGGTTGCGGCAAACGGATGCCCCGCCGCCAGTGAGCTGCCTTTGACGTTGAGGCGACTGCGGTCGATAGAACCCAGCGGCGCATCGAGCCCCAGACGGGTTTTGCAGTACTCGGGATCTTCCCAGGCCTTGAGCGTACACAAAACCTGCGCGGCGAACGCCTCATGAATTTCGTAATAGTCGAAATCCTGCAAGCTCAGGCCGTTGCGCGCCAGCAACCGGGGTACCGCGTACACCGGCGCCATCAGCAGGCCTTCGGCGCCGTTGACGAAGTCCACCGCCGCCGCTTCGCCATCGCGCAGGTAGGCCAGGATCGGCAAGCCACGCTCCTTCGCCCATTCCTCACTGCCAAGCAGCACCACCGACGCACCGTCCGTGAGGGGTGTGGAATTACCCGCCGTCAGCGTGCCTTTGGCGCTTTTTTCGAACGCCGGTTTCAGCGCGGCGAGTTTTTCCAGGGTCAAATCCGGGCGAAGGTTGTTGTCACGGGTCAGGCCGAGGAACGGCGTCATCAGATCGTTGTGCCAGCCTTCGCCATAAGACGCGGCCAGTTTGTGATGACTTTCGAGGGCCAATTGATCTTGATCTTCGCGAGCAATATTCCAGGTCTGCGCCATCAACTCGCAGTGTTGGCCCATCGACAGGCCCGTGCGCGCTTCGCCGTTGCGCGGAAACTCCGGGATCAGGTGTTGCGGGCGCAGTTGCAGAAACGTTTTCAGTTTTTCGCCGGTGGTCTTCGCGCGGTTGGCTTGCAGGAGGATTTTGCGCAGGCCTTCGCTGACGCTGATCGGCGCGTCGGAAGTGGTGTCGACACCGCCGGCAATGCCGCAATCGATCTGGCCGATGGCGATTTTATTGGCCACCAGCAACGCCGCTTCGAGCCCCGTGCCGCAGGCTTGCTGGATGTCATAGGCCGGGGTGGCTGGTGACAAGCGTGAGCCGAGCACGCATTCGCGGGTCAGATTCATATCCCGTGACAATTTAAGCACCGCGCCCGCCACCACTTCGCCAATGCGCTGGCCATGCAGGTTGTAGCGTTCGATCAGGCCTTCAAGGGCTGCGGTGAGCATCGCCTGATTACTGGCCGCGGCGTAAGGGCCATTGGAACGGGCGAAGGGAATACGGTTACCGCCGATGATCGCGACGCGGCGCAGCTGACTCATGAAAAGCTCCTGTCTGGATTTCCAGATTCACATAGCTTTCTGTAGGAGCTGGCATGCCAGCTTCTACAGAGGCGTTGGTCTACTCTGCTGTTCTAGCGTAGGCCTTATTGCGTGGATCGAACGATTGATTGCCTTGGGCAGTCCACACTTTGAACCCCAACTTCTGGAGAGCGTTCCATGTCTGACCGGTATATCGACTTCGCCAACTCGTCCATCGGCCATCGCCTGGTCGGGGCTTTGGGCCTGCCGTCGCCGGTGCGACTGGAACGCTGGCAGGCCGGGCGCCTGCGGCCGGTGGACGGTGCGCTGCTGATCGGGGGTGGCCCGCTGACGGAACGCATCAGTGCTTTCGCCAACCGTCTGACCGAGGGGATTTACCGCTACGGCGAGCAACCGGCGAAGGCCACTGAGTGGATTCCGGGCCTTGGCCCAAAACTCAAAGCCGTGGTGTTCGACGCCAGTGACTTGCAGCACACCGACCAGCTCAAACAGCTGCGCGAGTTCTTTCAGCCCCTGATGAAAAACCTCGAGCACAGCGCCCATCTGGTCATTCTTGGCCGGGCGCCGGAAGGCTTGCGCGATCCGTTCGTGGCCAGCGCCCAACGTGCACTGGAAGGTTTCTCCCGTTCGCTGGCCAAGGAATTGCGCAGCGGCGGCACGCTGCAACTGATCTATGTCGGCGAAGGCGCCGAGGATCAACTGGAAGGGCCGCTGCGGTTTTTTCTTTCGCCCAAAAGCGCCTTTGTCTCCGGACAAGTGATTCGCCTGACCGCGTGCGAAAAACAGGTGACCGACTGGACGCGGCCACTCGCCGGACGCAAGGCGTTGGTCACCGGTGCGGCGCGCGGGATTGGCGCATCGATTGCCGAGACCCTCGCGCGCGATGGCGCTGACGTCATCCTGCTCGACGTGCCACCGGCCAAGTCCGATCTGGAAGCCCTCGCCGCACGCCTGGGTGCTCGCAGCATCACCCTCGATATCTGCGCCGAAGACGCCGCCGCGCAGTTGATCGAACAGTTGCCGGACGGCCTCGACATTCTGGTGCACAACGCCGGGATCACCCGCGACAAGACCCTGGCCAACATGACCCCGGAATTCTGGGACGCGGTGCTGGCGGTCAACCTCAACGCCCCGCAAGTACTGACCAAGGCCCTGCTCGACAGCGGCACCCTGCATGACGATGCGCGGGTGGTCCTGCTGGCCTCGATCAGCGGCATCGCCGGCAATCGCGGGCAAACCAACTATGCCGCGAGCAAGGCCGGTTTGATCGGCCTCGCGCAGGCCTGGGCTCCGACGTTGCAGGAGCGCGGCATCAGCATCAACGCCGTGGCCCCGGGTTTTATCGAAACCCAGATGACCGCACACATCCCGTTTGGCCTGCGTGAAGCCGGCCGACGCATGAGTTCGCTGGGCCAGGGCGGCTTGCCGCAGGACGTCGCCGAAGCCGTGGCGTGGCTGGCGCAACCGGGCACCGGCGCGTTCACCGGGCAGGCGCTGCGCGTCTGTGGGCAAAGTGTTCTGGGGGCATAGGCATGAGCATCGAATGGCACACGCTGGACCGCGAACCGAGTCTCCCCGGGCTGTACGCGCGGGCCGCGACACGACGCAAAATCACCGGCACGCAACTGCCCGACAGTGGTTTGCGCTGCTGGGTCGATGTCGACGGCAAACGGCTGGCGGACTATCGCAAGGTCTGCGGTTTTAACGACGATGGTCTGCTGCCGCCGACTTATCCACACATCCTCGCGTTTGCCTTGCAGATGCAATTGCTGACGGCCAAGGACTTTCCGTTTCCCCTGCTGGGGTTGATTCATTTGAGCAACCGCATTCGCGTGCTGCGGCCAATGGGCGGGATCAGTCGGGCGCAAGTCAGCGTGCGCGTGCACAACCTGCAACCGCATCCCAAAGGGGCGACGTTCGATCTGTTGACCACCCTGGACGATCAGCTCGGACCGCTGTGGGAAGCCGAAAGCCAGATGCTCTGTCGCGGTGTGAAACTCGACGGTGAGGCCGTCGAGCAGCACTGGGAACCGTCGCAAGCGCTGACTGAAGTGACGCACTGGAAGGCACCGGCAGACATCGGCCGGCAATACGCCAAGGTGTCCGGTGACTACAACCCGATTCACTTGAGTGCGGCCAGCGCCAAGCTGTTCGGTTTCCCCACGGCCATTGCCCATGGTTTGTGGAACAAGGCACGCACACTCGCGGCATTGGCGGATCATTTGCCCAAGGCCAATTTGGAAGTCACCGTGCACTTTCGCAAACCGGTGCGGTTGCCGAGTGAGGTGACATTGCTCGCGAGCGAGGCAGGGTCCAGCGGCCAATTGCGACTGGTGGGCGCGGGGGACCTTGAGCACATGGTGGGTAGTTGGCAGCCGATTGCCTGAATGCCATTGCGATCGCGTCGGGGGGCAAGCCTGTAAATTGTGTATATATCACTTAAGTTTTTCCGCGCTCTGCCCCCCACTCCGACAAACACCCAGCCTTGATTTTCAAGGCTTTTTTTTGTGCGTTTATATCGTGGGTATTAGTCCTTAGGCGCTGAACAGCACCTTATATATAAAGGCGTTAATACCAACTTGAGAATGGTGCGAACCCTGCCCCCGGACTGAGATTGACACAACGGACGAGGCATCACCGACAGCAGATCGGCGAGCCATCGAAGACAACGAACGTTGTGACTGGTGCAAGGAATACGATCATGAAAACTCAAAACGTGTGGTGCAAATCGGCAATCGCTCTGGCATTGATGCTTTCCCTCGGCCTCACCGGTTGCAGCAGCGGCGGTGGCGGTCACAAGAGCACTCCCGGCAGCTCTTCGTCGGGCAGCACCGCTGGCACCGATGGGACTGGTGGAACGGGTGGAACAGGTGACACCGCCGGAACGGGTGGCACTGGCGGCACTGGCGATACCGGAGGCACAGGCGGCACTGGCGGCACTGGCAATACCGGAGGCACAGCCGGCACAGGCGGCACTGGCAATACCGGAGGCACAGGCGGCACAGGCGGCACAGGAGGCACTGGCAATACCGGAGGCACAGGCGGCACTGGCGGCACTGGCAATACCGGAGGCACAGGTGGCACTGGCGGACCCGGTGATACCGCCGGCACGGGTGGGACCGGGGGCACGGGTGGCACCGGCGGCACTAATCCTACCAATCCGACAAATCCGACAAACCCGACAGATCCAACCAATCCAACGAACCCGACAGATCCAACCAACCCGACTAATCCCCCACCAGCGCTGGTGACCACCACCCTCGTGCAGGATGTCGGTAAAACAGTCAGCGGCGTCGGCGATGGTGTCGGCCAGATTGGCGACTCTCTGAGCGGCGTGCCAGTCGTCGGCGGCGTAGTGCAGAGCGCGGCCAACACCGCTGGCAACGTCGTCACCACACTGGGTGATGGCGTAACCAATGGCATCGGTAAACTGGCGACTGATCCAAAAGGCCTGACCACCACCGTCTCTTCAGTCGGCGGCGTTGTGCAGGATGTCGGTGACGGCGTCTCCGATCTGAGCGGCAAACTGGCGACCGCAACCAATCGTGTCCCGGTGGTCGGCGGCGTGGTCACCAAAGTGGCTCCGTTGCTCGATGGCGTCGGCGAGAAAGTCACGATGCTCGGCGACACATTGAACACAACACTCAGTACCGGCCCAACCAGCCAACTGACCAACTCCGTCGGCGGCAAACTGGTGCCGGTGATCGCCATGGTTGAAAGTACTACGGACAAAATCGGAAGCGCCACCGGCCTTGGCACTCCGCTCAAAGGTGTGATCTCGCAAGTCGGCGGCGCGGTGAATGGCTTGGGCGGCAAAGTCACCGACGCCGGTCATGGCAATGCCTTGACCAACACCCTCGGCGGTGCGCTGAGCAATACCGGCACAGCCGTGGGCAAGGCCGGTGGCCTGGTGTCCAACGGCACCGGCTCGGGTACCGGTGGTATCGGCGGTGTCGGGGGTATCGGCGGTGCTGTGGGTGGGGCGGTCAGTGGTGTCGGCGGCGCTGTCGCGGGTATCGGTGGGGCTGTCGGTGGCATAGGTGGTGCCGGCAGTGCCGTAGGCGGCGCTGTCTCGGGTATCGGTGGGGCTGTCAGTGGCATAGGCGGTGCCGGCAGTGCCGTAGGCGGCGCTGTCGCGGGTATCGGTGGGGCTGTCAGTGGCATAGGCGGTGCCGGCAGTGCCGTAGGCGGCGCTGTCAGTGGTGTCGGCGGCGCGGTCGTGGCTGTCGGTGGCGCTATCAGTGGCGGCAGTGTCGGTGGCGGTGGTGTCGGTGGGGTCGGCGGCGCTCTGGCCGGCACTGGCCTGCTGCAAACCGTCGGCGGCGCAGTGGCCAACGTCGGCGCAGGCTTGAATGCCGGCAGCACCAACGGCGTGGTCAGTGCAGGTGGTGTCGCGGCGGGTGGTTTGGGTAATACCATCGCTTCGCTCAACACTGCACTTGGCGGATCGGGCACACCGATCACCGCTCCGACTTCAGCACTGGCTACCGTCGGCGCCACCGTGGGTGCTGGTCTGAACCCGGTTACCAGCGCTGTCACCAGCCTGACCCAAAATGTCGGCGCCACCACCGGTATCTCCGCACCTGTGGCCGGTCTCACCACCCAGGTCGGCGGCGCAGTCAGCAACATCGGCAACACGATCGCTGCCACCAACAACCCGGTCACTACAGCCGTCGGAGGTCTGGTCAACAACGTGGGGGCTACCGTCGGCGCCGTCGGTGGGCTGGTCAGTGGCGGTGCCGGTGCAGGCACCACCGGCGGCGGCACCACAAGTGGTGGGCTGGGCGGTGTGCTCGGTGGTCTGACCGGCACTTTGGGAGGCAATAAACGCTAAATTGCACCTGGCCGATTCGACGGCCTTACCTACAGCGCCTACGCTTGGTTGAGGGCGGAAGATTCCCACGAGTCTTCCGCTTTTTTCTTAGGAAAAACCAGCCCCTTGCTGTGTTCTGACCATGGAGTGTCCTATGCGCGTTATGGCATCCCTGCTGTGCCTCAGTCTCAGTTCCGCCGCCCTCGCCGACACCCTGCCCAGCTTTCTCAATAGCAACGAAACCATCCGCAACCTGCCCGTGCCCAACCTGCCGGCCGACGCTTATCGCCCGAGCGCCAAGCCGCTGGAAGTGCCTGACCCCGGCGCTGCCGCGCAACCGTTGCAAATGGAGACCAGGATCAATCTGAGGACCGTGCAGATCGAAGGCGGGACGATTTATCCGCTCAACGAACTGGCCGAAGTCTACAAGCCGTTGATCGGCCGCCAGACCCGCCTGGCCGACCTGATCGAAGCCACGCGCAACATCACCCGACGCTATCAACAGGACGGCTATCTGTTGTCCTACGCCTTCCTGCCGCAACAGAATTTCGACGACGGCGTGGCGCGAGTGGTGCTGGTCGAAGGCTACGTTCGCGATGTGCAGATGCAGGGCGATGTCGGTCGGGTCAAAGGCCTGCTCGACAAACTGGCGGCGAAAATCCAGGCCGAACGGCCGCTGACCCGCAAGACCTTCGAGCGCTACACCACGCTGATGACGCGCATCCCCGGCGTGACGATTCAGGCCCAGGTGCCGCCGCCCGGCACCACTGACGGCGCTACGACGCTGATCGCCGAGGCCAGCCGCAAACCGTTCACCAGTACGCTGAGCGCCACCGAAAACAACCGTAACGGCACGCAAGCGTTGCTCGGTGTCAGCAGCAATTCGCAGACGTCCATGGGCGAGCAACTGACCCTCAGCGGCCTGTTCCCGCCGGGGGATGACCACGAACGTTACTATCGCCTCGACTACAGCCAGTTCCTCGATGCTGAAGGCACACAACTGAATCTGTCGGCCTCGCGTTATCGCGCTGACCCCGGCACCGAGGTGCTGGTCAACAATGGCGGCCGCCTCGATACCCACCGCGAAAACGACCGTTACTCGATCGGCTTCAGCGTGCCGTTGATTGCCTCCGCCAACGAACTGCTGACTGCCGGCTCGCGCCTGTACGCGGTCGACGACAAGACCCGCTACGACGGCATCAACTTTCCGTTCAGCACGGAGTTTCGCACCGACATCCGCGCCCTCGCCTTCGAAGGCGACTGGCGCAAGGCCGATGCCCGCCAATTGCGCATCCTCAGCGCTGGCGTCTATCAGGGTTTCGACAGCCTGGGCGCGCATACCAACTTCGACGACATCGACCTGGACTTCTTCCGCGCGCGACTCTCCGGCGTGCAGAGCGACAAGTTCTTCGACAACTGGCAAGGCGTGCTATCGGCGGCGTTGTACTGGAGCGACGACACCCTGCCCGACAGCGAGCGCGCGGTGTTCGGCGGACAGAATTTCGGTCGCGGTTATCCCGATGACCAGGCGTCCGGCGACAAGGGTTGGGGGGTCGCTTACGAGGTCAACTACAGCTTCAACCGTGAAGGCAACTGGGTGCGCATCCTGCAACCGTACGTAGTACTCGATCGCTCACGCAGTTGGTTCAATGACCTGCCGGTGCAGGCCAACAACCTGTCATCGGCAGCGATCGGGTTAAGGTTTGGTGACGCCAAGTACTACAACATCGCGTTGGAGGCGGCGAAGGCGATGTCCGATGAGGCACTGGACACCTTCAATCGCAAACCGCGGTACAGCATCAGCTTCAGTTATCAGTTGTAGGGGGCAGCCCCATTTGCGGGGCTGACAGACCGCCATCGCTGGCAAGCCAGCTCCCACAGGTCATGCGCCAGTCTCATATCAGCGCCGATCCTGCTGGAGTTGGCCTGCCAGCGATGAACGATGACGCGGTTTTCGCTCGAGATCAGGTTTGCGGATCGACCCGATCCAGCGCCCGGTTCACCGCCAGTTCGGCGAGCATGATGATCTGCTGGATGCCCAGCACCGTGCTGCGCTGCAAGCCGCTCAGTTCATTGGCGAAGTTGCTGGCCGCCGCGCTGGCACTGGCCAGCGATTCGCAGGCGTGGGCGAGCAGGCTTTCGGTATCGACGCTCGGGTTGACGAGGAGCATCGTGCTCGGCTGGCGCGGTTTGACGGGATCGGGGCAGAGGTTGAAATCCAGCGCACGCTTTATGGCTTCGCGGTTTTTCGTCTGCTCATCGACGCGAATGGCGTCGGCAAGTGGGGTGGGGGTTTCGAGGGGGGGATCGGGAATCAGCTTGTCCATTAAAACAATTCTCCACTGTCTCAGTGCCACCCTTTGCCATTCTCACGGGGCAAGAAGGTGGCAGCTATGTGCGGGGTGAGAATACCGGTTATGGACACCCGGCCAGACCGAAGTCTGCCCGCACACAGCCGCCATGACGCATACAGACAGCGGATAAGCTGGCGGCGATTATGCGTGCACAGATACTGAATGACCATAAGTTGCCGGGTTCTCACACCCGATCGCTGAGACGTCAGCGACACCCCAAGACTAGTGAGCGCACGTCCGACGGACAACCTGAAAACCTTGTGGGAGGGTTCCGAAAATCCCACACATGTTTAAACAACTGACAATGACGAGTTGGCTGAACTGGCCTCATCGCGGGCAAGCCCGCTCCCACAGGGTCATATGCCATTTCAAGACAGATGCAGAACCTGTGGGAGCTGGCTTGCCAGCGATGAACGATAACGCGGTGAACCTGCCGACCCGATCAGCCCCCCGATCCGCTGTCGACCTCCCCGCCCTCGTCCTGATCGAAATACTGCGGAATCTCATGCAGGTAGCTTTTCAGCCAGCGCTGCATGGCCAGTTCACGCTCGGTCGGCGTCTGGGTTTGCACCGTCGGCGAGGCAACCTTGTTGCGGCTTTGCAGCAGTAGCCAGCCTTCGGTTTCCTGTTGCTGGGCCGAGGCCGGACCGGCATCGATGGCGTGGCTGGTCAGCGGCAGTGCCAGCAGGCCAACAAACAAAATGGCAGCTTTCATCGCGGTCTCCTTACTTGAGCATCGCCGTGACGGCGGCGGTGGCCGGACTCGGCACTTTGAGTTTTTCCGCGCGGCCCTGGGCTTCGCTGAACTGCGCAGGGCTCAGACCGAGACGGCTGACCAGTTCGGCGGCGCGGTTCCAGTCGTCCTGATACAGCAACAGCGTCACCAGGTTCAGCGCCGCCAACTGATCGCTCTGCTTGAGCTCCATGGCGGTGAGGAATTCGAAGCGTGCGTCTTCAATGCGCAACTGGTTGAGGTAAACCACCCCCAGATCGTTACGGATTTTTTCGTCAGTCGGCGCCAGGCGTGCAGCGCGTTGCAAGTGCGCCTGCGCCTGGCCGTAGTCGGACCTGGCCGCTGCCAATTGGCCCAAGCCATGTTCGGCTTCGGCGGCCAGACATGAACCGAGCAGGCTGCGATACAAAGGCTCGGCCTCGCTGCGACCGAGCAAGCGATACGCCTTGGCCTTGCGCAGACGCACATCCGCGATGTTGTCCGGCAGGCTTTGCAGGTTGGCGAGGCTGGCGTGCAACTTGCCATCGTTGGCCATGTCATCGGCAAGGTTCAGCGATAGCTGTTGATCGGAACTCAACTTGGCGCAACTGGCGTTACTGGTCAGCGCTTGCCACGGGTTTTGCCCGGTGTTGGCACAGCCACCGAGCATCAGCAAACAGACACCTGCAATCATTGCTTTCATCACCACTCCTTCAAGCACCCAACGCCTTCGCCAGGGCAGTGAAGCCCGGGCCGGCCAAGACGATCAATAACGCCGGGAAGAGAAACAGCATCATCACGACGGACATTTTCGCGGACATTTTCGAGATGTATTCCTGCAGGCGCGTCAGGCGCCGGTCATCAAGCAGTTGCTTGAGCGACAGCAGCGATTTCATCGCCCCGCCGCCCTGATACAGCAACTGCTGGAGGATCACGCAGGTGTCGGTGAACTCGTCGACCGCCAGCAACTGCGTGGCTTTATTCAGTTCCTCGCCCAGTTCAAGACCAGAGTCGACCCGCGCCAGCACCAGACGTAATTCCTGGGTCAGCACCGGCAGCAACGCCTGACTTTCGTGGCTCAATACACGCAGTGCCTGCTCCACGGCCATGCCGGATTCGAAGAGGATGCGCAACAGCGGGATGAACGTACTGATCTCGCTGGCCAGTTGTTTTTGCCGGCGAGCGACCGCGATCACCAACAGCCGTTTGGGCAACAGGTAGCCGACGCCGAGGGCGAACAGCGGCGCAATCCACTGTTTTTCCACGGTGGGGAAAAATACCGATTGCAGCAGCACTGCCAGCGCCAGCAACAACAGCGGCGAGCCTATCTGGCAGGCGGCGAACAGCGAGCGCTGACGGGCGCTGCGCCAGCCGAGACGGTTGAGCAGGGTCTGGGTTTCGTTGTCGAGCTTGACGCTGTGCTGGCCGACTTTGCTCTCGCCAAGCACTTGCAGCAGGTTGCCGAAGCGATTCTGCCGCAGCAGGTCGCCCTCCAGTCGCCGGCTGATCTGCTGGCTGCGGCGGCGCTGGTCCAGCAGGCTGAAAAGCAGCAACAGCGCGGCGCCAAGCAGGAGCAGGGCGCTGATCATCAGTGGCGTCGTCATAGGCTGCGCAACATCCGCCAGAGCAACAGACTGCCGATCACCTGCATGCCGAACGCCGTGGCCAGCATCCGCTGTCCGGAAGGGTCGTGCCACATGGCGACCAGGTAAATCGGATTGGCCATCAAGAAATACCCGGCCATGGTGATCGGCAGCAGGCCCAGCACCCACGCGGTGAGGCGGGTTTCGCCGGTCATCGCGCGCAACTGACGCGCGGCCTGATCGCGCTCGCGGATCATCTTGATCAGGTTTTCCAGCAGCTCGCTGGCGTTGCCGCCGTAACGATGATTGACCTTGAGGCCGAGGGCGAACAGGCGAAACTCGTCGCGCTCATAGAGTTCGGCCAGATCCGACACGGCGTCCGGCAGGCTCACGCCCAACTGCACGCTGCGCTGTACACGGCCCATGGCATCCTTGAGCGGATCTTCACTGGCCTCGATGGCACCGAGCACCGCATCGGCGAGGGTACGTCCGGACTTCAGGCTGCGTACGGTGTGGTCGAGCAGTTGCGGCAATTGTTCGATCATTCGCCGCAGCCGACGTTGATACCGCCAACTGACATACCCGCGCAGGGTAAGCGGCGGCAATACGAACAACACCAGCAAGCCAATCAGTCCCGCCACGGCGAAGCCGATGAGCATCGCGAAGGCCCACAGCAGCAACCAGAGGCCGATACGCTCGGTCGGACGACCCAGACCTGCGCGTAAAAATGCGCGCTCCAACCCCGCCCAACGCGGCGCTTGCACCGTTATTTGCGGTTGCCCCTGATTCAACCGATCGAGCACCCGCTCGGTCCCGCCCTGACGCCAGCCGCTGTAGAACAGCCGCAACGACAACCCCAGCAAGGTCAGGCAAATCACGATCAGCAACAGCGGTTTGAGCATGCTGTGGGCCCTCAGTGCGCGAGCATCGGTTCGCGGCGCAACTTGTCGCCTGCCGGGTTGACCGCCTCGCGCATGAAGCCGAAGCCTGTGCGGCGGTCGAGACGGAACAGGGTATTGGTGACGTAGACGTCTTCGCGCACGCCAACCACTTCCACCACCTCGCTGACGCAGCGACGGCCGTCCGGCATGCGCGTCAGTTGAATCACCACATCCAGCGCGGCGCAAATCATCTGGCGCAGGGTGCGTTCGGCGATGGTGCGCCCGGTCAGGCCGACCAGGGTCTCCAGACGCAGCAAGGCGTCCTGGGCATTGTTGGCGTGCACGGTGCTCATCGAGCCGTCGTGACCGGTGTTCATCGCCGTCAGCACATCGACCACTTCAACGCCGCGAATCTCGCCAAGGATGATCCGGTCGGGACGCATGCGCAGGGCGTTGCGGATCAGGTCGCTGGCTTTCACCTCGCCATGGCCTTCGGCGTTTGGCGGCCGGGTTTCGAGGCGCACAACGTGAGGATGACCAAGCTGCAGTTCGGCAACGTCTTCGATGGTCACCAGACGTTCATTAGGATTGATCAACTGGCTGAGGATGTTCAGCAAGGTGGTTTTGCCGGTGCCGGTGCCGCCGCTGATGAGGATGTTGCAGCGCTTGCCCACCGCCTCCTGGATGAAGTCGAAGATCGCCTGATCGATGGTTTGCATTGCCATCAAGTCAGTGCTCTTGAGCATGTCCTTGCGAAATTTGCGGATCGACAGGCACGGGCCGTCGAGAGCAATCGGCGGGATGATGGCGTTGACCCGACTGCCATCGGGCAGGCGTGCATCGACCATCGGCGACGACTCATCGAGACGCCGACCCAGTGGCCCGAGAATGCGCTGCATCACTCGTTCAACGTGGTGCGCATCAATAAAGCGCAGGTCGCTCAGGTGCAGCACGCCGTCGCGTTCGATGAACACCCGGTGCGGGCCGTTGACCAGAATCTCGGTCACCGCGCTGTCGCGCAGCAGCACTTCCAGCGGGCCGAAACCGGTCAGCTCATCGACGATTTCTTCGGCCAGGCGCTCCATCTCATAACGGGAAATCGCCAAGTGCAGACGCGCGATGTATTCGGCGACCTTGTCGATGACGAATTGCGAAAGCACCTGCCGCGAGCCTTCCAGCAGGTTTTTCCCTGACTCTTCGATGGCATCGATGATGTAACGGTGCAGCACCAGTTTCAGGCCATCGTGATCGGTGTTGCCGGACGCGGGGCGCTGCGACCCGCCGAACAATTGCTCGCCGTTCATGAGGTGCCTCGCAAGCGGTCGAACCAGCTGGCTTTGGGTTTGGCCAGGCCTTCGGAGCGTTTCGCCAGGCGTTCGCCGAGGGTACGCAGGCTCTGGCTGATGGCCTCACGCGGGGCGAGTTCGAACAGGCTGACGCCCTGGTTTTTTGCGTTTAGACGAATCTCCGGGCTGTAGGCGAGCACCGCGATCACCTCCAGGCCGAAGGTCTTGCCGAGGGTGTCGGAATCCGGCGCGACGTTGCGCAGGTAGCGATCCACCAGCAGCCGGCCATGGTCGAGTTTCATGCCTTTTTCGCGCCACAGATTGAGCACCGCGAGGTTGCGCCGACAGTCGAGAACGTTCTGGTCGGTGTACCAGATCAGCTTGTCGCAATGGCTGACGAAGGTGCGCAGCGCTTCGCTGTCGGGCTGGCCGGTGAGGTTGACCACGATGTGCTGGAAGTGCTGGCGCAAGGCGCTGAGCAACATGTACAACTCGGCGGCGCTGGTGCGCTCCAGCGGCTCGTCGCCGTTGGCGTAGGCAAGAATGCGCAGGCCCGCTTCGGCGCTGGTGAAGGCGCTGTCGATCAGGGTCGTATCGAGCCGCCGCAAGTGACGCAGCGCATCGCCGAAATGGAACGAACTCTCGAGCCCGAGCAAGGCCAGACTGTCGCCGCGCGGCAGGCCCAGATCGAGCAGCAGGGTTTGCTGGCCGCTCTTCTGCACCACCAGCGCCATGTGGTTGGCGAGCAGTGCGCCGTCGGCGTTGCTTTGTACGCCGTAGAGCACCGTCAAACCACCGAGCTGAGTGCTCGGCGTCACCGCCGGCAGACGTTTGCTCAGGCGTCGTACCAGCCCGGCAACTTCGCTGGAGCGTGAACCATAGGCGACAAAATCCCGCGCGCCGGCGCGCATTGCGTTGAGCACCAACTGATTGTCCATGCCGTCACCGAGGGCGACGATGGCGAGCATCGGCTTGGCTTCCAGCACCCCTTCGATCAGGGCGCTTTGCGCCACCAGATGATCACGATCAAGCCCCACGAACACCAGGCTGGCGAAGGTCACATCGACCAGCGCCAGCAACTCGTCAAGGCTGCCGCCACCGGCGCTGACCACCTGACCAAGTGGCGCCAGCGCACCTTGCAGCCATTCAAGGTCGGTGTCGTTGCGGGTGATGGCGAGGAAGGTCTGACTCAGGTTCTGGCTCATTGCGATAATCCGCTGCGTTTATCGAAGTTGCCGTTTTCGAGGAAGTACAGGCGATACCAGTTCGGGTCGTAGTTGCGCAGTTTCTCCCCCGGCAGCGAAGGCAGCGGCGCATTGGCAGCCAGTGGCTGCACCAGGTGCGGGGTGACGATCATCAGCAACTCGCGCTCTTCGCGATTGATCGACGAGTTGCGGAAAAATGCGCCCAGGACCGGGATGTCGCCAAGGCCGGGAAACTTGTTCACTTCAGAAGCGTTGCGCGTACTGATCAACCCGCTGATCACAAAGCTTTCACCGTCGGCCAGAGAGATGCTGGTGTCGGTGCGGCGGATGGTGAACGCCGGCACTTTGGTGCCGCCGATGGTCACGCCATTGTTGTAGTCCAGCTCGCTGACTTCAGGGGCGACTTTGAGCGCGATGCGGTTGTTGCTGACCACGGTTGGGGTCAGCGTTAAACGGATGCCGAACTCCTTGTATTCGATGGAGTAACTGTTGCTGTTGGCGCTCGGCACCGGGATCGGAATCTCACCGCCAGCAAGGAAGCTCGCACTCTGTCCGCTCAGCGCTACCAGGCTTGGCCGCGCCAGGGTGTAGGCAAAACCGCTGCCCTCCAGCGCATTGACGACGCCGAGAAATTTGCTGCTGCCGCCGCCCCATACAATGTTGAACGCGTCGTTGACCAACGGAATGCTCGGTGCAATGACCGGCACCGTACCCG
Organism: Pseudomonas sp. P42; assembly: GCF_017973755.1. Lineage (NCBI taxonomy): Bacteria > Pseudomonadati > Pseudomonadota > Gammaproteobacteria > Pseudomonadales > Pseudomonadaceae > Pseudomonas > Pseudomonas sp. P42. Next base: position 585,190 of record NZ_JACOPU010000005.1, on the reverse strand, counting down.
GCCTGACTACGGTGCCTGGCACCGTGCCCGGGCCGCCGAACAGGAAGTTATTGGAGCCCTTGCCGTAGATCGAGGTGCCGGCTTCTTTCAGTTTGGTGCGACTGACTTCAACAAAGCGGATGTCGGTCTGTACTTGCGACGGCAGGTTCAAGTCGGCGCTTGCCGGTAACGCAACAGCGGTCATCGCCGCACTGGCCTTGCCCTGCACAAACACCATGCTCTGGAGCGGCGCGCTGGCGCAGGCACTCCAGATCATCAACGTGGTGGCGCCGGGCGCAACGCCGGTGAGCAACACGCCTTGATCACCGGTCACGCGCACATCGGCGATTTTCGGGTCACCCACCGCCACCCGAGTGATGGGCACGGGTGATTGCAGCGCCTGTTGCAGGCCTTCGCCGACTTCCAGTGTCGCCGGCAACGGACCCAGCGCGGCGCAGTTGCTGGCGGCGGCGACTGCACTTGCGATCGAGGCGACGCTTAACAACGAAGCTTGAAACAAGCCATTGAACAGGGGCGTAAAGCGTTTGCGCATGTAAAGGCGTCCTTGCTCGGGTCAGGGAGTGGGTTGAGCGGCTTCGGCACCGCGGATGACTTCCACGGCGGGTTTGCGCGCAACCGGTTGGCCGGCCACAGCGACGGGCCTGGGCGGGGGTGTCAGGGACAATTGGCTGAACTCGAGCAAATCCCGGCGCGGTGTATCGAGCCGCGTCGCCACATCGTTTTCGCCGGCCCAGTATTTCGCCAGTTGCTGCTCATCGGCACTGCGCACCGCCAGGCGCAGCACACCGGCGCCCGACGCCAGCATCAAACGGCTGAGCAACGGTTCCGGCACCGCAAGCACCACGCTGCGCGCCGCCATGCGTTGTTGTTCCTGTCTCAGGCGCTCTTCCTCGGTGCGCGCGGGGCTGGCGGGTTGACCCTCGTTGGTCAGGCCCATCTGACTGCCGACGACCAGCACGCGCACCGCTGGCACCACCAGTTGCGCCGAGGCCTGCGAGTTGCTTTCGTCCTTGCGCAGAAACAGCAGCACGTCGACGTAATCGCCGGGCGCCAATTGCCCACCGGCGTTAATCACTTCATCCACCGCCACGGCCAATGCGCGCTCACCTGGGCGAATCATGCGTGCCAGTTGGCTGCCCGCTTCGAAGCTTTCTTCACTCAACCAACTACCGGCGCTCAACGGGCGCCAAGGCGTGCGGCCGATCACCTGGTCGACAGCGCCAAGGCTGCCGGCGGGAGCGGTGCGCAGTTTTTCCACCGCGACATCGGCCGCGGTGATTTTCACGAACGGTGCGATATCGCGCAGCAGGACAACAACGGGTTGGCGGGTCGGGTCTTCAACCGGTATCGCAGGCGCCGCGTTCGGTGACACGACAGCGACAGCAGCGGGCGCTGCGGCCGGTTCGACGACCGGTTGACGGCTTAAAGTCAGCCCCCAGTATCCGGCGATGATGGCACCTACCAGAAGTAATCCGGCCAGACCCAAAGTGACGCGACTGTTCATGACGGCTCTCCCTTTCCTGCTGCGTTGTGTCTTTTGCAATGACCCGTGACTTCCATCGAGACAAATTCGCAATCAGGCAGCTATGAACAAGTAACTATTTCGCTATTTGACGGTAGCGCAGCGCGAACAAAACGCCATTAAACCCACTCAAATATCCGCGAAAATCAGAGGGCTCACGGGCCAAACGTCGTTTTGTGCCGTTAAACGGCGCACCACTACTAAAGCGTTAATCCGTTCTTACAGTTGTTGGAGCAGGAAATGCCGACAATGCTGATGCTGGCACAGGGAAATCATGTTGCGAACGCGCAACACCTGGTGCGCTCAAGGAGAATCCTTATGTCGTATTCGCGCGTTGTTGCAAAAATCAAATCCGAGTTCGCGTTCTTCAAAGGCCTGGCCAAAGACACCGAGGGTGCTTCGGCCATCGAATATGCGTTGGTGGTCGGCTTGGTGGCGCTGGTGATTGCTGCGTTCGGTAACGGCATCGGCACTCAGGTAACCGCGATCCTTACCGCCATCCAGACTGCATTGACCCCAACCCCTTGATCGAACCGATAACTTGTCAATGCAGCCATTGGGTTCTAACGTCAGCACTCAGTCCATTGCAGGTGTTGCCTATGAACTCTCCACACACTCCACGCCAGCAGTTGCTCCTCGTCGACGATGAAGAGGACGCACTGCTGGAGCTTGCGGAGTTGCTGGAGGGCGAAGGCTTCACCTGTCACACCGCAACCTCGGTGAAACTCGCCCTGCACCATCTCACCCGCCATCCCGATATCGCCCTGGTGATCACTGATCTGCGCATGCCGGAAGAAAGCGGCATGTCGCTGATCAAGCGCCTGCGTGAACACACCTCGCGCCAGCATTTGCCGGTGATCGTCACGTCCGGGCATGCGGACATGGAGGATGTCAGCGACATGCTGCGTCTGCAGGTGCTGGATCTGTTCCGCAAACCGATTTATCACGTGCGCCTGCTGGAAACCCTCGACAACCTGTTCCCCAAGTCGAAGGCCTTTATCGGTTGAATCACGGCGATTGAGATAAGTGACCCCGCGCAAGGGCGGGGTCGACAATGGTCAGTGCGCGGTCACGCGTTGACGCCCCGAGTTGCTCGGTGACAACGCCAAAGCCAATTGGGTGCGGTTGTGCATATGCGTCAGGCGCAGCACCTGCGAGACATAGAGTTTTACCGTGTTCTCGGTAATCCCCAACTCACACGCGATCTGGTAGTTGGTCTTGCCCTTGCCTACCAACCGTGCGACATCGAGCTGACGTGGCGACAGCTGATTGAAAATCGCCGGAATCTCCAGCCCTTCGACATCAGCCGATCCTTCGTCACTCACCGTGGCAGGACCGCGGCGGACTTTGTCGAGGTCCTGGTAAAGGTCGTCAATCGACTCGGACAGGTATTGCAGCTTCTGATTCAAGTGGCCCAATTGAAGGGTTTTCTGCCGCTCTTGCAGTGCCACTTCCTGGCGTTGCAGACCTTCGAGCAACTCGTCCAGATCAATCGGTTTCTGGTAGTAGTCGGCAATCCCGGCGCGCAACGCCTTGATCACGTCCTGCTTGTCGGCGCGCCCCGTGAGCATGATGGCTTCGAAAGCACGGTGCTTGCCCGACAACCGTTGCAGTTCCTGCACCAGTTCAATGCCGTCCATGTCCGGCATGTGCAGGTCACACAACACCAGGCCGATAGCAGGGTCTTCGATGAATTGCTCGATCGCCTGCTTGCTCGATTCGCAAGGCACGCAACGATAGCCGCTGCTCTCGAGGAATTCGCAGAGTTCTTCGACAATCAGCGGCTGATCGTCGACTACCAGAACCTTTATTGCAGACTTAAGCTTGTTCACTTGCCACTCCATGCCCAGGCCAAAGGCTGACCGTTCCTGTACTTACAGCGCAATGCTGTACAGCGTTACTTTGAAAGTAGACGCACTTTCTGACTATGTACATAGCAGTAGTGGCAAGGGGTGACTAGTGGAACCAGAGCAGAGTGAGGATTGTTCCAGACAGCACGAACGGAGCAAATGGCAGCTTTTTTGACATCTTCGGAGCCATATATCGAAGATGTTCTCTAAGTCCTTGACTCATATGCAGCCAGAGTTTTGGCACCAGCAGTATCCACAGGGCGCTGGTCAGCGCTGCACCGATAAATGCGCCGAGCAAGTGCGCACCATCCGTCGCAAGCGCCAAGGCTGTCATTAATTTCACATCGCCCGCGCCCAAACGTTTCAAAATATAACCGGGAATAGTAAGTGCCAGCGCCAGCAATACCGCCCAGCCACCTTGCACCGCTTCGGCACCGATCCAGGTGTGGCCAGTCAACAGCAAGTACGCCGCAGCGAGGCTGCCGACACCTAGCGTGAGGGCGTTGCCAATGTGCCGTTGCCGGGCATCCTGCGCCGCGCATAGCGACAGCCAGATCAGTAGGACAAAGCTGTGCATGCGGTAAAAAACGTCCGTTTTGGCCGAATGATTCTATGCTGATATTACGTAGTGAATGTCAGGGTAGACGCAGTCATGAAATCCGGCCTCCCCCGCAAGCAAAAAGGCGCAGTCGCCATCGAGTTCGCCTTGGTCTTCATTATCTTTTTTGCTGTGTTTTATGGCCTGGTCAGCTACAGCTTGCCGCTGTTGCTGATGCAGTCGTTCAACGAATCGACGGCCGAGGCTGTGCGGCGCAGCGTGGCGCTTGATCCGGCCACCGACAATTACCCCACCGTCGTCACCACCACCGCCAGAACCGAACTGGCCCGGCAACTGGCCTGGCTACCCGGCGCCTTGAACTTCAACGCCACATCGGACAGCACCATCACTTATGCCGGTGGCGTACTGACCGTAACCATCCACTATCCCACCAGCAAATTGAATCAGGCGCTGCCGTTTCTGGTGCTGCCGGGGGTCGGTGCAGTGCCGCGCCTGCCAGCGACATTGAGCGCCTCGTCGAGCCTGCAATTTTGAATACGGGTGACAAGCTGTTCGCCCGCCTGCTCAATCGACAACCCGGTCCGTCTCAGCCTCTGAACAGTCCTGTGGTGCCAGGCGTTGGCTTGCAGCTGTATCTGGATGACGACGGCCACGTCGAGCATTTGAGCGGACCACTGCGCCATTTGCTGGTGCAACAAAGACCCGGCAGCCATACCGCGCCGCTGCTCGAATATTTATTGCCGCACAGCAGCCTCGCGCTGGAAGGTCGACCGGCCGACTGGCAAGGCCAACTGCTCGACCTGGATTTTTTCAGCCTCGCTGGCCCGCCATTGCATTTGCGCGGCTGGGTGCAGGCGCAAGGTGACGGCTGGCTTCTGCAATTGCTGGACATCGGTGATCTGCTCGGCGAACGGCGGCAGGCGCGCAGTCGTGAGCAATGTCAGTGGCTGGCCACACAGGTTCGCGATCAACTGCGCCTGGGCAGCCTCGCCCGCCTTCCGCATGAGCTGAGCGAACAGCTGCAACGCCTGGGTCAGCACTTGCACATTCCCAGCCTGGCGGTGGCCCTGCTCGATGAGCAGGGTCAGGGCTGGCAGATTCATCAGTACTACGCGGCGCCGAATGCACCGCAGGTGTGGCGTGATCAGCAGCGCCTGGGCACTGGTCTCGACAGCCTGAACGGCGCCCTGCCGCAACGTTTGCTGGCGAGCGAGCAGCCGCGACTGAGTGCGCTGCTCGGCCCGAACGAAGGTTTTGCCGTGCCCTACCGCGACGCTCAAGGCGTGGCGGCATGGTTGCTGTGCGCGGGCTATAACGCGGCGCAACAGGCGCCCGACCTGAACGATCACGACTGGCTGTTGTTGGCCGCCGCCGTGGCCGCGCCGTTGCTGGAGCGGCTGCGCGAGCATCGTCATCATCAACAGCTGGAACGACTGGAAATCCTCCAGGCATTGCTCGGCACCGGTTGGTGGGAAGTCAGCAGCGCCAGCGCCGAAGTGCAACTGGCGCCGACACTGGCTGAGCACCTCGGCTTGCAGGCCGAGCGCATCCCGATCGAGAACTGGTTCAGCCACGTGCATCCCGCCGACCGCGATGAACTGCGCAGTCATCTGCAAGCCCTGCAGGATGACGGCACCCCGCTGGAATTGTGCGTACGCCTGCAAACGAGTGATCAATCGTTGCCGCTGTGGTATCGCCTGCAAGGCCGGTCGCTGGGCATCGGTGCCGAGCGCCGACTGGTAGGGTTCATGCTCGACATCAGCGACATCAAGAATCAACAGCAGCAAGCCGCCGCCGCCCATGCGCGGCTGGACAATCTGATCGCCAGCGCACCCGCGGTGATTTACGTGCAGCGCTACGTCGAAGGCGCGCTGCAACCGACATTTTTCAGCGCCAGCCTGCAACCCTTGCTCGGGTGGAATCTCGCCGATTGTGCCGATGGTCGACTGGTGGAGCACGTCCACCCCGAAGACCGTCCGCGCTATTTCGAACGCACTCGCCAGTTGCTGCGTGAAGGCTCGGTAAGCGCTCGATATCGGGTGCTCGACCGTCAGGGTCAGGCGCACTGGTTGCTCGATGAAGCCAAACTGCTGCGCGACGATCTCGGCCTGCCCGTCGAAGCGGTGGGCCTGTGGCTGGACGTCACCGAAGCGACCCTCGCCGCCGAGCAGGTCAAGGCCAGCGAGGAGCGCTACCGGATTCTGGTCGAAGATTCGCCGGCGATGATATGCCGCTACCGCCCGGACCTGACACTGACCTTCGGCAACCGGCCGTTGGCGACTTATCTGGAGTGCGCCCCGGAGCAGTTGCCCGGGGTGAATCTGGGCAACTGGATGTCTGACGAACAACGCGAAGCCTTTGTTCAGCGCCTGGCGCAACTGACCCCGGAACTGCCCGTGAGTACCGCCGAAATCAATCTGCGCCTGCCCGGTCGCGAGCATGCGTGGTGGGTCTGGTCGGATCGTGGCGTGTTCGATGAGCTCGGGCGCTTGCTCGAAGTGCAAGCAGTGGGCCGCGACAATACCGAAGTGCGCCGCTCGCAGCAGCAACTGACGCAGAGCGCAAAAATGGCCACCCTCGGCGAAATGGCCACCGGCCTGGCGCACGAGATCAATCAGCCGCTGAACGTGATGCGCATGGCCATCGTCAATGTGCTCAAGCGTTTGAGCAACGGCGATGTGCAGATCGACTATCTGACCGACAAGCTCAATCGCATTGACGCCCAGGTGCAACGGGCGGCGCGAGTTGTCGATCACATGCGTGTGTTCGGTCGCCGCTCGGAAATCGAACAACACCCCTTCAACCCCCTCGATGCCATCGAAGGCACGCTGGCGCTATTGTCCGAAGGCCTGCGCGGCAAAGGCGTCGAGTTGCGAATCAAAGAGGCTGGCTTTGAGGTTCAGGTGCGCGGTTACGTCGATCAGCTTGAGCAAGTGCTGATCAACCTGATGGTCAACGCCCGCGACGCCCTGCTCGGCAAGCGTGAGACCCATCGCGACTTTCAGCCATGGATCGCCGTGCACGCCGAGTGCGACGAACACGTGGTACGGCTGTGGGTCGAGGACAACGGCGGCGGCATTGATCCGCGTCTGCTGGAGCGAATCTTCGAGCCGTTTTTTACCACCAAACCCGTCGGCGTCGGCACCGGCCTGGGCTTGTCGGTGAGTTACGGCATCATCGAAAATATGGGCGGCCGCCTGAGCGTGCGCAATGGCGATGAGGGTGCGCGGTTCTGTATCGAGCTACCAATTGGACCCGACGATCAGATCACCAGATAGGCTCTGCCAGTCTGCCCGCAAGTCATGTTGGCGCCCACGTCGACGTCCATCAGGTTGATGCCCAGACTTTTTAGCAGGTTGTTGAGCAGAGGATCGAGCAGCGGCGAGATCAGCCCGGTCACCACTGGCAGCAGACGGTTGGTGACATCGCTGATCAAGGACGCCACGCCCGTCACGATAGCGCCCAGCGGGTTGCTGCCCACCGGCCTGTAGACGATCAGGTTGATGCCCGCCAGGCTATTGGCCAGGCTTGCAACGATATCGTTAGTCGGTACCACCGGCTGAATACTTGGCGGCAGTTTGAGGTTGGCCGGGGTGGCGAACGGCGTGGCGCTGGAAAACAGCAAGTCTTGCGAATTTTGCGCAACGCTGGTGTCGAGTTTGATCCCGATTCCACCCGCGCGGTATGGCACATGGGTGGCCGGATTGCACGAGCCAATACCCAGAATCTTGTGGCACGTGACAGTGCCAAGATCGATCAGCGGCAGCGGCATGACCGTCGGCTCGGCGAGCGACGAGAAAGCGTTGGCCGGGTCGATCTGGCCGACCTTGAGATCGGCGATAGAGGTAATGGTGTGGGCGGTCAGGCTTTTCGTGCCCGTGCTGCCGGTCGGGCAACTGTAATCAGTGACATAACTCTTCGCGCCGCCGGCATCGAGGGCAATATCGATTCGCGGGGATGGCAGCAATTTCGGATCAAGCTGTTCGCAACCAGCGCCCAGCAAACAGAACACGGAGTTGAGCGTATCCACCAGATTCAGGCTCAACAGTGCATTCAACGTCGGGGTCAATGTGCCCACTAATCCCAGCACCGCGTTGGCCAACCCGGTTACCCCCGTAAGAACCGGCAGATTGACTGACAACATCGTACGAATCTGCGCCGTGCGCACAAAAATCCGGTCCGGCCCCAGCGGGTTGGCCTTGGCTCGGGCCGGGTCGCCAATCGCCGAAAACTGCGGTGGTTCGATCACTTTCACCCGCACCGTAACGTTCGCCAACCCCGGCAGATTGATCGGCAACGTCGCCGCTACCGCGCTTTTGCTGTTGGCCAGTTGCACCACGCCCTGTATCAGTTGCAGCAGTTGCAGATTGGCATCCAGCCCGGCCGACGTGGTACCGGTCTGCAATTGCAGAATCTCGCCGAGCTTGACCGGCGCCGCATTGATCGCGGCCACTTGCAGCGCGCCGAGCGCGGTGATCACTTCGGCGGTCGCCCCGTTGAGTTGCACCACGGTCGCAGCGGCTTGAATCAGTTGCGTGACCGAGGCTTGAGTGTTGAGCAATTGGGTGTAGTTGCCGGCCGCGACATTGAGATTGATCGCCAGTTGATCAAGGTATTTGAGCAGGTTGATATCAGTTTTCAACAGTCCATCCCAGCCCAGCGCGGTGAGGTTGACGTTGCCACCGAGCAGTCCCGAAAACAGCGGGTTGAGAATATTCGACTGAGCGGTATCGATGCTCGCCAGATTACTGCGGATGTTCAGTTGGGCGACGGTCGGCTGCGGTTTTGCGGCGACGGCGGAAGCATTCAAGGTGGTGTTCTGGCTGACCGATGCCCCCGAGAACAACGCGCGTATGCCACGGGCGAAACTGGTGGTCACCGTGCGACTGGCCGCGACCCGGACCGCGGCCGTCTGAGCCGCATCAGCGGTGAATGTGCGCATCCCGTTGGCGTCGGTCAGCAAAGTGCCACAACTGGTCGACAGGGTATTGGCGGTATCGACGATGTATCCATTGCGCACGGCGCTTTGCCCGGCATAAGTGGCTGCCGTCAGGCCAGGCAGGCAATTGCCACCGCGACTGACCGCCTCCAGGGCGGCGTTATCCACCACGCGCTGCAGTTTGCGCTGCTCCATGTACAAGCGGCCGGTATCGACCACCAGCAACATCATCAACACCGCAACGCCGAGGGTCATTGCCGCCGTCAAACCAATCGCCCCGCGCTGTGGGGCCGGGCTGTTGAATTGTGAACGAGGTAACATCGCGCACTCCTTTGCCGGCGCACCGCCGAGCGCAACCTCCATAGGTGGATTTGAGTGTAGACGGGGCTGGACCAGACTGCTGGCATCGCGCCATAAACTAACGGCACCGCAAAAAAATGGGAGCTCAGTGGCCCCCATACTTGGCAGGTTTTAGCGCGGGGGATAGTTCGCGAGGATGCGCGCGACTGTCTCGCGTATGGCGCTGCTGCGGTCCTCTGGATTCGGCCTGCTGGCGAGCATCTGCTCATCGCTGCCACGCCACACCAGTTTGCCGTCCTTGCCATCGAGCAGGTCGACCTGGATGGTCGCGACCTTGTAGGTGATGTTGCGGGTTTCGTTGTACATCGGCGCGCCCCAATAACCATTCCATGGGCCACCCCAACCGCCGCCGTAGTTGGTCGTCACTTGCTGCTGGCGATCCTCGACAATCAAGTAAGTCTGCACGTTCAGGTCACCCTTCACGCCTGCCGCAGCGGGACGCAAACCACGTTGATCGAGCTGATCGGTCACCGCCTGACGAATCCTTTGTTCGGTCAGGTCGCTCTTGATCCGTGGATCATCCGGGCGATATTGCAGGGCCGGATCTTTCCAGCTCCAGCTGCGATAGGCAGCGAAGTCGCGGCTGGCATCAAAGTCATGGTTGACCTGGTTCGAGGCGCAGGCGCTGAGCAGCGCGGCCATGGCCAGTAAAGCGAGACGGCGGAACATGGGTTTTCTCCACTCGTAGGCAGGAAGCTAACTCGGAGGATACGCCGACATGGCCTTTTCCACAGCCTCGCGAATCGCATCAGTGCGGTCGATCTGGCTGCCCTTGTTGGCGGTTTCGGCGCTGGCGCTCCACACCGGTTGACCGGTCCCGGCATCGAACAGATCGACCCGCACCACCACGACCTGTTCCTGATAGGTACGGACGATCGGCACAGTGTTGTACATGCCGTAACCGCGTCCGTAACGATCATGGCTGCCGTACCCGCCGTATCCACCGTAGTAGCCGTAATCGTCCCGTTCCTGACGCAAGCGGGTTTCCAGGCGCAGGTCGGCGGTTACGAAAAGGTCCGCCGGGCGATTGTCGTGCAACGGCCGTAAACCACGCTGATCCAGCGCATTGCTCACCGCTTCGGCCACTTGCGCCGAATCCGCCCACGCAGTGCCCGGCGGCAATTGCCCGTTGAGCCAGGCCCAACTGCGGTAGCGTCCATAATCACGCGGTGGCGCCGGATAGGCACTGCGGTCAAACGTGTTGGCAGCTTGCGGCGGCGCCGGTGGCAAGGGCCGCGACTGCGCCACATACGGATTGCTGCCCTGGCAGGCAGCCAACCCCAGACAGATCAGCAATAACCCGGATTGAGCTTTCATGTCGCGCTCCGATCAGATCGGCCGGCAGATCCAGTGCAAGTAACGCCCAAGCCCGGCGAAGCTTGGGTGACGACGGTGGGCGAGCTCCATCTCGAGTAAATCCGCGAGTTCGACGCGGGCCTGGAATTCCACCGGCATGAAATCGTGGAAAACCCGCACTCCGCTCTGGCTTTCGACCTGCCACAAGCCTTCGAGTTGCGTTGCAAGTTCTCGCGGGTCAAGGGGCTGCTGCGGGGTCAGGCTCTGCTTTTCGCCAGCCATGACGTTCTTGCGCATCTTCTTGAAATGGCCCTTGAGCAGATTGCGATAAATCAGCGCATCGCGGTTGTAGAACGCCAGCGACAACCAGCCACCGGGCTTGGTCAACTGATGCAGCACCGGCAAAATCGCGTGGGGTTCGGCCAGCCATTCAAGCACGGCGTGGCAGATCACCAGGTCATAGGGTTCAGTGAGCTGGCCGGACAGTTCCTGCCACGGCGCCTGAATGAATGTCGCCGCTTGCCCCGCTTCGGCAAAGCGCTGGCGGGCGCCTTCCAGCATCGGCTCGGCCGGCTCGGTAAAGGTCACATCGTGCCCACGCTCTGCCAGCCATAGCGACATGTGCCCCAGACCACCACCGATATCGAGCACCCGCAACGGGCGATCCGGCAGCGCTTCGGCAAGGTCAGCCTGCAACACCGCGAGGCGAATGGCACCTTTGGCGCCGCCATAGATTTTTTCGGCGAAACGCGTCGCCAACTGATCGAAATGCCGGTCGCTCATCAGCTGAACCGCCGTTCGCTGTCGGCGAGTTTGCTGCGCACCACTTCATTCATGTCCACCCCCAACTCGCTGCACAGCAGTAACAGATACAAGACGATGTCACCCACTTCCTGCCCGGCGTGGGCGAGTTTGTCCGCCGACAACTGGCGCGACTGGTCTTCCGTCAGCCACTGGAAGATCTCCACCAGTTCGGACATCTCGACGCTGGCGGCCATGGCAAGGTTTTTCGGGCTGTGAAATTGCCGCCAGTCATTGCGATCGCGAATGGCGTGCAGGCGTTCGGTCAGTTCAACAAGGTTCATCGGATTCTCCTGAAGCCGTATAGCTTCGGGGGGAAGGCGACTGAACGCAAGCGAACATGCGGTGCTTTTGTGGGAGCGAGCCTGCTCGCGAAAGCGTTGGGTCATCCAACATTGATTTACCTGAAACGACGCCTTCGCGAGCAGGCTCGCTCCCACAGGAACCGTGCAACCCTCTATAGTTGCAGGGAACTCGGCCACCTGCGTTGTGGCCCAAGGCTCAGCTCTTTCATCAGGATGCACACATGCAGGTAGAAAGCTTTTTCGGATGGCTCGGCCAGGCACTCGGTGCGGTCATCCGCTTTATCGTCGATGGCCTCAGTGGTTTGTTCAACATACTGAGCAACGCCGGTGGCAACTTTGTCGACGGCCTGGCCAGGACGCTGGGGATGGACACTTCGATCATCAGCATCATTGCCCTGATTGTCGGCTTGATGCTGCTGTGGTCGGCGATCCGTGCGTTCATGAATGCGTCGATCATTGCCGGGATTATCTGGTTGTTGCTGGGGTTGTGGTTGTTGAGCTGGATTATTCACTAGACCTCTAGAAGCCCCTCACCCTAACCCTCTCCCGGAGGGAGAGGGGACTGACCGTGGTGTTCTGCGGCTATACGCCGACATGAAATACCGAGCCGAACTCAAATTTTGCAAACGACGGAGATCTGCCCCCTCTCCCTCCGGGAGAGAGCTGGGGTGAGGGTGCTTCTAGCGCTACAATCCCCGCTCCCCCAAGGAGCCCGCATGTCCAACCTGATTGCCGACTGGCGCGACCGCCCGACTCACCGCAAGGTCTGGACGCTCGCGGCGCCCATGATCCTTTCCAATATTTCCGTGCCGCTGGTAGCGCTGGTCGATAGCACCGTCATCGGCCACTTGCCCCAAGCCCATCAACTGGGCGCGGTGGCTGTCGGCTCCAGTCTCTATACCTTTCTCGCCTGGGCCATGGGCTTCCTGCGCATGGGTACCACCGGATTCGCCGCACAAGCGGCCGGGCGCAGTGATGGTGCGGCGCTGCGGCAGATTCTGTTGCAAGGTTTGCTGCTGGCAATGGGACTGGCGCTGGTACTCGGCACTCTGGGCGTTCCGCTGAGCGGCGTGGCGTTGCATTTCATGCAGCCGTCGGCGGAGCTTGATCAGCTCACTCGCGAGTTCTTCCACACCCGGTTGTTCGGCCTGCCCGCCGCGCTGGCCAGTTATGCGCTGGTCGGCTGGTTCCTCGGCACCCAGAACGCGCGGGCGCCGCTGGCGATTCTGCTGACGACCAACCTGATCAACATCGTCCTCAATCTTTGGTTCGTCATCGGCCTGGACTGGGGCGTGGTCGGTTCCGCTCGGGCCTCGGTCATCGCCGAATGGAGCGGCGCCCTGCTCGGCTTGCTGCTGACCCGCAAAGCGTTGCGCGCCTATCCCGGGCACATCGCCTGGGCCGCGCTGAAGGTGTGGCAGAGCTGGCGACCGCTGCTGGCGGTCAATCGCGATATCTTCATCCGCAGCCTGGCGCTGCAATCGGTGTTTTTCCTGATCACGGTGCAAGGTGCGCGGCTCGGTGATGCGACGGTCGCCGCCAACGCGCTGTTGCTCAATGGCTTGTTGCTGACCGCCCATGCTCTGGATGGTCTGGCTCATGCGGTCGAAGCGCTGTGCGGACACGCCATCGGTGCCCGTGACCGCTTGGCCTTGCGCCGTTCACTGGTGGTTGCCGGTGGGTGGTCACTGATCGCCAGTCTCGGCTTTGCCCTGCTGTTTCTCTTGGCCGGGCACTTGTTCATCGAGATGCAAACCGACATCCAGAATGTACGCGACACCGCGTTCGTCTACCTGCCCTACCTCGCCGTGCTGCCATTGGTTGCGGTATGGAGCTACCTGCTCGACGGCCTGTTTATCGGCGCCACCCGGGCCCGGGAAATGCGCAACGGCATGCTCGTGACGGTGATTTTGCTCATACCGTTCGCCTGGGCGCTGCAAGGTTTGGGCAACCATGGCCTGTGGATAACGTTCCTGCTGTTCATGGTGCTGCGCAGCCTGACCCTCGGTGCGCAAGCCTGGTGGCTGAAGCGCAACGACGGCTGGTTCACCGGCGCCGCTCACTGAGTCGGCGTGTGCTTGATGAAGCCGACCACTTGATCAAGCACCGGCGCCAGTCCACGCAACGGTCGCGACAGCGTCGCCACCAGCGTTATGTGATTGGGCCGCGAATAGTAGAAATCCTGCACCGGCACCCCGGCCGCGCGCAGTTCGTGCGCCAGGCCGCCGGTGTTGCGCGTCGGGTTGACCAGATCATCCTTGCTCGCCGCGATCAGCAGCGCGGGCGGCGCATCGCGACTGACATGATTGATCGGCTGCGACTGCGGCGGCGAGTCCGGCCAGAAAAACACCGGACGCACAGCGGGGTTCTCGATCGGCAAAAAGTCGTACGGCCCGGCTAGACCGATCCAGCCGCGCAGGTCCTTGGGGGACATGCCGGCCGCAGCGAGCAGATCGCCGTCCAGTGCCAGCATCGCCGCGTTGTAGCCACCCGAGCTGTGCCCCATCAGGTACAAACGCTGCGGATTGCCGGAAAACTCGCGGATGTTCGCCTTGGTCCATGCCACCGCCCGCGCAGCGTCCTGCAGAAACAATGGATAACGCACCTGCGGATACAGCCGATAATCCGCCACAACCGCGACAATGCCCCGCGACGCCAACGCCTCGCCAACAAAGTTGTAGTCCTCGCGTGCACCGCTGTTCCAACTGCCGCCGTAGAAAAACACCACGACCGGCGCGTCGGGCAAAGCGTGGCGAGGCACGTACACATCAAGTTTTTGCCGTGGATCGTCGCCATAAGCAATACCGGTGGTTTTGTCGAACGTGCTGTCCGGGGTCAGCGCATTGAGCAGCTTGACCGGCGAACAGGCACTCAACACCAACAGCAACAAACCGCCGAACATTGCACCGAATCCTTGCCGGAAAAAACCTGCCATACGCGCCGAACCTCAGGTCAAATTTGATCGCTGCGCCATTGGCGCCGCAGATGGTCGAGCCGCTCTTGCTGAGTCAAATCCTGCGGTGGCGGCACCAGCACTGCACGCGGATGCTGCAAGCGTAGCCACAACCAGCCTTCGAGCACGGTGCGGTCGCTGAAGCCCAACGCCAGGCCTTGTTGAACATGGGAGGCCATCGCCGCGTAATCGGTTCCCAACGATTGGCACCAGCGCCAGATGTGTTGCTCCAGCAGGCAGGTTTGCAGGCGTTCGCACTGTCGCCGGGTAAGGCTTTCTTCGACGCTCAACGGCTCCACGGCCAGACCCGGATTACGCAACTGCTGCCAGCCCTGACTGCCGATAGCGCGATCGGCCCAGGTGCCACCGAACCAGTGCAACAGGCGGATAGGCCCGAGCCAGCGACTCAGTTCCGCGGCGTCGCAGGCGTCGAAAAAATAGCTCGCGGTCTGGCGGTTGTAATAGCTGAGCAGGGCCCGATGGCTCATCCCGAACGAAACCGTGAGCATGCGTTGCAAGTGGCTCAGCAGTTCCCGGGGCGATACTTCACTGTCCATCAAAAGCCCGCGCCAGGTGTCCGGATCGGTGTGACACAACGACGCCAGCGCCGGGCTGTCGCGCATATCGACAAGCACGGGACCGTGTTCACTGACCGGCTCAAACTCGGTGCCGTCGAACAGCTTGAAACTCGGCAACGCGGCGAAACCCTGGCGCAGCGTCGTCAAGGCCCGCGCTGCGTCCGCGCCGTCGAGCAACAGCCACTGCGCTATCGGCTCAAGCGCCACGCCGCTCATCTTGCGCGGCTCTGTTCAAGCGTGGTGACCAGCCGACAACTGCAAACCGCCTCTGTGCAGTGGTTGAAACTGCCGCCCCCTGGGATCAGGCACAACAAAAGCAATGGTTCGCCTGACGTCAGCATTTGCTGCAAGCCTTCACTCGCCAGGCTCTCCGGCAGCGGCGGCGTTGGCGCATCGCTGTTTTGCACAGCAGCGACTGACGACTGTAAAACGCCGCTGATCATTGGCTGATCCGGGTCACCCTCAAAGAAGCTCACCACCACTTCGACGCCATCGCCCAACGCCTGCAAAGGTGCTTCGGCCAAGGCCGGCGCGAGCGGCAGCCAACAATGACTCGGCGCCGCACCTTCGCCCTGATAGAGCCAGTCGAACTGCACCGCCACCGGCCTGAATCGGTCGGGTTGCGGTTCGTCTACCGTCACCACCCAGGCCCTTTGCAGGCTGTGCATGCGCAAGCGCGACGGAGCCGATGAGGGTAACTGCGCGGCGGCAAACAACCGGTTGGCATACGGCAATTCAAGGGAAAGATCAGCGCTGTGTTCGATTCGGGTCAACAACCATTGCCGATTGCATTCGGGGAAAGGATGCCCGACCAGGCGCAGCCAATGCCCGCAGCGCAACGCCGCAAGATCACTGCGTCCTTCGGCATTTGTTGCCTGCCGCAAGCCTTGCGAGCCAGCCTGCATCGCTTCATGCAACTGCCAAAGGTGCACCGCAGGACAGGTACTTTTGCCGTCTTCTTCACCTTGATACAGCGCGGCGCCAGTCAGCGGAAAATGCGCCGGATCATCGCCGAACACCAGGCAATGCCTGTTGTGCGCATGCTCGAAGAAATAGTGAATACCCGCCTGTGTGCACAAGCGTTGCAGCAGTTGCAGATCCGATTCGCGGTATTGCGTGCAGAACGTGCGGGCCGGGTAGTCGCCACGCAATTCGAAGCGTCGCTGGGCACCGACGATCCCGTGTTCCCTGAGCACCTGCTCGATAATCTGTGGCACCGAGCGGCCGCTGAAGATCCGCTGACTGATGCGCAGATCAAGGCAAGCGAGTTTCGCTCCCAGACGGATCCGGCTCAACCGCGAACCGTGTCCGTGCTCATGCTGGACAAGGCTCTGCAACTGCCCGTGCACGCCCTCCCCCGACGGTCCGAAACGGAGGAACGCCGAACGATAAAGCAGGCCGGCGAGGTCCAGTTGCGGATCGTCGATCAACACATCGATTTCGAACGCAAAAGGTTCGTTGAGGGCTTCGCTACCGGTAAAGGCCAGGACTTCGAAAGGGTCGGACAGGCCCGCTACATCGAGACGAAACGACGACTCGTTGACTGGATCGAACATAGGCAGATCTCTACAGGAGGGGCGGTCGGGGATTCTCGCCGAGAGCCATGGCCGAGTAGAGAGCTGAAGTACAACTTAGGAAATGACCTACGCGAAAAGCAGACCGGATGACTTTGCTGACCGGGATAGGCAAACATATCGCGAAGATTTTGGGATATTTCCCACCGGGCTATCCGAAATTTCCACAGTAATGGGGAAAATTTCAGACAACCCGGCGAGACAGCAACCTGGTCTCAGGAAGACAGGTAGGAGGAGCGGGTCAGGCCCAGACGCAAGGCATCGAGAAATTGTGTGCGCTCGCTGGCACTGATGCGGGCACTGGCGCACTTGTCGCGGTAGTGGGTCATCAGCTCTTCCGGCGACAAGTGCACATAACGCAGCATGTCTTCGATGGTGTCGTGGGTTTCGATGCCGGCGTGGTACACGCTGCCATCGGCGTTCTGATAGATGTTCACCGAATCGGTGTCACCGAACAGGTTGTGCATGTCGCCGAGGATTTCCTGATAGGCGCCGACCAGGAACACGCCCAACAGATAGTCCTCGCCTTCGTTCAAGCCGTGCACAGGCAGGCTGGTCTCGATGCTCTGCTCGTCGACGTACTGGTTGATCTTGCCGTCAGAGTCGCAGGTCAGATCCTGCAGCACCGCGCGGCGCAGCGGCTCTTCGTCGAGACGGTGCAGCGGGATGATTGGCAGGACCTGATCGATCGCCCAGGTGTCCGGCAGGCTCTGGAATACCGAGAAGTTGCAGATGTACTTGTCGGCCAGCTTGTCGTTGAGCTCGTCGAGCACCTGACGGTGCGAACGCTGACGGGCCTTCAGAGAGTTATGCAGGCGGCGGCACACGGCGAAATAGCACTGCTCGGCCAAGGCTTTTTCAGCCAGGGTCAGCTTGCCATCGGCGTACTGCGCGGCCACGTCGCTCATGTAGTGGGTGGCGCGCCAGTAGGTTTCGGTAACCATTTCAATGTCGGTCGGGCCGAGCAGGTCAACCAGCCACTGCACGGTTTCCGGCAGCGACTCCTTGTTTTCGATCTTCGGGATCTCGTCGTTGTGCTTCTCGACGTCAGTCACCTGCACCACCAGCATGGCGTGGTGCGCGGTCAGCGAGCGGCCGCTTTCGGAGAAGATGTGCGGATGCGGCAGGCTCTGCGCGTCGCAGAATTCCTTGAGCATGCCGACCACGACACCGGCGTAATCGTCCATGTCGTAGTTGATCGAACTGGCGTTGCGCGAGTGCGTGCCGTCGTAGTCGACACCCAGACCGCCACCGACGTCGATGTGATCGACCGGCAGACCGAGATTGCGCAGCTCGCCGTAGTAACGGATCGCTTCCTTGAAGCCGTGCTGATAGTCAGCCAGGTTGGCAATCTGCGAGCCCATGTGGAAGTGCAGCAGGCGGATGCCCTGATCCAGACCGGCCGCGCGGAAGCGCTCGACCACCGACAGCAATTGCGCTGCCGACAGACCGAATTTGGATTTCTCGCCGCCAGTGTCCGCCCACTTCGACGAAGCCAGCGACGACAGACGCACGCGCAAGCCGACCTGTGGCTTGACCTTGAGCGAGGCCGCTTCTTCGATCACGAGCGCAACTTCGGACTCTTTCTCGATCACGATGAACACGTTGTGGCCGAGCTTCTGACCCATCAGTGCCAGGCGGATGAACTCGCGGTCCTTGTAACCGTTGCAGACGATGGTGCCGCCCTTCGGCGCCAGCGCCAGCACGGCCAGCAGTTCCGGCTTGGAGCCGGCTTCCAGACCAATGGAGACGTCCTTGGTGGCGATGATGTTCTCGATCACCGCTTCTTGCTGGTTAACCTTGATCGGGTACAACGCGGTGTACTTGCTCTGGTATTCCAGACGCTCAATGTTCGCATCGAAGGCGCCGGTCAGCTGGCGTACACGGTCTTGCAGGATGTCGGGAAAACGAACCAGCAACGGCAAGGACAAACCGCTTTTGCGCAGTTGGTCGACTTGCTCGAACAGGTCGATAGGCGAGCTGCTCGGGCCGTTCGGACGAACTTCGACGCGACCGGCGTCATTGATCGCGAAATACCCGGCCCCCCAATGGCGAATCCCGTAAACACTGCGGCTGTCCGCAACTGTCCATTGGCTGCCATCGTCTTTGCGTGTGCGTCGTACGGACATCGAAGTCCCCTATAAAGAAGTCATAGTGCGTCGCCTGATCTCAGGCCGGCGCAGTCTAAAGTATGAAAATGACGGTTCGTCAGCGCGGCGGTAGACCGCGCTGACCGCGTGGAGTTTAGAAACCGGTCATGAACAGGCTCTGTGAAAACCATGGAGACGACGCCGGAGCTGAACCTGTTCAGCTCCGGATCAAGCCGCTGGTGGCTTTCACAGAGGCTGCTAGCCGCCGGATTTCTTCGCTTTGAAACCGTGCTTGATCAGTTCCGCCAAGAGTAGCTCGACATGATCGCCCTGGATTTCGATGATCCCGTCCTTCAACGCCCCGCCGGTGCCGCAACGT
This sequence comes from Pseudomonas sp. P42, assembly GCF_017973755.1. Taxonomy (NCBI): domain Bacteria; kingdom Pseudomonadati; phylum Pseudomonadota; class Gammaproteobacteria; order Pseudomonadales; family Pseudomonadaceae; genus Pseudomonas; species Pseudomonas sp. P42. The sequence continues at coordinate 565,984 of NZ_JACOPU010000005.1, read as the reverse complement.
TTCTTCAACGTTGTCGCCAGCTCCTTGAGCGCGTCTTCGGCCAGTGGCACGCCGGTGATGGTGGTCACCGTCTTGCCGCCCCGGCCCTTGCTCTCGCGACGCACGCGGGCAATGCCGTCACCGGCAGGGATCACGGTTTGTTTGCAGATACAGGCGTCCACCGGCTGACTGCATTCCGGGCAATGACGACCTGCGTCGGTGGAAAATACCAGACCGCCAAGGGCGGCGAAGGATGCGGCTTTTTTGGCCACCGGCAATCCTCTTGGGAGGACAAAGACTGATCGCAACCTTGGGCAAGGTTATCGACCGCGAAGCCCCACTCAGGCAGGGGCAGCGCTACTGCACCGGCGCTTCAACAAAAGCAGGTCGGTGCAGCTTGAAAAGGTCGCGCAGTGTAACGGCAAAAAAGCCAATTGCTAAGTGCCAATCAGCGCCAATTTATGTGTTCTTTGCGACGTCGCTTTGCTGCGCCTTCAGATAGCGCTTCAAAGCGGCCAGAGAGTCCGGGCAATAAGGCTTTTGCCGGATTTCCTGCATGACCTGTTCGACCGGAATAAAGCGCGCTTCCAGGACTTCTTCCGGCTGCAGTTTCAGCGGGCCGTCCCACACGGCGGAAAACGCCGAACACCACAGAAGATTGCCGGTGTCCTCGAAGTAAAAATGATCGTGAGCGGTGAGTTCCACACCGCTGACCCCCAACTCTTCCGCCAGCTCACGGGCAGCCGACTCGGCATAGCTTTCGTGGGCCTGCACCATGCCGCCCGCCGCCACGTCCCAGTAACCGGGGTAGATCGCCTTGCTCAAGGTTCGCCGGTGCACACAAAGCTCACCGGCGGAATTGAACAACATGATGTAAGTGCCGCGACCGATCAGCCCGCGTTCACGCAGATCGGCACGCACCAGGGCACCGAGCAGGTTGTCCTGCTCGTCGACCCAGGCGATCTGTTCGGCATCCGAGGCGGCGCGATGGGCCGCCTCTTTGGCGTTCTGACTCATGTATCAGCCCTGGTTGAGCAGTTGACGCAAGTCGATGACTGCCGCGTTGGCCCGGGAAATATAGTTGGCCATGACCAGCGAGTGGTTGGCCAATACGCCGAAGCCGCTGCCGTTGAGAATCATCGGGCTCCACACTGGCTCTTGCGATGCTTCCAGCTCACGGATGATCTGACGCACGCTGACCGTGGCGTTCTTCTTCGCCAGCACATCGGCGAAGTCGACTTCGATGGCACGCAGCAAGTGCGACAGTGCCCAGGCCTGGCCGCGCGCTTCGTAGAACACGTTGTCGATCTGCATCCACGGGGTTTCGACGACTTCTTCGTCAAGCTGCGGTACTTCGCCGACAGCCGGAACTTCGGTTTTCAGCGCAGTGTTGAGTTTCACCCGACCAACACTGGCCGACAGCCGTTGCGACAGCGAACCCAGACGCGTGCCGACATCGCCGAGCCAGTTGTTGAGGTTGTCAGCGCGTGCGTAAAACAGCGCGTTTTTCTGCGCTGGGTCAGACAGGCGCGCCTGATAGCGGCTCAGGGAGTTGATGCCTTCCTGATACTCGGACTCACTCGACGGCAGGATCCAGCTCTTGTTGTCGAAGTTGAAGCGCGGTTCGGCCTTGGCCAGATCGGAGTCTTCGGCCGACTGCGATTGCGAACGGGCGAAGTCTTTGCGCAAGGCGCGGGTCAGGTCACGGACCTGCACCAGTACGCCGTATTCCCAGCTCGGCGTGTTGTCCATCCACAGGCCAGGGGGAAAACGGTCGTTGGAAATGTAACCGCCCGGCTTGTCGAGCAATGTGCCGGCCACGGACTTCAGGGTTTCGACTGTGGTGTAGCCGATCACCATCTGCTTGCCTTCTTTCTCGGCGGCCACTTGCGCGTTTTGCGCCACCGGAAATAACGCCGGCTCCTGGCTCCAGTACCAGCCCAGGCCAATGGTCACTAACAAATAAATACCGAGCAGAGTGGCCAACGCACGGCTGAACAACAGCCCGCCGACATAGCTGCGGGCGGCCGATTTGGGCTCGGCGGCACGTTCAGGCGCGGCGCCCGCGCGGTTTTTCCAGTCCAGCATGGCGATATCCTTTCAATCACTAGGGGTCGACGGTTCGACCACAACCATACAACAACGTGCCAAGGCCGGGCACCTGCGAGTGAAGATATGCCGCAAATGGTGCAGGCGCTCGACGCATCCGTCAGGTCTAAGGGAATCCCTGATGCCATTCACCTGCTATTTCGACGCAGAGCCGTTAATACGCCGTTTCGCCCTATTGAGGTGAGACGCACAGAGTTGCCTGAAATGTTAGCCGCTATATATTAAGGTGCCCTGCTTGCGGGGACTTTGCCGACGTCCAGGCCGAAAACAAAACCACTCGGTCAGAAACTGAATAGTGACGCATTACAGATTATTGACGTGCGACACTCGTCTAAGGGAAAAGAGGTGCTAGCATAGAGCCACCAGTCGATCTCAGCATGCACCCTAACTAGTAGTCAGGATATGACCGAGCCAGAAGACCCCAGCCGTGAGCGTCTCAAGCACCACTTTGCCCAGCGGGTAATTCATCAGGCACGTCAGATTCTTGAGATATGGCAGCGCCTGCAACGCAGTGAATGGTCCACCGTCGACCTCGCCGAACTGAGCGAGGCCAACCTGCGCCTGCTGCGCTTTGCCGAGCGCTTCGAACAGCCGGAACACACCCAGCTCGCGCGCCACATCAGTCAGTCGCTGGAAGCAGTGGACGCCAATCGTGGACGCCTGAGCAGTGGCTTGATCACCGATCTCAATCGTTTGATGCAGCGCTTGTCGCGTACCGGCCTGCGCCAGGGCGATCAGCTCGACCAGACCTTCCTGCCTCCGCTGCGCAAACCAATCTACGTGATGCTGCAGGATCACGACCGCGCCGAGCGGCTGGCCAAGCAACTGGAATTCTTCGGCCTCAGCGCGCAGTCGCTGGACAGCGTCGCGGCGTTTCGCTCATCGATGGTCGAGCGCTTGCCGGCCGCGATCGTCATGGACGTGGATTTCAGTGGTGCCGGCGTTGGCCTGAAACTCGCTGCCGAAGCCCAGGTCGGTCTCGAGGAACCGTTGCCGTTGCTGTTTTTCAGCCTGCACGAAACCGACACCCCGACACGCCTCGCGGCAGTACGCGCCGGCGGCCAGGAATTCCTCACCGGCACCCTCGAAGCGTCGAGCCTGCTGGAAAAGATCGAAGTCCTGACCTGCGTCGCCCAGTACGAACCTTATAAAGTGCTGATCATCGATGACTCCCGCGCCCAGGCCATGCACACCGAACGCCTGCTCAACAGCGCCGGGATCGTGACCCGCACCTTGATCGAACCGATTCAGGCCATGGCTGAACTGGCGGATTTCCAGCCTGACCTGATCATCCTCGACATGTACATGCCAGCCTGCACCGGCACCGAACTGGCCAAGGTGATCCGCCACAACGACCGCTATGTCAGCGTGCCGATCATTTACCTGTCGGCCGAGGACGATCTGGACAAGCAGCTCGACGCCATGAGCGAGGGCGGCGACGACTTCCTGACCAAACCGATCAAGCCGCGTCATCTGATCACCACCGTGCGCAACCGCGCTGCCCGCGCGCGCAACTTGAAAGCACGGATGGTGCGCGACAGCCTCACCGGGTTGTATAACCACACGCATATCCTGCAACTGCTCGAAGATTGCTCGTTCCGCGCCCGCCGCGAGAACAAGCCGCTGAGCTTTGCCATGCTCGACATCGACCACTTCAAACGAGTCAACGACAGCCACGGCCACCCGATGGGCGACCGCGTCATCAAGAGCCTTGCACTGTTTCTCAAGCAACGTTTGCGCAAAACCGATTTCATCGGCCGTTACGGCGGCGAAGAGTTCGCCATCGTCATGCCCGACACTGACATGGAAGCCGCACACAAGGTGCTCGACGAGATCCGTCAGCGTTTCGCCGAAATCCATTACCCGGCACAACCTCATGACTTGTGGTGCACCTTCAGCGCCGGCGTGGTGGATCTGCGCGATGATTCCGACAGCCTGATGATGGCCAGCCAGGCCGACGAGGCGCTGTACCGCGCCAAGAATGGCGGGCGTAATCGAGTGCAAAAGGCGCGGGAGTCAAAGCAAAGTGCCACCTTTTCATCGGAATCAACCGATTCGGTCATAACCCTGTAATAGAACCGCAATAAATTCAGGCGCTTACCATTTCTGTCGTTGGTAGCTGTCATGCGCCTGAAGTTGCTCACAAATCTTAATACCCTGCTGCTGGTCGCCGTGTGCCTCGCACTCGGCGCCACGCTGTGGTGGTCGCAAAAAGCGCTGGAACGCCCGTATCTGTTGATGGAGCGTTATCTGGGGCTGTCGCAGCAATTTCAGAACGAGGTGGCGCGTAACGTCGAGGACTACCTCGCCAGCGGCGATGCCTTGCGCCTGAGCGGCGCCAGTCAGGCCATCGACAGCGTACAAAAACAACTCGACGAACTGCCGCCGGCGCTGGCCGATACTTTGCGGCCGAGCCTGTCGAGCCTCGATGAATTCAGCAAAACCGACTTACTCGCCGCCGGCAAACTGGCCGGTGATCCGCAGGCATTGCTGTTGCAGGCCGAGCGCGAATTGAGCGCCAGCCTCGACCAGCTCAGTGCCTATGCCAGCGGCAACGCGGCCTACCTGACGCCGCTGCTTGCTGCCTCTCAGCACTTGGGCAAACTTTCGCTGGCGCGAGACAAACTGGTCAGCAGCGGCCGCAGTGAACTGGCGGTCGACGTTGAGCGCGAAGTCAGCAATATCCGCACTCAGGCACAGTTGATCGATGCCCTGCCCCTGCTGGGTGTAGTGGCCAGCAACGAATCGAGCAGCGACGACTTCGCGGCGTTGATGGGCATCGAAAGCAGCGAAAAAACCGTCGCAGAGGATGCCGGTGTCGGCCTCAAACGTGAACTCAACAGCCTGCTCGGTCGCTACCCGGCAGAGCTTGCCCGCACCCGCGAGCAAATCCAGAAACGCAGCGAACTCAGCACTGCCACCCACGCGAAAATCGCTGCAGTGCAACACGCCATCGCCGGTCTGGAGCCGGTGGTCCGTGCCCAGCACGGGCAAATTCAGGGCGAAGTGCGGCTGATGCAAGGCGTGATGATCGGCCTGATTCTGCTGATTGCGCTGCTGATCGACACCCTGCAACGGCGTCTTGCGCGAACCCTGACCAACCTCGCCCCGGCATTGTCCGTCTGGGCCGACGGCGATTTCAGTCGCGACATTCAACTGGGCAAGACCAACCGCGAACTGCACGACATCGAAGCCTCGCTCAATCGCTTGCGCGCGTACCTGGTGGATCTGGTCGGGACCATTCGCGGCAACGCTGAACAAGTCGCGGGCAGCAGTCGCACCCTCGCCGAGTTGAGCAACGACTTGCACAGCGGCGCCGAACATCAGGCCGGGGATACCGCGCTGATTCGCGATTCGCTCGGCGAACTGGAAGCGACTATCCAGCAAGTTGCCGGGGACGCGCGTCAGGCCGCCGATGCCAGTCGCCATGCCGGTTTGGCTGTCGAGCATGGTCAGACCGTCATCGGCCAGAGCCTCACGGGCCTGCACGCCTTGGTCGGCGAAGTGCAGGGCAATGCACAGATGATCGAGCACCTGGCTGAAGAGTCAGCGACCATTGGCGGTGTGCTGACGGTGATCCGCTCGATTGCCGACCAGACCAATCTGCTGGCACTGAACGCGGCGATAGAAGCGGCGCGCGCCGGGGAAATGGGCCGCGGGTTTGCCGTGGTAGCTGAAGAAGTGCGCTCCCTGGCGCAGCGTACGGCCGGGGCGACGGCGGAAATTCAAACCCTGATCGCCGGCCTGCAAACCGCTGCGCGGCAATCGGTCGAAGGCATGCGTGCCCAAGTCGAGCACGCCGAAGCGACGGCGAATCAGGCACAAGCGGCGGACGGTGCGCTGGACAAGATTGTCGGTGCGATCCAGACCATTTCCGAGACAGCGATCCGCATCGCCGATATCACCGCGCAGCAAAGTGGCGCGGTCAGCGAGATTCGCGATCACAGTGAGCGGATTCACCAGTTGGGTGGGGATAACTTGCTGCGTATCGGCCAGGGCCGCGAACAGGGTGAGAACTTGCTGGTATTGGGCGGGCAGTTGCACACAGCCGTGCAAGCCTTCCGCGTTTGACAACACTCCCTGTCAGAGCTGCCGAAGGCTCGGGCCGCGATCGGACGATCTTTTGATCTTGCCTTTAAAAGTCAAAAGATCACAGCCTTCGGCAGCTCCTGCACAGTTGCGTGATGCAAATGACCGGATCAGATCACTCGGTCACATATTTTGCGCAAACATCGGCCATCGTGCTGGCTATTGCATAGAACTGGACAGTCATAAAGTCTTTGCGGCATAGTCGCCGGGTTCTGACGACTGCTCATTCATGACAAGGACAACGCAGATGGCAACCCTACTGGTGCTGCACGGCCCCAACCTGAACCTGCTCGGCACCCGCGAACCGGGCACCTATGGGTCGACGACCCTGGCGCAGATCAATCAGGATCTGGAGCGTCGCGCCCGTGAAGCCGGCCATCATCTGCTGTATCTGCAAAGCAATGCCGAGTACGAATTGATCGACCGCATCCACGCCGCACGCGGCGAGGGTGTGGATTTTATCCTGATCAATCCGGCCGCATTTACACATACAAGTGTTGCATTACGTGACGCGTTGCTGGGAGTGAGCATCCCATTCATCGAAGTGCATTTGTCCAACGTGCACAAGCGCGAACCTTTCCGCCATCACTCTTACTTCTCCGACGTAGCGGTGGGAGTGATCTGCGGCCTTGGCGCCAGTGGTTACCGACTGGCCCTGGAGGCTGCACTAGAACTGCTTGAAACACAGGCAACGACTTGAACGACAAGCGTTAAGCGCCCCTGACCGACCCTTGGGAGTTGATGATTCATGGATATCCGTAAAGTTAAGAAACTGATCGAATTGCTGGAAGAGTCCGGCATCGACGAGCTCGAGATCAAGGAAGGCGAAGAGTCCGTACGCATCAGCCGTCACAGCAAGACCCCGGCTCAGCAGTACTACGCGCCTGCACCGATGCAAGCGCCGGCCGCTGCACCAGCCGCCGCTCCTGTAGCTGCAGCTGCTCCGGTTGCCGCTGCTGCCCCGGCGCTGAACGGCACTGTTGCCCGTTCGCCGATGGTCGGCACGTTCTACCGCAAGTCTTCGCCAGCCTCGCCGTCCTTCGTTGAAGTCGGCCAGACCGTGAAGAAAGGCGACACTCTGTGCATCGTTGAAGCCATGAAGATGATGAACCACATCGAAGCTGAAACCAGCGGTGTGATCGAGTCCATCCTCGTCGAAGACGGCCAGCCGGTTGAGTACGACCAACCGCTGTTCACCATCGTTTGAACTGCGGAGAGCCTTTGATGACTGCGAAGTTGGAAAAAGTTCTGATCGCGAACCGCGGTGAGATCGCCCTGCGGATTCTGCGTGCCTGCAAAGAGATGGGCATCAAGACCGTCGCCGTTTACTCCAAGGCCGACAAAGAGCTGATGCACCTGGGTCTGGCAGACGAATCCGTCTGCATCGGCCCGGCATCGGCCTCTCAGTCTTACCTGCACATCCCGGCCATCATCGCTGCCGCCGAAGTGACTGGCGCTACCGCCATTCACCCAGGCTACGGTTTCCTCGCGGAAAACGCCGACTTTGCCGAGCAGGTCGAGAACTCCGGCTTCGCCTTCATCGGCCCGAAAGCCGACACCATTCGCCTGATGGGCGACAAGGTATCGGCCAAGCACGCGATGATCGAAGCAGGCGTGCCAACCGTTCCAGGTTCTGACGGCCCACTGCCGGAAGACGAAGAAACGGCGCTGCGCATCGGTCGTGAAGTCGGCTACCCGGTGATCATCAAAGCCGCTGGCGGCGGTGGTGGTCGCGGCATGCGCGTGGTGCACAAGGAAGAAGACCTGATCTCGTTCGCCAAACTGACCCGCACCGAAGCAGGCGCGGCGTTTGGCAACCCGATGGTCTATCTGGAAAAATTCCTGACCAACCCGCGTCACGTCGAAGTGCAGGTTCTGTCCGACGGCCAGGGTCACGCCATCCATCTGGGCGACCGCGATTGCTCGCTGCAACGTCGTCACCAGAAGGTTCTCGAAGAAGCGCCGGCACCGGGCATCGACGAGCAGGCGCGCCAGGAAGTTCTGGCTCGCTGCGTCAAGGCGTGCATCGACATCGGCTACCGTGGCGCCGGCACTTTCGAGTTCCTGTACGAGAACGGTCGTTTCTACTTCATCGAAATGAACACCCGTGTTCAGGTGGAGCACCCGGTTTCGGAAATGGTTACCGGTATCGACATCGTCAAGGAGATGCTCAGCATCGCCGCTGGCAACAAGCTGTCGTTCACGCAGGATGACGTGGTTATCCGCGGTCACTCGCTGGAATGCCGGATCAACGCTGAAGACCCGAAAACCTTCATGCCGAGCCCGGGCACGGTCAAGCATTTCCACGCTCCAGGCGGCAACGGCGTTCGCGTCGATTCGCACCTGTACAGCGGTTATGCCGTTCCGCCGAACTACGACTCGCTGATCGGCAAGCTGATCACTTACGGCGCTACCCGCGACGAAGCCATGGCCCGCATGCGCAATGCCCTGGACGAAATCGTGGTGGACGGGATCAAGACCAACATCCCGCTGCACCGTGATCTGGTTCGCGACGAAGGCTTCTGCAAAGGGGGCGTGAACATTCACTACCTCGAGCACAAGCTGGCTGACGAGAAGCACTAAGCTTCAGCCTGTACCAGACAAAGCCGCCTTCGGGCGGCTTTGTTGCATCTGCAGGTTTCACTCCCCCCTGTGGGAGCGAGCCTGCTCGCGAAGAGGCCGTGCCAGTCGCCACCTTCATTGCTGACCCACCGCGCTCGCGAGCAGGCTCGCTCCCACAGGTTCCACGCTTCGCTCAACATCTGCGCTACAAATGCAGCTCCCACAAACCCTGCGCGCTCGCGTAAACTTGCGCGCTTCTCGCAGACCGCTAGTCTGCAATCAATATTTTTCAAAGGTGCCCGCCATGCCTTGGCTGCAAGTACGACTCGCCATCAGCCCGGAACAAGCCGAAACCTACGAAGACGCTTTCCTTGAAGTGGGCGCTGTTTCGGTGACCTTCATGGACGCCGAAGACCAGCCGATCTTCGAGCCGGAACTCAACACCACTCCGCTGTGGGCGCACACTCACCTGCTGGCCCTGTTCGAGGGCGGCACCGAGCCTGCCCCGGTGCTGGCCCATCTCGAATTGCTGACCGGCAGCCCGCTGCCCGAGCATCACAGCGAAGTCATCGAAGACCAGGATTGGGAACGCAGCTGGATGGATGGTTTCCAGCCAATGCGTTTCGGCCAGCGCCTGTGGATCGTCCCGAGCTGGCATGCCGCGCCCGAGCCTGACGCAGTCAACCTGCTGCTGGATCCGGGCCTGGCGTTCGGCACCGGTACCCACCCGACCACCGCGCTGTGCCTGGAGTGGCTCGACGGTCAGGACCTCAAAGACTGCAATGTGCTGGATTTCGGCTGTGGCTCGGGGATTCTGGCCATCGCCGCCCTGCTGCTCGGTGCCAAGGAAGCCGTCGGCACCGACATCGACGTGCAGGCGCTGGAAGCCTCGCGCGATAACGCCGGGCGCAACAATATCGCCGATGAGCTGTTCCCGCTGTACCTTCCGCAAGATCTGCCGCAGGTCAAAGCCGACGTGCTGGTCGCCAACATCCTCGCCGGCCCGCTGGTTTCGCTGGCACCGCAATTGTCCAGCCTGGTCAAATCCGGCGGGCGTCTGGCGCTGTCGGGCATCCTCGCCGAACAAGGTGATGAAGTCGCTGCTGCCTACGCTCAGGACTTCGATCTCGACCCGATCGCCAATCGCGATGGCTGGGTGCGCATCACCGGGCGTCGGCGCTAGAATGGCCGCCTGCATAATCCGGATCGCCGCATGACCGACAGCTTCGTCACTCAGTGCCCGCATTGCCAAACCAGTTTCCGCGTCAGCCACGCTCAATTGAGCGTGGCCCGCGGGGTGGTTCGCTGCGGCTCCTGCCTGCAAGTGTTCAACGCCGCCAAACAGCTGCTTGAGCAGCACGCGGGCAAGGATGCGGTGACGCCGGTTGCACCCGCCAATGCCGAACAACTGCCGGTTGCACCACCGCCGATGGTTGAATCGCCCGCGGTCGTCGAGTCACCTGTCACCCGCGCCATCAGCCAAAAGCAATGGAGCGCTGCGGATCTGGACCTCGACAGTCTCGACCTGGACGAAGAACTCGCCCGCCTCGAACAACGGGAAATCCAGCCGACCACCGAATTCGGTCGCCCGCGCGAAGACTCCCTGAGTGCCCGCCGCGACAGTCCGGAACCGGATGAAGCGGTCTGGCCCGACAGCCTGTTCAGCCAGCCTGCCGATGAGAGAGCAGAGCCTGAAGCCGAACCGCAAGTGATCGAGGATCGGATCAAACCCGCACGCACCGAGCCCTCGCTGTCGCTGGAGCCGGTGGATCTGGATGATGAACCGGCGATCCCGCAGTTGCGCCTGCACGATCCGATCGATCCGAATGCCCGCCGCGAACGCTTGTCTGCCAGTGACGACAGCGATGACGATCTGCCATTGCTCGAACCGCAGCGCAAAAAACGTGAGCGAGCAGACTCCGGCGTACGCGCCGAAGTCTTGCAGGACCTGACTGACGACCCGCTGCAACTGGACTGGCAAAAGCGCCGCTCACCCTGGGCCCGTCGCCTGCTGTGGCTGGTGTTGGTGTTGCTCGCCGCTGGCGGCCTCGCCGCCCAGTACATCAGCTACCATTTCGACGAACTGGCGCGGCAGGATCAATACCGGCCATGGTTCCAGCAAGTCTGCCCGCAAATCGGCTGCACGGTGCCGTCCAAGGTCGACATTGCCAGAATCAAAAGCAGCAACCTGGTCGTGCGCAGCCATCCGGAGTTCAACGGCGCGCTGGTAGTCGACGCGATCATTTATAACCGCGCAACGTTCTCCCAGCCGTTTCCGTTGCTGGAGCTGCGGTTTGCCGACCTCAACGGGCACCTGATCGCCAGTCGGCGCTTCAAACCCGGCGAGTACTTGAGCGGCGATCTCGAAGGTTTGGCGGAGATGCCGCCACAAACGCCGATCCACATCGCGCTGGATATTCTCGATCCAGGCCCTAAAGCGGTGAATTACAGCCTGAGTTTTCACTCGCCCGAGTGAATCGCTTCATCGTTTCTGAATTGACGGCAATTTTCTGACTTCGCGCCGGGCTACCGAACCGCTGGCGATAAGAAAATAACTGTTCAGATTTTGTTCAATTCAGCCTTTATCCAGTCATCGAGAGCGGGTATCATGCCAACCCTTTTTCGAACTCTCATGATCCGGCCCCACTTCAGGGAAGTCCTATGTCGGCGGTACGCATCGGCCCATATACATTACAGAACGGCTTGATTCTCGCCCCGATGGCGGGGGTCACCGACCAGCCCTTTCGTCAGCTTTGCAAGCGTTTGGGCGCAGGGCTTGTGGTCTCGGAAATGGTCACCAGTGACATGAGCCTGTGGAACACCCGCAAGTCGCGCATGCGCATGATCCACGAAGGCGATCCCGAGCCACGCTCGGTACAGATTGCCGGTGGTGATGCACAGATGCTGGCAAATGCGGCCCGCGCCAACGTCGAACTGGGCGCACAGATTATTGATATCAACATGGGTTGCCCGGCAAAGAAGGTCTGCAACAAAGCCGCCGGCTCCGCGTTGTTGAAAGATGAAGCACTGGTGACCGAGATCCTGCAGGCCGTCGTGGCTGCGGTTGATGTGCCGGTCACCCTGAAGATCCGCACTGGCTGGGATCGCGACAACAAGAACGGACTGACTGTGGCGAAGATCGCCGAGCAGGCCGGGATCACCGCGCTGGCAGTGCATGGCCGCACTCGCGCCGATCTTTATAAAGGTGAAGCCGAGTACGACACGATTGCCGCGATCAAGCAGGCCGTGTCGATCCCGGTGTTTGCCAATGGCGATATTGATTCGCCGGAAAAGGCCCGTTACGTGCTCGACGCGACCGGTGCCGATGGCCTGTTGGTAGGCCGAGCCGCCCAAGGGCGGCCATGGATTTTTCGCGAGATCGATCACTTCCTGCGCACTGGCGAGAAATTGCCGGCACCGGAGCTGACCGAGGTGGAACACATTCTGCTAGAGCATCTGGCCGCACTTCACGCTTTCTATGGGGATGTGATGGGCGTGCGTATTGCTCGAAAGCATGTGGGCTGGTATCTCGCAACCTTGCCGGGCGCCAAGGAGTTTCGCGCCCACTTCAATCGTTTGGATGGTACGGAAACACAATGCGCCAACGTTCGGGAGTTCTTCGCCGAGCGTTACAAGAGCCTGACAGGGGACGAAGAAGGGGTGGCCGCATGACGATGATGACCGAGACTTTAGTGAGTGGAACAGCACCCGTGAGCGACAACGTGAATTTGAAACAGCACCTCAATACGCCGAGCGAAGAAGGTCAGACCCTTCGCGGGAGTGTCGAGAAGGCGCTGCACAATTATTTCGCCCACCTTGAGGGCGCGTCCGTCACGGATGTGTACAACCTTGTGCTCTCCGAAGTCGAGGCTCCCCTGCTCGAAAGCGTGATGAACTACGTCAAGGGCAACCAGACCAAGGCCAGCGAGCTGCTCGGACTCAACCGAGGCACGCTGCGCAAGAAACTCAAGCAGTACGATCTGCTGTAAGCATTCAATCAAACCAGAAAGGCGCCCGCGTAAAACCGGTCGCCTTTTTTGCTGACTTCCTTTGCTTTTGATGGAAATTGAGATGACCGACCAGACTACCCGCCTGCCGATCCGCCGCGCCTTGATCAGCGTTTCCGACAAGACCGGGATCCTCGAATTCGCCAAGGAGCTTGAAGCCCTGGGCGTCGAGATCCTCTCCACCGGCGGAACGTTCAAGCTGCTGCGCGACAACGGCGTTGCCGCAGTGGAAGTCGCGGATTACACCGGTTTCGCGGAGATGATGGACGGTAGGGTGAAGACCCTGCACCCGAAAATCCACGGTGGCATCCTCGGTCGTCGCGGTATCGACGACGCTATCATGAACGAACACGGCATCAAGCCGATCGATCTGGTAGCGGTCAACCTGTACCCGTTCGAAGCGACCATCAACAAGCCAGGTTGCGACCTGCCGACCGCCATCGAGAACATCGACATCGGCGGCCCGACCATGGTCCGTTCGGCAGCAAAAAACCATAAAGACGTCGCGATCGTGGTCAACGCCAACGATTACGCCAACGTCCTCGAAAACCTCAAGTCCGGTGGCCTGACCTACGCTCAGCGTTTCGACCTGATGCTCAAGGCGTTCGAACACACCGCCGCCTACGACGGTATGATCGCCAACTACATGGGCACCGTGAACCAGGCCGCTGAAACCCTCAGCACGGAAGGTCGCAGCGAATTCCCGCGCACCTTCAACAGCCAGTTCATCAAGGCTCAGGAAATGCGCTACGGCGAGAACCCGCACCAGAGCGCGGCGTTCTATGTGGAAGCCAAACCTGCCGAAGTCGGCATTGCTACCGCGACCCAACTGCAAGGCAAAGAGCTGTCGTACAACAACGTGGCCGACACCGACGCTGCGCTGGAATGTGTGAAGAGCTTCGTCAAGCCAGCCTGCGTGATCGTCAAGCACGCCAACCCGTGCGGCGTTGCGGTGAGCCCGGACGCCGAAGGCGGCATCCGTCAGGCCTACGAACTGGCTTACGCTACCGACACCGAATCGGCGTTCGGCGGCATCATTGCCTTCAACCGTGAACTGGATGCCGAGACCGCCAAAGCGATCGTCGAGCGTCAGTTCGTTGAAGTGATCATCGCCCCTTCCGTGAGCGAAGAAGCCCGGGCCATCGTTGCCGCCAAAGCCAACGTGCGCCTGCTGGCCTGTGGCGAGTGGTCGGCTGACCGCGCTGCCGCTTGGGATTACAAGCGCGTCAACGGCGGCCTGTTGGTACAAAGCCGCGACATCGGCATGATCGGCAGCGAAGACCTGAAAGTCGTAACCAAGCGTGCACCGACCGAACAGGAAATCAACGACCTGATCTTCGCCTGGAAAGTGGCCAAGTACGTCAAATCCAACGCGATCGTCTACGCCAAGAACCGCCAGACCATCGGTGTCGGCGCTGGCCAGATGAGCCGCGTAAACTCCGCACGTATCGCTGCGATCAAGGCTGAACACGCGGGTCTGCAAGTGGCGGGGTCGGTAATGGCATCGGACGCGTTCTTCCCGTTCCGCGACGGTCTGGACAATGCGGCCAAGGTCGGCATCACTGCGGTGATCCAGCCAGGTGGCTCGATGCGTGATGCTGAAGTGATTGCCGCTGCCGATGAGGCAGGGATTGCGATGGTCTTTACGGGCATGCGCCACTTCCGTCACTAAGTACACGATCCACTGTGGGAGCTGGCTTGCCAGCGATAGCATCTCCTCGGTCTGACTGATGAACCGAGTCGCCTGCATCGCTGGCAAGCCAGTTCCCACAGAAAAGCATCTCTGCGGTGCTCCACAGAATTAGCGTCATCCGAGGTTTTTGAAATGAATGTTTTGATCATTGGCAGCGGTGGCCGTGAACACGCTCTGGCCTGGAAAGTGGCTCAGGATCCGCGCGTGCAGAAGGTTTTCGTTGCCCCGGGCAACGCCGGTACGGCGATTGAAGCCAAGTGCGAGAACGTCGCCATCGACGTGCTGTCCCTTGAGCAGCTTGCCGATTTCGCCGAGAAAAACGTTTCCCTGACCATCGTCGGCCCGGAAGTGCCGCTGGTGGCTGGCGTTGTCGACTTGTTCCGTTCCCGTGGCCTGGACTGCTTCGGTCCGACCGCTGGCGCTGCACAGCTGGAAGGCTCGAAGGCGTTCACCAAGGACTTCCTGGCGCGCCACAAGATCCCGACCGCCGACTACCAGAATTTCACCGAGATCGAGCCAGCCCTGGCTTATCTGCGTGAAAAAGGCGCACCGATCGTGATCAAGGCCGATGGCCTGGCCGCCGGTAAAGGCGTGATCGTTGCCATGACACTGGCTGAAGCCGAAGACGCCGTGCGCGACATGCTTGCCGGCAATGCTTTCGGCGATGCCGGTTCGCGCGTGGTCATCGAAGAATTCCTCGACGGCGAAGAAGCGTCGTTCATCGTCATGGTCGACGGCAAGAACGTCCTGCCGATGGCCACCAGTCAGGACCACAAACGCGTCGGCGACGGCGACAGCGGCCCGAACACCGGCGGCATGGGTGCTTACTCCCCTGCCCCGGTAGTGACCGCCGACGTGCACAAGCGCGTGATGGACCTGGTGATCTGGCCGACCGTGCGCGGCATGGCCGATGAAGGCAACGTCTACACCGGTTTCCTCTATGCCGGTCTGATGATCGACAAGGCCGGCAACCCGAAAGTCATCGAGTTCAACTGCCGTTTCGGTGATCCGGAAACCCAACCGGTGATGCTGCGTTTGCAGTCCAGCCTGGTGCTGCTGGTTGAAGCCGCCCTGGCGCAAGCGCTGGACAAGGTCGAAGCGCAGTGGGATCCACGTCCGAGCGTTGGCATCGTGCTGGCCGCTGGCGGCTACCCGGGCGACTACGCCAAAGGCGCCGCGATCAACGGTCTGGACGCTGCGGCAAGCCTGGAAGGCAAAGTCTTCCACGCCGGCACCGCACTCAAAGATGGCCAGGTCGTGACCGCCGGTGGTCGCGTACTCTGCGCCACCGCAATGGGCGCCAGCGTCAGTGATGCGCAACAGCAAGCCTACAAGCTGGCGGCCGCGATCGACTGGGAAGGCAGCTTCTACCGCAAGGACATTGGCTACCGCGCCATTGCCCGTGAACGTGGCGAAACCCAGGAATAAGCTGTCCATGAAGTCCGGCGAGGGATACCGCTCCTCGCCGGGCTGTTCCGCCGCCGCGCGTCGTTATACTCTGGCATCAACCTAAGAAGGGATTTCGCCGTGCGCTGGCTCAGGATTGCCATAAGCTTCACCGTCACGTTGCTGACCTTGCTCTGCATGCTCCCGGCCCAGGCCACGCAAGGCAGTGGCTGGTCGGTATTGCTCGACGATCAGGGCAATCTGCAACTGAGCGATATCCGCTCAGCCCGTTACACCAACCAATTCAGCCCCATCGACCTTGACCGCCTCACCGCGGCCGAGCCCGAGGGAGCACTGTGGCTGCGCTTCAGGCTCGCGCCCGGCAAGCACGAACAAGTGCTGCGGATCTTCGCCCCGGACCTGTCACACCTCAATCTGTACGTGCTCGACGGCGACCAACTGATCGAGCAACGCAACACCGGCACCGACCAGCCCCAGGCTGAACGGCCGCTACCGAGCAGCGACTTCATGCTGCCGCTGCCGCAAAGTAGCAAGCCTCTCGACGTCTACGTGCGGCTGGTTTCCGACCACCAGTTACGCCCGCACATCACCCTGCAATCGGCGGTCATGAGCGCGGCCGACCAGAACCAGACACTGATCTTCGGCCTGCTGTTCGGCTGCCTCGCCATGCTGTTACTGCACAATCTCGTGCGCTACGCCTACTCCCGTTCACGCAGCAGCCTGTGGCTGGCGATCTGCGAGGGTCTGTTGGGGCTCAGCCTGTTGCTGTTGCTCAACCTCGCCGGCCCCTGGCTACCGAACTGGCATGCGATCCAGACGCCCGGGGCTTATCTCGCGTTGCTGCTGACCGCGCCGGCCGGTTTGATGTTTGCCCTGCGCTTCTTCGCCCCGCTGGGCCCGCATCCGCTGAACAAACTGTTGCTGGGCGACATTCTGTTCATCGTGACATGCAGCTTGTTGCTGTTGTTCGTCAACACCTTGCCCCTGAACATCATCACTTACGCGCTGGTGGCACTCGCCGGTCTGAGCATGTTGTTTGTTGCGTTCTATCACTGGCAGAAGGGCTACCGCCCGGCGCGGTTGTTTGTTGCTGCCATGGTGGTGTTCAACATCGGTACGCTGATCATTCTTCCGGCATTGCTGGGCCTGACACTGGTCGCGCCGCAAGGCCTGATCATGACGTTGATGGTGTTTATCTGCATCAGCGGGCTGTTGATGAGCATTGCGCTGGGCGAGCGTCAACGCAGCATCACCGAAAGCCGTTTCAGCATCAGTCGCGACCTCGCCGCAAGCAACGCCGAGATCAACGCCAAGGCCGAATTCCTCGCCAAGATCAGTCACGAGATTCGCACGCCAATGAACGGCGTACTGGGCATGACCGAGTTGCTGCTCGGTACCCCGTTGTCGGTCAAACAGCGCGATTACGTGCAGACCATCCACAGCGCTGGCAACGAACTGCTGACATTGATCAACGAGATTCTCGACATCTCCAAACTCGAATCCGGGCAGATCGAACTGGACGACGTGCAGTTCGATCTCAACGCGTTGATCGATGACTGCCTGAGCATCTACCGCGCCAAGGCCGAACAGCAGAACGTCGAACTGATCAGCTTCATTCAGCCGCAAGTGCCGCGTGTGATCAGCGGCGACCCGACCCGTCTGCGCCAGACCCTGCTGAGTCTGCTGGAAAACGCCCTGAAAAAAACCGACGAAGGCGAAGTGCTGATCGTCGTCGCCCTCGATGAGCGCAGCAGCAAACCGCGCCTGCGCATCGCCGTGCAGGACAGCGGCCAGCCGATGGAGCAGGAAGAGCGTGACGCGCTGATGCACGCCGAGCTGCACAGCAAGCATTTCCTTTCGGCCAATCGTCTGGGTGGCAATCTGGGCCTGGTGATCGCGCGGCAACTGATCCGGTTGATGCAGGGTGAATTCGGCATCAAAAGCGGCACCAATCAGGGCAGCACCTTGTGGCTGACGCTGCCGCTGGACCCGGATCGCCTTGAACACCCGACCTCCGACCTCGACAGCCCGTTGCAAGGCGCGCGGGTGCTGGTGGTCGATGACAACGACACTTGTCGCAAAGTGCTGGTGCAGCAATGCAGTGCCTGGGGCCTGAACGTCAGCGCCGTGCCGTCGGGCAAGGAAGCGCTGGCGCTGCTACGCACCAAGGCGCACCTGCGTGATTACTTCGATGTGGTCCTGCTCGATCAGAACATGCCCGGCATGACCGGCATGCAACTGGCGGCCAAGATCAAGGAAGACCCGAGCCTGAACCACGACATCCTGTTGATCATGCTCACCGGCATCAGCAACGCGCCGAGCAAGATCATCGCGCGTAACTCGGGGATCAAAAGGATTCTGGCCAAACCGGTGGCCGGGTATACGCTCAAGACCACCCTCGCGGACGAACTCAACCAGCGCAACAAAGGCCAGGTGGTGTTCCAGCCGCAAGTGGTGACCGCGGCCACCGTGGCCAAAGTGCCGAGCGACTTCCGCATCCTCGTTGCCGAAGACAATACGATTTCGACCAAAGTGATTCGCGGCATGCTCGGCAAGCTCAACCTGCAACCCGACACCGCCAGCAACGGTGAGGAAGCACTGCAAGCGATGAAAGCCCAGCGTTACGACCTGGTGCTGATGGACTGCGAGATGCCAATCCTCGACGGTTTCTCCGCAACTCAGCAATTGCGCGCGTGGGAAGTCAGCAACCAACGCATCCGCACGCCGATCGTCGCGTTGACCGCGCACATTCTCGCCGAGCACAAAGAGCGCGCACGCCAGGCCGGAATGGATGGGCACATGTCCAAACCGGTCGAGCTGTCGCAATTGCGCGAGTTGATCGAGCATTGGGTGGCCCAACGTGATCAACAGAACCGCACGGCGTCGACCTTCTGATTCGCTCAGATCTCCAGACTGCTCAGGTAGTTGAGCGAGCCGGTCAGCACCGACTTTTTGACCCTATCCCGAAATTGGGCGTAATGAAGGGTGTTGAACGTGATGGCGGCGATCTGTTCGACGCTGTTGTGGATCAGTGTCTCGTCTTCGCCAAACAGAAATCCTGAGACCTGTCGCCTGATCCTGAACTGACGATGATAAATGCCCATCTCAACCTTGTTCGGGCCGCTCATGACGCAGGGAATTATCTGAAAGTAACCGGCATCGCCACGAATGCTCGTGGACTCGAACCGTTTGAGCGCCAGGGTATTACGCTCAATTGCCATCAGCGCACGACGCATTGGCTCGGAAAATTCCTCGCCCATGATGGTTGAGATCCGTTGCGTCGCCTGGCCGGCCATCAGGCTGTTGCGTGATGGCGTCAGGGTCTGTGGTTGCGGCACATCCCAACCGATAAACCTGAGTACGTTGCAGTAGTACTCAAACCAGTCAGTCGATAGCCCGTCCTCAATTGCCGCGCGTGTCGCCATTTGTGCATGAGCGGTGCTCATGTAGATGTCATCTCGATGGGGCGTCGGCACACCGCTGGCGAATGCGACAACACTGGCGCCCACCACGGCGGCCTGCGGTGTCATGGAATCCGACATGACTTCACCTCCGTTGGCAGGGTCAACGTCGCAACATTGCCCGCAAGCCTGTCCCTGACTTTCACAGCAATCGCCGCACGCACAGGAGCGTAGAGCTGTTCCACAAGGGTTTCACAAGCGTGATGCACGTGAACCAAACCGTGCAAATCATAAGATTGATACGACGGCTGGAATGGATTGGGGCTCAATACCTTTCGCGTCTTGAACTCGACATACGCACTGGTAATCGAGGCGGGAGATTTCGCGTCTATCACCAGCAACCGCACACTCGTCAGCGGAGCTGACACTTCGGCTGGCGCGGGCTCAACTAATGTTTGCATGTGACTTCGCAGCAGTTGGAGCGCCGGCTCTTCGTCCGACAACTTTGCAATTCGCGCGAGAACCGCGGCGATTGTATGGGCATCACCTGATGCACCGTGAGTCAACATAGCGGTAAACACATTTGGCAGGAGTTCTTCTGTTTTGTGTCTGAACCCCCACGTCTGATGCGCCTTTTCTGGACGTAACCAGTAGGCATCGAGAACTTCCATATAGGCGTCATACCAAATTAACCCAGGCGTTTTTTCAACCTTTTTATTAGCCACCAGTTGTGCAAGCAAGATCGAATTGATCAGATCATCATAAGCCGCCGCACCATTAACTTCAGGCAAAAGCACAATGGAATTCCCCACCACCATCGTCAAATATTCGTCGTCCATGTCACCCTCCTGAATATAAAAAGGGCAGCCAACACAGACCGCCCTTCCAGCACCGATTAAATCTCGAACTCTTCGATTTTAGAAAGTGCATTCAGGCCCAACTTGGTGCGTATATAGTCGCGAGTCGCATTGGCGGTATCCGTATTTTTTTCAAATACGGTCTCGCCCCGATACATTTTCACGTTGCGAACATCCACATCGACGAACATCACTTTGTCCGACGTATTCCGGCGCTGAAAACGAACTGCACCGACAGCCATCAAGGGCACACCATTCACTTCGGTGCAGGCTCCGGTCGAGATACCACCCACGCCGTTATTCAGAAGGTTTCGCTCATACAGCGTTAAGGCGGTCTCACGTTTGCTCAGTGCTGCAATTGCATCGGTTGCCACTTTCAGCATCAATGCGCTAGTCGGACCGGGCAATGCCAGACCCGAGATAACCGAACCCAGAATTTCCAGTACCAGTTTGTCCATACGGACACTGGTACCGCCGACTTCAAGGTTATTGTAATAGACGCTGGTAGAAGACCATCCCGCTTTGTTCATCACGTCACGGAACAACAAGTACCAATCCTGGCCCTGGTCTTCCCGCGGATACTTTTTGTTCGCTACCAGACTTGCGAAAAGATAGGCATTTTGTGCATCGGTTCGATTTACCTCACTGAGATAACCCGTAAAGGTCAAAATACCTTCACCAACGATAGAGGCTTTTTCTGGTACCACAACAGTATCGCCCGATGAAAAACTGCGGCTACGAACAGCAGGCATGTCACTAACATCATATTGCTGAATATCGCTCAAACACTTATCAACAAACGCTTTCTGCATTACCTGGTTACTCATCACGAATTCCTTTTCATTATCAAAACAAGTTCTGATGAACTTGCGAGAGCAACCATAACCAGCCAATCAAAAACATACAAACCTGAACATGTAACACAATCATCAAACAAGAAAATGACAACTAACCAACAAACAACAGCAACTCGAAACACTTTAAAAAGTCGCTACCGACAAAAACCTGAACGACTGATAGACTCCATTCCCACACTCTCCTGTCGTGAGCCGAAACCATGCTCCACGTGTTATTCAGCGTTTACCTGAAGATGCTGGTGCTCTACAGCCCGTTCTTCGTGTTGTCCTGCTTTATCAGTCTGACCCGTGGTTATTCGCGCAAGGAGCAACGGCGCCTGGCGTGGAAAGTGGCGATCGCTACCCTGGTTTCCAGCGTCCTGCTGTATTTGTTCGGGCGAGTGATCTTCGACGTGTTCGGCATCACCGTGGACGCGTTCAGGATCGGTGCCGGCAGCGTGCTGTTCATCTCGGCGCTGGGCATGGCGCAAGGCAAGTCGGTGGTGCAAACCGACAATGTGCAGCAGGATGTGACCATCGTGCCGTTGACCATTCCGCTGACCGTTGGCCCCGGCACTATCGGCGCCTTGTTGGTGATGGGCGTCAGCCAGCCACACTGGGACGACAAACTCACGGCGATCGTGAGCATTGCGCTGGCCAGCTTCACCGTCGGCGTGGTGCTGTACCTGTCGAACCGCATCGAGCGGATTCTCGGCGATCAGGGTTTGCAGATTGTCAGTCGTTTGATGGGATTGTTTGTGTGCGCACTGGCGGCGCAGATCATCTTTACCGGGATCAAGGGTTACCTGGGGTAAAAAGGGTCGTGAGCTGATTCGCTCACGACCCTTCGCGTTCAGTTTGCCGTGATATGTCAGGCGATCTTTTCAACGACTGCTTTGAGCGTGGCAACCCCTTGGTCATTTTTGGTTTGTGAAATGGCGCTCAGCCATTGTTCGACCGGGAATGCGCAATGCTCGTCTGCAACTCTGACGCTTATCTGCATCGACATGCCCGGTTTGCCCTCTTCGGGTATGACATGTCGCACGATCAGACTGTGTGCGTTGTCCGGATCGGTGAACACCAGTTGCCCATCAACCTGCGACATCAGCAGGCGCTCATTGCCAGCCATGTCCAGAACCAGCGCACCCTCGCCGGCGACTTGCCGGGCGGATGGCCGGCGACTATCAACCACAATGCAATCCAGGCGCTGCCACGCGTCATCCAGGATCCGGTAGCTTGACGTCTGCGCACCAAAAGCCAGTACCAACGTGTTGATCCCGTCCGGCAGCAGCGCCATGAGATCGCTGACCTCGCCACTCACTTCAAGCGACAGCAACTCCCCTTCACGCTGTGCGTAACTGCCCGCCAGCCAGATGTCCTTCTGCGCACCACGGCTGAAAATCAAGCCGTCCACCGGATCGAACAGCAGCGGCACCGACTCATCGCGATTCCCCAGAAACACCGCCCATTGCCCGTCGGCGCGACCGGTAACATCGAACAGCCGGTCCAGTTGCGGCACGTAGTACGTGTAGCGACCCGAATGACGTTTGATTGGCAGGAACGGCGCGTGGTTTTGCTTGTTCAATAGTGCTCGCAAGCGCTCCTGCAACTGTTCGGGACGTTGGCCGGCCCCATCCGACCATTTGTTTTCGAAACTGATAATGCGTGCAGGCTGCTGATCTATCAGTTCCAGATTGACGCCCTCGCGGGTTTGCCCGAACAGGCCACGGCCGTCCATCAGCACTTGGGTAAAGGACCATTGCGACCAAACCATTTCCGCATCTGGCAAATGCTCCGGATGTAACAGGCGACTGCCACCGGCAAACGCCCGACGCAGTGCCTCGATATTCGTCAGAGGCTGGCGATAGAGCCGTCCCCAAATATCCATCAACCACGCGGCCTGTTTGTCAGGGGTCAGTCCAACCAGATCCAGCTCCGTGGTACCAGCGATTTTGGCCAGCAAGAACTTGTCGTCGATGCACCACATTGCCAGCGAATGTGTGTCGCCGACATTTTCCAGCCCATTGATCGAGAACGGCGCAGTTTTCCACGTTTCGGCAAGCGCCGGTAAAGCGGCGACCCAATCCGTATGCTTGTGCAACCAGTGCGTCCCGACGCCCACAAACTTCATCACGCCTTGCTTGTCGACCTCGAACAACAGGCCGTCTTCCCGGGTGGCGATGAAACGCTGAGCGAATTGGCTGACATCGATGACGTCGGTTGCGATAACTTGCGAGTCATCCGTTCCGGCACCCCGCTGCAGCAGTCCGGCGCTTTTGCTGTAGAACAGCGGGAGATCACCCAGACCTGCATCCCAGACCAGCATCTTCGTATCCAGATCGAGGCCACTGGCACGGTCTAACTGGAAATGCAGACCATCGGCCAGACGAATCCAGCCAACATCTCGAACCTCTTGCTGGACGTGACCGCGTATCTGCACAAACTGAGCTGGCCGCCAAATGGCCAGCCCCGCTGCCATGCCGGAGGTGCTGTCGGCGTAGTCACGCGGCGTTTTGAAGCGATCAACCAATGAGCGCCAGTAACTGGCCGGCCGGCGCGGTGTGTAATCGCCCCAGGCAGCCGAAGTGTTGATGCACTCAAGCGTTACCGTGGACTCAGTCAGAAAATATTCAAAACCGGTCTCTACGCCGTTGTCGACCGCGAGCATCGTTTGTCGCACCCGAATGCCACCGACAGTCTGTTCACAACCGACAATCCTTGAGCCACTGGCGGGATTCATCAACCGGTAGCGCTGGTTGACCGTGCCGGTGATCATGTCGACGCGCCAGACCGTCGCATGCTCGGGGTGATAGAACCAGGCGTGCCTGGCATCGGCTGCCGCCAGTGTCACGCCATCATTGATTGCCTCAGGCAGGTTGCGCGCATACAACAACCGGGCGTTCGCCACGTCATAGTAAGCGGTGACGAACACCGGTTGGTTTGCTGCACTCAGCGGCACCCTGAACTTGTTCAATGGCACATAAGCGGTGGCGACGCGTTGCTCTGCCGCCAGCATTCGAATCCGCGCCAGCACCGCTGCCTGCGAGGTTTCTCTGCCTATCGAAACTTGCAATGTAGAAGCATTGGCCAAGGCAGTGGGATGCTCCAGCGTGATGGACACCAGCATCAGCCGCACGGCCTTCCAGTCGAGACGGAACAATTCACCGTTCGCCAGCTCGATGAAATCCACATGACCTTCGATGCGAATCCCGTCGACGTTGAGCGACACACCGTCAAAACCAACGCTTTTTTCGCTGGCCCATGGTGCATGAAGTATCCACTGCGTCGCCGCATAGTTGCGCAGGGAAACCGCAACAAGGCCCGGCGTCAGCCAGAGCTGACGCGTGCCTGGTGAGTGGCTGAAGATCTCGTAGGAAATGCACTGCTTCCACTCCTTCGGCAACTGCGGGACGACCAACTGACGGACATGTTCATCCAGCTGCACGTCTATGTTTGTCGGCTTATGGACCGGTAGCAGTTTGTAGAGGATGTGTTTCAGCGATGGAGTGCTGTACAGGTAAAACCGTTGGTTACCTTGTTTGTCATACTCCAACTTGTAAGCCGCACTGTTGCGTAACTGGGGATAGCGGGTATAGATGCCATCGTTGAAGCTGTCGACAATCGCTTCAAGGGCCACAGCAATAGGCGAACGGTATGAATACCAATGCGGCCCGGGGGCCTCACTCGAGGCACGCGGCGCAACCACCTCTCCTGGCTTTGGCACGTACTTGTGTCCCGTGCCCCCCAGTTGATACTCGTATCCGTAAAAGCAGACAGGCGTACACGGCAGCACGACCGTATGGCGATCGCCGGCTCGGCCCTTGTCGAGCGTCATGACTTCGGGCAGTTCGAATGCCTCCCGAATGTTGATGGCCCGGTGCATGTGCTCTGGGGCAGAGGTGGACTGTGGTAACTCCGACCAGCTGCCCACCCACGGGTAAAAACTCTGGCTGTTGAACCGGACCTGATTATCCTGCAGATCAAGGCTCGTGATGACCGCCTCGGCCGGGAACTGCAAAACCCCATGTTCGAGGGTATAGGCGCCGGGAGTGTAGGCATTCTGGATATCGCGCAGATGGTTGCCGACGGCCGTGGCCTTGTCCCGGATCTGCCCCAGATTGCTGGCGATGGCTGTCACGCCGATGCCAATACCGAGCAAAGGCACAGACAGGAAAGCCGCTGCCCCGCCAACGACGCCACCGGCCGCCAGCGCAACGATATCCAGCCCCAGCGCCGCCACGTTGAAGGCCAGCGACGTGGAAAACCTCGATCGCTGCTCATGGTTTTCGGCAATCGACAGGTTGTAAATATCGAACCCGATATTCGCCAGGGAGAATACGAAGCCGGCGCCAGTGGCAGCGCGACCGGCCAAGCGCCCCGAAACCGAGGTCTGTTTCAGCGCTTGTTCGGCAGCCGACACCTGTTGCACCAGCCGGGCGATCTGCACCACATCGCTGACCACGCCAAAACCCAGTTGTGCGTAGTTCACATACACCTGAACCTGAAGGGCAATCGCCAATGTCGGCATCTGTCCTTCACCGTCCTGGTAATCGCGTTGGCGCATTTCGGTGATCAGCGTCTGAATCGCAAAGGCGAAACTCAAGCGACTCCCGCCGTCGGCTTCCCCCATATGGGTGGGCTCGCCGGCCAGGGTTTTCACCAGTCGCTGAAGGTGGTGCCTGATCTTGCTGAACCGCGCGTCGGTGGTGGAAACCTTGAGTGTGTTCTGCGGGTCAAGAACGTCAGCCATGGTCAGCGAGTAACCCGCCTCCGGCGTTTTTTCGACGGTGTCCAGCAACGGCAGATATTCACGTCCCAGTTTGTACTCGGCACGCAAAAGGTCGGTGGCCTGGGCAAATTCCTGCGTCCAGTAACGAGCATCCAGCTGCGCCAGACTGGACCCCATTCGAGCGTTTTCACTCAAGGAGCGGGTGCGCCCGAGCGCCTGCTTTTCCCAGACCGAAACACCTTGAACATCCGTAATCGCCTGATTTTTCAAAAAGCTGTCGAGCCGCAGATTCGAAGAAAGCACTGTCTCGGCAATCTTCGTGGTGCTCAGTTCGGTCACATTGAATTGTGCTTTGGCGATGTCGCCCAGACCGTAAAGCCTGGCCATCGCGCCGTTTCCGGCACTCAAGTAGAGCGCCATGCCCAGCGTCAACTGTTGCGCCCCGGCGAAGCCGAAAATCGCGAAGTTGGGGTCGTAAAAACGAAAAACCGGCGTGTCGCCCTGCATGACTTTGGCCACCAGCAACGCGTGATTACCGGTATCGAGCAGCATGACGGCGGGTGCCGTTTTCGCTTGCAGCATCTGCACGACAGCCTCAACCCCCAGCAGGCCGTGCGCGGTTCCGTGATCGGTGACTGGCGTCTGATGCAGCTCATCCAGCGCCAGCAGCAACGCTCGGGAATCAGCGTCAGCCGGTGTCTTGCCAGCGTTGGCAACACGCCCGATCAGTGCCCGCTCGGCCGCATCGCCCTGGGCCAGAGCCGACGCCGTCAGCAGGGCCAGCGGATAGCAACGCCGGCCGGGATCGCCCGCGGTGTTCATCAGCAAATCCTGCGGCATTTGCCGGGTGGAAATGGCCCCGGCCTTGAAAAACAGTTCACGCACCTGAGCGCCGCGCTGAAGGATTTGCCCGCGGTATTCACGTTGCGCAGTGCGGCTGATCTGCTCAATCCGTTCATGCCATCTGTTCAGCGTCAGCGGCTCGGTCAAGGCGAGCACCTTGAGCTCCCGCGTGGTGTGCGTGTCAGGCTGACCGCGCGGCGCCGGTGCGCTTTCGCTGTCTGCAGACTGGCGCTGGCGCACGGCGTTCTCGATGGCGTTGTAGCGAGCGAACACACCGCCTTCCGAGGTTTGCCGAGCGATATTCGACACTTGCTGCCAAGCGTCGACGAATCCCGCGTCACCCAGGCTCATGGCGCCGAAGATGCCACCCAGTATCACCCGCAGCATCGGGCTCAAGTGCTCAGGGTGGAGCGAGCCGTGGGCGACGTGGGTAAACAGTTCATTCAGGTTGCTGGTGAGCTCGACGCCATGGGATGCGGGAATCTGGGTGTCGGATTGCGCGATGATTTGCTGACGCGTTTCAAAATCAATGGTGAAGGCTGTGTCGAAGGTGAAGTCACCGCTCAACTTGTCCTTCATCACGCGAATGAAGGAACCGCCCAGTTCATCCATCAAG
Organism: Pseudomonas sp. P42; assembly: GCF_017973755.1. Lineage (NCBI taxonomy): Bacteria > Pseudomonadati > Pseudomonadota > Gammaproteobacteria > Pseudomonadales > Pseudomonadaceae > Pseudomonas > Pseudomonas sp. P42. The sequence continues at coordinate 538,856 of NZ_JACOPU010000005.1, read as the reverse complement.
TGTTGTAATACCGAAGTCAGCAACACCGGTTTGCCTTCGATCACCGGCCAGCCTTGCTTGAACGTCAGGGTCTTTTGCTTCAGCAGGTCAGCCAATTGGCCGGCGTAACGCGCTTTCAGTTTTCCGGTTTGCCATTTTTCCTGCTCTTTAGCCAGCCATTGCTCGGGGTCGTCGTTGACGGTCCAGCCGGAGATCCTTTCCTCTTCCGTGACATCGTTATAGCCTTCGAGCAACTGCAGGTGATGGCTTATCTGATCAATCTGATCGGGCATCAGTTGCTGCTCGATGTACTGGGTCAGCCCCGAACTTGCGGCACCGGGACCGGTAAGAGTGACGGTGCCTCTCGCGCCGATTCGAATGCCGTCCGCGTAGTAGCTACCAATGGCATCAATGAGTTTATACGCACGAAAAAGCGCGTCTGATTCAGGCAGTTTGCCCCGCGCCTTCATTTCATTGACCACGTCTTGAATAACATCAAACAACCGACCTTCATCCGCTGTGTCGATTCCGGCTTCAATGGAACGGCGCTCTACTTCCTGCAGACAATCATAATTCACCCGGATCATCTGCAAATACGCCATGGTCATGGCACTGCCCGGATGAGCAATGAAGTGAGCATTGACTTGTCCATTCTTCGAAAAGCCATGGAGCGTGCCCAGGCGAAGAGCGTCTAACGGGGCCGAGCGATCTTGCGGTGCAACAAAGATTTCATGAGCGGCAGGCTTGCTGCGCGCGAATGTGGTTAACGCCTCTGCATACTGAACAGGAATTTCTCCGGTAATGTCTTTGTAGCGAACTGCGTCGCGACCCGGCATCAACGCTTCGTTGTGATCCAGTAAAAGTTTCAGAACCCAAAGTTGCTGGTTGACATCAAAACCACTGATATCCACGCCACCCAACTTGCTGGCCAACGGTGGCAAGTAATCCATGTCACTGTAACGGCCACCTTCCAGATGCACGGCCTGCAAACGCACGACATCGCTCGCCGCCGCAAAGTTACCGCGCATGGCGATTTCGCGCTGATAGACATCCTGTAAAAAGTGCCCGGCGAACTCTTGGCGAACATCTCGCAATTGCAGGTCGGGACCGACCACTGCCAAATGCGTTTCCAGGCGTCGTTGGCGAAGGGCTTCGAGCGTCGATCGATCCATGCCGTAGGCGCGGACCATCAGGTCAATACGCGCATCATCTGCCCTGCCGCGCCACTGCGGTTGTTCGATGTACGCGAACATCTGCTGTTTCAACACCCGCGCCCGTTCCTCGATCATCTGCGACAACTGGGTGGATTGGGTGGCTTTATCGCCTCCCGACTCCATCGCATCAACTCGTGCACTTTCGAGAATGACCCGATTCATCTCATGCGCCAACATTGCATCGCTGTCGTACCAGAGATTGAACTTGTATTCCTGAGACTTCAGCACCTCGCGCCAGATGTTCATATAGTCACGCTGGATACCGCCGACTTCACCACCGCCCACCCAGACAAAATGCATGATTTTCGGCACGGGTTTGCCCACTCCAGCAAGCAGGTCCGCCGTCGCTGAAAGCCTCGCGATGTATTGACTCAATTCGGACTGAATCCGATTGATCGCCACGGGGGCGGACGGCCTGCTTTGGCTCAGTAATGACTCAAGCTTCTCCTGAAACAGCTTCACCGCCAGCAGCTTTTCGGCGGCATCGACGGTTTGACTGGCAACTTCATGAAGCGCAATCAGCGCCGCATATTCCGTAGAGCCGGCAAGCTCGACCAACGCCTGTTGCAGTATTAAAAAATCTTCCGCCGAAACAAACCCACTCTTGCTTGTAGAACTATTCAAAGTCCCCATCAGCCTTCATCCTTGAATCAATAGTTAATAGATCAAACAAAACTATTGATTAAATCGGGCGAGTTCAAACATCAAAAAAAACAATCAGTGTCGCGTGCAACATCGATCAACATTCAAACGGCATAACGGTAGGATCCAGCGACAAGTTCATCCGCAATACTTTCACCTGCAAACGCATAAGGCCGCGAACCCGAAGGGGTCGCGGCCTTGTTTTTGTTATCGCACTTTTAAATTGAAAGTATTAACCCAATGTCACGCCAACTGGAAGTTACTTACAACTTACCTCCGTGATCAACGGGCGACTGTTCAAGAAATCGGCTTTTCACCATACCAACGTGGCGTATAAACCCATTCCCCTCCTCCAGCCCGCGCAAAAGTGCAAGTAGTGGAGGAACCGATCAACACCATGGTGCGCATGTCCACCTCGTCCGGTGTCAAAGCGCCGAGAGTCGTGGTGCGCAGGGTCTGCCCCGGCCGCCCGATGTCACGTCCCAGCACCACAGGGGTTTGCGGTGTGCGATGTTGCGCGACGATTTCCAGGGCCCGCCCCAGTTGCCACGGACGGGCGCGCGAGATCGGGTTGTAGAACGCCAGCGCCAGATCCGCTTGCGCGGCCAGGTCGAGACGCTTCTCGATGATCGACCACGGTTTGAGGTTGTCCGACAGCGACATCACACAGAAATCATGGCCCAGCGGCGCGCCTGCCTGGGCAGCGGTGGCAAGGGACGCTGAGACGCCCGGGAGGATTTCCAGATCGACACGGTGCCACGCCGGATCATCGGACTCGTGCAACGCTTCGAGCACCGCCGCCGCCATGGCGAATACGCCCGGATCGCCGGACGACACCACGATCACCGAACGGCCCTCGGCCGCCAGTCTGAAGGCGTGGCGGGCGCGCTGCATTTCTTCGCGGTTGTCGGTGCAATGCTGCACTTGATCGTCGCGGAACGGGCCGGCCATGCGCACGTAGGTTTCATAGCCGAGCACGTCGGTGGCGCGAGCCAGTTCCGCTTTTACCGCAGGCACCATCAGTTCGGCAGCGCCGGGGCCAAGGCCAATCACAGCAAGACGACCGCGCGGACGACCGATGTGCGCGACGTCCAGTGGCTGCTCGGCGACAACGATGGCCAGGCCGTTTTGCTCAATGATTTTGGCCTCTGGCACCGCAACGCGCGCCAGTGCGCCGATGTCGCTTTGCGCCGTGACAAACCTCAATGGCACATTCAGTTCAAGTGCGGCTTCGCGCAGGTCCGCCGAAGCCATCTCGGTATCAGCCGCCACCAGACAAGCCAACGCCTGAACCGCGACGTTCGCCTGCTGCAACGCCGCACGAATCACACTCGGCAAATCCGCCACGTCTGCGCTCACCGCCACCGCCACACTGCGCGGATAGATCAGCAACTCATTGGCACTCGCCGCACGCTCGGCACTGCCGACATGAATCGAACGCTGCGCCTGTGGATCTTCCAGCAGTTGCGCCTGATCCAGCCACGGCGCCGCGCCTTCGATGCGCACGCTATGCCCGGCCAGCAGATCGGAGACGAAGCGTTTACCCAGCTCCAGATCCGCCAGCGCGTAGCCGCTCGGAGGATTGAGCAGGCAGGTGCCAAAGCGCAGTTCGCCGCTGGTGGTGATCGCTGCCGCGACTTGCAGCCCTGCAGCGATCTCCCGCGCCATGACATTCACCCCGCCAAGGCCACCGAGCAGCGGCACCACGGCGCTGCCGTCTTCGGCGACGGCCAGTACCGCAGGCTCGGCGCCTTTCTCCAGCAACAGCGGCGCCAGTGTGCGGATGACAATGCCAGCTGCGCACAGGGCAATGATCGGCGTGGCCTGCTGGTACAACTCGCGCAGGGTCGCGCCGAATTCCTGATACGTGCAGTCGGCGCCTTCGACACGGCCGGCGAGACCGTGGATCTGCGCCGCCGGATACACCTGCTGGATGCGCCGGGCAGTGGCCAGGCCACCCTGACCAAGAATGACAATCGCGGGAGTGGATGAAGTCATCAGCCTTGCCACCGTTCGCCGGGCACGATGATCAGCGAGAAGTACGGCGACGACATCGGCTCGACCTGGTCGATCGGCACGATCTTCTGATTAGCCATGGTCGCACGCTCGACGTACAGCGCCCGTTCGGCCAGGCCAAGTTCTTCCAGCACCTGCCGCACTTTGTGGAAATTGCGTCCCAGCTTCATGATCACTGCCGCGTCGGCATCGGCCAGACGTCGCTTCAATTCTTCATGAGGCAAGACGCCGGAGAGCACCGACAAACTCTGATTGCGATACACCAACGGCGCGCCCAGGACCGACGCGCCGCCAAGCATCGAGCACACGCCCGGCACCACTTGCGCCTCATAGCGGGTGGCCAGTCGATCATGCAAATACATGTAGGAGCCGTAGAAGAACGGATCGCCTTCACAGATCACCGCTACGTCACGGCCGGCGTCCAGATGCGCCGCAATCGTCTCGGCGGCTTCATCGTAGAAATCACTGATCACCTGTTCATACGACAGCGGCGCCGGCAGCGCTTCGGTGGTCACCGGGTACACCAGCGGCAGCAGATTCTGCGCGTCCTGCAGGTGCGCCTCGATGATGCCGAACGCGTTGCCCTTCTTGCCCTTGGCGACGAAGTACGCCACCACCGGCGATTCGCGCAGCAAGCGCAAGGCCTTGACGGTGATCAGTTCCGGATCACCGGGGCCGACGCCCAGACCAATCAAACGTCCTTTGGCCTGCATCATTCGATCTCCGTCGCGAGGGCGTTGACCGCCGCAGCCGCCATGGCGCTACCGCCGAGTCGACCTTGCATGATCACAAACGGCACGCCACGGCTGTCGGCGGCCAGCGCCGCTTTCGATTCTGCCGCGCCGACGAAGCCCACCGGGAAGCCGAGAATCAGCGCCGGTTTCGGTGCACCGGCATCAAGCATTTCCAGCAGATAAAACAGCGCGGTCGGCGCGTTGCCGATCACCACGACGCTGCCCTCCAGGTACGGGCGCCACAGTTCCAGCGCGGCGGCGGAGCGGGTGTTGCCCAGTTCGAGTGCCAACCCCGGCACGCTGTCGTCGCGCAGGGTGCAGATCACTTCATTGTTGGCCGGCAGGCGCGCGCGGGTCACGCCTTCGGAGACCATTCGCGCATCGCAGAGGATCGGCGCACCCGCGGCCAGCGCAGCACGTCCGGCCTTGCCCGCCCCCTCAGAGAATTGCAGACCGTCGATGGCCTCGACCATGCCGCAGGCGTGAATGACTCGCACCGCGAGTTTCTCCAGATCGGCGGGGATGCGCGCCAGATTGGCCTCGCTGCGAATGATCGCGAAGGAGTTGCGATAGATCTCCTGACCATCGCGGATGTAATCAAGCATCAAGGGGGCTCCGGGAGCGGGCGTCGGGCAAGCATCGATAAGGAGTGCCGCGGCCGCTTCAATAGTAAGGTTGCGTGCGTGCAGCGTGCCGAAACCCGGCTGTGCTGCATCGCGAAAATAGAGGTCGTATTGACCGGCACTGACGGCCAGCAAGGTCGCCGGGGCACAGTGCGCGGCGGCGCACGAACGCGTGCAACCGGACAGGTGCACGCTTTGCGCTTGCGGCAGCAGCGTCGCCAGCAAACGGGCATCGCTTTTGGTGTCGGCCAGGCCTTTGCCACAGCCGTTGGCGCCGGTGCAGGCGATCATTCTCGACAGTGGCTCAGCGGCATCGGTCAGCAGGTGCAGCTGTTTGAGGCCTTCGATCACCTTGCTTGCGTCGGTCTGCGTCACGTTCGGCAGCAGCAGGCTTTGCCACGGCGTGAAACGCAGGCTGCCGTCGCCGAAACGACGGGCCATCTGAGCTACACCGCGCAGCATGGCCGGGTCGAGGCGACCCAGCGGCGGCACGCCTGCGACGTAGACAAGGTTGTTGGTGTTTTGCGGATGAGGGCCGATGTGCAGATCGTCCGCAACCGGCAGACGCTGCCAACCGCTGATCGCTTTGATCGGCAGGCGTGCTCTGAGCTGCTCAAGAAACGCCAGCATCGGCAGTTCATCGAGCAAATGGCGCATGCGCGTTTGCTCGGGCCGCGCCAGTTCGAGGAACAGCTCCAGCACCGCGACCACCAGCGCATGGCCATTTTCCAGCGTCACCGCCCCGACCGCTTGATCGGTCGGGCATCCGGCCAGACCGAACGCCAGCAACGTCTCGCCATCGCGCTCGAACGCCGACAACCACAGGTCGTGGGGATGTTCGAGCATCGCCAGCGCTTCACCGCCATCGAGTTGCACGGCGAACTTGGCGCTTAACTCGTGGAAACGTGGATGGCTCTGCAGCGTGACGAGGATCTGCTCGGCGAGTGCGCGGGTGTCGAAGCGCATCTGCCGGTCGATCCCCGCGGTTGGGCTGAGCATCAGATTGCGCACGTCATCGCCTGCGGCGGTGCGTGGCCCGAGTCCGGCAGCCAGCAAACTGTCGACCAGGGCAGCGGATTGCTGGCCGATGCCACGGATTTGCAGGTTGGCGCGATTGGTCGCCTCAATCGCCCCGCCAGCGAACTGTTCGGCGGCATTGGCCACCGCGTCAGCCTGATCGGCGCTGATTGAGCCGCCATCGAGCTTGATCCGGCAGATGCCCCCGTCCAGTGCCTGGACGATACGCAGCAACCCCGGGCAAGCCGAGGGGCGTATGGCGGTGGACATCGGGCGTTCGTTCAAGGGGCTGACCGGCTGCGTGGGAAAGGCGCTTCGCGGGCGAAGGCGCGGTATTATGCCTGCTTTGTCCGGCGGCATGAAAAGACTGCCCGTCGGAACGGCATGTTTAGAGGAATATAGATGTCACCCTGGCTGACGGTTGTGGGAATCGGTGAAGACGGCTTCAAGGGCCTGGGCAAAAACGCCCGGCGTGCCCTGATGGGCGCCTCGCGGATCGTCGGCGGTCAGCGCCAACTGGACTTGTTGCCGCTGTGTATTGGCGGCGAGCGGCAGTTGTGGCCGAGCCCCTTTTCGCTGGCGCCGGTGCTTGAGCAGCGCGGTGCAGCGGTGTGCGTACTGGCCAGCGGTGACCCGATGTTCTACGGCGTCGGCGCCAGCCTCGCGCGACAACTGCCGAGCGACGAGATGCTGATCCTGCCCGCGCCATCCTCCTGCTCGCTGGCCGCCGCCCGCCTCGGCTGGCCGTTACAAGACGTCGTGACACTGTCGCTGGTCGCCCGTCCGCTGGCTGCGCTCAATGTGCAGTTGTTCAGCGGCGTGCGTCTGTTGCTGCTGAGCAATGACGGCGCCAGTCCCGCGGCAGTCGCGCAATTGCTGCGTGAACGCGGCTTTGGTTCGAGCCGCATAAGCGTGCTGGAACATCTGGGCGGCGACGCCGAGCGGCGCATCGACGCCAGCGCCAATGACTGGTGCGACCCGCCGATTGCCGATCTGAACGTGATCGCCATCGAATGCCGCGCCAACGCCGACACCCCGCGGCTGTCGCGTCTGGCCGGCCTGCCCGACTCAGCATTCCAGCATGACGGCCAACTGACCAAACGCGACGTGCGCGCGATCACCCTCGCCCGCCTCGCGCCGACTCCCGGCGAACTGCTGTGGGATGTTGGCGCGGGCAGTGGTTCGATTGGCATCGAGTGGATGCGCGCTCACCCAAGCTGCCGCACGCTGGCCATCGAAGCCGATGACGGCCGGCAGCAATTGATCGAACACAACCGCGATGCGCTGGGTGTGCCGGGGCTGCAATTGATTCGCGGCAAAGCACCGCAGGCATTGGCGGGACTGGAGCGACCGGACGCCATTTTCATCGGCGGTGGCGTGACCCGCGAAGGCGTGTTCGAGGCCTGCTGGGAGCAACTCAAACCCGGCGGTCGATTGGTCGCCAACGCAGTCACCCTGCAAAGCGAAGTCACCCTGATGCACTGGCGCGAACGCTACGGCGGCGAGCTGACGCGCATCCACGTCGCTCAGGCGCAACCGCTCGGCGAGTTCGATACCTGGCGTCAGGCGCTGCCGATCACCTTGCTCGATCTGGTCAAACCTTTCGATGCGTGACGAAACCGCCGAACAACCCGCGCCCCTGCGCAGCGGCCTGACCACCGGCAGCTGCGCCACCGCCACCAGCCTCGCCGCCGCCCGCCTGCTGCTTGGCGGAGCCTGCGCCGATGCCGTGCAAATCATCTTGCCCAAGGGCAAACAGGTGCAGATGCGGCTGGAGTTCTGCCGATTGACCGACGACGGCGCCGAAGCCGGGACGATCAAGGACGCCGGCGACGACCCGGACGTGACCCACGGCGCCTTGCTCTATTCGCGGGTGCGGCTGTCGGCCGAACCGGGGATTCGCTTCAATGCCGGTGCGGGCGTTGGCACCGTGACACGCCCGGGACTTGTGCTGGCCGTGGGGGAGCCGGCGATCAATCCGGTGCCGCGCAAGATGATCAGCGACCACTTGAGCCTGCTCGCGGCCGAGACCGGTTATGCCGGCGGCTTCGAGGTCACCGTCAACGTCGAGGGCGGCGAAGCCCTGGCGCTGAAGACCATGAACCCGCGCCTAGGCATTCTCGGCGGCTTGTCGATCCTCGGCACCAGCGGCATCGTCCGGCCATTTTCCTGCGCGGCGTACATCGCCTCGATTCATCAAGGCATCGATGTCGCCAAGACCAACGGCTATCTGCACATCGCCGCCTGCACCGGCAACGCCAGCGAAGACACCATGCGCCGGGTGTACAACCTGCCGGAAATCGCCCTGATCGAAATGGGCGACTTCGTCGGCGCGGTACTCAAGCATTTGCGCAAAGTGCCTGTGGATAAACTCAGCCTGTGCGGCGGTTTCGGCAAGATCAGCAAACTGGCGGCCGGGCACATGGATCTGCACTCGCGCCATTCCAGCATTGACCTGCCGCAACTGGCCGACTGGGCGGCGGCAATCGGCGCCGATGAGACTTTGCAGCAGAATATTCGTGAGGCGAACACCAGCCAGCAGGCGTTGGCGATGGCCAGTGCCGTGGGCATCGCACTGGGAGATGAGGTCTGTCGTCACGCGTTGGAGTTTGCTCGCAGCGTGGTGCCGGCGCAGGTGCAGGTCGAGGTGTTTGCGATAGATCGTCAGGGCGGTGTCGTTGGCCATGCCGGAGGTTTTGCATGAAGCGGATTCTGTTGTTGGGCGGCGTGACTGAGGCGCTGGCGATTGCCCGTACCCTCGACCCGCAACATATTTACAGCCTGGCCGGGGTTGGTCGTGTGCCCACCGATCTGCGCTGTCAGGTGCGCGTCGGTGGCTACGGTGGCGCTGAAGGTCTGGCGCAGTTCATTCGGGATGCACGCGTTGATCTGCTGCTCGACGCCACCCATCCCTACGCCGCACAAATCAGCCAGAACGCCGCCACCGCCGCGCAACAGACCGGCATCCCCTGCTGGGCCCTGCGCCGTCCGGCGTGGCAGCCGCAGCCCGGTGATGACTGGCGTGAAGTCAGCGACTGGGCCGAACTGATCGACGCCCTCAAACCGTTTCGCCGCCCCCTGTTCACCTTGGGCCGCGAACCGTTGCAACACCTCGACGAAATCCCCGCCGAACAATTCTGGACCCTGCGCGCCCTCGACGTTTACCCCGGTAACGAACGCTGCGAAGTCATCGGCGCACGGGGGCCGTTTGTGCTTGAGGATGAACGGGCGCTGTTCGAGCGGCGCCAGATTGATGTGCTGATCAGCAAAAACAGCGGCAGCACGGCGACCGAACCGAAGCTGGAAGTGGCGCGGGAGCGTGGGGTGCCGGTGATTGTGTTGAAGCGGCCAAAGTTGCCGGGGGTTGATCGGGAGTTTGCCTCGGTCGACGAAGTCATCACCGCCCTAGCGACCTTCAACCGTATTTAAATAGATAGCAACCGAGTAGCGCTCCGAGACGTCATGCAGACCATTCGCGCACGAATAGAAAACGACTCGAATTTCGCCCAGGCAATACGAATCGAAGCCGCTACACTCATTTGTAACGGCGAAATCGAGCTGGGCCGTAGACGTCTCAACCTCTTGCAGGAAGCTCTGCGACACCAAACCGCACGACGCTTTTTTACTTATCGGCCCTGATCAGGCTAAATAGCCACGCCTGATCGCCCACCCTATGGATCTGTCCCATGAACCGACAACGGCTCGCGCTTGCCTGGATTGCCTGCTTTGCAGTGCTGTTCAACATGCTCGCCATGCCGATGACGGGAGCGATGGCACAGACGGCCAATTCACCGGCCGAGCAATTGTTGTGGAGCAGTTTCTGCACTGGCAGCGGGACGAAAATGGTGGCGATCAACATCGGCACCACCGATCAGCAAGCCCCGCCGAATGACACCCATTCCAACATGCAGCATTGCTGGTGTTGCTCAGGCTCAGCGCCGCTGGTTGCGCTGCCGGGGCATGCACCGCAGCTGTATTTCGCGCGTTTCGAAAGCAATCGCAGCGTGGCGCCCGCCTCATTGCAAGCCCCTACGCCGCGCCAGCAATGGCCGAGTCTGAACCCCCGCGCCTCCCCTCTGGTTTGATTTGTTCGCGCAATTAATCTGCGTTTCAAATCGTTCTGGAGAACTGCCATGTTGAACAAATTCATCGTCATCGCTGCGCTGCTGGTGCCTGCGTGCTTCGCCCATGCCCACGAATATAAGGCTGGCGAGCTTGAAATTGCCCACCCGTGGTCACAGGAGCTACCGCCCAATGCACCCACGGTTGCCGCGTATTTCGTGATTCACAACAACGGCAAGACCGCCGACCGCTTGCTCAGCGTCGACTCGCCCATCGCCCCCGAAGCACAATTGCATGAGCATGTGATGCAGGGCGATCTGATGAAGATGCAGCAGGTGCCAAGCGTGGATATTCCTGCGGGCGGCAACGTGACCTTCGCGCCGATGGCCTATCACGTCATGCTGCTCAACCCGACGGACCGCAACCTGCTCAGCGACGGCAAACGCTTCCCGTTGACCATGCACTTCGAGAAAGCCGGAGACGTCACCGTCGAAGTCGCCGTGCAGAAGAAACCGCCGGAAACGACAAAGGCCCACGCGCACGCTCAGTAATCAGTCCGGCTGATCCTGCCCATGCGCCCGCCTCGCGCCAGGTCCATCGACAACCGCCGTCAGCACGGCAGTTGGATCGCCCTGTTCGCCATGTTGATGATCTTCATCGGCCCACTGATTTCTCAGTCGATGCCGATGAATCAACACGCCTCGACATCCACGCCAATGAGCATGGACATGTCGATGGACATGCCCGGCATGGATCACGCCGGGCATGGCGCAAAACCCTCCGCCGAACATTGCCCGCCACAATCCTCGCAGCATGTGCTGTGGGAAAAATGCGGCTATTGCAGCCTGCTGTTCAATTGCCCGGCACTGACCGGCGGCGGCGATTTCGTTGCCTTCAATATCCTGCCGCTGAGCACCTACACTTCACCCTCGCCACGCCTGGGTCATGCCCGGCCAACCTTCTTTCCCGGCGCTCGCCCCCGCGCCCCGCCCGTCACAGCGTAAACACGCACCTTTGATTGCACACGGTTGAGAAGACAGCCTCAGGCTGCCGGCCGTGTCGTTTACGACTGATTGATGGAAATTGTCATGTCCAGGTTTTCTGCTGTTCCCCGCTCGGGCTCTGCCCAGGCGTCCTTCGCTTTGAACGAATCGCGCATTCGTTTCAGGCACGCTATCGCCGTCCTTTGCGGCATCCTGCTGTCCCCGCTGGTGCTGGCCGATGATCACGCCGATCACCGTGAAGAACTGAGCCCGACGGTGATTACCGCCATCGCCCCAAGCTCGCCGCTGACCATCGTCACCAACCCCAAAGACCCGCGCCAGCCAGTGCCGGCCAGCGATGGCGGCGACTATCTGAAGACCATTCCGGGCTTTGCACTGGTGCGCAACGGTGGCACCAACGGTGATCCGGTACTGCGTGGCATGTTCGGGTCGCGCCTGAATATTCTTACCAACGGCAGCATGATGCTCGGCGCCTGCCCAGGCCGGATGGACGCGCCGACCTCGTACATCTCGCCGGAAACCTACGACAAACTCACGGTGATCAAAGGCCCGCAAACCGTGCTCTACGGCCCGGGCGCCTCGGCCGGCACCGTGCTGTTCGACCGTGAACCGGAAAGCTTCGGCGAACTCGGCACGCGGGTGAACGCCAGCATTCTGGCCGGCTCACACGGGCGCTTCGACAAAGTCGTCGACGCCGCTGCCGGCGGGCCGCTGGGCTACGTTCGGGTGATCGGCAACACCGCGCACTCCGACGACTACCGCGACGGCAACAACGACATCGTCGCCTCGCGCTACGACAAGTGGAACGGCGATGTCGCCGTGGGCTGGACGCCGGATGCCGACACCCTGATCGAGCTCACCGCCGGCAAGGGTGATGGTGAAGCCCGCTACGCCGGACGCGGCATGGACGGTTCGCAGTTCCTGCGTGAAAGCCTCGGCCTGCGCGTCGAAAGATCCAACATCAGCGACGTGCTGGAGAAGCTGGAAGCACAGGTCTATTACAACTACGCCGACCATGTGATGGACAACTACACCCTGCGCACCCCGTCCGGCACCGGCATGATGGCGGGGCCAATGGCATCCAACGTCGACCGCCGCACCCTTGGCGCACGGGTCAAAGCAACGTGGCGCTGGGCTGACATTCAGCTGATCACCGGCCTTGACGCGCAGACCAACGAACACCGCCAGCGCAGCGGCATGGGCATCGATACCTACAAGGATCAGCCCTACGCCAAGGACGCCGATTTCCATAACTACGGCGTGTTCAGCGAAATGACCTGGTACGCCGCCGACCGTGATCGGCTAATCACCGGCGCCCGCGTTGACCGCGCCTCGGCCAAGGATTACCGACAGACCAGCGGTTCGGGAATGATGGCCCGGCCCAATCCGACCGCCGATGACACCCGCGCCGATACCTTGCCGAGCGGCTTCGTGCGCTACGAGCATGATCTGGCCGACAGCCCGACCACGCTCTACGCCGGTATTGGCCACGCGCAGCGTTTCCCGGATTACTGGGAGCTGTTTTCGCCGAAATCCGGACCTGCCGGCTCGGTCAATGCGTTCGACTCGATCAAACCGGAAAAGACTACCCAGCTGGATTTCGGCGTGAACTACAAGAGTGCCGATCTTGAGGCTTGGGCCTCTGGGTACATCGGCGTGGTGCGCGACTACATCCTCTTCGACTACACCCCGGGAATGATGGGCATGAGTACTTCGCGCGCCGAGAACATCGACGCGCGGATCATGGGCGGTGAACTCGGCGCCGCGTACAACCTCACCGACCACTGGAAGGCCGATGCGACCCTGGCTTACGCCTGGGGCAAGAACAGCAGCGACGGTTCGGCCCTGCCACAAATGCCGCCGCTGGACGCACGTTTGGGCCTGACCTATAGCGAAAACAACTGGAGCGCCGGCGCACTGTGGAGGGTGGTTGCTGCGCAAAACCGTATCGATCAGAACAAGGGCAACGTGGTCGGCAAGGATTACGACAAGAGTTCGGGCTTCGGCGTGTTCTCGCTCAACGGTGCCTACCGGATCAACAAAAACTGGAAGGTCAGCAGCGGCGTCGACAACCTGTTCGGCAAAGCTTACGCCGAACACCTGAACCTGGCGGGCAACGCCGGTTTCGGCTACCCGGCCAACGACCCGCAAGCCATCAATGAGCCGGGGCGCACGCTCTGGACCAAGGTGGACATGAGTTTCTAACAAAAAAATCAAAAGATCGCAGCCTTCGCCAGCTCCTACAGGTTGAACGCTGTCCCCATGTAGGAGCTGGCGCAGCCTGCGATCTTTTGATCTTGAAAAATGATTCGCCAAGCGGAGCAAACGTGATGCAAAAGCCCAAACCGAATTTCTACAACCTGGCCTGGCGTTGGCATTTTTATGCCGGATTGTTCGTCGCGCCGTTCATGGTGATGCTGGCCCTGACCGGCATCATTTACCTGTTCAAACCGCAACTCGATTCGCTGATGTACAGCAGTCTGCTCAACGTCCCGGCCGGTCATCACACCGTGCCCGCCGATGACCTGCTGCAGCGGGTCAAAAGTGCTTATCCCCAAGGCCAGATCACTCAGTACCTGCCACCGGTCAACCCCGAGCGCAGCGCGCAATTTGTCGTGACCAATGCCGGGCAGGAGCTGAACGTATTCGTCGATCCGTACCACGGCGACATCCTCGGCGAACAGGATGCCAAGCAGAATCTGCAAGCCATCGCCCGCGCCATCCACGGCGAGTTGATGATTGGCACCGTCGGTGACCGACTGATCGAAATGGCCGCCGGTTGGGGCGTGGTGCTGGTGGTGTCGGGGCTTTTCCTGTGGTGGCCGCGCGGTCAGGCGGCGGGGATTCTGTGGCCACGCCTGAACAGTCGCGGCCGCGTACTGTGGCGTGATCTGCATGCGGTCACCGGGTTCTGGGGCGCGACACTGCTGCTGGTGATGCTGCTCAGCGGCATGACCTGGACCGGTTTCTGGGGCAAGCAATACGCGCAGGTGTGGAACGTGTTCCCGGCGGCGATGTGGGAAAACGTGCCGACCTCCGACGTCGAGGCCCGCAGCCTCAACAGCGCCACGCGCCAGACCGTGCCATGGGCGATGGAAAACACGCCGATGCCAATGTCCGGCGACCACGCCGAACACATGGCCCACGGCGCTGCCCCGGCCGGCCCGGCCGCGCCGAGCATCAGCCTGCAAGATGTGCAGAACATCGCCTCTGAACGCAAAGTCGAACCGGGCTACAGCATCACCCTGCCCACCACCGCGACCGGTGTGTTCACCATCGCCGTGTTTGCCGACGACCCACGCAACGACGCCACGCTGCATGTCGATCAGTACACCGGCAAGGTGCTCGCCGACGTGCGTTTCGAGCATTACGGCACGGTCGCGCGAGCCACGGAAATCGGCGTGATGCTGCACGAAGGCAAGATGTTCGGCACCTTCAACCAGATCGTCGTGCTGCTGATCTGCCTGATGATTCTGCTCAGCGCCGTCAGCGGCGTGGTGATCTGGTGGAAGCGTCGCCCACAGGGCAAGTTCGGAGTGCCACCGCTGCGTCATGACCTGCCGAAATGGAAAACCGGCGTGGTGATCATGCTTGCGCTGGCGGTGATCTTTCCGCTGGTGGGGGCTTCGCTGGTGGTGGTGTGGTTGTTGGATAAGTTTTTTATCGCACGGCTCAGTCAGCAAACCGCGGATTCGGTTAACTGACCGTTCTCTGACCCTCTCCCTGATGGCGTTGCCATGGGCGGCGATTGTTTGATCCTGACGCTGAATCAAACAATCGCAACTTGTGGCAGCCCATCAGAGATTCAGCATTGCGCGCTCAGCCGTAATCAGAGTTCGTCATGGCTGCGGGTCAGTCCGGCGCTCGGCGGTTGCTGGCGATGGGTTCTCCAGAGGTTTGCGATGCGACCGGTCTGCCTCCAGTAATAGCCTGCTACCAGTACCCTTAATTCGCCAAGTTCGCTGAGCCTGGAAATGAATTCGCCGGGGCTCAATCGACTGATCCACCGCCCGCCTTCGAATGCCACCGTTCGGGTCAACAGCAGATCTCGCTCCTCGTCCTTATAGACGGGGCTGTATTTAAGCAGCACACCGCCAGGGCTTGAATAGTAGTAATCCAGAATCGCAAAACCCTGTTTTTTCAATTCATGCGTATGCGCGTACAAGAGGGCGGGCGCGGCGAAGTTCGCATGGACTTCGTCAGCGTCACCGCCGAGCGTGGTGTTCCCTGACAGATGGAACTGGTGGCTGGCGACAAAGGTATAGCCTGCAGGATAGCGTGGTGCCGGATTGCGCAGATTGGTCGCCGGATCGCCGGGAGCGCGGAATATCCGGCTCAGCGGGCTGTCCTCATTAGCCGAGTAGGCAATCGGTTCCAGCGCGACAAACCGGTTGGCCGCAGACGTTCCGAGAATCGCCCCCTCGTAACCGATACCCAAGACCGGCTCGTGGCCCGCTTTCGTGCCTGCATGGCGTGCGGCGTCATCGGCATGATGAAAAATCGGCCCCAGCGCCGGAGAGTGGTTGCCTATCCATCTATCAGCGCTGGACACGTCGCTCATGCGAGGCTGCCAGTCATCACCCAGTACGCCATGGCGGGACCAGTGTTCACTGGTTTCGATAACCTCCAGCGTACCGGCCCTGGCCATGCGCCGAACGTAATCGGTGAAATTGAATGTCCCGCTGGCAATGTCACGCTCATCGTTCGCGGCTTGTTCCGGCGTAGCAAACGAGTTGGGCCGCAATTCAATCTGGCCGAGCCGGTCGAAGAAGGTTCCGGGCTCGTACGAATGCAGTGACAGCTTGAGCAGCGCGCCATCGGCGCAGGAGAAGTAAACGGGTTTGTACCCATGGGGAGCGTCGGCCCTGGCGCGTGCCTGCTGCACGTCAGTGGGCATGACGAATACATGCCGGACGTCATCAAGACCCGAGCCCAGAGGTGGCAGCGATGCGCGAATACAGATCGAGTCCAGCTCAAAACCGGCAGGCAGCTGGCCGTTCTGGAATACCCGATCCAGCGCTAACGACGAACGTTGAACCTCGACGGGCACACTGGCCATGAACGAACCTTCCGCGGAACGGAGGATGAAGCCAAAGGTCTGGTTGTTTCGGCTCAGCCCGGCTTCATGAACGTAGCGGGCGGCTGCATCTGCCTGGATGAACAGCGGACTGCATACCGGCGCGTTCAGGGCTTTGCGGTACTGCGTCGGCGCAAGCGAATCTGCGGAAAATGCCGTCCAATGGGTCACGGCTCGTGGAGCACCCCATAACTGACTGCCGACGATGACTCGCAGATTGCCGGCCTTGGCCAATGAGTCGATCCAATCTCCCGGTTTCAATTCTCCGGTGCGGATGAACTGTTTGATTGCCTTGGCGTCGAGATCGGCGGGCAGCCCCTTGTAGTCTTTCAACAAACTGGCGATATGCGCGCGAACGCGATCGAGTACTCCGCACTGGTAGCAAACGAGCGAACCGTCGGGGTTGAACAGGTACTCGTCCAGTGCGTCGGTCGAAGCCTGCGTGAGCGCCGTGAAGAGGGTATCCACCGATAGCATGTTCAGATACGCCTGTTTCTCGACTGACGAAAGCAAGACTGACACGCCCCTGCCGATGCGGGATCGATATCGCGCCATGACCTGACAGCCGGCGGGAAACAGCCCCTTGGTCTTGCTGCTTTCGGGGTAGATCTCAGTAACGTCGAAATCCTCTCGGGAAACTTCGATCGGTACAGCGGCCACGTATAACCCATCAGGTCTTTTCAGGATCAGGCCGCCGTGGGTCTTTTTCGCAAAAGCGGGTATTTGCGAGCGGGCATGGACTGCCGCGTCGCCTGGGCTCTGAAAAACCGGGCCGAGCCACCGCCGCTCAAGATTCATCCAGGGCCTCCAGTCTGCATCAACGCGGCCCGCTCCATTCCAGCACAGGCTCGTACGAAGCACGTTGAGTTGGCCACTGCCGGCAACAATCCGGACAAACTCCTCGGGCAGCAGCTTGCCCTGCTTCAGATTTCTATTGATGAATTCCAGGGTCAGGTCGAGATTCGGTGCGGCGGCGTCGAACAGCCGACTGGTACTGCTTCGTTCATATTTCAGCAAGGCGCCGTCTTGGGTCGACATATACAGAGGGATGCCTTTATTGGACTCCACCACGGAACGGCGTTGGGTGTAATACGTTGCAATGGCGATGTCTTCCGGCGGGATGAAGTACTGCGCTAACCAGGAGCGGGGATCGCTCAGCGAATGTTTCACTCGCTGGCGCGAATAAAAAAACGCGTGCCGATCGAAGCCTTCGAGGAACTGGTACCACGGCGGTGCCAGTTGTCGAGCAAACATGCTTTGTAGCTGGAACACGTTGTTTCTGGACTCGCCGACGGGAAACATCTCCGTGGCGACGTATTCCTCGCGATCCTTGTGCTTGAGGATAAATCCGAACCAGGCACGCTCGGAGTCATGCAGACGCGTGTCACGAGCATACCGTTCCTGCGCGGCCTCATCGGCCGACGCCCAGACCGCGCCGAAGGCGACCTGCTCGGGACGCTTCCACGCCCAAGGCGCGGCAGGCGAAATCCAGTCAGGCGTTATCTGCCCTCGCTCTCCCCATAGCTCACTGTTGAGCAGTACCGTCAAGCGACCGGCCGACGCTTGCTCCTTGATAAACGCCTGCGGCAGGGTTTCGCCAGTCGCCAGCGAACGGGCCAGTGCACCGGGATGTTTTGCAGTGCCCAGACGTCGGGCCAGGTCCTGGGCCATTGCGGTCTGGTCGGGCACGAACATGACCAGCCCATTCTGCGCGGCGGACACATACAGCGGGATGTTATCCAGAAAGACCTGTCGCGCTTCCTCGACGCTGACCATTTGCAGACTCAAAGCAGCATCCTGCCGGCTCCATCGGCGTACCAGCAAATCCGTGGGCTCAAGCTGCGAGAGTGCTTTGTGAGACACATAACGGGCATACAGAACATGATCGTCAGGGAAAACCGGATTGCCCTTGGTGTCGCAGGGATAAAGCTCACCGCGGCTGATGACAGCGATGTCACCTTCGAGCGGTTCGGTCACCACGAAGCGTTTGTCTTCGCGCTGAAAAACATAGCCTGCGTACGTGTGCTCGCGCCGCTGGCCAATCTGCTCATGGGCATATCTAACGGCGTCGTCGGCCGTTAAAAATGCACGGCTCAATATTGGCCAGGAGAAGTTCGCAAACGGCGTCCAGTCGATATCCACTGGACCGAGTCGCGCCCACAGGGCACTTCCGCGCAACACCTGCAGGCGTCCGGCGAGAATCACGACAGAGACGAACTCCTGCGTGCGCAAAGAGCCACTGCGAAGTCTGGCTTGCAGGCCCGCCCCGTCAGTCCCCTTGACGCCAAGCGCGGTCTCGACCTGACTGCCGCTGAAGGTGTACTTCAACAACGCGTCATCTTTTGCCTGCATGTACAGCGACAGAGGTTGGCCCGACGCGGCCAATCGTTCGGCCTTGGCGCGGCTGGCGATGGCATCGGCCATCTCCTGCGGGGTGAAGAAATTTTCGTAGAGCCAGCGCTGGGAAGGCGGAAACTCCTCGGGACGGGGACGTGAAGCGAAGTAAAACCCCTCCAGCGCATAGCCTTTGGGCAGCTTTAATTGCCCGTCGGATCCGGGAGGGAACCAATTTTCCGGATCCCACGCCGCCAGCCCCGCCGGACGCGGATGGGTCGCCACGTATTTTTCATCTGTCAGGCTCTTGAGCACCAGACCTGAAGTCTGTGCGTCAACAGTCTTGAGCGCGGCACGAACCGCCCCTTCGGCACTGACACAAACCCGGGTCATGAGGGGAAAGTCCGACACTGTCCCTCCAGAAAAGGACTGCCCGGCTTTCCAGTCCGCTGGCACGCGGCCGACGGAATTGCCCCAGTCTGCATTCGAGGCAATGACCTTGAGCTCCCCCACCGATGCAACCTTGTTGATGATACTCATCACGTCATAGGTACCCACCGGATTGCCGGTGGGCGAACCCGCCCGACGCCAAAGGTAGTAACTGTGCTCAGCGCTCGAGCCGCTGGGGGAATACTTGAGCAACGTCCCGTCGGGACCGGAGAGGTAGGCGGCGGGAAAAAAATCCCGTGCAGCCACATCAGCCACAAAATCGAGATCAGAAAAAAAGCTGATGAATAACCTGACCAGCAATTCGTCCCACTTCGGATTGTGCTCGCGGATCTTGTCGTGAAGCGCGGCGTGGCAATGCAAATTCGCGACACATTTATAACCGTTGGGATGAACGTAACTTCCCTTTGCGTCGACTTCGATAACAGTGCCGAAATCGAAACGGGTAACCTCCCCCGCGATCGGCACAGTGGCGACAAATCCGCCATCGGGTCGCTGCAGGATTACGCTGCCATATTCCCTGTCCGGCTTGAGTGGAATTTTGCGGTGAGCCCAATAAGCGGCATCTTCCTGCGTTAAAAAAGCCGGGCCCACTTGCGGTAACTTCGGCTTTCCGGGGGGATTGGCGGCACGGTCGATCCGGCCTGGTACATCGTCCATGATAAAAATCCTGCGAGTAAAAATCGGGATATCGAATCAATGACTGTGCGCGCACGCCCCTCGTGATTTGCATTACATAATTATTGGTTGTGTAACCATTCTTGTGCGTGAGGCCTTTTCTTACGCACAGCACCATTTGCGCGCAAGGCCCTGCACTCGTGTGGCCATCCTGCCTGTTTTTAGTGCGGCGTCCGCCGGCTTACGGGCCTGCATCCTCAAGATCACGCCATTCCCTTTTTGGGCACAGCCCTTGCAAAACACCCTTCAGTCGTCCGCATCTGCCAACCATAAAAAACTTTAACGTTCATGGAGATCGCACAATGAAGCGTCGCAGTTTGATCAAGGCTTTCACACTCACGGCATCCATTGCCGCGATGGGCATGACCTGGACTGTCCAGGCAGCCGAGACCATCAAGGTCGGGATTCTGCATTCGTTGTCCGGGACCATGGCGATCTCCGAAACGTCGCTCAAAGACATGGCGCTGATGACCATCGACGAGATCAACGCCAAGGGCGGCGTGAACGGCAAGATGCTCGAACCGGTGGTGGTCGACCCGGCCTCGAACTGGCCGCTGTTTGCGGAAAAGGGCCGGCAGTTGCTGACCCAGGACAAGGTTGCGGTGGTGTTCGGCTGCTGGACCTCGGTGTCGCGTAAATCGGTGCTGCCGGTGTTCGAAGAACTCAACGGTCTGCTGTTCTACCCGGTGCAATACGAAGGCGAAGAGATGTCGCCTAACGTGTTCTACACCGGCGCCGCGCCGAACCAGCAGGCCATCCCCGCTGTTGAATATCTGATGAGCGAAGAAGGTGGCAGCGCCAAGCGCTACTTCCTGCTCGGCACCGATTACGTCTACCCGCGCACCACCAACAAGATCCTGCGTTCTTTCCTGCACTCCAAAGGCGTCGCCGACAAGGACATCGAAGAGGTCTACACCCCGTTCGGTCACAGCGACTATCAAACCATTGTTGCCAACATCAAGAAATTCTCGGCCGGCGGCAAGACTGCGGTGATCTCGACCGTCAACGGCGACTCCAACGTGCCGTTCTATAAAGAACTGGCCAACCAGGGCCTGAAAGCCACCGATGTACCGGTGGTGGCGTTCTCGGTAGGCGAAGAAGAATTGCGCGGTATCGACACCAAACCGCTGGTGGGCAACCTCGCCGCGTGGAACTACTTCGAGTCGGTGGAGAACCCGGCGAACAAGAAATTCGTCGCCGACTGGAAAGCCTACGCGAAGAAACACAACCTGCCGGGTGCTGACAAAGCGGTGACCAACGACCCGATGGAAGCCACTTACGTCGGCATCCACATGTGGGCGCAGGCCGCAGAGAAAGCCAAATCCACCGACGTCGACAAAGTCCGCGAAGCCCTCGCCGGCCAGACTTTTGCCGCACCGTCGGGCTACACCCTGACCATGGACAAGACCAATCACCACCTGCACAAACCGGTGATGATCGGCGAGATTCAGGCCGACGGTCAGTTCAACGTGGTGTGGCAGACCGAGGGGCCGATTCGGGCGCAACCCTGGAGTCCGTTTATCGATGGCAACGACAAGAAGCCGGATTATGCGGTGAAGAGCAACTGAGTCACCTGGATGTCGGTCTTGCGCCTGACGCAAGGCTGACGCAATTCCCTGTGGGAGCGAGCCTGCTCGCGAAGACCTCGGCACATCCAACATTGATGTGACTGACAGAACGCTTTCGCGAGCAGGCTCGCTCCCACAATGTCCGCGTCAAGGCGACTGACTATGCCCACTGCCCTCTACCGATTCATCTGTGCCATCGCACTGCTGTTGCCGATGGCTGCCTTTGCCGGCGACGCCGAAGACTTCGTCGCCGCCAATCCCATGCAACAAGCCAAACTGCTGGAAACCTGGGCCGCGCAGCCCGACCCGGCCCGTATCGAACTGATCAACGCACTGCAACAAGGCGAGTTGACCGTCGACGGCCAACCGAAAACCCTGCGCCTGAACAATCGCCTGCGGGGTCTGATCGACACCGCTCTGGCCAGCCACCAATTGCTCGCCGCCGACGCCAAAATCCGTCTGAGCGCCGCGCAGCAATTGCAGAAAAGCGCCAAACCGGCGCAGCTGAAATTCCTCGACCAGCAACTGGCTGGCGAAAAAGATGAAAGTGTCCACGCGGCCCTGAGCCTGGCGCTGGCCAATCTGCAACTGGTCGACAGTGATCCGGCAGTGCGACTCGCCGCAGTGCGGCTGCTCGGTGAAACCGGCGACCCACTGGCGCGTACTCGCCTCGAAGGTTTGCTCGAACCAGGCGTCGAAACCGATGCCGGCGTGCGCACCGCCGCGGAAACCAGCCTCGCCCAGGTCAAACGCAAATTGCTGATCGGCGAAGTGCTCGGGCAGGCGTTCAGCGGCATGTCGCTGGGTTCGATTCTGCTGCTTGCGGCACTGGGTCTGGCGATCACGTTCGGCCTGCTCGGCGTGATCAACATGGCCCACGGCGAGATGCTGATGCTCGGCGCCTACTCGACGTATGTGGTGCAGTTGATGTTCCAGCGCTATGCCCCGCAGGCCATCGAGTTCTATCCGCTGATCGCACTGCCGGTGGCATTTTTCGTCACCGCCGCCATTGGCATGGCGCTGGAGCGCACGGTGATTCGTCACCTCTACGGCCGACCGCTGGAAACCCTGCTCGCCACCTGGGGCATCAGCCTGATGCTGATTCAGTTGGTGCGTTTGCTGTTCGGTGCGCAGAACGTCGAAGTGGCCAACCCCGAGTGGCTGTCCGGCGGGATTCAGGTGCTGCCCAATCTGGTGCTGCCGTACAACCGCATCGTCATCATCGCTTTCGCGTTGTTTGTGGTTGTCCTCACCTGGCTGCTGCTGAACAAGACACGCTTGGGCCTCAACGTTCGCGCGGTCACGCAGAACCGCAACATGGCCGCCTGCTGCGGCGTGCCCACCGGTCGCGTCGACATGCTCGCCTTCGGCCTCGGTTCCGGTATCGCCGGACTCGGCGGAGTGGCGCTGAGCCAGATCGGCAACGTCGGCCCGGATCTGGGCCAGAGCTACATCATCGACTCGTTCCTGGTGGTGGTACTCGGCGGTGTTGGCCAGTTGGCAGGCAGCGTACTCGCGGCATTCGGCCTGGGCATCGCCAACAAGATTCTTGAACCGCAGATTGGTGCGGTGCTCGGCAAGATCCTGATCCTCGCGTTGATCATTCTGTTCATCCAGAAACGTCCGCAAGGCCTCTTCGCATTGAAAGGACGGGTGATCGACTGATGAACCAGCCCCTGCTCGTTACGGCCACGCAAAAGGCCGGCCCGAAAATCACGATTGCGGTGGGTGGTGTGACCCTCGCACTGCTGATCGCCCTGCCGCTGCTGTCACTGTTATCGCCGGACAATGCGCTGCATGTCTCGGCGTACACCCTGACGCTGGTCGGCAAAATCCTCTGCTACGCCATCGTCGCTCTGGCGCTGGATCTGGTCTGGGGGTACGCCGGTTTGCTGTCGCTGGGCCACGGTCTGTTCTTCGCCCTCGGCGGTTATGCGATGGGCATGTACCTGATGCGTCAGGCTGCCGGCGATGGCCTGCCGGCGTTCATGACCTTCCTGTCGTGGAGCGAATTGCCGTGGTACTGGACCGGCACCAGCAGCTTCCTCTGGGCCATGTGCCTGGTGGTGCTGGCGCCGGGATTGCTGGCGCTGGTGTTCGGCTTTTTTGCCTTCCGCTCGCGAATCAAAGGCGTGTATTTCTCGATCATGACCCAGGCCCTGACCTTCGCCGGCATGCTCCTGTTTTTCCGCAACGAGACCGGGTTTGGTGGCAACAACGGCTTCACCAATTTCCGCACGATTCTGGGTTTCGGCATCACTGAACCCGGCACTCGCGCGGTGCTGTTTCTGGCGACGGTTTTGTTACTGGTGGCGAGTCTGTTTATCGGCTGGCGTCTGGCGCGTAGCAAGTTCGGTCGGGTGCTGACCGCGCTGCGTGATGCGGAAAACCGTCTGATGTTCTGCGGCTATGACCCCCGCGGTTTCAAGCTGTTTGTCTGGGTGTTGAGCGCGGTGCTGTGCGGCTTGGCCGGTGCGTTGTACGTGCCGCAAGTCGGGATCATCAACCCGAGCGAAATGTCGCCGACCAACTCGATTGAAGCCGCAGTGTGGGTCGCCCTCGGCGGACGCGGCACCTTGATCGGCCCGTTGCTGGGCGCTGGTGTGGTCAATGGCATGAAGAGCTGGTTCACCGTGGCGTTCCCTGAATACTGGCTGTTCTTCCTCGGTGCGCTGTTCATCATCGTGACCCTGTACTTGCCCAAAGGCGTGATCGGTCTGCTGAAAAAACGAGGTGAATC
The DNA here is from genome assembly GCF_017973755.1 of Pseudomonas sp. P42. Taxonomy (NCBI): domain Bacteria; kingdom Pseudomonadati; phylum Pseudomonadota; class Gammaproteobacteria; order Pseudomonadales; family Pseudomonadaceae; genus Pseudomonas; species Pseudomonas sp. P42. The sequence continues at coordinate 514,721 of NZ_JACOPU010000005.1, read as the reverse complement.
ATGAGAGTCACAGCCAGCGCAGAATTCATGCTTGAACCCGCCTTCTTTCCCGTCGAGCCGAACAAGGATGCCGGCACCAGCCGCGATTCCATCGGCCTCGGCCAACGCGTCGGCCCGGGCCTCGATACCCGCCATGGCACGATCCTGACCCTGGAAGACATCAGCGTCAGCTTCGATGGCTTTCGCGCACTGAACAATCTCAACCTGTACATCGGCGTCGGCGAATTGCGCTGCATCATCGGCCCCAACGGCGCAGGCAAAACCACGTTGATGGACGTGATCACCGGCAAGACCCGTCCCAGCCACGGCAAAGCCTGGTTCGGCGAAACCCTGGACCTGACACAGATGAGCGAGGTGCAGATCGCTCAGGCCGGCATCGGTCGCAAGTTTCAGAAACCCACGGTGTTCGAAGCGCTGAGCGTGTTTGAAAACCTTGAACTGGCGCAGAAAACCGACAAATCGGTGTGGGCCAGTTTGCGTGCGCGCTTGAGCGGCGAACAACGTGATCGCATCAGCGAAGTGCTGGACACGATTCGCCTGACCACCTCGGTCAACCGTCAGGCCGGGTTGTTGTCCCACGGGCAGAAACAGTTTCTGGAAATCGGCATGTTGCTGATGCAGGACCCGCAACTGCTGCTGCTCGATGAGCCGGTGGCGGGCATGACCGATGCCGAAACCGAGTTCACGGCAGAACTGTTCAAGCGCCTGGCCGGCAAACATTCGCTGATGGTGGTGGAGCATGACATGGGGTTTGTCGGCTCGATTGCCGACCACGTGACGGTGTTGCACCAGGGCAGCGTGTTGGCGGAGGGGTCGCTTGAGCAGGTGCAGGAAAACGAGCGGGTGATCGAGGTTTACCTCGGCCGCTGAACTGCAAACACTCATCAAAAACTGTGGGAGCTGGCTTGCCAGCGATGAGGCCGGCACATCCAGCATCGATGTCGACTGAACCACCGACATCGCTGGCAAGCCAGCTCCCACAGTGTTCTGTGTAGAACAGAAGGAATTTGGACATGCTGCAAGTCGAAAAGCTGCACCAGTATTACGGTGGTAGTCACATCCTGCGTGGCCTGAGCTTTGACGTGAAGGTCGGCGAAGTTACCTGCCTGCTCGGGCGCAACGGCGTGGGCAAGACCACGCTGCTCAAATGCCTGATGGGCCTGCTGCCGGCGAAAGAAGGCGCGGTAAATTGGGAAGGCAAACCCATCACCACGTTCAAACCGCACCAACGGGTCCACGCCGGAATTGCCTATGTGCCCCAGGGTCGCGAGATTTTCGGCCGGCTGACGGTGGAGGAAAATCTGCTGATGGGCCTCTCGCGGTTTCCCGGCAGCGAAGCCAGGGAAGTCCCTGCGTTCATCTACGAATTGTTTCCGGTGCTGCTGCAGATGAAACAGCGTCGCGGCGGCGACTTGTCCGGCGGACAGCAACAGCAGCTTGCCATCGGCAGAGCACTGGCCAGCCGTCCGCGCCTGCTGATCCTCGACGAGCCCACCGAAGGCATTCAGCCGTCGGTGATCAAGGAGATCGGTGCGGTGATCAAGAAGCTGGCGGCGCGTGGCGACATGGCGATTCTGCTGGTGGAGCAGTTCTACGATTTCGCCGCGGAGCTGGCCGATCAGTACCTGGTGATGTCCCGGGGCGAGATCGTGCAACAGGGTCGCGGCGAAAATATGGAGGCCGAAGGTGTGCGCGGGCTAGTCACGATTTAACGATACGATCTAACCTGTAGCTTCCTAACGATAATTACAAACCATGAATTTACCCATTTCCACTGCCCTGTTTACCCCGAGCTGGCACGCTGAGCTGGAGCTGGCCTACGCGCGCTTCGGCGATTGCACGCGCCCGGTCATGCGCCGTCACCTCGGCCCGCTGCGGGTGCAAAAGCATCTGTACGCCGAAGGTCCTGAAGTGTGCCAACACATCATCGTCCACCCGCCCGGCGGGATCGCCGGCGGCGATCGGCTGGACATCAGCGCCCGCGTCGAACAGCACGCCTGGGCGCAGATCACCAGCCCCGGCGCGGCCAAGTGGTACCGCGCGGCAGGCCCTGCGTATCAGCAGCTGGATTTGAAGGTAGCTGCCGGGGCGACGCTGGAATGGTTGCCGCAAGAGACCATCGTCTACAGCGCCGCGCAGGCTGAACTGACGACGTCGATTGATCTTCAAGGCGATGCGCGGTTGTTCTACTGGGACGTGGTCGCGCTGGGTCGTCCGGCCAGTGGCGAGCGCTTTGATCTGGGCCATTTTCAGAGTCATCTGGATATTCGTCGTGATGGTCGATTGCTCTGGCATGAACGTCAGCGCATTGTCGGCGGGGACGGTTTGCTCGACTCGCCGATCGGGCTGGACGGGAAACCGGTGTTTGCGACGTTGCTGGTTACCGGCGAAATTGATGCTGAACTGCTGGAGCGCTGCCGCTCGTTGGGCCATGAGGTGCGCGGTGACCTGACCCAACTGCCGGGGCTGGTGGTTGCCCGTTGTCTGGCCAGTGAAGCGTTGTTGGCGCGTGCTTGGCTGATCGATTTATGGCGCTTGCTGCGCCCAGCCTTGCTAGGCCGCGACGCCCAGCCCCCACGAATCTGGAACACCTGAAATGCAATTCAATGTGGGAGCGAGCCTGCTCGCGAAAGCGCTGTGTCAGCCAACACATGTGCTGAATATGAGTCCGTATTCGCGAGCAGGCTCGCTCCCACAGGGATCTGTGCCAACAGTCCCGACTCTTTTCAATCTGCCCTGATGGAACCCCACAATGGACCTGACCCCACGCGAAAAAGACAAGCTGCTGATCTTCACCGCCGGCCTCGTCGCCGAGCGGCGTTTGGCTCGCGGCGTGAAGCTCAACTACCCGGAAGCCATGGCCTACATCTCCGCAGCCCTGCTCGAAGGCGCCCGCGACGGCCGCACCGTGGCCGAGCTGATGCACTTCGGCACCACCCTGCTCAGCCGCGACCAAGTAATGGAAGGCATCCCGGAAATGATCCCGGAGATTCAGGTTGAGGCAACGTTCCCCGACGGCACCAAACTGGTCACCGTCCACCAACCGATTGTCTGAGGCCGCGCCATGACTTACGCCATTCGCGATGCCCTCCACGCCGACCTGCCGGCGATCCGCGATATCTACAACGATGCCGTGCTCAACACCACGGCGATCTGGAACGAATCGGCCGTCGACCTCGGCAACCGGCAAGCGTGGTTCGCCGCACGCCAGGCTCAGGCTTACCCGATCCTGGTGATCGTCGACAGCGACAACACGGTGCTCGGCTACGCTTCGTTCGGTGACTGGCGGCCCTTCGACGGCTTTCGCCACACCGTCGAGCATTCGGTCTACGTGCGCAGCGACCAACGCGGCAACGGCCTCGGTCCACAACTGATGACGGCACTGATCAAACGCGCAAAAACCTGCGGCAAACACGTCATGGTCGCCGCCATCGAAAGCGGCAACGCCGCCTCCATTCGATTGCACGAGCGCGCCGGTTTCCTCATCACCGGGCAGATGCCGCAAGTCGGTACCAAGTTCGGTCGCTGGCTGGACCTGACCTTCATGCAACTGACCCTCAACCCTGGCGCGGAGCCGCCCGACACCAACAAGGAGTGACACCGATGAACGCCGCCCAACTGCGCCGCGTCAACGCTGAAAGTTTTGCGCATTATCGTCAGGGACTGATCGATCTGCTGCTTGATGCCGTGGGGTATGGCGCCAGTGTCGGCTTCATGGCCGACCTCGATGCCGCGCAGGCCCGCGCCTATTTCGACGAGGTGCAAGACAACGTCAACAAGGGCAGCGTGTTGCTTTGGGTGGTGGTCAACGACGAGCAAGTGCTGGCCAGTGTGCAGTTGGGCCTGTGCCAAAAGGCCAATGGCCTGAACCGCGCCGAGGTGCAGAAATTGTTGGTGCGCGAACACGCCCGTCGTCGCGGCCTCGGTCAGCAATTGATGAGTGCGCTGGAGCTCGAAGCGTCCAAGCACAAACGCGGCATGCTCTACCTCGACACAGAAGCGGGTTCGCCGGCTGAAGATTTCTATAAAGCCCTGGGTTACACCCGCGCCGGGGCCATCCCCGACTACGCCTGCGATCCGCACGGCACGTATCGACCGACCGCCCTCTATTACAAAATTCTGCAAGGAGCCCAGTGATGATTCCTGGCGAATACCAGATCCAGCCCGGCGACATTGAACTCAACGTCGGCCGCCGCACCCTCAGCCTGAAAGTCGCCAACAGCGGCGATCGGCCGATCCAGGTCGGCTCGCACTATCACTTTTTCGAAACCAACGACGCCCTGACGTTTGATCGCGCGGCCAGCCGTGGCATGCGCCTGAACATCCCGGCGGGCACGGCGGTGCGCTTTGAGCCGGGGCAGAGCCGGGAAGTCGAGCTGGTGGATTACGCCGGGCATCGGCGGGTGTTCGGTTTTGCCGGGCGGATCATGGGGGACTTGTAATTGCGCGTGTAACGCAGCCCCTCACCCCAGCCCTCTCCCGAGGGAGAGGGCGCTGATTGGGGCTCGTTCAGATCCTGAGTACGGCTCGATATTTCAGCTCGACGAAACTCGAAAGAAACCCGCGGTCAGTCCCCTCTCCCTCTGGGAGAGGGCCAGGGTGAGGGTCGATGTGTCACCGCTATTTTTTTGAAGGACACTAAATGAAGATTTCAAGACAAGCCTACGCCGACATGTTCGGCCCCACCGTCGGCGACAAGGTGCGCCTGGCCGACACCGAACTGTGGATCGAAGTCGAACAGGACTTCACCACCTACGGCGAAGAAGTGAAATTCGGTGGCGGCAAAGTCATCCGCGACGGTCAGGGCCAAAGCCAACTGCTGGCCGCCGAAGTCGTCGACACGCTGATCACCAACGCGCTGATCATCGATCACTGGGGCATCGTCAAGGCTGACGTCGGCCTCAAGGATGGGCGCATCGCCGCAATCGGCAAGGCCGGCAACCCGGACGTGCAGCCCAACGTGACCATCGCCATCGGCGCCAGTACCGAAGTCATTGCCGGTGAAGGCATGATCCTCACCGCGGGCGGCATCGACACGCACATCCACTTCATCTGCCCGCAGCAGATCGAAGAAGCGCTGATGAGTGGCGTCACCACCATGATCGGCGGCGGCACTGGCCCGGCCACCGGCACCAACGCCACGACCTGCACTTCCGGACCGTGGCATCTGGCGCGCATGCTTCAGGCCGCCGACGCGTTCCCGATGAACATCGGCCTCACCGGCAAGGGCAACGCCAGCCTGCCGGAGCCGTTGATCGAGCAGGTCAAGGCCGGCGCCATCGGCCTCAAGCTGCACGAAGACTGGGGCACCACCCCGGCGAGCATCGATAACTGCCTGAACGTCGCCGATCAGTACGACGTGCAGGTGGCGATCCACACTGACACGCTCAACGAATCCGGTTTTGTCGAAACCACCCTCGGCGCGTTCAAGGGCCGCACCATCCACACCTATCACACCGAAGGTGCCGGTGGCGGCCATGCACCGGACATCATCAAGGCCTGCGGTTTCGCCAACGTGCTGCCCAGCTCGACCAATCCGACCCGACCGTTCACCCGCAATACCATCGACGAACACCTCGACATGCTGATGGTCTGCCACCACCTCGACCCAAGCATTGCCGAAGACGTGGCGTTCGCCGAGAGCCGCATTCGCCGCGAAACCATTGCCGCCGAAGACATTCTCCACGACCTCGGCGCGTTCTCGATGATCAGCTCAGACAGCCAGGCCATGGGTCGCGTCGGCGAAGTCATCACGCGCACCTGGCAGACTGCCGACAAGATGAAAAAGCAGCGCGGCCCGCTGCCACAGGACGGCGCCGGCAACGACAACTTCCGCGCCAAACGCTACATCGCCAAATACACGATCAACCCGGCGATCACCCATGGCATCAGCCATGAAGTGGGCTCCATCGAAGTGGGGAAATGGGCGGATCTGGTGCTTTGGCGTCCGGCGTTTTTCGGCGTGAAACCGACGTTGATTCTCAAGGGCGGCGCCATTGCGGCAAGCCTGATGGGCGACGCCAACGCCTCGATTCCTACGCCGCAACCCGTGCACTACCGGCCGATGTTCGCCAGTTATGGTGGCTCGCTACACGCCACCAGCATGACGTTTATCAGTCAGGCGGCGCAGGAAGCCGGGTTGCCGGAACAACTGGGATTGAAGAAGAAAATCGCGGTGGTCAAAGGTTGCCGCGATGTGCAGAAAACCGATCTGATCCACAACGATTACTTGCCGAACATCGATGTCGATCCACAGACCTATCAGGTCAAGGCCGACGGTGTGTTGTTGTGGTGTGAACCAGCAGAAACCCTGCCGATGGCGCAGCGTTACTTTCTGTTCTGATTGCGACCTGTCTTCGGGAGGTGGAAAGCTCGACACCTCCCGAAGCACATGGCGCGCCTCAGTCGCTAGTTATGGGAAGAGCAGCTTCATCGCTTCATCAGAGTAGTTGTAGTCCCAGCGCAATTCCGTTCCGGCCGCAATATCCTGCGTCGCAAAGAATGCATTCAACGAGTATTTGTTGCGGTTCGGTTTGTCCCCCATCAACAGGTCAGCCTCGACCGTGAAGCCGACCACCTGAAGGTTATAACCATCGCGCGCCTGCGCGATGGGCTTGCCAGCGGCATCGTAAATAAAACAGGTGTTGATTCTGGAGATGATGTTGTCCCCGGCGACATGCATTCCGGGGATGGCTACGCTGGCCTTGAGCGTATTGTCGGAGACAGACATGGCGAACGTCAGCTCGTTGGGCTGCAGGAATCGTCCAGGGCGTAATGTGCCGCCGTAAACACCGATCAACTCGCCACTGGCGATGCGTCTGTTGGCAACCACCATGGATTGTCCGATCAGCGCAGCCTCGCCGGGGACCTTTACATCCGCTTCGGTGAACCGCCGCCACTGCAACTTTTCTTCGTACAACCTGGCGACCTGCTCATATCCCTGAAACTTGATGTAGGGCTTGATCTGCTCGGACGTGTAGCGCTCGCCTGATTCCAGAACGACTTCGCGCTCAAGCTTGCGAATGCGCACAGGCCTGCCAAAACGGTCTCTGAACGGATACTTGCCGTTGTTGACGCGGTCGTAGGAACCCAGCGTGTTGGTGTCGGCGGAGTAGTGCTCTTCGCGCCTCATGCCCACCAGCTCCCGCTCAGTGAAGTGTGCGATCGGCATCGATTCGGAAGCCAGCTCGAACTCGTCATCAGATCGACCCGTATCAGGCTCCCTGGTCGACTTGTTCGTTGCCGCCTCAGCCTGGCCGGACGCTCGTTTCAGCGTGGAAGGGACCCAGAACTTGCTGACAGGGTCGAACACAAGCTCCGGACCTGAGGGAATCCGCTCACTCGGTTTCTTGGCGCGGTATCGCCCGGTTTGCGGGTCGACACCGATTTGCAGAACGCCGTCAGGCAAGTCGACGTACAGGCGATCCTTGAACATCCGGAACCCTTGGGCATCCGCCTCGGGCAGGCCGAACTGCGCAATAACCGGTCGGTGACGCTCACCCAATGCAGCGGCGGAGTCGGTCGATGGCGTAAATATCTCTGTGACCCGGATCGAAGCAGTCGCCGTCGGCAGGTCGGGGTCGACTGAGCCTGTTACGGGCTCTCTGGAGGATGAGGAACGCAAGGTGTGCGATGAGCCTACGTCGACACGTAGCGGCGGTTCTGATCGCGAATGTGCATCGGTGGTCTGGGCGGGGCGAGGGTGTACATCAGCCGAGCCGCTCGCTCGGCGGGAGGGTCTTTTGAGCATTGCTGTTCATCCTTGAAAGGTTATCTGGCGTCGTGACCCGTTGAGGCGGTACCGGCAAAGCCGAAATGCACTTACTCAACGGTGTCACTGGCGCGCATATCCATATGCGCGGCGCCGACTTAATCACACCCGGATGAAAAAATGAAACCGAATAATCGATACTGAAAGTGGCTCGCTGACGGAAAATTACGCCCGCCCATACCGAGGCGCGATTCGATTATTCGACGACCAGTCGCCCCAACCGCTGCTTGAGCATAAGGTTCTCGGCGCGCAGTTCACGAACCTCTTCGAGCAGGTCAAGCGCCAGTGCGACGCCTTCCCACTCCAGATCGAGATCGCGCCGCAGCTTGGCGGCGCGTTTGGCCAAAGCCAGTTCGTAATCGGTGAAGCGCCATTCCCGGGGCTGCGCGCCCTGAGGTTCGAGGATGCCGTGTTCAACGATTTCGATCACGTAGACGTCCGACAAATCGGCCGCCTCACAGAATTCTGCCATGTCCAGTTGAACGATCAGGGGGCTGCTCATGATGGGCTACTCCGTCGTCGGGTTCAGAAGTTCTCTCGCGGATTGAAAGCGGCTTTCTTCGCCAGTTCCTGCCACAGCGCCTTGACCTCGTCGTCGGCGGTCTTTGGCATGACGGCTTTGAGCTGCACGAACAGATAACCACGCTCACCGGCCTTGTTTTTCAGACCATGGCCCTTGGCGCGCATGCGCTGGCCGTTCTGGCTGCCGGCCGGCACCTTGAGGTTGATCTTGCCGGTCAGGGTCGGCACGGCCACTTCGGCACCCAGCGCCAACTCCCAAGGTGCCAACGGCAGCGTGATGATCAGGTTCTCGCCTTCGACATCAAATTTTGGGTGCGGCGCCAGACGGATGGTCAGGTACAGGTCGCCACTCGCTCCCCCCCCCACACCCGGTGCACCCTGGCCCTTGAGGCGGATGCGCTCGCCGTCGGTCACGCCCGCGGGGATCTTCACGTTCAGGCTTTTGCTGGTGTTGCTGACGTGCTGGCCCGCCGCGTTGTATTGCGGCACCTGGAAGGTGACCTTTTTCGATTCGTTCGAAAGGGTTTCTTCGAGGAAGATCGGCAGTTCCATTTCCACGTCTTGCCCTCGGCGCCCTGCACTGCGTTGTTGCCGACCGTCACCGCCACCGAAACCGGGGCCGCGATTGCCGAATATCGAACTGAAGAAGTCCGAGAAGTCACCGGTGTCCTGACCACCACCAAAACCGCCACGGCTCTGCCAGCCCGGTGGCCCCTGGAACGGCTGACCGTGCTGGCCGTAGCGGCGCAGCTCGTCGTATTCGGCGCGTTTGTCGGCGCTTTTCAGCGCTTCATAGGCTTCCGACGCGTCCTTGAATTTGGACTCGGCGTCTTTTTCCTTGCTGACATCGGGGTGGTACTTGCGCGCCAGCTTGCGATAGGCAGCCTTGATAGCCTTGTCGTCTGCTGTCGGCTCCACGCCGAGTATCTTGTAATAGTCTTTGAAGTCCATTGAAGGAATCACCATCCGTTATCGATTTCGCGCCCATGCCAGCATGCGCCGATTCGCGCGTGCCGGGTTGACCGATCTCAAGTTTGTGACCGGGTGGCGCTGCAGAAGTTTATCGGCAGTGGACGGCGGTTCTTGCGACCGCCGGTGTATCTGCCGGCCCATGCCAGCAAGTTTGGGGCAAAGCTGCGAGTTTCAAGCAAGATTAGTCATCAAATAGCAGATGACCGGCCTACGAATCTGCCGCGCACTGACATACACTGCGCGGCCGTTTTTTTGACCGGAACCGAAAGACATGAAAGACGCCTCTCCAGCCCGTGCCTGCGGCATCGACTTCGGCACGTCCAACTCCACCGTCGGCTGGCTGCGCCCCGGCATGGAAACGATGATCGCGCTGGAAGACGACAAGATCACCCTGCCGTCGGTGGTCTTCTTCAACTTCGAGGAGCGCCGCCCGGTGTACGGTCGCCTGGCGCTGCACGAATACCTGGAAGGCTACGAAGGCCGCCTGATGCGCTCGCTGAAAAGCCTGCTCGGCTCCAAGCTGATCAAGCACGACACCAGCGTCCTCGGCACGGCGATGCCGTTCAAGGACCTGCTCGGCCTGTTCATCGGCCAATTGAAGAGCCGCGCCGAAACCGCCGCCGGTCGGGAATTCGAGCAAGTGGTGCTTGGCCGCCCGGTGTTTTTCGTCGATGACGATCCGCTGGCCGACCAGGAAGCCGAAGACACGTTGGTGGACGTGGCGAAAAAAATTGGTTTCAAAGACGTCTCGTTCCAGTACGAACCGATTGCTGCGGCCTTCGACTACGAGTCGACCATCGAAAAGGAAGAGCTGGTCCTGATCGTCGACATCGGCGGTGGTACATCCGACTTCTCGCTGGTCCGCCTGTCGCCCGAGCGTCGCGGTGTGGGTAACCGCCACGACGACATCCTCGCCACCGGCGGCGTGCACATCGGCGGTACCGACTTCGACAAACAGCTGAGCCTGCAGGGCCTGATGCCGCTGTTCGGCTACGGCAGCCGCATGAAGAGCGGCGCCTATATGCCGACCAGCCACCACATGAACCTGGCAACCTGGCACACGATCAACTCGGTGTACTCGCAAAAATCGAGTTTGGCGCTGGGCAGCATGCGCTACGACATCGAAGACACGGGCGGCATTGATCGTCTGTTCAAGTTGATCGAACAACGCGCCGGGCACTGGCTGGCGATGGAAGTCGAGGAAACCAAGATCGAGCTGACCCACGCCGACAGCCGCCATGTGCCGCTGGACCGCATCGAAGCCGGGTTGAGTGTGGAACTGACGCGAGCATTGTTTGAATCAGCGATCGATGCGCTGCTGGAGCGGGTACGCGGCAGCGTCACGAATTTGCTGAACGACGCCAATGTGCGCGTCGATCAAGTCGATACGGTGTTCTTCACCGGTGGTTCCAGCGGCATCCCGGCGCTGCGCAACAGTGTTTCGGCGATGTTGCCGAATGCGCGACATGTCGAGGGGAACATCTTCGGCAGCATTGGCAGCGGTTTGGCGATTGAAGCCCGTAAACGGTATGGCGTTTAACGCCAGCTGCAAGTTGTGAGCTTCAAGCTGCAAGCAGGATCAAAAGCGCATCTGCTTTTGCCCTTACTTGCAGCTTGCAGCTGAAAACTCGAACCTGCTGTTTTAAACCATTCCGCCGAGCTTCAACTCACTCTTCAGATACGCATAATAAATCGGCCCCGCCACTACGCCCGGCAGGCCGAATGCGGCCTCGAACACCAGCATCGCCAGCAGCAACTCCCACGACTTGGCACTGATCTGCCCGCCGACAATGCGCGCGTTGAGGAAGTATTCGAGCTTGTGGATAAAAATCAGATAACCCAGTGCGGCCATCGCCACCCAGATCGACAGCGACAGGCCGACGATGGTGATCAGCGTGTTCGATATCAGGTTGCCGATCACCGGCAACAGGCCGAGCAGGAAGGTCAGGACGATCAGGGTTTTGGTCAGCGGCAGATGAATGCCGAACAGCGGCAGGACCACCGCGAGGAAAATCCCGGTGAAAAACGTGTTCAGCAGAGAAATCTTGATCTGCGCGAAAACAATGTTGCGAAAGGCCTGAACCAGCAGGTGCAGACGGTCGAACAGCGCGGCGGCCAACGGTTTGCGCTTGGTCACGTCCGGTATGCGCTGCAAGGCGATGATCGCGCCGAGCACCATGCCGATCAGCAAGGTCACGAACATGTGCGCCGCGTCTTTGCCTACCAGTTGCAGATCGGACAGGTGTTTGCTCATCCATTCGCCGATGGCCACGCGAAATTCAGCGGCGCTGGCCGGCAAATAGGCGTCGATGAACGGCGGTAATTGACCGCGCGCACGGTCGACCACGCCCATGAATTTGTCCAGAGAGGCGCCGGGATTCTCCGCCTCGTGCAGGAGGAAACTGATAGCCCCGGCGAAGAGCAACGCCAGCGCACTGACCACCAGCGTCCCGAGCAGTGCCACCGCCAGCCAACGGGCACGCCGGCCTTCGATCAGCCGTTGCAGTTGTGGGGTGAGCATGTTGACCAGCTCGAACACCAGCAACCCGGCCAGCAGGCTGGGCAACAAACGCAGCGGCAGGACGAGCAGCAACCCGCCGAAAATGATGATGCAACTGACCCAGAACACAACATGACGCTCAGAAAACGTTGGCATACAGCCTCAAAACGAACGGCGTTAAAGGATGGGCAGTCTGCCAGCGATCGAGTGGGAGCACTAGGGATATGCTGGGGCAAGCCTGATCGGGGCCATGAGTCAAAAGCTCAGGGGGCTATCTGGCCTCATCGCTGGCAAGCCAGCTCCCACAGTGATTGCGTCGTACACAAATTATCTGAGCCCACCAAAACCCTGTGGGAGCGGGCTTGCCCGCGATGAGGCCGGCACGCTCACCACAAGGTCAGAGGATCACTTTTTCTTCAGGCACTCACTCATGAATGCCTTGCGCGCATCGCCGCTCAGGGCTTTGGTTTTCGCATCGGCGTTGCACGTGGTCATCTTCTGCTGCTGCGGGGTCAGGGCCTTGGCGTCATTGGCCGCCGGCGCTGCCTTGAGGCAAGTGCTCATGAAGGTTTTGCGCTCATCGCCTTTCAGACTCTTGGCGGTCGCATCGGCATTGCAGGTGGTCATTTTGTTCTGTTGCGCCGTGGCGGCGAAACCCTGGGAACACAGGAGCAAACCAATCATCAACAAAGGGACACGCAACATCTTCATGGAGTTTTCTCCTTGTCGCCGCTTCGATGGAGGCGGCCTTCGCTGGAGTGTAGCCAAATCCTGTTACATCTTCCTGCCTTCCAGGTGACTGCGGCGGTACTGCTCCGGCGTGCAGCCGGCCTGCCGCGCGAACATGGCAATAAACGCCGAGCCGCTGCTGTAGCCGAGATCAAAAGCGATTTCCTGCACGCTGCGCGGCGTTTCCAGCGCTTCAATGGCCGCGAGATAGCGCAGACGCTGGCGCCACTCACCGAAACTCATCCCCAGTTCTCGAACAAACTGCCGCGCCAACGTGCGCTCGCTGACATGCACCTGCAACGCCCAGTGCGCCAGCGGCTGGTTGTTGCCTGGCTCCGCTTGCAGGGTCTCAAGAATCGCCAGCAGTCCGGGGCTGCTTGCATACGGCAGATAACACTCATGCACTGGCGCCTGTTGCAGTTGATCGACCAGCACCTGAGCCAGACGCTGATCAGCCTCCCGTTCGGGAATCTTTACGTCACGGGCGGCGAAGTCCTTGAGGATCGCCTTGAGGATATCGCTGATCGCCAGCGTACAGGCCCGCGCCGGCAGCTCGGCGCAAACCTTGGGATCGAGGCATACCGCCCGGTAATTGACCGGTTGATGACTGTAGAAACTGTGCTCGACCTGCGGTGGCACCCACACTGCGTATTGCGGCGGCGACATGAAACGACTGCCGTCGACGTCCATGTGCAATACCCCGTGAGCGGCGTATTCCAAAGTGCCCCACGGATGGCGGTGCGGCGCGGCAAACTCATGAGCGTTGAAATCGGCGTAACGGAAGTACACCGCTGACGGCAGTTCGCTGAAATCGAGCAGATCGATGTGTTTACTGTTCATGCTGTCCGCTTTCAGTGGCAGGTTGTCTGGTTCGAAGTATAGGGCTGCATCCAGACAGGGGATAATCACGTTTCATCAACGTACTGGTTTCAACGCATGCAATACGCTTTTCCCCTGCTGGCGATCTTTATCTGGGCCGGCAACACCGTGATCAACAAACTCGCGGTCGGCGCGATCTTCCCGGCCGAGATCGGTTTCTACCGCTGGCTGCTCGCCGGTGTGCTGTTCACCCCGTTCATGCTCAAACAAGTGATCGCGCATTGGCCGCAGATCCGCCCCAACCTGGGCAAGATTTTCGTCCTCGGCGTGCTCGGCATGGCGGTGTATCAAAGCCTCGCCTACTTCGCCGCGACCCTGACCACGGCAACCAACATGGGCATCATCCTGTCGCTGATGCCATTGATGTCGCTGGCCATGGCAATCATCAGCCTCGGCCAGCGCCTGACTGCCGGTGCGTTGGTGGGGGCGGTGCTGTCGTTTGCCGGTGTGCTGGTGGTGGTGTCGTCGGGCAGCCTCGGCGCATTGCTGCAACACGGCGTGAACCTGGGCGATGCGATGATGCTGATCGCCACGCTGGCCTATGCGATTTACAGCACGTTGCTGAAGAAATGGCAGCTGCGTCTGCCACCGCTGGTGTTGCTGTATCTGCAGGTGCTGGTGGCGATTGTGGTGTTGTTTCCGCTGTTTGCCGCCTCACCGAAAACCGGGCTGACGCTGCAGAATATTCCGCTGGTGTTATATGCGTGCCTGCTGGCCTCGATGCTCGCGCCGTTGGCGTGGATGCAAGCGGTGATGCGCCTGGGGCCGAGCCGGACGACGTTGTTCTTCAACTTGCTGCCGTTGATTACCGCGCTGATTGCCGCGCTGGTGTTGAAGGAGCAACTGGCGATGTATCACCTGGTGGGTGGTTTACTGACGTTGGGCGGGGTGATTCTTTCCGAGCGCTGGACGACGGTGTTGGGCCGACAGACCAGTATCGCCTGATCGGGCCTCATCGCTGGCAAGCCAGCTCCCACAGTTTTTGTGTCGAACGCAACTTTTGTGAACGACCTCATCACTTGTGGGAGCTGGCTTGCCAGCGATGAACGATAACTCGGTGCGTCTGTTAGACCCCGGCAGCTTTCAGACGCGCCGCATGCTCGACAAACAGCCGCACCGGATCCGCGCCCTTGCCCACCAGCCCCAGCGACTGGTTGACGATGTCGAAGTGATCCAGCGGATAGTCGTCGCCAATCACCGTGCCCAGGTGCGAGCTGTAACGCCCGACCATCCCGTCGCACTGCCCCGGCTCACGGACAAAGGTTTTCGCAAACAACCGACAGCTGCGATTGGTCCCGTCGAACAAATTGCCGCCACGATCCGTCTTGCCCGGCTGCAACGTCCCTGACCACGAGTAATACCGCACGCCGTTGACCTCTTCCGGCCCGTGGCCGCCCCAGGTTTCAGGCAGGCCCTGTGGATAAAGCTGATTGAACAGCGCCACGCCTTCAGTGGTCAGCGATTGGTGCGAGGCGTGGATATCCACCGGCAGTTTCGGCCCGTGATAACCGGTATCCAACAACGCCATCAGCCAGCCGACAACACGCAGCAGCACTTCGAGGATACGACCCTTGGCGCTGTCTGCGGGGTAGTGTTTGTGCAGATAGTCGGCCAGTTCCGAACCATGATTGGGCCCGGCCACCGACGTGACCGACGCCACCAGATCCGGGCGTTTCGCTGCGGCGTAACGCGCCGTCAACGAGCCCTGACTGTGGCCAAACAGATTGACCTTCTGCGCCCCGGTTTCGCGCAAAATCTCGTCGATGCGCGCGAGCAACTGCTCGCCACGCACCTCGGTCGAATTGAGCGGCGACACCTGCACCGCAATCACGGTTGCACCACCACGGCGCAACGCCTTGATGATCCCGTACCAATATGGATAAATCACCAGCCGGATAAACCCGAGCATTCCCGGCACCAGCACCAATGGATAACGCGTCGACATAGGCAAACATCCTTGTAGTCGGTGAGTGGATGCAAGGCGTGCAAAACACCCGCCAAGCATCCGCTGTAATGATGACAACGCAGCGTCCAGCCTACTTCAGCCCTGCAACCCCCGCCACAATCAGGCCACCTGGAACTTCCTCGCGAGTTCGAGCAAGCGCTGCTCCGCCTCGGCCACCGATACCGCGAAAGTGCGTTCGGCAGACTCCTCGCCTTCGGCCGCGACCACCGTGACGTCGTTGATACCGATGAAGCCCAGCGCCGTGCGCAGCCATGGGTCGGCGTGATTCAGTGCCTCCAGCTCTGCGCCCGGACCGAACCCGAAGCCGCCGCGACTGGTGACGATCAACGCCCTCTTGCCCTGCAACAGTGGCGTGTACTGGGCCACACCGTTGTCGAGCGTGTGATCGAAGGTCAGCCCCAATCGCACAATCTGATCGACCCACGCCTTGAGGCCGCTGGGCACGCTGAAGTTGTACATCGGCGTGGAAATCAGCAGCAGATCGTGTTCGAACAACTCAGCGACCAATTGATCGCTGAGCGCCAGATCAGCCTGCATCGACAGCGAACGAGCTTCGGGCTCGGGATGGAATGCCGCCGCGACAAAGGCCTCGTTGACCGCCGGAATCAACGTCCGGCCCACTTCACGACGAGTCACTTGGGCCTGTGGATAACGCCCCTGCCAAGCGCTGAGAAAACCTTCCGCCAGACGCCGTGAGTGCGAACGGTCGCCACGCGGGCTGGCGTGGATTACAAGAATTTTGCTCATCTGTACTTCCTCCGGACTAGAATCCAACTGCTTGTGGCTTTCAGCTTGAGGCTCGTAGCTGCCCGTCTTCAAATGAGCAAAAATCATTCAGGATGAATCCATTTCATCCATGGAGTTTCAATGTTTGCCTCTTTACCGTTGACCGCCCTGCGCGCCTTCGAATCCGCTGCACGCTTGCTGAGCTTCAAGGCTGCCGCCGAAGAATTGTCGGTAACGCCCACGGCGATCTCCCATCAGATCCGGGTGCTGGAGGATTGGCTCGGCGTTGCCCTGTTCGAACGTCTGCCGCGCAAGGTGCGCCTCACGGAGGGCGGCGAGCGGCTGTTTCGCAGCCTGCATGGCGCGCTGCTGGAAGTGGCGCAAAGCGTCGACACCCTGCGCCCACAACGCAGCGGCAGCAGCCTGACGCTGTCGACCACTGCCGCGTTTGCCGCGCTGTGGCTGGTGCCGCGCCTGGGGCGGTTTTATGCCAGGCACCCGAACATCAATGTCCGCCTGGACACGCACTGCGAAGTCATCGATCTGCATCAGGACGCCAGCGTCGATCTGGTGCTGCGTTACAGCCTCGACGACTACTCGAACCTGTATGGCCTGTGTCTGTTCGATGAATCGTTCGGGGTCTATGGATCGCCCGAACAAGTCGCGTTGGCCGGGCGACGCACGCCGACGCTGATCAGCGTGCGCTGGCACAACTCGAAGCTGTATGCCCATGGCTGGGACGCGTGGTGCGCGAAGTCCGGTGCGAACTGGCTGAATCAGCATCCGGCGATTCGCGAATACGATGAAGAGCATTATGCATTGCAAGCGGCGATCGCCGGGCAAGGCTTGGTGCTGGCGAGCAATATTCTGGTCTCGGAAAGCATCGCCAGTGGTTTGCTGGTGCCATTTCAAGGCGATGTCCAAGTCGACGGTGCCGGCTACAGCGCACTGTGTGTGACGGGGCGCGAGCGGCATCCGCCGGTGCGGGCGTTTTTTGCGTGGTTGCAGGAGGAAGCACTTTTGTCTGGCCTGGCGCCAAGATCGCAGCCTTCGGCAGCTTCGGTGTAGATCCGATAAAACTTTTCCGCTCGCGCATCACTCACAACCTGGGTAGGCGATCGCGCCTGTAGAGCGTGGCGCCAATCGGATTAGCCTCCAGGAGACTGAAATGAGCGACGACCTGCATCTGTCTGATGTCCAAACCCTGCGCGAACGTGCGCGCCAACACGTCGAGAACGGCGCCGTAACCGAAAGCTACAGCGCCAACCGTGAAGAGGTGCTGCGCTTGCTCAACGAATCGCTGGCCACTGAACTGGTCTGCGTCTTGCGCTACAAACGTCACTACTTCATGGCCAGCGGTCTGAAGGCCAGCACCGCTGCCGATGAGTTTCTCGAACACGCCAAGCAGGAAAGCGAACACGCTGACCGACTGGCCGAGCGTATTGTGCAATTGGGCGGCGAACCGGAGTTCAATCCGGACATGCTGTCGAAAATGTCCCACGCACAATATGTAGCCGGGAACAGTTTGAAGGAGATGGTCTACGAAGACCTGGTGGCCGAGCGGATCGCGATCGATAGCTATCGCGAGATCATTCAGTACATCGGCGAAAAAGACCCGACCACCCGCCGCATCTTCGAAGACATCCTCGCGCAGGAAGAAGAGCATGCGGATGACATGGCCGACATTCTGAAAGATCTGTAAACCTTTCTGAATCACCATCGCAACAGCAAAAGATCGCAGCCTTCGGCAACTCCTACAGGGGACGCATTTCCCTGTAGGAGCTGCCGGAGGCTGCGATCTTTTGATCTGTCTTTACTTGGTAGGTTTTACGGTCACCGGTGCCTTACCGGCCTTCATCTGCTCCAGCAACGGCGCACACTGATTCGGCTCGCCACCGCTCGGCGCCACCAATGCCAGCAGCCCAGCCGCCGGCGCCGCAATCACTCCCAACGCCACCATCCCCGCGCCGCGCAACAACAGCGGGACTGGTTTAACGCCAGCGTCGGGTTTGATGAACTTGCCGCGTACATACAGCGGCGAACGCAACGAGATCAAACGCCAGCCCTTGGATTCCGGCGTCACCGTCAGGTCCAGTTGCTCGGTCGCCATGTTCGCCGTGCCGTCGATATAGATGATCGCGTTCTCGGTATCGAAGACAAACAGCCGCGTGGACGCCAAACCAGTCTTGATATCGAAGTCCGCCGCCGCGCAGTTGATCTTCACTTCTTTGTCGCCAAAGATTTTGCCAACCACGTAGTTGCCGACGTTGAGACCTGCAAGCTCCATCAGTTCGCGACTGATCGCGCCGTCGTTGATCAGCATCTTCAAGCTGCCGTTAGCGCCGCCCAGCAGTTTCGCCACCGAGTTACCGCGCCCACTGATATTGGCGTCGCCATTGAGCTCGCCGAAGCTGGTTTTCATCGGCTCGAAGGTCGGGAACAGTTCCTTGAGTTTGAACCCGCGCGCCGTCAACTTGGCCCGGCCTTCCAGCGGCTCGGTGCGCCCGTTCAGACGAATTTGCGCATCGAGTTTGCCGCCAGCCACGCCGAAGCGCAGCGGCTCCAGACTGAGTTCGCCGTCGTTGAGTATCAGATGGGTATAAAGGTCGGTGAACGGCAGTTTTTCGCTGTGGACGATACGTTTGCCAGTGAACTCGACATCGGCGTCCATCGCGCGCCAGCGATCCGTCTTGAATTCGTCCACCGGCAGGACTTTTTCTGCCGGTTGCTTGCTCTGTGAACTGCCAGTTTTTGGCTTGTCGTTCGAGTCGGCACCGATCAACGGCCCGAGGTCAGCGAACAGCAGTTGGTTGGACACCAGCGCGCCACTGAGCTTGGGCCGAGGCTGACTGGCAACGTAGGTCAGGTCGCCGTGGATGTCGCTGCTGCCGATCTTGCCGTTGAATTTTTCATAGGTGAATTTCGCGCCGGCATCATCGTGCAACTTGGCGATGAGATGACCATCGGTGGCGTACGGCGGCGTGTCCGGCAGGGTCACCCCGGTCAGCGGATAGAGGTTACCGAGGCTGTCACCGGCCAGTTTCAGACGCAGGTCGAGGGCGCCGAGATTGAGCGGATCGGTCAGGGTGCCGGCCAGTTCAATGCGGGTATCGCCGATTTTCGCCTGAGCCTGTAGCGGGAACGGTTTGCTCGAGTCCTGCAAGGACAGCAGCCCGCCGATTTTGCCCTGACCACTGAGATTCTGGCCGTGATACTGACCTTTCACCTTTAATGCAAAAGCGTAATCCTGCGGCACGCCAACCTTGTCCTGCGTGGTTTTCGCCGCTTTGTCGCCGACGATATCGCTGTAAGGAATCGGCTTGCCCAGTGGATCGATCAACACATCAAGGTTGGTCCTCAAGGTCTGATCATCAAGGGTGACGTGGCCCTTGTCGAACTTGATGGCGCCGATATCAACGACCCAGTTCGACGGCTCGGCATTCGGATCCTTGGGATCGAACTTGAACGTCCAGTTGGCGCGGCCGTCAGCCAGGCGTTGCAACTCGGCGTTGGGTTCGGTCAGGTCGATGCGCGGGATCACCACCCGTTGCGCCAGCAAGGCCAACGGCGAAATACGCAACTCGACGCGCTTGAGCGTGACCATCTGCGGCTGCTTCGACCAGTCCGGGTTGCCCAGGCTCAAATCCTCGGCGACCACATGCGGCCAAGGCACCCAGGCGCGCCAGCCGCCTTCATCCGGCTCGCGCTGCCAGATCACCGCGAGGTTGCCGTTGATGGCAAACGGTCGGTGCAGTTCTTCCGAGACTTTGGCATTGAGCGGCGGTTTGATCCGGTTCCAGTCGAAGAACACGATGATCAGCACCAGTACAGCCAATAGCAGTACGAGGATGGAGAAGGTCCAGCTGAAGATTTTTCCAGTGCGCGTCATGCACAAAACTCCTGATCACGACCGCACGCCCAAGCCACGGCGTACGGCTGAAACGGCGGGCCAAAGCGGCCCCTATGAAATCTGTGACTGGCAAAAGGCCCGCAGGTTTAATCGAAAGACCGATTAAGACGCAAAAAGCCGCGCCAAATCCGACCGATCGGTCAGGCAGCGTTACCGCCACCCGCACTTTTGCGAGGCGTGAGTGGGTCGAAAATACCCACTGCGGTGCAAAAGCGCCCCTCTGGAAGGCCCGTTCTAGAGCCTCCCGCTTGAACAATCAATTCTGTTGATTATTACCATTGCGTTTATGAACTTTTATATCGACTTATCGAGAGTAGCATTGCCCTCGTACCCACTTTATCGCCCTCCCAAGGAGCAACCCATCATGAAACGCCAATTACTACTGAGTCTTACCCTTTCGATGCTAGCCAGCACTGCTTTCGCTCTGCCCGCTGCCGAACAAGCCACTCCGCAAGTCAAAGACAGCCACTCGGTGTTCAGCCAAACCCTGGCCGAAGACGGCTATGACAAAACGCCACAAGGTCAGACCCTGGCTGAAGATGGCTACGACAAAACTCCACAAGGTCAACTTGCCGAGAACGGTCGCAATCGTCTGGAAGAAAAAGGTCTGGTTGAAGACGGCTACGACAACACCCCACAAGGCCAGGCTGTCGCCGAAAACGGTCGTAATCGTCTGGAAGAAAAAGGTCTGGTCGAAGACGGCTATGACAAAACCCCACAAGGCCAAGCGCTTGCCGAAGGTGGTGGTGACCGTGTGATCGAACGCAACAGCGCTGTGAGCTGAGCCCATGGCGGCCCTGAAAAAAGCCCAATCCCCGGATTGGGCTTTTGCCTTTTTAGCCGTAGCCCTCAATAAGTCGCCATTTCCCTGCTACCTGCCCCGCTGCCGTTCGACGCCGATAAAGCCGATTTGCTAGAGTGCGGCGCTTGTCCTGCCAAAGAACACACCTGCGATGCTGCCCCGCGCCGAACAGAAGCAACAGACCCGCAACGCCCTGATGGACGCTGCCCGCCACTTGATGGAAAGTGGCCGAGGATTCGGCAGCCTGAGCCTGCGCGAAGTGACGAAGACCGCCGGCATCGTGCCCACCGGTTTCTATCGGCATTTTGCCGATATGGACGAACTCGGTCTGGTGCTGGTCAGCGAAGTGGGCCAGACCTTCCGCGAAACCATCCGCTTGGTGCGCCATAACGAATTCGTCATGGGCGGCATCATCGATGCGTCGGTGCGGATCTTCCTCGATGTGGTCAGCGCCAACCGTTCGCAGTTCCTGTTTCTGGCGCGCGAGCAGTACGGTGGTTCGCTGCCGGTGCGCCAGGCGATTGGCCGTCTGCGCGAGAACATCAGTTCCGACCTCGCGGCCGACCTGACGATGATGCCCAAGCTTCAGCATCTGGACGCTGACGGCCTGAGCGTGATGGCGGATCTGATCGTCAAATCGGTGTTCGCCACCCTGCCGGACATCATTGACCCGCCAGCCGACGCCTTGCCCGAGCATTTGACGCCGCAGGCGAAGATCACCCAGCAGTTGCGCTTCATCTTTATCGGGCTCAAGCACTGGCAAGGCCTGGGCAGTACCGAATAAAAATCAAAAGATCGCAGCCTTCGGCAGCTCCTACAGAGATCGGTGTAGGAGCTGCCGAAGGCTGCGATCTTTTTTGCGCCGCAAATTGGTGCATGTAAAAAACTTCATGCACCAAAACGCTTCAAATCCCCGCAACATCCTGCAACACCCTCTACGATCCTACAGGGATTTCCTACATATCGTCCGATTGGCAAGCCCCTTGCTCTAGCCTGAGTATTGTCCACTGCTGGAAGCTTTCCGATGTTGGTGATTCATCGCAGAATCGACCCTCAACCCGTCTGGGCCGCCGAGTTGCACCTGACCTTCGAAGCCCGAAGCAAGAGCCGTTTGCGCTGTTTCAGTGCCGAGAACGAAGACGTCGGGTTGTTTTTGGAGCGCGGTCAGCCGCCGCTGTATGACGGCGAATGCCTACAAGCCGAGGACGGTCGCATCGTCCGTGTCTGCGCCCGCGCCGAACAACTGCTGCACGTCACCTGCGCCAATGCCTTCGAACTGACCCGCGCCGCGTATCACCTGGGCAATCGCCACGTCGCCCTGCAAGTCGGCGATGGCTGGCTGCGCTTGCTCGACGACTACGTGCTCAAAGCCATGCTGGAACAACTCGGTGCGCAGGTCGAAGCGCTTGAAGCCCCGTTCCAACCGGAACACGGTGCCTATGGCGGCGGCCATCACCATTCGCGGCACGGCGACGAAGATTTCAACTACGCGCCAAAACTGCACCAGTTCGGCGTTCGTTTATGAACCCAGCCTGGGCGCTGCTGCGCCTGGCCAGTCCGCAATTGCCGATTGGCGGCTACAGCTATTCGCAAGGCCTGGAAATGGCTGTGGAGAACGGCCGCGTGAACAACCCGGACAGCGCCCGCCGCTGGATCAGCGATCAGTTGCTGCTCAATCTCGCCCGTTTCGAAGCGCCGCTGCTGCTTGCCCATTGCCAGGCAGCCGCCGAGGAAAACTGGGACGAACTGCAGCAAATCTGCGAAACCCACCGTGCCAGCCGCGAGACTCGCGAGTTGCACCTGGAAAGTCGGCAGATGGGTTACTCGCTGCAGCAGTTGCTCAACGGCTTGCCAGAACTCGACGCGCCGGCGCGCAGCTTTCTCGAGCAATGCGCCGAACCGCATCTGGCGCTCGGCTGGGCACTGGCTGCTCGCGCCTGGGGTATCAGCCCCCAAGACGCCCTCGCCGCCTGGCTGTGGAGCTGGCTGGAAAACCAGCTCGCCGTGCTGATGAAAACCTTGCCGCTGGGCCAGCAAGCCGCCCAGCGCTTGACCAGCGAATTGCTGCCGCTGCTGCAACAGGCGCAGCAAGACGCCACCCACATCAAACCCGAACACATGGGCAGCGCCGCGTTCGGCCTGTCCCTGACGTGCATGGCCCATGAGCGCCAGTACAGCCGTCTGTTCCGTTCCTAGGGCCCGTCATTTTGGGCCTTCTATTTTGGAGAAGCCGTATGAACACACAACCTTTGCGTATCGGTATCGGCGGCCCGGTCGGTTCCGGTAAAACCGCGCTGACCCTGGCCCTGTGCCTCGCCTTGCGCGAGCGCTACAACCTCGCCGTGGTCACCAACGACATCTACACCCGCGAAGACGCCGACTTTCTGGTGCGCAACGAAGCGCTGGCGCCGGAGCGGATCATCGGTGTGGAAACCGGCGGCTGCCCGCACACGGCGATTCGCGAAGACGCCTCGATCAACCTCGAAGCGGTCGATCAGTTGAACCGGCGTTTTCCGGGGCTGGACCTGATTCTGGTGGAGTCCGGCGGCGACAACCTGTCGGCGACGTTCAGCCCGGAACTGTCCGACCTGACCATCTACGTGATCGACGTCTCGGCCGGCGACAAGTTGCCGCGCAAGGGCGGGCCGGGCATCTGCAAATCTGACCTGCTGGTGATCAACAAGATCGACCTGGCGCCGCTGGTGGGTGCCTCGCTGGAACTGATGGATAGCGACACCCGACGCATGCGCAACGGCAAGCCGTTCGTGTTCAGTAACCAGAAGACCGGTCAGGGTCTGGACGCAATCATCGCCTTCATCGAACGCCAGGGCTTGCTGACCGCAGCCTGATTCATTTATCAACAAGGAAGCTTATCCATGACACTCAAACGTATTTTCGGCGCCGTTGCGCTACTGCTGACCCCGGCACTGGCCTTCGCACATCCGGGTCACGGCGACAGCGGCTTGATCGCGGGCATCAGCCACCCGATTGGCGGCCTCGACCACTTGCTGGCGATGGTCGCCGTCGGCTTGTGGGCCGCGCAGCAAAAAGGCGCGGCGCGCTGGGCGCTGCCTTGCACTTTTGTCGGCACCATGCTGATCGGCGGGATGCTCGGTTTTGAAGGGCTGGAACTGCCGGCGCTGGAAAGCGGGATCGCCGCATCGGTGCTGGCGCTGGGCCTGGCCGTGGCACTGGCGGTGCGTCCGCCGCTGGTAATGGCGGTAGCGGCGACGGCGCTGTTTGCGTTGTTCCATGGTGTCGCGCATGGCCTTGAGTTGCCGGAGATGAGCAGCCCTTGGGCTTACGCGGCAGGTTTTGTAGCTGCGACTGCGGCCCTGCATGCGGCCGGTTATGGCGTCGTGCGCGTGTTGCCGCAGGCTGCGGCGCCACTGGTGCGCTTGGCGGGTGCGGCTTCGGCGGCGACCGGGGTCTGGTTGCTGGCCGGCTGATCTCTGTCGCCTGTACCGGCCTCATCGCTGGCAAGCCAGCTCCCACAGGTCATTTGGTGTAGCCACAATCATGTGAACACCGAAGATCCCTGTGGGAGCTGGCTTGCCAGCGATGACGATCGATCAGACTCCGAGCCTCTAAAGGCTGCCGCTCTGCTACCATGTCGCGCAATCGCCCCAGCCGTGACGACGTCCGCCAATGCCCCATGCTTCCCGCTCCAAATCCCTGCCTGAATTGACCGCCCTGTTCACCGAGGTGCAGCAGCACTTCGTCAACGTGATCGTGCCGCTCTGGCAAGGCCCGGGCTGGAATGCCGACATGGCACTGCCCTACGAAGCACTCGACGCCGCGCACCAGCCCTTGCCAGCGCAACGTTATCGGGCGATGGCCTGTGCACGGCAGCTGTATCTGTTTTCCAGCCTGATCGGCGTTGTGGATAACGCAGAAGAGCGTGCGGCCGCGCTGTTCCGTTCTCTGCAACGACACTTCCACGATGCCGAACACGGCGGCTGGTTCTACAGCATCGATGCGCAGGGCAAACCGCTGGATCAGCGCAAGGATCTCTACACCCACGCGTTCATCCTGTTTGCCTGCGCGCATTACTGGGAAAAATCCCGCGAGCCGCTGGTGGAATCGACGTTGAACGCCGCGCTGGAAGTCATTGGTCAGCGTTTCGCCACCGGCGATGGCCTTTACGAAGCCTGCCTTGACCGCAACTGGCTCACCCTCGAAACCGGTCCGTTGCAAAACCCCTTGATGCACTTGGCCGAAGCCTTCCTCGCCACTCTGCACGTGCGCCAGGACAGCGCTACGCAACAGGCGCTACGTGAGTTATGCACAGCCATGCACAAGCGCTTCATCGACCCGCAACATGGCGTGATGATGGAAAAACCTTTGGGTGCTGTGGATAACTGGTACGAGCCAGGGCACCAGTTCGAATGGTATTTCCTGCTGCAATCGTCAGCGCTGCTGCGCGGTACGAAATTGCATTCGGCGCTTGATAAGGCGTTTGCCTTCACCGAGCAATTCGGCGTGGAGCAGCCCAGCGGTGCGGTGCGGGCGATGCTTGATCTGGAAATGGACGGACGTCCAAAAGATTCGACTCAGCGGATCTGGGCGCAGGCCGAATACCTGCGCGCGCTGACCTTGCGCCCCGACAGCGAGGCCGTGGTGCTGCATCAATTGCAGGCATTGCAACAGCGCTTTCTGCATGCCGGTGGCTGGCATGAGTGCCGCGATGAGCAGGGCGAAGTCAGCCGCAAGGACATGCCCTCGACCACCCCGTATCACCTGGCGACGTGCTACCGCGGCCTGGCTGAATATCTTCTTTGATTGATCTACCGTTATCGCGAGCAGGCTCATTCCTATAGTTGGAATGAATTCCCCTTTAAGAGTGAGCCTGCTCGCGATGGCCGTTATACGGTGTCTAGGCGATCCACTTCTTGTCGCCCGTGAAGCTGATGGTCAACCATCGCGCCGCATCCGGTTTGCCCAGCTTCGCGGAAATCTCTTCACGCAGGGCATCCAGTTGCCCGACGTTCTCCAGTCGGTAATCCGCCGGCAACACCACATGAATCTCGATAAACCGCGCCCGTCCGTGCTTCTGCACGTAGGACACATAATCGTCGAAACCATGCTCGGCCTTCGCCGCGTCCATCACCTGGCGTACGTGGTCATTCAGCGTGTCCGGTGCAATGCCCAGCACATCGCGTAATGCCGGGCCGAGGATCTTGAAGGCCGGTGTCAGCATGGTCAGGGCCAGTACGATCAGGATCAGCGGATCGACGTAAACCGCCCATTCGCCATAGCCCTGGGACTTGAGCAGCAGCGCCGTGAGAAAACTGATCAACAGGCCCACAGAAAGCATCGCGTCCACCAGCCAACTGATGTTGTCGAACTGGATCAGGCTGGATTTGAGCTTGCGATTGCGCCGACGCACGTAGAAGAAGTACGCGAACTCGACCACGGTAAACACGGCGGCATAGATGATCACCAGACCCAACTCAATGTCCCGGCCACCGTCAATGATGCCGAACACACCGTTGAGAAACGCGTAGATGGCAATCAACAGCAGGAAACTGCCTTCAATCAGCAGCACCATGGGTTCCAGATGCCAGAAGCCGAACTGGAAACGGTGATTGCTTTGCTTGGCGATCAGCTTGGCAGTGATCAGCATCAGTACTTTGATGAAGGTTGCGATCAGCGAGAAAAAACCATCGAACAGGATGGATTGGGAACCTGAAACAAAACCGGTGACGATCCCGGCAATCGACACGGCGAACATCAGGATGGTCGATTGTTTGAGCAGCGACTGCTCACCTCGGTTACTCACGTAGCCTCCTCTGAAAACCTTGAAAACCGCGGAGTGCGGTGGGGTTGCTGGGAGAGGAGTCTACCTTATCGGGATTTATTGCCTGTTTTGGCCCATCGCTGGCAACCCAGCTCCCACAGGATCGTCGGTGTACACAAACCTTGTAGTCGACTTGTTACCTGTGAGAGCTGGCTTGCCAGCGATAGCCGTCATGCAGTCTTAAGCCTTGTTCCGCTCGATGGCAAACCCGGCCCAGGTCTGGCTCACCGGCATCAATTCCAGGCTATTGATGTTGATATGCGCCGGCGCATTCATCACCCAGAAAATCGTCTCGGCGATGTCTTGCGGCTGGATCGGCTCGGCCCCGGCGTAGGTGGCGTTGTACCGTTCCTGATCACCGGCGAAACGCACCAGCGAGAATTCGCTCTCGCACAGCCCCGGCTCAATGTTGCTGACGCGCACGCCGGTGCCCTGCAAGTCGCAGCGCAGGTTCAGCGAAAACTGCTTAACAAACGCTTTGGTCGCGCCGTAGATATGGCTGCCAGGGTACGGATAGTTGCCGGCGATGGAGCCGAGGTTGACGATGCCAGCGCCACGACCATGGGCGATCAGGCGCGGCAACAGCAAGCGAGTGGCGTACATCAGGCCTTTGACGTTGGTGTCGACCATGGTGTCCCAATCATCCAGATCGCATTTCGGCGCAGGGTCCACGCCCAACGCCAGGCCCGCGTTGTTGATGAGGCCACGCAGTTTGGCGAACGATGGCGGCAGGTTGGCAATCGCCTCCTCCATCGCCTTGCGATCGCGCACATCAAGCACCAGGCCATGCACTTCAGTCTGCTTGGACAACTCAGCGCAAAGGGCGTTGAGGCGTTCTTCACGACGACCGGTTAGCACCAGTTTCCAGCCAGCCTCGGCAAAACGACGGGCGCAGGCTTCACCAAAACCGGACGTCGCGCCGGTGATAAACAGGGTGTTGGACATCGTGTTCTCCTTGCTTCGACCGCGAGGGCAGCCATTGGAATAGAAAATCAGCAGGCAGCATGCCCGGCCGCGCAAGCACGGGCAACACCCGCTCACTGTATAAAAAACAAACAATCGTTCCGACGCCATAGCCAGCGTGGCCTGTAGCCATGTGCACGCATGTTATCCACAGTCCCTTCCACAGTTTCCGGGGGCAAGTGGAAGCGCGCAAAGCCGCGCCACACAAGGCTTTGCGGGCGAAATGGAAAGTTTTTTGCTTGACCATGGAGCGCTACCTGTGCGGCACATGGCATTTTGCACGACAGGTCGGTTGGAGCAGTGATTGCGCGAGGCCAGTAATTACGGCCCTTAGCGGGGTCTTTCCAGAGTTTAATCACAGACTTATCCACAGGCTTTCACCCATCAGAACTGCGGCGATGCGGCCCCCACAAAAAGGTTGACAAAGACGTCTGCCACTCCAGCAAAAACGCCTGGTCAAAAAACAACCACACGCCTGAGAGCCACGGTTTTAAAGGGATTCAGCCAGCTACTCCCACGTTATTCACAGCCAGCTCCACAGCAAACGGGGACAAGTCAAAACTGTGGAAAAACAGCCATTTGCAGCGTCTATATGTCGCGCTTTGGCAGGTAGCGGAATTTGTTTTCCACAATTCTGGAAATTACACAATTCACCCGTGGGAGCGAGCCTGCTCGCGAAGTCGATGGCACATGCAGATAATCAGGTGACTGATACACCGCATTCGCGAGCAGGCTCGCTCCCACAGGGGATTGTGTTGAACTTGAGGGATAAAAAAGCCCCGAGGCTCGCGCGTCGGGGCTTGTGCATAACGATGTAACTCAGTGCCCGCCCAGATAGGCGTTACGCACCTCCTCGTTCACCAGCAACTCCTTACCGGTGCCCGTCAGGCGAATCTCGCCGTTGACCATCACGTACGCGCGATCCGACAGCTTCAACGCATGGTTGGCGTTCTGCTCGACGAGGAAAATCGTCATGCCGGTTTTGGCCAGTTCCCGCAGTGTCGCGAAAATCTGCTTCACCACAATCGGTGCCAGACCCAGGCTTGGTTCATCGAGCAGCAACAACTTCGGTCGGCTCATCAATGCGCGAGCAATGGCGAGCATCTGCTGTTCACCGCCGGACATGGTCATCGCCCGCTGCGTGCGCCGCTCTTCAAGCCGTGGGAAAAGCTCGAACATGCGCTGCATATCCTCTTTGGCGTACTTGTCGCCAATCGGGATGGTACCCATCAACAGGTTTTCCTCGACGGTCATGTCAGGGAACACCCGCCGTCCTTCCGGCGACTGCGCAATGCCGTTGGACGCGATGTAGTGCGATGACTTGTGGGTAATGTCGACGCCTTGATAAATGATCTGCCCGTTCGCCGCCCGGGGCTGGCCGAAGATCGACATCAGCAATGTTGATTTACCCGCTCCATTGGAGCCGATCAGGCTGACGGTTTCCCCTTCATTGATCTGCAACGAAACGCCTTTGAGTGCCTGGATCGGGCCGTAGAACACGTCCAGGTTTTTCAGTTCGAGGATCGGTTGGCTCATACCAGCTCCTCTTCGTCGGCGCCCAGGTAGGCGGCAATCACTTTCGGGTCGTTACGGATAGCTTCAGGTCCGCCTTCAGCGATAACGATGCCGTGGTCCAGCACCACGATGTGGTCGGAAATGCTCATTACCATGCCCATGTCGTGTTCGATCAGCACCACGGTCAGATCATGCTCGTCGCGCAGCAGCCGGATCATTGCGCTCAGCGCTTCGGTTTCCTGAGGGTTGAGGCCGGCAGCCGGTTCGTCGAGGCAGATGATCTGCGGCCGCGTGCACATGGCCCGGGCGATCTCCAGACGGCGTTGCTGGCCGTACGAGAGCTCACCGGCGAGACGGTTGGCGCAGTCGACCAGGTCGACCACTTCCAGCCAGTAGAACGCACAGTCCAGGGCGTCGCTTTCGGCTTTGCGATAGCCCTTGGTGTTAAGGATGCCGGCGAGCATGTTGCGGTTGACCCACATGTGCTGGGCCACCAGCAGGTTTTCCAGCACGGACATTTCCTTGAACAGACGAATGTTCTGGAAGGTACGAGCCAGGCCTGCGCGGTTCACCAGATGGGTGCCGCCGAACATCTTGTAGTACATCCGGCTGAGAAAGCTTTTCGGCGAAACGAAGTCGGTCGGTTTGAACGACTCACCCAATAGCTGGATGACGTTAGTCTGCTGCCCGCGCACGTTGAGTTCGATCTTGCCGCCGGACGCCTTGTAGAAACCGGTCAGGCAGTTGAACACCGTGGTCTTGCCGGCACCGTTGGGGCCGATCAGGGCGAAGATCGAGTTGCGTTTGACCTTCAGGCTGACATCGCTCAACGCCTTGATGCCACCGAAATGCATCATCAGTTTTTCAACAGAGAGTACGACTTCACTCATGGCGCAGTCCTCTCGTAGTGAATGGCACCTTTGCGTGGTTTGACCCCGGTACGGCTGATGCGAATCAACCCGCGTGGTCGCCAGATCATCATCAACACCATCAGAATGCCGAACAGCAGCACGCGATACTCAGCAAACCCGCGCAGCAGTTCCGGGGCGACGGTCAGCACAAACGCTGCAATCACCACACCGATGGTCGAGCCCATGCCGCCGAGCACGACGATGGCGAGGATCAGGGCCGATTCGAAGAACGTAAACGAGGTCGGGTTGACGAAGCCCTGATAAGTCGCGAAGAACACACCCGCCAGACCCGCCGTCGACGCGCCGATGGTGAAGGCCGAGAGCTTGACCAGTACGTGGTTGAGGCCCATCGAGCGGCAGGCGATTTCATCTTCACGCAAGGCTTCCCAAGCGCGACCGACCGGCATCTTCACCAGTCGATGTTTGATGTACAGCACGGCCAGCACCACGAGGAACAGCACCGCGTAGATGAAGTAGTATTTCACGTCCGGGTTGTAAGCGATGCCAAAAAACTCATGAAACGGCACCCCGCCATCCTTCGCGCGCTTGCCGAACTCCAGACCGAAGAACGTCGGCAGTGGTGCCGGCATGCCGTTCGGGCCGCCGGTCAGGGACAGCCAGTTGTTGAGGACCAGACGAATGATCTCACCGAAGCCCAGGGTCACGATCGCCAGATAGTCGCCATGCAGGCGCAGCACCGGGAAACCGAGGATGCAGCCGGCAAGCCCCGCGGTGATCGCCGCCAACGGCAGCACCGTCCAGAAACCCAGCCCCAGATATTGATAACCCAGCGCCAGACCGTAGGCACCGATGGCGTAGAACGCCACGTAACCGAGGTCGAGCAGACCGGCCAGGCCAACCACAATGTTCAGCCCCAGCCCCAACAGCACGTAGATCAACCCGAGGATGACCACGCCCAGCAGGTACGAGTTGGAGAAGAACGGCACGGCCACGGCCAGCAGAACCACCAGCGGGATAATCCAGCGCAGGCTTGATTTGTGATCGGCGGGCAATACATGCACACCCGACCCGGCGCTCTCGAATCCGTCGAGAATCTTCAGGCCCTTGGGCGTTTGCAGAAACAGGCTGAGGGCAAAGCGGCCGGCCATGACGATGGCAATGATCCAGGCCACGCGGGTCATTTCAAGGTTGAAGCTGTAACCGTCGAGTACGACACCGACGATCGGCCCGAAAACAATCAAGGCAATCAGACCGGCCAGAATCGCCTCAACCAGGCTTTTTTTGACATCAATGGATTTTTTAGTGGTTGAAGACATCGCTTACACCTTCGACACAAGAGGACGGCCCAACAGGCCCTGCGGCCGGAAGACCAGAACAAGTACGAGCAGCGAGAAGCTGAACACGTCTTTGTAGTCGGAGTTGACCAAGCCGGAGAACAGCGACTCGGAGATGCCGAGGATGATCCCGCCCAACATGGCGCCGGGCAGCGAGCCGATCCCGCCGAGTACCGCTGCGGTGAACGCCTTGATACCGATGATGAAGCCGGCGTAGAAGTCGAAGGTGCCGTAGTTCATGGTGATCAGCACACCAGCGAGTGCAGCCATGGCGGCACCGATGATGAACACGTAGGAAATCACCCGATCGGTGTTGATCCCCAGGATCGAAGCCATCTTGCGGTCTTGCTGAGTGGCGCGGCACATGCGGCCGAGCTTGGTGTACTTGATGATGTAGGTCAGCAGCCCCATGCCGACGAACGCGGCCACCAGAATGAAGACTTTGGTGTAGGTCAGTTGTACGAAGCCGGTACCGACTTCAACCCGCCATGCACCGGTCAGCAGCGTCGGAACGCCCTGTTGTTTGGCGCCTTGGGCGATCTGTGCGTAGTTTTGCAGGATCAGCGAAATACCGATGGCGCTGATCAGCGGCGCCAGCCGTGTGGAGTTACGCAGGGGTTTGTAGGCAACACGCTCGATGACCCAGCCATACACCGCCGTGACAACGATGGTGAAGATCAGGGTGCCGAGCATCAGCAGAGGGAAAGATTCGATACCGAAGTACGCCAGCAGAGCCAGACTGATTGCCGCCAGGTAAGCAGAAATCATGTAAACCTCGCCGTGGGCGAAGTTGATCATGCCGATGATGCCGTAGACCATTGTGTAGCCGATGGCGATCAGGCCATAGACCGACCCGAGGGTCAGGCCGTTGACCAGTTGCTGCAGGAAAATACCATCCATAACGCAATCTCACGCAGTGAGAACCTGCACATCGTTGATGTGCGGTCCTTCTAGGAAAAATACAGAATTACGTCGGAGCAATGTCAGCCACGATCCGCCCGTCCCACACCGTTCCTGTGGGAGCGAGCCTGCTCGCGAATGCGGTCGATCATTCAACACATGTGTTGGCAGTCATTCCGTCTTCGCGAGCAGGCTCTCTCCCACATTGGATTGGTGGGGTTCAGGCAATCACGTCAGCCCTTACTTCTGTTTTTCCAGCTGGTGGTATTTGCCGTCCTTGTCCCACTGGTAAACCACGTAGTCGGAGACTTTCAGGTCGCCCTTGGAGTCCCAGGCTTTCTCGCCCATGACGGTTTTCACCGGGTTTTTCTTCAGCCAGGCAGCAGCTTCTTCGCCCTTGTTGGACTTGGCGCCGTTGAAAGCGGCGGCCAGGGTCTGAACCGAAGCGTAGGCATACAGGGTGTAGCCTTCAGGCTCGGTGCCGGCCTTGCGGAAGGCATCTACCACAGCCTTGCTGTCGGGCAGCATGCGAGGGTCGGCGCCGAAGGTCATCAGCACGCCATCGACGAATTGCGGGCCGCCAGCGGTGGTCACCAGTTCGTCGGTAACGATGCCGTCATCGGACATGAACTTGACGTCTTTGAGGCCTTGCTCACGCAGTTGACGAACCAATGGGCCGGCTTCCGGGTGCAGACCACCGAAGTAGACAACGTCGGCGCCAGCACCGCGGATTTTGGTGACGATGGTGCTGAAGTCTTTTTCACCACGGGTCAGGCCTTCGTACAGCACCGGGGTCACGCCGCGCTTGACCAGTTGGGCCTTGGTTGCATCGGCCAGGCCCTGACCGTAGGTGTCTTTGTCGTGCAGCACGACGACTTTCTTGCCCTTGAGCACGTCGACGATGTAATCGCCGGCAACGATGCCTTGCTGGTCGTCACGGCCGCACATACGGAACATGGCGCTCAGGCCGCGCTCGGTCACTTGCGGGTTGGTGGAACCCGGGGTGATCGCGATGATGCCCGCTTCGTCATAGATTTCCGACGCTGGAATGGTCGAAGAGGAGCAGAAGTGACCGACCACGCCGGCAACTTTCTGGTTGGTGAGGTCCTTGGCGACCGTCACGGCCTGCTTCGGTTCGCAGGCGTCATCGCCCTTGACCAGTACGATTTTCTCCCCGTTGACGCCGCCTGCTGCGTTGACCGCATCAGCCGCTGCCTGTGCCCCCTTCATGTACTGCTCGCCAAATGCCGCGTTGGCGCCAGTCATTGGTCCCGCTACACCGATTTTCACATCAGCTTGAGCAAACGCAGAAACACCCAACGCAGTAGCTACTGCGAGGGCCAGAAAGCCTTTCTTGTAAAACGTCTGGGACATGAGGTGGTGCTCCAAGGTTTTTTTTAGTTGGCACTGCGACTTCACTTCTCCTGATGCTCAGAGCAAGGGCCGTGCCATCGGTTTTTTATTCTTCAAAAAGTCGCTGCTTTCTTGTTATTTCGACTGTTTCGTTCCCATTTTCATTGGGCGTGCAACCGTCTAAACCGCGGAAGGTGAAACCATTTATTTCTTCAGGCGCAACCCACTCGCGCCATCATTGCAACCGCGGCACCAATCGACGTGCAACCAGCCTGTAACAGCCCGCGTCACCGAACTGCACACTGCTGGTGCGGGACTGCTACAACCCGCACCATTACAGGCTAGTCGCTAAGCGAAAAAGCGCCGCTCCACGCAACATATTTCAACAATCAGATGACGATGCGCAGGCACTGGCCCGCGTGATACAGCGAAAACCCGGCCTCGTAGAGACAACTGCGCAACCCCACGCCTGCCAGCGGCTGCATCGGTGCAAAGGGAATTGGCAGGGCCTGAGGATTGCCATTACACAGGTAATCGGCGAAGGCCTTGCCCACCACGGTGCCGGTCGTCACGCCACGGCCGTTATAACCGGTGACGGCAACCAGACCGGGCGCCGGTTCGAACAGGCGCATCAAGTGATCGGGCGTGAACGCAATACGCCCTGTCCAGGTGCATTCCCATTCGACAGGTTTCAGATTGGGGAAATAATGCTGTTGC
This sequence comes from Pseudomonas sp. P42, assembly GCF_017973755.1. NCBI lineage: Bacteria > Pseudomonadati > Pseudomonadota > Gammaproteobacteria > Pseudomonadales > Pseudomonadaceae > Pseudomonas > Pseudomonas sp. P42. The sequence continues at coordinate 480,490 of NZ_JACOPU010000005.1, read as the reverse complement.
ACCCGATCGGCCCAGGCCTTGAGAAACCAGGCCGGTTTCTGATTGCCGTTGCCGAGACTGCCGAGCAACAACCGCCCTTCTTTGTCGCGGCGAATGCTGCTCAACACTTGCCGCGTATCCCACGACCCCTGCCCGCCCGGCAGAATGTCCTGCGCGGCATCTTCGGTCAGTGGCACCGAGGCGACCTGATAGTAGTAACCGGGGAAGAAGTTGCGCTTGAGTTCGGTCCAGTCGCCTTCGGTATAGGCGTTGGAGGCGATCACCACTTGCTCGGCCAGCACCGAACCGTGCTCGGTCTGCACTGACCAATGTTGCCCCACGCGCTCAAGTCGAGTGACCGGAGAATGATCAAACATCTGCCCACCGAGGCTGATCACGGCATTCGCCAGACCGGTGACATACGCCATCGGATTGAGCGTGCCGGCGCGACGATCAAGCAGGGCAGCGGCGATTTTCTGCGTACCGGTGGCTTGTTCACAGGCCTTGCCGGTCAGCAATTCGACCGGTGCGCCGCGGCGTTTCCATTGCTGCTCACGACTGCGCAGATCCGCCTCGCCCTTGGCGTTGTGCGCCATGTGCAACGTGCCTTCGCGGCGTAGCTGGCAATCGATGCTGTACTTATCCACAAGGCTGAACACCAGTGAAGGCGCGGCCCCGAGCATGCGGTTGAGCTGGCTGCCGATCGCCTCGCCGAAACCGGCTTCGATCTCGTCCGGCGGGATCCACATACCGGCGTTGACCAGTCCGACATTGCGCCCGGAGCCGCCGTGACCGGCACGATGAGCTTCCAGCAGGCAGACGGTTTTGCCTTTTTCCAACAGATGCAGTGCCGCCGACAACCCGGTGAACCCGGCGCCGATCACGCAGACATCAACCTTGACCTCACCCTTGAGCGCCGTGTTATCGGGCCTTAGTGGCGTGAGCTTTTCCCACAGACATTCTTCGCGTAACGGCATTGCCAGACTCCAACAGAAACCTGCCAAACACACTGGTGATCCTGTGGGAGCGAGCCTGCTCGCGAAAGCGGCGTTTCAGCCAACTTTGATGTCGACTGACTCATGGTCTTCGCGAACAGCCACGTTCCCACAGGGAAAGAGCCGCCCTGATATCAGTCGAACGTAATGCCCTGCGCCAGCGGCAACTCCAGCGAATAGTTCACGGTGTTGGTCTGGCGGCGCATGTACCCGCGCCAGGCATCGGAGCCCGACTCACGACCGCCACCGGTCTCCTTCTCGCCACCAAACGCGCCGCCGATTTCCGCGCCGCTCGGGCCGATATTGACGTTGGCGATGCCACAGTCGCTGCCGACCGCCGACATGAACCGTTCGGCCTCGCGCACATCCGTGGTGAAAATGCACGATGACAGGCCTTGCGGCACAGCGTTGTTCAGGCGCAGCGCTTCCTCGAAATCGCTGTAGCCGACCACGTACAGGATCGGCGCGAAGGTCTCGCTGCAGACCACGTCGCTCTGCTCCGGCATTTCAACAATCGCTGGCGAGACGTAGTAAGCACTGGGGAATTGATCCTGCAATTGACGCTTGCCGCCGAACACCCGGCCGCCCTCGCTCAACGCCTGCTCCAGCGCATCCTGCATGTTTTCGAAGCTGTGTTTATCGATCAGCGGGCCGATCAGATTGCCTTCCAGCGGGTGGCCGATACGCACCTTCGCGTACGCAGCCTTGAGGCGAGTGACGATTTCTTCCTTCACCGACTCGTGGGCAATCAAGCGACGCAGCGTGGTGCAACGCTGGCCAGCAGTGCCGACCGCGCTGAACAGGATTGCGCGCACGGCCATGTCGAGGTCGGCACTCGGACCGAGGATCATCGCGTTGTTGCCGCCCAGTTCGAGAATGCTGCGCGCGAAACGCGCAGCGACTTTGGGCGCCACTTCGCGGCCCATGCGGGTGCTGCCAGTTGCACTGATCAGCGCCACTCGCGGGTCATCGACCAGCGCCTCACCGGCGTCACGGCCACCGATGATCACTTGGCAGAGACTCGCCGGAGCATCGCTGAAATTCTTCACCACGCGGTCAAACAGCGCCTGACAGGCCAGCGCCGTCAGCGGGGTTTTCTCCGAAGGTTTCCACACCACCGGGTTGCCGCAGACCAGCGCCAGCGTGGTGTTCCACGCCCACACGGCAACCGGGAAGTTAAAGGCGCTGATGACGCCAACCACGCCCAGTGGATGCCAGGTTTCACGCATGTGGTGGCCCGGACGCTCGGAGGCGATGGTCAAGCCGTACAGTTGGCGGGACAGACCGACGGCGAAGTCGCAGATGTCGATCATCTCCTGCACTTCACCCAAGCCCTCCTGAGTGATCTTGCCCGCCTCCCACGAGACCAGCTCGCCGAGATCGGCTTTGTACTCGCGCAACACTTCGCCGAATTGGCGCACCAATTCGCCGCGGCGCGGGGCCGGCACCTTGCGCCACGCTTCGAACGCATGATCTGCGCGACTGATGTGCTGCTCGACTTCGGCCGGGCCTTCCCAGTTGACGGCGGCAATGCGGCTGCCGTCGATCGGCGAATGCACCGGCACTTTGCCGTTCTGATAAAGGGCCGGGTTCACACCAAGACGATCAAGCAATGCGGCAACCATGGGTCACTCCTCAAGCAAAAAACTGAATGTGTGCGGTCGGTTTTTCACGACCGGGCAGGCCTTTAGTTGTAGCGTCAGTACGGCGAGGCAACAAACGACCTTTACGCGAGATATCATTCCGTTTATTCATGCTGCGCATAGAAAGACAAGAAAAGGATCGGCCATGCTGAACAAACGCCACTTGCCTTCGATCACCGCATTGCAGTGCTTCGAGGCCGTGACCCGGCACCTGAGTTTCACCCGGGCCGCCGAGGAACTGAACCTCACCCAAAGCGCCGTCAGCAAACAGGTCGCGCAGCTAGAGGAGTTGTTGCAGCACTTGTTGTTCCGCCGGATACGTCGGCGTTTGCAGATGACCCCGGCTGGGGATTTGTACCTGGTGGAAGTCAGAAAAATCCTCACGCAGGTAGAGATGTCGACCCACTACCTGCGTTCCTACGGCGGTGAAACCGAAGTCCTGCGCGTCTCCACGCCTTCGACCTTCGGCGCCCGCTGGCTGGTACCCCGCCTGAAAGGCTGGCGCTTGCGCCATCCGTCGATCCATCTGGACCTGTGCAACGAACAGGAGGCCGACGATTTGCTGCAAGGGCGCAGCGATCTGGCGTTCTATTTCGGCCAAGGCTCACGCCCGGGGACTGAATGCCTGAAGCTGTTCGGCGAAGAGCTTGTGCCGGTGTGCGCGCCCGGCAGCTTGCCCGACCAGCCTTTCACTGATCCGACGCAACTCACCGACCTGGTGCTGCTGCAGAATGCCTCGCGCCCACAGGCCTGGCACGACTGGTTCGACAGTCAGGGTCATCAGACCGAACACAGCTACCACGGCCCGCGCTTTGAAACCTTTTACATGTGCATCCGCGCCGCACAGGTCGGCTGCGGTGTAGCGCTGCTGCCACGGTTTCTGGTGGAAGAGGAATTGGCCGACGGCAAACTGGTCATACCCTGGCAGCATGCAATGCCCAGCACCGACGCCTATTACCTGGCCTACCCGGAACACTCTGCGGAAGTGCCCAAGGTGAGGGATTTTGTGAAGTGGATGCTGGAGCAGATCGACAGTCCCATTGCCTGATCATATTCAAACTGTGGGAGCGAGCCTGCTCGCGAAAAGGCCGCCACATTCAATATCAATGTCGATTGCCATGACGCTTTCGCGAGCAGACTCGCTCCCACAGAGATTGATGTTGTCTAAAAAAGCGCTGGCAATCCCCACCACTGATATGCGCCACTAGCGCCATTGTTCGAGACCGCGCTACGGCGCGGCGCACCTGGAGACCCCGTTATGAGCGAGAGTGTGTTTGCCGATCGCATCGTGCAGAACCTGCTCGACACCGACTTCTACAAGCTGACGATGATGCAGGCGGTGCTGCACAACTACCCCAACGTCGAAGTCGAATGGGAGTTTCGTTGCCGTAACAGTGAGGACTTGCGTCCGTATCTGGCCGAGATCCGCTTTCAGATCGAGCGTCTGGCCGAACTGAGCCTGAGCGCCGATCAACTGAGTTTTCTGGAGCGCATCAGCTTCCTGAAACCGGACTTCCTGCGCTTCCTCGGCTTGTTCCGCTTCAATCTGCGCTACCTGCACACCGGCATCGAAAACGGCGAACTGTTTATCCGCCTGCGCGGACCGTGGCTGCATGTGATCCTCTACGAAGTGCCGCTGCTGGCCATCGTCAGCGAAGTGCGCAACCGTTATCGCTACCGCGAGACCGTGCTCGAACAGGCGCGTGAACAGCTCTATCGCAAGTTCGACTGGCTCACCGCCAATGCTTCGGCCGATGAACTATCGCAATTGCAGGTCGCCGATTTCGGCACCCGTCGGCGGTTTTCCTACCGGGTACAGGAAGAAGTGGTGAACGTGCTCAAGCACGATTTCCCCGGCCGATTCGTCGGCACCAGCAATGTGCACCTGTCGCGCGAACTGGACATGAAACCGCTGGGCACCATGGCCCACGAGTGGATCATGGCGCACCAGCAACTCGGCCCAAGGCTGATCGACAGTCAGATCGCCGCCCTCGATTGCTGGGTCCGCGAGTACCGGGGGTTGCTGGGGATCGCCCTCACCGATTGCATCACCACCGATGCTTTCCTCGGCGATTTCGACTTGTTCTTTGCCAAGCTTTTCGACGGTTTGCGCCACGATTCCGGGGACCCTGTGGCCTGGGGCGAAAAATGCATCGCCCACTATCACAAGCTCGGCATCGACCCGATGAGCAAGACGCTGGTGTTCTCCGACAGCCTGACCTTGCCCCGGTCGCTGGAGATATTCCGCGCACTGCACGAGCGGATCAACGTGAGCTTCGGCATCGGTACCAACCTGACCTGTGACATTCCGGGTGTCGAACCGATGAGCATCGTGCTTAAAATGACCGCCTGCAACGGCCAACCGGTGGCAAAGATCTCCGACGAGCCAGGCAAGACCCACTGCAAAGATCCGAATTTTGTCGCCTATTTGCGACACGTTTTCCAGGTTCCTGCCGATTCCAGTCTATCTAGCAAGGAGTGAATTCATGCAAGCCGTACAGCGTGAGATTGCTGAACAGCTCAAGGTGCAACCGCCGTTCGCCGACCATCAGGCCCTGCAAGCCGAGATCGCCCGGCGCATTACCTTCATTCAGGACTGCCTGGTCAATTCCGGGCTCAAGGCGCTGGTGCTGGGCATAAGCGGCGGCGTCGACTCGCTGACAGCCGGGCTGCTGGCCCAGCGCGCGATGCGTGAATTGCGCGAACGTAGCGGCGACAATGCGTACAAGTTCATCGCCGTACGCCTGCCGTATGAAACACAGTTCGACGAGCACGACGCGCAGGCCTCGGTGGATTTCATCGATCCAGACGAACGCCACACCGTCAACATCGGCCCGGCGGTAAAAGCGCTGGCCAGTGAAGTCGCGGCGTTCGAAGGCAAGCACGCGGTATCGGTGGATTTTGTGCTCGGTAACACCAAGGCGCGGATGCGCATGGTTGCGCAGTACACGATTGCTGGTGCGGCGGGTGGTCTGGTGATCGGGACCGACCATGCAGCGGAAGCGGTGATGGGGTTTTTCACCAAGTTCGGCGACGGTGCCTGCGACCTCGCCCCGCTCAGCGGTCTGGTGAAAAACCAGGTACGGGCGATCGCCCGCAGCTTCGGCGCGCCGGAGTCGCTGGTCGAGAAAGTCCCGACGGCGGACCTCGAAGACCTGTCGCCGGGCAAACCGGACGAAGCGTCCCACGGCGTGACCTACACCGAGATCGATGCGTTCCTGCACGGTGAGCCGCTGCGTGAAGAGGCGTTCAAGATCATTGTTGATACGTACAACAAGACCCATCACAAACGCGTGATGCCGTTCGCACCGTAATCCGTGAACGAATGAAAAAGCCCGCTGGGGAGTGATCCTCAGCGGGCTTTTCTTTGGCCAGATTATCTGTCGATGCAACTGCACCTTTCGCGAGCAGGCTCGCTCCCACAGTTGATCGCGGTCGAATGTGGGAGCGGGCCTGCCCGCGAAGAACGATGACGCGGTGAACCTGATTACTTCAGGGTCACAGTGCCTTTCATCATCGAGATGTGGCCAGGGAACGAGCAGAAGAAGCCGTATTTTTCACTGGCATTGAGCTTCGACACATCGAAGGTCACCGAGTCGGTTTCCTTGGCGCCGATGATTTTGGTGTGAGCGATGACGCGAGCATCACCGTCCTTCAGGTAGTTCTTGTCGATACCGGCAGCCAGGCCATCGGTGGCGATCGGCTGCATGTCAGCTTCTTTGCTGATCACCAGGTTATGGCCCATGACGTTCTTCGGCAGGCTGCCGGAGTGGGTCAGTTCGATGGTGAAGGTCTTGCAGCTCTTGTCGATTTCAATGGCCTTGGTGTTGAAGGACATCTGGTCGGTGGAGTCAACGGTGGTTTTGCACTCGGCAGCCATCAATTGGCTGCTGGCCAGCGCCAGCAGGGATACCGCAACAACTTTGGAAAACATGGTGAATCTCCAAGGCAGGGTTAACAAAAACACTAATGGTTGAAAGACTGCCTGAAATCTTCGCAAGTTCCTATGACTTGAGTCAAAAATTGTATACAACTTTCAGGCTATGACACTCATCGAAACAATCTAACGGCCAGAACATCCGGCTGAGTCCATGATCGGCGCATCTCACTGAAACGGAGCGTCTGTCATGATCTTTAACGGCCTGTTGTGCAGCTTGCTCGCCGCCTATGCCTGTGGCGCCAGCGGTACCTTTGAATCGCCGGAGCGCGAACGCTAAACCTTGGATCGAGGCGTGCCAGCCAGTACCCTGTGCGACTGATTCGATACCGGAGAAAGGCATGTCTCTCACATCCGTTTGTGTATTTTGCGGTGCCAACGCCGGCACTGACCCAGCTTATACCGAAGCCGCCGTGGCCCTTGGTCGCGCATTGGCCGAGCGCAAGTTGACGTTGGTCTATGGCGGTGGCGCCGTCGGTTTGATGGGCATCGTTGCCGATGCCGCACTGGCCGCCGGTGGCGAGGTGATCGGCATCATCCCGCAGAGCCTGATGGACAAGGAAATCGGTCACAAAGGCCTGACGCGTCTGGAAGTGGTCGACGGCATGCACGCCCGCAAGGCGCGGATGGCCGAACTCAGCGACGCGTTTATCGCGCTGCCCGGTGGCCTCGGCACACTGGAAGAACTGTTCGAAGTCTGGACCTGGGGCCAGCTCGGCTACCACGGCAAACCGTTGGGCCTGCTGGAAGTGAAGGGTTTCTACAGCAAACTCACTGCTTTTCTCGACCATATCGTCGGCGAAGGCTTCGTTCGCGAGCCACACCGTGACATGCTGCAAGTGAGCGAATCGCCGCAAACGCTGCTCCACGCCCTGGATAACTGGAAGCCGACCGTCACGCCAAAGTGGGTCGACCAAAAACCCGGCTAACCGCCGGGCACCGATACAGGGCAGAATACGCGCCGCTCAACCTCACCTTCGACCCCAGAGGATCGCCCATGGCCAAACCCAATTACTCCTTCGCCAAACGTCAACGAGACCTGGAAAAGGAAAAGAAGAAAGAGGAAAAGCTTCAGCGCAAGAAACAAGTAGCTGAAGAAGCGGCACTGAACCCTGACGGTGAAGTGGCGACGGATGATGATGTTGATGCAACCGAAGCACCGAAAGATCAGGCGCCCGACGCCTGAGCCCCACCGGGTTTGATGATCGAAATCAGACCCCGCGGATCCGTGAAGGGGCTGGCGGTATGACCGCCGGCCCTCACAGTTCTCCCCTCCGCATCCGAACACCACACGAGAACCCGCCCCCACAGGGATTGTGTCACTCGACTGGCATCACCGTGACCCGCACTTCCGGATCATGGCTCCCCCCGCCCAGAATCACCCCGCGCAACGGCGACACATCAGAAAAATCCCGTCCCCACGCCAAAGTGATGTGCTCCAGCGCCGGCTGCACATTGTTGGTCGGATCGAAATCCACCCAGCCCAGCACCGGGCAAAACACCGATACCCAGGCATGCGACGCATCGGCGCCGATTAATCGTGGCTGCCCCGGTGGTGGCCTAGTCAACAGATAGCCGCTGATATAACGTGCCGCCAGGCCTCTTGAGCGCAAGCAGGCCAGCATCAGATGCGCGAAGTCCTGACAGACCCCACGACGGCGCTCAAGCACTTCCACGAGCGGCGTCGCCACCTGGGTGGCTTCGGCATCAAAGGTGAATTCGCTGAAAATCTTCTGCATCAGAGCCTGCACGCCCAACATTAACGGCTGCCCGGGTGGAAAACAGCTTTGCGAGAACTCGACGAAACTGCGTTTCAAATGCACGTACGGTGACTGGAAACGATAACGGCAAGCCTCAAGCAGATCGGAGGGCAGCGGCTGGCTGCTGTAGGTCAGTGCATTGCGTGTCAGCTCCCACGCCGGAGACTGGTTGAAATCGAGCGACAGTCGCGTCAGCACTTCAACGGTGAGCCGGGCGTTGACCTGCAACTCATCGTGCGGTCGCTCGAACGCCAACCGCGTCAACGGATTGCCGAACACATCCAGCTCATCGCGCCGTGCCGATGGTTGCGGGCTGATCAGCAATTGTCGTTGCGTACAGCGCTGCCAACTGCACTCGCGCGGCCACAGGTGCGCCAATTGCTGGGCCAAGGAAACCGGGCTGTCGTAGTGGTAACAGGTGTCGTGGAAGATCTGGTAATGCGCGCTCATCAGACGGACACCGTGCGCTGGCTGACATCATCGACATGGGCGAAATGGCGCAGGGCCAGTCGATCCGAGACTTGCCCGCTGGCTTCGGCGATCTCTTGCAGCAGATCCGCCAGACCATCGAGCGCCGAGCGCACGCTGGATGCTCCGAACAATGGATTCTCCAGGCAGCCCAGATCAAATCGTGCCAGACGCTCGACCAGTTGCGGCAATCCGGCCTCCCGTGGCACGCCGAAATCATCGTTCAGGCGTTTCAACGTACGAGTCACCAGTTTCAGCTGGAACAACACCGCATGCGGGTTCTGTTCATCGAGCAGCAACAGGTCGAGCACCGGAATCAACTGAGCCACCGCCAGATAACGTGAGCGGTAAGTAATGCTGCTATTGCCCAGTTCCAGCAACCACTCAAGCCCGGCCTGATCGAACGCACCGGCGCCACGCAGAAACCCCGCCAGACTGCTGCTGAGAAATTGCAGCCGTTCGATACGCCGACCGATCATCAGGAAGCGCCAGCCTTCGTCACGGGTCATGTCGTCCAGGGCAAACCCTGACAGCGCCGCCAACGACATCACCAAGCGGTTGAGAAAATCCAGCAACTCGCCAAAATCCGGCTCGTCGGTCTCCAGCTCCAACGCTTCACGCTGCAACTCGACCAGCGCCTGCCAGTTTTCCCGGGAGAGCTTGCCGCGCACCTGCGAAGCCGCCCACTGCAAGCGTTGCAGGTTGGAGCGCAGGCTGAACGACCAGTCTTCGCCGAGCAGCGCGGCCAGCAAACGCTCCGGCAGTTCACCTTCGTCCGGCAACAGCGACAGTCGCTCGCCGAGATCGACCGCGGCTTGCAGCGCTTGCGGGTCGTCGCCGTCGACATACCGCGCGAGCATGATGCGCAGCAGCCGCGCACTGTCGTCGCAGCGCTCGCAGTAACGACCGAACCAGAACAGGTTTTCCACCACCCGCGACGGCAGATAAGGATCACGCCTGACCAGATCGTGCACGCCGACGTTGCGCTGAGTCTTCCACTGTTCGCCGCTCGGCGGACGATCGCCCAGCACCCAGGTGTCCTTGCTCGCCCCGCCGCGCTGCATCGACACCACTTCCGCGTCAGCCTCGGCCGCCACTCGGGTCAGCCCGCCCGGCAGCACTCGATAGCCATCACCGCTGGCCGTCGCGTACACACGCATACCGATCGCTCGAGGTTGCAACTGGCCGTCTTCGGCTTGCCAGATTGGCGCCTGGGAGAGCTGGGCCAACTCTTGCGCAACATAGGCGTAAGGACGCGCCTGCATGCGCTCAGCGAGGGATTGGCGCTGCTTTTCACTCAGATCGCGGCCGAACACCGGCGCGAAGCTTTGTGAAGGAAAGGCCGGTTTGATCAACAGTTCAGGCAGTTTTTCCAGCGCCTGAGCCAATACCGGCGCCTCACCACACCACCAGGTTGCAATGGAGGGCAGGATCAATTCTTCGCCGAACAGGAATTGGTTGATCCTCGGCAGAAAACCCAGCAAACCCGGCGACTCCAACACGCCGCTGCCCAGCGCGTTGGCGACCAGCACCCGCCCCTGCCGCACCGCCTCAAGCAGACCGGGAACGCCAAGCGCCGAGTCCGTGCGCAGCTCCAGTGGATCGCAGAAGTCGTCGTCGAGCCGCCGCATGATCGCGTGCACCCGGCGCAGGCCGCTGAGGGTTTTCAGGTAGACCGTGGCATCACGCACCGTCAGATCACCGCCCTCCACCAATGGATAACCGAGCTGACGCGCCAGATAGAGGTGTTCGAAATAGCTTTCGTTGAACCGCCCCGGCGTCAGCAGCACCACCAGCGGCGCCTCGTCATCAGTGGGCGCCTGTCGAGCAAGTGTTTCCTGCAACGTGCGAAAGAAGCCGGCCAGATGCCGCACCTTCAGATCACGGTACAACTCGGGGAAGGCGCGGGACACGATGGTGCGGTTTTCCAAGGCGTAACCGGCACCCGAGGGTGCCTGCGTGCGATCTGCCGTCACCCACCAGCGCCCGTCCGGCGTGCGCGCCAGATCCACGGCATACAGATGCAGAAAAGCACTGTCCGGCGGCACAATGCCCTGACACGGCCACAGAAAATTGTTGTGACCAAATACCAGTTCCGCCGGCAACAAGCCTTCGCTGATCAAGCGCTGAGGCCCATACAAATCGGCCAGCACGGCATTGAGCAGTCGTGCTCGCTGGGCGATCCCGGCCGACAATTGCTGCCACTCATCCGCCGCAATCACGTGCGGCAGCAAGTCCAGCTCCCACGGCCGATCCGCGCCTTTTGGATCGGCATAGACGTTATAGGTGACGCCGTTTTCCTGAATCTGGCGCGCCAGCAACGCCTGACGCTGCACCAGTTGCGCCGGGGTGCTGCGCTGCAGTTGGTCGAACAGCCGCTGCCAATGCGGGCGCACCGCACCGCTGGCATCCAGCAGTTCGTGATAAGTGCCCGCCGTCAGCGGGTAGCGGTCTAGCAGGTCAGGCATGGAAAGCTCGGCAGACAGCAGGGAAAGGTCAGACTAACGCAGGCACATGACGCCCGGATAGACGAAAAATCCGGGCGCTGTGTGCGATTCAGAAACGGCGCAAATCGATTGTCATCGGTAGCTCGTCGTTTATTTCCACATTGGGTATAGGAAGTTTCCCCGGGGTGTGTCCCACCCGGAAGAAACGCGCCATGCGCCGGCTCTCCGCTTCGTTGGCGTTGACCGGCAGCGATTCGTAATTGCGCCCGCCCGGATGCGCGACGTGGTACTGACAGCCGCCCACAGAGCGCGCCATCCACGTATCGAGCAGGTCGAACACCAGTGGCGCGTGCACGGGGATGGTCGGTTGCAGGCAGTTGGCCGGTTGCCAGGCGCGGTAACGTACGCCGGCGACGAACTCGCCGACTCGCCCGGTCGGATGCAATGGCACCGCGATGCCGTTGCAGGTCAGCAGGTAGCGTTGCGGTGGCAGGCCTTTGAGCTTGACCTGCAAGCGCTCCAGGGATGAATCGACGTAACGTACCGTGCCACCCGTCGTGCCCTCCTCACCCAGCACATGCCAAGGCTCAAGGGCCTGACGCAGTTCCAGTTCGATACCGTTGACCGCGTAATCGCCAACCTTGGGAAAACGAAATTCCAGATGCGCCGCGAACCACTCGGCCCGCAGCGGATAACCGGCGCTATTGAGTTCAACGATGACGTCGGCGAAATCCTGTTCGATGAAGTGCGGCAACATGAACCGATCGTGCAGTTCGGTGCCCCAGCGCGCCAGTTTCGACGGCGCATAAGGCTCGCGCCAGAAACGTGCGACCAGCGCCCGCAACAACAATTGCTGGGCCAGGCTCATGCGCGCGTGCGGCGGCATTTCAAAGGCGCGCAGCTCCAGCAAGCCGAGGCGCCCGGTGGCGCCGTCCGGTGAATAGAGTTTGTCGATGCAGAACTCTGCGCGATGGGTGTTGCCGGTGACATCGATCAGCAAGTTGCGCAAAAGTCGATCGACCAGCCACGGCGCGCACTCCTCGCCCGGCTCCGGCATCTGCGCGAAGGCAATTTCCAGTTCATACAAGGCGTCGTTACGCGCCTCATCGACACGCGGCGCCTGGGACGTCGGACCGATGAACAAGCCGGAAAACAGATAGGACAACGACGGATGGTTGTGCCAGTAACTGATCAAACTGCGCAGCAGATCGGGACGCCGCAGAAACGGCGAGTCGGCCGGTGTCGCGCCACCGAGGACGAAGTGGTTGCCGCCGCCGGTGCCGGTATGGCGCCCGTCGATCATGAACTTCTCAGTGGTCAGGCGGGTTTGCCGCGCCTCTTCATAGAGAAACTCGGTGCGCTCGACCAACTCGTCCCAGGTCGCCGACGGCTGCACGTTGACCTCAATCACGCCCGGGTCCGGGGTGATACGGAAGTTGCTCAGGCGCGGATCGCCGGGCGGCTCGTAGCCCTCCAGCAGCACCGGGCAGCGCAGCTCTTCAGCGGTGGCTTCGATGGCTGCGACCAACTCCAGATAATCCTCGACCCGCTCCAGCGGCGGCATGAACAGGTACAAACGGCCCTCACGGGCTTCGGCGCAGAACGCGGTGCGGGTCAGCCAGTCGGCGGATTCGTCGATTTTCGGTTGGCGTTCGTCAGCCGAGGCCGGTTCGCCGTGACTGTAGAGTTGCGCAGTCTGCGGTAGCTCGGGGAAGTCCTGGTTCGGGTCCTGGGGATGGATAAACGGATACTCGGCCGCTTTCACCCAAGGCTGCGCGCCCAACGGCAAACGATAGCCCAGCGGCGAGTCGCCCGGCACCAGACGGCAATGCTCGTCGCGCAGATACCAGCGCCCGCTCTGCCATTGATCGCCCTTGGCGGTGCGCGCCAGCGGCAGCACCTGGCCGATGACCTTGTCGAGTCCCTGACTGAAGACTTTGCGCAGCCGCGCACGCTCCAGCGGTTCTTCCAGACGCGAATCTTCGGCGCTGACGTTGCTCGGTAAAGTGCCCTCACGCCACAGGTAATAGAAATTGTCCTCGTAGGCCGGAAACACAAACCGCGCAGGCAGTTTCAGACGTTCGGCAACACTGGCCAGAAAGCGTCCGGCCAGTTCGCCATCGGCGGCGTAATCCTGCTGTTCATCGGCGATCAACGCGTTGTTGCGCCAGATCGGCACGCCGTCGCGGCGCCAATAGCAATTGAGCGACCAGCGCGGCAGCTGTTCGCCGGGATACCACTTGCCCTGGCCGAAATGCACCAGCCCCTGCGGCGCGTAATGTTTACGCATGCGCTGGAACAGCTCGGCTGAGAGCCGACGCTTGTCTTCGCCGAGGGCGGCAGTGTTCCATTCGGCGCCGTCCGGGTCGTCGATGGAGACGAAGGTCGGCTCGCCGCCCATGGTCAGGCGTACGTCGCCCTCCAGCAGGTCGGCGTCGATCTGCCGGCCCAGCGCCTGAATCGCCAGCCACTGCTCGTCGGTGTAGGGTTTGGTGACCCGTGGCGCCTCCCAAATCCGCTCCACGGACATTTCATGGCTGAACCGGGTTTCGCAGGGCTCGACCATGCCGCTGATCGGTGCCGCCGAGGAAGGATCGGGACTACAGGCCAACGGAATATGCCCTTCACCGGCGAACAGCCCTGACGTGGCATCAAGGCCGATCCAGCCAGCGCCCGGCAAATACACTTCGCACCAGGCATGCAGATCGGTGAAATCCACCTCGGTGCCGGATGGCCCGTCGAGACTTTTCACGTCGGCGGTCAGTTGAATCAGGTAACCGGAGACAAACCGCGCCGCCAGTCCGAGGTTGCGCAGCAATTGCACCAGCAGCCATGCCGAGTCGCGGCACGATCCAGAGGCGTGTTCGAGGGTGTGCTCCGGGGTTTGCACGCCCGGCTCCATGCGAATCAGGTAATTGATGTCTTCGCTCAGAAGCTGATTGATCGCGACCAGAAAATCCACAGCGGGCAGCGGCGTGCGGTCGATGCCGTCGAGATAGGCTTTGAATGCCGGCGTCAGCGGCAAGGTTTCGAGGTACGGCGCCAGCTCCTTGCGCTCATCGGCGGCATAGGCGAAGGGGATTTTCTCGGCGTAGGGTTCGAGGAAGAAGTCGAACGGGTTGAACACCGCCATTTCCGCCAGCAGGTCGACTTCAATGCGCAGTTCGTCGGTTTTCTCCGGGAACACCAACCGGGCGAGGTAGTTGCCCTGTGGGTCCTGCTGCCAGTTGATGAAGTGCTGCTCGGGCGAGACTTTCAGCGCATACGAGAGAATCCGCGTGCGGCTGTGGGCAGCCGGGCGCAGGCGAACGATCTGCGGGCCGAGTTCGACAGCGCGGTCGTAGCGGTAATGCGTGACGTGATGCAATGCGACATGAATCGACACGGCGTGCCTCCTGCGAGCCCTAAGCGTATTCGACAGCGCGCAAGACTTATGCCATGCACAGGCTCGGGCGCTTTTGCGGAATGCTCAGGGCAGTACAGCACCAAAATCGGGCGATGCGAGGAAATGGTTTGGCGAAGTTGCGCCTAATTGTGGCGAAGATCAAAAGATCGCAGCCTGCGGCAGCTCCTACAGGGAAACACGAATCCCACTGTAGGAGCTGCCGCAGGCTGCGATCTTTTGACTCAAAAAAAAACGCCAACCCGAAGGTTGGCGTTTGCTTTAGCGTGGCACGACCGGTTTGCGTGTCGGCTTCGGCCCTTTGCCTTTGGCCGCGTCCTTGCGCTCCTTGGCAGCCTGCTGGTTGCGGGCGAACGCCGCAGCCTTGGCCTGTTCACGCTTGTCCCACGGATTGCCGCCATCACTGGCACGCGGCGGCAGGCCGGTGTGCTGAGTGAGAATCCTGGTGGTCTTCTCTTTACCTTCCTTCGCCACTTTATGGCTGCCAGCCGGCGTCGAGTTCTTGCGACGGGCGCTCTGGTAGGTGTCGGTAGACGGCTGATGCAACGGAATCAATTGATCCTTGCCCGGCCCGATCAGATCGCTACGGCCCATGCGTTGCAGCGCTTCACGCAGCATCGGCCAGCCTTTCGGATCGTGATAACGCAGGAACGCCTTGTGCAGACGACGTTGCTCTTCGCTCTTGACGATGGTCACGCTGTCACTCTTGTAGCTGACCTTGCGTAGCGGGTTCTTGCCCGAGTGGTACATCGCGGTGGCGGTGGCCATCGGCGACGGGTAGAACGCCTGCACCTGGTCGGCACGGAAGCCATTGCCCTTGAGCCACAGGGCCAGGTTCATCATGTCTTCGTCGGTGGTGCCCGGGTGTGCGGCGATGAAGTACGGAATCAGGTACTGCTCTTTGCCTGCTTCCTTGGTGTACTTCTCGAACATGCGCTTGAACTTGTCATAGCTGCCAATGCCCGGCTTCATCATCTGGTTGAGCGGACCTTCCTCGGTGTGTTCCGGGGCGATCTTCAGATAGCCACCCACATGGTGGGTCACCAGCTCCTTGACGTACTCCGGCGACTCGACCGCGAGGTCATAACGCAGGCCGGAAGCGATCAGAATCTTCTTCACACCCGGCAACGCACGGGCGCTACGGTACAACTGAATCAGCGAGGAATGGTCGGTGTTCAGGTTCGGGCAGATCCCCGGAAACACGCAGGACGGCTTGCGGCACGCGGATTCGATTTCCGGCGTCTTGCAGGCGATGCGGTACATGTTCGCGGTCGGGCCGCCGAGGTCGGAAATGACGCCGGTGAAGCCTGGCACCTTGTCGCGGATCTCTTCGATTTCGCGAATGATCGACTCTTCGGAACGGTTCTGGATGATCCGGCCTTCGTGCTCGGTGATCGAGCAGAAGGTGCAGCCGCCGAAGCAGCCACGCATGATGTTCACCGAGAAACGGATCATGTCGTAGGCCGGGATTTTTTCCTTGCCGTACGCAGGATGCGGGACACGTGCGTAAGGCATGCCGAACACGTAGTCCATTTCTTCAGTGGTCATCGGAATCGGTGGCGGATTGAACCAGACGTCGACTTCGCCATGCTTCTGCACCAGCGCACGGGCGTTGCCCGGGTTGGTTTCCAAATGCAGCACGCGGTTGGCATGGGCGTACAGCACCGCATCGCCACGCACTTTTTCCATCGACGGCAGACGGATCACGGTCTTGTCGCGGGTCATGCGCGGGCTGGCCAGAATCTGCACGACCTTGGCTTCTTCCGGATCATCGACCGGCCCCTTCTCCTGCTCGATGGCGCAGGCCTGGGTGTCCTGGGTGTTCACGTACGGGTTGATGATCTTGTCGACCTTGCCCGGACGGTCAATGCGCGTGGAATCGACTTCGTACCAGCCCGCAGGCGTGTCACGACGGATGAACGCGGTGCCGCGCACATCAGTGATGTCTTCAATCTTGTGACCGTAGGACAGACGCTGGGCGACTTCGACAATCGCCCGCTCGGCATTGCCGTACAGGAGGATGTCGGCGCAGGCGTCGATCAGGATCGAGTTGCGCACCCGATCCTGCCAGTAGTCGTAGTGCGCGATGCGGCGCAGCGAAGCTTCGATGCCGCCGAGCACGATCGGCACGTTCTTGTAGGCTTCCTTGCAACGCTGGCTGTAGACCAGACTGGCGCGATCCGGACGCTTGCCGGCCATGCCGCCCGGGGTGTAGGCGTCATCGGAACGGATTTTCTTGTCGGCGGTGTAGCGGTTGATCATCGAGTCCATGTTGCCGGCCGCGACGCCGAAGAACAGGTTCGGCTCGCCGAGCTTCATGAAGTCGTCTTTGGACTGCCAGTTCGGTTGGGCAATGATCCCGACGCGGAAGCCTTGCGACTCCAGCAGCCGGCCGATGATTGCCATGCCGAACGACGGATGATCAACGTAGGCATCTCCCGTAACAATGATGATGTCGCAGGAATCCCAGCCAAGCTGATCCATCTCCTCCCTGCTCATCGGCAGGAATGGCGCTGGCCCGAAACATTCGGCCCAATATTTTGGATAGTCAAATAACGGCTTGGCTGCTTGCATGTCGGACGACCGGTGTTGAGATGAAAAATCGCGGTCGCGGAATATAGCACAAAATTTAACCAATTCCGACGGCAATGGTCGGTTTCTCTTCATCCCTGCATCACAGAGGCCGTCGGACGCCCACTCCCCTGCCGGGGCAAGCGTACCGGCCATGCAATCACGATATTCAAGCCTTGCATTATTGCGGGGCGAACATGACAACGACTCAAGGATGAGTACTCATGATCGGCAAGACCAGCAAGGGCGCCAGCGGCGCCACCACGACAACGTTACTGAAAACCGGCGCGCCGGGACCTGATGGTCATCCGCGCATCGACATCCCTACGGTTCATCCTGCGGTCCTGCCCCATCGACCTGCGATCACCCGCCCTGATGGCGTCGACCCTGACGCCATCATGCCCGCGCCCACCGTACAGGTGAGCGCCATGCAGTCGCCGCTGAACGCGACGCTGCCCCCGCTATCGCGTGGCCTGGAAGATTACCGGGTGACGCCGCCGGGGTGGGACGACTCCCCAGCTCAGGGTGCACGCATCATCAAGGGGCGCACCTACGTCACACTGCCCGATAAACACATCGTGCAGATCGCGATGGATCCTGAAACCGGGTTCTACCGGGCCAGGCACTCGAGCGAGCGCACGCCGTCCGGCCCACCCCTGCAACCCGACGCCGACGGCCAGTACTGGCGCGAAGTCCCTCGCCACGAAGCATCACCGCGCCACCTGAGCGACAGTCGCCTGGAGGCCTTTCGCAGCGAGATCGATTTCACCGGCATCGCGCCCGACGCCGATGGCCTGCACCGTTTTGACGGCAGGCTTTACGCCCTGATCCGCAGCCACGCCTATCAAGTCGTGCGTGATCTTGACGTGTCTACACCGACCACACCGGTCTGGCGCATCGTTCGCGCCCAAGACCCCGTCGCTGGCGATGCCGACAATGTCTACGTGGGCACTCGACCGGGCCGCTCGGAGCCTGTGGTTTTCGACCCTCAACACGGCTGGATCGGAGCGGAGGTGCCGGGTGTCGGTGGCCTGTACCGCGCCGAGACACCCAGACCGTGGTTCATCCCGGACTCCTACAGCGAAAGGTTGCGCGCGCTGCTGTCACCGCAGCGCCGCGTGCGCGCGCTATTCCCCTTCCTGGACGAGAACCAGATCAACGCAATGCTGCAGAACATGGGCGTGGATACGCCGACGCGCTTGGCGCAGTACGAACGGGAACTGAACGCCTTGCAGCACCAGTTATTGTTCTGGCACCACGGCGACCAGGCTGTCGCCCGCCAACGAATTATCGATTGCTGGAGAAAGAAGGCGATTCTGCATCTGGCCGCCGCTGGCCCGCTGCCGGACGAAAAACTTGATCTGAGCGGTCTGGGCCTGACCAACCTGCCCTCTCTGGACGGCATCGACTTGCGTCATGTGACCGCCCTGGATCTGAGCAACAATAAATTGATTCTTGCCACGCACCTCAAACCTTTCAAACACATCACCAGCCTCGACCTGTCGAGAAATGAACTGATCGACCTGCCCTACGACCTGCGTGAAATGCACGGTCTGACCCACCTGAACCTTGAGAAAAACCGGATTACCATCGACAAGTACAGCTCACCGTTGCCCTTGACACTGGAGGTGGTGGTGCTGAACGACAACCTGATCAAGGACAGGCTTGACCTCAGTCGCCTGCTGTTTCTGCGAAAACTCGGACTGGCGCGCACAGGGCTGAAGCATTGGCCGGAGGGTGTGAACGAGGCAGCGTTTCTTGAAATTCTCGATCTGCGGTCCAACCAACTTACCGAAATTGCCGACTCGATTATCTCGCCCCCGCAAGAACGGCTGCTGAGCTCGGGAAGGCTGAGCAACAAGATTTATGTCCGCGGCAATCCGCTCTCTACCGCCACCCTCGAAAAATTGCGCTTGTATCTGGTTCGCCTGCGCATCGCTGGCTTCACCGAAGCGCAGCCGCAGACTCTGCTGAGTGAAGTCGCCGCGCCACTGCCCCCTCGGCAACCGTAGGGCGCGAGGTTCCATGGCGGAACCAAACATTCACTGGACTTGCAGCAACCCTGCCTGACAGGGCTGCTCGACGATTGCTCAAGGATGAGTATTCATGATCGGCAAAACACCCAAGGGCCCGTCCGGGCCCACCGCAGTAAAACCCGCGAAAACAAGTACCTCGGGGGCTGGTGGCCTGGCGCGGATTGATCCTGCTGGCGGCACCTTTCACGCACACCAAGGTACGGCGGCGCCCACGCGCGCGGGCGGCGACATCGACGCAATCACCCCGGCACCGGCCGTGCAGGTCAGTGGCTTGCCTGCGCACACTGGCCTTGCGGCGCAAACGGCGGCGCCGACGCTGGAGGACTTCTGGATCGCGCTGCCCCCGGGCTTACCGGAGCCCGATGTTCAGGGGGTGCGCACGATCGAAGGGCGCCAGTACGTGACCCTGGCGAACGGCCGCTTCGTGCAGGTTGCGGCGGACCCGGAAACGGGTGGTTATCGGGCCACGCGATCAAGTGAACGCGTACCGTCGGGGCCGCGACTGGTGCCCGATGCCGATGGCCGATACTGGCAGGAAGATCAACATCAGGCGCCCCATGACCTGTCCGATACCCGCCTCGAAGCTTTTCGCTGTGACCTGGACTTCACCGGTATCGAACCCGGCAGCGACGGCCTCTACCGCTTTGCCGGCAAGCTCTACGCCGTCATTCGTACTCGCGCTTATCAGGTTCTGCATGACACCGATGCCTCAACACCCGACACCCAGGTGATGCGTATCGTGCGCGCCGGGGATGCCGTGGCCCACGATGAAAACAATGTCTACTTCAGCATGCGGCCTGGCCGCTCGGAGCCGGTCGTGTTCGATGCCCGGCGTGGGTGGGTCGGCGCCAGCATCCAGGGCGCAGGCGGGATGCAGCGCGTGCACCGAGGCCAAGCCATGCACCAGCAACTTGTCGACAAGACACTCGCCCTCGAAACCGAAGGATTGCTCGTGCAGGCAGCCGGTGAAAAACGCTCAGAGGCAACCGATAACTGGCGCGCTCAGGAGCAGGGCAGCCAAGGTGAAAGAGGCGCACTGGCAATGCTGGAGGTGCGTCTTCGGCAAGAGCTGGATCTGCTCAAGGCCTACATCGGCCGGTATGTAAACGAGGGGTACTGGATCAGCCGGGTCAAACCGGAAGGCATTTTCAGGAACGAACTGCACGAATTGCGCGTGCTGAGCGTCGACAATTGTGACCGTCTGATTGGCGCCAGCGACCGGCGCAAGCTCATCGAGCTGGGTGATTTGCGCGGCACGCGCGCAATGTACGAGGCCATTGCCGAGCACCTGTGGAAAAAACGCGAGATCCTCCAGATCCGTCAGCAACTGGTCGACGACATTCTCAGACAATCACGCTCTTCGGCGCTCGAAACCGCCCTGCCCACGACGCATTCGATGGACCTGCAGGTGATTACCTCCGGTTGGGTCGAGGCCCGCAGCCGACTGCTCAGCGGCGACCCCGGCGATAGCCAATCAGCGTTGGCGCAATGGGCCCGCTCGTACATTGAAACGGCTTCGGCGTTCCATGACATCGACAGCGTTCCGCAACAGGCGCGCCTGGCGATCATCACCGGTCTGCTGGACCAGACCGCCGCGATCAAGGCCTCATACGAAAACCTCGCGTTCGCGCCGGATTCTGCCGAGGCCGGTGTCCGCCGGCAAATCATCGAGGTCATGCAATCATTTGAGGAGACCCTGGAAAAGCGGGCAAGTCGCTATCACCGCGAACAGCTGACCACTCTGGCGATACCGGCGCAGGACGAGGTCATCGACTTTGACTTCGTACCCAATCAGGAAAACGCCGGGCAGGCACCTGCACGCCGGCGCCTGTTTCGGGCCCGCCACCACGACGTGTACAAAATCAGTGTCGGCCTTCCCCGACGCACCGCTTCAGGCGAAGAAGTGATTGATGTCACAGACCCCGGCAGTGTCGAGCAGGTCTGGCAGACGTACGAGCGCCGCGATGGCGAATGGCGCCGACAGGCACCGCCTCCGGACATGGCGTTGCCCACGCTGATGGCATTGGCCAATGAGCGAATGGGGCAATGCGAAGCCCACCTTAGAATCGCCAGGCAGGATGAAAAAGCCAGGCGCAATGCCAGCAACATCGTGGAGTTTCTCGGCGCAAAAGCCGAGCAGCTCGATGACGTCGCGTTCCAACTGGAACGACAGCCGAATGCGGCCGACGAAGAGATCGCTGTGCTCATCAGCCAGTTGCGTCAGAACAGCCAGCGACTGCGCCATGAAGGTGAGGACATCCGCGTGCGGCTCTACAAGGACAAGTCGTTCCTGAGTGCCAGCCGAGTGGCTTACCTGCTCGGCCAGAACCAGATCGTCGCCATGAAGACCCACACCCGGCTCGAACGGGGCAAGGGCAGCAACAAACACTATCTGGATATCTACTCGCTCAATGACAGGCGCACTGGCGAGCCGCTCTGGCATGCACATTTTCATTACGCAAAGGCAGACAGCGCCGCCGGTGATTTCACCGTTCAGGGCGGCCACCTGAAAACCCTCGAACAGAGCGGTTCGGGTCTGGCCTCCCAACGCCGGGATCAACAGGCCGGGCGGGTGCACGTCCCGATCTGGCGTGAAGCAATCGACAGCAGGACCGCGCAGAAGATTTTCGATGTTGCGCAGTGATGACTCGCCCGTCCCCGCCAGCACACCTTCCCCCATCAGCCCTTGTACCCGCAGGGCTGATGGAGCAACCACTCAAGGATGAACACAATGGGAACCAAAACCCCGTCCCGCGTCACCGTCTCGGTCGATGTCCACACGCCGCCTCGGCACACCGCAGATGGCAGCACCGCGCATCGTCAGGACGGTGACTCGTCGAATACTCATGCGCCACGACCGGCAAGGCCAGGCGTGACGCCTGACACCGTGGACGTCGATGCGATTCATCATGTGCCAGCACTGACGGTGGGGAAAATGGGCACTACCACGGCCTCAATACCGCCCCATACGCAGACGCCCCTGACGCTGGAGCAGTACCGGATCAACGCGACACCCACCCACGTGCCGCTCGACGCAAACGATTTGCGCCTGCACAAGGGGCGCCATTACGCCGACCTGCATGGCGGAGGCGTGACGCAGGTTGCAGTGGATGTGGACACTGGCCTGTACCGAGCCACCCGGTCCAGCGAGCGGATCGCGTCCGGCCCGCTGCTGCGGCGCGACCCTCACACCCGGGTCTGGCATCCGCTGACTGACGCCGATACCGCGACATTCCCTCTGACCGAGGCACGCCTGCAGCCTTTTCGCACCGAACTGGATTTCAGCGGGGTCGAGCCCGGCAGTGACGGTCTGTGGCATCACGACGGCAAACGCTACGTGATCATCGACAAAGGGGCGTATCAGGCGCTGCAGGATCTCGAAGCTTCCACGCCCGGGCAGCCTGTCCTGCGCATCGTCAAGGCAGCCGATCCGGTGGCCGCCGATAGCACGAACATCTATCACGCCAGCCGCGCTGGCGTGAGCCTGGCCGTGACTCGAGAGTCCGCTGACACCTGGGTTGGCGTCGCGGTGGGTCTGCAGGGCGGCATGCGTCGCAGTGCGCAGGCCAGGCTCACCAAAGACCTGCTGCTGGAGCGGTACCGTCCAATCAGTGAGGCTTTTCAGGTGATGAGTCAATCACACGCAACCTACGAGCAGCTCTGGAGCAAGGCGCGTGAATTGCCGGATGCCAGCGATGAAAAAACCAGGGCCTTGATCGGCCTGGAAGTGCACTTGCTCAAACACATCAAATTAGAGGCTGACTTCGTACAGTCCTGCGTCGATAACAGGGAATGGCTGATTCACCTGAAGACCAGTGGGCTGTACAGACAGGAACTGCATACCTTCCGCAAAGAAAGGGTGCAAAGCCTCAACCGGCTCATGGTGGTGATGGACTTGCGGGTACGGCCCACGATCGCGGCGCTTACGTTCGACAGTTTCAGGCGGTCCCTCACCCACCTGAACAAAAAGCTCAAGTTGCTCGATGAGCGTCAGACCGTGATCGATCAAATCCTCAAGGACTCACGCGATTCCGCCGATGAAATCATCGAACTCAACAAGACAGTGCCCGGCCACGATCAGGTCAACGGTAACAGGCTGACCCTCTATCTGCGCCTGCTGTCGGACAACCCTGAACACCCGCCGGAGGTCGGGACTCAGTCACTGCATGCGATCAAGCTGCTGACCGCCGATATCGATAGCATTCCCGAGGCAGAACATCCCTTTGCCCTGATCTACGCGCTTGATTGCCTCAAGGAAGACAAGTTGCACATCGCATCGCTGGCGACCTCCAGCAGCCCGGAAAAGGCCGGCTACATCAGGGAAATCCTGGCGCTGATCGAGCCGTTCGAGCAGCGCATCGAAAGCCGCTTGAACCAGCAATATGAATCGTGGGGCGGTGATACGGAGCTGCCAGGTCTGGATCAGGACATCGACTTCGACTTTGTTCCGCGCCAGCCAGCGACGAGCGAAACCGCCGCGCCGCCGCTGCCACGCAAAATGTTCCGCACCCGTCAGCACGGTGCCTACAAGGTGTTGATCGGCGAGACCGAAACGGCGCCCGACGGCAACGTTACGATCAATGTTCCGGACCTGTTCAGCCCGGATGCACTGCCTCAGCGATACGAAAAAAGACAAGGCGAATGGCAGCCTGTGCGGCCTGCAGTCGCCCCTGCCTCAAGGCCGGAATTGATCCGCGAAGCCAACCGGTTGCTGGATGACGTTGAGGTACACCTGGCCGAAGCAAAGGCGAAAGAAGCCAGGAATGAGTACCCCGGCGAAATCATCCGATACCTCGGCGAGCACGCCGATCGCTGCAGCGATCAGGCCACTGCGCTGGAAAACAGCCCCGGTGCCTCCGAGGATCCGGTCATGACCAGCCTGTCCAGACGTTTGCGGGCGGCCGGGGCGGCACTGATTCGCGGCGGACATACCGTACAGGTCAGGATGTACAAGAACAGGCAGGTGCTGGACATCATGCGCCTGAATTTCCTGCTGGATAACGCCGAGCTGACGGCGACACGAACCGTGGTTCGCAAACCATTGGGCAAGGGCAGCAAGAAGTCTTTTCTGGACGTCTACAGCCTCCAGGATCGTACCGGCCAGGCGCCCTTGTGGGAGGCGCACTTTCACTATGACAACGAGCACAGCCCGGCGCTGAACTTCCGGGTCAAGGGCGGCCATCTCAAGACGCTTGAGCAACGCCGGCTGGGCCTCGAATCCCAGCGCCGGGATGCCGGGGCCGGACGCCCGCACCTGAGCATCTGGCGCGAGACGTTTGATGGCAAGACCGCACGCAAGATATTCGACCTCGCGGCCGCGACGCCCGCCAGCCCGCGCTGACAGACCAGCGCGATAACCGACCCGACCGGGTCACCCATGAAATGACAAACCTTCAAGGATGAACGCATGTCACCCAAACAGCCTGTCAGAGGCAAAATCACTGTCGATATCCACGCACGGCCTGACGAACCTGACCTCGCGGCAGCGCAACGGCGCGATGCGTCCACGCGCACCCATGCGGGGCCTGACGACGCGCTATCGCCAACCGTTACCTTGCGCCACGGCATGCCCCTCGATGAGGCCGGCCTGGACGCGATCACGCCTGCACCGGTGTTGACTATCAAACCCACGGAAACTGCTGCTGCCCGGCCAACCACTGAGTCAATGCCACTGGCGCATTACCGGATCAGCGAGGACATCACCTTGGCGCCTGCCAACGAACACGGGGTCAGAATCCACAAAGGTCGGCAGTACGTGGATGTCGCCGAGGGAGGCATTGTCGAAGTGGCGCCGATTGTTGCCACAGGCCAGCTTCGCGCCCGCCTGCCGAGCGAGCTGCACCCTTCCGGCCCGGTGCTGGTGCGCGATCCGACCAGCCACCTGTGGGAGCCACTGGAGGTTGAGCCCATCACTTTCGCCTTGAGCGCAGCGCGCCTGCAGGGATTTCGCACAGCGCTGGATTTCACCGGTATCCCCCCCGGTGACGACGGACTTTTCCGCCTGGACGGCAAGCTCTACGTAGTAATCGACAATCACGCCTACCAAACCCTGCACGACCTCGACGCATCGACGGCACTCACACCGGTGATGCGGATTGTCCGTACCGAAGACCCGGTGGCCAGCGCTACCGACAACCGCTATGTCGCCACGCGCCCAGGCAGGTCGCAAGCCATCGTGTTCGACGCGGTGGACGGTTGGTTGGGCGTCAACGTGCCCGGCGCGGGTGGCATGCAGCGAGGGCAAAGTTCTCAGCCCTCCAGCTGGAAGGATCATTTCAGCTCGGCGCTCAATCGCCTGAAAAGTCCGGCGGCGCGCGTGCGCAAACTGTATCCAGCCTTGACCGAGGCGCAAGTGACTGCCTTGGTCCGATCGTTTGGCACTGAGGCCGCAACGCTGCTGACTCGTCAGGAAGCCGATTACCGGACGCTGAAAAACGAGTTGGCCGCGTGGTCACGTGACAGCACCGCAACATCGACCCAGGGTTCCGGCCCAGAATGGATGGCCTCTGTAGCCAATGACATAAAGCGTTGCTGGAGACAGGAAACCGCCGCGCTGAAAATCGTCTTTGCAGACGAACATCCGACGCTGCCACGGCTCACGGTCGACCTGGCGAACGTGCGCACCCTCGAGCTGGACTCCCTCACCTGGTCGGACGCCGCCGACGCCTTTCTCAACCGGTTCAGCGACCTGTCTCGACTCGTCGTGAACCGTTCCACGCTGGACAAGCTGCCTGTGGCCAACACCGCCATGCGCAACCTGATCACGCTGGATCTGAGCGGCAATCAGATCCGCCTCGATCAACGATCCGCCGCGCGTCTGGCCGGGCTCCAACGACTGCGGCATATCGACCTGTCGGGCAACCCCCTAGGGCGAACGCCGGATTTTGCTGCGATGGATCAATTGCAGACCTTGAACCTGAGCAACACCGGCATCGAACAATGGCCGACAGGTTTGCACCGGCAATCAGGCCTCACGCTGGTCGACTTACGGCACAACCAACTGAGTGAAGTGCCTGAAGCAGTGCTCAATCCGCCAGCGGATCAACTGCCGGCTCGCGCCCGGATCAACGGCGTTACGCGGCTGGAAGGCAACCGTTTTGCAGCGGACTGCTGGAAATCCCTCGAGGGCTTCTGGGAGCGGGTCGGCGCCGATCATCCAGAACTGGTCAGCCGCGCTCACCCGGCCGCGTTTCGGCTCGACGCTGACATTCCAGAGGTGGGCCTGATACGTCGACTGCACCCCGACAAGGATGCCCAGACGGCCAGGGTTTACCTGATGGGGCTGGATGAAGCAACGCGTTACGGGCTGGCCGGGCGGGTGGAAGCGTTGGAGCGCATCGACGTGCAGCTGAAGGAATACGTTGAGAACGCGTCCACGGCCCATCCGCGATTCAAGCTCTGGAGGCAAGAGGTCGTTGAAACGCTCAGGCAATGCTGGCTCGACAAATCCGCAGACACGCTGACACTGCCCAAGGCCCTCGGGCCACTCCCGGCATTGCAGGCGGACTTCAGCCACGTCAGGGCACTGGTGCTGCGAACCGTTGACTGGTCGGATGCCGGCGACATGTTCCTGCGCAGCTTCACCAGCCTGGAATCGTTATCCATCACCCATTGCGGCCTCAAGTCCCTGCCCGACAACGTGGGTGAAATGAGCAAACTGACCCAACTGGATCTGAGTTCGAACACTCTCGTTCTTGATGAACAAGCGGCTGCGCGAATCAGTGGTCTGAGCCGGTTGACGACCCTCGACCTGTCCGCCAATCCGCTGGACGTGATCCCCGACTTCAGCGCCATGACGCAGCTGGAATATCTCCTGTTGTCCGACACAGGGCTCAATCGCTGGCCCAGCGGACTGCACGACAAAACAGCGCTGAAACGGCTGGACCTGCGTAATAACAGCCTGAACGAGGTGCCAGCGCAGTTCCTCGACCCCGCGCCTGAGCAATTGCTGACCATTGCCCGGATCAACAGCGTCACCGCGCTCGATGGCAACGACTTCCCGTCCAACTACTGGCGCAGGTTCGACGACTACTGGCGGCGGGTGAACGAAGTGGACCCGGAACTGCTGACCTCTGGCCCCGATGACGTCATTTTTGACAGTGAAAATTCCCAGGCACAACGGTATCGCCGATTGTATCCGCGCAAAAACATCAAACAGTGCAGGGAATACCTGTGGAGTCTGGAAGAAGATGCCGCGTCCGCCCGGCTCACTGGCCTTGAACAGGACTTCAGCGGCCTGAAACGTCAGCTCAACGATTGGGTTTACTCCGGAGCAGGCAACCTCATGGGATACATTCCGGCCAATCAGTTGGCAGCCAACGCCAACTCGCGGCGCGACCGTCTGAAGGCCAGCGAGCGGATTATCAGTTGCTGGCGCCAGGAGACGCCGCAAAAACTCGCCTTCGACCGCACGCCAATCGGGCTCGAACTGGACCTGAGCGGCCTGAGGCTGCCCAGCCTGCCGGACATCGACGTCGACTTCAGCCACGTCGGCTCGCTCAAACTGAACAATATGGATCTAAGGGCTTCCCCGGAAGGTTTTCTGACGCGCTTCCGCCATGTGCGCTGGCTGTATCTGTCGCGCAATCAACTGCGCGAACTGCCGCCGGCCATTGGAGAGATGCACGGGCTGACGCGATTGTCGCTGGATAACAATCAACTGTCCCTGACCGCCGAGACTGCCCGCGTACTGTCCGAGCGCACGACACTAAGAGCGCTGAATCTGCAGGACAATCCGCGGCTGGGCATCTGCCCGGACTTCAGCCGCATCACCGACATGCGCCATCTCGACCTGGCCAATACCGGCATCGATACATTCCCCGCCGGCATTGTCGATCAGCCACTACTGGACACGTTCGACCTGAGCAACAACCGCATCGTCGACATCCCCGACGCCGTCATCGCGCCAACGAACGAGCGCCTCCCGCATACCGTGCGCATCAACAATGTCACCAACGTACGCAACAATCTCCTGTCCGATGCCACGCTAGCGCGCATCAACCAGTACAACGAACGATTGCTTCAGGCCGAGACACCGCTGTCGGGCCCGAATAATCTGGTCGACACGGCACGAGGTCATGTTCCTGCGGCCAACCATGCGATCGCTGCCGATCCAATGGCGCGCTGGACCAAGGGGATGGCCGCCGATGACGTGCAGGCCAGAAGGATTCAATGGCAGGCCCTGGAGGCTCAGCAAGGCTCGGGCGGCCTGTTCGATACCCTTGAACGCCTTTTGTTGCCAGAGAGTGCCGGCCGCGCCGACCTGCAACAGCGGGTGTGGAAACTGATCGACAGCATCAGCGAAAACAGCGAGCGATCCGAAAACTTGCGCCGGGAAGTGTTCGATCGGGCGGGAGAAGCCACCTGCTGTGATCGTGCGGCATTCACTTTCGCCAATCTCGAAACCAGAGTCATGATGCATCACGCGCTCGCCCAGGCTGGCGACAGGGAACAGGGGCCAGCACTGTTCCAACTGTCCAGAGCCCTGTTCCGGCTACACGAGGTCGACACCCTCGCGGCGGCCGATATTGCCCAACGCGAGGCCGCAATCGCCGAGTCCAGGACGCCTGAAGAGGCGCGTAGGCTGCCCGCGCCGCAGATACCGGAAGAGGTGGAAATCAGACTGTTCTATCGCCACGCCCTGCGCGACCGCCTGCTATTGCCCGGGCAACCTGAGCGCATGGGCTTCGGTCGCCTGGTCAATGTTTCAGATGAGCATGTGAATGCGGCTCACCAGAGCGTGCTGGCGCTGGACAACTCCGTGCAAGAGTTCCAGGCGCTGGTGGCCAGGGAGTTCTGGCAGAAATTCATCACCAACAAGTACCAGGTGGATTTTGAAACGCAGCGGCAACCGTTTCAGGATCGCCAGGCAGCGCTCGACGATTTGCATGCGGCCAACGAACTGGCGCCGGATGATTACCAGACGCAGTCCAATTCACTGCAAGCGTCATGGATCGTTGCGGAAAGCGCGCTGATCGAAACCCTGACCCGCCAGGAGCTGGCCGGGTATCCAACCGGCAGCACCGTTGAGGAGGCGGCAGGCACAACGGCCTGACGCCATTGCCCCACGAGGCTGGCCGAGCGCGATTGCGGCCAGCCTTTATTCGTCGTCGTCGAAGTTGTAGCTGCCAGGTGCGAGGTTTTCGAAGCGCGTGTATTTACCGATAAACGCCAGCCGGATAAAGCCGATCGGGCCGTTACGCTGCTTGCCGATGATGATTTCGGCGATGCCTTTGTGCTCGGTCTCCGGGTGATACACCTCGTCCCGGTAAACGAACATGATGACGTCGGCATCCTGCTCGATCGCTCCGGATTCCCGGAGGTCGGAGTTGATCGGGCGTTTATTCGGGCGTTGCTCCAGGGAGCGGTTGAGCTGGGACAGTGCGACCACCGGGCAATTGAATTCCTTGGCCAGGGCTTTCAAGGAACGCGAGATTTCGGAAATCTCGTTGGTCCGGTTGTCGCCCCCGGAACCTGGTATCTGCATCAGTTGCAGGTAGTCGATCATGATCAGGCCGATGTCACCGTGTTCACGCGCCAGCCGCCGGGTGCGGGCACGCATCTCTGACGGGCTGATGCCGGCGGTGTCATCGATGAACAGCTTGCGATCATTGAGCAGGTTGACCGCCGAGGTCAGGCGCGGCCAGTCATCATCTTCCAACTGACCAGAACGCACCTTGGTCTGATCGATCCGGCCGAGGGACGAGAGCATACGCATGATCAGCGATTCGCCTGGCATCTCGAGGGAGTACACCAGAACGGCCTTGTCGCTGCGCAGTACGGCGTTTTCCACCAGGTTCATCGCGAAGGTGGTTTTACCCATCGACGGACGGCCAGCAACGATGATCAAGTCCGCCGGCTGCAGGCCGCTGGTCTTCTCATCGAGGTCGGTGTAACCGGTCGACAGGCCGGTAATGGCGTTGTCGGTGTTGAACAGCGTGTCGATTCGGTCGATGGCCTTGGTCAGCAACTCGTTCACACCTACCGGGCCGCCGGTTTTAGGCCGGGCCTCGGCAATTGCGAAGATCTGGCGCTCGGCTTCGTCGAGAATTTCCTCGGCAGTGCGGCCTTCGGGGTTGAAGGCACTGTCGGCGATCTCGGTGCTGATACCGATCAGTTGGCGCAATGTCGCGCGCTGACGAACGATCTGCGCATAGGCCTTGATGTTGGCGACGGACGGCGTGTTTTTCGCCAGTTCGCCCAGGTAACCGAGACCGCCAACCTGAGACGTCTGACCTTCCTTGTCCAGTTGTTCGGCAAGGGTCACGACGTCAATCGGGGAGTTCTGATCGGCCAGTTTGGCGATCGCACGGAATATCAGGCGGTGGTCATGTCGATAGAAATCGCCGTCGGAGACTTGATCGAGCACGCGTTCCCAGGCGTTGTTGTCCAGCATCAGACCACCGAGAACAGCCTGTTCGGCTTCGATGGAATGCGGCGGCACCTTCAGGGCAGCAGTTTGCAGATCGTATTGCTCGGGAGCGGAGATATCGTTCATGGCCACTTGAGTTGTTTAGTAAAAACAGGAAATGCAGAAAGACAAAGGGCACGACCTGTAAACAGGATCGTGCCCGATGTTAACCGTCTGACGTACAAGCCGCCAGCCGATCAGGTGTTGCTTAAGCTGCTACCACTACAACGCGTACGGTGGCTTCAACTTCGGCGTGCAGGTGCACGGCTACGTCGAATTCGCCTACGTTGCGGATGGTGCCGTTCGGCAGACGAACTTCGCTCTTCTGCACTTCAACGCCGGAAGCGGTCAGTGCGTCAGCGATGTCGTGAGTACCGATCGAACCGAACAGCTTGCCTTCGTCGCCAGCGGTGGCAGTGATGGTCACTTCCAGCTCGGCCAGTTGGGCAGCACGGCTTTCAGCCGATGCTTTACGGTCTGCGGCAGCTTTTTCCAGCTCGGCACGACGCTCTTCGAACGCAGCGATGTTCGCTGGGGTCGCTGCGGTAGCCTTGCCGTAAGGCAGCAGGTAGTTACGGCCGTAACCGGCCTTAACGTTTACTTTGTCACCCAGGTTGCCCAGGTTGGTGACTTTTTCCAGAAGGATCAGTTGCATGTGAAAATCCTCTAACTTTTAACCTTCACCGTTCGCGCTGTCGGTGTCTTTCGACACGTGACGACCGCGAAAATCAATCAGGCTGTCGACAATGGCCAAGACCACTAGCAACGGATAGATCAGCTGCATGAACAGCAACAGCGTGACGTACAACCCCACCAGCCAGAAACCGGCCAGTCGCTTCTGCCCGACCAGCCCATGAATCAAGGCAAGTCCGGCGAACACCAGCGGTACACTGCACAACGGCGTCAACATGGCCATCTGTGCACCGAGATTCGGGCCCAGAAGCATCAACGCCAGCAGTAACATCGCCGGCCCCAGCGGGATCCGGATGGCGCGAAACTCGCGACCAAAACCACCCGGGTTGTACAACAACGCCTGCCAATGACGCCCGACAATCAGGCTCAGCACGCTGACGATCTGCAACAAAGCCGCAATCAGTCCGGTCAGGACTGGCGCAATCAGGGACGCGAAACGCGCTTGCTCATCAACCGACAATTGCTTGTAGGTCTCACCGAGAAGCGCTGGCATGACCTTTATAAGGGCCTGCGCGAGCATCTCGATCTGGGCCGCAAACGCCGCCCCGAGCACCACTGAAAACACCACTCCAACGGCTACGCTGACCAGCAGCGTACGAACCCAGGACTCACTTGCGCGCAAAACCAACGCAAGCCCCGAAGACCCCAAAAGCACCAGAAGTGCCCGTGGGTCATCGGCATACAACCACCAGATCAACGCTGGCAGCAGCCCCAGTGAAAGAACGCCAAGAGCGTCTTTCAATCCGCGCCGCAGAAGCACAAGGCTCCCGGCGGCAGCACCCAACCAATACAACAACGGCAATGTTGCACATCCGGCCACTACGAGAGTGGCCTGCATACGGCCTCGCATAATGAACTCAGCTATGGCACGCATGCATTCAATCCTTTGCTACTTGTCGACTGCCCGGTCTCAGCGGCCGTGGCTGTCGGTGTAGGCCAGCAGGGCCAGGAAGCGGGCGCGCTTGATAGCGGTGGCCAGCTGACGCTGATAACGAGCTTTGGTACCGGTGATGCGGCTTGGAACGATTTTGCCGGTCTCGGATACGTAGGCTTTCAGAGTGTTGAGATCTTTGTAATCGATCTCTTTCACTTCTTCAGCAGTGAAGCGGCAGAATTTACGACGACGGAAGAAACGTGCCATTTGATAGGCTCCTTAAAAGGTCCGTGGATTACTCGTCAGCGTTATCGCTGTTGTCGCTGTCATCACTATCAGCGCTATCAGCGCCTTCGTGCTCAGGACGGTCGCGACGCTCACGGCGCTCACTGCGGTTTTCTTCAGCCTTGAGCATCTCGGATTGGCCGGTAACGGCTTCTTCGCGACGGATGACCAGGTTACGGATCACTGCATCGTTGTAGCGGAAGTTGTCTTCCAGCTCGGCCAGGGCCTTGCCAGTGCACTCAACGTTCAGCATCACGTAGTGAGCCTTGTGAACATTGTTGATTGCGTAGGCCAGTTGACGACGGCCCCAATCTTCCAGACGGTGGATTTTGCCGCCGTCTTCTTCGATCAGCTTGGTGTAACGCTCTACCATGCCGCCGACTTGCTCGCTTTGATCCGGGTGGACCAAAAAGATGATTTCGTAATGACGCATGAATGCTCCTTACGGGTTGTAGCCTGCCGCTCAAAAACGGTCAGACAAGGAGTGAATGACACTTATGGACTTGCTGGCGCGGGGCACATGCGTGCCTGCCGTCACAGCAAGGGGCGCAATTGTAGAGAAGGGACTGAAGAGGTGCAAGGCAATTGGTGATTATTTGAACAATCACCGATTCATGCCACACCACAAAACATTGTGGGAGCGAGCCTGCTCGCGAATGCGGTCTGTCAGGCAACATTTACGTCGACTGACACTCCCCTTTCGCGAGCAGGCTCGCTCCCACATTTGAGCCGTGTACGACTCAGGACTTCTTCGCGGAAGCCTTGGCCTTGGCACCGCGCTGACGCTGCGCCTCGAACAGGCACACACCGGTTGCCACCGAAACGTTGAGGCTGCTGACGCTACCAGCCATCGGCAGGTTCACCAGATAGTCGCAATGCTCACGGGTCAGGCGACGCATGCCCTTGCCTTCAGCACCCATGATCAGGATGGTCGGGCCGGTCAGATCCTGGTCATAGATACTGACCTCGGCCTCGCCCGCCGTGCCGACAACCCACAGACCGCGTTGCTGGAGCTTTTCCAGAGTGCGCGCCAGGTTGGTCACTGCAACGAGCGGAATCACTTCCGCCGCGCCGCAGGCCACTTTACGCACGACAGGTGTCAGGGTGGCTGACTTGTCTTTTGGCACGATGACTGCCAACGCACCGGCAGCATCTGCCGAACGCAGGCAGGCGCCCAGGTTGTGCGGATCGGTCACGCCATCGAGCACCAGCAACAATGGCGCACCGTCGGTGCGATCGAGCAATTCGTCGAGCATTGCCTCGCCCCAGACCTGGCTCGGACTGACGTCCGCAACCACGCCCTGGTGCACGCCTTCAACCCAGGCGTCCATCTCGCGACGCTCGGCCTGACCCACCTGGACACGATTCTCGTTAGCCAGTTCGATCAAGGTCTGCACGCGCGGATCGTTGCGGCTTTCAGCCAGCCAGATCTGTTTGACGCGCTTGGGGTGGTGACGCAGCAACGCTTCTACCGCGTGAACGCCGTAGATTTTTTCCAACTGACTCATGACTTCGCCTTCGGTTTACGTGCCCCGCCACTTTTGGCTGGAGCCGAACCCGCTTTCGGCGGGCCTTTACGGTGTTTGCTCGGTTTGGCTGGCTTGCCGCCGGTCGCATTTTCAGGCGCCGACCGTCCGGTCTTTCCCCCGGACGCCGCTTTACCACCGTTTTTTGCATCGGCGAGCAAAGCCTGCTTCATTTCACGGCTTTTGCGCAGCTCGGCGTTTTTCGCCACGGCATCGCTTGGGCGATAGGCGTCACTGACCTTTTCCTTGGCAGGACGACGGCCAGCGGTTTTCGCTGGAGCCGGTTCTGCCGCGGTCTTGGCAGCGGGCGCAGCAGTTTCGGCGCCACGCTTCTTGCGACCAATCGGTGCGCTGATGGTTTTTTCGGCCATCTCGAAGTCGATCTTGCGCTCGTCGAGATCGACACGCATGACGCGCACCTCAACGGTGTCGCCAAGACGGAAGCTGCGACCGGTGCGCTCGCCCGCCAGGCGGTGATGCACAGGGTCGAAGTGGTAGTAGTCGCCCGGCAGTGCGGTGACATGGACCAGACCTTCGACATAGATATCGGTCAGCTCGACGAACAAACCAAAACCGGTCACGGCAGTGATCACGCCCGGGAACGATTCGCCCACGCGATCCTTCATGAACTCGCACTTGAGCCAGTTCACTACGTCACGAGTGGCTTCGTCGGCACGGCGCTCGCTCATCGAGCATTGCTCGCCGAGCTGCTCCAGCGCTGCCTCGTCGTACGGATAAATGCGCGCCTTCGGAATGGTCATCGCACCGGCACGACGAACGTGCGGAGTGTCCTGTTTCGAATGGATCACGCTGCGGATGGCGCGGTGCGTGAGCAAGTCCGGGTAACGACGGATCGGCGAAGTGAAGTGGGTATAAGCTTCGTAATTCAGACCGAAGTGGCCCTGGTTGTCAGCGCTGTACACCGCCTGGCTCAGCGAACGCAGCATCACGGTCTGGATCAGATGGAAATCCGGACGGTCCTTGATGCTGGCCAGCAGTGCCTGGTAATCCTTCGGCGACGGGCCTTCCTTGCCTTTGTGCAGGGACAGACCAAGCTCACCGAGGAACGCGCGAAGTTTTTCCAGACGCTCCGGCGGCGGGCCGTTGTGAACGCGATACAACGCAGGTATTTCGTGCTTCTTCAGGAATTCAGCGGTGGCCACGTTGGCCGCCAGCATGCATTCCTCGATCAGCTTGTGCGCATCGTTGCGAACGGTTGGACGGATCTCGGCAATCTTGCGCTCGGTCCCGAAGATGATCCGGGTTTCCTGCGTTTCGAAATCGATGGCGCCACGTACGTGACGAGCGGCCAGCAAAACCTTGTACAGCGCATAAAGCTGCTTGAGGTGCGGCAGAACGTCGTTGTACTCGCCGCGCAGCTGACGCGCCTCGGTAAGTTTCGGCGTTTCCAGCATTGCACTGACCTTGTTGTAGGTCAGGCGAGCGTGGGAATGAATCACCGCTTCGTAGAAGCAGTAGTCGGTCATCTCGCCGGATTTGGAGATTGTCATCTCGCAAACCATGGCCAGGCGATCGACGTGCGGATTCAGCGAGCACAGGCCGTTGGACAGTTGCTCAGGAAGCATCGGCACGACGCGCTCGGGGAAGTACACCGAGTTGCCGCGAACCTGAGATTCGTTGTCCAGCGCCGAACCGATCTTCACGTAGCTGGAGACGTCGGCAATGGCCACGTACAACTTCCAGCCGCCGGAGAACAGGCGCAACTTGCCAGGTTTGGCTTCGCAGTAGACCGCGTCATCGAAGTCGCGAGCGTCTTCACCGTCGATGGTCACGAACGGCAAGTGGCGCAGGTCGATGCGCTTCTCTTTGTCTTTTTCTTCGACTTCAGGCTTGAGCTTGGCGGCTTCTTTCAAGACCGCTTCAGGCCAGACGTGCGGGATATCGTAAGCGCGCAGGGCGACATCGATTTCCATGCCCGGCGCCATGTAGTTGCCCACGACTTCAACCACATCGCCTTGCGGCTGGAAGCGTGGTGTCGGCCAGTGAGTGATCTTCACTTCGACAAATTGACCGATTTGGGCGTTGGCGTTACGGCCCGGCGTGACCAGCACTTCCTGCTGGATCTTCGGATTGTCCGCGACGACGAAACCAATACCGCCCTCTTCGAAGTAGCGGCCGACAATGGTCTCGTGAGCACGCGAGACCACTTCGACGATCATGCCTTCGCGGCGACCGCGACGGTCGAGGCCGGCGACACGGGCCAGCGCACGGTCACCGTCGAACACCAGACGCATTTGCGCCGGGCTCATGAACAGGTCGTCGCTGCCGTCGTCCGGCACCAGGAAACCGAAACCATCACGGTGCCCGCTGATGCGGCCCAGGATCAGGTCGAGTTTATCCACCGGCGCATAAGTGCCACGACGGGTGTAAATCAATTGAGCGTCGCGCTCCATTGCGCGCAGACGGCGACGCAGGGCTTCGATCTGGTCTTCTGTGGTCAGACCAAACTCTTCGACCAGTTGCTCGCGGGCAGCTGGCGAACCTCGATCAGCAAGGTGCTGAAGGATCAGTTCGCGGCTTGGAATAGGGTTTTCATATTTTTCCGCTTCACGAGCGGCCTCGGGATCGAGGGACTGCCAATCGGCCATTAGAGAGTTTTCACCTTGTCTATATACGGGTTAGTTTGGCATAGGCGCCATCAAACGGGAAATTTCAGACTATAAAGGCCCATCTAAAGCACTGTATCGCCGTTTTAAAGCGGTTTTGAACACCGCTGGTAAAAAAATCAAAATATTTGGCAGCAGGGGTTTACAGTTAAAAAGACGCTCCGTATAGTGCGCGCCATCGACGACGCGCAAGCGCTGGCGATACTGCCCAGATGGTGAAATTGGTAGACACGCCAGCTTCAGGTGCTGGTGACCGCAAGGTCGTGGAAGTTCGAGTCTTCTTCTGGGCACCAATTTCGAGTTTGAGACTAGATCAGTTTCAAGACTCACACAAAAACCCGCGAAAGCGGGTTTTTTGCATTCTAAGGAAAGGATTTGTTAAAACCGATTTATTAAAATTAAATCAGGGGTTTACAGATCAAAAAGCGCTCCGTATAGTGCGCCACATCAACAGCGGCAACGCTTGCGATGATTGCCCAGATGGTGAAATTGGTAGACACGCCAGCTTCAGGTGCTGGTGACCGCAAGGTCGTGGAAGTTCGAGTCTTCTTCTGGGCACCAATTCAAATTCAAGGTTACGACCCTGAATTTCTCAAAAACCCGCGAAAGCGGGTTTTTGCGTTTCTGCCTTCCTGAAATCCAAGCGACCTACTCAAAATTCGATTGCACCCCTGTAGGAGCTGCCGAAGGCTGCGATCTTTTGATGTTGCTTTTAAAACAAGATCAAAAGATCGCAGCCTTCGGCAGCTCCTACAGAACGAGCAACAACTGCAGTATCAGACCCCGTCCAGCCCCGCAAGGCGCACTTGAGAAACAATATCGTTTATCATTGTTGCAAGATTTTGCAATGCGACAGTGAGGAACCCTGAGAATGACGTTTCGAAATACCCTGCGCCGAGGCTTGACCTTCACCCTTCTCGGCCTGGCACTCGCCACTCCCCTCACCCAGGCTGCCGATGCGGTTTCCCTGACTCTCTACAATGGCCAGCACAAGGAAGTCGGCGATGCGATCGCCAAAGCCTTCGAAGCCAAGACCGGCATACACGTCAATGTCCGCAAGGGCAGCAGCAATCAGCTTGCCAGCCAGATCGTCGAAGAAGGCGATCGCTCCCCTGCCGACGTGATCTACACCGAAGAATCCCCACCACTGAACAAACTTGGCGAGCAAGGCCTGCTGGCCAAGGCCGATGACGCCACGCTGGCCGTGCTGCCGGAAAAATACGTCGCGAGTAACGGCACCTGGATCGGGGTGACCGCCCGGGTCCGTGTGGTTGCCTACAACCCGAAACTGATCGATGAGAAAGACCTGCCGAAATCGGTGATGGAGTTCTCCGATCCGCAATGGCAAGGCAAGGTCGGCTTCGTGCCAACCAGCGGCGCGTTCCAGGAACAGGCCGTGGCCATTATCAAGATGCACGGTCGCGACGCCGCCGAAGAATGGCTGACCGGTCTGCGCGCATTCGGCAAGACCTATAGCAACAACATGGTCGCGCTCAAAGCGGTGGAAAACGGCGAAGTCGCCACCGTGCTGGTGAACAACTACTACTGGTTCGCCCTGCAACGCGAGAAAGGCAAACTGGATTCGAAACTGCACTACTTCACTGGCGGCGACGTCGGCAGCTTGATCACCGTCTCCAGTGCCGCCGTGCTGAAATCCAGCAAACACCCAAAAGAAGCCCAGCAATTCCTCGCCTATATGGCCAGCGAAGAAGGTCAACGGGTGATCACTCAGACCACCGCCGAATACCCGCTGCATAAAGGAATGGAATCTGATCGCGGCCTCAAGCCGTTCAGCGAACTGGAAGCGCCGAACGTCACCCCGGCCGACCTGGGCAATGCTGAAGAAGCGCTGGAGCTGGAACGCGAAGTTGGCTTGAACTGATGACTGCATCGTTAGCCACCCCCGCCATGCGCGGGGGTTACGTGCCACGACGCAAGCGGCCGTCGATCTGGCTGTTGCTACCCGTGTTGTTGCTGGTGGTGATGAGCCTGCTGCCGCTGGCATATGTCGGGCTGAAAACCTGGCAGGCCGGCTGGGCCGAAGCGCTGCACTTGTTGTGGCGCCCTTACGTTTTCGGCCTGCTGCGCAACACCCTGGCATTGATGGTCGGTGTGACCGTCACCTGCGGCGTGATTGGTCTGTCGCTGGCCTGGCTGCTGGAACGCAGCAATTTGCCGGGACGACGTCTATGGGGCGTGATTTTATGCCTGCCGTTCGCGGTGCCGGCATTTGTCAGCAGCTTCACCTGGGTGTCGTTGAGCGCACAGTTCGAAGGCCTTGGCGGTGCGATTCTGGTGATGAGCCTGTCGAAATACCCGCTGATCTTCCTGCCTGTCGCCGCAACCCTGCGCAATCTCGATCCATCCCTTGAAGAATCCGCCCGTACCCTGGGCCAGAACCGTTGGGGGGTGTTTTTTCGCGTCACCCTGCCCCTGCTCTGGCCATCGCTGCTGGCCGGTTCGCTGTTGATAGCCTTGCACATGCTGGTGGAGTTCGGCGCGCTGTCGATCATCGGCCTGCAAACCTTCACCACAGCGATCTATCAGCAGTTCGAACTGGAGTTCAGCAACGCTAATGCGGCGATGCTTTCTGCGGTATTGCTAGCGCTGTGCCTGGTGCTGTTGTGGCTGGAACTGCGCGTACGCGGCAAGGGCCGACACGTACGCACCGGCCAGGGCGCGGCGCGTCAGGCCGAGCAAGTCAGGCTGGGACCCTGGGCCGCGGTCGGTCAAGTCTATTGCCTGACGCTGGCGATTATCGGCAGCGGGATTCCGCTGGGCATGTTGGCGTATTGGCTGGCCGTCGGGTCATCGGCGGCATTCCCGGTCGCGGCAATTACCGAAGCGCTGCTGTCGTCGCTGGCATTATCACTGGGTGGCGCAGCGCTGTGCCTGCTGCTGGCGGTGCCGGTCGGCCTGCTGGTGGTGCGTTACAAAGGTCAACTGGCGATCTGGGCCGAGCGCCTGCCCTATCTGCTGCATGCGCTGCCAGGTCTGGTGATCGCACTGACGCTGGTGTATTTCGCCCTGCATTACGTGCCGGCGCTGTACCAGACATCTGGTTTGCTGCTGATTGCTTATGCGCTGCTATTTCTGCCGCTGGCTCAGGCACCGATTCGCACCGCGCTGAATAAGGCTGCACCGCAATTGGAAGAAGCAGCGCGCACGCTGGGCGCATCGTCGTTCACGGCATTTTGCCGGGTGACGCTGCCGATCATTTTCCCGGCATTGGGCGCAGCGTTTGCGTTGGTTTTTCTGGATGCGATGAAAGAGCTGACGGCGACCTTGCTATTGAGTCCGACCGGACTCAATACGTTGGCGACCGAAGTCTGGGCGCATACCGCGAATGTCGAGTTTGCAGCGGCGGCGCCTTATGCGGCGCTGTTGATATTGGTCTCGGGATTGCCTGTTTATTTGCTGACTACCCGGATGTATCTGAGCCGCTGAAAAAGCAAAAAGATCGCAGCCTGCGACGGCTCCTGCATAGGATTTTGCGTTTCCCTGCAGGAGCCACCGCAGGCTGCGATCTTCTGATCTTCAGGCCCGGAACTGCCCAAGGCTCGCCTTAAGCTGCGCAGCCAAGCCATCCAGCACCTTGCCACTGGCCGTGGTTTCCACCACAGCCTGGGCCGCTTTCTCGGCCTGCGCGTGGATCGTTTCGACGCGCCCACGCACCGCTTGCGCACCCGCAGCCTGATGCGCTGCCGCCTGCGTTGCCAGACCAATCGCTGCATGCACCTGCTCGACCGAAGCCTGCACCGACTGTTGCAACCGCGCACTGTCGCGCAGCACCAGTAAACCTTCACTGGCCTGACGTCCGGCCTGCCCGATCGCTTCCACCGCCTCACGCGCGCCTTGCTGCAACGCGACGATGTGCGCCTGGATGTCGCCGGTAGAGCTTTGTGTCTTGCTCGCCAGCGCCCGAACTTCGTCTGCCACAACAGCGAACCCTCGCCCGGTTTCGCCTGCCCGTGCCGCTTCGATCGCAGCGTTCAATGCCAACAGGTTGGTCTGCTCGGCAATCCCGTGAATGACCGTCAGTACCACTTCAATCTGTTCACTCTGCTGCGCGAGCCGCTCGATGACTTTCGCCCCCGTGTCGACCTGCCCCGCCAGCGCCTCGATCAGACTGCCGACCTTGGCCGACGTGCGGGTGTTCTCATCAGTGGCCTGACGAATATCAACCACCTGCTTCAACGCGGCCTGCATCGCATGGCTTTCCGATTGGGCCTCGTCCGCCATTTGCGAAAGCGCCCGCAGACTTTCCGCGACTTCGTCACGCTGCATCCCGGCCGCCGCATCGGCACCGGCATTGCGCAGGGTCATCGCGCCGATTTCCACGCCAGTGCGCTGGGCCACATCACCCGCCTCACGCACGATCGGCTGCAACTTGTCGACAAAGCGGTTGACCGCTGCAGCCATATCACCGATCTCGTCCTTGCTGTTGATCTGCACACGTTTGGTCAGGTCACCCTCGCCCGCTGCAAGGTCGTCCATCGCTGCATTGAGCATCTTCAAGCGGTTGACCACGCGATGACCAAGCACCACAGCCAGCAGCAACAGCACGCCGCAGCCGACTAGCGCGAGGCCCATACCGATGCGCCAACGCAAGGTCGCGGCAGCGTCCTGCACTGTGCTGGCTGTATTGGCTTTCATCTCGGTAGCGGTGGATTGTGCCGATTGCAGACGCGCGCGCATCGCAGTGGCGCTATCGGCTGCGGCACCTTTGAGGCTGTCACCGACCAATTGATCGCTGCTGGCGATCAATGCCAGGAAACGCTTGTCGAGCGCAGCCAGATCGGTCTCTACCGAGGCCGTGGAGACGCCCATCAGCACCTTGCCGATTTCAACGCCGTTAGGGCTGATCGACGCTTCAAGGTAATAAACCGAAGGATCGTTCTTTGCCGCATCCAGCACTTTATCCAGCGCACGTTCGCCCTGCCCCTTCTCCAGCAAGGCCTTGTTGATCGGGTTTTCGCGATTGAGGTAACGAGTCAAATGCTGGCCCGTAGCGTCGTCGTAGACCACGAACAGCACATTGGGATTGCGCTGGGCGCGCCGGGCAAACTCGGACAGGGTCGGCACGTCGCTGTCCCACATGGCGCGGGGTGCGACCGAAGCCAGCAATTGGGCCATGTCATTGGCCGAATCCTTCAAATCCTTTTCCAGCGTCGCACGCAATTGCGTTTGTTCGTCCTTCAGTCGAGAAGACAAACCGGCGGTAAGACGCTGTCGGGTACTGGCGGACAAGGCGTCGAGACTCGACGTGACTTCACGCCCTGCCTGCTCCAGTTCCCCGGAGAGTTTCTGGCTGTCGGCACCGAGGCGCACCGCCAGATCCGCTTCCAGTGCCGTGACCGTGCTCCGCGTCAGGGCAACGGCCACCAACACCTGCACCAAAAGGGCGATACCAAGGGTAACGAACACGGGCCGCAACAGACGGCTTTGTAACAGTGAGAGAACGGCTGACACTATGAATCCCTCTACTTCTGACGCCATTAAATTGATGGCACTCTTGTAGGAAGATTCACAGCAAAGGTCATGCCGTCCTACAGACATAAACGACAAAGGCCCCGATTAAGGGGCCTTTGTTATTTACATCAACGACTTATCAAGCAAACGGATGACGCAGAACGATGGTTTCGTTGCGATCCGGGCCCGTCGAAATAATGTCGATCGGCGCGCCGATCAACTCTTCAACGCGCTTGATGTAGGCACGAGCGTTAGCTGGCAGCTCTTCCAGGGTTTTGGCACCCACGGTCGATTCGGTCCAGCCCGGCACTTCTTCGTACACAGGCTGAAGGCCAACGTAGCTGTCAGCGTCTGTCGGGGCAACGTCTTTGCCATCGGCATCTTTGTAGCCGATGCAGATGTTGATCGTTTGCAGGCCGTCGAGTACGTCCAGCTTGGTCAGGCAGATGCCCGAAATGCTGTTCACATCGATAGCGCGACGCAAAATAACGGCGTCGAACCAGCCGCAACGACGGGCACGGCCGGTGGTAGCGCCGAACTCGTGACCTTGTTTGGCCAGGTGCGCACCCACTTCGTCAAACAGCTCAGTCGGGAACGGGCCCGAACCTACGCGAGTGGTGTAAGCCTTGGTGATGCCCAGGATGTAGTCCAGGAACATCGGGCCAACGCCCGAACCGGTCGCCACGCCACCCGCGGTGGTGTTGGAGCTGGTCACGTACGGATAGGTACCGTGGTCGATGTCGAGCAACGAACCCTGGGCGCCTTCGAACATGATGTCTTTGCCGGCGCGACGCAGGTCGTGCAGCTCGGCCGTCACGTCGAGCATCAGCGGCTTAAGCAGTTCTGCGTATTCCTTGCACTCGGCCAGGGTTTTTTCGAACTCGATGGCAGGCTCTTTGTAGTAACCAACCAGCATGAAGTTGTGGTAATCCACCAATTCACGCAGCTTGTCTTCAAAGCGCGGCATGTTGAGCAGGTCGCCCACACGCAGGCCACGACGCGCAACCTTGTCTTCATAAGCCGGGCCAATGCCGCGACCGGTGGTACCGATCTTCAGCTCGCCACGGGCCTTTTCGCGAGCCTGGTCCAGCGCTACGTGGAAGGACAGGATCAACGGGCAGGACGGGCTAATACGCAGGCGCTCGCGCACCGGTACGCCCTTCTCTTCCAGCTTGGTGATCTCGCGCAGCAGGGCGTCAGGTGCAACCACTACCCCATTGCCGATCAGGCACTGCACGCCTTCGCGCAGCACGCCCGACGGAATCAGGTGCAAGACAGTTTTTTCGCCGTCGATCACCAAGGTGTGACCAGCGTTGTGGCCACCTTGGTAGCGCACTACGGCGGCAGCATGTTCGGTCAGCAGATCAACGATCTTGCCTTTGCCCTCATCACCCCATTGGGTGCCCAGGACTACGACATTCTTACCCATAACACTTGTCCTCATTCGCGCAAACTTGGTGCCGGCGATGGCCGGCAGGAAAACTCAAGAAGCCAGTGGCGATACTTGCCAAAGCCCGTTCTGCTGAATCAATTGCCGGTCGCAGTCCGCATCACGGGCGGCGGCCAAAGGTTGCCCAGGCAATGCCTGAACGACACGCTGACCCTCACTGCGCAACTGACAAACCTGCTGCCAGAGTGCTGCATCCGTACTGTCAGGCATCCAGATACCGCCAGACGGTAACTCGATCTCAGCACGCCCCAGGGTCACCAGGGTTTTCAAATCGGTGGAAAAGCCAGTCGCCGGACGGGCGCGACCGAAGTCGGCGCCGATGTCGTCGTAACGGCCGCCCTGAGCGATGGATTGGCCAACGCCCGGTACGAACACCGCGAACACCACACCCGTGTGGTAGTGATAACCGCGCAACTCGCCCAGATCAAAATACAGCGGCAGCTCCGGGAAGCGAGCCGACAGGCGCTCGGCTATCGCCAGCAAATCTTCCAGTGCCTCCAGCACCGGCGCCGGCGCATTGGCCAGACGCTCGCGGGCAGCGCTCAACACTTCACGGCCGCCGCACAAGTCAACCAGCGCACGGAGCATGCCGGACAGGTCGGCCGGCAAGCCTTCGGTCAAGGTAATGACCTCGTCGATGGCCTTGCGTTGCAACGCATCGAACAACTGCTGTTCGACTTCGCCGGACAGACCGGCGGCGCGCGCCAGACCACGGTAGATACCCACATGACCGAGATCCATGTGCACGTCCGGCACATCGGCCAGTTGCAGCATGGCCAGCATCAGGCTGATCACTTCAACGTCGCTGCTCGGACTGGCATCGCCGTACAACTCGGCGCCCAACTGGATCGGACTGCGCGACGACGACAATGCACGCGGCTGGGCGTGCAATACGCTGCCGGCGTAGCACAGACGGCTCGGGCCCTCGCGACGCAGGGTGTGCGCATCGATGCGCGCCACTTGCGGCGTGATGTCGGCACGGAAACCCATC
This sequence comes from Pseudomonas sp. P42, assembly GCF_017973755.1. Classification (NCBI taxonomy): domain Bacteria; kingdom Pseudomonadati; phylum Pseudomonadota; class Gammaproteobacteria; order Pseudomonadales; family Pseudomonadaceae; genus Pseudomonas; species Pseudomonas sp. P42. The sequence continues at coordinate 435,923 of NZ_JACOPU010000005.1, read as the reverse complement.
TGCCGCCCCGACTGCGGGTCGATGACCTTGAAGGTACGCAGATCGAGGTCCGAGCCTGCACCGGTCAGCAGGGATTCCAGGTACTCGATATGGGGAGTCACGACAAACTCGTAACCCCAGCTCTGGAACAGATCCAACACCTGACGACGCGCGACTTCAATGCGCGCCGCTTCTGGTGGCAGTACTTCTTCGATGCCATCTGGCAGCAGCCAGCGGTCTACCGTTGCCATTACGCCATTCCCCTTTGATCCGGGCGGCCAGCACTAGGGCGAGCCTTGAGTGAAGCAGAAAATGACCGGCCCGTTCAAAACGCACGCGCATGAACGACGCAGCGAAAGGCCTCTAACCGGCTTCGCCCATCACTTTCCTCGAAAAACTGTCGAGCCATTCAACTCGATGTTCTGCAGTAAAAACAGCAATCAAACGTGCAGACGCAAAAAAGCCGGGAATTTCCCGGCTGCCGCATCATACACACGTTTTCCCAAAGGATCACCCCGCCCGAGGTTTTAGCCGCCGGGCGGAATGATTCAGGTCAACGCCGTATCAAGGCTTGGACTTTTCCAGGTACCGGAAAAAGTCACTGCTTGGGTCGAGGACCAAGACGTCGGATTTGTTCGCGAAGCTTTCACGGTAGGCGCGCAGGCTACGGTAGAAACCGTAGAACTCCTGATCCTGACCATAGGCCTTGGAGTAGATCGCAGCGGCCTGAGCATCACCATCACCGCGAACCTCTTCAGATTCACGATAGGCCTCAGCCAGCAGCACGCGTCGTTGACGATCGGCGTCGGCACGGATGCCCTCAGCCAGCTCGTTACCCTTGGCGCGGTGCTCGCGAGCTTCACGCTCACGCTCGGTGCTCATACGCTCGAACACACTGCGGTTCACTTCTTTCGGCAGATCGATGGCCTTGACCCGGACATCGACGACTTCGATACCCAGCTCTTTCTCTGCCATCTTGTTCAGCGACGCGGTGATGTCAGCCATCAGCGCATCACGCTCGCCCGACACGACTTCGTGCAGGGTTCGCTTACCGAACTGGTCACGCAGACCGGATTCCAGTCGACGGGAAAGACGCTCGTCGGCGATCTGCTTGAGGCCGGAAGTCGCGGTGTAGAAGCGCTCGGCATCTTTCACGCGCCACTTGGCATAGGCATCGACCATCACGGCCTTCTTTTCCAGGGTCAGGAAGCGCTGCGTCGGTGCATCCAGCGTCAGCAGGCGGGCGTCGAACTTGCGCACCTGGTTGACGTAAGGCACTTTCACATGCAGACCCGGCTGGACATCGGCCTGAACCACACGACCGAACTGCAGCAACACCGCACGCTCGGTCTGAGCCACGATGTAGAAGCAGTTCCAGCCCACCAGTACGACAACGACGCCAACGATCAGGGCGATCAGCGATTTATTGCTCATCAGCGGGTCTCCCTTGTACGCGACTGCGGCACGTCAGTGACATGCGGCGTGACGTCCGTGTTGCTGCTGGCGGCGGCCGAACCGGTTACCGGTGCGTTGCCCGAACTGTTCTGGATCATTTTGTCCAACGGCAGGTAAAGCAGATTGCTCTGGCCGTCCTTGTTGCCGGTCACGAGTACCTTGCTGGTGTTACTGAAGACTTCCTGCATGGTGTCCAGGTACAGACGCTGGCGGGTGACTTCAGGCGCCTTGCGATACTCGGCAACCAGTTTGGTGAAGCGATCCGCCTCACCCTTGGCGCGCGAGACCGTTTCGTCGCGGTAACCATTGGCATCCTCGAGGATACGCTGGGCCTGACCACGAGCTTCCGGCACCACGCCGTTGGCGTAGGTTTCTGCCTGGTTACGCGAACGCTGCTCGTCTTCACGGGCGCGGATCACGTCGTCAAAGGCTTCCTGTACTTCACGCGGTGCAGCGGCGCTCTGTACGTTGACCTGAGTAACGGTGATACCGGTGCGATAGGTATCGAGGAAACGCTGGAGACGTTCCTTGATTTCGCTGGCCATCAGCTCACGACCTTCGGTCAGCACCTGATCCATCGCGGTGGAACCCACCACATGACGCAGCGCACTTTCGGTCGCGTGCTGCAGGCTGATTTCCGGCTGGTCGACGTTCAGTACGAAGTCCTGCAGGTTGCTGATCTTGTACTGCACGGTCAGCGGCACTTCGACGATGTTCTCGTCTTCGGTCAGCATCTGGCCCTGCTTGGAGTAGGCACGCTCACGCGTGACGTTCTCCATGTACTTTTTATCGATCGGCGGGAAGTAGATGTTCAGACCCGGGCCGACGGTTTCGTAGTATTTGCCGAAGCGCAGCACTACGGCTTGCTCCTGCTCGTCCACCACGTAAACCGCGCTGTACAGCCAGACAGCCGCCAGCACAACGAGGGCAATACCGATCAGACCGCCGAAACCGCCGCCGCTCTTGCTCGAACCACCGCCGTCATCACCACGTTTCTTGCCACCACCGAACAATCCGTTCAGGCTTTCCTGCAGCTTTCGGAAGGCCTCGTCGAGATCCGGTGGCCCCTTGCGGTCGCCGTTATTGCGGCGCTTGCCACCCCAAGGATCCTGATTATTCGAGTTGCCACCCGGCTCATTCCAAGCCATAGCGCTCTCCATCTGATAAAGCAAAGACGCACCCACGGCGCGCCGACCAATGCTACAGAATGCCTGACGTTGCGGCACAACCGCTTTGTCAGGCTTTTATTGCAAAGTGTGTTGCTCGATGAATTCCATCGGCTGCAATCCTTCGCGGCTTACCAGTCGATTCAACTCGACCCGGGGCAAGCGAACGGCCAGCAGGCTGATGCCTTCTTCGTCGTGCTCTTCTTTTTGCACCGCACCGAGTTCGAAAAACTGCGCACGCAGTCGAGCGAATTGTTGCGGCAAGCGCAATGTACCCACAAACAAATCACCGCCCAGCAACTCGGAAATGGCTTGTTCAAGTAATTCCAGACCACTGCCATCACGCGCCGACAACCAGACCCGTTGCGGTTTGCCATCGGCATCGCGCTGGATTTGCGGCTCAACGCCTTCAAGCAAATCGAGTTTGTTATAGACCTCGAGGATCGGCAAGTCCTGGGCGCCAATCTCGCCCAACACCACCATCACCTGCTCGATCTGCAACATGCGATCCGGTTCGGCCGCGTCGATAACGTGCAGCAGAAGGTCGGAGTTACTCGACTCTTCGAGCGTAGACCGAAAAGCCTCGACCAGCTTGTGTGGCAAGTGACGAATGAAACCTACCGTGTCGGCCAGGACAATCGGCCCCAGGTCGTCCAGCTCCAGACGGCGCAAGGTCGGGTCCAGCGTGGCGAACAATTGATCAGCCGCGTACACGTCGGATTTCGTCACGTTGTTGAAGAGCGTGGATTTACCGGCGTTGGTATAGCCCACCAGAGACACGGTAGGAATATCCGCACGCGAACGGCCGCGCCGCGACTGCTCGCGCTGGCTGCGCACTTTTTCCAGCCGGCCCTTGATCTGCCGCAGGCGAACCCGCAACAGACGACGGTCGGTTTCAAGCTGGGTTTCACCCGGACCGCGCATGCCGATACCGCCACCCTGACGCTCAAGGTGAGTCCAGCCACGAACCAGCCGCGTGCTCATGTGGTCAAGCTGGGCCAGTTCGACCTGGAGCTTGCCTTCATGGGTACGGGCGCGCTGAGCGAAAATATCGAGAATCAGACCGGTACGGTCGATCACGCGACACTCGAAAACACGTTCGAGGTTACGTTCCTGACTGGGCGTGAGGATGTGATTGAAAATCACCAGATCGGCCTTTTCGGCATGGACCAGGTCGCGCAGTTCCTCGACCTTGCCGCTGCCGATCAGGAATTTGGCAGTTGGCCGATGACGCGGCACGTTAAAAAACGCAACGGTCTCGGCGCCTGCCGAATTAGCCAGTTCCTGAAACTCCTGCGGATCTTCGCGCGCCTCAGGGTCCTGTCCATCCAAGTGAACGAGGATTACTCGCTCACCACCACCGTGGCGCTCAAAGAACAAAGGAGACTCCTATCAGGCGTTACCTGGCTCAGCGTCACCTGCTTCGGATTCGGTTGCGCTAGGCAGACGAATTGGACGAACCGGCACGACTGTCGAGATAGCGTGTTTGTAAACCATTTGGCTTACGGTGTTTTTCAGCAGGATCACGAACTGGTCGAACGACTCGATCGTGCCTTGCAGTTTGATACCGTTGACCAGGTAGATGGAAACCCCAACTTTCTCTTTACGTAAAGTATTCAGGTAAGGGTCTTGTAGCGAATGCCCTTTTGACATGTGCCGCACTCCTTTAAGGATTCAATAATAAAAATAGGTAATTCAGATGGCTTTAGCCGTCACACCCCCAAGGATAGACGGCAATTGCAAGGACTCAGCTCAATATGGAGATGGTCCCTAAGTATTTCAAGGCGCGTGGCAGATTGTCGCAATCAAGACTGTCCAGCCAATGTAAATCTTCCCAGCTGCGTAGCCAGGTGAACTGGCGCTTGGCCAATTGGCGCGTGGCGATGATGCCGCGCTCCTGCATGTCAGCCAATGTCAGTTTGCCATCCAGGTAGTCCCAGACTTGGCGGTAGCCTACCGCACGTATAGACGGCAACCCCGAATGCAGGTCACTTCTTTTACGCAGGGCTACGACCTCGTCGATGAATCCCTGTTCCAACATATTTGTGAATCTTTGTTTAATGCGCTCGTGCAGTACCTGACGATTCGCCGGGGCAATGGCCAAGTTCGCGACAGTATAGGGCAATTGTTGCAGTCCCGAAGCGGCTGCTTCAGTACTTTGCGCAGATTGTTGCTCACGCAGCGCAGTCATGCTCCGACCACTGACCCGATAGACTTCCAGCGCGCGACTCAAGCGTTGTGGATCGTTCGGATGAATCCGGGCAGCGGACACCGGATCAATCACCGCCAATTGATCGTGCAGGGCTTGCCAGCCAAGGCTTGCAGCCTCTTCTTCGATCTGCGCGCGCACCTCGGGGTCAGCTGCTGGCATATCCGCCAGACCTTCGACCAAAGCCTTGTAATAGAGCATCGTGCCGCCCACCAGCAGCGGAATTTTTCCGCGCGCGGTGATTTCAGCCATGGCTTGCAGGGCATCGCGACGAAAATCCGCAGCCGAATAGGCTTCAACTGGATCGAGAATATCGATCAGACGGTGAGGATATTCGGCGAGAAGCTCTTTTGAGGGCTTGGCGGTGCCGATGTCCATGCCGCGATAGACCAGCGCCGAATCGACACTAATCAGCTCGCACGGCAACACTTTGGTCAGCTCGATAGCCAGATCGGTCTTGCCCGCAGCGGTCGGGCCCATCAGGAAAATCGCTGGAGGAAGCTGGCTCATCAACGACCGCGCAAAAACAGTTTGTCCAGATCGTCCAGGCCCAATTGGGTCCAGGTCGGTCGGCCATGGTTGCATTGACCACTGCGCTCGGTGTTTTCCATGTCACGCAGCAGGCCGTTCATTTCCGGCAGGGCCAGGCGCCGGTTGGCGCGGATTGCGCCGTGGCAGGCCATGGTGCCGAGCAGTTCGTTCAGGTGTGCCTGAATCCGGTCGCTGGTGCCGTACTCCATCAGGTCCGACAGCACGTCGCCAACCAAACGGTTAGCCTCAGCCTGCTTGAGCAGTGCTGGAATCTGGCGGATCGCCAATGTTTCCGGGCCCAGACGCTGCAATTCAAAGCCCAGGCGCTGGAACCACGCAGCGTGTTCTTCAGCGCAATCAGCCTCACGCTGACTCACCGCCAGCGATTCCGGTACCAGCAACGGCTGGCCGCTGAGGCCTTCGCTGGCCATGGCGATTTTCAGGCGCTCATACATGATCCGCTCGTGGGCAGCATGCATGTCGACCAGCACCAGGCCTTGGGCGTTCTCGGACAGAATGTAGATGCCTTTCAACTGCGCCAATGCGTAGCCGAGCGGCGGAATGTCTTCCTGACCGGCCGGCAATGCGTTGGCATTGGCTTCTGGCAAGGGCGCGAAAAACTCGCGATAGGCGGCCTGAGCCTCAGCGACCGGCGGCACAGCGGATTGCGGACGCGGCGTGTATTGATACTGATAAGCGCCGCCAGCACTGGCGCCCGACGACGTGTTGAACGCCGGTTGTGCCTGCGGTTGCTCCAGCAGCGCATTGGCCGCCAGACGCATTTCGCCCTGCGGCCCGAACTCACCGGCATCAAGCCCTGTCGGGCGGACCACGGCAGTGGTGACCGAACCGGCAAGCTGATCTTCCGGACGCACATCGCCCAGCGCCCGGTGCAGCGTGCCGTAAAGGAAGTCATGCACCATGCGCCCGTCACGGAAACGCACTTCGTGCTTGGTCGGGTGAACGTTAACGTCCACAGCAGCCGGATCAACCTCGAAAAACAGCGCAAACGTCGGGTGGCGACCGTTGAACAGAACGTCGCGATAAGCCTGGCGCACCGCGTGCGCCACCAGTTTGTCGCGCACCGCACGGCCGTTCACAAAGAAGTACTGCAAGTCCGCCTGACTGCGGTTGAAGGTCGGCAAACCGACCCAGCCCCACAGGTGCAAGCCATTGCGTTCGATCTCGATCGGCAGCGCCTGTTCAAGAAAACCCGAGCCGCAGATCGCCGCCACGCGCCGGGCGCGGGCCGCATCATCGTGGGCCTCGTGCAGGCTGAGGATGGTCTTGCCGTTGTGGCGCAGATGGAAAGCCACGTCGAAACGCGCCAGTGCCAGCCGCTTGATCACCTCTTGCAGGTGATCGAATTCGGTTTTTTCGGTCTTGAGGAATTTGCGTCGTGCCGGCGTATTGAAGAACAAGTCGCGCACTTCCACCGAAGTGCCCACCGGATGCGCGGCCGGCTGCACGCGAGGCGCCATGTCTCGACCTTCGGTTTCGACCTGCCAGGCCTGATCGGCATCACGGGTGCGCGAAGTCAGGGTCAGGCGCGCCACGGAGCTGATCGAGGCCAGGGCTTCACCGCGGAAGCCCAGGCTCATCACCTGCTCCAGGTCTTCCAGATTGCGGATCTTGCTGGTGGCGTGCCGGGCCAGCGCCAGTGGCAGGTCATCGGCAGAAATGCCGCTGCCATCGTCGCGCACCCGCAGCAGCTTGACGCCGCCCTGCTCGACGTCGACATCAATGCGCTTGGCACCGGAGTCGAGGCTGTTTTCCAGCAACTCCTTGATCACCGACGCCGGGCGCTCGACCACCTCGCCGGCGGCGATCTGGTTCGCCAGCCGTGGGCTGAGCAGCTCGATGCGGGCCATGTTCAGGACCTGAGTCATTCTTTGGACGCCAGTTCGGTGCCAGGAATGGTCAGGTGCTGACCCGCTTTCAGGTCATCGCTTTTCAGGTTGTTGGCGCTGCGCACCGCTGCCGGCGAGACCTGATAACGCACGGCGATCATCGCCAGGGTTTCGCCCGGATTGACTCGGTGATCACGCGGGCCCTGGGCAATCTTGCCGGAATCACGCAGCCAGGCAATGTAGGTACCCGGCGGCGGGTTCTGTTGGAAGAACTGGCGCACGCCACTGCTGATCGAACGCGCCAGCGCTTGCTGGTGGCTCGACGCCGAGAGCTTGTTCGCTTCGTTGGCGTTGGAGATAAACCCGGTTTCGACCAGGATCGACGGAATGTCCGGCGACTTCAGCACCATGAACCCGGCTTGCTCCACACGCTGTTTGTGCAGCGGCGTGACCCGGCCGATGTTGGTCAGGACTTTCTGCCCGACGTTGAGGCTGGAGGTCAACGACGCCGTCATCGACAGGTCAAGCAGCACGCCCGCGAGCATGCGGTCCTTGTCGTCGAGGCTGACGTTGCCCGCACCGCCGATCAGGTCGGAACGGTTTTCACTGTCGGCCAACCAGCGAGCGGTCTCGGACGTCGCACCGCGATCAGACAGGGCAAACACCGAAGCACCGAAAGCCGCCGCAGATGGCGCGGCATCGGCGTGGATCGAGACGAACAGGTCGGCGCCCTTCTTACGGGCAATTTCGGTACGCCCGCGCAACGGAATGAAGTAGTCACCGGTACGGGTCAGTTCAGCGCGGAAGCCTTTCATGCCATTGAGCTGACGCTGCAATTCACGGGCGATCTGCAGCACCACGTCTTTCTCACGCTGCCCGCGCGAGCCGGACGCACCCGGGTCTTCGCCACCGTGGCCAGCGTCAATCACCACAATAATGTCGCGCTTGCCGGCCGGGGCTGGCGGCAGCTTGATGGTCGGTTCGGTCGGGGTGACCGGCACGGCCGGCACCGTCGCAACCCGCGGCGCAGGTGCAGGCGGCGGAGCGGCATCGGCCGGGTTGTCGAACAGATCGACCACCAGACGATTGCCGTATTGCGCGTTGGGCGCCAGCGAGAAGCTCTTCGGGGTGACGGCTTTTTTCAGGTCGATGACCACCCGAAGGTCGGACGGCGTGCGCTGAGCCGAGCGCATCGCGGTGATCGGCGTGTTCGCGGTCTGCACATTCAATGGCGCGCCGAGGGTGGCGCCATTGATGTCGATCACCAGTCTATCCGGTGAAGTCAGGGTGAAAACGCTGTGCTGCACCGGGCCGCTCAGGTCAAAGACCAGTCGCGTGTTATCCGGCGCCCGCCACAGGCGCACGCTGTTGACCTTTGAATCGGCCACAGCGGTGACGGTTACTGCCATCAACATCAGTCCTGCGGCAGCCACCAACGCGCGAAAGCGCATACCTAACCCCATCATCTAATTGGTTTCCAATGCCAAAGCGGCACACCAGGCCTCGCCACGCGAGCCCTGGGACAAAATATTCAGCGAACGCCCGCTGTCTTGCGGGCTAATGGTAATGGTCAGGTCAGGCTTTGGCAAAAAGCCTGCACCTTTATCGGGCCACTCGATCAGGCAGAGGGCGTCGTCGTCGAAGTAGTCGCGGATCCCGAGAAACTCCAGTTCCTCCGGATCAACCAGGCGATACAGGTCGAAATGGAAGGCGCGGATGTCACCGATTTCGTAGGGCTCGACCAATGTGAAGGTCGGACTTTTTACCGCTCCGACATGGCCCAGCCCGCGAATGATCCCTCGCGACAGCGTGGTCTTGCCCATGCCCAGGTTGCCAACAAGAAAAATCAGGCCATGGCCCTGGGTCACGCGGGCGATCCGTGTGCCAAAGTCGCTCATGGCCTGTTCATCGGCCAGGTACAGGGTTACTTCAGACACGGTGCATGCTCCTCCAACAACTGACGAATGGCTGGAATCAGATCACTGGCCGCCAGCCCACGGCCGAATTTTCCTTGGTGCATCCCGGCATTGGCGTGCAGCCAGACCGCCAGGCACGCGGCATCGAAGCCATCCATGCCTTGTGCCAGCAGCGCGCCGGTCAAACCGGCCAGCACATCGCCGAGCCCGGCGGTGGCCATGGCCGGATGCCCCTGATGACACAACGCCAGACGCCCATCGGGATGGGCGATCAGGCTACCGGCGCCTTTGAGCACCACAACCGCTGTATATTTTTTGCTCAACGCCAACGCAGCGGCAGGACGATCGGCCTGCACCTGCGCGGTGCTGATCCCCAGCAACCGAGCAGCCTCACCCGGATGCGGCGTGATCACGCAATCCCTGGGCAAGCTGACAAACCCTTCGGCCAGCAGGTTCAATGCATCAGCGTCCCACACCTGTGGCAGTGGCGCATTGGCTGCCGCCGACACCAGCGCCCGCCCCCAGCCAGCCTGCCCCAGCCCCGGCCCGACCACCAGCACGGAAACCTTTTCAAGCAGGCCCATCAATTGATTGGCCGAGGAAACACCCAGGGCCATGGCTTCCGGAATGCGGGTCAATGCCGCTGGCACATGTTCCGGGCGAGTCGCCAGCGAAACCATGCCGGCACCGCTGCGCAAGGCACTTTCGGTGCTGAGCAGGATCGCCCCGCCAAAACCGTGATCGCCGCCGATCAGCAGCACATGCCCGAAGCGTCCTTTGTGGGAACCGGGTCGACGTGGCGCCAGCCGAGGAAGATTAGCCGCGTGCAGGCGCCTGGCATTGACGGGAATGTCACCACAGGTTTCGGCCGTCGCCTGCAAATCATTAAACACCAGCTCGCCGACATGATCCGCCGCATCACCGGTGAACAGGCCGACTTTCAAGGCGATGAAGGTGACGGTGAGGTCGGCGCAAACGGCAGTACCCAGTGCATGCCCGGTGTCGGCGGACAGTCCGGAAGGAATATCGACTGCCGTTACCGGCAGGCCGCTGGCGTTGATCGCCTCGATGACCGTGCGATAGGGCTCGCGTACGTCACCGGTCAGGCCGGTGCCGAGCAAGGCATCGACAATGACCCCGCGCAATTCGTTTTGACCGGCCCAGCCCAGCACACTGACGCCCTCGGCGAGCGCTTCGGCGTGCGCCAGTGCGGCATCACCTTGCAGGCGCTGCGCATCGCCGACCGCCAGCACGCGCACCCGCCAACCCGCCCGATGGGCCATTGCGGCGAGCAAATAACCGTCGCCAGCATTGTTGCCGTGGCCGGCAAGCACAGTCATTTCATCGGCTGTCGGCCATTGCCGCACCAACGCCCGCCAGGTCGCATACGCGGCGCGCTGCATCAATTCGAAGCCCGGCGTGCCCGCGGCAATCAGCCGTGCGTCGATCTCGCGCACCTGTGCGGCGCCATACAGCGCGTCGGGTAATTCATCTTTCGTGTGCGGCATGCGTCTTCGGGCTCCGATGTCTGGCAGAATTATACGCACCTCAGCTCCGGTTTCTCTCGCCTCATGTCCGCCATCACCACAGACCTGCCCGCCCTGGCCCAATCGATCAAGGATTGGGGCCGGGAGTTGGGCTTTCAACAAGTCGGCATCAGCGGCCTCGATCTGGCCGAGCATGAGCAGCACCTGCAGCGCTGGCTCGAGGCCGGCTACCACGGCGAAATGGATTATATGGGCGCCCACGGCAGCAAGCGTTCGCATCCCGAAGAACTGGTGCCCGGTACATTGCGTGTGGTTTCCCTGCGCATGGACTACCTGCCAGGCGACACCGAGATGGCCAAACGTCTGGCCGAACCGGAAAAAGCTTACGTGTCGCGTTATGCCTTGGGCCGCGATTACCACAAATTGATCCGTAAACGTGTTCAACAATTGGCGGACAGGATTCAAGGCGAGATCGGCCGGTTCGGTTTTCGCGCTTTCGTCGACAGCGCGCCGGTGCTGGAAAAAGCCATCGCCGAGCAGGCTGGGCTGGGCTGGATCGGTAAAAACACGCTGGTGTTGAATCGCAAGGCGGGCAGCTATTTCTTCTTGAGCGAACTGTTTGTTGATCTGCCGCTGCCGGTGGACGAGCCGCACAGCACCGAACACTGCGGCCGCTGCACTGCATGTCTCGATATCTGCCCGACCAATGCCTTCGTCGGCCCGTATGTGCTAGACGCCCGGCGTTGCATTTCGTATCTGACCATCGAGCTGAAAACCGCTATCCCCGAAGATTTGCGGCCGTTGATCGGCAACCGCGTGTTCGGCTGCGATGACTGCCAGATCGTCTGCCCGTGGAATCGTTTCGCCCGGCCGACCGCAGAAAGCGACTTCAAGCCACGGCACAATCTCGACAATGCTGAACTGGCCGAGCTGTTTTTGTGGGATGAGGACAAGTTCTTGAGCAGCACCGAGGGCTCGCCGTTGCGGCGGGCAGGGTATGAGCGCTGGTTGCGCAATCTGGCGGTAGGATTGGGCAATGCGCCCTCAACGATTCCAGTGCTGGAAGCGTTGAGGGCGCGGAGTGAGCATCCTTCAGAACTGGTGCGCGAGCATGTCGAGTGGGCATTAAATGAACATGCCCGCCGCCAGGCGACTCACGACATTTAGAACGCAGCGCGAACGGCTAACCGGTCTTTCATTGTCATGCGTACCTTCAGATTGTCTGAGCGCTCGACGACGGAACTGCCCGTAACGCCAGTTCGACCTTCGCTTGCATCGCCGTTGATGCGCGCAGACAACGACCAGTTGACATTGAGAGCCACCGAAGGCGCTGTAGACGGGGACGCATGACTTCGCCCGATAGCCGAACTCACACCGCTCGAGTCTTGAGCGTCAAACCCTCCCAAGCTGCCGACCAGCGCATAGCCCGCACTCAGAAGATTGTAACCGCCTGCTGCGCTAATACCTTTGGTAAGCCCATTGGATACCTTGGACAAAAACAGCCCAGTGCCTTTGGTTGCAGAGTTCACCCAACCCGCGCCCATCGATGCGATGCCAAACCCGAAGCTTACCCATCCCAGGACTCCGTTAGGATCCAGGTGCGGTGCGACCGTCTGAATAATCGTATCCGCCAAGCCCACGACACCCGAGGTGACGGCAAGACCGACACCAAGGACTGCCAACGGCGTTGCTGCACCGGCGGTCAAGACACTGACAACAACACCGACGACTGCTAGCACCACCCCAAGCAAGGCTTTCCAGAAATGCCCGGTCGGGTCTACCCGGTTGATCGGGTCTCCTGCACAGTAAGCGTAGGGATTCAGGCCACCGGCACCGAACGGGCTGAGGCTGTCAGGCACCAGAAAGCGCATGAGTGTCGGGCTGTAAGGACGGTAACCATTACCGAGCAGATAAAGTCCTGTCATCGGATCAAGCTGTTCACCGGCAAAACCTTGTAAGGCAAACGCGTCCTCCGTGACCGGGCGGCTGCCATACGGCGTGTAGGCGATATTTTGCTGCTCGCCAGCCTTGAGCGAACGCAAGATGCTTTGCTGCTGGTCGGCTGAAAATAAATGCGTGACAGCTGCCGCACCAACGCGTTGCTCGCCGATCAATTGCTCATCCTGACGCAGGCAGGTACGGCTCTCCTCGCCACGCACTTCGTTGATCACTCGGCCGTCGCGGTAAAAACGCTGAACGGGTGCTCCTTTGGCTTGTGACAACGCGATTAGCTGATCCGTCGCATCGTAGTGATAACCACGGATCAGTTCACCGACCGCGCTCGCGACCCGAGTCAGGCGACCGAAGCCGTCATACGTCAACGACCGCGACTGCTCATCCTTGATCAGGCGGCCGTTGACGTCGTACAGCAATGACGCCGGCGCCGGATAATCCTTGTGGCTGTGCCTGATTTCGATCAGTCGGGTCGGGTCGTCACCGTCGTAAGTGTAGGAGGCCACATTACTGCCGCCGGGAAATTCGGTGGTCAGCGTGAGGATGTTGTCCAGCGCGTCGAAGGTATAACGCTGGCTGCGAATTTCCTTGCCATAAGGGTCACGCGGGCATTCACTACCCGAGCACACGTAGTGCTCGAGACGACCGCGCGAATCGTAAGTAAAGCCTTCGTCGCGCATGACCGAACTGGCTTCGGCCAAACGCTTTCGCGCCAGCTTGCCGGCCAGGGTATAGCTCGACGTAAGAACTCGGGTTGGACGATCCTCGAGTTGGAAATGCCGCGAGGTTTCGCGACCCAGATCGTCGTACTCCAACAAAGTGATCAGTGTTCGCCCGGTGGACTTGTCCTGCGCATTCACGCGCACCAGTTGGCTGAGACTGTTGTAGGCAAAGGTCGCTTTAACCGTATCGTGCTCGTACGACAATGGCCTACCGACCGTATCGTACTCCGTGGTGTGTTTATTGCCCAACACATCGACACATGTCAGCGGGCGGCCACTTAGCGAGTAAGTATATTGGCTGCGCCGTACCTGCCCATCCTGGGTCAGGATTTCGGACATGAGACGGCCCGAGTCGTCATATTCGCAACGTCGGTTGTGGTTTGCCTCTGTGCAATCGACCGGTAAACCGAGGCGAGCATCATAGGCATAACTGGCGCGCAGCTCTTGCTGTGTGCCGACGAACTTGCGCTGGGTGATGCTGGAACCTAGCGCCGGTTCATAGCTGAACTCCACCCGGGTTGTATCCGGCATCTGAGTCCATGCCGGTTGACTCAACCCCGCGAGATAACCGTTGGTCTGCACATGCTTGCCAGCAACGCTGCGGGTCAGTCGACCCAGACCGTCGAACGCTTGCTCACCTACGCTACGGCTACCGACTTTAACCTGCACCGGTAATGCCGAGGTACTGTGCACGGCGTATTCGGTCTGGACGCGTTGGCCGTCGGGCAATGTCGTCTGGATCAGCCTGTCATAAACATCGTATTCAAACGAGGTCGAGTTTCCCATCTGATCGGTTTGCAGCAATCCACGTCCCAGGCCGTCGTACCAGTAGCTAGTTTTCCCCAGACTGCGCCCGGCAAGATCGAACGCTTCGACCGTGTCGGGTTTGCCAAAGTCGTTATTGACCGTAACGACCTTGCCCATACCTTCGATCCATTTCTCTTCTGTCAAGGAAATCGGGTCGTAACTGCGATGTTCCACGCGGCCATCGGGATGGCGGGTGGTTTTGACCTCTCCCCACTCATCGAAAAGGAACGTGGTCGTGAGTTCGCGCTTCTGGCCGGGCCAATGGTCGGTGCGTACTTCGCGGACCTTGCGACCCAATGCATCATGTTGCGCTGCGTAAACTTGGCAGAACGCACCGTCGCCGCCCAGCTCTTCAATTGCGATCACTCGACCCATGCCGTCGTAGACAGTTTTCTGCTTGCGATCATTAACGTCAGTAGTGATCACAGCGGCGGGTTGCGCTTTCGCCATGTCGGCAGACAGATACTGGGTTTCGCGCTCGGCCATGAACCTGGTGCCGGGCGCTACTACTTCACTGAGCACACGACCCAACGCATCGTGCTTGAATACAAGCGTCCCTTCATCTTCATTCTCTTCGCGTAGCTTGGCGCCATTGATAATCGACAGGTCCAGCCTGGAAGTCTTGGTCGTTCCATCAAAGCCGCTGACAATTGTCCGCTGACTAAGCGCTGTGCCCTCCTGGGTATATATAAACTCGCTGCATGTCGACAGGTTCGTGTTGAGTACTGTCCGCGTCTTCAACCGCCCATGCCGCAGCCTATCGAGTGGCATGTCGTAATAAGTCGAATCGGTTGTCGAGCGCAGGATTGATTCGCTCGACGTCATCTCATGCATCACCGCTCGGCTGAGCACAACGTCAGCGGTGGCGGCGCCTTCAAGCCCTCTCTGCAATTGATATTGGTAGCGGGTGACGGTGCTCGCAGCGCCGGGCAAACCCGCCGCACCAGTCACCGTTCGCTGTTTTTCAAACCGTTTGAATCCGAGCGGATCAGCCGGGCAACCTTGCTCGCCCGAAGCCGCATAGAACTCACAAACGGTGGTCACGCCACTGGGCTCGACTTGCATAATCAGATTGCCATAATCGTCATATTCAGTGCGTAGTGATTCCTCGCGCCATTTCCCATGGCTTTCATAGCGCTGCGTCTGAATCCTCGGCAACCGGAATTGTGCAGGTTGATGCTCAAGATCGGCACCCTGCTCCAAGTGGTATACGGTTTTCTGGGCGCTGATCTTCCCTGCACAATCGGTAACCTGCGAGAGCAGCAGATGGAAACGGTTGAAGGTGCGTACTGTGCGACTGTGAACATTAGTACCCGCCACCAGCCGTTCAGTTGAGGTGTACTGAAAATCAGCAGCGGCACGATAGAGATTGTCGCCATCGTTAGACCATTCGAGCCCTGAGCCGCCGCCCAAAAAATTCCGTTCCGAGAAATCGTAATAGCGGGTGATGGCCGGTTGGCCAAGGCGAGGAAACAGTGTGTGAGCGCTCACACAAGGCAAAGTGGCAACAGGCGCCCGTTCAGGTAAGCGATGCCCGTCAACTTTGTAGACTATCGTTTCCAGACCTCCCTGCGGGGAGCGCACGGAAGTCACGCAGTTCATTGTGCCGATCCGCTCAAACTCCAGAGCCCACTCATCGCCGCTAGGCAAGCGGATGATGGTTTCCCCGCTGCTCTGGATCAGACGGAATACCGCCTCGCACTCCGTACCGGGGTACAGCGTAACAATAACGCTACTTTGACGATCTACTACCAACAATTGGCGCTCGGCGTCTTTGATCCCTGTTAATACAGGCATCCCGTCTTGCGATTGGTAGGTGAGACTCACCGCGGCCCCATTGGGCGATACTTGGCGTATCGGCACCGCG
Organism: Pseudomonas sp. P42; assembly: GCF_017973755.1. Lineage (NCBI taxonomy): Bacteria > Pseudomonadati > Pseudomonadota > Gammaproteobacteria > Pseudomonadales > Pseudomonadaceae > Pseudomonas > Pseudomonas sp. P42. The sequence goes on along the minus strand of NZ_JACOPU010000005.1, from coordinate 419,981 downwards.
ATCCCGCTCGATCCAAAGAATTGGAGTTCCTCGCGCAAACCGTTTTTGTGGATGACATGGAATTGGTCCGCCGCAGTCTTGAGGACCCTCAGCGTATTGAGTTTCAATTCTTTGAAGTTCAGCCCCTGCGGAGTTTCGGTGGCTTGATAACGCTCCCCACTGGAAAGGACCAGATTGCGCGAACGTTCGTCATAACAAGTCAGCGGCAGCGACCAGCCTCGACCGAAACCCTGATCGGTTTGGCTTAAAGGATCGAATAGCAAACGGATGGGCACGACCGGACCGTTAAGTCCTGCGGATTGAATATCACCAAACGTAAGGGCACAACTGTAAAATCCGGTGCGCGGATCTACGCCGCCAGTAATGAAATCTTTGAAGTTGAACGCAGCCGATTGAATAGGCGCGATATTTGAAGTATTTAACGACATCAATTTCGCTCCATAATGAAGTTCACAAAATACTCATGTTCTGTATCTGGCGTCACATTATCGCGACCGAGATCAGTACGAATCCGCAACCTATGCTCGGTACCATAAGCATCGAATACAGAAAAAGGGAATACCTCCTGCTTGTAACTGTCTCGACCGGCATAGTTAACAGTCATCTGCACTACGGTCAGCATACCGTCGCGCTCGTTTACCGTCGTCTTATAGCGCCCTCCATTGGCCAAACTGGTCCAAGAAAACTCGTTAATGGATTTATCCACCATGAATCCGACAGCGTGGGGCAAATTCTTGTATTTATCTTGGTCAAAAACTTGAAAAAACTCGACACTAGCGCCCGCTGCATTATTGGTAGACGACCAATTCAACAGCTTTGTTTGAATCCCACCATCTCGGATTGGATAGAGACCGACATAGTATTTGTGAATACGTACACCATCCCAAGGTTTGCCCCCACGTACTAAATCAAAATGAAAGTTTTCACGGGAGTATGCGTTTGGTAGCAGCGCGGTAAGAGTGACGCTTTTGTCATGCCGGCCTGGCGATGTCCCATTGGTCGTGAAGACGGTTTCGCCAATTTTGACTTGTGCAGCGATCCGGGTTGAACCGACAGCGCTGGCAGAAACCCAGAAAACTATTTTTTTTGCGAACGAACGGGGAACCGCAGTGGTAGCCGTGGAGCTATGGTGTGAACTGGTCTTGGCCAGCAATGCATTCCCGGGTAGGTCGTGCAGGTATTCGTTTTCAGTATCAACGGCTCGCCAGCCACCTTTAAGGTTTTCGCCTCCGTTGTAGTGAACAAGCTTTACCGATGCCAAAACTTCAGGCGGCATTTCGACCGGTTCGCCATCATCGTTCGCTACTGTCATCAGCACGATCACTTGAACTTGCATACGACCGTTTGCGTAAAGGCTTTTAATTCGAATATTGGGATCATTATCAAAACCAACTTCGACCGCCGAAATCCTAGAAGCATCGCTGACAATACAGGGAAAAGGACTTCCAATATCAGCACAACCGTTTGAATTAAACATAATCGTTCCTTGAGTGAATACCATTAAGAATTCAGAGCCATCTAGATTGACGACACTGAATACCAACTACATTCACCCACCAAAAAGACCAAGTCAAACTTACAATCATTACAGAAATTATATTCGACAGTTACTTGACCGCCATTAAATACTCACGCAAAGTTATCAACAAACATCAACACCTCTAACTACGCCTCATCATTATAACAAACCATGGTATTCCCCAATTAGAACGGATTATCAATACGCGCAACTGAAAACCGCCATATCGAAGAACTGCGTCCGCTGATCGATAATCGGTAATCGGTAATCGGTAATCGGTAATCGGTAATCGGGGGTTCGGCTGTGACGATTGCCAGATCGTTTGCCCGTGGAACCGCTTCGCGCGGCCCTCGACGGAAAGCGATTTCAAGCCACGGCACAACCTGGACAACGCCGGACTGGCCGAGCTGTTTTTGTGAGATGAAGAGAAATTCTTGAGCAGCACCGAGGGCTCGCCATTGCGCCGGGCCGGGTATGAGCGCTGGTTGCGCAATCTGGGGGGGGGGGGGGGTTGGGCAATGCGCCTTCAACGATTGTGGTGCTGGAAGCGTTGAAGGCGCGACGGGATTATCCGTCGGAGCTGGTCAGGGAGCATGTGGAGTGGGCGCTGGAACAGCACGCCAGGCCTGCGCACGCGTAACTGGCAGGCACAGTGCTCAATTCGTAGCTCACGCGCGCGGCGTTGTCATGTTTTTGGCCGACGCTATAAATTTGCTGGTTGTGCCTGGACTCCAATGACCGCCTGACTGGAGCACTCTGGCTACTCTTACTGAGCTGTCCTCCAGAATATATATACGATCCCCACGGCCCGTCGTCGACGTCAGATAAGCATGCATCAATCTCTTCGTCCCGCCGTAGCTCCTCAGCTGCGTGTACAACATTTCAACTCGGGCGGTTGCATCGCTTGGGGAGATGCCGCTTTCAATCAGCGCGTAAAGTCGGTCCGCATGAGCGATCTTGCCTTGAGCGTTGTTGGCGGCCAATACGTCGTCGGCACCGGACGCCCTGATCAATTGCCAAGGCGCATCCTCTGCCAACTCCACCGGTGTGTTGGCATCGCGGGCCGCAGCCTTGGCTGCTTTTTCCCAGGCTTTTGCCGCTTTGGCGGTGCCCTTTCCTGCGAGCCCCTGGCTAAAGGATGACGAAAGCTTTCTGCCAACATTCACAGCTGCTTTTGCACCTGCCGTCAAACCTGTGCCCAGTGACGCCAACCCAAGACCCAGACTGACCCAGCCCAACACCTCTCCGGCTGGAGAGCCCGGCGCAAATTCATTGACCAGCTCGCTGGCGATGCCCGCCAATCCAGATGCAACGGCCAGCCCCACGCTAGCCAGTGCCCATGGCGTCGCGACGCCCATGGTCAGCACACTCGCAACGACACCGAGAACACTGAGGCCGATGCCCAGGATCGATTGCCAGGACATATGCCCGGTCGGGTCAACACGATTGACAGGATCGCCCAGGCAATAAGCGTAGGCATTCAACCCGCCCTCACCGAATGGACTCATGCTGTCGGGGCAAAGAAATCGCATCAGAGTCGGGCTATAGGCCCGGTACCCGTTGCCCAGCAGATAAAGGCCAGTCGCCCCATCCAGTTGCTCGCCGTTGAACCCTGCCAGACTGAACACCCCCCCTTCAGCAGGACGATGCCCGTAAGGGCTGTAAGCGCAATCGGTCAAAGCGCCATCGCCCAGCTCAACCAATACGCTCTGTTGTTGATCGGTGCCGAACAGTTGCGTGGCGGCGTTCGGGCCGACTTGTTGCTGCCCCACCAGCAGGCCTCCGTGGCGCACGACGCTGGATGAATGCCGGCCACTGACTTCATTGGCTACCCGCCCGCCATGGTAATAACGTTGAGCCGTTGGCGTGCCCGGCTCCGCCAGTTCAACCAAACGGTCGAAGCCGTCGTAGTGGTAGCCACGAATGACCGAACCCTGAACGTCGGTCAGCGTCTCAAGCCGTCCAAACGCGTCATAAGCCAGGGTTCGCGCCTGATCATCTTTGATCATCCTGCCGTTGGCGTCGTATTCAAGCGTTACCGGCGCCGGATAGTCGGCATGGGAATGCTTGACTGCGCTGACTTGCACAGGATCCGGATTGTCGTAACTGAACGTGGTCAGATTCACACCCAGCGCAAACCGCGTTTTAACGGTAAGAATGTTATCCAGGGCATCGAACGTAAACGTCTGTTGAAAGATCTCCTTGCCGTAGGGATCGCGCGGCTTATGGGTGCCGACGCAGTCGTACTGGATCAGGCGCCCGCGCACGTCATAGGCAAATTGCTCATCGCGCAGCAGTTGCGTGCCACGTCTGGATACTTTGCGCGCAAGCTTGCCGGCCAGCGTATAAGTCGACGCCAGCGTCTGGTCTGGCTGCCCCTTGCACTCGACAGTACGGCAACTTTCTCGACCGAGATCATCATAGGCATACCGCGTGATCACTTGACGCTTGAGTGCAGTCTCTTCGGTCTTCGTCCACTCCAGTATCCCTGTCTGGCTGCCGTAGTGGAACTGGGTCTTCAGCGAACCCTGCAAGGTTGCGACGAGGCGGCCATGTTGATCGTATTCGGAGGTGGTTGCGTATCCGAGAACATCGACATGACTGATCGGTAGCCCGGCGAAGGAATAGGTATGGGAAGTCGTTTTGGCGATATCGCCGCACGCAATCGTTTCCGACTTGAGGCGCCCGGAAGCATGATAGGTGAACTCATTCTTTCTGCCGTTTTCGCTGCAGCTCACGAGTTGGCCATCAGCGGGGGCGTAAGCCATGGTCTTGAGCAGAGCTCCCGACTTACGCTCAATGAGCACACCACCCAGCTCGCGCAGATAGCCGAATTCGGTTTTATTGCCATCTGCACCCTTGAACCACTTTGGCTGCGTGAAACCGGCTTCATACCCGGCCTCGGATTTGCGTCCGCCTACGGTACTGGCCGTCAGCCTATTCAAGCCGTCATAGGTCTGCTCGCCCAGCACCCGACCATCGACAGTAATGCTGACCGGCACCGCCTCGTCGCTGTGATCGGCGTAGGCGGTGACCATCTCGCTTGCGTCGGGCAGAACAGTGCGAACCAACCGGTCAAAAGCGTCGTACTCATATCGAGTGGTATTACCGACGGGATCGGTCTGACTGGTTGTGCGTCCTGACCCGTCATAGGTGTAGACGGTTTTACCAAGGCTCTTGTCCTTGAGACTGAAGCGCTCGACACTCAGCGGTTTGCCGAACTCGTTGACGAGGGTCACCGTTTTGCCCAGCCCCTCCAGCCACGTCGTTTGCTGGCGCAGAACCGGATCGGCGACGGTATGTTCGATGCGCCCATCGGCATGGAGCGTCTTGCTGATTTGGCCCCAGTCGTCGAATTCGTAGAGGGTGACAACCGGGCACTGCTTGCCATCGCGCCAGTCGGTCAGCGTCGATCTGACCTTCTTGCCAGCCGCATCATGCATGGCGCTATAAAGGGTGCGAGTCGGGATGAGCCCTTCCTTATCCGGATGGTCGCAGTCCTTTTCCTGAACGGTGACAACCCGCCCCAGGCCGTCATAAGCCACTCTTTGCTCACCGCCAGACGAATCCGTGGTCACCATCGTGGCCATCTGCTGCTTACTGGCGGCCAGATAGGCCCACTGGGTAGAGGCGGCGTAGATCGTACCGGCGGCGATCGTCTTGCGCAGTGCCCGGCCGATCGCGTCGTATTCATATTCGATACGCTCGCCATCGACGCCGACTTCTGCCAACGGTAATCCGGTCCGCGTCGAAAGCACTTTTTCGCTGGTCTGCAGGGCATCATCAAACCCACGTGTGCTGGAAATCACCCGCAGTCTGGTGCCCTCAAGCTCATAGGAAAATGCCGTACGGATTGTTTTATCGTTTCGGGTGACGCTTTGCTCTCTCGTGGCGCCGTGCTTGAGCGGATCGTCTGGCGTATCGAGGTAACTGCGCTCGGTTTTCGAGCGCAGCACCTCAACGCCCTGCACCAACTCGAAATCACGCTCCTCAATCGGTAAGACAGATGCCAGTTCCGCACCGGCCAGTGCGGGATGCAACACATAGTCGTAGTACGTGACAGTCGAGGGCCCACCCGCTGCCGCAGCGGTGACCGTACTTTTTTTCTGGAATCTGGCGAAACCCAGCGGGTCCTCCGGGCAGTTGTCCCCGCCGGCTGCCGGATAGAACTCCGATACAGTCGTCACCCCATTCGGCTCGACATACTTGAGCAAGTTACCTGCACCGTCGAACTCGGTGACGGTGGTTTCCTTGCGCTGCTGGTGGGTGCGCCGATCAAGATAGGTCACTGTATGGACCTTGGGCATGCGGAACTGCGCCGGCTGCTCATTGAACGGCTTGACGACGGAACAGTGATACTCGGTGGCGACAGTGGTCTGCGCGTCACCGCATGTCGTAACTTGCGCGACCAGCAAATGAAATTTGTTGTAGGTACGTTTAATCAGCGTGTGCAACTTGCCGCCGACCACCAACCGCTCGTCCGAGGTGTAGACGTAGGTGCCAGGGGCTCGATAAAGCGGATCCCCGTCGTCATCTTTGGCGGGGATGAGGCCATGCCCGAGAAAGTTTCGGTCAGAGTACGTATACGCCTTGCAGAGCCTCGATTGACCACGCCCTGGGTAAACATCGTGGGCGATGACAAACGGCAGTGTCCGTTCCACGCCATTGACGAAGTGATGACCTTGCTGCTTGTAGCGAATGATCTCGACAGCGCGCAATGGGTTGACGACGCGGTGCAGATAACGGGCACCATCAATGACTTCATATTCCAGGTCCCAACCTTTGCCGACCGGTAGTTCGATGGCCGTGACCAGACTGTTTTTCAAGATCAACTTGTAATCGGAGCTGGACGCAGTATCAGGATGCCGGGTCAATGTCACCTGACCTGCCTTACGCGCAATCCTCAGCAGGCATTCCTTTGCATCATTGATTTCGGTCAACACGGGAAACTGATTGAACACATCATGCTTGAGCGTGATGCTCACACCATTCGCCGCGACTATTTTCTCCACTACCGCGATTTGAGCGGCCGCCATTACTTTCAGCAGCTCACGCCGACCGTCCTTGTACCGGACCTCGTAGCGTCCAGGCCCGGTCACTAATACTTTGGCGGTTTGCAGCTTCATTTCCTTGAACTTCAGACCGGTAGACGTCTCGATAGCCTTATATCGCTCACCGTTGGACAGCGTCATGACTTTGCTGCGCAAGTCGTAATGGGTCATGGTCAAAGACCAACCCACACCGAAACCCACATCCGCCTGATTGAGCGGATTGAAACTCAGTGAAAATGCTACGGCGGGACCATTGAGATCGGCCGAGTGCAACTTGCCCAGCGACAGGGCGCACGTATACATGCCGGTACGCGGATCAACCCCTCCGGAAACAAACTCCCCAAAGTTGAACGCATTTGAATGAACAGCGGTAGATGAGTTACTTTTCATGGAACAACGCTCTCTGTTTGCAATATCCGGATAATCCCCAATCAGGCTGACCAGCGAAAAAATCTCTCATCAGCCATGACCAAGTCAGCTGAGCCGCTTCATCGATCGCTTGGATTGACCCAGAATAAAAGTGCGAAGTTCTTTATCACCATCGAGAGACAGCCTGTGCTCCGAACCGAATTCATCGATGATTGCAAATTCAAATGCGCTGGTGTTTTCGCGCCCATCCTGAGCATCGGCAGAAATATATTTAATCAGCGTTAATTTGCCGGGCACTTCATTGATAGGCACGGTCATAGGTCCGAGCGGACTGCGAACTCGCGCAACCTGCCCATAAATCGGCGCCATATAACCGTACATATTTCTGCGACCATCTTCAGTACCGCGGATATTTCCGGACAAGTAAACCCGCACCGCATCTTCGGAATCATAGGCGTGCAATTTCACCTCACTGCTATACCAGTCAAGGAGATGTATTTGCCGGCCTTCGGCGTGGAGACCGATATGATAGATCTGAACCGAATCAAATTGGGCCCTTTGCTGCGCATCATTGTGTTTATTCAACGTAAAACTGTTGAGTGGATACTCTTTCGGCGGTATGGCTTCCAGCGTGATGCTGCTGTCAAACCCAACACCATTGCTTCGTAATACCACGCCATTAATGACGATTTCGGCAGCCACTTCCATAATGCCCGGCCTGGAAGCGGAAACCCAAAACTCAAAAATTTGCACTGGATCAGCATCGTCGCTGATGCGGTTATCACTCACCCGCGGGATCTGCGTAACCCGCGGTGCTCCACCCGATACTTCATGGGCGTAACGATTTTCCTGCACGGCGGCGGTCCAGTCACCGTCAAGCGGCCGACCGCCGTTGTAAGCAATCAAGCGCAGCGACTGCAATGCGGGATGCCCATACAGCGAAGCGCCGTCTCCATCGTTATCGACGCCGTGGATAAATACCAACACGCGCACTTGCATACGACCGTTGGCGTAGAGCGTCTTGTGTCGGCCAGACCTTGCGGAGTCTAACTTCACTTCAATTCGAGAAATATTAAGTGACTCGTCGCGCATACAATAACTCCGGATAAATTAATAAAGCGCCCCCTTTCGGGGCAGCCAGGAGTATTGACACACAACGACTACAACAATAGAACCTCGGACATTCGACAAGCTGTGAGAGAATACAACTTACGAAACATATGAAAACAATAGTTTACGAATCACAGCAATCGCTTAAACATTCAAAAACTGCAGAATTAATGGCATGGCTTATGCCGCCGGTCTTCAGGACCTTTGAACTCCAGAATCGCAGGCTTCTGACGTTCCGCCTTGGGCACCGTAAAGCGATTGGATATTGATCAAGGCTGGTTAGCGAAACCAGCCTCGGGATTACTTTCATTAATACTCGGTCAACTTTCTGAGTCCGTCCAGTATCCACGTTCTGAAGAGTCAGAATCAGACTCCGCCTCTGAAAAAACCTCTTCGATTATGATTTTTATCTCCCGATCCATGCTGGCCTGTTGCAGGTACTGGGTGATGCGATTTCTCGACACGTCAGTCAAGGGGTTGCCGGTCAAGTCGATAAATAGAGCTTGCGTGTCCGGGATATCGAGCAGCTCGTGCCCCACATCGGTAATAAGGTTGTCCTCCAGCGACAGCACATTGAGTTGCTTGAGCCCGCCTATTCCTGAAGGCATTTGCGACAGATGGGCGTCGTGCATTATCAATTCCGTCAAGCCGTGCATGTAGCCCACATGCGGGGCAACTGTCAGTGGATTATGTTCAAGACTCAGGTAGGTAATGGTTTCTATCCTGGACAACCCCTCAGCCGTTGCCTCAGAGAGTCTGAGCGAGCAATTACGCAGCATAAGCTGACGTAGTTCACGCATTTGAAAAATCCCTGGCGGAAAAACCTTCATTTCGACGCCAGTGACCATGAGTTGTTGAACATTGGGGAAACTGTCGAGAAATGCACCTATCTGCGCGCCAGGGTTTTTCGCTGACAACACTAACTCTGTTACGTACTCGAATCTGGCTGATAACCGTGGTAATTCACCAGCAAAATCGAAGAAGGATAAAAATTGATAGTCACCGTAACCCCATTGCGAGACTGACTTGCGTTGCCAGATATCTTGCAGCATCGCACTGAACTTCTGACGCATCTGTACCTGCTCGGCAAGCGCGTCGACACTCCATGCTTTGCCCCCCGTCGGATGGGGAGGTTCCTCGGTACTCCACCTCGCCAATTCCTGGCGCAGCCCTGCGAGCTCTCTCTCCAGCCGAATCAAAACGCCGTGCGGATCGCTGCGTAAACGCTCATTTATAAACGTCGCCACATCGTCTTGCGAAATTGACGGGTAAAGATCACGAACCCGATCGGCAACAGGCTTCGGCGCTGCCGGGTGGTGATCGGCTCCGCCCCGCAAATGGCCAGCCTGCCGGTGCGGCGCGAAAGGTGCCTCGTAAATATAGGGCAACGGTGCCAACCCCAACACTTCGCTTACGGCCTGATGCGAGGGTAAGGGTTGTGCACGGATCAATTGTAGTAATGGCGCCCCCGAGCCCCCTGTCATGCCCAGCGCCTTTCGCTGTGAAGGCGACAAAGCGGACCAGACTGCCGAGGGAAGGTCATTCACCGTTTGAGGTGACGGACTACCCGTGCTTTGCACGGCATAACCCGCATCCTGACGAATCAGTACATGACGAGCCGGCGAGCGAGCATCGCCGATAGCGTTCAAAAGATGTCCGCCGAACGCGCCCTGGCGCATCTCGATTCGAACCTGCTGCGGCCAATCCGCGAGACGCCCGACCATGTGCAGCGCCAACCGGTCACTGTCCGGATGGGAGACCGCGTTCAAATAAATCCCTTCAACTGCTCTGGCAAGGCGAATTTCTCTCAGGACCATTAGCGCCTCCTCTGCCACTCTCCGGGGTATGCCTGACTGGTTGTGCATATGCAAACGTTCGGCGGAGCTGGTAGTGCGCCATATCGCCTCGGCGAAGGTTTTCGGCAACTCAGGAAAAATTCGCCGCAACTGCAATGTGTTTTCATCGCAGTCGAGCTCGAATGCGCGCTCATGCGCCTGAAAGAGCGCGGCGCGATCCTGTTTTTCCGTGCGGCCCATTGTCTGATCGAGGCGAAATCGCCGGAGGGTGTCCTGAAGTAGCGCGCCAGGATGCAGACGAGAGTCAACCGCGCGTGCCAGCGTGTCATCAAAGCCACTCACTGCAAGAATGCGTGCCACCGTGACCTCGGAAAACTCGTAGATGGAATATCCCATGCGGTGAAACAGTGCGGCCGTTTGCCCATGCGCCGAGTTGCTATCCACCGGGTACCAGAATCTGCCTTCGCTGTCCGGCGCGAGTAAGGGGCCGGAAGCCTCGCGCTCTCGAGTGAGTGCCGCACGAAACATCCCGCTTTCGGCGTCCCTGACCACTTGTACAAAATGCTCCTCATCCACGGCGACATATTGACGTTGCTTCAACGCCCGAATGCCCAGTGCGTCGGCTTCGCCGAGGTTATTCGAAGCGGGTATCCAGTAATCCTCCAAGGACGACTTCGCAACGAGTTTCCCGACGTCAGGCGTAGCGGGCGGCATCAGGCTCGGGATTACGCTGATGACCTCCACCGCTTCTGCAGAATCCGGCCTCCAGTAAGACAGCAGTGGATCCGGGCGATGCGACACAGATGGCAAGGACGGATCGACACGCGGAGGCCGATGCGGGATGCCAGCGTTGAAGTCGATATTTTTACTGAGTGCAGGTTTGATCTTTGGCGGTTTGCCAGCCATGAATTCTCATCCTTGAGGTGCAATTGCAAAGACCCCGCATTACTACGGGGTCAACGCATGACATAGGTACAAGTACGCGAATATCGAATACTTGACGTTTGGAGGGCTCAGCTTATCCGCATGTACGCTGTGCAACGGTATATCTGTCTACCACATCCATCAGATGAAAATTGAGAGACACTGAACTTACCCGCGCTCCAGATTCAAGGCACGGGTCACGAAATCCGTGCGTATCGCCAGCTTATGTTCCGTCCCGTGTTGATCGATTGCGCGAAAATGGAATACGTTGCCATTTTTGTACGAGCGCTCCAAACTCGAGTACACAGACAGTCCTTGCACCACCGTGAGTTCGCCGTCACGATCATTCACCGTTACGGGATAAAATTTTCTCTCCCGCGTTATGGCATCCGCAGTGAAGGTGTAAGTTATAGAGTTTCCATTGAAAGGCAGGCCGATACTCAACGTGTGTTCTCTTGGGCGCACCAAAACAGCTGTAAAAAAGTTTGTTTCATATTCATTAAGCTTGTTGGCGGCAGCAAAAAGAGGATCAGTATCAGCGCGTACGTCGGCCACCCAGTCAACCAGTTTGATTTGCTGCCCTTGCGGATACAGTCCGAGATAATAGTTCCAGATTCGATTGCCCGGCTCTTCATTACCGCGTCGGGTCGCCTTCCAGCGAAACTGTTCAATGGCATAGGACAAGGGTGGAAGTGCTTCCAGGGTCACGCTGCTGTCGTGGATACTGGCAAGCGTACTTGCATTGGAACGAATCGTTTGCCCGGCCAGGGACAGGCGCGCGGCCACTTGGGTCGTGCCTGCAACGGACGAGGAAACCCAGAAGGTGCGGACCTGCGGATGGAGCAAGTCCTCCACTTCCTCTTCCTCGAGAACCGGCGCGATAATGCCCGAATTCGGCGCTTCAAGGGTAAAGCGCCCTTGCTCAGTACTTGAGGTCCAGCCATCACGCAACGGTTTGCCAGTGGTGTAATGAATAAGTTCGATGCTATTCATTACGTCAGCCGGTACCGGCACCCTATCGCCATTGATATCAGCTGCAGAGACCAGAACTTGCACTTTCACCTGCATACGACCATTGCCGAACAGAGACTTGCTTCGGGCGGCTTCACCGGCGTCAAACTTAACTCTGAAGTTAGTGATGCCGTCCATGGCACCCGAAAGAATTGGCTGACTCTGCACTTCACCCATATTTTCAATCATGCTGCAGTTCCTTTGGCGTTATAGTGACTTGGCGTAATAGCCAATGAACAAGCTATTGAGCAAAGGAATAACATGACCGTCAAATCAGCAGCAAAGCAAAAGATGTAAGAAACATGCACTTATAACTCAACGACAAGCAGTTACTTGTCAACTCAAAACAACACCAATGTTATCAAGCATCAATGCTCATCATTGTAGACAAACTTGGGCATTTCCCAATGAAAACGGATTGCCAACAAGCGCAACAGAAAACCACCAAACAGTGTGATCAGAATAGACTGTTCATTTGGCAAGTTTAGATACAGACAAAGCATGTAGCACCACGCCGCCGCAAACGAGACACTGGCGTACAGCTCCCGACGAAAGATCAGCGGGATGTCGTTACAGAAGATATCGCGAAGGATGCCACCGAATACCCCGGTGATCACGCCGCTGACCGAAGCCACCAACATGCCGTGGCCCATTTCCAGCGCGGTCATGCAGCCGATCAGGGTGAAGGCCACCAGACCGACAGCATCGAGCACCAGAAACAGCGAGCGCAGGTGGCGCATCCAGCGTGCGGTGAACACCGTGAACATCGCGGCGAGCGAGGTCAGCACCAGATATTCCGGATGTTTGACCCACGTCAGCGGGTAATGCCCGAGCAGCACATCACGCACCGAACCACCGCCCAACGCCGTGACACAGGCGATCAGCACCACACCAAACCAGTCCATGCCACGACGACCGGCAGACAGTGCGCCGGTCATGGCTTCAGCGGTGATGGCGACGAGGTAGAGCATTAGCAGCATGGTGGCGATCCTTGCAGGAAGGCGCGCAGTCTACTCACTTCGCCATGGCACCAAAAGAGGGCAGCAGCGCAGTCCTCCGATGTCAGAACTTGATGAAATGCTCGCGGTAGTGCTGCAGCTCGGCGATCGACTCGCGGATGTCGTCGAGCGCCAGGTGCGTGCCGCCCTTCTTGAAGCTGTCGCGTACGTCCGGCGCCCAGCGGGCCGCCAGTTCCTTGAGCGTCGAGACGTCGAGGTTGCGATAGTGGAAGTAGCTTTCCAGCGCCTTCATATGGGTATAAAGGAAGCGACGATCCTGGCAGATGCTGTTGCCGCAAATCGGAGACTTGCCCTTCGGCACCCACTTTTCGAGGAAGGCGATGGTTTCGGCTTCGGCTTCGGCCATGCTGACGCGGCTTTCGCGTACGCGCTGGGTCAGGCCGGAGTTGCCGTGGGTGCGGGTGTTCCACTCGTCCATGCGCGAGAGGACTTCGTCGCTGTGGTGGATGGCGATGACCGGGCCTTCGGCCAGGGTGTTGAGGTCGCTGTCAGTGACGATAGTGGCCATTTCGATGATGACGTCGTTTTCCGGATCCAGACCGGTCATTTCCAGGTCGATCCAGATCAAGTTCTGCGGGTTCTGCATATTCGGGCTCCTAGGCAATGCTGCGCAGTTTAGCTTAGGCCGGTGGCCGGGCGTGCTAAACTCGCGGCCGTTTTACCTAATCGCTGCATTCTTCAGACGGAACACCCATGGCCAAACGCCAACTCAATCGACGTCAAAACTGGCGCATCGAAAAAATTCAGGGCGAGCGCGCCGCACGCGCCGCCAAACGCGAGTCCTCGGCTGTCGAGGCACTTGAAGGTGGCGACCTGGGCCCGGAACAGACCGGCTTGGTGATCGCGCACTTCGGTGTGCAGGTCGAAGTCGAGGCCAAGGACGGCGAACTCGCCGGCCAGGTGTTCCGTTGCCACCTACGCGCCAACCTGCCGGCGCTGGTGACCGGCGACACCGTCGTCTGGCGTGCCGGCAACCAGGGCATCGGTGTGATCGTCGCGCAATTGCCGCGCACCACCGAGTTGTGCCGCCCGGACAGCCGTGGCCAGCTCAAACCGGTCGCCGCCAACGTTGACATGATCGTCATCGTTTTCGCCCCGCTGCCCGAGCCGCATGCCAACCTGATCGACCGTTATCTGGTCGCGGCTGAACACGCCGGCATCCGTCCGCTGTTGCTGCTGAACAAATTCGACCTGATCGACGAGCAGAACGCCCCGGCGCTGAACGCGCTGTTGGCGGTTTACCGCACGCTCGGCTATCCGGTGCTGGAAGTTTCCGCGCACCACGGCAACGGCATGGAACAACTGCAACAGCAGCTCGATGGGCGCATCAGCGTCTTCGTCGGCCAGTCCGGCGTCGGCAAGTCGTCGCTGGTCAACAGCCTGCTGCCGGAGGTTGAAACCCGCGTCGGGCCGCTGTCCGAGCTCTCCGGCCAGGGCACGCACACGACGACCACCGCGCGTCTGTTCCACTTCCCCGGCGGTGGTGAACTGATCGACTCCCCGGGCATCCGCGAATTCGGCCTCGGCCACGTCAGCCGCGCCGACGTTGAAGCTGGCTTCATCGAGTTCAACGACCTGCTCGGGACCTGCCGCTTCCGCGACTGCAAGCACGATCGCGAACCGGGTTGCGCACTGCTCAAGGCATTGGAAGATGGCCGCGTGCAGCAGCAACGGATGAACAGCTATCGCTCGATCATCGCCAGTCTGCCTGAAAGCGGCTATTAAACAGCCAAGTCGGCAGCGCCTGTCTCGGGTGCTGCCGGTTGTCGGATCCGCCCTTACAAATCCCCTGTTTTTTAAACATCAGAATTTTCTGTAAGGCCTGCACACGCCTGCTTGCAGGACATTTCTCTTTTGCCGCACACATCTTGTAGGCATCTCCCAGATGCCTACATTCAGTTCCTCGTCCGCACTTTCGCGACCTCCGAGGAACCCAATGCAAACCTACCATTTGTTCATCAGTCATTCGTGGAACTACTCCCATGCCCACGACAATCTGGTACGCCTGCTCGGCGCTCAGGCGGATTTCACGTTCAAGAATTTTTCCGTACCGCCGCACAACCCGATCATGGGCGCGCAAACCGACAAGCAACTTGAACTGGCCATCGAAGACAAGATCCGGCCCTGCTCGGCAGTGCTGATCATGGCCGGGATGTATTCGACCTACAGCAAGTGGATCAACAAGGAGATCGAGATCGCCAAGCGGATGGGCAAGGTGATCATCGCGATCAAACCGTTTGGCGCCGAGCGGATTTCCACCGTGGTGCGCAACGCCGCACAGGCCGAGTGCGCGTGGAACACCAACAGCATTGTCAGCGCGATTCGTCTGCATACGGCGGTGTAATCATGCGCAAGGGACTGTTTATCGGGATCAACGACTACAAACATATTCCGCGCTTGAGCGGGTGCAGCAATGACGCCATGGCCATGGCGTCCGTACTGAAAACCGACGCCAATGGCGACCCCAACTTCAAGAACGTGGTGCTGACATCCGCCGAGGATCACTTGAGCAGGGAGAAACTCGAGGACCAGATTCGCGAACTGTTTTCCGGCGACTGTAACGTCGCGCTGCTGTACTTCGCCGGGCATGGCGGCTTCGACAATGACAATGATGAAGGCATGCTGTTGCCGCAGAACTACCGAAACGCCAAGGACGGCATCCGCATCAGCGACATCCTCAACTGGGCAACCAAAGCCACCAGGATCAAGAACAAGGTGATCATCCTCGACTGCTGCCAAAGCGGCGCGGCCGGCGAGGCGCGGGCCTTGCGCAGTGAAAGCAGCGTGGTCGGCGAAGGCATGACCATCCTGACCGCGTGCAAAAAGGAAGAGTCGGCCATGGAAGGCGCGCAACACGGTGTGTTCACCGGGCTGCTGTTGCAGGCGCTGCATGGCGGCGCAGCCAACATCCTCGGCAAGATCACTCCCGGCAGCCTCTATTCCTTCGTCGACAATGCGCTCGACGCCTGGGAACAGCGCCCGGTGTTCAAGACCAACGTGTCGCAATTCATTTCCCTGCGTGAAGTCTCGCCGCTGATCCCCAAGGAAATCCTGCGCAAACTCCCCGAATGGTTTACCGAAGCCGAGTCAGTTTTCCCGCTCGATCCCAGCTACGAACCCACCGAAGCCACTTTCAATCCGGACCACGGCGAAGTCTTCGCCCAACTGCAAAAGTGCAACCGCCACAGCCTGATCGAACCGATGGACGCCGAGCATATGTATTACGCGGCCATCCACTCGACCGGCTGCCGCCTCACGGCCCTTGGCGCCTATTACCGCGAACTCGCCCTCAAAGGACATTTCTGATGCCAGTCTTCATCAGCTACCGCCACATGGATCGCGCCTATGCGATGGCCATCAACAGCCGCCTGATCAGGGCCAACATCAAGACCTACCTTGACGTGCTGGACCTGGAATCGCAGACCACCGATGACATCACCGGGGTCATTACGCGCAACATCACCGAATGCACGCACTTGCTCGCGGTGGTTTCGGAAAAAACCGCGTTGTCGTGGTGGGTGCCGTTTGAAATCGGCGAAGCGACCATCAGCAACCGGCGGATCTGTTCCTTCAGGACCGGGCCAGCGGAGTTGCCGCTGTATCTGGACAAATGGCCGAAGCTGAGCACGGAAAGTGATCTGGATTTCTTTATTGATGCGTATCGTGAGGAGGTGTCGAACAAGCGGTCGATGTCACTGGAGTCGATAAGTGAATCCGTGAAGGGCAGCTACAAACGCGATGCCGACATGTTCCACGAACAATTGAAGAACCGGATTCGGCGCGGGTTCTGAAAGCGCATCGCCTTCGAAAGCCCTCACCCTGGCCCTCTCCCAGAGGGAGAGGGGACTGACCGAGGTGGATGTTCGAGTTACGCCGACGTGAAAGACCGAGTCGAACTCAGGTTTCGTGCAGCGTGAAGATCGAAAGAACACAACAACTTTCAGGACGAGACAACAGACGCAAAAAAGCCGCGATCATCGCGGCTTTTTCGCATCCGCCCGCCCTACTTCGGCTCAGGCTTCTTGAACGCATAGAGATGCTGACGCACGATCCCGCCCGGCAATTCCTTGCCGAACACGCCATAACGCACTGGCCATTCTTTCGGCGGTAGCTTGAAGGTGCCGAACAGCATGTCCACCAGAGGCGTGTGAATCGCGTAGTTTTTGTAGATGTAGTCTTTGTGCCGGGCGTGGTGCCAGTGGTGGTAGCGCGGCAGGACGATCAGGTAATTCAGCCAGCCGCCGTTGATCCGCACATTGGCGTGGGCCAGCACCGCTTGAACGCCGACCAGAATCACGTAAGCGTTCAACGCTTGCGGCGCGAAGCCCAGCAGCATCAGCGGCACCAGGACGCCGGTGCGGGTCAGCAGGATTTCGATGAAGTGCACGCGCGAACCTGCGAGCCAGTCCATGTGGGTGCTGGAGTGATGCACCGCATGGATGCGCCACAGCCATGGCACCACATGGTAGAGCCGATGCAACCAGTATTGACCAAGATCCGCGACCATCACGGCGAGCAGGAATTGCACCACCAGCGGCAGGCTTTGCACGCTGGTCTGCAAGCTCGGCGACATCGCCCATCCGGCGATGTAACTCGACGAGGCGGTGATAAAAATCAGGATGAACTGCACCAGCATGTGGCTGACAAAAAAGTAGGTCAGATCGGTGCGCCAGTGCGGGCGCAGGATGTTTTGCTCGGGGTCTTTGGAATAAAGTTTTTCCAGCGGAATGAACACGATGGCCGACACCAGCAATGCCAGGACAAACCAGTCCAGACCGAGTGAATACGGCGTCTGCCCGATCTCGCTGACCTGCACATTGGTGCCACCGAGAAACACCGCCAGCCCCGACGCAACCAGCCCGGTAATCCCCAATCGTTTACGTTTATTGAGCAGGATATTCAGGGTGCCGAGGCTGAACGACACCACCAGCCCGAGCAACAGCGTGGTGCGCGCGAATTGCTCATCGTAGACCTTGCGCAATTCGGCTGTGGTCAGCCATTCGGGAAACAGGAAGCATAACACCGCCAGCAAGCTCAATAGCCCGAGGGTGGCCGAAATATAGCCGCTGACCCTCCCCTCACCGAACTTGAAGGGTGCGCTGCCGTGCCGCTGAAAATAGGCTTTGAGTCTTTCCATAACTGATCTTCCGTGATTGCGAAAACTGCGACTGCTCATTGCGACGCAGGCAGAAACAAAAAGCCACGGTCAACGTGGCTTTTTGTCGGTCACTTCGGCGCGGGGGCCGGCGCAGTGGCCGGTGGCGTTGTCGGCGCCGAACTCCCCGGCTCAGCCGGTTTGGGCGCGGCGTCGTCGAACAGGTTCAGCCGCTCGCGCAGCTCGTGCGCGGGCACCGGTTGCTGATCCGCTGGCAAGGCGTTCGGGTCGACCGGGGTTGCCGGCGCGGCATCGTTCTGACCTTGTTCGGCCGGCTTCGCAGCGTCGGGGCCTTGCGCACCTTCGATGGCCGCCTGAGCCTTTTTGGTCAGCACCACGATGTCGATGCGACGGTTGATCGGGTTGAACGGTTTTTCCTTGTCGAACAACGCCGACGAGGCGTAACCGACCACCCGCGCCACTTGCGTGTCTGGATAACTGCCCGCGATCAGCGCACGCCGTGCAGCGTTGGCTCGGTTGGCTGAAAGCTCCCAGTTGCCGTAGTCGCCGCTGCCGATATAAGGCTTGGCGTCGGTGTGACCGCTGATGCTGATCTTGTTCGGCACCGCTTTGATGGTGTCGGCCATGGCCAGCAGGATGTCTTCGAAATAAGGTTTCAGGCGCGCGGAACCCGAGTCAAACATCGGCCGGTTCTCGGCGTCCATGATCTGGATGCGCAAGCCGTTCGGCGTGATCTCGAAGAGGATCTGATCCTTGAATTTCTGCAGTTGCGGGTTCTCGTCGACCTTGTTCTGCAGTTCTTGCAGCAACAGTTCCAGGCGTTCTTTCTCGACCATTTCGGCCATGCCTTCGACTTGTTCGGTGTCGACGGTGACCTTGTCCGGTTGCGGCTGGGATTTCACCTCGGGATTGAGGGTGTTTTCCGGCGCCAGCGTCGGCGTACCGCCCAGATCGATGATGTACGGCGTGCCGCTTTCGGAGAAGCCGACCGGGTCCTTGAAGTAACCGGCGATAGCAATCTTCTGCTCCGGGGTTGCGGTAGACAGCAGCCACAACACCAGGAAGAACGCCATCATCGCCGTCGCGAAGTCGGCGAAGGCGATTTTCCACGCCCCGCCGTGATGCCCGCCGGCTATGCGCTTGACGCGCTTGATGATAATCGGCTGATTATTTTCCATGACTTAGCGACCGCGAACCGCTTGTTCCAGCTCGGCAAAGCTTGGACGGTGGGCCGGGTACAGAACCTTGCGACCGAACTCGACCGCCAGCGATGGCGGCATGCCGGAAGCCGAAGCCACCAACGAGGCCTTGATGGCCTCATAAACGTTCAGTTCTTCCTTGGCATCGTGGGCCAGGGAGTGCGCTAACGGACCAAAGAAACCGTACGCCGCCAGAATACCGAAGAAGGTACCCACCAGTGCCGCACCGACGTGCAGGCCGATGGATTTCTGATCGCCGTCACCCAGGGAGGCCATGGTCACCACGATACCGAGTACCGCCGCAACGATACCGAAACCCGGCATGGCATCGGCAATGCCGTTCACCGCGTGCGATGGGTGTTCAAGGTCTTCCTTCAGGCTGTACAACTCCATGTCGAACAGGCCTTCCAGTTCGTGCGGAGCCATGTTGCCGGAGGACATGATGCGCAGGTAGTCGCAGATAAACGCGGTCATGCGTTCATCTTTAAGCACCGCCGGGTACTTGGCGAAGATCGGGCTCGCGGCGGCATCTTCGATGTCGCCCTCGATGGCCATCATGCCTTCGCGGCGGCTCTTGTTGAGGATCTCGTAGATCAGCCCCAGCACTTCCAGATAGAACGTGTGGGTGAAACGCGAACTGAACATGCTCAGGGATTTCTTGAGCACGTGCATCGTCATATAGCTGGGGTTGGCCTGGAGGAAAGCGCCCAGTGCTGCACCGCCGATGATCAACACCTCGAAAGGCTGGATCAGGGCCGCGATCTTGCCGTGGGAAAGCACGTATCCGCCGAGCACGCTCGCGAATACGACGATGATGCCGATAATTTTAGCCATAGGTAGAAAGTACTTATTTAAGTCGGGTTCAAGGTCATATTCGGAAGTTAAAAAATCTCTTCTTCTACTTATCGGCAAAACTGCGCCAGACTATAGCCAGTTCAGGCGAAAAGCCAATTTAGCCCATGCCGGGCGCGTCTACAGTCAGTGAAGATCTTGTCCAGACATGGCTAATGAAACGAACGTCCCACACGCAAAACCGACCACCCTCGACGGCTGGGTCAAGCTGCTCGACAGCGTCCCCCTGCCCGTACCGCAGGAGGCGCACGACAAGGTCTGCCGCGCGATCCGCGACAATCGCAGCTCGCTTCGTGACATTGCCGACCTGATGCAGGACAGCCCGGCGCTGGCCTTGAGCATCATCCGTGAGGCCAATCGTCACACCCACGGCAACATGGCCACGCCGGCAGAAAATCTGGAAGTGGCGATCAATCGCCTCGGCCTCGCCCGCACCGAAGAATTGCTCTCGCGCCTGCCCGCCGTTGCGCAGATGCAGATCCCCAAGGCCCTGCGCCAACTGCAAATGATCAGCCAGCACGCCACGCAGCAGGCCAACGGTTTTTTTGCCAGTCGCCTGGCGCGGCTGTGGCAGGACATTCATTGGGGCAGTCTCCTGTTCCTCTCGCCACTGTGGCCGCTGGCGCTGACTTATCCGCAATTGCTTGAAGAGTGGGAGCTGCGCGTTATCCACAAGGGCGAATCGGCGCGCACTGTCGAGAAGCAGTTGTTTGGCGTGCGTCTGCTGAAAATCGCTGAAGCATTGGTCGCTGTCTGGCATCTGCCGATCTGGGTGCAACAGGGCTATAGATTGTTGCTCAGCGAGCAACGCGAACTGGTCAAAGTGCTGCGCATCGCCCGCGACAGCGAACATCCGCTGCGCCAGCAAAACCGCCTGGACGATGATCCGACTCTGCGCCGCTGGCTCAATCAGCCAGCCAATACCGTGTTGCTGGCCAACGGGCTGGCGCTGTCGGCGCAGCAGGCGTGGGACAGCCCGCACAGTGAGCGCTGGCAGTACCTGACCAGTCTTTATCTGCAGATTTCGATGGACGAGGTGCAACAACAACTGCACCAGCAAGCCGCCAACAGTGCGCGTCAGCATGCGATGCCTGACCTGTGGCACCCGGCGGTTTCATTGCTGTGGCCGTGGGGCACGCGTCGCTTGCCCGCTGGCATGCTGCCTGCTGCGGCGCCCAATGCCGATAATCTGACCCAGTGGCGCCGGCAATGCGCCGAACTGTTGGCCGAGCCGAGTCGTTTCACCAATGCAATGAGCCTGACCGTCGCCGCTCGGGATGCGCTGGTGGCCAGCGGTATGCGGCGGGTGATGATCCTGATGGCTGATCGCACGCAGTCCAATCTGCGCGTACATCAAACCGTTGGCCTGCCGAAAGAAGCTGCCGCGCTGAATTTTGTCGTCAGCCAGAGCAAAGTCCTGCAACGGTTGCTCGCGCAGCAGGCACTGGTGCGGATCAATCCAGAAAACAACGCGCAGTTCTCCGCGCTGTTGCCGCCGGGCCTGCGCACCCTGTTTCGTGGCGAGCATCTGTTCCTGCGTTCACTGGTCAACAACGGCCGGGTGATCATGATCGTCGTTGCCGATCAGGGCGGCGGGCCGTTCGCCGACATCACCGTGCAAGCCTTTGGCAAAACCGCGCAGTGCATCGAAAAAGCCCTGCACAGCTTTAGCAGCCGTGGCCGATGAGGCTGCGCTACAATCCCCCCCTTTGTGCTCTGGAGACCTCACATGTCTGACTTCTCTGGCTTGCCGCTCGTTATCGAACCGAGCGACCTGCTCCCTCGTCTCGATGCCAGCGAACTCATCCTGGTGGACCTGACCAGTCCCGCCCGCTATGCCGAGGGTCATCTGCCCGGCGCACGCTTTGTCGATCCGAAACGCACCCAGCTCGGCCACACGCCGGCGCCGGGGCTGCTGCCGGGGAAAGCCGATCTGGAAGCGCTGTTCGGTGAGCTGGGCCACCGCAAGGACGCGGTCTACGTGGTCTATGACGACGAGGGCGGTGGCTGGGCCGGGCGCTTCATCTGGCTGCTCGACGTGATCGGACACGACAAGTACCACTATATTGATGGCGGACTGCCGGCTTGGCTGGCGGAAGGTTCGCCGATGTCGATCCAGGTGCCACCCGCCGTCGGTGGCCCGGTCGCCCTGACCCTGCATGAAGAGCCGACCGCCACTCGCGAATACCTGCAAAGCCGCCTTGGCGCTACCGATCTGGCGATCTGGGATGCACGCGGGCCGCTGGAGTATTCCGGCGAGAAGGTTTTGGCTGCCAAGGCAGGCCATATTCCCGGCGCGGTCAATTTCGAGTGGACTGCCGGCATGGACAAGGCGCGGCAGTTGCGCATTCGCACTGACATGCCGCAGATCCTCGAAGACCTGGGGATCACCAAGGACAAAGAAATCATTACCCACTGCCAGACCCATCACCGGTCGGGCTTCACCTATCTGGTGGCCAAGTCCCTCGGTTATCCGCGGGTCAAAGGCTACGCCGGTTCCTGGGGCGAATGGGGCAACCACCCTGACACGCCAGTCGAGATTTAAGGTTTTTAAGGACAACTAATGAAAGAGCGTCTGTTTATCCTCAGCCAATACCTGCTGCCTCATCACCTGCTGTCGCGCCTGGCCGGCTGCATTGCCGAGTGCCGCGTGCGCTGGTTCAAAAATGCTTTCACCACCTGGTTCGCCAAGCGCTATCAAGTCGATATGTCGCAGGCGCTGGTTGAAGACGTGACCGCTTACGAGCACTTCAACGCCTTCTTCACCCGTGCCCTGAAAGACGGCGCACGGCCGCTGGACGAAACCCCGGGCGCGGTCCTCAGCCCGGCCGACGGTGCGGTCAGCCAACTCGGCCCGATCGAACACGGTCGCGTGTTCCAGGCCAAGGGCCACAGCTTCAGCGTGCTGGAACTGCTCGGCGGTGACGCGGCCAATGCCGCGCCGTTCATGGGCGGCGACTTCGCCACCATCTACCTGTCGCCCAAGGACTACCACCGCGTGCACATGCCGCTGGCCGGCACCCTGCGTGAAATGGTTTATATCCCGGGCCGGATCTTCTCGGTCAACCAGACCACCGCCGAAAACGTTCCGGAGCTGTTCGCCCGCAACGAGCGTGTGGCGTGCATTTTCGACACCGAGCGCGGGCCGATGGCTGTCGTGCTGGTGGGCGCAATGATCGTTGCTTCGATCGAAACTGTGTGGGCTGGCCTGGTCACGCCGCCGAAGCGTGAGCTGAAAACCTTCCGCTACGACGAAGCCGCCCGTGCGCCGATTCATCTGGAAAAAGGCGCGGAACTGGGTCGCTTCAAGCTTGGTTCTACCGCGATCGTGCTGTTCGGCCCAGATCAAGTGAAGTGGGCTGAACCACTGGTTGCCGGTTCGCCAGTACAGATGGGCCAGGGTCTGGCACTGCCGAAAGCCTGATCCGACGAAACACCGCGCCGTGTAGGAGCTGCCGAAGGCTGCGATCTCTTGATCTTGGTTTTAATACAAAATCAAAAGATCGCAGCCTTCGGCAGCTCCTACAGTGTTCGCCGTAGCGACAGACCCCAATTTTTGCTGCTATGGTTTTTGGCATGAGCCAGACCATTTCCCCCCAGCTACGCGCCACTACCCCGACGCAAACGCGCCTGTCGTTTTGCGAAGCCACTACGCGCGATCTCAAGCGCTGGATCGCCGGCCTGCCCAAGGCCAACATCGGCGAAACGGCCCGTCAGTTGTACCAAGGCCTCGGCGAACTCAACCAATTGCTGACCCCCAGCGACAATCGCCTGCAACTGCTCGAGCTGCTGCGGCCCGAGGTGTATTTCGTCTGCCAGCATCTGGAGCGGCACTTTCTGCATCAGGCGATCATGCTCGACGAGCGCTCACGCAAGGTCAGCAACCTGTGTCAGGCACTGCAAAGTCATCTGGCCATCGGCTACAAGCAGATCGTCCTGCGCATCGCGCCGAAATACAGCAAGGACCGTGCGGCATTGCTCAGCCTCGCCCTGCAACGGGCGACCCATGCGCTCAAAGGACAACTGGTGCGCGCGACGCAGTTATACAGTTCGCCGCCGGAGCATCTGTGGTTCGAACTGCATCAGCTGTATCGCACCGCGTGCGCGTTGCAGCTGCAACAACGTCGCGTACACGATGATCTCGCCAGCCTGACAACCGAACTGAGCGTCGAACAGACTTACATCGCCACTTTGTTATTGGGCAGTGCCCGCTGCAATCAACTGCGCCAGAACCAGATCGCGCGGCTCGCGGAAATCCTGGAGTCGTGGAGTGCGCTGCTCAAGCTCCACCCCGGCAGCCCCGACGATGGCTTGTTTGCGGTCAGCGCAGAAATCGACGCCGGTCCGCGCTATCGCAATATGTTCCGCAGCGAGCAAAAGGCCGGACTGCTCGGCTTTGATCCTCAGCTATTGGTGAATGCCATCGAAGCGCAACTGCTGCGCCAGGACACCTCGACGCCGTTGCCCGTCCCGTCGGGGCTCAGTTTCGACACCCTGCAACATTTGCACGCGACCTGGGGTCAGGCGGCCGAGCGCAGTTTTCAGCGCACCGTGGGTCAGGGCAGCCTGACCGTGTGCGTCGGCATGAGCGCCCTGCACTTCTTCCTGGGTGGCGAGCGTACGTTCAGCGATCTGCTGAAACATCCTGGCACCCGTGCCGCAAACTTCAGCAGCGTCGTCGCCAAGGGTGAAAAGGACAGTTGGAGCCAGGCGTTCGACGCCGCGCCGCAGAGCAAGGCTGACGAGTTTTTACCCTACGAAGAAATCCAGTACGACCGTCTGCTCGAGGACGAAACCAGCACCGACAGCACGACGCACTACCCGACTTATGCGTTGCCGGTGATCAATCACAGCCCCGGCGGGTATTGCCTGGGCTGGCCGCAAGAAGCGCCCGCCGAATTACAGGCCGGGGAAATGCTCGGGATTCAGGACAGCGTGAGTCTTGGCTGGAGCATTGCGGTGATTCGCTGGATTCGTCAGGTGCGCGGCAGTGGTACGCAGATGGGCATCGAACTGGTGGCGCCGCATGCCGAGCCGTGCGGCCTGCAACTGGTGCGCTCGCGGGACGATCACAGCCAATACTTACGTGGATTGCTGTTGCCGCAGATCAGCGCGATCGATCTGCCAGCCACGTTACTGGCACCACGCTTGCCGTTTCAAGAAGGCAGCAAAGTGCTGATCAACACCCATGGCGAGGAACACTGCGCCGGGCTGGACCGACGGGTGGCGAGTACGCACAGCTTCAATCAGTTTGCTTATCGCTCGCTGGAGCCTGCGCAAAATGGCGGGAGCGAGGAGGATTTTGATTCTCTCTGGAAGTCGCTTTAGGTATTCGACGATAAATCGGCGGTGCAGCCTTCGCGAGCAGGCTCGCTCCCACAGGAAACTTTTGAACGAAACAGATCCAATGTGGGAGCGAGCCCGCTCGCGAAGGGGCCCGCTCAGGTTATCGAGAACTCACAGCTGTCCGTCGCGATCGCGCAAGCCCAGCAGGTACAGGACACCGTCCAGCCCAAGCGTGGAGATCGCCTGTTTCGCCGACTGCTTCACCAGCGGCTTGGCGCGGAACGCCACACCCAACCCGGCAATCGCCAGCATCGGCAGGTCATTCGCGCCGTCGCCGACCGCAATGGTCTGCTCCAGACGCAGACCTTCCTTATGCGCCAACTCTCTCAGCAGATCAGCCTTGCGCTGCGCATCGACAATCGGCTCGATCGCCACGCCGGTGCACTTGCCGTCGACCACTTCCAGCTCGTTGGCGAACACGTAATCAATGCCGAGTTTGGCCTGCAATTGCTTGGCAAAATAGGTGAAGCCGCCCGACAGGATGGCGGTCTTGTAGCCCAGACGCTTGAGTTCGGCGAACAGGGTTTCGGCACCTTCGGTCAGGCGCAGCGAAGCACCGATCGAATCGAGCACACTGACGTCGAGGCCTTTGAGCAAAGCCAGACGCTCCTTGAAACTGGCACGGAAATCCAGTTCGCCGGCCATCGCGCGCTCGGTGATCTGCGAAACCTGCTCGCCAACGCCGGCCGCCTTGGCGAGTTCGTCGATGACTTCGGCTTCGATCAGTGTCGAGTCCATGTCGAACACCGCCAGACGACGGTTGCGACGGAACAGCGAATCTTCCTGGAAAGCGATGTCGACGTTCAATTCGTGCGCGACACTGAGAAACTCGGCACGCAAGGCCTGCGGATCGGCCGCTTCGCCACGCACGGAGAACTCGATGCAGCCCTTTCCCTTGTCGGCCGGGGTGTCCAGCGGCATGCGACCCGACAGACGGTCGATGTGATCGATGTTCAGGCCGTATTTGGCCGTGATCGAGCTGACAGCCTGCAATTGGCCGGCCGTCACTTTGCGGGTCAACAGGGTGACGATGTGGCGTTTCTTGCCCTGATTGCCCACCCATTGCTGGTAATCCTCTTCGGACACCGGAGTGAAGCGCACCTGCTGGTCGAGCTCGTAGCCCTTGAACAGGATGTCCTTGAGCACGGATTTGCCTTGCTCGGAGTCGGGAATTTCAACCAGGATGCCGAACGACAGGGTGTCGTGGATCACCGCCTGACCGATGTCGAGAATGTTCACGCCACCTTGGGCCAGAACACCCGTAATGGCCGCCGTCAGACCAGGACGGTCGACTCCCGTGATGTTAATCAGGACGATTTCGCGCAACGCGCACCCCCGCAACTGGAAAAAAACCGCATTCTACCCACTTTCAGTGACCATCGGGCACAGCGAGCGCTTTGCCGGTCTAGGGCCTGTCGCTATACTGCGCGTCAACTTCACGGACAAAAGAGCCGAGCTCAGTGAACCGGCCTACGCCAGTCAAAACCGATAACTTCTTCCTGCTGATCTTCCGTGCACTGCGCCACCGCCGTGTACCGATAGCATTGCGCATTGCCAGCCATAACGTGATCCTGGTCGCTCTGGCCCTGGTGATCTATGCCGGCGTGATGGGTTTGCAATTCAAGCAGGCCATGCACGAGCAGGCCGATGCGCTGGGCGAAAGCCTGACCACGCAGACCGCCACCTCCGCCACGGAGCTGTTGGTGTCCAACGACATCCTCAGCCTTAACGTGCTGCTCAATAATCTGACCAAGAACAAACTGGTGGCCCACGCGGCTATCTATAGCGTGGATAACCGCATCCTCGCCGAATCCGGCCAGCGCCCCAAGCACAGCCTGTTAGGCGAAGCCGAGGGCATGTACGAGAGCAAGATCACTTTCCAGGACGTGACGGCCGGGCAACTGCGCATCAGCCTGGACATGGATCAGTTCCAGCAGCCAATGACCATCAGCTTGCAGAGCATGGGCATTCTCAGTGCAATTCTGTTGGCGCTGTCGCTGGCCTTGAGTCTGCGCATGGGTCGTTATCTGTCCACACCATTGCTGCAATTACGCGTCTGGCTGCGCCGGATCGACGAGCACACGCCGGGCATAGAGCGTCAGGATGAAATTGGCGATCTGGCGCGGCAACTGCACGCCAACTACGCGCCGGAACCTGCGCCCGAGCCTGAGCCGGAACCTGAGTTCGAGGACGAAGAAGACGAACCGGAGTTCGAAGTACGCAATCTGCGCGACCCGAGCTTTGACGAAACCCGCCCGTTGGCCGCGCACAAGCCTGCTCCGCGCCATGTGGTCAGCACCGTCGAAGACGATGATGACGACGACGCGTTCGCCGACCTGCGCGACGAGTCTTTGACTGCCGTCGCGCAACCGGCCGTGCGCAAAGCAACGCCGAACGTACCGCAACACACGGCAGTGCTGGCGGTGCAATTGGGCTCGCAAGAGCAACTGCGCCGTTTGCCTAGGGCACGTCTGGAAGAATTGCAGGCGCGCTACCGCGACTGCCTGGATCAAGCCGCTTCGTTGTACCAGGGCGAAATCGAAACCCTGAACGACGGCAGCACGCTGATGCTGTTCCACACCGAAGACAGCGGCGACGACTACCTGACCAACGCGATTTGCTGCGGCGAGTTGCTGCGCGCACTGGGTCATCAGTTGCAAATCGAAGTCGCCGACAGCGGCATCACGCTGCAATTGCAACTGGGCCTGACCCTTGGCGATGAATTGTTCGGTTTGAGTCAGATCGATCTGCTGCTGACTGATTCGGCGCAGGATGCCCTGGCCCTGTCGCAACACAGCCGCAACCTGCTGCTGGTCGAGCGCAAGATCAGTGATGACGCGCTGATCCGCCAGCGTGCGCGGATCCGGCCGATAGCCAGCCCTGAGGGCGCTTGCTGTGTCGAGCGGTTGATGGAGCCTTATCCATCGATGCTGGAGCGGCAACTGGCGCGGATGCATGAGCGTCGGTCTTAAGCCCTAGCCCTGATACGCAAAAGCCCGCAGACGAGTGATTGTCTGCGGGCTTTTTGTTGCCCTATAAAAGCCCCTCACCCTAACCCTCTCCCAGAGGGAGAGGGGACTGATTGGGGGATGCTCGACATATCCGCCGACCTGAACGTATCGCACCGAATCCACTATCGACCCTGACTTCGCTTGTCAGATCAATTATCGGCGGGGTCTTTCAGGTCGATGCATGGCGAAAGACACCTCGGTCAGTCCCCTCTCACTCTGGCAGAGGGTTAGGGTGAGAGGCTTTTGATCTTCTACAGAACCCCAGACACAACAAAGCCCGCACAAGGGCGGGCTCTGTCTTGACTCGATCCAGCCTTAGAAGCGAAACACTTCCATGTCTGTACGAATCGGCGATGCCATCGGGATCTTCGGCTGCTTCTCGGCTTCGTCGGCCCGCGCTGCCGGTTTCTGCGCCGCTTTACGCGGTACTTCTGCCACAGGAGGCTGATTGGCCAATGGCTTGAGCGCTACCGACAGTTGCTCGGCCAGACGTTGCAACAGAATGCCTTGAGCCTTTACCTGCGACGCCGTGCTGCCCGCATGCAACTCTTGCAGATGAACGATGCGGTTATCGCGCACCTTGCCGCGACGGTCGATCAAGCGCCATTGCGCATCGAGAATCGCCGGTTGTTTCGCACCGGAGTCCAGACGCGTGATAGTCAGCAACACCTGCACATCCGGGGTAAACCCGCCAGTGGCCGGTGCTAGCACGACACGCTGGCTGTCCAGATGACCGGCAACCTGACGCATCAGCAACTGATCAATATCCGACGAAAGGCTGCCAGCCCAACGACCGTCGGTCGCTGCTTGCAGACTGCCATCCGGTTGACGTTGCAGCAGGGTTTCACGTTGCAGGTAATCGGCTACGACTACCGGGCCCAACAAAACCGCCATGCCCGCGCTTTGCGCAGGCTGAACCGGACTTCCGCTGTCCAGTTGATAGAGCGACACCGGCTGGTGAACGCTGCAACCCGCCAGGCCAAGAACGCCGGCGAGTAACAAAATAATTGGAAGGCGCAGCGCAGTCATCATCCCGTCCAGGTGGCCGCCACAAAGCTGACCACAGTGAAAATACTCAATAAATATGAAGAACGCTCGGCCACGCCGGCGCTTGAAAGGCCATATCATCCGTGAATATGCGTTCCGACTCCAGCGCCAAAGCGTCGATCTACGCGTTAAATCGTAGATCGAGCTCTCTAGGACGCCTAATTGAGGTTTTCGACGAGCAGCGCATCCACTCGCTGGAAGCCACGCGGAAGCTTGTTACCGCGACGCCCACGCTCACCTTTGTAGTGTTCGAGGTCATCGGCCTTCAGCGACAACGTGCGTTTTCCGGCCTGCAATACCAAGGTCGAGCCTTCCGGAATGACGGCGATGTCCGTTACATATTCTTCGCGACTGGCGACACGCTCACCGGGAATACCGATGATCTTGTTGCCTTTGCCCTTCCCTAATTGTGGCAGATCGCTGATTTTGAAGATCAGCAGGCGACCCTCGGTCGTGACCGAGGCCAGCCAGTTGTTCTCACGATCAGCCACCGGACGCGGCGCGATGACCTTGGCGTTGTTCGGCAGGCTCAACAGCGCCTTACCGGCCTTGTTTTTGGCTTGCAGGTCTTCACCTTTAACCACGAAACCATACCCGGCGTCGGAGGCGATGACATACAGCGCATCGTCTTCGGGCATCAGCACGCATTCAAACGTCGCACCCGGCGGCGGTGTCAGACGACCGGTCAAGGGTTCGCCCTGGCCGCGAGCCGACGGCAAGGTGTGTGCGGCAACCGAATAACTGCGGCCGGTGGAGTCAATCACCACGGCAGACTGGTTGGAACGCCCCGCCGCCGAGGTCTTGAAGCCGTCGCCAGCCTTGTACGACAGGCCGGTGGCGTCGATGTCGTGCCCCTTGGCAGAACGGATCCAGCCTTTTTCCGAGAGCACCACGGTGACTTTCTCGTTTGGCAGCAGATCGTGCTCGGTCAGCGCTTTGGCTTCGGCGCGCTCGACGATTGGCGAGCGGCGGTCGTCGCCATAGGTCTCTGCATCCTTGATCAGCTCGGTGCGCACCAGTTTCTTCAGCTTGGCTTCGCTGCCCAGCAGGGCTTGCAGCTTGGCTTGTTCCTTGAGCAGTTCGTCCTGCTCATCGCGCAGCTTCATCTCTTCCAGTCGCGCCAATTGCCGCAGACGCGTGTCGAGAATGTAGTCGGCCTGGATTTCGCTGAGGGCGAAACGCTCGATCAGCTTGGCTTTCGGGTGTTCCTCGGTACGGATGATGTGGATCACTTCATCCAGGTTGAGGTAGGCAATCAACAAACCGTCCAACAGGTGCAGACGACGCTCGACTTTGTCGAGGCGGAATTGCAGGCGACGACGCACGGTCTGCACGCGAAATTCCAGCCATTCGACCAGCAATGCGCGCAGGTTTTTCAGCTGCGGCTTGCCATCCAGACCGATGATGTTGACATTGACCCGGTAGGTCGACTCCAACTCGGTGCTGGCGAACAGATGCTGCATCAGTGCTTCGTGATCGACGCGGCTGTTGACCGGAATGATCACGATGCGGCACGGGTTTTCGTGGTCGGATTCGTCACGCAGGTCAGCAATCTGCGGCGCTTTCGACGGTTTGGCCTGCATCAGCCCGGCGATCTGCTCCAGCACTTTGGCCCCGGAGACCTGATGCGGCAGCGCGGTGACGATGATGTCGCCGTCCTCGACGTGGTACACGGCGCGCATGCGCACCGAGCCCTTGCCGGTTTCGTACATTTTCAGCAGGTCGGCGCGCGGTGTGATGATTTCCGCTTCGGTCGGATAATCCGGGCCCTGAATGTGTTCGCAGAGCTGTTCGACCGTGGCTTTGGGCTCATCGAGCAAGCGCACGCACGCGGTCGCGACTTCGCGCAGGTTGTGCGGCGGTACGTCGGTGGCCATGCCCACGGCGATACCGGTGGTGCCGTTGAGCAGAATGTTGGGCAGGCGCGCCGGCAACACCAGCGGCTCCTGCAGGGTGCCGTCGAAGTTCGGGCCCCAGTCCGCGGTGCCTTGGCCCAGTTCGCTGAGCAGCACTTCGGAATATCGCGACAGACGCGCTTCGGTGTAACGCATGGCGGCGAAGGATTTGGGATCATCCGGCGCACCCCAGTTGCCCTGACCGTCGACCAGCGTGTAGCGATAGCTGAACGGCTGGGCCATCAGCACCATCGCTTCGTAGCACGCCGAGTCACCATGCGGGTGGAACTTGCCGAGCACGTCGCCGACGGTACGCGCCGATTTCTTGTGCTTGGAATCGGCGTCCAGCCCCAACTCGCTCATCGCGTAGATGATCCGCCGCTGCACCGGTTTCAGGCCGTCACCGATATGCGGCAGGGCACGGTCCATGATCACGTACATGGAGTAGTTGAGGTAGGCACTTTCGGTGAAGTCAGCCAGCGAGCGGCGTTCAACACCGTCCAGGCTAAGATCAAGGGGATTGCTCATGCAGGCCTCATCGGTTCGTTGTCTGGCGCAGCAGCATGGTGCCACCGCGCTGAGTAAATTCAAGTTTGTTCAGGGCGCTCATTCCGAGCAGCACCTGATCACCATGCAACCCCGGCGCCACCAGTGCGCGGACATCCCGCAACACGATGTCGCCCAGTTGCAGGCGAGCGATTTTTGTACGATAGCCCTGGCTCAGGCCATTGGCCGTGCTCAGGGTCACACCGAAACCTTCTTCCAGCTTCAAACGTTTGGCCAGATCCGCCGGGATCGCGACATCGGTCGCGCCGGTGTCGAGCATGAACTCCACCGGTTCGCCGTTGATCTGACCGCTGGCGACAAAATGCCCTTGGGCATTGCTCGCCAGTTTCACTTCGATAAATCCTGCGCCCTGTTCCGAACTCACGACGACGTTCGGATTCTGTTGGCGTTGTTCCCACTGGCCAAAAAACCGCGTGGCCAGAAACAGCGCTGCGCACCAGGCCAGAATCATCAGCACCCGACCGGCGCGCTTGCCCGGCGGTTGCTGGCTCATGGCTTGGCGCTCCAGCCACCTTCCGGCGCTGCGAAGCGCCAGACAATTGGGCGGTTCTCGCCATCGGCACGCGGGCCGAAATTATTGTCGACGCCAATCCACGCACCGTCGGCATCGACGATCAACGCTTCTTCCAGCCCATAGTCCTGTGAATAACGGCGATTTTCCTGCAACAGTTCGGCGGCATACGACCAGCAGCGCTCGACCTTGGCCGTCAGCGGATCGCGACGGCAAATCTGAAAGGCGTTGCGCTCGAGGGTGAACAGCTTGCCGTCGAAAAATGACAGGTCGGAAAAATCCCGGTCGACCGCTTTGGCATTGGGAAACTGCGCCGGCTGCATTTCCTTGCCGCCTTCGCTCAGCAGCACACAGCGACCGTCGCAATCCCACACCGTCTGCTGGCGTTTGATCAACAGCAAGCCACGGCTTTGGCGCTCGGCAGCCAACCACATCTGATCCCCCGCCGGATTGATCGCCAGACCTTCGAATATCGCGTTGAATTTCTGCAACATGCCCTTGGCTCGCGCTTCGCGAACCACAATCGGCGAGATCTTCAGCCAGTTCGCCGGGCCGCTCACAGGCAGTTGCAAAACCGCCGAATGCCCCTCGCTGACGATGTAGCGATTGCCGGCGCTGTCGCAACTGATGCCTTCGAAATCCAGATCGCCGCCGCGCACGAATGACGCCGCCCAGTTGCGCGAACGCAAACCCCAGGGCAGCCCGGTCTCGGGTAACTCAGGCACGTCGATGTGCACGGTTTCGGCCTGCCAGGTGGTTTGCCGCGTATCAAGGCGATAGATCTGATCATCGTCGCGATCGGACACCGCCCACAACTCGTTGCCACACTGCGCCAGCCCCGACAGGTTGCCGCCGCGCATGCCGTCTACCGGATGCTCGGACAGCACGCGCAACTCCGGCACCGGCTCGGCAAGCGCCGAAACAGAGGTCAGGAGTAACGCACACGCCAGGGCAAAGCCAACCCGCATCAACCAAGAACCTCGGCCAGGTTGCCTTTGGATTCCAGCCAGGATTTGCGATCACCGGCGCGTTTTTTCGCCAGTAGCATGTCCATCATTTCCGAGGTCGCGTCGAAGTCTTCCAGGGTCAACTGCACCAGACGCCGAGTGTTCGGGTCCATGGTGGTTTCACGCAGTTGCGGCGGGTTCATTTCACCCAGACCTTTGAATCGGGTGACCTGTGGCTTGCCGCGTTTCTTCTCGGCCACCAGACGGTCGAGAATGCCGTCACGCTCAGCCTCGTCGAGGGCGTAGTAGATCTCTTTGCCCAGGTCGATGCGGTACAGCGGCGGCATCGCGACGTAGACGTGACCGGCGTCCACCAGCGGGCGGAAATGCTGGACGAACAACGCGCAGAGCAAGGTTGCGATGTGCAGACCGTCGGAGTCGGCGTCGGCGAGGATGCAGATCTTGCCGTAGCGCAGCTGGGCGATGTCGGCCGAGCCTGGATCGACACCGATGGCCACGGCAATGTTGTGCACTTCCTGACTGGCGAGCACTTCGCTGCCGTCGACTTCCCAGGTGTTGAGGATCTTGCCGCGCAACGGCAGAATCGCCTGAAATTCCTTGTCCCGCGCTTGCTTGGCGGAACCGCCGGCGGAATCACCTTCGACCAGAAACAGTTCGGAACGCATCGGGTCCTGCCCGGCGCAGTCGGCCAGTTTGCCCGGCAGTGCCGGCCCCTGGGTGACGCGTTTGCGCTCGACTTTCTTGCTCGCTTTGAGGCGACGGCCGGCGTTGTTGATCGCCAGTTCGGCCAGCGCCAGGCCGGTTTCCGGGTTGGCGTTGAGCCACAGGCTGAACGCGTCCTTGACCACACCGGAGACAAACGCCGCCGCTTCACGGGACGACAGACGCTCTTTGGTCTGGCCGGAGAATTGCGGCTCTTGCATCTTCATCGACAGAACGAAGGCAATGCGCTCCCAGACGTCTTCCGGCGCCAGCTTCACGCCGCGCGGCAGCAGACTGCGGAATTCGCAGAATTCGCGCATCGCATCGAGCAGACCCTGACGCAGACCGTTGACGTGGGTACCGCCCTGCGCCGTCGGGATCAGGTTGACATAGCTTTCCTGCACCGCGTCGCCACCTTCCGGCAGCCACAGCAATGCCCAATCGACCGCTTCTTTATTACCGGCGAAAGCGCCGCAGAACGGTTCGTTCGGCAGGCGTTCGAACTCGCTGACAGCGTCGACCAGATAGGAGCGCAGGCCGTCTTCGTAATGCCACTCGATTTTCTCGCCGGTGCCTTTGTCTTCAAAGCTGACCAGCAGGCCCGGGCACAACACAGCCTTGGCCTTGAGCACGTGCTTGA
The DNA here is from genome assembly GCF_017973755.1 of Pseudomonas sp. P42. NCBI lineage: Bacteria > Pseudomonadati > Pseudomonadota > Gammaproteobacteria > Pseudomonadales > Pseudomonadaceae > Pseudomonas > Pseudomonas sp. P42. Next base: position 385,328 of record NZ_JACOPU010000005.1, on the reverse strand, counting down.
GGCGGCTGATGGAGAATTTTGGTGAATCGAAATACTTCGGATCCGGCGCGAAATACACGCTGGTGCCGGTGTTGCGCTTGCCAACGGTGCCGACGACTTCAAGTTCGGTGGCCTTGTAGCCATCGGCGAACGTCATCTGGTACTCGTTGCCATCACGCTTCACGCGCACCCGGACTTCGGTCGACAAGGCGTTGACCACGGAAATACCCACCCCGTGCAGACCGCCGGAGAACTGGTAGTTCTTGTTGGAAAACTTGCCGCCCGCGTGGAGCTTGGTGAGGATCAGCTCAACACCCGACACACCTTCTTCAGGGTGGATGTCGACCGGCATGCCGCGGCCATCGTCGCTGACTTCCAGCGAGTGGTCGGCGTGCAGGATGACCTGCACCGATTTGGCGTGGCCGGCCAAGGCTTCGTCGACGCTGTTGTCGATGACTTCCTGGGCGAGGTGGTTCGGCCGACTGGTGTCGGTGTACATGCCGGGGCGTTTACGCACCGGGTCGAGGCCCGAGAGGACTTCGATGGCGTCGGCGTTATAAGAGCTAGCGCTGGGAGTGGCCATAGGGTCTCGTCGTCAGTCATTCATGAAATAGGGGCAAGACTTCACAGTGCGGTGAAATCGATTGCCTGATACAAATCGGCGCCAATGCCGGCAAAACTCAGCAACGCCGGCAATTGCCCGGCGAAACCCTGGAAACTGTGGTCGCCGCCGGCCTGGATGCGCAAGGCACAGGCGCGGTAATACTGCTGGGCGAGGCGATAATCCAATGTTTCATCGCCGGTCTGCAACCAGACCTGAAAACGCTGCGCATCCTGGGGCGCCGGCACTTCCAGCTCGGCCAGGGCCGCAACGTGGTCGTGGGTCAATTCCCAGGTTTCATCGGTGTACAGGTTTTTCTGCGTGCCCAGATAGCCGTCGAACATCCGGTGCGGGCTGACCGCCGGGTTGACCAGCAGGGCTTTCAAGCCATGGCGCTCGGCCAGGTGAGTCGCATAGTAGCCGCCGAGTGAGCTTCCCACCAGCAACGGCTGGCCTAGCTCGGCAATCGCCTGTTCCAACTGACCGATGGCTTCACGCGGATGGTGATGCAGGGCCGGAACACGCAATTGCTCGCTCAAACCCATCCGTTCCATCACTGCCACCAGCTGACAGGCCTTTTTCGAGGTCGGAGCGCTGTTGAAACCGTGGATATAGAGGATCGAACCGAACATTTGAGCTCCCTGGGTGTCGGTTTGGGTTTGCGGAGTTTACAGGGAGCGAAGAGCGGATTGGGGGTGGTTTCGAGAAATTGGTCATTCAGCAGGGGCGACCCTCACCCTCGGGAAAAGGGCTGGGGTGAGGGGCTGTTGATTCGCTCTCAGTACCCGTTGGAGCCGTAGTCGACGGTGAAGGCGAAATCAGTCACGCGCTCAATGCCGGTTTCCAGCCGTCCATCCGGCAACAACCGCAACCAGCGATACCCCGGTGCCTGCTCACCGACCTTGAAGTCTTCACTCCCCGGCTCGAACTGAATGCAGGTCGAAGGCGATGCCATCAGCCGCACGCCATTGCGCTCGCGGTCGATTTCCTGATGCACATGCCCCCACAGCACCGCCCGCGCCTGCGGAAAACGATCCAGCACTTCGAAAAACGCCTCTGGATTGCGCAAACCAATCGGCTCCATCCACGCACAACCGATCGACACCGGATGATGGTGAAAACACACCAGATGATGACGCTCCGGCGCTTCGCTCAACGAGCGGGCCAGCAGTTGCAACTGATCGTCCTGCAAATACCCCGGCACCGAACCCGGTACCGCCGAATCCAGCATCGTCACACGCCAGTTGCCGAGATCGACCACCGATTCGAGCAACGCGCTTTGCACGGCGGCCTCAGCCATGATCATCGGTTCGTCGTGGTTGCCGGGAATCCAGCGCGCCGGCGCATCGATCTGCGCGGTCATTTCACGAAACTGCTGATAGGACTCCAGCGTGCCGTCCTGGGAAATGTCCCCGGTGGCCAGCATCAGATCGATCCGTGGCTGCTGCCCCAGGACCAACTCGATGACCTTTTGCAGGCTGTCACGGGTGTTCATGCCCAACAGCGTGCCGTTCGTCTCGGCGAACAGATGGCTGTCGGATAGTTGCACCAACATAACGGTGGCATCAGTGGGCAAAGTAGGCATGCTCGGCACAAATGAATATCAGCAAAAGGTAGTCGATTATGGTTGCAGGCTTGCATCTGAGCAAACCTGGAGACGCGGGAGAGTTCACACTAATGACATGTAGCTTCTACTGTTTGAGGCTGACTCGCCTGTTTTCGTCCACCTAGTTGGGTGTAGGTCTGCAAATTACAGGTGTTCTGCTCACCAAACTCGGGCTTTTGCGTCATTTCGCAGTGCGCGATGTCCAGCACGCCCTGTGCCGCATATCTGAAACCGTTTTTTTCGATACTGGAGCGATTGGCGATCAGCGCCAGCACCTCATCAGCCGCATTGAAGACATTGCTGATCTTGCCGGGAAAAACGTAAATGACGCCCTCATTTTCGAAAGTGACGGCGCTGCGGAATTCGGAACGCGTTTTCAATTTGGCCATTACCGAACCTTTCCAGCCGGTGTAGTGAAACCGGCGAGAAAACTCAGGCCAGAATCGACACATTTCAGCTTCGGCAAACGCCTTGACCTTCGCGGCGACAAACTCATCCGTCAGCCCTTCCAGCAGCGAATCAGCCTGGGCGACCGTGGGGAAAGAACCCATGATGGTGTAGCTGCCATGCGTCAGGATGTAGTTCGCCGGAAAACTTCCCTGGCTTGTAATAGCCGGCATCAGGCATGGGAACCAGCCGTCCATTACGATAAATGAGAACAGCTTTTCACTCGGCTGCCGATCCTGGTAGCACAACGCAAGACAAGGCTGGTAGACCACCTCTACATCGAAAGGAAAATCCCGCTCAAAGTGCGCTGGAAGCAATGACTGGAACCCGGTCGTGTTTATCACCAGATCAAACGCCAGAACACTGCCGTCATCCCTGTATACAAGGCTCTGGTTCGCCTTACGGACTATTTTCTCGACGCAAAATCCGCTGTGTATCTGAACACCCGCTACCGCCAGCCTTTCGCGAAAATAACTGCGCAATCGATCACCCAGCACCACACTCGGCTCATCGAGATCGAACGCTGATTCCAGCCCAGCGAAGGCACTGGAGCTCAGGTCCACCTCGCGGCACTCCGGCGACTCGTGGCATACATGAGCAAAAGCATCGTTACTGACCTTGGAGCGATTACCCAGCGCGTCCCTCGTGCCTTGCGCGTAAATCGCCGAGTCGTGAGTCACGACCAGTTCAGGATAAGTCTCACGAAAGCGATCAAACACTTCCAGGCAGCTCTCTCTTGTATTTCTGGAGCGCGGGTAGTGAGGGCCTTTGTGCAGACGTATCCCGAAATCACCGGAAACGCCCTGAAAAATATCCGGATGCTTATCGAGCAATACGACTTGATGACCCGCGGTTACCAACTCCAATGCACAATGAGCCCCGTTCCAGCCAGCCCCGACAACTGCAATCTTCATTACGGCGTTCCCTTTCGTGGAGCCTCGCGGCATGCGATGGCTGCGGCCCACTAGAGGAAGGAGATCGGTGCCCATTACAGAGGCGCTGCACAGAGAGAGCATTCCGCGGCGCTTACAGAATATTCCTACAAGAACACAAGGATGAACGTATCGAATTGCAGCACTAGCGCACAGCGGCGTATTCGTGCCCCAGCGCCAGACAATGACTCAGCCATTCCCCCAGGAACAGATTCAGCTGAGCTTTTTCATCGGGCTGATGCATCGCTGCGTTCGGGTAAGGATAGATGCCGCGAAAGCGTCGTGCATGTTCGGCGCTGATCACTTCAGCCATACGCGCGTCGTGATAGACCTGAACTTCCAGTTGCGGCACCGGCAGCCACGGCAGGCTGTGCTCCTGGCGCACCTGCAACGTGGTTGTATACGGGCAGGTTTGCAGCACTTCGAGGGCCAGTACGCCGAGCATCTGCTCGCCCTGAGTCACGGCGATGCGCCGCGCCTCGGGCTCGTTGCGCATGTCCGGCACCAGTCGCATCAGGCGCGCGTAGTTGGCCTCGCAGGCAGCCTGTAGCCCCACGAGGTCGACTCGATAACGATCGCGCAGCTTGTTTACAACCATAACCCCCTCACTTCGGCGCGATTGAGCGCCAGCCACTGCAAAGCGATGATGCTCGCCGCGTTGGCAATGCGTCCGTCACGGACGGCCTGCAAGGCATCTTCAAAGGCCCAGACCGTGACGCGGATATCTTCTGCCTCTTCCTCCAGCCCATGCAGGCCGCCAACGCCATCGGTGCTGCAACGCCCCAGATACAGATGCACGAACTCGTTGCTGCCGCCCGGTGACGGGAAATATTTGGTCATCGGCCACAGGGCCTTGATGTCCAGCCCAGCTTCCTCCTGCGCCTCGCGGTGAGCAACTTCTTCCGGTTGTTCATCCTTGTCGATCAGACCAGCGACCAGTTCTACCAGCCACGGATTGTCAGCCTTGCCCATCGCGCCGACGCGAAACTGCTCGATCAGCACCACTTCGTCGCGCTGCGGATCGTACGGCAGCACGCACACGGCATCGTGACGCACGAACACTTCACGATTGATCTCGCGACTCATGCCGCCGGCGAACAGCTCATGGCGCAGGTGCACACGGTCGAGCTTGTAGAAGCCCTGATAGCAGCTCTCGCGGCGCACGATGTCGACGGCGGTCGGAATGGCGTTGGCAAAATCAGTCATGAGCATCCTCGTTTACTGCGAATCCATTACGAGGTTGCTTATCCTGACTGGCAACCTCGACTTCGCGCCATCCTAACGCGCCCGTACCGTTTGATGCAGCCCCTTTACCGTCATCGGGATGGACGGTGGCGGCGAAACCCACTCTAATTAGCTTAGTGGCGAACTGACTGCTTCGTTGAGAGTCGAAGCGGTAACTTTTTGCCTTCCCCTGCTTTCGAAAGGACGCCCATGTCGCTTTTCAAAATTGCCTCCGTGGCCGCCATTGCCCTGACCCTGGGCGCGTGCGCGAGCCTGTTCCAGCCCAACTATCGCACGCCGCTGGAAACCACCCGTGATGCGTCGGAACAGCTGAAACCGGGATGTTCCACCCCTGATTGCCCACTGGTGAACATCGACACCCTGCGTTTCCCGGCAGAGCCCGCGCTGGACCCGATCATCGAAAAACGCCTGCTGCAGATGACCCGCACCGAGCCGGGCGCGCCTGTTGCACCGACGCTGGCGGCCTATCGCGAGCAGTTCCTGGCCAACGCCGGCCCGCGCAACAGCAGCTATCTGCAAGCGAAAGTACGTGAGCAGCATGACGGCTTGGTGATCATCGAATTGTCGAGCTACCTCGACACCGGTGGCGCCCATGGCACACCGGGTCGCGGTTTCATCAACTATTCGCGCCAGCAGCACAAAGTGCTGAACCTGTCCGACATGCTGATGCCGGGGCAGGAAGAGGCGTTCTGGAAGGCTGCGCAAGTGGCGCACAACAGCTGGCTGATCAGCACCAAGCTCGATCAGGAGCCCGAGTTCGTCAAGAGCTGGCCATTCGTGAAAACCCCGCACGTGGCGTTGACCTACGGCGGGGTGATCCTCAAGTACGAAGTGAGCACCATCGCGCCTTACGCGCTGGGCCACGTCGAACTGAAGATCCCTTATCCACGTCTGAACGGCATTCTCAAGCCTGAGCTGTTTCCCGGCCGTAACTGAAGGCCCGACCGAGCACAAATTGCAGCAGCCCTGCCAGCACCAGCGCCGGCAGGGTGGCGCCGATGTCCGGATACAGATTCGCCAGCAAGTGATAGGTGCTGACACCCCCCAGCCACGCCAACAACGCCGGCCAGCGCAACGCGGCTGATGCGACCTGCCCCCGGCGCTTGCGCAGGATGAAGTGATCCACCAGCACCACGCCGAACAATGGCGCAAACACCGAGCCGATCAGCAGCAGGAAATTCTGGTATTGCGCCAACGGCGCCAGCAGTGCGATCAGCGTGCAGATGACGCCGATGGCGAGCGCCAGATGCTCGACTCTCAGGCGCAACAGAATCCCGCTGGACACCGCTGCCGAATGAATGTCGGCGAAGGCGTTTTCCGATTCGTCGAGCAGGATCAGCAGCAGCGGAATACCCAACCCGGCACCGGCCAGTGCCAGCAGCAACGCATTGACTTCACCGCTCGGCGCGAACGCCAGGGTGTAGGCGACGCCAAGGCTCATCAGCCAGAAATTGCCGATAAAGAAACCGACGGCAGTGCCGCCGAAAACGTTCTTCGCACGCTTGCCGAAACGCGAGTAGTCGGCGATCAGCGGCAGCCACGACAGCGGCATGGCGATGGCGATGTCGAAGCCCACGGCGAATGGCATCGAACCGTCACCGGCACGCGCCCAGAGCGCCGTCAGATCCGCCTTGGCGAACAGGTTCCAGGTCAGCCAGAGGCACGCAGCCAACAGCAGCCAGATCCCCCATTTGCGCAGGATCTGCCGGACAAACGTCAGCGGCCCGCTGACGGCAAGCAGGGTTGCCAGAGCGCCGAAGAACAGCGTCCACAACACCGGATTGGACCACAGCGAACCTTCGCTGAATGCGCGGGTGCCGAGCAGGCTGGCCGCATCACGCATGACGATGATTTCGAACGAGCCCCAACCGATCAGTTGCAGCAGATTGAGCAGCGCCGGCAAGCTCGCACCTTTGCTGCCGAGGCTGAGTTTGAGTGCAGCCATCGAAGACAGACCGGTGTCGCTGCCGATCACGCCGACGGCCGCCAGCAGCAAAACGCCGACCAGCGTGCCGAGGAAAATGGCCAGCAGCGAACCGGACAAGCCCAGACCCGGCGCGAGCAATGCGCCGGTCTGCAGCACCATCAGGCCGATGCCGAGGGAGAACCACAGGGAAAACAGATCGCGACCGCCGAATACACGCCTGTCGGCGGGCACGGCGAGATCGGGGGAGTAGGTACCGGGTTGAATGCTCAAGGGTGTTATCTCAGAGGGACATTTGTTGTTGTGTTGATCGCATTCGCGAGCAGGCTCGCTCCCACATTTGAATGCATTCCAAAGTGGGAACGAGCCTGCTCGCGAAGGGGCTCTTGCAGGCCCACCCTTTCAGGTCAGATCAAACCTTTTTGTACAGCTGACTGCCTTCCTTCTTGAACCGCTCAGCCTGTTCCGCCAGGCCTTGGGCGACGTCCACGTCGACCGCTTCGATCCGCTGGTTGGCCGCGTATTCGCGGACTTCCTGAGTGATCTTCATCGAGCAGAATTTCGGCCCGCACATCGAGCAGAAATGCGCGACCTTGGCCGAGTCTTTCGGCAAGGTTTCATCGTGGTACGAACGCGCGGTATCCGGATCGAGGCCGAGGTTGAACTGGTCTTCCCAACGGAATTCGAAACGCGCCTTGCTCAAGGCGTTGTCGCGGATCTGTGCGCCCGGGTGCCCCTTGGCCAAGTCCGCTGCATGCGCGGCGATCTTGTAGGTGATGATCCCGGTCTTCACGTCATCCTTGTTCGGCAGACCCAAGTGCTCCTTCGGCGTCACGTAGCAAAGCATGGCGCAACCGAACCAGCCGATCATCGCCGCACCGATACCGGAGGTGATGTGGTCGTAGCCCGGCGCGATGTCAGTGGTCAACGGGCCAAGGGTGTAGAACGGCGCTTCGTCGCAGCATTCCAGCTGCTTGTCCATGTTCTCTTTGATCAACTGCATCGGCACGTGGCCCGGGCCTTCGATCATGCACTGCACGTCGTGCTTCCAGGCGATCTTGGTCAGCTCGCCGAGGGTTTCCAGCTCGCCGAATTGCGCTTCGTCGTTGGCGTCGGCAATCGAGCCCGGACGCAGGCCGTCGCCCAGCGAGAAGCTGACGTCGTAGGCCTTCATGATTTCGCAGATTTCGTCGAAATGGGTGTAGAGGAAGTTCTCTTTGTGGTGCGCCAGGCACCACTTGGCCATGATCGAACCGCCACGGGAAACGATGCCCGTCACACGTTTGGCGGTCAGCGGCACATAGCGCAACAGCACGCCGGCGTGGATGGTGAAGTAGTCGACGCCCTGCTCGGCTTGCTCGATCAGCGTGTCGCGGAACAACTCCCAGGTCAGGTCTTCAGCGGCGCCGCCCACTTTTTCCAACGCCTGGTAGATCGGCACGGTACCGATCGGCACCGGCGAGTTGCGGATGATCCACTCGCGGGTTTCGTGAATGTGCTTGCCGGTGGACAGGTCCATCACCGTGTCCGAACCCCAGCGGATGCCCCAGGTCAGTTTCGCCACTTCTTCTTCAATGGACGAACCCAAAGCACTGTTGCCGATGTTGCCGTTGATCTTCACCAGGAAGTTACGGCCGATGATCATCGGCTCCAGTTCGGTGTGGTTGATGTTGGCCGGAATGATCGCGCGACCACGGGCAATTTCTTCTCGAACGAATTCAGGGGTGATGACTTTCGGCACGCTGGCACCGAAGCTGTGCCCGGCGTGTTGCTGGTCCAGCAGGCCGGCGGCGCGAGCCACTTCGAGCTTCATGTTTTCGCGGATGGCGACGTATTCCATCTCGGCAGTAATGATGCCTTTGCGCGCATAGTGCATCTGGCTGACGTTGGCCCCGGCCTTGGCGCGGCGCGGGTTGTTCACGTGGGCAAAGCGCAGTTTGGTCAGCTCGGCGTCGGCCAGGCGTTCCTGGCCAAAATTGGAACTCAAGCCAGGCAGGCGCTCGGTATCGCCACGGGATTCGATCCACGCCGAACGCACATCGCCCAGGCCTTTGCGCACATCGATGATGACGTTGGGATCGGTGTACGGGCCCGAGGTGTCGTACACGACGACCGGCGCGTTGATCTCGCCGCCGAAGTCGGTCGGGGTCACGTCGAGACTGATTTCGCGCATCGGCACGAGGATGTCCGGGCGCGAACCCTGAACGTAGACTTTTTGCGAACGGGTGAACGGCTTGACCGATTGCTCGTCGACCTTGGCCGAGTCACTCAGGTTGATCGCGTTTTTTGGTTTTGTAGTCATCACGGGCTCTCCAGACATCATCCAGGCAGTGGATTGTCGGAGCAGAACCTGAAAGGCACGGACGCACCAGGACTGGTGCTGTGCATCGTCGTCGAGCGTTCGATTGTCGAACAATTTCCCGGACGAAGCACAAGAGGACTCGCCGGGTGACGAGAAATCTTGTTCCCTACGCAGGCGCTAACCTGATCAGGTTCAACGGGATCCGAAATTATTCGATCTCAGCCTCATAGCAAGGCACCCCGACAAGAACCCGGCCAGTCTAGACACAACCGGCAAAGAACGCCAACACCGCGGCAAACACCATGATGAATGGCGCAATTAACGGATTGTTGCCGAACGCAGGCGCAACTACACTCGCTCTGCCCCGCCGAGCCTTGACGCTACGGGGGGTGCGCCTTACCTTTGGCGCCCGGATTACTTCCATAATATTCATGCTAGGGATCGCCTCATGCTGCGCAAACTTTCACTGGCTCTTGCCGTGTCTTGTGCGTCCAACGCAATGGCCTGGGCAGCAGAAGCGCCCTTGTCGACCAAAACCGATCTGGTCAGCGTCTATCAGGAAGCGGTCGACAACAACGCCGACCTGGCCGCTGCCCGCGCCCAGTACGGTGCACAGAAAGAAGTGGTACCGCAGGCTCGCGCCGGATTGCTGCCGAATCTGTCCGGTGGCGCCGAAGTCGCTGACGTGCGCACTTCGCTTGACCAGCCTTCAGCCATCGCCAACCGCAGCGCTCACTCGTATCAGGCGACCCTGGCTCAGCCGCTTTTCCGCGCCGATCGCTGGTTCCAGTACCAGGCTGCCAAAGACGTCAACGAACAAGCCGCGCTGCAACTGTCGGCCACCGAGCAGAACCTGATCCTGCAATCGGCCGAGAGCTACTTCAACGTGCTGCGCAGCCAGGACAACCTGGCCTCGACCAAGGCTGAAGAAGCCGCGTTCAAGCGCCAGCTCGACCAGTCCAACGAGCGATTCGACGTCGGCCTGTCGGACAAGACCGACGTGCTGCAATCGCAAGCCAGCTACGACACCGCGCGCGCCAACCGGATCGTCGCGCAGCGTCAGGTCGATGATGCGTTCGAAGCGCTGATCACCCTGACCAACCGCCAGTACAACTCGATTCAGGGCATTGTCCATACGCTGCCGATCCTGCCGCCGGCGCCGAACGACGCCAAGTCGTGGGTCGACACCGCCGCCCGACAGAACCTCAATCTGCTCGCCAGCAACTACGCTGTCAGCTCCGCCGAACAGACCCTGAAACAGCGCAAGGCCGGCCACTTGCCGACCCTTGATGCCGTGGCCAAGTACGAAAAAGGTGACAACGACGCCCTCGGTTTCGCCAACCCGAACGCCTTTGGCACACCCTACGGTGGCAACGTCGAGCAAAGCACGCTGGGCCTGCAACTGAACATTCCGCTTTACAGCGGCGGGCTGACCAGCTCCCAGGTGCGTGAGTCCTACTCGCGGCTTGACCAAACCGAGCAGCAGCGCGAAGCCCTGCGCCGGCAAGTCGTCGAAAACACTCGCAACCTGCACCGCGCGGTGAACACCGACGTCGAGCAGGTGCAGGCGCGTCGCCAGTCGATCATCTCAAACCAGAGCGCGGTGGAAGCCACGGAAATCGGTTATCAGGTGGGCACGCGCAACATCGTCGACGTGCTCGATGCGCAGCGCCAGTTGTATACCTCGGTGCGCAACTACAACAACACGCGTTATGACTACATCCTCGACAACCTGCGCTTGAAGCAGGCCGCGGGGACATTGAACCCGGGTGATCTGGAGGATCTGCGCCGTTACCTGAAGGCCGATTACAACCCGGACAAGGATTTCCTGCCGCCGGATCTGGCCAAGGCTGCCGAGGCGCAGCTCAGGGCCCGCCCTTAAAAGCAAAAGATCGCAGCCTTCGGCAGCGCCTACATTGGAATGCATTTCCATGCAGGAGCTGCCGAAGGCTGCGATCTTTTTGCTTTATTTGATCAGTCTGCCCAAGCCATCCAGCAATCGCTGCAACGCGCCCTGATTGCGGCGCATCACCGCCAGCCCGGCGTCGGCCATGCGCTGCGCATCGCGCGGCAACTCGAACAGGCGCTGCACTTGCACCGCCAGCCCTTGAGCGTCATCCACTTCAACCAACGCCCCGGCCTCGCGCAACTGCGCGGCGATGTCGAGGAAGTTGAACAGGTGCGGGCCGCTGATCACCGGTTTCGCCAGTGCGGCGGGCTCCAGCAAATTGTGTCCGCCATTCGGCACCAGGCTGCCGCCGACAAAGGCGCTGTCGGCCAAGGCGTAGAGAAACAGCAGCTCACCCATGGTGTCGCCGAGCAGCACCGAAGTTTGCGCATCGACATTGGCGGCGGTCGAACGACGCAGTGTGGCAAAACCTTCGCGCTGACACAGTTCGAACACCGAGTTGAAGCGCTCCGGGTGACGCGGTACCAGAATCAGCAACGCATCCGGATGATTGGCCAACAAACGCCGATGGGCGTTCAACACCACTTCATCCTCGCCTTCATGGGTGCTGGCAGCGATCCACAGCGGTCGCTCCAGCGCCTGCCACTGGCCACGCAATTGGGCGGCGCGTTGCAGCAATTGCGGGTCGATGGTCAGGTCGAATTTGATCGAACCAGTGACTTCGACGGTCTCCGGACGCGCACCCAGATCGCGGAAGCGCTGAGCTTCGGCCTCGGTCTGCACGGCAAAAAAACTCATCTCGGCGAGCATCGGCGCGGTCAGTTTGCTGAAGCGGCCATAACCCTTGGCCGACCGTTCGGACAATCGTCCGTTGGCGAGCGCCACCGGGATGCCGCGTTGGGCGCACTGATGAATATGGTTGGGCCACAGTTCGGTTTCCATGATCACGGCCAGTTTCGGCTGTGCGCGATCAAGGAAGCGCGCCGCTGCACATGGCAAGTCATAGGGCAGGTAGCAATGCTGGATGCGCGGCTCGGTGGCGAACAGTGCCTGAATCCGCTCCGAGCCGGTCGGCGTCATGCAGGTCACGGTGATCGGCAGCTGTGGATAACGTTGCAGCAACGCGCGGATCATCGGCGCGGCGGCGATGCTTTCGCCCACCGACACCGCGTGTACCCAGATGCCGCCGGGTTGCAGCGCTGGCATCGCGTAAGAGAAACGTTCGCCAATGCGCTTGGCATACGCCGGCGCCCTGCGCGCCCGCAGCCATAGCCGAATCGCCACCAATGGCAGCCCCAGGTAAAACAGCGCGGTGTAGAGAGTTCTATTCATGGCGGCGGAGTTTATCGACTTTTTCCGTCGATCGCGCGCAAGTGCACGGCAAAACGCTCGGCCAGCCAACGCGCAGCCGGGCCGAGCGGCTCGTCACGCCGCCAGACCAACTCCACCACCAGCGCTGGCGGCGTCCATTCGCTGGCGAGTTCGACCATCAAGCCCTGATAGGCCGAGTACTGCACCACGTGCCTGGGCAGCCACGCCCAGCCTAGATCGCGCACGAGCCATTCGGCCATCACGTAAAAACTGTCGGCACGCCACACCTGTGGGCTGGCCGGCTCGTTGCCGGGGTAGACGCTGGTTTGCGTCGACATCAACAGTTGCCGGTGTTGCGCCAGTTGCTGGCAGGTGACGTAGGGCTGCGTCGCCAACGGATGATTGATCCCGCAGACCGTGAGCATTTCCACGCTACCCAGCACTCGTCGTTCCAGCGCCTCGGGGATTTCATCGTGATAGAACAGCAGCCCGAGATCAGCGCGGCGCTCGACGAGTTTGCGTGCGACTTCGCCTTGAGCAGCGCTGGTGAGTTGTACTTCGAGGCTGGGAAATTGATCGGCCAGCGCGCCGAAACTTTCCACCAGCGCCTGATAGGGCATCGCCTCATCCTGCGCCACGCGCAGTTGCGCTTCCTGGCCGCGCATCATCGCCATGGCCCGGCCATTCAGGCGCTCACACTGGCGCAAGACTTCTCGCGCCTCCTCGAGCAGCGCCTCCCCCGCTTCGGTGAGCCTCGGCTGACGACCGCTGCTACGCTCAAACAGGCTCACGCCCAGATCGTCCTCGAGCATGGCGATGGCACTGCTGATCGCCGACTGCGCCTTGCGCTGCTGCCTGGCTACGGCGGAGAACGAACGCTGCTCGGCGACCGCGATAAACACGCGTAACTGATCCAGATTCCACTGCATACTCATCGCGCCACCCATCTCCCAAACAGATAGGTAATGACTTTACCGCATCTGAACAACCTCTAAAATGCCGACCTCAGAAAGTAACGCTACACACGAGGATTACACATGAACGCCTACGCCTACCTTGCCATCGCCATCTGCGCCGAAGTCATGGCCACCGTTTCGATGAAAGCGGTCAAAGGCTTCAGTACACCGCTGCCGCTGCTGGTAGTGATCGTGGGTTACGCCATCGCGTTCTGGATGCTGATCCTGGTAGTGCGCACGGTTCCGGTGGGTGTCGCTTACGCGGTGTGGGCCGGGATGGGCATTGTGATGGTCAGTATCGCGGCGCTGTTCATCTATGGGCAGAAGCTGGATGTACCGGCGATCTTGGGGATGGGCTTGATTGTTCTGGGCGTTGTGGTGATTCAACTGTTCTCGAAAACTGCCGGCCATTAAAAACCAATCGCAGTACCTGTGGGAGCGAGCCTGCTCGCGAAGAGGGCATGTCAGTCGACAACGATATTGCCTGACACAGCGCTTTCGCGAGCAGGCTCTCTCCCACATTTGATTTTGCATCCCGCCTGTTGATCATCGACAAATCCGCCTCTTTCCCGAGTCTGTATACTGCGCCCTCGTCTTGAACACTGAGGTCGCTGCATGCCATCCGTTATTTCCACCGACGTTCTGATTGTCGGCGCTGGTGTCGCCGGCCTCTGGCTGAATGCGCGCCTGCGCCGTCAGGGGTTTTCGACCGTGCTGGTGGAAAGTGCCAGCCTCGGTGGCGGGCAGAGTGTGAAATCCCAAGGCATCATCCACGGCGGCGCCAAGTACGCGCTGCATGGCGCGTTGACCGGTGCTTCGGAAGCCATCGCCGACATGCCGCGACGCTGGCGTGAGGCGCTGGCCGGCAACGGCGAGCTGGATCTGAGTGGCGTGCGCCTGCTCTCCGAAGCCCATTACCTGTGGTCGCCGGGCACCCTCGCCGGCAACCTCACCAGTTTCTTCGCCAGTAAAGCCGTGCGCGGCCGCGTCGATCAGGTCAAGGGCGATCAACTGCCGCCAGCCCTGCAAGACAAGCGTTTCAAGGGCAAGGTCTATCGCCTGGCCGAATTGGTGGTCGATGTGCCGAGCCTGATCCAGCGTCTGGCCGATCTGGCCGGTGACGGTCTGCTCGCCGGGCAGACCATCGAGCCGTTGCTGGAAGCAGGCGTGCTGGTGGGCCTGAAGGTCGACGGTCGCGAGATCCGCGCCCAGCGCATCGTGCTCAGTGCTGGCGAAGGCACCGCGCATTTGCTCGAGCACCTGGGCCTGAGCAAACCGGCCATGCAGCGCCGGCCGCTGCACATGATCCTCGCCAAAGGCCCAGGCCTGAAACCGCTGTACGCCCACTGCCTGGGTGGCGGCACCAAACCGCGCATTACCGTCACCACGCATCCGGCGGCTGATGGTCAGTGGGTCTGGTACATGGGTGGCGACATTGCCGAAAGTGAAGGCGTGAACCGCGAACCCGCCGAACAGATCGCTACCGCGCAAAAAGAAATCGCCCAGTTGTTGCCGTGGATCGACCTCAGCACCGCGCAATGGGCGACGTTGCGCGTCGACCGTGCCGAGCCGCTGCAAACCGGCCTGACGCGCCCGGACAACGCGTTCCTCGCCGAAGAGGGTCGCCTGCTGGTCGGCTGGCCGACCAAACTGGCGCTGGCGCCGGACTTTGCTGACCGAGTGATGGCCTCATTGCAGCGCGACGGTATCCAGCCGCAACCCGGCGAACCGTTGCCGTCGCTGCCAAAACCACCGATGGGCGTTCCGGCCTGGGAGCAACTGTTGCCATGAGCATTGCCACCCTGCATGACTTTCACCGCCCGCTGGGCAGTACCGGCCTGACGGTCTCACCGCTGGGCCTGGGCACGGTCAAACTTGGCCGCGATCAGGGGGTGAAATACCCCAACGGCTTCCAGATTCCCGATGACGACGAAGCACGGATGCTGCTCAGGCAGGCGCGCGAGTTGGGCATCAACCTGATCGACACTGCCCCGGCCTACGGTCGCAGCGAAGAGCGTCTTGGCCCGCTGTTGCGCGGCCAGCGTCAGGATTGGGTGATCGTCAGCAAAGTCGGCGAAGAGTTTGCCGACGGCCTCTCGCGACACGATTTCAGCGCGGCGCATACGCGTTTGTCGGTCGAACGCAGCCTGAAACGTCTGGAAACGGACGTTATCGATCTGGTGCTGGTGCATTCCGATGGCAACGACCTGGCCATTCTTGAGCACGAAGAGGTTTATGCCACACTCGCCGCGCTCAAGGCCGAGGGCAAGATTCGCGGCCTCGGTTTTTCCGGCAAGACCGTCGAAGGTGGCCTCAAAGCATTGGAGCAAGGCGACTGCGCGATGGTCACCTACAATCTGAACGAACAAAACGAGAAGGCTGTCATTGACTATGCTGCTGCGCACGGCAAAGCCATTCTGGTGAAGAAGGCCCTGGCCAGCGGCCACGTTTGCCTGAGCCCGGGCGTGGATCCGGTGCGCGCCAGCTTCGAGTTGCTTTTCGCGCAACCTGGCGTCGCCAGTGCTATCGTCGGGACGATCAATCCGCTGCACCTCGCCCACAACGTTGCGACCGTTGCCCAAGTCCTTCGTAGTCACTGACGCCGCCCCGCGGCCTTAAGCAGGAGCCGATATGCCGCGCACGCTCATCAGAAAGAACCCGAGCAACTTCAAGACTCTGCCACTGTTCGTCGAAGCTACGCCCGAAGGCCTGACGTATCAGAGCGTCGGGATGCCGCTGAATTTCACGCAGACCTTGCAGCGACGCAAACCGGTCAGCGTGGCCGACGCCGAGCGCTTCTCGCTGGAACTGGCGAATCTGGGAGTCTCGGTGCGCCTGACCCTGCATTGGCAGAATCGCGACTACTGGGTGTTGGTGCGCCAGCGCCGGCAGGATCGCGGCGATGTGGTGCTGAAGTTGATTTCCGGTTACGTACCGGCTCACGAACTGAATATTCCGCTGCACACGGCCATTCAGGAAATCGCCGAAGAGTGTTTGCTGGAAACCCCCGAAGGCTGGCTTGGCGGGCGCTTCAACGACACCTGGCTGCCGGCGCCCTACTCCTCCGCCCTGCACTATCGCGAGGCTTTGCCGTTTCGGTTGACGCCGCTGTCCGGTTCGGCACGCCCCATTCGTAGCGCCAATCTGCAATTGCTGGAGCGGCCGCGGGCCTATGTGCATTTGCCGACAGCGTCGCTGCAATTGATCTACGACTTGCGCCTGGACGTGCCCAAGGAAGCCAAGTCCCTGAGCCTGTTCCACGTCGATGAGCGTCTGGAAGGCGATCAACTGGTGGCGCGGCTCGACCGCAAGCGCCCCGATCTGTACTTGATGCCACTCAAGGACGGCGCGCCACTGGCCGAGCTGTACACCCTCAAGCGCGACAAACTGCTACCGGCCAGCACACGCGGACTGTATCTGGCCGAGAGCTTTGCGAATCAAGAAGGCTGGGTAGTGCGCGAAGAGCGGATTCGCTGGAAAGACTGGCTCGTGCAACAGGGCCTGCAACCGGCAAAGCCCCCTCGTGCAGGCCTCAAGCAGCTAAGTCTCAAGGCGTTGCGCCTTGTTGGCCTGGGCAAAAAGCGCGCGCGCTGACTGCCGGTTAGCGCCGGCGATCCAGCCACGTACGCAACGTGGCGAAGAAGTGGAAGTATCGATTCTCGCGTTTGCCCATGCCGCGCTTGGGCGAAAACGACTCCTCGGCAAAGGCGCCGGTAATACGCACTCGCGAAGCCTGGGTCTTCAGTGTGCAAATCTTGGCGCCGGCCTGCTGCAACGCGAATTTGAGCAAACGTTCGGAATGCAGCTTCCTCCCCGTCACCTTGCAGAACTCGAAGATGCGCTCGATCCGCTTGCCATACGCGACGTAAGTATCGCGACCGCAAATGGCAAAGCGGTCGTTCAATCCACCCCACCATTGCCAGTCGGGAATATAGACATTGTGCCGCCGCGCTTCTGGATGATTGAACACATAAGCAGGTAGCGAGTTGTGGAAGAAATTGTCCGGACGCACGAACACCACGAAATCGGGATTGAAGGATTCAATCATGCTGGTGACAGTGTGCAGTGAGTTCAGCTGATAGGTCAGGTTGCGCAACGATGCAAAATCATCCGCCCAGGTATCGCCCTGTGCTTTGACTTGCTCGAAATCCCAACGCTCCAGCACGCCTTCGGTCGAGGTCAGCGTCCCGGTCATCGACTCGAATGGCTGGTAGTTGTCCGCCGCCAGCTCGCCTTTCTCGCCTGAACGGGAGTTCTGCACTTCATCGATTTTGTACAGGTGATAAAAGCACTTCACGTCGCTGCCCGCAGGTAACTGCGCCAGTACGTTCTGCTCGATGGAAGGAAAACAAATCGGCGAGTTTCTCGGGATACCGAAAAAAGCCACGGCAATTTTCAACACTCAACAGCACCTTTTCGAAAGTTGTACGGGTCGGCCGGCACCACGGACTCGCTTATTTGCGGCGAAACAACTTATGCCACCAGCGGCGGGGTTGCAGCGGCACGACGATGACGTCCGATTTCTGCAGCCAGTCGCGCTCGTAATCCCAGGCATGCCCACCCCACAGTTTTCCAGCTTCGTTGGAAAAACCCAGGGTCATGAGCTGATAGGTGTACCCGACGTGACCGCGCAACCAGTCGAACAACACAAGCGTGTTGAAACCGGTGGAGGGGCCAACGTAGCGCTTGCCGCCCGGCCGGTCGACCGGATAGTTCCAGAGCGGTGGCAGCGGAATGCGATCCCAGTACATGGCCACCCGAGTCAGCGGACTCATCGGTGCGGCACAGCCGACCAGCATGGTGAAACAGCGCTCACCCGCCTGATCAAACAGCCGCTGCACGTCCGGCCCCAAGGGCAGGCCAAAAAAGTACGCGTCCTGGGCGTTATAGCCATGCACGACGACGTTCACGCTTCGAGAGTCGAGCAGGGACGCCTTGATGCAGGTATTGAAGCTGACCACGACGTCATCGGCGCCAATGTTCAACGCCTGAAAGTCCGCCGCCGTAATGGCTGGATTGTTGGCAATCAATACGACCCGAGGCGCACGGCTCAGGCATGCCTGCAACGGCGCGGGCAGCGCCTCCAGAACAGACTGGTCACCGCCAGGCAGCGCATCCAGCGCCATGTGTTCGTCCTTCATTCAGGTCGGCACCTTCATCCCGTGGCGTAGCTTGACCCAGAACTGCGTGAACGCCGAAGGCGGCTGCCATGGGCGCATTTCACGCTGGATTTCCGTGGCCAGGGTCTGGCCAACGCGAGCGAAAGAATAGCGACTTTGCGCAAACTCCTGCCCCTTCATGGCGATACGCTGCGCCAGCTCCTGGTCGTCCTGCAGCAGTTTGATCTTCGCAACGGCCTCGTCTGCGCTGCGGTAAAACACGGTGTTGTGCATGTCTTCGAAGCCGAGCAACTGGTCTTCTTCGCCCTGGCTCCAGGCCAGCAGCACGCAGCCACAGGCCATGGCTTCAAAATTCTTGATCATGAACTCGTTCATGCCGATGTCAGCACTGACGAAAATCTTGATGCGATTGAGTGTTTCGAGATATTCCGTACCCGATTTCGTGCGAGTCACCAGCATGCCGGTACGTTGCGCGAGCGACTCAAGCATTGCCTTGCGCTCGGCGTACTCGGTGCTTTTCAGGCTGCCCAGAAAACCGATGGGGATATCGCGCACTGCGCCGGTATTGCGCAGCATCTGCTCGTCGTAACCCTTGGAGACGAAGACTGTGTCGATGCCTTCAGCGAGCATTTTTCGGGCAACCACGGCGCCGGACACCAGCGCGCGGCAGCTCGGTAGACGACTGTAGAGACGCGAATACACGCCACGGTATTTACTGGCGGGCATGTAGTTCTGGTAGGCGTCGTGCTCGAGGAACACCAGCCCGGGAATGCACTTGAGCACCCGCAATTGCGTGGCCAGGCGCTTGACCCGAGAGAAGATCACCACGCGGTCGAACGTTTGATAGTCAACCGAGGCCAGAAACGGCCCGAGATTCATCTGTTGCTGCTTGCTCAGACGGAAGATGACGCATTCATCACAGTTCTGCTGCACGATGTCGTAGAGCCGGTCGAGAATGACCCGCTGCTCGTCCATCACCAGTAGCATGACTTTCATAGGTTAATTGACCACGCGACGTAGGCAGGCAAGCGCATCGGATTCAAACCTGCCGACATCAACGGAAACGGCTAGATCCCCATGGCAAAATCCGTTCACACGCAGTACACAAAGGTAAAAATTCATCTGATCAGCGACTGCGGATTTTTTCGACAATTGCGGTCGTCGAGCTGTTTTCCACAAGCCCCAGCACTTTCACGGTACCGCCATAAGACGTCACGATGTCGGCGCCGACCACTTGGTCGATCCCGTAATCGCCGCCCTTGACCAACACGTCCGGCTTGACCTCACGCAGCAGGTTTTCCGGGGTGCCTTCAGGGAAACTGATGACCCAGTCCACCGCGCCCAACCCTGCCAGAACTGCCATGCGGCGGTCGACACTGTTGATCGGACGACCCGGCCCCTTCAAGCGACTGACCGAAGCATCGTCATTGACCGCGACAATCAGACGATCGCCCTGGGCGCGCGCCTGTTCCAGATAGGTTACGTGGCCGGCGTGCAGAATGTCGAAGCAGCCATTGGTGAACACAATCTTTTCGTTATGCGCCCGGGCATCGGCCACCGCGAGAATCAACTGCTCCAGGCCCAGCACACCGCGCTCGGAGCCTTCTTCACGCTGAATGGCGCGACGCAGTTCCGGAGCACTGATGGCCGCCGTACCGAGTTTGCCGACCACAATGCCTGCGGCCAGATTGGCCAGCGCCACGGCATGGGGCAGCTCTTCGCCGGCGGCGATGGCAGCAGCCAGCGTCGAGATCACCGTGTCACCGGCACCGGTGACGTCGAACACTTCTCGCGCACGGGCCGGCAGGTGCAGCGCCGGATGGTCAGGACGCAGCAGGGTCATGCCGTGTTCGCCACGGGTCACCAGCAGCGCACCGAGCTCAAGGTCGTGCATCAGCGCAGCGCCCTTGCTCACCAGCTCATGCTCATCGGCGCAACCGCCGACGATGGCTTCGAATTCGCTGAGGTTGGGGGTGATCAGGCTGGCGCCACGGTAGATCGAGAAATCCTTGCCCTTCGGGTCGGCCAGCACCGGGATATTTCTGGCGCGGGCAGCCTGAATCAGCGCCTGATGGTTTTTCAGCGCGCCTTTGCCGTAGTCGGACAACACCAGCACCTTGATGCCTTCCAGCAGATCATCGACCTGCGAGGCGAGGGCCAGGGCATCGGTGGCAAACGGTTCTTCAAAGTCAATTCGCAGCAATTGCTGGTGCCGGCTCATGACCCGCAGCTTGACGATGGTTGGCTGGTGCGCAATGCGCTGGAACAAGGCACGTACGCCCGCGCCCTTGAGACTGTTGCTCAGGCTGTCGGCAGCTTCGTCGTCACCGGTCACACCGACCAGGGACGCCGGCGCACCCAGCGCGGCAATGTTCAAGGCAACGTTCGCGGCACCGCCCGGACGATCTTCGATTTGCTCGACTTTAACGACCGGCACCGGGGCCTCAGGGGAGATCCGTGAGGTTCCGCCATGCCAGTAACGGTCGAGCATGACATCGCCGACTACCAAGACCGGGGCTTGATCGAAACGCGGCATGGACAACTTCATGGAGCAACCCACATACAAAATGAACAGGGGCGCGATATTAACACAGGGAAAAGCGCCGTCCGCCTCAATCTGAAAGGTCGCGCACCCAGAACAATTCGTGGCGCCGGACAGCCTTGCGGAAAAATTCGTTACTGCCCGTTACAGGCCAGCGGCGCCCGGCCAGAGCCTGCTGGATCCAGCGACGCAATTGGCGCTTGAACACTTGCCCGCCCTGCAAGTCATGCTCCATCGCCAGTGCCATGGCCTTGTCCAGCTGCGTATCCGCCGACAGCAACGGGCTCCACAAGCGGTCAGCCGGCAACGGCTCGATCGCGGGCGGCAAGGCGATACCGGCACCGGCAGGCCCCATCGGCCAGCGGTCGTTGTCATGCAGGTGATTGGCGTACATCAGGAGCGTCGTCGGCTTCCAGTTGCTCAGGGCAATGGCTTCAAGCAGGGCTTGAGTGGAGGCGACGTGATCGCTGTGGGGGTCGAGCTCAGGATGCGGCGTGACCAGCACCTCGGGACGATAGTGTTCCAGCAGTTTCGCCAGGTCGCCGACCAGATTCTGCCAGGTCGGCTGACCATCGACATCACCGGGCAAGGCCAGCGGATTATGCCGGCGCACACTGCGCACATCGCTTTCCTTCGACTCCCGGGAGCCGAACGCCTTGCCCGGTTCGGCAGCCATCGCAGGCAATTGCAGGCAGTAATAACCCAGTTGCACGCAACGCTCGGCGGGCACCCCGCCCCATTGCGGAATCGCCAGACTGTCCCAACTGCGCAAACGCCCCTTCAACCGGGCAGCCGCAGCTTGATCCAGACCCAGGCGCTGGAAATCTTCAGCCTCGATCTCGCCTTGGGTCAGAGTGACGATGCTGACGTCCTCGCAGCGGCTATACAGGCCGAACGCTGCCAACTCGGCATCATCGGCATGGGGCGCGACGACCATCACACGCTGGCGGCTGTAGTCAGGGCTGGCCATGACCCACAATGTGCCGGCGGTACCCGCTGCACAATAACGGCCGCGCAGGGTCAGTGATCCCTGCTGCAATGCCTCGGCTTGACCGGACAGATTCAGAAAGCGCCGTCCGCTGACCCCGCGCTCAAAATCCTGGCGATCATCGCCGACCTGAACGTAAGGATCGAGCCAGCGCCCCAGCCAGCCGGCCTTCAAATCAAGTTCGAGAATAAGCGTCTCGCCTGCTGCCAACGGCTCGCTCAGACGCACAACACCAGCGCTCAGGCTCACCGCCTGACGCGCCGTGTCTGCAGGAAACGCGTATTGATAATCGTCAGAGGGCCGATAGAACAAATGATCGGCAAACCACGCCTCGTGGGCGACCCAGGCCAGCACCAGCAACAGCGGCACCAGCCACCAGGCGATGAGTAACCCGATCACAAGCAGCGCGACCAGAAAGGCTACGAGGAACATGCGCTTGTTACGTCGATGGGCCTTGAGTAGCTGTTGCTTGCGAGCGCTCATGAATTCAGACCTTGTAGACCGGCACCGTGTGGCACCAGCGATCCTTGTACTCACGGTCGGCACGACCGAATGAATAACGCAGAGGCTTGCCCAGCGCCTGCGCATCTGCCCAGGCCTGCTGGGTGTTGACGAAGCTCAGGACGCTGCCCGGGCTGAACTCGCGGCTCTGCGGGTCGACGCCACCATTGACGTACTCAAGCGACACCCACTCGGGCGCCTCGACGCGATACAAAACCTGAATGGCCACGGGGGCCGATTCGAGCATGACCACCGAGCCGGTCATGAATTCGCGCAACAGTGTGAAGACCTCGACCAGCCCGGCCTTGCCCGGCACCTCAAAGCCCCAGCGACGCTGAAACAGATCGCCGTAAGCGGCGGCCTGCTCTTGCGGGGTAAAGTCGGACATCGGCACCAGCGAGCCACCCGCCTCTTCCAGCAAGCGCTGCTCGCGACGCTGGTTGTAACGAAATTTCTTCGAATACTCTTCCGGCAACCGGGCAAGGGCCAGGCCCTCCGGCTGCGCTTTCAAGGTGCTGATCTGCTCGGCATTCAGCTGGGAGACATAGGCCATGCGCTGACGGACCGGCACGACGATATCGGGTGCGATCGGCAGGATGATTTCTGCATTGCCCATGTCCAGCAAGCCGCGCTTGCCCTCACGTTTGAGCACTTCCTTGGACAAGGCGACGTGGCGCCCCCAGCAAGGAATGGCGGCAAGCACCTCACCGCCAACGATCCAGCCCAGGTAACGCAGCTCGATGCCAACGAAGGCGGAAAGCCGTTCGACCACCTCGGGGTGTGTCGCGAAACTGCCACCGAAACGCTGCCAGGTACCCGCGTACGCATCCCGGTCGATTTCAGTCCAGCCGCGCTCACGAAAGCTGCGAAACATTGTCAGCATACGTTGGTCACGTGGGCCGGCTGAGGTTCGTCACCCTCTTCAAACTCTTTGGCATGCAGACGCGAGTAGTAGCCGTTCTGCTCGAGCAACTGCGCGTGAGTGCCACGCTCGACGATGCGGCCTTCATCCATGACCAGAATCAGATCGGCCTTCTCGATGGTGCTCAAACGGTGAGCGATGACCAGCGTCGTGCGGTTCTGCACCACATGATCCAGTGCTGCCTGAATGTGCCGTTCCGACTCCGTATCGAGAGCCGACGTGGCCTCGTCGAGAATCAGCAACGGTGCATCCTTGAGCAGGGCCCGGGCGATCGCGATGCGCTGACGCTGGCCGCCGGACAGCAATACGCCGTTTTCGCCGACCATGGTCTCGTAACCCTCCGGCATCTTGACGATGAACTCGTCAGCATAAGCCTCGGTAGCCGCGCGTTTGACCTCTTCGAAAGGCGCGCCAGCCAGATCGCCGTAAGCGATGTTGTTGGTCACCGTATCGTTGAACAGCGTGACGGCCTGGGTAACCAGGGCGATCTGGCGACGCAGGCTGCGCAAGGTGAAATCCTGAACCTCTACGCCATCAAGCAGAATCTGACCCTGCTCATGCTGGTAGAAGCGCGGAATCAACCCGGCCAGCGTCGACTTGCCGCTGCCCGAACGCCCGACCAGAGCAACCATCTGCCCAGGCTCGACGACAAAGCTGATGTCGTTGAGCACCTTTTTGTCGGTGTCCGGGTACTGGAAGCTGAGATTGCGCACTTCCAGACGACCTTCAAGACGATCGCGCTCGACCGTGCCCTGATCCACTTCCGCCGGCTCATCCAGTTGCTCGAAAATACTCTCGGCACCAGCCACGCCTTTCTGGATGGTCGAGCTGACTTCGGAGAGCTGGCGAATAGGCTTGGGCAACAGACCGGCCATGGTGATGTAGGCCACCAGATCACCCGGCGATGCGTCACCGCGAAGATAAAGCACGAGGAACATGACCACGGCCATGGCGCTGTACGTCACCAGTTGCAGCATCGGTGTGTAAACCGCGCCGGTCTTGGTCATCGTCAGCTGCTTGTCGGTGTTGCTTTGGCTGGCGTCGCGAAAGCGGTCTTTTTCGTAGACTTCGCCACCGAAACTGCGCACGACGCGATAACCATGAATGGTCTCGGAGGCAACGTGCGTGACGTTGCCCATGGACACCTGGATCTTTTTGCTTTGCTTGCGGAATTTCTTGCTGGTGCTGTTCACCATAATGCCGATCACCGGCAGGATAGCGACCATCACCAGGGTGAGTTTCCAGTTCATCCACAACAGGGTGCAGAACAGGAAAATCACGGTCATGCCTTCACGGATGACCACTTTGATCGCATCCGTCGCCGCCCCCGTGACCATCGTCACGTTGAAGGTGATTCGGGAAATCAGATGACCGGAGTTGTTCTTGTCGAAGAAGCGGTTGGGTAAATCCAGCAACTTGTTGAACAGCACGACCCGCAAGTCATGCACCAGGCCCAGAGAAACCCGCGCCAGAAAGAAGTTGCCGAGATACGAACCCACACCCTGCAACACGGCGATGAACACAATCATCAGCGGTACGGTTTCGAGCAACTGCAACTTGCCCAGATAAGGGTTGCCCGGAAACAGACTGGCTTCAGGATTGGCCAGACCGTCGACAAAGTACTTGAGAATGTAAGCGAGCATTGGCTGGGTCGATGCGAAGAGCAGGAACCCGACGATGCTGAGAAGGAAGAGACCGGCGTAAGGCCGCACGTAAGCCAAAAGGCGGAAATAGATCGCCAGCGTTGACTGGGCTTTCGGTTCAGGACTGCTCATGGTGATCCGCACAATTCAGTGAGGCGCGGATGATATCACACGCGTTTTTCCCCCGATAAACATGACTTCACGCCAGCCTTGGAGCAAGTCGGTTAAGATACGCCGCTAATGATGGGAGCCAGATATGCAATCGATTGATCACAGCACTTACGAGGCACTGCGCGAAGGTGCACACGTACTGGAAGCCGACGGCTCCGGCGACAAGGTGCTCAGATTGGCCGATGGACGCATGCTCAAACTGTTCCGTCGCAAGCGGCTGCTCAGCTCTGCGCTGTTCTACCCCTACGCGCAACGCTTTGCCGACAACACCCGGGCCCTTGAACAACGCGGCATCCTCTGCCCCAAAGTCATCGCGGTGTACCGCATCCCGAGCATCGAGCGTGATTGTGTGTATTACAGTCCGCTGGCGGGCAATACCGTGCGCCAGTTACAAGGCACCAGCGAAGAGACTGACTCACTGAGATTCCAACTGGGCGGGTACTTTGCTCAATTGCACGAGAAGGGTGTGTACTTTCGATCGCTGCACTTCGGCAACGTGGTGCTGACCCCCGACGGCCATCTGGGCCTGATCGACATCGCCGACCTGCGCTGCCAGAAGCGCTCGCTCAGCGACAGCAAACGCCTGCGCAATTTCGCTCACCTGCTGCGCTACAAGGAAGATCGGCAATGGTTGCTGGGCCAGGACGCCGGCGACACCTTTATCGAAGGTTACCGACAGGCCCTGCCGAGTAACCGGCAAGCGCCGCTGATCTCCCGCCTGCGCCCACTGCTTGCTTGAACCCTAGCGACCAATCACTACAACGGTCGCGCCTTTGCGGTTGGCGAAATGCTCAAGGATGCGCAGTTTGTGTGCTGCCAGCCACTCGTTCAGCCATGGCTCGTCACCCTTCGCCTCGATCACGAAATATCGGTAGTCGCCAGCATGCGCTGGCGATATTGCCTCTTCCTGCGTCAGGACTGGCAACACGTAGCCGCGACCCGCGTAATAGCTGATCCGCCCATCCGTGAAGTAAGTCGGCGCGTCCGATTCGACATGGGAGGACATCCAGCGGCCGGCCTCGATATAGTGGGTTTTCCCGGCCCCGGTGGAGATGACGTTCGAGAGCATCACCAGCAGCGCCAGCACCACCAGTCCCTTGCCCATACGCGGAAATTCGCGAGCAAACGCTGCCAACCCCATCGCCAGCACAGGCACAAACAACAGATTCAGAAAACTCATGTAGCGCGCGTTCATGAACTGTTGCTTGATGAAAAACAGTACCAATACCACCAGGTAGAGCAATGCTACCCAGGCGAAAGGACGATAGTCGCGCCAATAGATGCCCAGCACGCCCCAGTTGCGCCGCAATATGAACGGGACGGCAAACGGCCCCATCAACTTGACGAAAGTAATCGTCATGGTCGCAAGGATGCCGAAGAAAATGATCCGGCCCGCTTCATCCTGGGAATACTTGTTGATGAGTGAGTTGGCGAACTGATCGCAGAGCATCTGGAACGAGGCGAACACACCACGCGGCTCAATCATGTCCAGATACAGCACCACGCGCGCCGACATGAGCACGCCTGTCACCGACACGACCAGCAACCCAAGAACCGGCAACAACGAAAACTGAAAGAACGACAGGCGTCGGCTCGACGACCACAGACTGGGCAATTGCCACAGCGCCAACGCCGGTATCAACAACAGCGCCTCCAGCCGAAACAAGGCTGCCGCGACAATTGCCACATGAATGAATGCCGCACGCAACCAGCCCCCACGTGCCTGCCAGCGCAACGCGAGCCACAGCGCCAGCGTGCAAAAAAACCAGAAGCCGCACTCACGGATGATGTCATTTCGAAAGGCATTGACCGCCGGCATTGCCAGCATGACAAGACAGGCCCAACGGGTGATGTCGGGCGAACGCTGACGGACGCAGTCCACCATCAACGCGCTGGTGCCGGCAAAGAAGAGAGCACACCAGAGGTAGGCGCTCAGCTCCAATGGCAACCGCAGGATGGAATGGGTAGCGGCAAGCAGAAGGGAAAACCACGGCCAGTCGAAGGAGGCCCAGGCGACATTGGGACCATGCTCGGTGGCTTGTTGTGCGACATCGATGTAAAGCGCGGCATCACGCCCTACTGTCGCAGTCCCCATGACCGCTATCAGCGATAGCAGCAAACTGCCAAAAAATGCCAGCCATACCGGGTATTCGTCGATGATTCTGGAGACCTGAGTACCCACTTTCCCGCTCCTGCCTTTCACCCAGCCACCTCACCAACACTCATTACAAGGTACGCGCAGTCACGGCGGACCATTTATCGAAACAGCAAACGCAAAGCCTTGCGAGTGTAGGACCAGCGCGAAAACGTGCGCCAGTCTGCACGCAGTGCCTGAAAATAGAAGCCCTTTGCCAGACTGTATTCGCCATGTGAGTAACAATCGCGAAACAGCGACAAGCAACGCTGTGCCAAAAAGGCCTGGCGCAGGTCGTGCATCTCCTTTGGCATGCGTCGACTCGAAAACACCTCGCTGACGACCTGCTCCGTACCGGCAGCAAGACTTTGGCGCAAATCGTGACGCATGCTGTCGGCGTGCTTGTAGATCAGTGCCAGAGGCTTGTCGAGAACGGTGCAAGGATAGCGCGCCAATACCTGGGCAAACACCGGCAGATCCTCAACGTTGCGCAAATGTTCCGGGTAATTGCCCGGAGCGAATACATCGCGATGCATTGCGCAGGCGCCGTTTGATATCGATACAGTCTTGTCCAGCAGGTAACCCTGCAAACGCTGCCGAGACGTCAACGGCAAAGGCTTGGCGCTCTGCAAGCTGCGCCTGCCGTCAGCAAATACCGACCAATGCGCGCCAATGATCATCAGAGTTTGCGGGTTGCTGGCAATATGCTGCGAAAGCGCGGCCAGTGCACCAGGTGCCATTTCGTCGTCGGAATCGAGAAAAACCAGATATTTCCCGGTCGTTTCTTCAAGCCCCAGATTGCGCACCGTAGACAACCCGCCATTGCTTTTGCGCAGCGCGCGAAAACGCCCGCCATGCTTGAGCAACAGCGATTCCACTACCTCAGGCGTCTCGTCCGTCGACCCATCGTCGATGACCAGCAAATCCGCCGTCGCTTCATCCAACTGCGCCAACACCGACTCCACTGCGCGGGGCAGGGTTCGCGCGTAGTTGTAAACGGGGATCACGACGCTGATCAGGGTTTCAGTCAATTGCGTATCCTTTTACACCCTCTTTAACGACCAGAATATCTTCCATGATCAGGTACTCCAGATCGGAGCCGAAAAACATGTTCAGCGCGTCAGTCGGCGAGCAGATCATTGGTTCGCCACGACGGTTGAGCGAAGTGTTCAGCGACACGCCGTTGCCAGTCAGGTTTTCCAGCGCTTTCATCATGTCATAGTAGCGCGGATTGTATTCGCGCTTGAGCACCTGGGCGCGAGAAGTGCCATCTTCGTGGACAACTTCGGGCACACGGGTCTTCCACTCTTCAGATACTTCGAAGGTGAACGTCATGAACGGTGCCGGGTGATCGATCTTGATCATCTGTGGAGCGACAGTGTCGAGCATCGACGGGCAGAAAGGCCTCCAGCGCTCGCGGAACTTGATCTGGTGGTTGATCCGGTCAGCTACGCCGGCCACGCTTGGGCAGCCGATGATCGAACGACCGCCCAATGCGCGCGGACCGAACTCCATGCGACCCTGGAACCAGGCCACCGGATTGCCCTCGACCATGATTTTGGCGATCTGCTCCGGCATGTTGTCGAGCTTGCGCCAGACAGGCTTGCTCTCGTGCCGGGCACACGCGGCGATCACGTCTTCGTTGCTGTATGACGGGCCGAGGTAGACGTGTTCCATCTTCTCGACCGGAACGCCGCGAGCGTGTGACACATAGGCTGCTGCGCCAACCGCGGTGCCGGCATCGCCGGACGCCGGCTGCACGAACAGTTCCTTGATGTCATCGCGGGCGATGATTTTCTGGTTCAGCTTGACGTTCAACGCACAGCCGCCGGCGAAAGCCAGTTTGCCGGTTTCCTTGAGCACGTCGCCCAAGTAGTGGTCGATCATCTGCAACGCCAGTTTTTCGAACAGCGCTTGCATGCTCGCGGCGTAGTGGATGTAAGGTTCGTCAGCGATGTCGCCTTCGCGTTTCGGGCCCAGCCATTCGATCAGCTTCGGCGAAAAGTAGAAGCCTTTGCCCTTCTCTTTGTAGCGACGCAGGCCGATGACGTTGGCGTAGTCGGTGTTGATCACCAGTTCGCCATTTTCGAACGACGCCAGACGCGAGAAATCGTATTTGCTGGCGTCACCGTAGGGCGCCATGCCCATGACCTTGAACTCACCGTCGAGCATCTCGAAACCGAGGAACTCGGTGATTGCGCCGTACAGGCCGCCGAGGGAGTCCGGGTCGAAGAATTCCTTGATCTTGTGGATCTTGCCGTTTTCGCCGTAACCGAAGAAGGTCGTGGCGTACTCACCCTTGCCGTCGATACCGAGAATCGCGGTTTTCTCTTTGAAACCGGAGCAGTG
Organism: Pseudomonas sp. P42; assembly: GCF_017973755.1. Lineage (NCBI taxonomy): Bacteria > Pseudomonadati > Pseudomonadota > Gammaproteobacteria > Pseudomonadales > Pseudomonadaceae > Pseudomonas > Pseudomonas sp. P42. Next base: position 355,746 of record NZ_JACOPU010000005.1, on the reverse strand, counting down.
GTAAGCGCTGGAGGCGTGGGCCAAATGGTGCTCAACCGGTTCGATCTTGATCTTTTTCGGATCAAAACCCAGTTGTTCGAGGCACCAGACGATCTTGTTGCGGTAGCGCTTGTAGCGACGATTGCCCATCAGGATCGCATCAAGCGCGCGGTCCGGGGCGTACCAGTAGCGCTTGGCATAGTGCCAGCGGGCCTTGCCGAACAGACTGATCGGCGCGAAAGGGATTGCCACTACGTCGACATCGGACGGCTTGATGCCGGCCTGTTCAAGACAGAACTTCGCCGACTCGTAGGGCATGCGGTTCTTTGCATGCTTATCGCGTACGAAGCGCTCTTCTTCAGCCGCCGCCACCAGCTTGCCGTCGATGTACAAGGCTGCTGAAGGATCGTGGCTAAGGGCGCCGGACAGGCCAAGAATCGTCAATGCCACAGGGGTCTAGCCTCTTTAGTCTGCGTGCAGGCGCGATGCGCCTTTTAAATTGATGTGTCCTCGCATAAGGCGATAGACAGCTAAAGAGCGGGATTATAGCGTAAACGTGACGGGAATTACCCTGTGCGAATTGCCCCGGGGTGAATGGTTTGCATATTCCTCGTCCGCTGACTCTATAACCGCCCACGCGTCGAAATTTTCGATGCGATCGTGCTGCTTTCTACTGATTTTCGTCCCGGGCTACTGATGGCAATCTCTGAAAATCAGCACCGAGGCCGTTGTGGGCACAGCTCATGGCTTGCGAACAAACTGCAAGACACTTCAAAGCCCTTATCTCTCACCCGACTCAGACACCACTCGAAATATCTTTCGGCAATCGCTGATCGATCACTTGATATAACGCACTGCTCTGGGGCCAGTTACGCATGAATCGCGCCCGGTCCCGCGCATAGGCCGAGGCAAAGCTGCCCGGAGAGCCATGCTGACACATCGAGTCAAGATCGATCAGCGCCCAGCGATCGTTGTGCCAGAACAGGTTGTGGCCCTTGAAATCGCCATGACTGATGCGCTCGGCAATCAATCGGGCAAACAACCGATTCAGTGCCTGCAACTCCGATTCCGGTGCTTCGCCATTTTCAACGTACGGCGCAAAGCGCTCGATAATGTCCGGCCCCGGCAGGAACTCGGTCACCAGATAGGCACGGCTGCGCAACCACAGGAAGCGCTTTTCCAGCACCGCCAGAGGCTTGGGCGTGGCAATCCCGAGAAACGCCAGGCGATTGCCTTCGCGCCACGAATGCCAGGCACGACTCGGACGCCAGAACCGCTTGAGCCAATGCGCAAAATCCTTGATGTTGTAGCGCTTGATCACCAATTGGCGCGCCCCCACTTCGACCTTGCCGACGCTTGCCGCGCCGCCGGTCTTGTAGAGACGGCCGCGCTCAAGCAGCGCATCCGCCTGTTCAAGCACCGGAACCATGGCCGCTTCTTCCTCGCGACGAATCGCCTGCAGGCCAAACGCACCACGGCGGACGCTGAACAGGGTGCATTCGCGGCCGACCTTGATCAGGTAATCCTTCAGGCGCCAGCGGCGTACCTTGTCGATCTGCTTCTGCAAGGCTTCCAGCGGCAAAGCGTGCTCGCTGTTGCTCAGCAGGTAATACACCAGCAGCTCTTCGGTGAACGGCTCCAACGCCTTGGGCAACTGGGCGAAAAACACGCCGAGATTTTCCAGGACTTTTTCCCGCGACAGCGGCTGACCGGCGGTTTCCACGCAAATGCCGGCACCGTCGATCAAGTACAACTGACCGCCGTGGCGCAGCAGATTGTCCAGGTGCAGGTCTTCCTGCCAAAGCCCTTTGCCGTGCAACTGGCCAATGGCGGCAAGCGCCTCGGCCAGCACCGCGGTTTGTTCATCCGCCAGCGGCGGCAGCGCCTCGACTTGCGCCCAGGCATCGCCAAGGCTTTGCGCGCCTTCCAGGAAGTCGAACAGCAGCCAGCCACCCTCACCGTTTTTCAGGCCATCGGCCAGCAGCAGCGGTGTCGTCAGACCTTGTGCGGCCAACAGGCGCACGCCTTCCAGTTCACGCTGAAAATGGCGAGCAGCCTTGCTGCCGACCAGCAATTTGGCCAATACCGGACGACCACGCCAAACACCGGCACCGACGTAACGCTGCCCTGGCAACACGCGCAGCAGGCTCAGCAACTGCAAATCCGCAGCACCGGCCGCATCGGCCAGGGTGACTGTCAGCGGCAATTGCGGGGTACGCCCGACAGCGGCCAGCTCGGACAATTGCATCAGCGAGTCTCCTTGTGACTGCGGCGCGCAGTCAGCCGCGCGAGCCAGCTGTCGAGCAGCGAGCTGTCCACAGGTTGATCGAGATAGGCCGACAGCAACTCGCGCAGTTGCGCCTCGTTCCACTGCGGTGCGCGGCGCTGCAGCGGCTCCAGATCCTTGATCCGGTCACGCATGCCGAACAACAGCGGCCTGGTTTTCTCCAGGTCAATCAATTGCGCCTGATACCCGTCGCCGCAGACCTGAAGAAAAATGTGTTTGGGATAGAAACAGCCATGCACCTGACGCACGCCGTGCAACTGCCGCGCCAGCAACCCGCAAGCCTTGAGGATGGCCGACTGTTGCCCAGCGCTGAGCTGCGACCAGCGCGCAAGCAGCGACTCCAGGTCGCTCCAGCCATCCAGCGCCCGCGTCAGCAGAATCGCGCGGACTTCGCCAGCGACTTTACGCTCACCGAAAAACGCCGCTTGCAACGCCGGAATACCGAGCTTGCGGTAGCGGCTGATATTACGAAATTCGCGGGCAAAGCTTGGTTCGCCGAACGGCGCATGCAAGGTGCGGGTCAGGTAATTGCTCTGGCGCTTGAGGTAGAAACCCTGACCTTCGAGATCGAGACGGAACACGCTGCTCCAACCGCCACGGGCGGTATTAGGCTCGTCCACTGCTTCAAGCTGTTTGGCCCACAGGGCGTCAAAAGTGCCTAGGCCGTGGCGCTCAAGCAACGCACGGTCTTCATTGGCGAGAAAATCAGTCATTCGCGTCCCTCGAAAAATCTCACCACGTGCCGAATCCGTTTCTTGTCGGCAGTATTGAGCCGATCGCACTGGCGGTATTGCATATAAAAGCGCAGGCGTTGGGTATTGGACAGGTGATATTTGGCGAGTTTGTCGAGACAGGCCAGATCCTTGGTGATCCGATACTTGAGCCAAAAGCCGCGCCAGAACTCGCCATTGGGGCAATCGATAAGAAATATGCGCGCCTGGTCGTCGATCAACAGGTTGCGCCATTTCAAATCGTTATGGGTAAAACGGTGATCATGCATCGTGCGCGTATAACCGGCCAACTGTTGGCTGACGGCGTCCACCCAGGCGCGATCCTTGAGCTTGGGATCCTTGCGCTCGGCAAGTGCGGCGAGGTCTTCGGTATTGGGCAGTTCGCGGGTGATCATCGCACCACGGTCGTAAGCCGCGCCGCGTCGTTCAAGCCCCCACGCTACCACTTCAGCCGTGGGAATGCCCCATTTGGCGAACCGTTTGAGGTTCTGCCATTCCATCTTCACGCGCGGTTTACCGAGGTAACGGCGCAGGCCCTTGCCTGCACCGACGTAGCGCTTGACGTAATAGTTGACGCCACCGCGCTGCACGCGAACCACTTCGGACAGCGGATCGCGCGTAAGCCGCTCGCCTTGCAGGGCAAATACGGCTTCCAGACTGCCGAAATCTTCGGCCAGATCGCTGTACGGCGGCTCAAGAGTCCAACCCGCCATCAGAGCGCATCCCCGTAACGCTGTTTACGTGCGTAGAGCTTGCTGGCTTTACCTTCCAGCCAGTTAAGCAGCGGCGCTTCTTCAGCCAGAATCTGCCGTAGCGGCTGCTGGAAATAGCCCTTGAGGAATCGCAGCTTGTCGCGACGCGTCAGGCCGATGTCCAGGGCGGAAAAGTACAGCGCCGCCAGATCCTTGTTGCGCCAGCGTTGCGTGATTCTGACGCGGGTCTGGGCGCGGTGCAGGTCGATCACCGAGAGTTTGAAATCATCCGCCGTCACCGGTTTGTCGGTGTGCAGCAGGAAGTGGCAGATGTAGCAGTCGCGGTGATTGACGCCCGCGCGGTGCATCATGCCGGTCATGCGCGCCACTTCGGCAATCAGCGCGTGTTTGAGTTTCGGCTGCGGTGGCTGCTTGAGCCAGTCGATGCTGAAGTCTTCGAGGCTGATGGTCGGCGCCAGTTCTTCGGTGACGATGAACGAATGCTGATCGGCCGGGTTGCTGCCCTTTTCGCCATACGCCACGGCAGTCATGGTCGGCACGCCGACTTCCTGCAAGCGCTGGATGGCTTTCCACTCCTGACCCGCGCCGAGTACCGGCAGCTTGGCGGTCAGCAGGTTCTTGAAGATCTCACCCCAGCCGATGCCACGATGGATCTTCACAAAAAATCCATGGCCGTCGACCTCAGTGCGCAGCGTCCGGCGCGCTTCGAGCTCGCGGTACACCTCGCCCTGCAAGCCCTCGACTTCGGCGAACGGATCGCGTCCGGCCCAGAGGCTCTTGAACGGTTCAGCCAGCATCAACTTCATTTAAGCGTGCTCCGCCAGAATCACATCCGCCGCGTGTTGCGGCATGCTGTAAAGGTCGGCTGTTTCGGCGAACGCCAGACCATTGCGGCTCCAGGCCGCGCGTGCAGCGTCGTCGTTCAACATATCGGTCAGGTATCGCGTCAATTGCGCCTGATCGAACGGCTCGTCCAGCACTCGCCCGGCATCCGCCTCGGCAATGTAGTGGGCATAACCGCACACCGCACTGACCAGCACAGGCAGGCCTGCGACCAGCGCTTCGAGCAGCACTGTACCGGTATTTTCGTTGTACGCCGGGTGGATCAACAGATCGGCGCCGAGCAGGAACCGCGGAATATCGCTGCGGCCCTTGAGGAACGTCACGTTGTCGCCCAGGCCCAAAGTGGCGCTCTGCATCTGGAACAATTTGGGGTCATCCTGGCCGATTACAAACAGCCGGGTGCGTTTCTTCAGTTCGGCGGGCAATGCGGCCAGGGCTTTAAGACTGCGATCAACGCCTTTGGTCTTGAATCCGGAGCCGATCTGCACCAGTAGCAGATCGTCGTCCTTGAGCTTGAATTCGGCACGAAAACCGGCGCGAATCTCATCGGCATCCGCCGGACGGCGACGATCCTGAGCAATGCCCGGCGGCAGCAAATGGAAGCGCTCGAGTGGCGTGTCGTAGTGCTTGATGAACAGCGGCTGCTGCACTTCGGAAATCATCAGCACTTCGGTTTTCGCCTCTTTGGCGAACACCGCGCGCTCGTACTCGGCGAAGTGGCGATAGCGGCCCCAGCGACGGTACAGCGAATTGCGCAGGTTCTGCGCCTTGTCTTCGAAGCAACCGTCGGCGGCGTAATACACATCCAGACCGGGCATTTTGTTGAACCCGATCAGGCGATCCACCGGGCGCTTGGCCAAATCCGCTTCCATCCACGCACTGAGTTTTTCGTTGCGACGGTGATTGAAGAACGCCTTGACCGGCGCCACCAGCACTTCGAAACCGGGCGGCACGTCGCCTTCCCAGATCAGCGTGTAGACCCGGATCTGGTGGCCGCGCTTCTGGCATTCGAGGGCGATGCGCATGAAATCGCGCTGCAAGCCACCGAACGGGAAATATTTGTACAGGACGAATGCCAATTGCATCAGCGCAGCTCCTCAGCCATTAACAACGTGCTCAGTCGGCTGGCGACACGCTCGGGGTTCAGACGCGTGAAGCACAGAGGCTGTTCACGCTTCAGGTCAAACTGACGGGCATCCTGCTCGGTCGGTTGATAAGTGCATTTTTTCTGCAGGCACGGCGCGCATGGAAAGTCGCTGGCCATGTGAATCTGCAACTTGCCGTAGGCGCCGGTCAGGCCCGGGTTGGTCGGGCCGAACAGCGAGATGGTCGGCACGTCCAGCGCCGCCGCCAAGTGGCCGAGACCGGTGTCCACCGCCACACAGGCTTGTGCGCCGGCAAGGACTTTGCCGACCCCGGCCAGATTCAGTTTCGGCAGGACTTCGGCGTGTTTGAAACCGGCGGCGATACGCTCGGCGCGAGCCTTTTCCAGCGGGTTGCCCCATGGCAGTTTCACGCCAACGCCGAGATAACCGACACGCTCGGTCAGCTCCCGCCAGTAAGCTTCCGGCCAGTGTTTGGTGTCCCACGTCGTACCGTGGAGAAATACCACGAAGGCGTTCTTGCGCGGCAGCTCGACCAGACGCTCGACGTTGAGACCATAATCGCCCAGGCCTTTGGGCAGGTCATAACCGAGAGCGATGGCAAACAACTGACGCACGCGTTCAACGGCATGTTGACCGCGGGCCACGGCCAGCTTGCGATCGTAGAATCGCGCAGCCATCGGTTCACGGGCCGAGCCTTTGTCGAGACCGGCCACCGGTGCTTTGACGTAACGGGTCAGCCAGGCGCTTTTCAGCAAGCCCTGCGCGTCGATCACCAAATCGTATTGGTTCGCGCGCACGCTCTGCTTGAAGCGTTTCCACTCGCCGCTGGTGATGGTTTTCCAAAGACTTTTGCGCCAGCGACGGATCGCCACCGGAATCACTTTGTCAACGGCCGGGTGCCAGGTCGGAATCTCGGCGAAGCCTTCTTCCACCACCCAGTCGAACTTGATTCCGGGGATGGCCCGGGCCGCGTCGGTCAGCGCCGGCAACGCATGGATCACGTCGCCCAGCGATGAAGTCTTGATCAGCAATACCCGCAACTTAATGAACCTCGACCACAGAGCCGTGCAATTTCTGCAAGGCATCGTTGACCGCGTCCGGCATCAGCTGGCGCAGGCAGTTGTAATGGCCGAAACGGCAGGTACGGTCAAAGCACGGACTGCAATCGAGGCCCAAACGGACGATTTCGACGTGCTCGGCCAGCGGCGGGGTAAAGCCCGGGGAGGTCGAACCATAAACCGCCACCAACGGGCGGTTCAGCGCGGCGGCGACGTGCATCAGGCCGGAGTCATTGGAGACTACCGAGTCGGCGCAGGACAGCAGGTCGATGGCTTCGGCCAACGAGGTGCCACCGCTCAGATTCACCGCCTCTTCACGCAAGCCGGGAATCAACCGCGCGCGGATGTCTTCGCCGACCGAGTGATCGTTTTTCGAACCGAACAGCCACACCTGCCAGCCTTCACGAATCCGCGCTTCGGCAACTTTGGCGTAATGCTCGGATGGCCAGCGCTTGGATTCGCCGAACTCGGCGCCTGGGCACAGAGCCAACACCGGGCGGTCGAGGCTCAAGCCAAACTTGGCCAGCGCCGCTTCGCGGGTGACCGAGTCGATTTGCAAGCTTGGGCGTGGATACGGTTTCGGCAGTTCGGCGTTCGGTTCATAGGCCAGGGCCATGAAACGCTCGATCATCAGCGGATAGCGCTCTTTATCAAGCGTGCGCACGTCGTTGAGCAGGCCATAACGGAACTCGCCGCGCCAGCCGGTGCGTTTCGGGATGCCGGCAAAAAATGGCACCAGCGCCGATTTCAGCGAGTTTGGCAGCAGGATCGCCTGGTCGTACTGGCCGCGCAGGGACTTGCCGATCCGTCGACGGGTCGCCAATTCAAGCGCGCCGTGGCCGAGCGGAAAGCTCAAGGCCTTGCGCACTTCAGGCATGCGCTCAAGGATCGGACGGCTCCACTCGGGGGCCAGCACGTCGATTTCGCATTGCGGGTGGCGTTGCTTGAGACACTGAAACAGTGTCTGCGCCATCACCATGTCACCGACCCAACTGGGCCCAACGATCAGAATATTCATGTGGTTTCCAAAAACGAACCGGGGAGGCCAATGCCTCCCCGCCTCGAGAATTCTACAAACACTGTAGATCTACTGTGGGAGCGAGCTTGCTCGCGATGGGGTCGTCACATTCAACATTATTGTCGTCTGATACTCCGCTATCGCTGGCAAGCCAGCTCCCACAGGGTTTTGCATCCGGTCACACATCTGCGATTCACCGCAGATCACTGTGGGAGCGAGCCTGCTCGCGAAAGGGCCGGCACATCCAGCATCAATGTCGCCTGACACTCCGTTTTCGCGAGCAGGCTCGCTCCCGCATTTGAATCTCACAGCCCTCACTGGCCTTTTTCAGCTTAGCCCCAGCTCACGCCATATTCGCAAAACCTGTCGCCGTTCTTCAGCAAACTGGTCGCCTGCAATCACCCCGGCATTCTTCTGCAAGGCCTGCCGGTGGGCGGCGGAGCGGTAGGCTTTATAGGCCTCACGCAACAGACTGGCATCTTCGGCAGGCATCAGCCCTTCGTGCTCCAGCTCTTCCAGAATGCGGATGTTATCGGTCCAGCGCAGCAATGGCGGGTGGCTTTGCGACCACGCCAGAGCCGCGTATTGCACCATAAATTCAATATCGACGATACCTCCGGCATCCTGCTTGAGGTCGAACGGCGCCGTGGCCTCGAAGGCGTTAGCGCCTGTGCCGGCTGAGGTACTCTTGCTGCCGAGGTTATCGCGCATCTTCGCGCGCATCTCGCTGACTTCCTGCTGCAGCTTGGCCAGGTCCCGGGTTTTACCCAGCACTTGGGCGCGAACCTTCTCGAAGGCCTGCCCGACATCCTGGCTGCCGACCAGCACCCGCGCCCGCACCAGCGCCTGATGCTCCCACGTCCAGGCTTCGTTTTCCTGATAGCGGGCGAACGCACCCAGCGAACTCACCAGCAACCCCGACGCACCGGACGGCCGCAAACGCATATCCACTTCATAAAGCTGACCGGAGTTAGTCTGCGCCGTCAGCAAGTGGATGATCCGCTGCCCCAGCCGCGTGAAGAATTGCGCGCCATCAATCGGTTTCGGGCCATCGGTTTCTGCCTGTGGATCGCCGTCGTGGATGAATACCAGATCGAGGTCCGAACCATGCCCCAATTCCAGGCCGCCGACTTTGCCGTAACCGACAATGATGAACCCGGGATCGCACAACGTACCGTCGGTACGCAACGGCGTGCCGTACTTGGCCACGGTCTGGCGCCAGGCCAGCGCCAGCACTTGCGCAAGAATTGCCTCGGCCAGCCAGGTCAGATAATCGCTGACCTTCATCAGTGGCAAACTGCCGGCGATTTCCGACGCGGCGACGCGCAAGCGGTGCGCCAGTTTGAAATGGCGCAGGGCTTCCATCTGTTGTTCGAGGTCGTCTTCGGGAATCCGCGTCAGACGCTCGCGCAATTCAGCGGCAAGTTCCGGCGCCAATGGCGGCTTGAACAAGCGTCCTTCGTTGAGCAATTCATCGAGCAACAGCGGAAAGCGGGTGATCTGTTCGGCAATCCACGGACTTGCCGCACACAACGTCAACAAGCGACGCAGCGCACCGGGGTTTTCCGTCAGCAACACCAGGTACGCCGAGCGCCGCGCCACTGCTTCAACCAGCGGCAGCACACGCTCCAGCACCAGATCCGGGTTGTCATGCTCAACCGCTTGGGCAATCAGGCGCGGGATGAACAAATCCAGACGTTCGCGCCCCAGACGCTGCATCGCCCGCAGCTGCGGACTGCCGCGCAGCCCGGCCAGGGCCTTCAGCGCTTTCGGTGCATCGCGGAAACCACCCTCCTCCAACTGACGGCAGGCAGCCTCTTCGTCCTGCGCCTCTTCCCACAACGGCAGCCATTCACCGCCAACCACCACTTCGCTTTCGGCGCCCTCTTCCTCATCAGGATCAGCGATCACCTGCGCGAAGTGCCAGGCCACCCGGCCGCGCCAGAACATCAGTTTTTCGTGGAAGGCTTCCCAGTCGGGAAACCCGAGCATGAACGCGATACGCGCCTGATCCTGAGCGCCATCCGGCAGCATCTGGGTCTGGCGGTCGGCAATCGCCTGGATCGCGTGCTCGGTGTAACGCAGAAATTCATACCCCTCGCGCAACTCGCTGATCACCGCGGGTGGCAGATAACCCTGCCCTTCCAGCGTGCTCAACACCTTTAATAGAGGACGCTGTTGCAGACTCAGATCGCGCCCGCCGTGGATCAGTTGAAAAGCCTGGGCGATGAACTCGACCTCGCGGATCCCACCCGAACCGAGCTTGATGTTGTCGGCCATGCCCTTGCGCCGGACTTCCTGCTGAATCAGCTGCTTCATGGTGCGCAGCGCTTCGATTGCCGAGAAGTCCAGATAACGCCGGTAAACAAACGGCCGCAGCATATCGAGCAACTGCGCACCCGCCACTTGATCGCCGGCCACCACACGCGCCTTGATCATGGCGTAGCGTTCCCAGTCGCGACCCTGATCCTGGTAATACTGCTCCAGCGCATTGAAGCTCAGCACCAGCGCGCCCGATGAACCATAGGGACGCAGACGCATGTCGACACGGAACACGAAACCATCGACGGTCATCGGGTCAAGCGCCTTGATCAGGCGCTGGCCCAGTCGGATGAAGAATTCCTGATTATCCAGCGCGCGCTTCACGCCAACGGTTTCGCCGCCCTCGGGGTAGGCGAAGATCAGGTCGATGTCCGAGGACAGGTTCAACTCAACAGCGCCGAGCTTGCCCATGCCAAGAATGACCATCTGCTGTGGCAAACCGCTGCGACGCCCGGTCGGCGTGCCGAACTGCTGACAATGGCGGCTGTACAACCATTGATAGGCTTGATCGATAGAGGCATCGGCCATGTCCGACAGATCACGGCAGGTCTGCACGAGATCGGCCTGGCGGGTCAGATCACGCCAGATGATCCGCACCTGATGGCGTGCGCGCTGACGGCGCAGGACGTGACCGAGCTCATCTTCGGTCTGGGCGGCCGCCACTGCAGCGGCTATTTGCGCGCACAATTCGCCGGGGGCAAACGGCCGGTCAAGCTCACCGGACTGCACCAGCGTCAATAACATCAAAGGGTCACGAACGCTCTGTTCAATGACGAACTCGCTGGCGCCGGTGACGCGGGCAAATTGCGCCCAGCGTTCGGATGTCCAGTTCGAGAAGCCATGATCGTCTTCAAGCGCGGCGACGGCCGTACGGAACGACTGCTCGGATCGAGTGACCAACGGCAGGAGAATGGCGGGCAGTTCGGCAAGCACGGGCAGGGTCATGGTCTATCCTTGATCGGCGTGTAAATGGCCGCTTGTAGTGAACGGTGAAAACCCGCTACCTGAAGGACTGTCGAACAAAAGTTAGAAATAGCTGATATTTCTTTTTCTTTGGCAGCCAGCATCAAACTTTCACCTTTTTCGGATGGCAATCGACCAACCTTAACGATTATTCTCACAACGTAGTCGGAGGCCACAAGCCTTTCATCTGTAGTTTTACTACTCGTCTATACATTCGAAAGGCTGAAATGCCGGAAGATTTGTAGTAAAACTACACGCCGCCGGAACAACCTGTCGGCAATCCAAGAATTTTAAATCGTCTGCCCACAAGGCCAGTCGCAAACTCAGGCAACCGATTCTGGAAGCCTTTCCGCCCTGGAGCAAGCCATGCAAGACCTCGATCCCGTCGAAACCCAGGAATGGCTGGACGCCCTGGAATCGGTTCTCGACAAAGAAGGCGAAGACCGTGCTCACTATCTGATGACCCGTATGGGTGAACTCGCGACCCGCAGCGGCTCGCAGCTCCCTTACGCCATCACCACGCCTTACCGCAACACCATCCCCGTGACCCACGAAGCACGCATGCCTGGCGACCTGTTCATGGAACGCCGCATTCGCTCGTTGGTACGCTGGAACGCGATGGCCATGGTAATGCGTACGAACCTGAAAGATTCTGACCTGGGTGGTCACATCTCCAGCTTCGCTTCCAGTGCGACCCTGTATGACATCGGCTTCAACTACTTCTTCCAGGCCCCGACCGACGAACACGGCGGCGACCTGATCTACTTCCAGGGCCACACCTCGCCAGGCGTTTACGCCCGTGCATTCATGGAAGGCCGCATCACCGAAGACCAGATGAACAACTTCCGCCAGGAAGTAGACGGTCAGGGCCTGTCGTCCTACCCGCACCCTTGGCTGATGCCTGATTTCTGGCAGTTCCCGACCGTATCGATGGGTCTGGGTCCGATCCAGGCGATCTACCAGGCACGTTTCATGAAGTACCTGGAAGCTCGTGGCTTCATCCCGGAAGGCAAGCAAAAAGTCTGGTGCTTCCTGGGCGACGGCGAGTGCGACGAACCAGAATCCCTGGGCGCCATCTCGCTGGCTGGCCGCGAGAAGCTCGACAACCTGATCTTCGTCATCAACTGCAACCTGCAGCGCCTCGACGGCCCGGTTCGCGGTAACGGCAAGATCATCCAGGAACTCGAAGGCGTGTTCCGCGGTGCTCAGTGGAACGTGACCAAAGTCATCTGGGGCCGTTTCTGGGACCCACTGCTGGCCAAAGACGTCGACGGCATCCTGCAACGTCGCATGGATGAAGTCATCGACGGCGAGTACCAGAACTACAAAGCCAAAGACGGCGCGTTCGTGCGTGAACACTTCTTCAACTCGCCAGAACTCAAGGCGATGGTTGCCGATCTGTCCGACGACGAGATCTGGAAACTCAACCGTGGCGGCCACGACCCGTACAAGGTCTACGCGGCGTACCACGAGGCGGTCAACCACAAAGAACAACCAACCGTCATCCTGGCCAAGACCATCAAGGGTTATGGCACTGGTGCCGGCGAAGCAAAAAACACTGCGCACAACACCAAGAAAGTCGATGTCGACAGCCTGAAGTTGTTCCGCGATCGCTTCGACATCCCGGTCAAGGACGAAGAGCTGGAGAACCTGCCGTTCTTCAAGCCAGAGCCAAACAGCGCCGAAGCCCGCTACCTGAGCGAGCGCCGCACTGCACTTGGCGGTTTCGTGCCACAGCGCCGCGCCAAGTCCTTCGACATTCCTACACCGCCACTCGACACCCTCAAGGCTATCCTCGACGGCTCGGGCGACCGTGAAATCTCCACCACCATGGCTTTCGTGCGGATCCTCGCGCAACTGGTCAAGGACAAGGAAATCGGCTCGCGTATCGTGCCGATCATCCCGGACGAAGCCCGTACCTTTGGTATGGAAGGCATGTTCCGTCAGTTAGGCATCTACTCGTCCGTCGGCCAGCTCTACGAGCCAGTCGATAAAGACCAGGTGATGTTCTACAAGGAAGACAAAAAGGGCCAGATCCTCGAAGAAGGCATCAACGAAGCGGGCGCCATGAGCTCCTTCATCGCTGCCGGTACTTCGTACTCCAGCCACAACCAGCCAATGCTGCCGTTCTACATCTTCTACTCGATGTTCGGTTTCCAGCGTATTGGCGACCTGGCTTGGGCAGCAGGCGACAGCCGTACCCGTGGCTTCCTGATCGGCGGCACCGCGGGCCGGACCACCCTGAACGGTGAAGGCCTGCAACACGAAGACGGTCACAGCCACATCCTGGCTGCCACCATCCCGAACTGCCGCACCTTTGATCCAACCTACGGCTACGAGCTGGCGGTGATCATTCAGGACGGCATGAAGAAGATGACCGAAGAGCAGCAGGACGTTTTCTACTACATCACCGTGATGAACGAGTCCTACCAGCAACCCGCCATGCCGGCCGGTGCAGAGGAAGGCATCATCAAGGGCATGTACCTGCTCGAAGAAGACACCCGCGAAGCAGCACACCACGTGCAGTTGATGGGCTCCGGCACCATCCTGCGCGAAGTGCGTGAAGCGGCGAAGATCCTGCGTGAACAGTTCAACATCGGCGCCGACGTGTGGAGCGTCACCAGCTTCAACGAACTGCGTCGCGACGGCCTGGCCGTAGAGCGCAGCAATCGTCTCAAGCCTGGCCAGAAGCCTCAGAAGAGCTACGTTGAAGAGTGCCTGAGCGGCCGTAAAGGTCCGGTCATTGCCTCTACCGACTACATGAAGCTGTTCGCCGAGCAGATCCGTCAGTGGGTACCGTCCAAGGAATTCAAGGTCCTGGGCACCGACGGTTTCGGCCGCAGCGACAGCCGCAAGAAACTGCGTCATTTCTTCGAAGTTGACCGTCATTTCGTGGTGTTGGCAGCCCTGGAAGCACTGGCTGACCGTGGTGATATCGAACCCAAGGTTGTGGCTGAAGCCATCACCAAGTTCGGCATCGACCCGGAAAAACGCAACCCACTGGACTGCTGAGGAGACATTTTGTGAGCGAACTCATTCGCGTACCTGACATCGGCAGCGGTGAAGGTGAAGTAATTGAACTGTTTGTGAAGGTCGGCGACCGTATCGAAGCCGACCAGAGCATCCTGACCCTGGAATCGGACAAGGCCAGCATGGAAGTGCCAGCCCCGAAAGCCGGCGTCATCAAGAGCCTGAAAGTGAAGCTGGGCGACCGTCTGAAAGAAGGCGACGAACTGCTGGAGCTGGAAGTCGAGGGCGCCGCTGAAGCGGCCCCTGCGCCTGCCGCGGCGCCTGCTGCAAAAGCTGAAGCCAAACCGGCTGCCGCTCCTGCTGCTGCCGCGCCAGCCGCTGCCCCTGCTGCCCCTGCTGCCGCTTCGGTTCAGCAAGTGCACGTGCCGGACATCGGTTCGTCGGGCAAGGCGCAGATCATCGAGATCCAGGTCAAGGTCGGCGACACCGTCGAAGCTGATCAATCGCTGATCACCCTTGAATCCGACAAGGCGAGCATGGAAATCCCGTCGCCTGCCGCTGGCGTGGTCAAGGCCATCAGCGTCAAGCTCAACGACGAAGTCGGTACCGGCGACCTGATTCTGGATCTGGAAGTGGCGGGTGCTGCGGCCCCTGCTGCTGCCGCTCCGGCTCAGGCTGCTGCGCCAGCCGCTGCTGCTGCGCCTGCCCCGGCAGCCGCGCCAGCTGCACCGGCGGCTGACAGCGTTCAGGACATCCACGTGCCGGACATCGGTTCGGCCGGCAAGGCCAAGATCATCGAAGTGTTGGTCAAGGCTGGCGACACCGTCGAAGCTGATCAATCGCTGATCACTCTGGAATCCGACAAGGCGAGCATGGAAATCCCGTCGCCTGCCGCTGGCGTGGTCGAAAGCGTTTCCATAAAGCTGGATGACGAAGTCGGCACTGGCGACCTGATTCTGAAGCTGAAAGTCAAAGGCGCGGCGCCTGCTGCTGCCCCGGCTCCAGCGGCCGCTGCAAGTGCTCCGGCACCTGCCGCTGCTGCCCCGGCTGCCGCTGCACCTGCACCCGCTGCTGCCGCACCAGCCGCCGCCCCGGCCAAGCCGGGCGCGAAAGTTCACGCCGGCCCTGCCGTGCGTCAACTGGCCCGCGAATTCGGCGTTGAGCTGAACGCAGTCGGCGCCAGCGGTCCGCACGGTCGTATTCTGAAAGAAGACGTGCAGGTTTACGTCAAAGCGATGATGCAGAAGGCCAAGGAAGCACCGGCCGCTGCTGCTGGCGCTACCGGTGGTGCGGGCATCCCGCCGATTCCGGTCGTCGACTTCAGCCGTTTCGGCGAAATCGAAGAAGTGCCGATGACTCGCCTGATGCAAATCGGCGCGTCGAGCCTGCACCGCAGCTGGCTGAACATTCCGCACGTGACTCAGTTCGATTCGGCTGATATCACTGAGCTGGAAGCGTTCCGCGTCGCACAGAAAGCCGTTGCAGAGAAGGCCGGCGTCAAGCTGACCATCCTGCCGCTGCTGCTCAAGTCGTGCGCGCACATGCTCAAGGAGCTGCCGGACTTCAACAGTTCGCTGGCACCAAGCGGCAAGGCGATCATCCGCAAGAAGTACGTCAACATCGGCTTCGCCGTCGACACCCCGGATGGCCTGCTGGTACCGGTCATCAAGAACGTCGACCAGAAGAGCCTGTTGCAACTGGCAGCCGAAGCCGCTGCGCTGGCCGCCAAAGCCCGCGACAAGAAGCTTACCGCTGACGACATGCAAGGCGCCTGCTTCACCATTTCCAGCCTCGGCCACATTGGCGGCACCGGCTTCACGCCGATCGTCAACGCGCCGGAAGTGGCGATCCTCGGTGTTTCCAAGGCAACCATCCAGCCAGTCTGGGACGGCAAAGCCTTCCAGCCGAAACTGATGCTGCCGCTGTCGCTGTCCTACGATCACCGTGTGATCAACGGCGCCGCTGCTGCACGCTTCACCCAGCGTCTGGGCAGCCTGCTGGCGGACATCCGCACCATCCTGCTGTAATCCAGGCGGCCCTCCGGCGACGGAGGGCCGCTTGTGCACCACGTTTTCGAGCGCCACACGCTCGTACCTCAACCCCGCCAATTGGCGGGGCTTTTTTTGCCTGAAATAAACCAGGCTTCGTGTTTTTCCTACAAGTTGCGCTGACATCGGCCACGACTCCAGTCAACTTTACGCCGACTTATTCATTCAACTTACAACTAACCTTGGCGCAGCAAGTTTATTTAACGAACTTGACACTAAAACTTATTCAGCAATTCATTCGAATGGATTCGAAATGCTAAAACCAACTATCGGCCCGATAATCGGCCATGTAACAACTAATCATGCACGCATATTTATCCGCGGCGACCGCCAGGACAACGCTACCGTGTTTGCCGGGATACGTTATCGCATCGCCGACACACAACAATGGTCTAACGGTATTTTCGCCAAACTGAGTGATCTGCGAGATATGTCGGACGTTTTCGCACTCAACAACTTGAGCAGCGATACGGAATACGAATTTCAAGCAGGCTGGTTCAGCCCGATGAATCCAGTTCATACCCAAGAGTCGGTGGCAGAGCTGCCCCTGCAGTGGCCTCGGGAAATCTATCGTCTGCGCACTCGCTCGACAGCAATGCACGCAAGGGCCTACATTGTCGGCTCCTGCCGCTACTTGCGCATGACCGCCGGCATTGCTTCCTTGCCCCAGTTGGGCGACCGGATCTTCGCGTCCATCAACCAATTGATCGAAGGCGCACAACCCCCGATCAGCGCCGCGCTAATGACCGGCGATCAAATTTATGTCGACGACATGAACCTGTTCGCACCGGATCGCGAATACAAGGACATACTCCATAAATACCGCGCGGCCTTCTCGCAACCCAATATAAAGCGATTGATGTCCAGCACTTCGACTTACATGATTCTCGACGACCATGAAATAGAAGATAACTGGCCGGCCAATGCGAGCAAGTCCGACGGCGCGTTATATCGCAATGCCATGGCGGCGTACGAGTTGTATCAAGCCAGTCACAGCCCGGTGCATCCGCTGACAATTAACGGCCAGATTAATCGCTCTGTACTTGAGCATTACTGGTATCAATTCAGCGACGGTGATATCGAATGGTTCGTGACCGACAGCCGCACCCGACGCAACTTGTCGCCCGATGATCGACGCATCCTTGATGAGGCTCAAGAACACGCGCTGCTGGAGTGGCTGATCAACAGTCCGGCGCGGGTGAAATTCGTAGTGACCAGCGTGATGTTCTACCCGGATCGCAAACGACTTGGCGACGATGCGTGGAAAGCCTTCCCGGAACAGCGCCTGCGCATTCTGGAAACCATTCGCACCCGACGGATCAAAAACGTGGTGTTCGTCTCGGGCGACGTGCACGGCTCGCTGACTGCGCGTCTGACCCACAGCGAAGATCCGGACTTTGAAGTTCACACCATCGTTTCCTCGCCACTGTGCAACAGCAAATTGCTCCCCTACGCCAAAGCCTCGACTTTTATGCTCGATCAACCGCTGGTGCGCACAGCGACGGGGGACTATCGGCATGAACTGACCAGCACGGTGGTCAGTGAAGACAACTTTGCCCATGTGGTGGTCGAAGCCGATCAGATTCTGGTCAATTACCATGATCGGAATGGCAAGAAGCTACAGTCGATTGCCATAAAACTGCGTTAAGCCTTGAAAGATCGCAGCCTTGGGCAGCGCCTGCAAAGGTCAAATGCCCCTGTAGCAACTGTCGCAAGCTGCGATCAATCGTTCTTTTCCGACAGACACTGGAGAAATGCCCCGCGCGGCCGACACATTCTTATAGCACTTGGCCTTCATCACTCTTGTCAGTCAGTGCCGCAATGATGCAACCTTGCCGCAGGCAACAGTAAAGAGGGCGAAAGCCCAGCGCGTTCAGCATATTTCCAAGCGAGTTTCCCTCCATGAAGAGCCAACCCGATGCCGCCAGCCGTATGGTGGCCGAGGTAGTGACGCAATTGCCGGTGCCCTCGCGGCTCGGCATGCTGCGTTTCGAGCGCTTGAATGAAGCCAGCTGGGCAATGCTGTTTCTTGATCCCAATTGCGAACGTCAATTCGGTCAACCGGCCGTCGAGCTGTGTGCTCTTGTCGGCTCGCCTTACGCCAGCCTGATGGAGCCGGAAGCGCGCTATCAGTTACACGACACGATCCAGCTGCAACTCAGTGCCAGCCCGCATTATCTGGTGCGTTACACGCTACACACCCCTGCCGGCGCGCTGTCCATCCTGGAACTCGGCGAAGCCTACAAGCAGCACAATCGGCACTTGCTGCGCGGCTATTTGCTGGCGGTCGATAACGTATTCGACGAAACGCCGCTGCTGTCTTCAGTGGATCTCGAAACCCAGAATTCACGCCTGCAAATCGCCCTCGAACTCAACCAGCGTGCCCAGCAGGAACAACTGCAGCATCTGGAGCGGGTGCGTGCCCAGCAGGATCTGATTCTGCTGCTCGCCCGCCAGCGCTACAGCACACACAACTCGCTGCAAGAAGCCGCCGAACTGATCACCCGCTGCGCCTGCGATATCTATGAAATCGACTGCGCCAGCCTGTGGAATCTTGAAGGCCAGCAACTGCTGCCGATCTCGGCTTACCACCGCGCGACCCAGGAATACATTATCCCGGACGCGATCGACATCAGCGGCTTCCCAGATTACATGGACGCCCTGCACAGCAGCCGCGCCATCGACGCACACAATGCCATGCGTGACCCGCGCACCCGCGAGATGGCCGAAGCGCTTCGCCCGCGCGACGTCAACGCCATGCTCGACGCCAGCATCCGCGTCGACGGCCATGTGGTCGGCGTGCTGTGTCTGGAGCAGACCGGCGTCACCCGTGCCTGGCAGTCCGATGAAATCGCCTTTGCCGGTGAACTGGCCGATCAGTTCGCCCAAGTCATCAACAACCACAACCGGCGCACCGCCACCAGCGCCCTGCACCTGTTCCAGCGTGCGGTCGAGCAAAGCGCCAATGCCTTTTTGCTGGTCAATTGCGACGGCGTGGTCGAGTACGTCAACCCGAGCTTCACCGCAATCACCCAGTACACCACCGAGGAAGTCCACGGCCAGCGCCTGTCGGAACTGCCGGCCCTGGAAAACCTCAGCGAACTGCTGTTCGACGCGCCCTCGGCGCTGGCCAAGAGCAACAGCTGGCAAGGCGAATTCAAGAGCCGCCGGAAAAACCTCGAACCGTACTGGGGGCAGTTGTCGATCTCCAAGGTTTACGGCGACAACCGTGAGCTGACCCATTACATCGGCATCTACGAAGACATCACCCAGACCAAACTGGCGCAGCAGCGCATCGAACGTCTGGCGTACACCGACAACCTGACCAACCTCGGCAACCGCCCGGCGTTCATCCGCAACCTCGACGAACGCTTCGCCCGCGATACCGATACTCCGATCAGCCTGCTGCTGGTGGACATCGACAACTTCAAGCGCATCAACGACAGCCTTGGCCACCAGACCGGCGACAAACTGCTGATCAGTCTGGCGCGGCGTTTGCGCAACAGCCTGAGCTCGAGCGGCAGCCTCGCCCGGTTCGCCAGTAACGAATTTGCGGTGCTGCTCGACGACACCGATCTTGAGGTCGGCCAGCAGATCGCCAGCCAGTTGCTGATGACCCTCGACAAACCGATGTTCGTCGACAACCAGTTGATCAGCGTCACCGGTTCCGTGGGCCTTGCCTGCGCGCCCCTGCACGGCCGCGACCCACAAACCCTGATGCGTAACGCTGGCTTGGCCCTGCACAAGGCCAAAGCCAATGGTAAGCATCAGGTGCAAGTCTTCACCGAAGCGCTGAACGCCGAGGCCAGCTACAAGCTGTTCGTCGAGAACAACCTGCGGCGCGCCCTGACCCAGAACGAGCTGGACGTGTTCTACCAGCCCAAGCTCTGCCTGCGCAGTGGTCGTTTGCTGGGGATGGAAGCGCTGTTGCGCTGGAATCATCCGGAGCGCGGCATGATTCGTCCGGACCAGTTCATCAGCGTCGCCGAAGAAACCGGCCTGATCATTCCGATCGGCAAATGGATCGCCCGTCAGGCCTGCCGCATGAGCAAAGCGCTGACCGCTGCCGGTCTGGGCAATCTGCAAGTGGCGATCAATCTGTCGCCCAAGCAGTTTTCCGATCCGGATCTGGTCGCGTCCATCGCCAACATCCTCAAGGAAGAAGCGCTGCCGGCCAATCTGCTGGAGCTGGAACTGACCGAAGGCCTGCTGCTGGAAGCCACCGAAGACACGCACTTGCAACTTGATCAACTCAAGCGCCTGGGCCTGACCCTGGCCATGGATGACTTCGGCACCGGCTACTCATCGCTCAGCTACCTGAAAAAATTCCCGATCGACGTCATCAAGATCGATCGCAGCTTTATCCACGAAATCCCCGACAACCAGGACGACATGGAAATCACCTCTGCGGTGATCGCCATGGCCCACAACCTGAAACTCAAGGTCGTGGCCGAAGGCATCGAGACCGCCGAGCAACTGGCGTTCCTGCGTCGCCATCGTTGCGATGTGGGTCAAGGCTACCTGTTCGACCGGCCGATCCCCGGCGCCGAACTGATCCAGGCCCTCAAACGCTACCCGCGCGGCCCGCTCTGCCTGTAAACCCTTCTCGCCAACACTGCAGCTCCTACATTGGGTAGTGCGCATCCGGATAGCTTTGGGCACACTGGCGGTCTACTTTTTTACATCCCATCCTGACTGAGAGGAACGATCATGGTTCTGCGCTCGGAAATTCTGGTGAACAAAAACGTGCTCCCGACTAAAGAACAAGCTCTGCCCGGCCGCGAAACCGCGATGACCCTGCCTGAAAAGCACTTCGTCTTCGAAGAAACCCCGCTGCTCGGCCCGTTTTTCCAGGACGTCGATTTCGCAATCTTCGGTCTGGGCTGCTTCTGGGGCGCCGAACGTCGCTTCTGGCAGCGCGAAGGCGTGGTCAGCACGGTGGTTGGTTATGCCGGCGGCTTCACGCCGAACCCGACTTACGAAGAAGTCTGCTCGGGCCTGACCGGCCATGCCGAAGTGGTGCTGGTGGTGTATGACAAGGCGCAAGTCAGCTACGAAGAACTGCTGGCGATGTTCTGGGAATTGCACAACCCGACTCAGGGCATGCGTCAGGGCAACGACATCGGCACGCAGTACCGCTCGGTGATCTATGCGACCTCGCCAGAGCAACTGGATGCCGCGCTGGCGAGCAAAGCGACCTATCAGGCTGAACTGTCGAAAGCGGGCCTGGGTGAAATCAGCACCGAGATCGAACAGGCACCGACCGTGTACTTTGCCGAGACGTATCACCAGCAGTATCTGGCGAAAAACCCGGAAGGCTACTGCGGGATTGGCGGCACTGGCGTGTGCATGCCACCGAGCCTGGCAGGCAATTAAATCCTGAAAGCAAAAGATCGCAGCCTGCGGCAGCTCCTACAGGAGATCAGTGATCCTCCGCACATTGGTGGACGCCGCCGAACCGTGTAGGAGCTGCCGCAGGCTGCGATCTTTTGATCTTGCCGTTGATCAGCTCTCGGCAATCAGCCAATCCATCTGCCACCCGCCCTGGGTCTGGCCCAACTTCTTCGACAACCACGGCAGCAGCTCACGCAATTCTTCCTCCAGCCCCCACGGCGGATTGGCAATCGCCATCCCCGAGCCGTTCAGGCTGTTCGGCGTATCCAATGGATGCACCAGCAACTCCACGCGCAACAATTTCGGCGCGCCAGTGCCGGCCAGGTCCTGGTAGAAACGGCGCAAGGCACGCTGATCCTTCACCGGGTACCAGATC
This sequence comes from Pseudomonas sp. P42, assembly GCF_017973755.1. Classification (NCBI taxonomy): domain Bacteria; kingdom Pseudomonadati; phylum Pseudomonadota; class Gammaproteobacteria; order Pseudomonadales; family Pseudomonadaceae; genus Pseudomonas; species Pseudomonas sp. P42. The sequence goes on along the minus strand of NZ_JACOPU010000005.1, from coordinate 333,938 downwards.
GCCGTCACGGTTTGACGCATCCGGCCAATGGCCTCTTTCATCGACGCCGCACAACGCTGCATTTCATCGAGCTGCTCGAACGGCGGATCAATCAACATCACCGCGCGCTTTTCCTGCACCGGCAACATCGCCCGCGCAACATGCCAGCCCTCGCCCAGATGCACTTTCACCCGACGATCGCCGGCCATGTTGTCTTTGAGCAGCACGCCGTCTTCAGGGTGTTTCTCGTTGAGCATCACCCGATCCTGCGGCCGGGTCAGACGCCGCGCCAGCTCCGGCGAACCCGGGTAGTAGCGCAACTGGCCATCCGGGTTCATCTCGTGCAGCACTTTCATGTAGTCGGCGGTCAGCGCCGGCAGATCCGGCTGATCCCACAAGCGCGCAATGCCTTCCAGGTACTCGCCGGTACGGTTGGCCTGATCGCCCTGCAAGTCATACAGACCGATGCCGGCGTGGCTGTCGAGATAGGCAAACGGCTGCTCCTTGCGCGACATCAGGGCGATGAGGCGGGTCAAGGTCAGGTGTTTGAACACATCGGCGTGATTGCCGGCATGGAAGGCGTGACGATAATTCATGATTGCTCCTGCGAAGGCCGCGAAGTTTACCTTTTACCGGGCAGCAAGTCAGGGGTTGGTAGCCGAGCGGCCTCTTACATGTTAAGAATCTGACCCAACCCCATAGCCACAGGTCATTTATCTCGCTTAACAGGCAGGTACCCGCCGACAGGAAGTCCAACCCATGCGTCACCCAATCTTTTTCTCTCTGTGCCTGATCTGCTCTATGCACGCTGTTTCGGGCGAAAACCACATTGCGCAGGCCCGCCAAATGCTCAAGAACTACGGCTTGAGTCACTGCATCCTGAAGCCATTCAAAGAAAATTCAGCCTTGGAAAAGGACATCGGTCTGTCCGCTGGTGCTTACTCGTTCATGGGCAAAGGCATGCACTCCGTCCTGCAGAATGAAGACACGCTGCAAGTGCTGCACGATCCATATAAAGAAACCAGAAACTATGTGTATGCGGCCTACAAGCAGACACCGTCGATCAGCAAACACTCGAACAGCAATGTCGTTTTTTATGGGTGCCTGGAGGTCTACAACTCAGAGGCTTTCGACAGTTTTATCAAGATACAGGATCGCTACATCGCAGACTGACTGCCGTACCCTCAACGTCAAAAGATCGCAGCCTTCGGCAGCTCCTACAGGGGATTTCATGTAGGAGCTGCCGAAGGCTGCGATCTTTTGATTTTGCTCCTGAAAATTCAGGAAGGCATTGCGCGCAACCGCTTGCCGATAACATCCAGCACATCACAGCCGTCGCGCAGCGGAATCACGCAGAGCTGGGCGAAGTCGCTGAGGATGACGGAGTCGCATTCGACCGAGCCGCGCATGCACATGTTTTCCAGGACCTGGATCACGGCGCGCAGGCGATGGTTGGCGGCGTCCAGGAGGATGTCGAGGGGGACGTGGGTGTCGATGAACAGGGTGGGCATGTCGCTGCAATTGCCGGTCAGGGCCATGAAGCGGTTGTCAGGATGGGGGATGATTTTTTCGTAGGGTGGATCGGGTTTTAGTGTTGGCATCTTTTATTAACCTAGGTGGATAAATTGTAGCTACCACCATCCTTCCTACAGGTTTGGGTGGCAGCCGTACGCGAGAGTAGGAAACTGAAGATCCACCAACTCAGCTCACGCCGAAGCGTGTCCCGCGCACAGCCGCCGCGAACGATGTTACGGGCACAAATTAAGTGCCGCAATCAAACGACAGCGATGATGCACGGTGGATCTAGGGTTCCTACACCCTGTCACCACTCTCGCAGTGACAACGAAAAGCCTACCCCTGCAACCCAACGCCCACCAGTTCATGAAAACCGCCGCAACTCGAAGGAAACGTCCGAGGCCTTCGCCCGGAAATTTCACACCGACTCTGCCAGCAAAAACTCCAATAACGCCGATTGCGACGATTCTTCCGACACTGCAACCCGGAAAAACTGCCTGACCTTGCAGCGCATAACAGCCTCGGGAAATGCCTCGTACAACGCCGGATGTTCCTCGCTCAGCCACTGCACAGCATTGCTGACCTGAACCTCATCACCATTCAAGGCCAACACCGAATCAGGCACCGTCCACCAAGGAAACACCCGCCCCGAAACCTGTGCCCTGCCCCCGATATCAACAGGCTGACCATTAATGAGTCCGCGCGCGACCACTGGCAACAGCTGCGCCGATTCCACTTCTTCAGACTGCAGGATCGGCAACAGAAACCGCCCATCCCAAAACCGGAAAAACACAGCCTTCCCGTCTGGCATCAACACTTGCGTCAGGCTGCGAAAATGCTCGACCACCACTTCAAGGCTCGCCGAAGACACCGCCAACCAACCCCATTCGCGGGACTCGGTAGTCGCCACCCAATCCAGAAACTCACTGTCCGCCGCGACAATTCCCACGAAGGGCATCACCGCATCCCACTCGGCGTAGATCGTGTCCGCCCAAACCGGGCTCGGCGCCAACTGCAACGGCGGCTTGGCAGCGCTGGCATTACTGAAAATCGCGAACAACTGCTCCGACGGTTTCAGCGGCTCACGCGCCAGCCATGCGTGCGGATCAAGACATTCAGGCTGCACAAACACCCTCCTTGCAGCGCTCACACTCTTCGCAGAATGGCGCGTCACCTTTGAGACTCATGATCTGCGCGGCCGTCAGCATCTCTGCCGGGGCCGCCACCAAATTCTCCGGCAGCCCCGGCACACTCGGCGCCGCGCTCATCGCCGCCATCGGCGCGCCACCCACCACAATCGGTACGCTGCTGAAAATTCCGCCGGGGCCGATGTTGATCCACTGCCCGCCCGCCTGAATCGTCGCGCTGGCGCCGCCATCGATGACCACTTGCTGACCGGCGCTGACGTGGAATTGCGCACTGGCGCTAGTCGCCTGATTGCTCACGCGGATATGCCGATCGCCAACAACCGTCAGATGATCGTCCCGCCTCACTTCGGTCTGGCGCTGGCCGTGGGTGATGCGTTGTTCGTCAGCCTTCAACTCATGCCTGGCGATGCCGGTGACGACGATGCTGCGCTGGTTGTCGACCTGCACTTGTTGATCATTCAACACATGCTGAGTCCAGTTGCGCTGGGCGCGCAGGTAAATTTCCTCGGCGCCTTTTTTGTCTTCAATGCGCAGTTCGTTGTAGCCGCCACCACCGGGGCTGCTCTGGCTGCGGAAGATGCTGCGGGTCTTGTCAGCTGGCAAGTCCAGTGGCACCGGGGTCGCTGCGTTTGGCAGACACCCCATCACCAGCGGTTTATCCGCGTCGGCATCGATGAAACCGACCAGCACTTCCATGCCGACCCTTGGAATCAACACGCTGCCGTAACGATCGTGAGCCCAGCCAGTGGCAACTCGCAGCCAGCAACTGGCGTGCTCGTTGAGCTCGCCGTCGCGATCCCAGGCCAGTTGCACCTTGACCCGACCGTACTCATCGCAGTGGATTTCGCTGTCCTGCGGCCCGGTGACGACGGCCGGTTGATAGCCGAGCATCCGTGGCTTTTCGGGCCCCAAGGCTGGACGAAAGAACACGTCCCACGGCGTCGCGAGAAAGGTATTACGGTAACCACGGAATTCTTCCCCATCGCTGGTCACCGATTCCTCCAGCACTTGCGGCTGCCGACCACGGTGTTCGATGGCGGTAAGCAGCCACAGATCATTCCACTCCTGACGCGGATGCTCGGTCAGTTGCAGGAAATGTCCACAAGCCAGTGCGGATTCATCGCTGATGCCTTCGGCTTGACGGTAATCGGCGATATGGCGCTCAAGTGCACGCTGGGCGAGGTGCTTGCCGGTTTCACGGTCGTTGAATTGGCCGGGAAAGCGGTAATCCTCCAGCACCGGGTTCTGTTCGCCGTCGATGCGACTCTGCAGTTGCAAGCGCGGCTTTTCGAAGTTGTAGTCGCGCCGGGTGACCACACTGGTACGAGTTTGCACGCGAACATTGAAGCGCTGAATCGCCGGCGCCCCGCCTGCCATGCCAGTGCCCGGCAAATAAAGGGTCGGTTCGGCCAGGCGCGGGAACACCGTTTGATCGTCGCCGAACACCAACAGGTGGCCTTCGGGACTGTGCTGAAAATGGTAGTGAATGCCGACTTCGGCGCACAGGCGCTGGATAAACGCGAGATCACTCTCTGCGTATTGCACGCAATATTCGCGCACCGGGTATTCGCTGCCGAGGCGAAATTCGAAGGCATCGCGCAGGATCGCGTGGTCCTTGAGAACCTGCGCAACGATCTGCGGCACGCTCTGGTGCTGGAATATCCGCTGATTGATGCGGTGCCCGAGGTACGTCAGACGCGGGACAAGGCTCAGGTGATAACGAGTAAGACGTTTCCCGGAGTCGCCCTGTCCGACCTGATAGATCTGACCGTGAATACCGGAACCATCCGCAGCAAAGCTCAGAAACGCCTGACGGTGCAGCAGGCTTTCGAGGTCCAGGTCCGGCCGCTCACTGACCAGCTCCAGCTCGAAGCGATAGGGTTTGCTGATGGCTTCCGTGCCCGTGAACTCAAGGACTTTGAGGTCGTGCGGGGCGCCTTCGAGGGTCAACGTGAAACGCGGTTGATTGGCAGGCGCGAACATCCGATGTCTCTCTGCAGAATGAAGGGCGGGCGATTCTGCATGAGAGGCAAGGGAGGCTGGGTGGGTGACGGAAAAATCAGATTTGCCCTACTTTGACCGTCTAAATACCCTACTCAAATTGCCGCATCCAACTACAGACAGATTCCTCGAACCCTGCACCTAACCCTGTGGGAGCTGGCTTGCCAGCGTAGGGGCCAGCACATTCAACAGATGCAGTGACTGGCAAACCGCCATCGCTGGCAAGCCAGCTCTTACAGGGTTTCCAGTGTTCTATAGAAAACACGGGCACAAAAAAACGGCCCGCCTCCTTATGGGAGACGAGCCGTTTTTAGTGAGCTTCAGCTCAGAACAATCACTTGTTCAGGTTGTAATCTTTTTCTGCCGCTTCGAAACGCTGCACCATGCCAGCCGTCGGTTTACCGAGCTTGCTGACGATGTAGATGACCAGGCTGGCGAGGATGAAGCCCGGGATGATTTCGTACAGACCCATCACGTCCAGCTGCTTCCAGGCGACCACGGTGATCGCGCCGACCAGAATACCGGCCAGTGCGCCGTCACGGGTCATGCCTTTCCAGATTACCGAGATCAATACAACCGGACCGAATGCTGCACCGAAACCGGCCCAGGCATAGCTGACCAGACCCAGTACCTGGTTTTTCGGGTTAGCGGCCAGTGCGATGGCGACCAGTGCAACCAGCAGCACCATGGCGCGACCGACCCAGACCAGCTCTTTCTGCGAAGCGGTCTTGCGAATGAACGCTTTGTAGAAGTCTTCAGTCAGGGCGCTCGAGCACACCAGCAACTGGCAGCTCAGGGTGCTCATGACAGCCGCGAGGATGGCCGACAGCAGAACCCCGGCAACCCATGGGTTGAACAGCAGTTTGGCCAGTTCGATGAACACGCGCTCGTGGTTCTCGGTCACAGGACCCGCTACTTCCGGGTGCGCCGAGAAGTAAGCAATACCGAAGAAGCCCACGGCCACGGTACCGCCCAGGCACAGGATCATCCAGGCCATGGAGATGCGACGCGCCTTGGCAATCGATTTGACCGAATCAGCGGCCATAAAACGCGCAAGGATGTGCGGCTGGCCGAAGTAGCCCAGACCCCAGCCCAGGAGCGAGATGATGCCGATGAAGGACGTGCCTTTGAGCATGTCGAAGTTGCTTGGATCTTGTGCTTCGATCGCCAGGAACGTGGTATCGACGCCGCCGGTGGCCAGCAGCACGATAATCGGCGTCAGGATCAGCGCGAAGATCATCAGCGTGGCTTGTACGGTGTCAGTCCAGCTCACCGCGAGGAAACCACCGACGAAGGTGTAGGCAATCGTTGCCGCAGCACCGGCCCACAGCGCAGTCTCGTAGGTCATGCCGAAAGTGCTTTCGAACAGACGGGCGCCAGCGACGATGCCCGAAGCGCAGTAAATGGTGAAGAACACCAGAATCACAACGGCCGAGATAATCCGCAGCAGGCCGCTTTTGTCTTCGAAACGGCTGGAGAAGTAATCAGGCAGTGTCAGTGCGTCGCCGTTGTGCTCGGTCTGCACGCGCAGACGGCCGGCAACGAACAGCCAGTTCAGGTAGGCACCGATGATCAGGCCGATGGCGATCCAGCTTTCGGAAAGACCGGACATATAGATGGCGCCCGGCAGGCCCATCAACAACCAGCCACTCATGTCGGAAGCACCGGCAGACAGAGCAGTCACGACGCTGCCCAGGCTACGGCCGCCCAGAATGTAGTCAGAAAGGTTGTTGGTGGAGCGATAGGCCATGAGACCGATCAGCACCATTGCTGCGATGTAGATCACGAATGTGATCAGGGTTGGATTACTTACGCTCATTGAGTTACGCCCTGGCTTTGTTTTTATGTAGCGGCGGTGGTGAACCGCTCGCAAACGACGACGTTTGGCAGACGATCCGGGATCCCGCGCATTTAAGACTGATGTTTCCCCAGGAAAGCCATCAGCCGGGTACATCGGGAATTCCGGTTGCACCTTGGGCGCGAATGCTATGCAACAAATCAAATAAGGTGCAACCAGTTTCGCGAGAATAAGTTGCACCTAGTCGGATTTATCGACGACGACCCCGTTTTTGCTCCCTTTTGTAACAGTTATGGCCTGTTGCTAGAAGCAAAAGCACCAAACAGGAGCAGCACTTTCGTACCAGAAAATATTTCCTGACGAGCTGCCTATATTTCCGACAAAAAAAGGGTTGCACCCGGTTGCACCTCATTCGGCGCACGGCTAATCTTGCCGCCAGCTGATGCCACGCAACTGTGGCAACCATGAGGATAAAAATATGGCTACCACCACCCTTGGGGTCAAACTCGATGACCCGACCCGCGAGCGCCTGAAGGCCGCCGCAACCTCGATTGATCGTACGCCGCACTGGCTGATCAAGCAGGCAATTTTCAATTACCTGGAAAAACTCGAGGGTGGTGCAACCCTGACCGAGCTGAACGGCTTGTCCGCCAAGGACGCCGACGACTCGGGCGAAGTCCACAACGATCACGCCCACCAGTGCTTCCTTGAATTCGCTGAAAGCATTCTGCCGCAATCGGTGCTGCGCGCCTCCATCACTGCCGCTTACCGCCGCCCTGAGCCGGAAGTGGTACCGATGCTGATCGAGCAGGCTCGCCTGCCGGTCGCAATGGCCGAAGCCACCAACAAACTCGCGGCGTCCATCGCAGAAAAACTGCGCAACCAGAAAAGTGCCGGCGGTCGTGCAGGCATTGTTCAAGGTCTGTTGCAGGAATTTTCCCTGTCGTCCCAGGAAGGCGTGGCGCTGATGTGCCTGGCCGAAGCGCTGCTGCGTATCCCGGACAAGGGCACTCGCGATGCGCTGATCCGCGACAAGATCAGCACCGGCAACTGGCACCCGCACTTGGGCAACAGCCCGTCGCTGTTCGTCAACGCCGCCACCTGGGGTCTGTTGCTGACCGGCAAACTGGTGTCGACGCATAACGAAGCCGGCCTGACTTCGTCGCTGAGCCGCATCATCGGCAAGAGCGGCGAGCCGATGATCCGCAAGGGCGTCGACATGGCCATGCGCCTGATGGGCGAGCAGTTCGTGACCGGCGAGACCATTGCCGAAGCACTGGCCAACGCGAGCAAGTTCGAAACCAAGGGCTTCCGCTACTCCTACGACATGCTCGGTGAAGCAGCGCTGACCGAGCACGACGCGCAAAAGTACCTGGCGTCGTACGAACAAGCGATCCACTCGATCGGCAAAGCCTCTCACGGTCGTGGCATTTATGAAGGCCCGGGCATCTCGATCAAGCTGTCGGCACTGCACCCGCGTTACAGCCGTGCGCAGTACGAGCGCGTGATGGAAGAGCTGTACCCGCGCCTGCTGTCGCTGACTTTGCTGGCCAAGCAATACGACATCGGCCTGAACATCGACGCTGAAGAAGCTGACCGTCTCGAACTGTCGCTGGATCTGCTCGAGCGCCTGTGCTTCGAACCGCAATTGACTGGCTGGAACGGCATCGGTTTCGTCATCCAGGCTTACCAGAAGCGCTGCCCGTATGTGATCGACTACGTGATTGACCTGGCTCGCCGTAGCCGTCATCGCCTGATGATCCGCCTGGTGAAAGGCGCGTACTGGGACAGCGAAATCAAGCGCGCCCAGGTCGAAGGCCTGGAAGGCTACCCGGTCTACACCCGCAAGGTGTACACCGACGTTTCCTACATCGCTTGCGCACGCAAACTGCTGTCGGTGCCGGAAGTCATCTACCCGCAGTTCGCTACGCACAATGCCCACACCCTGTCGGCCATTTACCATATTGCCGGTCAGAACTATTACCCCGGCCAGTACGAATTCCAGTGCCTGCACGGCATGGGCGAACCGCTCTACGAGCAGGTTGTAGGCAAAGTTTCCGAAGGCAAACTGAACCGTCCGTGCCGCGTGTACGCACCGGTTGGCACTCACGAAACCCTGCTGGCGTACCTCGTGCGTCGTCTGCTGGAAAACGGTGCGAACACCTCGTTCGTCAACCGCATCGCCGACCAGTCGATTTCGATTCAGGAGCTGGTGGCCGATCCGGTGGCTCAGATCGAGCAGATGGCGACCGTGGAAGGTGGCTTCGGCCTGCCGCATCCGCGTATCCCGCTGCCGCGTGACCTTTATGGTGCCGAGCGCGCCAACTCCAGCGGCATCGACATGGCCAACGAACACCGTTTGGCGTCGTTGTCCTGCGCTTTGCTCGCCACCGCACACAACGACTGGAAAGCCGCGCCGATGCTCGGTTGCGCTTCCAGCACCGAAACGCCTGCGCCAGTGCTGAACCCTGCGGATCACCGTGATGTGGTCGGCCACGTGCAGGAAGCTACGGTTGAAGACGTCGACAACGCTATTCAATGCGCCCTGAACGCTGCGCCGATCTGGCAGGCCACCCCGCCCGCTGAACGTGCCGCGATTCTGGAGCGTGCCGCTGATTTGATGGAAGGCGAGATCCAGCCGCTGATGGGCCTGTTGGCTCGCGAAGCCGGCAAGACGTTCGCCAACGCCATCGCCGAAGTCCGCGAAGCTGTCGACTTCCTGCGTTATTACGCGGTGCAGGCACGCAACGACTTCAGCAATGACGCCCACCGCCCACTGGGCCCAGTGGTGTGTATCAGCCCGTGGAACTTCCCGTTGGCGATCTTCAGCGGTCAAGTCGCCGCCGCTCTGGCTGCCGGTAACCCGGTACTGGCCAAACCGGCCGAACAAACCCCGCTGGTGGCGGCTCAGGCTGTGCGCCTGATGCTCGAAGCCGGGATTCCGGAAGGCGTGCTGCAACTGCTGCCGGGTCGCGGTGAAACCGTCGGCGCAGGCCTGGTCGGTGATGATCGCGTCAAAGGCGTGATGTTCACAGGCTCCACCGAAGTCGCGCGTCTGCTGCAACGCAACATCGCCGGTCGCCTCGACAACCAGGGTCGTCCGATTCCGCTGATCGCCGAAACCGGTGGCCAGAACGCGATGATCGTCGACTCGTCTGCTCTGACTGAACAAGTCGTGATCGACGTAGTGTCCTCGGCGTTCGACAGCGCTGGTCAGCGTTGCTCGGCCCTGCGCGTACTGTGCTTGCAGGAAGATTCTGCTGATCGCGTCATCGAAATGCTTAAAGGTGCCATGGCTGAATCCCGTCTCGGTAACCCTGAGCGTCTGTCCGTGGACATTGGCCCGGTGATCGACGCCGAAGCCAAGGCCGGCATCGACAAGCACATCCAGGGCATGCGCGACAAAGGTCGCAACGTGTACCAGGTGGCTATCGCTGACACCGAAGAAGTCAAACGCGGCACCTTCGTCATGCCGACCCTGATCGAACTGGAAAGCTTCGACGAGTTGCAACGCGAGATCTTCGGCCCGGTGCTGCACGTGGTTCGCTACAAGCGCAAAGAGATCGACCAGTTGATCGGCCAGATCAACGCTTCCGGTTATGGCCTGACCCTCGGCGTGCACACCCGTATCGACGAGACCATCGCCAAGGTGATCGACAACGTCAACGCCGGTAACGTCTACGTCAACCGCAACATCGTCGGTGCCGTGGTCGGCGTGCAGCCGTTCGGCGGCGAAGGTTTGTCGGGTACCGGCCCGAAAGCGGGTGGCCCGCTGTACCTGTATCGCTTGCTGTCGACACGTCCGACCGATGCTATCGAACAATCCTTCGCTCGCGGTGATGCTGCCGTAGCCCCGGACGTTCGCCTGCGTGACGCCCTGAGCAAGCCGTTGACTGCCCTTAAAGCCTGGGCTGACAGCAACAAGTTCGCTGACCTGAGCACCCTGTGCGCTCAGTACGCCGCGCAATCGCAAAGCGGCATTACCCGCGTGCTGGCCGGCCCGACCGGTGAGAAGAACAGCTACGCGATCCTGCCGCGTGAACACGTGTTGTGCCTGGCGGATGTTGAAGGCGATCTACTGACCCAACTGGCCGCGGTATTGGCTGTAGGCGGTTCGGCGGTATGGCCAGAGTCCGACATCAGCAAGGCATTGTTCGCACGTCTGCCGAAGGAAATTCAGGCGCGGATCAAACTGGTAGCCGACTGGAACAAAGACGACGTGGTATTCGATGCCGTTCTGCACCACGGCCATTCGGACCAGTTGCGCGGCGTTTGCCAGCAGATTGCCAAGCGTGCCGGCGCGATCGTTGGGGTTCAGGGCTTGTCCCAGGGCGAGACCAACATTGCGCTGGAGCGTCTGGTGATTGAGCGCGCGTTGAGTGTTAACACCGCTGCGGCGGGTGGTAATGCGAGTTTGATGACCATCGGTTAAACCGCTGCAAATCCAGGCGCCCGCAACGGTCGCCTGGAATGCAATTCCCCTGTGGGAGCGAGCCTGCTCGCGAAGACGGCGTGTCAGTCGACATCAATGTTGCCTGACCCACCGCTTTCGCGAGCAGGCTCGCTCCCACAATTGTTTGGGGTGTTTGTTAAGTCGGCGCTCTGGCCCAACATCACGCTTATCAATCATCCTGTTCAGCCTTTATCAGCAAGCCTAGACTCGGCCCAACCCCAATTTCAGGTAGGCCGCCATGTCCGAGACGCTGCTCAGTTCCCGCAATCTGGCTTTCGAGCTGTATGAAGTCCTTGATGCCGAGGGCCTGACCCGGCGTGAGCGCTTTGCCGAGCACAACCGCGAGACCTTCGATGCCGCCATTGGCACAGCTCGCAACATTGCCGAGAAATACTTCGCGCCGCACAACCGCAAGGGTGACGAGAACGAGCCGCGCTACGAGAACGGTCAGGCGATTCTGATTCCCGAGGTGAAACCGGCGGTGGATGCTTTCCTCGAAGCCGGATTCCTCAACGCTGCAAGAAGTTTCGACGCCGGCGGCATGCAACTTCCTACCCTGCTGTCGCAAGCCTGCTTCGCGCATTTCCAGTCGGCCAATGCTGCTTCGACTTCGTACCCGTTCCTGACCATGGGCGCGGCCAACCTGATCGAAAGCTTCGGCACGGATGAACAGAAGCAGCGCTTCCTGCAACCGATGATCGATGGCCGTTTCTTCGGCACCATGGCCCTGACCGAGCCGCACGCGGGCTCTTCGCTGTCGGATATTCGCACCCGCGCCGAGCCTGCGGCCGACGGCAGCTATCGCCTCAAAGGCAACAAGATCTTTATTTCCGGCGGTGATCATCCGCTCTCGGAAAACATCGTGCACATGGTGCTGGCCAAGCTGCCAGACGCGCCGCCGGGGGTAAAAGGTATCTCGCTGTTCATCGTGCCGAAGTTTCTGGTCAACGATGATGGCACCCTGGGCCAACGCAACGATGTGCTGCTGGCCGGGCTATTCCACAAGATGGGCTGGCGTGGCACGACGTCTACCGCACTGAACTTCGGCGATAACGGTGAATGTGTCGGCTATCTGGTCGGTGAAGCGCATCGCGGTTTGAGCTACATGTTCCAGATGATGAACGAGGCGCGGATCGGCGTTGGCATGGGCGCGGTGATGCTCGGTTACGCCGGTTACCTGTATTCGCTGGAGTACGCTCGGGAACGTCCGCAAGGCCGGGTGCCGGACAGCAAGGACCCAACCACTGCGCCCGTGGCGATCATTCAGCACGCCGACGTCAGACGCATGCTGCTGACGCAAAAGTCCTACGTCGAAGGTGCCTTTGACCTCGGGCTGTATGCGGCGCGGTTGTTCGATGACACCACTACACTTGAAACCGAAGCCGAGCGCAAGCACGCCCATGAACTGCTGGATTTACTGACACCCATCGTCAAATCCTGGCCGTCGGAGTTCTGCCTCAAGGCCAACGAACTGGCGATCCAGATTCTCGGCGGCCACGGTTACACCCGCGAATACCCGGTTGAGCAGTATTACCGCGATAACCGTTTGAATCCGATTCACGAAGGCACCCACGGCATTCAGTCGCTGGACTTGCTCGGGCGCAAACTGGCGCAGAACGGTGGGGCAGGCTTGAAGCAACTGGTGCGGCTGATCGCCGACACCGCTGAACGCGCTGTTGCGTACCAATCGTTGACCGCACTGCGTGAGCCGTTGGAAAAACTGGTGGCGCGCCTGCAAGTGGTGACCATCGGTTTGCTGACCGATCTTGCCCAGGGCAAGGTCAACAGCAGCCTGGCGAATTCGGCGCTGTATCTGAAAGTGTTTGGCCACACGGTGATTGGCTGGCGCTGGCTGGAGCAGGCTATTCGCGCCGAGGAAGGCTTGGCCAAGGGCAATGCCGCGGACGCCGACTTCTATAAGGGCAAGTTGCAGGCGGCGCGGTATTTCCTGACGTGGGAAGTGCCGGGCTGTCACCACGAGTTGGCGTTGCTGGAGGCGCGGGATGATACGTGCCTGGCGATGCAGGATGAGTGGTTTTAAAGGCTGACCCTCGGCACAACATTACTGCGAATTGCAGATTTGAACGCTGGCCCGCCGAGCGGGCCTGAGCGCTCTGAACAAGAGCGCTCTTTCGAGGCGGCATTGGCCAAAGGCCCCATCAGCCCTGATTGATGGTCTTGGCGATGGTGTCGACCGTGGCGCTGACTTGCTCTTGGTAACGGTCGAGTTCTTGCTGGTGCTGTTTCTTCATTTCGATCTGCTGCGAACACAGATTCATCGCCGCCAGCACCAGCAGGCGGTCGCCGATCAGCGTCGGGTATTTCCTTTTGGTGTCCGCCAACGCGGCCTTGAGCATGAGTGCGGCGTCCAGCAGGGTCTGTTCTTCCCCGGCCGGCGCCTTGATCGAATAGTCCTCCCCAAGAATGGAGACAACTTTTACCCCTGCTGTGTGGTGGCTCATGCGCTGACAGGACCTGCGTTGACGCGATCAACCAGGGCTTGAATGCGCGCGGCGGTGGCGCCGTGTTTTTCTTCCTGTTCCATCAGGTTCAGTTGCAGGCTTTCGTTTTCATCCTTGGCCTGGGCCAGTTCCGTGGCCAGGGTCTGGTTGGTTTGCGAAAGGGTCTGGTTCTGTTGCACCAGGTCGCTGACGAGCTGTTCCAACTGGCTGAGGGATGCTTCCAACATTTTGATCTTCCAAGCGTTTTTCAAAGGGCGCGTACGATAAAGAAAAGTCGTCGTGGACGCTAGGTTTAAACCGGCGCAAAGCCTTGATTTTCCTGACGGCCGACCGTTCTCGCGAGTTTAAAAGACTGTGATCTGCCAATCTGGTTCCTGCACTTCGTCGCTCAATGCGGGGTGCGACAAATACGCACATGAACTAAAGAGTTCATTTGCTTGACCGATAAGTCATGCATTAGCAGTCTCAGCCCGCATGGATGCGGCCCTTTTCGGTATCCGCCCATGTCCCTCCGCAATATGAATATCGCCCCCCGGGCGTTCACTGGTTTCGCCCTGATCGGCGGCCTGATGTTGATTCTCGGTGTGTTCGCCCTGAACCAGATGGACAAAATCCGCGCGGCAGGCGAAGACATCGCCACCGAGAGCGTGCCATCGATCAAGGCCCTGGACGAATTCACTCAACTGACGCTACGCCTTCGGGTGCTGTCGTATCGCTTGCTGATCAACCGTGAACCGGACGTCCAGCAAAAAACCTTCGAGCTCTTCGAACTGCGCAACAAGCAGATCGCCGACGCGCAACGCGCCTATGAACCGTTGATCGACGGCCCACAGGAACGCTCGGCTTACGACCAGTATGTGCAATTGCTCGCGCAGTACCGCCAGTTGGAAGACAGGATGAAAACCCTGTCGCGCAACAACCAGATCGATGAACTGCGGCAGATGCTCAATAGCGACTTGCTGAGCAATTCGGAAGCGGTGAATGCCGCGTTGGCGCGCTTGCTGGAAATCAACACCCAGCAAATCGCCGAAACTGATAAAGATGCGTCTGACCAGTACTCCATGTCGTTCAACCTGGTGGTCACTCTGCTGATCATTGCCAGCGGCCTGACTATGCTGTTCGCCTGGTTGCTGACCAACAGCATCACCAAGCCAATCTCCAAAGCACTGGAAGCGGCAGAGACCATCGCCGAAGGTAACCTGACGCAGCCGATCCACGTCGACGGCAGCGACGAAGCCGGACGCCTGCTGGCGGCGATGGCCAAGATGCAATCGAAGCTGCGTGACACCCTGCAGCGGATTTCCGGTTCGGCCACGCAACTTGCCTCGGCCGCAGAAGAACTCAACAGCGTCACCGACGAAAGCGCGCGCGGCCTGACTCAGCAGAACAACGAAATCGAACAGGCGGCTACGGCGGTCAACGAGATGACCAGCGCGGTCGAAGAAGTCGCCCGCAACGCGGTAAGCACCTCGGAAGCCTCGAAGAATGCCACCACTTCAGCAGGCGACGGCCGTGATCTGGTGCAGGAAACGGTCAGCGCCATCGAACGCATGAGCGCCGACGTGCAGAGCACGGCGAGCCTGATCGGTGATCTGGCCAATGAGTCCCGTGACATCGGCAAGGTGCTGGACGTGATTCGTGGTCTGGCTGATCAGACCAACCTGCTGGCGCTGAACGCCGCGATTGAAGCCGCGCGTGCCGGTGAGGCCGGTCGTGGTTTTGCGGTGGTGGCGGACGAAGTGCGTGCCTTGGCCCATCGCACACAGCAGTCGACCAGCGAAATCGAGCGCATGATCGGCAGCATTCAGAGCGGCACCGAACACGCCGTGGATTCGATGCGCAACAGTACTGAGCGTGCTGAGTCGACGCTGAACATCGCCCGTGGCGCCGGGATGTCGCTGGACACCATCAATACCGCTATCGTCGAGATCAACGAACGCAACCTGGTAATCGCCAGCGCCGCTGAAGAGCAGGCCCAGGTGGCGCGGGAAGTCGACCGTAATCTGGTGAACATCCGCGATCTGTCGGTGCAATCGGCGACCGGCGCGAATCAGACCAGTGCAGCGAGTAACGAGCTGTCGCGGCTGGCGCTGGATCTGAACAATATGGTTGGGCGGTTCAGCCTTTAATCGCCAAGAGCAAAGATCGCAGCCTTCGGCTCCTACATGGGATTGATGTACACCCTGTAGGAGCTGCCGCAGGCTGCGATCTTTTGATCTACCAAAAACCTTTTTGACATCACCACATTTCAACAGGTTAGAATCGCTGGCACGCAGACTGCATGGTCAGTTTGTGCCTGTCTTTACGCTTCTGGAGTACTGCCTTTGAATGCGACGACCATCAACAGCCTGTTCTTGATCGGCGCGTTGCTGGTAGGCGCAAGCATTCTTGTCAGCTCACTCTCTTCCCGGCTCGGCATTCCGATTCTGGTCATTATTCTCGCGGTCGGCATGGCCGCCGGAGTCGATGGCGGCGGGATCATTTTCGACAATTACCCCACGGCTTATCTGGTCGGCAACCTCGCGCTGGCGGTGATCCTGCTCGACGGCGGTTTGCGCACGCGGGTCTCAAGTTTCCGCGTGGCGTTGTGGCCGGCGCTGTCGCTGGCGACGGTCGGAGTCTTGATCACCACCGGACTGACCGGCATGGCAGCGGCGTGGCTGTTCGACCTGAACCTGATCCAGGGCCTGCTGATCGGCGCCATTGTCGGCTCCACCGACGCCGCGGCGGTGTTCTCGCTCCTCGGCGGCAAGGGCCTGAACGAACGGGTGAGCGCCAGCCTGGAAATCGAATCCGGCAGCAACGACCCGATGGCGGTGTTCCTCACCGTGACCCTGATCGACATGCTTGCCAGCGGCCAGACCGGTTTGCACTGGAGCCTGTTGACCCACCTGATCCGCGAGTTCGGCATCGGCGGCGTGGTCGGGCTCGGCGGTGGCTGGTTGATGTTGCAAATGGTCAACCGGATCAACCTCGCTGCCGGCCTGTACCCGATTCTGGTGATCGCTGGCGGTCTGGTGGTGTTTGCCCTGACCAACGCCTTGCACGGCAGCGGTTTCCTCGCGGTGTACCTGTGTGGCCTGGTGATCGGCAACCGCCCGGTGCGCAGCCGTCACGGCATCCTGCACATGCTTGATGGCATGGCGTGGCTGGCGCAGATCGGCATGTTCCTGGTGCTGGGGCTGCTGGTCACGCCACACGATTTGCTGCCCATCGCCTTGCCCGCCCTCGGCCTGGCGCTGTGGATGATTCTGTTTGCGCGACCGTTGTCGGTGATGGTCGGCCTGCTGCCGTTCAAGGCGTTCCATGGCCGCGAGAAAGTCTTTATTTCCTGGGTTGGCCTGCGCGGCGCGGTGCCGATCATTCTTGCGGTGTTCCCGCTGATGGCCGGGCTGCCGAACGCGCAGCTGTACTTCAACCTCGCCTTCTTCATCGTGTTGGTTTCACTGCTGGTGCAGGGAACAAGCCTGCCGTGGGTCGCCAAACTGCTGAAGGTCACCGTACCGCCGGAGCCTGCGCCGATTTCGCGATCCGCACTGGAAGTGCACATCACCAGCGAGTGGGAGCTGTTTGTTTATAAGCTCGGCGCGGAGAAATGGTGCATCGGTTCGCCCCTGCGCGAGCTGAAAATGCCCGAAGGCACGCGCATCGCCGCGCTGTTTCGTGGCCAGCAACTGCTCCATCCGTCGGGTAGTACGGTGCTGGAAGTCGATGATTTGCTGTGTGTTATCGGCCATGAACACAACTTGCCGGCGCTCGGAAAACTGTTCAGCCAGGCGCCGCAACGTGGGCTCGACCTGCGTTTCTTCGGCGACTTCGTGCTCGAAGGAGACGCCCAGCTTAAAGCGGTTGCCGCGCTTTATGGCTTGCCGGCCGAAGGCATCGATCCGGACATGACCCTGGGCACCTTCATTGCCCACAAGGTCGGGGGGGCGCCGATCGTGGGTGACCAGGTGGAGTGGAACAACACCCATTGGACGGTGGCGGTCATGGACGGGAACAAGATTGCTAAAGTGGGCGTCAGATTCCCCGAAGGAAGTCGCCCGGGCCCCGGACTCTTCCTCTAAACTGCGTCCACTATCACTTGCTTGACCGGTCTCTATGCCTACCCTGCGCTCCTTTTTCGTCGCGGCCCTTCTGGGCCTGAGTCTTACTGTCGGCCCGCTGTACGCCGCCGAACCACCGTCGAGCCAATCCGTGCAGGCCAGCCTCGACAAGCTCGCCGACAGTAAACTGCCGGATGCCGATAAAAAGACTCTGCAAACTGTCCTGCAGAACACGCTCAATCATCTGAACAATCAGCGTGATTACGAACAGAAGCTGATCGATCTCAAGCAGCAACTGGCCTCCGCGCCCCGGCAGACCATCGAGAGCACCCGCGAACTGACGCGTCTCAAGGCCACTGCGGTGGTGCCGGTGACCCAGCGTTTCCCCAAGGAGTCGATCCAGCAGCTGGAGCAAATCCTGACGGATCGCTCGACCCAGCAAAGTGATCTGCAAAAAGCCCTGGCCGACGCCAACAGCCTGATCATCACCGCGCAGACTCGCCCCGAGCGGGCTCAGGCAGAAATTTCCGCCAGCCAGACGCGCATTCAGCAGATCAACAACATCCTCAAGTCCGGCAAGGAAGCGGGCAAGACCGTCAGCGCCGAGCAGCGCGACCAGTTGAATGCCGAGCTGGCGGCGCTGAACGCGCTGATACCGTTGCGCCGCCAGGAACTGGCCGGCAATAACCAGTTGCAGGATCTGGGCAACGCTCAACATGACCTGCTGTCCGAAAAATCCGACCGCCTCGACCGCGAGATCCAGGAACTGCAGACCCTGATCAACCAGAAGCGTCTGGCGCAGTCTCAGGAAACCGTCACCCAGCAATCGATCGAGGCACAGAAGGCCGGCAGCAGCAGCCTGCTAGCCACTGAAAGCGCCGCCAACCTCAAACTCTCGGACTACCTGCTCAAGAGTACCGATCGCCTCAACGAAGTCACTCAGCAGAACCTGCTAACCAAACAGCAACTCGACACTCTTACCCAGAGCGACTCCGCCCTCGACGAGCAGATCGCCGTGCTAAAGGGCAGCCTGCTGCTGTCGAAGATTCTCTACAAACAGAAACAGGCTCTGCCACGCCTGAAGGTCGACCGCGATCTGGCGGATCAGATCGCCGACATCCGCCTGTATCAGTTTGATGTCAGCCAGCAGCGTGAACTGTTGAGCAATCCGGCGTCCTATGTGGACAACCTGCTGACTACCCAGCCGCCGGAAGAGATTACGCCGCAGCTGCGCAAAAGCCTGCTGGACCTGGCCAACACGCGCGCCGACCTGCTGGAGCGGCTCAACCGCGAATTGAGCGCGATGCTCAACGAATCGATCACCCTGCAACTCAACCAGAAGCAACTGCTGAGCACCGCGCAAAGCCTGCGCGCGACCCTCGACGAGCAGATGTTCTGGATTCCCAGCAACAAGCCGCTGGACCTGGAGTGGATGCGCGGCGTGCCGGATCGCCTGAAGCGTCAGGTCGATACGTTGCCGTGGGCTTCCAGCCTGAGCGAGTTGACCGACGGTCTGACCCAGCGCCCGTTGCTGTTCCTGCCGCTGGCGCTGCTGATCGGCGCGTTGCTGTGGCGGCGCAAGAGTCTGTATGGGCGCCTGAACAAGGTTCACCAGGACATCGGCCACTTCAAACGCGACAGCCAGTGGCACACGCCGCAGGCGATCCTGATCAATATTCTGCTGGCGATGCCGGTGGCGCTGGGACTGGGCCTGTGCGGTCTGGCCTTGCAGATCGACGCCCGCGGACAGAACGCCAACATGGGCGCGGCGCTGCTGCAAATGGGTCAGGCATGGCTGGTGTTCTACACCGCCTACCGGATTCTGGCGCCGGGCGGCGTGGCCGAATTGCACTTCCGCTGGGAAAAACCCCAGGTCGAATTCCTGCAAGGCTGGGTGCGTCGACTCGGCCTGGTGGTCATGGCACTGGTGGCAGTGGTCGCGGTCGCGGAATTGCAGCCAGCGGCGCTGGCCGACGACGTCCTCGGCATGCCGGTGGTGCTGACCTGCTACGCGTTGATGGCATGGCTGCTCAGCCGTCTGCTGATCAGCAGCCCTACCCACCAAAACACCTCGCTGTTCCGCAAGGCTCTTGGCGTGATGTTTACCCTGCTGCCAATCGCGTTGTTCGTAGCCGTTTGCTTTGGTTACTACTACACCGCGTTGAAACTCAGCGATCGCTTGATCAACACGCTCTATCTACTGATGTTCTGGCTGGTGATCGAAGCCACCTTTGTTCGCGGCCTCAGCGTTGCCGCACGGCGCCTGGCCTACCAGCGTGCCCTGGCCAAGCGCCAGGCCGCGAAAGAGGCCGGCGAGGGCGAAGCCGTCATTGAAGAGCCGACACTGGACATCGAAAAGGTCAACGAACAATCCCTGCGCTTGATCCGTCTGGCCCTGCTCGGCGGTTTCATCGCGGCGCTGTACTGGGTCTGGTCGGACCTGATCTCGGTGTTCTCGTACCTCGACAACATCACCCTTTACGAATACACCAGTGGCACCGGCGCCAACATGAGCATGGTGCCGATCAGCATCGGCGACATGCTTGGTGCGCTGATCATCATTGGCATCACCTTTGCCCTGGCGCGCAACTTGCCCGGCCTGCTCGAAGTGTTCGTGCTGTCAAAACTCAATCTGGCGCAGGGCAGTGCTTACGCGACCACGACGCTGCTGTCCTACGTGATCGCTGGCATCGGCTTCGTCACGACTCTGTCGACCCTCGGCGTGAGTTGGGACAAGTTGCAATGGCTGGTGGCGGCGCTGTCGGTCGGCCTCGGTTTCGGTATGCAGGAGATCTTCGCCAACTTCATCTCCGGCATCATGATTCTGTTCGAACGCCCGGTGCGGATCGGCGACACCATCACCATCGGCAACCTGTCGGGCACGGTGAGCAAGATCCGCATCCGCGCCACGACCATTACCGACTTCGACCGCAAGGACATCATTGTCCCGAACAAGACGTTCATCACCGGGCAACTGATCAACTGGTCGCTGACCGACACCGTCACCCGAGTCACGCTCAAACTCGGTGTCGACTACGGTTCCGATCTGGATCTGGTCAAGGAGCTGCTGCTCAAGGCCGCCCGGGAAAACCCGCGCGTGCTCAAGGAGCCGGAACCGCTCGTGTACTTCCTCAACTTCGGCGAAAGCACCCTCGACCACGAACTGCGCATGCACGTACGCGATCTGGGTGACCGCAACCCGGTGCTTGATGAGGTCAACCGCTTTATCAACCGCGAGTTCAAGAAGCAGCACATCAACATCTCGTTCCGCCAGATGGAGGTTTACCTGAAGAACCTGCATGGCCAGGAATACAAGTTGGTGCCCATCGAAGCGGAGACCAAAACCATCGTGCCGGTTGGCGCCGAGCAAAAACCGCTGCAAGATTCGCCACAAGAGCCTTTGCAAGAGCCGCCACCGACCAAACTCGACTAACCCGGTTAATCCCAGCAGAATGCTCGGACATTCTGCTGGAGCCGGCCCTTGAAAGCCCTCGACGAACTGACCTTCGACAATCGTTTCGCCCGCCTTGGCGATGCATTCTCCGCCCACGTGCTGCCCGAGCCGATCGACAACCCTCGTCTGGTCGTCGCAAGTGCCGCAGCGCTCGCCCTGCTGGATCTGGAGCCGGCCACCGCCGAAACACAAGAGTTTGCCGAACTGTTCGGCGGCCACAAGCTGTGGGCCGATGCCGAACCGCGAGCGATGGTTTATTCCGGGCATCAGTTCGGCGGCTATACGCCGCAACTGGGTGATGGTCGCGGCTTATTGCTCGGCGAGGTCTACAATGCGGCCGGCGAGCACTGGGACTTGCACCTCAAGGGCGCCGGGCAGACGCCGTTTTCGCGCATGGGCGATGGTCGCGCCGTGCTGCGTTCGTCGATCCGTGAATTCCTCGCTTCCGAAGCGTTGTACGCGCTGAACATTCCGTCCTCGCGCGCAGCCTGCGTGATCGGCTCCGACACCCCGGTCTGGCGCGAAAAGCAGGAACGCGCCGCGATGGTGCTGCGTCTGGCGCCGAGCCATATCCGCTTTGGCCACTTCGAATATTTCTATTACACCAAGCGTCCCGAGGAGCAGAAGTTGCTCGGCGAGCATGTGCTGGCGATGCATTTTCCGCAATGCCTGGAGCAACCCGAACCGTACCTGGCGATGTTCCGCGAGGTCGTCGAACGCAACGCCGAACTGATCGCCAAATGGCAGGCCTACGGGTTCTGCCACGGCGTAATGAACACCGACAACATGTCGATCCTGGGCATCACCTTCGACTTCGGCCCGTTCGCCTTTCTTGATGACTTCGATGCCAACTTCATCTGCAACCACTCGGACGACCAGGGCCGGTACTCCTTCAGCAATCAAGTGCCCATCGGCCAATGGAACCTCAGTGCCCTGGCCCAGGCGTTGACGCCGTTCATCAGCGTTGAAGCCCTGCGCGAAACGCTCGGCTTGTATTTGCCATTGTTCCAGGCGCACTACCTCGACCTGATGCGCCGTCGTTTCGGGTTCACCACGGCTGAGGATGACGATCAATTGCTGCTGGAAAACCTGCTGCAACTGATGCAGAACAGCGGCGTCGACTACACGCTATTTTTTCGCCGGCTCGGTGATCAATCCGCAGAACTGGCCGTTGCTCAATTGCGAGACGACTTCGTCGACATCAAAGGCTTCGACGCCTGGGGCGAACGCTATGTGGCGCGGGTTGCCCGTGATGGCACGCTCGATCAAGAGCAACGCCGCACGCGCATGCACGCGGTCAATCCGCTGTACATCCTGCGTAATTATCTGGCGCAAAAAGCGATTGATGCGGCGGAACAAGGGGACTACTCAGAGGTTCGCCGGTTGTACGCAGTGTTGAGCAAGCCGTTCGAAGAACAACCGGGGATGGAAAGCTATGCCGAGCGCCCGCCCGAGTGGGGCAAGCATCTGGAGATCAGTTGTTCGTCGTAATGGCATCAAACTGGCCAGGCGCAAATTGGAGCGCCGGCGCTGCCAATTTATGCGGGCAGAGCGAGCGCTCAGGTCTGTGCGGCCGCGAATCTCAATCGCGGTCGCAGGGCCTCGCCAGCGTTGAGTTACGCAGCTTGCGTGTGCGCAGAAGGCCGCTCGCCTTGCTTGAATAGCACGAAGTCGCCCTCTTCGCTGTCCGTTGCGGCGCTCTTGAGCAGGAAACCGATCACTAGCCCGCCGCCAAACAATACCCCCGAGAATCCCGGGAAAGGTGGTTTGGCAAAAAACATGAAATAGAGCGTCGCGAGCAGGCTGATCAAGAAATACGGCCCCAGAATCAACAACGCCAACTTACCGATACGGGTGGCCGTATGCAGTTTTTTGTCCAGCACCTGACGGTCGGCTTCATCAAGCAATAGATCCGAGCTGCACTGATAACAGTTGATGGGTTGCAACCGAACCAGTTCGAACGCTTGGTGATACGTCGGTTTGAGCGTGTAGTTGCAATGCCCACAACTCATGATCGCGTCCTTAAAAGGCGTGGAGTCGGTAGGCACAGCGGCCTCTTGGGTGTGGCTCATGACAGTTAATTCCCTTTAGTTGACAGCTACGGCTGAAAAAGCCGCGCGACATGCTAGCAGAGTGCGACTGTCATGGCGTTGCATGGTCTTGCCGTGCCCTTCAGACAAATACATCTACCGGCACGTTGAAGCGCTCTGCCAACCAGCGGACCTGGCGCAAGTTGAGCTTGCGCTTGCCATTCAGAATTTCAGAAACAACCGACTGTGTACCGACACCCGGCAGATCGCTCTGGGTCAAGCCGTGTTCACGCATCATGTAACCGAGAACCTCTTCGCCGCTCGCTTGAGCCATGGGGTGATGGGTGTGATCCCATTCTTTGATCCAGTCACCAATGATGTCGACCAGGCTCATCAAGGGATGCGACTCGTCATCGCCGGTAATCTCGAGTATCTCGTCGACTGCCCTAACCAGGGAGTCGTAGTCCTCTTCGCTCTTGGGTTTTCTAACCAATGGAGAAACAAACTCCCAATGTTCAGCAACTGTCTTGATCAAAACACTCATACCTTTGCCTCCTTCCATTTCCCACGGTCATATTCGCGGTGATCCAACACATGCTTTATGAAAAGCCTCTGTGATCGGTAACTGACAAAAGCAATTAACCTCAGCTTATTGCCGCCGATATCAAAGACATGAAATTCGCCCACCTTGTCGATTGCGGGAAATATCGATTTCATCGCCGCGAAACCCTTTGGATAACTCCTGCTTGCCAGACGAAACCACTGCGCCAGCGCGTTTTCTGCCTGTAGCCACCGTGCCTTGGCCTCTCTAATCGGTTTTTCACTGAACACATGCATGCAACATCCTTATCGCATTCTGCTATAGAAAGTTAATCACAGATCGAAATTATCGCAAGTCGCGATACTACCGAGCAGACCAACGGACCCTCTCGGTGTGCTCCAGCCTAGGTGCAGCCTTGAAGCCTGCACGATTGAAAATATGAGCAAACGTCTCCAACTTACGCTTATCAGCTCTTCACCGGACTTTGCTCATGACCGACCCACTGCTCATCCCCTGCCCCGCCTGCAACGGCCTCAACCGCATTCCCGCCGAGCGCCTCGCTGACCAGCCGAAGTGCGGTCGCTGCAAATCCGCGGTGCTGCTGAACAAACCCTTCGAGCTCAAGCAAGGCGATTACGCCAGCCAGATCAAGGGTGATCTGCCGTTGTTGGTGGACGTGTGGGCGGACTGGTGCGGGCCGTGCAAGTCGTTTGCGCCGATATTCGAGCAGGCGGCTGCGCAGTTGGCGGGCAAGTGTCGGCTAGCCAAGCTTGATAGCGAGGCGAATCAGCAGTTATCGGCGCAGTTGGGGATTCGCTCGATTCCGAGTCTGATTCTGTTCAAGAACGGTCGGGAGGTGGAGCGCCAGAGCGGGGCGTTTCCGTTGCCGCAGTTGATGGCGTGGCTGCGTAGCCAGGGCATCTGACACACCCTGAAAACTCTGTGGGAGCTGGCTTGCCAGCGATGACACTGGATCAGGCACTTCAAATGCTGAACGTGCCGGCCTCATCGCGGGCAAGCCCGCTCCCACAGGTTTTGTGGGAGCTTCGAGAAGTCACGCGTCTTCAAGCAGGTTGTGCAACTCGACAAACTGCTGGGTCAGCTTGTGCCGCGGATCGAGGTGGATCAGCGGCATGCTGGCCTGATGCGATTCACGCATGCGCACTGAACTGGTCAGATACACCGGCAATACCGGCAAACCTTCGGCAATCAGCTCATCGAGTATCTGCTGCGGCAGGCTGGCCCGCGCCTGGAACTGGTTGACCACGATGCCTTCGATTTCCAGCCCTTCGTTATGGTCTTCCTTCAATTCTGCAATTTCCGCCATCAACCCGTACAAGGCCTGACGCGAGAAGCTGTCGCAATCGAAGGGAATCAGCACGCGATCTGCCGCAATCAGCGCCGATACCGCATAAAAATTCAGCGCTGGGGGTGTATCGAGATAAATCCGGTCGTAATCTTCGGACAACTCATCGAGCAATTTGCGCAGCTTGTTGATCTTGTGCTTCGCCTCAAGCTTGGGCTGAAGATCGGCCAGCTCGGCGGTAGCAGTGATGATGTGCAGGTTGTCGAACGGGGTTTCGTAGATATCCGCCTGATTCTTCTTCGAGAACGGCCCTGAAGACAGCGTTTGCTTGAAGAAATCGGCAATGCCCATCGGGATGTCGTTGCCGGTGAGCCCCGTCAGATATTGAGTGGAGTTGGCCTGAGCATCGAGATCGACCAACAGTGTGCGATAACCCTCACTGGCGCTGACCGCTGCCAGATTGCAGGCAATGCTGGATTTGCCTACGCCACCTTTCTGATTGAACACCACGCGCCGCATGACAAAACCTCCGTGTATCAAAGAATGACCGAGTGTAGATGCGCGCCGCCTCGCTTCGCTACCTTCGCGGACATGGACTACAAGGTCAGGTGCAATTTTCCGCGTGCAGGACCAGAAAAAACCGCCAGCAATCGCCGAGATGACCGACAGACAAGCCGCTGACAATCTGGATAATGGCCAAGTGACAGTTTTCCGCGAACCATTCGGTACATTTCACTGCACAAAATGTAACCAGCATTTGCTACACACCCGAGTCACCGGGATAATGCGCGCCACCCGGCGCCAAGCGTCACGTCAAGCCTGCTGCGGCTTTGGCGACTCACGCCTCAACAAAAAGCCCGCAGGGGCGGGATGAATGTCCGTGATCAACTTCAACATCGCCCAGTGGCGCGCGTGGGCCCCGGGGCTCGATAGCGTGGACGCATGGCAAGCCTGGAGCCGACAACCGGTCGTGCTCCAGAGCAGTGATGCCGCGCCCGATGTGTCGTTCTTGCCGGCCATGCAACGCCGCCGCCTCAGCCGACTGGCCAGAATGGCTTTTAGTGTCGGCTGGCCACTGGCCGACGGACGGGAGAATCTGCCTCTGGTGTTCGTCTCGCGACACGGCGAGACCCCGCGCACTTACGAGATCCTGAGTGACCTCGCCAAAGACGAACCGCTGTCACCGACGCAATTCAGCCTCTCGGTGCACAACGCGATCATCGGCCTATGGTCGATCATGCGCGGCGAAACCAGCGAAATGACCGCCCTCGCCGCCGCTGGCGACGGTCTCGAACACGGCATGCTCGAAGCCGCAGCCCTGCTCAATGAAGGCGCTCCGGCAGTGTTGCTGGTGATTACCGAAGAACAGCCGCCCGCAGCCTATTCGGCGTGGATCGACGATGTGCCGTTTCCTTACGCGCTGGGTCTGTTGCTCACTCCCGGTACCGACTGGCGGCTGACCCTGAACAGCACCACCGAAGCACGGTCCAAAGCGCACTGGCCACACGCGCTCAACTTGCTACGCACCCTGCTCGGCCAGCAGCCCCTTTGCCAACACGCCTGGAAAAATCGCGTATGGACCTGGCAACGCAACCCGTGACCGAGAAGAACCGCGACGCCTACTACTGGCGTCTGCTGGCCACCGCGGCGAGTTTCGCGCTGTTCGGGCTGGGCGGGCTGTGCCTGCGCGTGCTGGTTTTTCCGGTGCTCGGCTGTCTGCCCGGTGATGCCCTGAAGCACCGTCAGCGTGCGCGGCAGACCGTCAGTCGGCTGTTCTGGTTTTTTGTCCGATTCATGGCTCGCACCGGCGTATTGACCTACGACATTCAGGGCGCTGAACGTCTCGGTCGTCCAGGGCAGATGATCATCGCCAATCATCCGTCGTTGATCGATGTGGTGTTCCTGATCGGTCTGGTGCGCCAGGCCAACTGCGTGGTGAAGAAAAGCCTGTGGGAAAACCCCTTCACCCGTGGCCCGCTGCGCAGCACCGAATACATCAGCAACGACGGCAGCATGGACATGCTTGATGCGGCCGCCGAGTCCCTGCAAAACGGCCAGACCCTGATCATTTTCCCTGAAGGCACCCGTACTCAACCGGGCCAGGCGCCTGCCTTTCATCGGGGGGCTGCGGCGATTGCCCTGCGGGGTGCGAAAATCCTTACGCCGGTGGTCATCAAGGTCAACCCGACCACCCTGACCAAAGCCGAGCCCTGGTATCGGATCCCCAGCCGCCGCGTGCACTTCAGTTTTCGTGTCGGGGCCGATATAGACCCACAGACATTCGCAGCACAAGGCCCGGCACCGCAGGCCTCGCGCAAGCTCAACGACTATTTGCATTCTTACTTCATCAAGGAGCTCGCCGAAGATGAGCGATCTACACCGTGAGATTAAATTGCTGATCATCGACGCTCTCGGCCTCGAAGACATCAGCGTCGACGACATCGGCGACGATCAAACATTGTTCGGCGAAGGCCTGGGCCTGGATTCTGTCGACGCACTGGAACTGGGTCTGGCGATCCAGAAAAAGTACGGCATCAAGATCGACGCCGACGCCAAAGACACCCGCAACCATTTCTCCAACGTGGCGAGCCTTGCGGCCTTCGTCATGGCAAAACAGGCAGCTTGAGACCGGACCATGCAAACTCGTGACGATATTTTCAACACCCTGCGTGATGCCCTGGTCGAGCTGTTCGAACTGGATCCCTCCCGTGTAAGCCTGGATTCCAACCTGTATCAGGATCTGGAGATCGACAGCATCGACGCGGTCGATCTGATCGACCACATCAAGCGCCAGACCGGCAAGAAGATCGCCGCCGAAGAATTCAAATCAGTGCGCACTGTCGGTGACGTGGTCGAGGCGGTCTACCGTCTGGTTCACCCGGCCGCATGAGCCGACTGATCGGCCTCGGCCTGTTGCTGGCCGGTCTGCTGTATCCCTTTGCGGTGTATTTCGGCATGGAGCACTTTGCCCCGTGGCAGTTCGGCCTGCTGCTGGGCAGCCTGTGGCTGGCGCGAGCACTGGTCGGCGAACGCAAACCCGGCAGTCTGTGGATGGCCTGCGTGGCGATGATGTTTTGCCTGTTGCTGGCGCTGTTCGACAGCCCGCTTTTGCTGCGCTGGTATCCGGTGCTGATCAGCGGTTTTATGCTGGTGCTGTTCAGCCTGAGCCTGAAATACGGCCCGCCGATGGTCGAACGCCTGGCGCGGCTGCGTGAACCGCAGTTGCCGGCCAACGCAATTGCCTACACGCGCAAGGTCACGGTGGCCTGGAGCGTGTTTTTCTTCTGCAACGGTTTGTGCGCCGCGCTCCTGACCCTGTGGGCGCCGCTGAGTTGGTGGATGTTGTACACCGGCCTGATCTCCTACGGATTGATCGGCCTGATGTTTGCCATTGAATGGCTGATACGACAACGGGTAAGAGGCCGTACATGAACTGGATAAAACTTGAGCAACTGTTGCTCAAGGCGTTGCCGGCGCGGGCGATCAGCCAGGCCCCGGCATTGGATCACGCACAACTGTGCGAGCAGGCGTTGAGCGTGGCAGCCGGCCTGCAAGCCCAAGGCGTGCAGCGTTTGGCCGTGCATCTGGAAGATGCCGCCGACCTGGCCATCGCCCTGCTCGGTGCCTGGCGCGCTGGCGTCAGCGTATTGCTGCCTTCGGACTTGCAGGCGCAAACCCGCCAGCGCTGGTCCGGCGAAGTGGATCTGTGGCTGACCGATCAAACCGGCGACAGTGGTTTAGCTGAATTCCATCAGCCGCCACTTCCCGGCGCCGAGCTGGATCTGGATCAGTGTCGCTTGAGCCTGTGCACTTCCGGCTCCAGCGGCGAGCCCAAGCGCATCGACAAAACCCTGCGCCAGTTGGCCAATGAGGTCGAGGCGCTGGAACAGCTGTGGGGCGCGGATCTCGCCGAGGCATGCATCATCGGCAGCGTCGCCACCCAGCACATCTACGGTTTGCTGTTTCGCGTGTTGTGGCCACTGTGCGCCGGGCGAACGTTCGTGCGCAAACAACTGGCATTCCCCGAAGACCTGCAACGCGCCAGCCGCGAGTATCCAGCCTTCGCCTGGGTAGCCAGCCCGGCGTTGCTCAAACGCATGGGCGACAATCTCGACTGGCCGGCCCTGAGCGCCGTACGCCGGGTGTTTTCCTCGGGTGGCGCACTGCCTGTAGACGCGGCTCAAAGCCTGCAGCAACGCTTGCAACAGTGGCCGACTGAAATTCTCGGCAGCTCGGAAACTGGCGGCATCGCCTGGCGTCAGGGTAAGCAGCTGTGGCAGCCGTTCGCCGGTGTCGAATTGAGTCGGGACAACGACGGTGCACTGCTGATCGCCTCACCGTATCTGCCTGCCGGGCATGTCGAACACACCGCCGATGCAGCACGCATTGCCGCCGATGGCCGTTTCGAACTGCTGGGTCGACTGGACCGAATCGTCAAACTCGAAGAAAAACGCATTTCCTTGCCGATGCTTGAGCAAGCCTTGGTCGCCCACGACTGGGTTGCCGAAGCGCGCTTGGGCGTTGTTCAGGAAAATCGTGCGTCCCTCGGCGCCTTGCTGGTGCTCAGCGAGTCCGGCCTGTTTGCTCTGCGCGAACACGGTCGACGTAGCCTGACCGAAGCCCTGCGCCAGCACTTGAAAGAGCACTGCGAAGCCCTGGCCCTGCCGCGTCGCTGGCGATTGCTGCGGCAAATGCCGCTCAACAGCCAGGGCAAACTGCCGCAGGCGGATATCGAGGCGCTGCTGCTCGGCCCTCGACCGAAAGCCCCCGAGGTGCTGGAGCAAACCGAAACGGATGGCGAATGGAGCCTGCAACTGAGCGTGCCGCCGGATCTGGCGTACTTCAGCGGCCACTTCCCCAAAGCCCCCGTGTTACCCGGCGTGGTGCAAGTGGAATGGGCACTGAACCTCGCTCGGCAACTGCTCAACCTGAGCGGTGCCTTCGCTGGCATGGAAGTGCTGAAATTCCAGCAACTGGTGCGTCCCGGCGATGAAATCCAGCTGCACCTGCGCTTCGATCCCGAGCGCGGCAAATTGTATTTCGCCTATCGCAATGACATGGCGACCTGCTCCAGTGGCCGCATCCTTCTGGAGACTGGCAATGCATAACCCCTGCGCCGTGATCCCGGTCTACAACCACGAAACCGCAATCACCACCGTTGTCGACGCCCTGCTCGCTCAAAGTCTACCGTGCCTGCTGGTGGACGACGCCAGCAAGCAGTCCTGCGCGCGGGTGCTGGACATGCTGGCCGAGCGCGACAACGTGCATCTGGTGCGGCTAACCATCAATCAGGGCAAGGGCGGCGCGGTGATGACCGGCCTGCGCGAAGCCTCGCGCCTGGGCTTCAGCCACGCGCTACAGGTCGACGCTGACGGTCAGCATGATCTGCACGACGTTGCCCGTTTCGTTGAGGAGTCCCGCGCACATCCGCAAGCGATGATCTGCGGCTATCCGCTGTTCGACGAAAGCGTGCCCAAGGGCCGCTTATACGCGCGCTACCTGACCCACGTGATGGTCTGGATCAACACACTGTCGCTGCAGATCCGCGATTCGATGTGTGGCTTTCGCGTCTATCCGGTTGCAGCGACGCTGGCGGTGATCGACTCGGCCAAGGTCGGCAAACGCATGGATTTCGACTCGGACATTCTGGTGCGCCTGGCGTGGCGCAATCAGCCGATGCGCTGGCTGGAAACCAGCGTGCATTACCCGCTGGATGGCGTCTCGCATTTCCGGCTGTTCCATGACAACGCGCTGATTTCGAGCATGCACGCGCGGCTGTTCTTCGGCATGTTGCTGCGTTTGCCGGTGATCCTCTGGCGACGGTGGCGGACATGACCGTCGAAACCGATAAAAAGCACTGGGCCGACCGCGAGGAGCGCGGCAGTTTCCTGCTGATGAAATTCACCGCGCTCGCCGCCAAGGTGCTTGGTCGCCGCCTGCTGAGCCCGTTGTTATACGGCATCGTCCTGTACTTTTTCCTGTTTGGCCGCACGGCCCGACACAGCGCCCGGCAATACCAGCAGCACCTGGCCGACTGGAGCCAACGTGAAGACCTGCGCCCAAGCCATTGGCGGGTGTTCGGCCAGTTCATGGCATTCGCCGATTCGCTACTCGACAAGCTCGACGTGTGGAACGGCAAGCTGCGCATCGAGCAAATCGAAATCATCGACCCGGCGCTGCTGCGCACTCAGTTGCGTGGCAGTCGCGGGCAATTGCTGGTCGGCGCACACCTGGGCAATCTCGAAGTGTGCCGGGCGCTGGCGGAGATCGGCGAAAAGGTCACGATGAACGTGTTGGTGCACACCAAGCACGCCGAGCAGTTCAACCGCTTGCTGGGGGAAGCCGGGGCGACCAATCTGCGTCTGATCCAGGTCAGCGAACTCGACCCGGTGATCATGCTGCAACTGCACGAACGCCTGGAGCGCGGCGAGTGGCTGGCGATTGCCGGCGACCGTGTGCCGCTGCACGGCGGCCGTAGCGTGACCGTGGACTTCCTCGGCCATCCGGCGCCATTCCCGCAAGGCCCATGGCTGCTGGCCGGGCTCCTCAAATGCCCGGTCAATCTGCTGATGTGCCTCAAGCAACCCGACGGCCATTATCGCCTGACCCTCGAACCCTTCGCCGACGCCGTAGTGTGGAAGCGCAGCGAGCGCGAGCAGGTCATTCATCAGTGGGCCACCCGCTACGCACAGCGCCTGAGTCACTATTGCCTTGAAGCTCCGCAGCAATGGTTCAACTTTTACCCTTTCTGGAAGACCGATGACGACGCCAACCCATGAGCCGGTAACCTTCGGCGAACGCCCTCTGCGCATCGAAGACGTGCTGGCCCTGGCCAACCGTCAGGCGCCCGTACAGTTGCAGAGCGACGCCGATTACCGCGAGCGGATCGCCAAGGGCGCACGGTTCCTCGATTCGCTGCTGGACAAGGAAGGCGTGATCTACGGCGTGACCACCGGTTACGGTGATTCCTGCGTGGTCGCGGTGCCGCTGCATCACGTCGAGGCGCTGCCGCGTCATCTCTACACTTTCCACGGTTGCGGATTGGGCAAACTGCTCGACGCCCAAGCCACCCGCGCAGTGCTGGCGGCGCGTTTGCAGTCGCTGTGCCACGGCGTTTCCGGGGTGCGGATTGAACTGCTCGAGCGCCTGCACGCCTTCCTCGAATACGACATCCTGCCGCTGATTCCCGAAGAAGGCTCGGTTGGCGCCAGCGGCGATCTGACGCCGCTGTCCTACGTCGCGGCAACCCTGTCCGGTGAGCGTGAAGTGATGTTCCGTGGCGAGCGCCGTCAAGCGGCCGACGTCCATCGCGAACTCGGCTGGACGCCGTTGGTGTTGCGCCCCAAAGAAGCGTTGGCACTGATGAACGGCACCGCCGTGATGACCGGCCTCGCCTGCCTCGCCTACGCCCGCGCCGATTACCTGTTGCAACTGGCTACCCGCATCACCGCGCTGAACGTCGTGGCGCTGCAAGGCAATCCGGAGCATTTCGACGAACGCCTGTTCGCCGCCAAGCCACACCCGGGGCAGATGCAAGTGGCCGCGTGGCTGCGCAAGGATCTGGCAATCGACGCGCCGACCGCGCCGCTGCACCGCTTGCAGGATCGCTACTCGCTGCGCTGTGCTCCGCATGTCCTCGGCGTGTTGGCCGACAGCCTGAACTGGCTGCGTTCGTTCATCGAGATCGAACTCAACAGCGCCAACGACAACCCGATCATCGACGCCGAAGCCGAGCGTGTGCTGCACGGCGGGCACTTCTACGGCGGGCACATCGCGTTCGCCATGGACAGCCTGAAAAACCTCGTGGCCAACGTCGCCGACCTGCTCGACCGTCAACTCGCGCTGCTGGTCGATGAACGTTACAACCACGGTTTGCCGAGCAATCTGTCCGGCGCCACGGCGGATCGGGCGATGCTCAACCACGGCTTCAAGGCTGTGCAGATCGGCACCAGCGCCTGGACCGCCGAGGCGTTGAAAAACACCATGCCGGCCAGCGTCTTCTCGCGTTCCACCGAGTGCCACAACCAGGACAAGGTGAGCATGGGCACCATCGCCGCCCGTGATGCGATCCGCGTGCTGGAGCTGACCGAACAGGTCGCCGCCGCCACGCTCCTCGCCGCGAACCAAGGCGTATGGCTGCGCGCGCAAGCGGAAGACGCCCGAGCGCTGCCGCCTGCGCTGGCCGCCATGCACGAAGAACTTGCCAAGGACTTCCCGCCGGTCATCGAAGACCGCGCACTGGAAGGCGAACTGCGCCTGTGCCTGCAACGCATCGCTGCGCAACACTGGAGGCTGCATGCGTAGCGCCGGAGTACTGCACGCCGATACGGAAATTCTCGTCCCGTTCTTCGACGTCGACACCATGCACGTGGTCTGGCACGGCCATTACGTCAAATACCTCGAAGTAGCGCGCTGTGCGTTGCTCGACAAGATCGGCCACAACTACACGCACATGGTCGAATCCGGTTACGCCTGGCCGATCATCGATCTGCAGCTGCGCTACGTGCGTGGCGCGGTGTTCGGTCAGAAGCTGAACGTGCGCGCCAGCCTGGTCGAGTGGGAAAACCGTCTGAAGATCAACTATCTGATCACCGACCTGCAAAGCGGCGAACGCCTGACTCGCGCAAGCTCCGTGCAAGTGGCAGTCGAAGTGAGCAGCCGCGAGATGCAACTGGCTTCACCAAAAGTCTTCACTGATGCCGTGGAAAGGATGCTGCGATGAACCTGTTTTCTAGAAGTCTTGGTGCGCTGGTGCTGCTGGCCGTGTCATCACTGTCCCACGCTTTTGACCTGCAACAATTGAGCGCACAACTGGCCAAGCCGGACGTGATCCACGGCCAGTTCGTCCAGGAAAAACACCTGCGCGCCCTTCCCCAGCCGCTGATCAGCAAGGGCAGTTTCGTCATCGCAAAAAACCAGGGCCTGCTCTGGCTGCTGAAAACCCCGCTGCAACAGGATTACCGCATTAGCGCCAAAGGCATTGCCCGGCGTGACGGCAACGGCTGGCAACTGCTGCCGAACAAGAGCGCCGGGGCCGAGCAGAACCGTTTGTTCCTCGCTGTGCTGCAAGGTGACAGCAGCGGCCTGCAACGCGACTTCGAACTGGCGCTCAGTGGCAACGCGCAACGGTGGAAACTCACCCTGACCCCACGTTCGCTATTGCTCAAGCAAGTGTTCAACCAGATCAACATTGACGGCGGCGAACTGGTGCAAACCATCGAACTGCTGGAAACCCAAGGCGACAGCACCGTGCTGCGCATGCAGGACAGCACCGCCGGCCAACCGTTGAGCGACGCGGAGCAACATGACTTTGCCGAGTGAACGCAAGCTGCCCTGGCTGTTCCTGATTCTGCTGCTGGCGGTCGTCGCGCTGGCCGGTTGGCAGTGGCGCGACGGTGCGCCGTTGTCCGCCAACCTGATGGAACTGGTGCCGGGCACCGACCCCGATGCCCTCGAACTGCGCGCCGAACAACGCATGCAGGAGCCTCTCAACCGCGAAATACTGGTGCTGGTCGGCCACGCCGATCGCCAGCAAGCAGTGGCCATGGCGCAAACACTAGGCGAGCAATGGCAAGCCAGCGGACTGTTCGAAAAAGTGCAGTGGAACCTGCAAGCAGACCTCCCGGCCCTGCGCACGCAATTGCTGCAAGGGCGGCTGGCGATGCTCTCGGCGAGTGACCGGCAACTCCTGATCGAACATCCCGACGCCTTCATTCAGCAACGGGTGCAGGCACTGTTCGACCCGTTCAGCGGTTTCAGTCTGGTGCCGAGTCAGGACGACTGGCTGGGCCTGACTGCACGCATCCAGAACAGCCAGCCGCAACACGGCGCGGTGCAGCTGGACATCGGCAGCGGTGCGTTGGTCGCCGATGCCGACGGCAAGAGCTGGGTGCTGTTGCGCGCACGCACCACCGGCAATGCCTTCGACATGAACCTGCCGCTGCAAGTGGCCGATCTGCTTAAGCACAGTCGTGATCAGGCAGCGAAATCCGACGTGCAGATTCTGGCCGCCAGCGGTCTGCTGTACGCGGCCAGCGGGCAGCAACAGGCCACTCGCGAGATGACCTGGGTGGGCGGCGGCGCCACAGTCGGGATTCTGCTGTTGCTGCTTTTGGCGTTCCGTCGCTGGCGCGTGTTGTTGGCATTTGTGCCGGTGCTGGTCGGCATGTTGTTCGGTGCCGTGGCGTGTGTGGCGCTGTTCGGCCATATGCACGTGATGACGTTGGTACTCGGTTCCAGCCTGATCGGCGTGGCAGTGGATTACCCGTTGCACTATCTGTCGAAGAGCTGGAGCCTGAAACCGTGGCGCAGTTGGCCCGCCTTGCGCCTGACCCTGCCCGGGCTGACGCTGAGCCTGATCACCAGCGCCATCGGTTATCTGGCGCTGGCGTGGACGCCCTTCCCGGCGCTGACGCAAATCGCCGTGTTCTCCGCCGCCGGCTTGCTTGGCGCCTATCTGTCGGCGGTGTGCCTGCTGCCGGCGCTGTTGAAGAATGTCGAACTGCGCCCGGCGCAATGGCCGCTGCATCTGGCCAAACGGCTAGTAAACCTGCGGGAAAAACTGCTGGAGCGCATCTGCACGCCAATACTGCTGGCGCTGTTGATCGCCTTCTGTGTGGGCGGTCTCGTGCAACTGCAAAGCAAAAACGACATCCGCCAATGGGTCGGCGCGCCACAGCAACTGACCGACGAAGCGCAGACCATCGCGCGCATCACAGGGTATCAGCCGACCAGCCAACTCTTCCTGGTGCGCGCGGCCAATCAGCAAGAACTGCTCGCACGACAAGCGGCACTGAGCGAACGTCTGGAGCAACTGGTCAACCTCGACAAACTGCAAGGTTTTCTGGCGCTCGATCAACTGGTCAGCCCGCCAAGTCAACAAGAGCAAGTGCGCCAAGCGCTGAACAAGCTTCCACAGTTCTGGCAGCCGCTGCTCGATCTCGGCGTGCCGGTAACGGCCCTGCAAAACGAGTTGCAGCAGTTGCAAACATTACCTCTTGAGGACATCGACGCCGCGCTGGCCGGTCCGCTCGGCGAGCCCTACCGCACGCTGTGGCTCGGCTCGACCGAAGAGGGCGTGGCGGCGATCACCAGTCTGCAAGGCCTGAACAATTCTTCGCTGCTGCGGGTGCAGGCGCTGGATTTACCGGGGGTGGTGCTGGTGGATCGCCTCGGGGAATTGAACAGTGTTTTCGCCGCCACGCAGATCAGCGCGGCACAACTGAAACTCGCCTCCTGCGTGTTGATCGTGCTGGTGTTGATCCTGCCGTTTGGTCTCGGCGGCGCCCTGCGCATCGTCACGCTGCCGTTGCTGGCAGCGCTGTGCAGTCTGGCCAGCCTCGGTTGGCTCGGCCAGCCGCTGACATTGTTCAGCCTGTTCGGCCTGCTGCTGGTGACAGCGATCAGCGTCGATTACGCGATTCTCATGCGTGAGCAAGTCGGCGGCGCGGCGGTGAGTCTGCTCGGCACGTTGCTGGCGGCCGTGACGACGTGGCTGTCATTCGGTTTACTGGCGGTATCGAGCACGCCAGCAGTGAGCAACTTCGGTTTATCGGTCAGCCTCGGGCTGGCCTTCAGTTTCATGCTTGCACCGTGGGCCGGGCGTCACCCTCACACCGCAACAGTCGCGGAGCCGGCAGCATGATGGTCGTCGGATTCTGGCTGCTGGCCCTGGCGCTGTTCTTTGTCGCGACCCGCGTCGGTCGCCACTTCGGCCTGATTCCGATTGTCAGCCAGTTGCTGTTGGCGAGCTTCGGTTTGCCGTTGCTGATGTATTTCTGGATCGAACCGGGCTGGCAGCTCAGCGGCGTCGAACTGATTGCGCCGACGTGGCTGAAAGACCTCTACAGCCTGAGTTTTGCCCTGTTGCTCGGGCACATCCTCAGCGATGTGATCGACCTGCGTCTGGATCGCCAGAGCGTGAAAATCGCCGTACCGAGTTTCGCCGTGCCGTTCGCCTGTGGCCTGGCGACCGCCTATTGGCTGCTGCCGGCGCAACCGTGGCTCAATTCGTTGGCCATCGGTCTGGTGTTCGCCATCACGGCCATTCCGGTGCTGTATCTGTATCTGCGCCACATCGACTACCCGCCCGCCGCCACACGACGGCTGGTGCAAACCGCGATCCTGATCGATCTGACCTGCTGGACCCTGTTCGGCCTCGCCCAAGGCAGTTTGCACCTGAGCAGTCTGTTGCTGCCGCTGGGGCTGGCGTGCGTGCCCTTGCTGCTGCGTCTGTTCGGTGTGCAGCGACCGCTGACTTATAGCCTCGGCTTCTTCGCGTTATTGGTGCTGGCCGAGCACTACAAACTCAATGCGCTGATTTTCGGCATCGGTTACCTGTTGTGCATGGCCACGCTGAAAATACCGCTGGTGCTGCCATTGCCGGCGCGCTGGATGAGCCGTTTGCAGACGTGGATCGCGATCCCGTTGATCCTCACGTTCGGCATCGTGCAAATCGACGTACACGCCGCCCTCGCCAGCCTTGGCGCGCTGCAATGGGCGGCACTGCTGCTGGTGCCGATTGCCAGTAAACTGCTTGGCAACTGGCTTGGCCTCGGCTGGGCCGGTGCCTCGTTCGAGGGTGCCAGTCGCTGGCGGGAAAGCGTGCTGCTGAACATTCGCGGCCTGAGCGAAATCGTCTTTCTCAACTTGCTGTTGCAACAACAGCTCATCACCCCGGCGCTGTACTTCGCGCTGATGCTGATGGGCCTGATCGCGACGTTGCTGCCAGCCCTCATCGGCCTGCATCGCGCCCCATTGAATTTGAACAATCCACTGCCCCGGAGCTCACGTGCCAATCGTTGAAATGGAATCGCGTCAGGTCGTGATCATCGGCGCAGGCCCCTCGGGCGCCATCGCCGCCGCCCTGCTCAAGCGCAAAGGGCACGACGTGCTGGTGATCGAGCGTCAGCACTTCCCAAGGTTTTCCATCGGCGAAAGCCTGCTCAGCCATTGCCTGGACTTCGTCGAAGAAGCCGGCATGCTCGACGCCGTCAACGCCGCCGGGTTCCAGCGCAAGACCGGCGCTGCGTTTGCCTGGGGCGAGCGCTACAGCGCGTTTGATTTTGGCGACACCTTCACCAACGGCAAGCCGACCACGTTCCAGGTACAGCGCGCCGACTTCGACAAACTGCTGGCCGATCAAGCCGCGCTGCAAGGCGCCGAGATTCGCTATGGCGATGCCATCGTCAGCATCGATTTCGACCGGGCAAAACCGCAGTTGGATGTGCGCCGCGAAGACGGCAGCGAATACCGCGTCGAAGCGGATTTCGTGCTCGATGCCAGCGGTTACGGTCGCGTGCTTTCACGCTTGCTGGATCTGGAGGCGCCGTCGAATTTCCCGGTGCGTCAGGCGGTGTTCACTCACGTCGAAGATCACATCGACAACCCGGCGTTCGACCGCGAAAAAATCCTCGTCACCACGCACCCGCAGCATCGCGATATCTGGTTCTGGACCATCCCGTTCAGCAATGGTCGCTGTTCGGTCGGCGTGGTCGCCGCTGCCGAACACTTCGAAGGTCGCGATACCGATCTTGACGCCTGTCTGCGCGGTTTCATCGCCGAAACGCCAAGTCTGGCCGGCGTGCTCAACAACGCCGTGTGGGATACTCCGGCGCGCACCCTCGGCGGCTACGCAGCCAACGTCAAAACCCTGCACGGCCCGGGCTTTGCGTTACTCGGCAACGCGGCGGAATTTCTCGATCCGGTGTTCTCCTCCGGCGTCACCATCGCCATGCGTTCGGCGAGCATGGCAGCGGCGGTGCTGCATCGTCAGTTGCAGGGCGAAACGGTGGATTGGCAAAGCGAGTTTGCCGAGCCACTCAAACGCGGCGTCGACACCTTCCGCTGCTATGTCGAAGGCTGGTACGCCGGGACCTTCCAGGACGTGATTTTTTATGAACAGAGCCAGACCGACATTCGCCGGATGATCTGCTCGATTCTCGCCGGTTATGCCTGGGATGAACGCAACCCGTTCGTCAGCGAAGCTCGGCGCCGGTTGAAGATGATTTCCGAACTTTGTGCAAAGGACGCCCCATGAATTACCTGAGCGACAGCTACGTCGAGGAAACCCGCTTCGGTTTCTGGTTCCTGCGCAGCCACACCTGGCAGCATCACGTGTTGCGCGTGGCAATCAACGATCTGCGTGGGCTGTTCAGCGAAGCACCGCCGGCACACCCGGTGCTGCTCGATGCCGGTTGCGGTCAGGGCAAATCGTTCGGCCATTTGCGCCAGACCTTTGCACCTCAGCGTTTGATCGGCATCGATGCCGATCCGCACAGCCTTGAATTGAGCGCCGAAGAAGCGGCGCGTCAGGGATTGCAAGTCGAGCTGATCGGCAGCGATTGCGCAACGCTCAACGTGCCGGACGCCAGTGTCGATCTGCTGTTCTGCCACCAGACCTTTCATCATCTGGTCGAGCAGGAAAAGGCCTTGGCCGAGTTTTATCGGGTGCTCAAGCCTGGCGGTTATCTGCTCTTTGCCGAATCGACCGAGGCTTACATCGATACCTGGGTGATTCGCTGGCTGTTCCGCCATCCAATGCACGTGCAGAAAAGCGCCGCGCAGTATCTGGGGATGATTCGCGAGCAGGGTTTTGAGTTTGGCGAGCGCAATGTTTCGTACCCGTATTTGTGGTGGAGCCGGTCGAAGGATTTCGGTTTGCTGGAGCGGTTTGGATTGCTCAAGCCCAAACCGTTCGGGCAGCGGGAAGAGACGCTGGTGAACGTGGTTGCGCGCAAGCCGCTGGAAGGTGAGATCTGATGTACGGCAGTCGATCAGTACACAACCCACCCTGTGGGAGCTGGCTTGCCAGCGATAGCGGTGGATCAGTCATCCTCAATATTGGACGTGCCGACGCAATCGCTGGCAAGCCAGCTCCCACAGGTTCTTGGGTGTTGCGACTGTTTTTGTTGGTCTGCATCGCGCTGCTAGGTGCCTGCGCAACTCACGCACCACTACCAACGGGCAACCCGACTCTACCGCTGCCCCTGCAACTGCACATCGAACGCAACCTCGCCGAGCAACGCCAGGACTGGCTGCTGGTGATCCAGCGTGAAGGTTCCGGCATCCGCTGGTCGATGATGGACCCGCTGGGCATTCCCCAGGCACGTCAGCAACTGATCGACGGACGCTGGCAGGCCGATGGCCTGCTGCCGCCCAATCCCGAAGCCCGGGAGTTGTTCGCCGCGCTGCTGTTCGCCCTGACCCCGTCCGGCGAACTCCTGCGCAACTACCCCGCCGCGCAGCAACAGGGCGAGCAACGCTCCCTGCCCGCGCGCTGGGATATCCGCTATTCACAACCGTTGAGCTTCGAATTGAAACTGCCTCAAGGCCCGCACTACCGCGTCTCCCCCCTCGGTGAACCGACGCCATGACCGCCTACTTGAATGCCCTCGGCGTAATCTGCGCACTGGGCCGCGACAAGCATGAAGTTGCGCACAACCTCTTCGCTGGCGACTGCTCCGGCATGCGTCGCGAATCCGGCTGGGTGCCGGAGCGTGAGTTGCCGGTGGCCGCCGTGCACGGTGAGCTGGCAGCGATTGCGCCAGAACTCGCCGACCAGCGCAGCCGCAACAATCAGCTTTTGCTGGAAGCCGCGTTGCAGATCCGCGATGACATCGACCGGGCCATTGAGACTTATGGCCGCGAGCGCATTGGCGTGGTGCTCGGCACCAGCACCTCGGGCATTGACGAAGCCAGTCGTGGTCTGGCGCATTTCCTTCGTGAACAGCAGTTCCCGAGCGGATACGACTATCGGCAACAGGAACTCGGCGCCCCGGCGAATTTCCTTGTCGACTGGCTACAACTGAGCGGGCCGGCCTACGTGATTTCCACAGCGTGCACTTCCAGCGCACGCGCCCTGATGAGCGCGCAGCGCCTGCTCGATCTCGGTCTGTGCGATGCAGTGCTGTGCGGCGGCGTCGATAGCCTGTGCAAGCTGACCCTCAACGGTTTTTCATCGCTGGAAGCGGTATCCGATGAGCGCTGCAATCCGTTCTCGGCCAATCGCAACGGCATCAACATCGGCGAAGCAGCGGTGCTGTTCGTGATGAGCAAACAACGCGGGGAGGGTCCGGCCATCGCCCTGCTCGGCGCTGGCGCCAGTTCCGATGCGCACCATATCTCGGCGCCGGAACCGAGCGGGCGCGGCGCGCTGCAAGCGATGCAAAAAGCCTTGGGTCGCGCGCAATTGCAGCCAGGGCAAATCAACTATCTGAACCTGCACGGCACCGCAACCCAACACAACGACGCCATGGAAAGCCTGGCGGTCGCCACGCTGTTCCCCGACGGCGTGGCGTGCTCGTCGACCAAACCGATGACCGGTCACACGCTCGGTGCTGCCGGCGCGCTGGAAGCAGCGTTCTGCTGGCTGAGCCTGAGCGCTGACAACCCAGGCCACGTGCTACCGCCGCACGTCTGGGACGGCCAACCCGATCCCGACCTGCCAGCGCTCAAGTGGGTGACCGCAAGTGAACCCCTGACGTCCATTGCACCCCGCTACCTGATGAGCAACTCGTTTGCCTTCGGGGGCAACAACGTCAGCCTGATTATCGGAGACGCCCCATGACTGACTGGCCGCTCGCCGAACTGCTGCCTCACGCAGGCGACATGATCCTGATCGACAAGATCATCCGCTTCGACGAAGAACAGATTTACACCTGCCTCACGGTCAAGCCTGACGGCCTGTTCAGCCTGCCCGACGGCAGCCTGCCGGCGTGGGTCGGCGTCGAGCTGATGGCACAAAGCGTCGCCGCGTTCGCCGGTTGTCATGCACGGCGCAAAGGCAACCCGGTGGAACTGGGTTTCCTGCTCGGCACACGCAAGTTCGAGTGCAACGTCGAAGCGTTTCCGGCCGGCAGCGAGTTGACCGTCCATGGCATCCGCTCGCTGGAAGATGACAACGGCATGGGCGTGTTCGAATGCCACATCGCTGCGCCCGGCATCCAGGCCAGCGCCCGACTGAATGTGTTCCGCCCGCCGCAACCGTCCCAATATCTGCAACAGACACAGGAGTCGAACGATGACTGAATCCGTACTGGTCACCGGCTCCAGCCGGGGCATCGGCCGCGCCATTGCCTTGCGTCTGGCGCAGGCCGGGCACGACATCGTCCTGCATTGCCGCAGCGGCGTCGCCGAAGCCCAGGCAGTGCAGGCTGAAATTCAAGCGCTGGGCCGCAACGCGCGCATCCTGCAGTTCGATGTCGCCGACCGTGAAACCTGCAAAACCATTCTCGAAGCCGACGTTGAAACCCACGGTGCCTATTACGGTGTGGTGCTCAATGCCGGGCTGACCCGCGACGGTGCCTTCCCAGCCCTGAGCGACGACGATTGGGACGTGGTGCTGCGCACCAACCTCGACGGTTTCTACAACGTCCTGCACCCGGTGATGATGCCGATGATCCGTCGCCGCGCCGCTGGTCGCATCGTTTGCATCACTTCGGTGTCGGGATTGATCGGCAACCGTGGCCAGGTCAACTACAGCGCCTCCAAGGCCGGTGTCATCGGCGCCGCAAAAGCGTTGGCGATCGAACTGGGCAAGCGCAAAATCACCGTTAACTGCGTCGCGCCAGGCTTGATCGACACAGCGATGCTCGACGAAAACGTGCCGGTGGAAGAATTGATGAAAATGATCCCCGCGCAACGCATGGGCACCCCTGAAGAGGTGGCCAGTGCCGTGAATTTCCTGATGTCGGCGGAAGCCTCGTACAT
This sequence comes from Pseudomonas sp. P42, assembly GCF_017973755.1. Classification (NCBI taxonomy): domain Bacteria; kingdom Pseudomonadati; phylum Pseudomonadota; class Gammaproteobacteria; order Pseudomonadales; family Pseudomonadaceae; genus Pseudomonas; species Pseudomonas sp. P42. The sequence goes on along the minus strand of NZ_JACOPU010000005.1, from coordinate 291,496 downwards.
CACCCGCCAGGTCCTGGCGGTCAACGGAGGCTTGTGCTGATGAAGCGCGTCGTTGTCACCGGCATGGCCGGCATCACCTCGCTGGGCAGCGACTGGCAGACCATCGCTGGCAACTTCGCGGCCAACCGCAGCGGCATCCGCCGAATGGACGAGTGGGATCGCTTCAGCGAACTGAACACGCGTCTTGCCGGCCCCATCGATGATTTCGTCGTCCCGGCGCACTGGACCCGCAAGCAACTGCGCAGCATGGGTCGGGTTTCGCGTCTGGCTGTCGGGGCAGCGGAACAAGCCCTGGCCGACGCCGGCCTGCTCGGCGACGCATCGATCAAGGACGGGCGTATGGGCGTGGCCTGCGGGTCGTCCACCGGCAGCACCGACGAGATCAAGGCGTTCGGCAACATGCTGCTCAACTCGGTGGCCGAGGGCCTCAACGCCAACTCCTACGTGCGCATGATGCCGCACACCACAGCGGCGAATATCAGCATCTTCTTCGGCCTCACCGGGCGTTTGATTCCGACGTCCAGCGCCTGCACCAGCGGCAGTCAGGGCATCGGTTATGCCTACGAGGCAATCAAGTTCGGACGCCTGCCGCTGATGCTCGCCGGCGGCGCCGAAGAACTCTGCCCGACCGAAGCGATGGTGTTCGATGCGCTCTACGCCACCAGCCTGAAAAACGACGCGCCACAGACCAGCCCACGCCCGTACGACAAGGGCCGCGATGGCCTGGTGATCGGTGAAGGTGGCGGCATGCTGGTGCTCGAAGAGCTGGAACACGCTCTTGCTCGCGGTGCACATATCCACGCCGAGATCGTCGGTTTCGGCAGCAACGCCGACGGCCAGCACACCACACGCCCGGAACAAACCACCATGCGCCGTGCGATGGAACTGGCGCTGGAAGACGCCGGGCTCACACCGGATGCGATCGGTTACGTCAATGGCCACGGCACCGCTACAGAACAGGGCGATATTGCCGAAACACTGGCGACCAGCAGCTTATTCGGTGAACGCATGCCGATCAGCTCGCAGAAGAGTTTTCTCGGCCATACGCTGGGGGCCTGCGGAGCGCTGGAGTCGTGGTTCAGCATCGAAATGCTCAACCGCGACCTGTACGTGCACACGTTCAACCTCGATGAGGTCGATCCGCACTGCGGCAAGCTCGACTACCTGCGCGGTGAATTCCGCCAGATGAGCAACGAATACGTGATGAACAACAATTTCGCTTTTGGTGGCGTCAACACCTCGTTGATTTTCCGCCGCTGGCACTGACCGCTACACGTTTGGAGTGAAGGGAATGACTCAGTTTCACCGCATCGCCGCCCTGCTGGCCCTGGCTTTTGTACTCGGCGGTTGCACCAGCAAACCGGTGTACAACGCCAAGGAAGAGTTCTCCAGCAACCTGGGCTTCACCGAATCACAGATGAGCCGCGCCATCGTCACTGCGCTCAATGATCGCCAATGGGTCGTGCAATCGGTGCGTCCGGGCATGATCAAAGCCGCGATCACCGTGCGTGGTCGGCATCACGCCGAAGTCGACATCCCGTTCACCCCGACTTCGTTCGAAATCGACTACCGCAGCAGCTACGGCCTGAATGCCAAGGACGGCAAGATCCACGGCAACTACAACCGCTGGGTCAACCGTCTGCGCGACAACGTACTCAAAGAGCTGTCGATCAACCCGGACATCGAAGCCGTCAACAGCCTTGGCATCATCAAGCAAGGCGCCGACGAGCCGACCTACCTCAGCTTCCGCGAAGGCGTCAAACGCGCCACCGACGCCGGCCTGCTCGACGGCAGCGTCAAGTTCTACCTGGCCGGCGAAACCCTGCCAAAACAGGTACGCAAACTCGACACCGTCAGCAGCAGCCGCAAGACCAACGGCTCGAACAAGTCCGACGAAGACGCCTGCTTCTGGGCCCTGCAATCGGCCCTCGCAACCCTGCAGAACGCCGCCAAAAAGGCCGACGCCAACGCCGTGATCAACATCGCCAGTGTCGACCAGCGCGACCTCTACAAAGACACCGAGAAATTCCAGTGCCGCGCCGGGCTGGTGGTGTCGAGTGTGGCGTTGCGTGGGGATTTGGCGCACGTGGATTGATGGAACTGTAGAAACGACAAAGGGCACCTTTCGGCGCCCTTTTTATTTTGCCCATCTACACTCGTTCAAGCAGGCAACCGCACCACACCTGCCAGAACGGCGAGCCCCAGTCGATCAAACACTCGCTGCTCTCTTTCACCGTCAAGGAGATGACCATGCAAGTGAAAGCCCTGATCGCCGCCACGCTCTTCTGCCTGCTCCCCAGCGCCAGCCACGCCACCAATCTGATGTACATGCCGTTCGAGACCGTGCTCTCGGATGCGCTTCGCGCCGGGCGGCTGGATGGCAGTGTGAAGTTCTATCTGGTTGGCAATGGGCCGCTGGGAACTCAACAGTTGCTAAGGAGGGGCGTGGTCAGTGATCTGAGCACCAACGGGTTCAACAAGAGTGATCAGTTCTCGTGCGAGTGGGTGTTGCAGTCAAACCTGATCAAGTTGCAGGCCGAGGCCAAGCGGGTCGGGGCGAATGCGGTGACCAATATCGTCAGTTATTACGACCAGCATGTGCGCAGGGATTTGAATACTTACGAGTGTCGAGCGGGGATTTTTGTCACGCGGGTGGCGTTGAAGGGGGATTTGGTGCGGTTGCCTTGAAGGGCAAGATCAAAAGATCGCAGCCTTCGGCAGCTCCTACATTTGGAATGCCTTTCCCTGTAGGAGCTGCCGAAGGCTGCGATCTTTTGACTTCAGGTTTTCAGAGGCTCGACCTTACTTGTAAGCAGGTCGACAAACGCCTTGGCCATCGGCGATTTCTGATCCTTGCGCTGCACAAGCCATACGGCCGACACCGCTGCGGGGTCGAGCAGCGGCCGGTAGACCACGCCGTCGATGCGCATCCGCTGGTAGGACGCCGGCAACACCGACACGCCCAACCCCGCCGCCACCAGACCGATGATGGTCATGGCTTCGCCGGCCTCTTGGGCGAAATGCGGGCTGAAACCGGCGTCGCGCGCCAGGCTGAGCAGTTGCGCGTAGAGACCGCTGCCATAACTGCGCGGGAAGAACACGAAAGGCTCCGGCGCCAGCGCCGAGAGAAACAAACCCTCCTCGCTGCCCTGCGCCAACGGATGCTTGGAACTGAGCACGGCGACCAGCGGCTCGCGCATCAATTCCACCACGCTCAACGAATCCGGCAAACCCAGCGGGCGCATGATGCCGACTTCAATTGATTCGTCGACCAGCGCCTCGGCAACCTGGGTGCTACTCATCTCACGCAAATGCAGATGCACCGCCGCAAACCGCTGGCGAAATGAAAAGATCGCCTGCGGAATGGTCGAGTTGAACGGCGCCGATGAGGTGAAACCGATCTTCAGTTCCCCAAGTTCGCCGAGTTGCGCACGACGGGCGACATCCGCCGCTTTGTCGACTTGCGCCAGCACCAGCCGCGCCTCTTCCAAAAACAATCTGCCGGCCTCACTCAGCTCCACCCGACGATTGGTCCGTTCAAAAAGACGTGCACCGACCTCTTGCTCGAGCGCCTGAATCTGCTGGCTCAGTGGTGGCTGGGAGATGCCCAGCACCTGTGCTGCGCGGCCGAAATGCAATTCTTCGGCGACGGCGATGAAGTAGCGCAGGTGACGCAATTCCATAGAAACCCCATTAGGTCGTTAAAGCTATCAAACAGGTCGAACAATATATTGGAAAGAAACATTAGCCAGCTATATGATTTTTTCATTGCCTGCCCGGCTGCGCTCTCCGAGGTCCGATGTGAAAACTGCCACCGCCCCCCTTGCCCATGAGGTTCCGCCTGCAGCTGACGATGTCGTCGCCGAACTGCAAGAGATCTACATCGAAAAAGGCACACCGATGTTCATGCGCACGGTGCTGGCGCTGTTCAGCGGCGGGTTCGCGACGTTTGCGCTGCTGTATTGCGTGCAGCCGATGATGCCGTTGCTGTCTCATGAATACGGAATCAACGCGGCGCAGAGCAGCCTGATTCTATCGGTGGCCACCGGTATGCTCGCCATTGGCTTACTGATCACCGGACCGATTTCCGACCGGGTCGGGCGTAAACCGGTCATGGTTGCCGCACTGTTCGCGGCAGCGCTGTGCACCATGGCCAGTGCAATGATGCCGAGCTGGCACGGCGTGCTGATCATGCGCGCGCTGATCGGCTTGTCGTTGAGCGGCCTGGCGGCGGTGGCGATGACCTATCTGAGTGAAGAAATTCATCCGCAACACATCGGCCTTGCCATGGGTTTGTACATCGGCGGCAACGCAATTGGCGGGATGAGCGGACGCCTGATTACCGGGGTGTTGATCGACTTCGTCAGTTGGCACACGGCGATGCTGGTGATTGGCGGTCTGGCGATGATTGCGGCGGCGGTGTTCTGGAAGATCCTGCCGGAGTCGCGCAACTTCCGCTCACGCTCGCTGCATCCACGCAGCTTGCTTGACGGTTTCACCATGCACTTTCGCGACGCCGGTCTGCCGCTGTTGTTTCTTGAAGCGTTCGTACTGATGGGCGCGTTTGTCACGCTATTCAACTACATCGGCTATCGCTTGCTGGCCGCACCGTACAACCTCGATCAAGTGTTCGTCGGTTTGCTCTCAGTGGTGTACCTGTCAGGGATCTACAGTTCGGCGAAGATCGGTTCGCTGGCGGACCAACTGGGGCGGCGCAAAGTGTTGTGGGCAACTATCGCGCTGATGTTCGCCGGTCTCGCGTTGACCATGTTTACACCGCTGCTGCTGGTGATCGTCGGCATGTTGATTTTTACCTTCGGCTTCTTCGCCGCACATTCGGTAGCGAGCAGCTGGATCGGCCGTCGAGCGATCAAGGCCAAGGGCCAGGCGTCGTCGCTATACCTGTTCAGCTATTACGCCGGGTCAAGCATTGCCGGGACAGCGGGCGGGGTGTTCTGGCATCTGGGTGGGTGGAACGGGATTGGACTGTTTATCGGCGCGCTGTTGCTGGTGGCGCTGTTGATAGCGTTGAAGCTGGCGAAGTTGCCGCCAATGGGTGGTGTGAAGGCCTGACCCAAAACCAGCGTGGGAGCGAGCCTGCTCGCGAAAGCGGTGGATCAGTCAGCAAATTTATTGACGCAAACTTCGCATTCGCGAGCAGGCTCGCTCCCACATTTGATCAGCGTCCGACTGTGGATTACGCATACAAAAACGCCCGGCATTGGCCGGGCGTTTTTTATTGCGTATCGATTACTCGTGATACTGAGCCGACAACTCATGCACCGCGCGCAGGAAGGCTCCGGCGTGTTCCGGGTCGACTTCCGGGGTGATGCCGTGGCCGAGGTTGAACACGTGGCCGCTGCCCTTGCCGTAGCTGGCAAGGATGCGCCCGACTTCGGTGCGGATCGCTTCCGGCTTGGCGTAGAGCACGGTCGGGTCCATGTTGCCTTGCAGGGCAACCTTGTCGCCAACACGAGCGCGAGCGTTGCCGATGTCGCAGGTCCAGTCCAGGCCCAGTGCGTCGGCGCCGGCCTCGGCGATGCTTTCCAGCCACAGGCCGCCGTTCTTGGTGAACAGGATCACCGGCACCTTGCGACCGTCGTTTTCGCGGATCAAACCGCTGACGATTTTCTTCATGTAGGCCAGCGAGAATTCCTGATATGCCGCCGCCGACAGATTGCCGCCCCAGGTATCGAAGATCTGCACCGCTTGCGCGCCAGCCATGATCTGGCCATTGAGGTACGAGGTCACCGACTGCGCCAACTTGTCCAGCAGCAGGTGCATGGCTTGCGGGTTGTCGTAGAGCATGGCTTTGGTCTTGCGGAAGTCTTTCGACGAGCCGCCTTCAACCATGTACGTCGCCAGTGTCCACGGGCTGCCGGAAAAGCCGATCAGCGGCACACGGCCGTTCAACTCACGACGGATAGTGCTGACCGCGTCCATCACATAGCCGAGGTCTTTGTGTGGATCCGGGATAGGCAAAGCTTCGATGTCGGCCAGGGTGCTGACGACTTTCTTGAAGCGCGGGCCTTCACCGGTCTCGAAGTACAGACCCTGGCCCATGGCATCGGGGATGGTGAGGATGTCGGAAAACAGGATCGCCGCGTCCAGTTGTGGATAGCGGTCGAGCGGTTGCATGGTGACTTCGCAAGCGAACTCCGGATTCATGCACAGGCTCATGAAGTCACCGGCGTGGGCACGGCTGGCGCGGTATTCCGGCAGGTAGCGGCCGGCCTGACGCATCATCCACACGGGGGTGACGTCTACGGGTTGCTTGAGCAGGGCGCGGAGGAAACGGTCGTTCTTCAGGGCAGTCATGTCGGCATCCGGAAAAAAAGTGCGGGCATTTTCTCAGAGCGCGAGGGAAAAGGCACGGATGCAGGTCAGCCTTTTGTCTATCGGGTCAATTTATTGCGTTGGAATGCAGACTTTGTAACGCCACAAAACACTGTGGGAGCTGGCTTGCCAGCGATGCAGACACCTCGGTGTGTCCAGATAAACCGAGGTGATGCTATCGCTGGCAAGCCAGCTCCCACAGGTATTGCGGTGCAGCTTAAAACGGTTTTAGACGCCCAGGTAATCAAGGATCCCTTCGGCGGCATTACGGCCTTCGAAGATTGCCGTCACTACCAGGTCGGAACCGCGCACCATGTCGCCACCCGCAAAGATCTTCGGATTGCTGGTCTGGTGCTTGTACTGACCTTGCTCAGGCGCAACGACGCGGCCCTGGCTATCCGTCTGGATTTCGAACTGTCCGAACCAAGGCGCCGGGCTCGGACGGAAACCGAAGGCGATGACCACGGCGTCGGCCGGGATGATCTCTTCGGAGCCCGGGATCGGCTCGGGGCTGCGACGGCCACGGGCGTCCGGTTCGCCGAGACGGGTCTCGACCACTTTCACGCCTTCGACCCGGTCTTCACCGACGATGGCGATCGGCTGGCGGTTGTAGAGGAATTTCACGCCTTCTTCCTTGGCGTTCTTCACCTCTTTGCGCGAGCCGGGCATGTTCGCTTCGTCACGACGATAAGCGCAGGTTACCGACTTGGCACCCTGGCGGACCGAGGTGCGGTTGCAGTCCATCGCCGTGTCGCCGCCACCGAGCACCACAACCTTCTTGCCTTTCATGTCGACGAAATCTTCCGGCGACTTTTCAAAGCCCAGGTTGCGGTTGACGTTGGCGATCAGGAAGTCCAGCGCGTCATAAACGCCCGGCAGGTCCTCACCGGCAAAACCGCCCTTCATGTAGGTGTAAGTACCCATGCCCATGAACACTGCATCGTATTCGGCGAGCAGTTGTTCCATCGTCACGTCAGTGCCGACTTCGGTATTGAGCCGGAACTCGATGCCCATGCCGGTGAAGACTTCGCGACGATTGCTCAGCACGCTCTTTTCCAGCTTGAACTCGGGGATACCGAAGGTCAGCAGACCACCGATTTCCGGGTTCTTGTCGAACACCACCGGGGTCACACCGCCACGCACCAGCACGTCGGCACAGCCCAGACCTGCCGGGCCAGCACCGATGATCGCGACACGTTTGCCGGTCGGTTTGACCTTGGACATGTCCGGGCGCCAGCCCATGGCGAACGCGGTGTCGGTGATGTACTTCTCGACCGAACCGATGGTCACTGCACCGAACCCGTCGTTAAGGGTGCAGGCACCCTCGCACAGACGATCCTGAGGGCAAACCCGGCCGCAGACTTCCGGCAGAGTGTTGGTCTGGTGCGACAGCTCGGCGGCCTGAAGGATGTTGCCCTCGGCCACCAGCTTCAGCCAGTTGGGAATGAAGTTGTGCACCGGGCACTTCCATTCGCAGTACGGGTTGCCGCAACCCAGGCAGCGGTGGGCCTGATCGGCCGACTGCTGGGGTTTGAACGGTTCGTAGATCTCGACGAACTCTTTCTTGCGTTGACGCAACAGTTTCTTCTTCGGATCTTTGCGCCCGACATCGATGAACTGGAAGTCGTTATTCAGACGTTCAGCCATTGTTAAAACCTCATCAAACTCTTCAGGCGCATATCACTGCGGGTTGGCACGAGTGCTGGAAAGCAACGATTTCAGGTTGGCAGCCTTAGGCTTGACCAGCCAGAAACGGCGCAGGTAGTCATCGAGGTTTTCGGCGAGTTCACGACCCCACTCGCTGTCGGTTTCCGCGACGTACTCGTTCAGCACGTTTTGCAGGTGGCTGCGATAGGATTCCATCGCCTCACCACTGATCCGCTGGATTTCCACCAGTTCGTGGTTGACCCGGTCAACGAAGCTGTTGTCCTGGTCAAGCACATAGGCGAAACCACCGGTCATGCCAGAGCCGAAGTTGTAACCGGTCTTGCCCAACACGCAGACGAAACCACCGGTCATGTACTCGCAGCAGTGATCGCCAGTGCCTTCCACAACCGTGTGGGCACCGGAGTTACGCACGGCGAAACGCTCGCCTGCGGTGCCAGCGGCGAACAGCTTGCCGCCAGTGGCGCCGTACAGGCAGGTGTTGCCGATGATGGCGCTGTTCTGAGTCTTATAAACGCTGCCCTTGGGCGGCACGATGGTCAGCTTGCCACCGGTCATGCCTTTGCCGACGTAGTCGTTGGCGTCGCCTTCCAGATACATGTTCAGACCGCCGGCGTTCCACACGCCGAAGCTCTGACCGGCCGTCCCTTTGAAGCGGAAGGTGATCGGCGCCTTGGCCATGCCTTGGTTGCCGTGCTTGCGGGCGATTTCGCCGGAGATCCGCGCGCCGATCGAACGGTCGCAGTTGCAGATGTCCAGTTCGAACTCGGCGCCGCTGAGGTCGTTGATCGCCGACGTCGCCAGATCAACCATTTTCTCGGCCAGCAGGCCCTGGTCGAAGGGCGGGTTGCGCTCAACCTGGCAGAACTGCGGCTTGTCCGCCGGGATGTGATCGCTGCCCAGCAGCGGAGTCAGATCCAGGTGATGTTGCTTGGCGGTCTGGCCTTCGAGGATGTCCAGCAGATCGGTGCGACCGATCAGCTCTTCGAGGGAGCGCACGCCGAGCTTGGCCAGCCACTCACGGGTCTCTTCGGCGACGTAGGTGAAGAAATTCACCACCATGTCGACGGTGCCGATGTAGTGATCCTTGCGCAGCTTCTCGTTCTGAGTGGCAACGCCGGTGGCGCAGTTGTTCAAGTGGCAGATGCGCAGGTATTTGCAACCCAGCGCGATCATTGGCGCGGTGCCGAAGCCGAAGCTTTCGGCGCCAAGGATCGCTGCCTTGATCACGTCGAGGCCGGTTTTCAGGCCGCCGTCAGTCTGCACCCGGACTTTGCCGCGCAGGTCGTTGCCGCGCAGAGTCTGGTGGGTTTCGGCCAGGCCGAGTTCCCAAGGTGCGCCCGCGTACTTGATCGAGGTCAGCGGGGAAGCACCGGTACCACCGTCGTAGCCGGAAATGGTGATCAAGTCCGCGTAGGCCTTGGCCACACCGGCGGCAATGGTGCCGACGCCAGCTTCAGCGACCAGTTTCACCGAGACCAGCGCCTTCGGGTTGACCTGCTTGAGGTCGAAAATCAGTTGCGACAAATCTTCGATGGAATAAATGTCGTGGTGCGGCGGTGGCGAAATCAGCGTCACGCCCGGCACTGCATAACGCAGCTTGGCGATCAGCCCGTTGACCTTGCCGCCCGGGAGTTGGCCACCCTCGCCCGGCTTGGCGCCCTGGGCGACCTTGATCTGCAGCACTTCGGCGTTGACCAGGTATTCCGGCGTCACGCCGAAACGGCCAGTCGCGACCTGCTTGATTTTCGAGCTCTTGATGGTGCCGTAACGCGCCGGGTCTTCGCCGCCTTCGCCGGAGTTGGAACGCGCACCAAGGCGGTTCATGGCTTCGGCCAGGGCTTCGTGAGCTTCCGGCGACAGAGCGCCCAGCGAGATACCGGCAGAGTCGAAGCGCTTGAGCACCGATTCCAGCGGTTCGATTTCACTGATGTCCAACGGCGTGTCGAGGGTCTTGACCTTGAGCAGGTCGCGAATCATCGACACCGGACGGTTGTCCACCAGCGAGGTGTATTCCTTGAACTTGGCGTAGTCGCCCTGCTGCACAGCGGCTTGCAGGGTGTTGACCACGTCCGGGTTGTACGCGTGATATTCGCCACCGTGAACGAACTTCAGCAGACCGCCCTGCTGGATCGGCTTGCGCGGGCTCCAGGCTTCGGCAGCGAGGGCTTTTTGCTCGGCTTCGATGTCGACGAAACGCGCACCCTTGATGCGGCTCGGCACGCCACGGAAGCTCAGGTCGCACACTTCTTCGGACAGGCCAATGGCCTCGAACAACTGCGCACCACGGTACGAAGCGATGGTCGAGATGCCCATCTTCGACAGAATCTTGAGCAGGCCTTTGGTGATGCCTTTGCGGTAGTTCTTGAACACCTCGTAGAGGTCGCCCAGCACTTCACCGGTACGGATCAGGTCGCCCAGCACTTCGTACGCCAGGAACGGATAAACCGCCGAGGCACCGAAACCGATCAGCACCGCAAAGTGATGCGGATCACGCGCGGTAGCGGTTTCAACGAGGATGTTGGAGTCGCAACGCAGGCCTTTTTCGGTCAGGCGATGGTGCACCGCACCGGTCGCCAGCGAAGCGTGGATCGGCAGTTTGCCCGGGGCGATATGACGGTCGCTCAGAACGAGCTGGGTACGGCCGGCACGCACGGCTTCTTCAGCCTGATCGGCGACGTTGCGGATCGCCGCTTCGAGGCCGACGCTTTCGTCGTAATTGAGGTCGATGACCTGCCGCTCGAAACCCGGGCGATCAAGGTTCATCAGCGAACGCCACTTGGCCGGGGAAATGACCGGCGAGCTGAGGATCACGCGCGAGGCGTGTTCCGGCGACTCCTGGAAAATGTTGCGCTCGGCACCGAGGCAGATTTCCAGCGACATCACGATCGCTTCACGCAGCGGGTCGATCGGCGGGTTGGTAACCTGCGCGAACTGCTGGCGGAAATAGTCGTACGGCGTGCGCACACGCTGGGACAGCACGGCCATCGGCGTATCGTCACCCATCGAGCCAACGGCTTCGTAGCCTTGCTCGCCAAGCGGACGCAGTACCTGATCGCGCTCTTCGAACGTGACCTGATACATCTTCATGTATTGCTTGAGCTGATCGACGTCGTAGAAAGCCGAACCGTGGTCGTTGTCTTCCATGGTCGCCTGAATGCGCAGGGCATTCTTGCGCAGCCATTGCTTGTACGGATGACGGGATTTGAGACGGTTGTCGATCGCGTCGGTGTCGAGGATCTGCCCGGTTTCGGTATCCACGGCCAGGATCTGGCCCGGGCCTACGCGGCCCTTGGCGATCACGTCTTCAGGCTGGTAGTTCCAGACGCCGATTTCCGAAGCAACGGTGATGAAACCGTTGGTGGTGGTAACCCAGCGCGCCGGGCGCAGACCGTTACGGTCGAGCAGGCAGACCGCGTAGCGACCATCGGTCATGACCACGCCGGCCGGGCCGTCCCACGGCTCCATGTGCATCGAGTTGTACTCGTAGAATGCACGCAGATCCGGGTCCATGGTTTCGACGTTCTGCCACGCAGGCGGAATGATCATCCGCACGCCACGGAACAGGTCGATGCCGCCGGTGACCATCAGTTCAAGCATGTTGTCCATGCTCGAGGAGTCGGAACCGACACGGTTAACCAGCGGGCCGAGTTCTTCCAGATCCATCAGATCATTGGTGAACTTGGTCCGACGGGCTTGAGCCCAGTTACGGTTACCGGTGATGGTGTTGATCTCGCCGTTGTGGGCAAGGAAGCGGAATGGCTGAGCCAGCGGCCATTTCGGCAGGGTGTTGGTGGAGAAGCGCTGGTGGAACACGCAGATCGCGGTTTGCAGGCGCTCGTCACTCAGGTCCGGATAAAACGCGGCCAGATCGGCCGGCATCATCAAGCCTTTATAGATGATGGTCTTGTGCGAAAAGCTGCAGATGTAGTGATCGCTATCGACAGCGTTGGTCACCGACGAACGGCGACGGGCGCTGAACAGCTTGACCGCCATGTCCTGATCGCTCAGGCCTTCGCCGCCAATGTAAACCTGCTCGATTTGCGGCAGGCGTTCAAGGGCCAGGCGACCGAGGACGCTGGTGTCGATTGGCACTTTGCGCCAGCCGATCAGTTGCAGGCCTTCGGCGAGGATCTCGCGGTTCATGTTCTCGCGAGCGGCTTCGGCCTTGGCCGAATCCTGGTTGAAGAAGACCATGCCCACGGCATATTGCTTGGGCAACTCGACGCTGAAGGCTTCCTGAGCGATAGCGCGCAGGAAGGCGTCGGGCTTTTGAATCAGCAGACCGCAACCGTCACCGGTCTTGCCGTCGGCATTAATCCCACCGCGGTGGGTCATGCAGGTCAGGGCCTCAATGGCCGTTTGCAAAAGGGTATGACTGGGCTCGCCCTGCATATGGGCTATCAGGCCGAAACCGCAGTTATCCTTGAATTCATCTGGTTGGTACAGACCTGCTTTCATAGACACTTTCTCACCAGGCTGCCTCTTTTCGAGGCAAATTTCTTTTCAATTCAACCACTTGCGATCCGCGCCGAACGTACGCCGGCTTGGCGGGGGCAAAAGGGTGGTCATTGTACACAGCGACACAGAGGCTCACAAATTTGACGACGAACTGTCGCAAATTCATGTCGCATTTGTGAAAGGTTTAAAGCGATCTGCTGTGCTAGTCAAAACTTTTTTAATTTTGACTGCAACGACTCAAAGACTACTGTGACGCAGACACCACAAGGCACGCGGTCGCAGGGACGGCGCGCACTCGTAGAAATTTTGAGGTGCTTGGAGAGGCGGCCTGGGTAAGGCCGCCGAATCTTCAGCGAGTTGTTGCCAGTTCCTGTTGGACGCTGGCGACAGTGCGAGGCCAAGGTTTACCAGCCTGAACCTTCGCTGGCAAGGCCTTGATGGCAGAAACAGCCGCATCACGATTGGCGAAGTTGCCGTAGGTGATCACGTAAAGAGGCTTGCCGTTGAGGACTTTCTTGAAATAGCGGTACTCGCCGCCCTGCTCCTTGACGAAGCTTTGCGCGGCCGTCTCGGAGCTGGTACCGAGGATCTGCACCACGTAGTTGCTCGTCGGCTGCCCGGCGTACCAGCTGCCACCGGTGGCTTTGGCCACGGTAACCGGCTTCTCGGCGGGTTTGGCGGCGGCAACTGGTTTGGCTGGCGCTGGAGCAGGTTTGGCCGCTGGCGCTACCGGAGCAGGCTTGGCGGTGGCGATTTGTGTCGGAGCAGGCGCCGGTTTGGCAGCTGGCACTGGAGCCGGGGTGGGTGCCGGACCGGCCGGAACGCCCGCAGGAGGCGCTGAAGTGGTCACGGTTGGCGGCGTGTCGCTGGAGCCTTCCAGTGGCACACCGTCGTCGCCTTCGGTGATACCGCCAGCAGCTTCGGCCAGCGGGCCGCGCATCACCGGTTGCGAGTTGCCAACCAGCGGCAACGGCATCGGCTGCGTATTACCGGCAAATTCGACGTTCGGCGCGCCGCCATTGGCTGCGCCCTGGCCCAATGGCAGTTGTGCCTGTTCGTTGGCGGGTGCGCCGGTGGTTGGCGCCTTGTTGCGACCCGGCATCAGCCAGGCGGCGGCGACCGCGACCACAACGACGGCGGAAATCGCCAATACGTGTTTCTTCGGCATGTTGAACCCCATACTTGGACGCTTGACCGCAGAGCGGCTGGCAATCATGACTTCGATCAGTGCATCGCGAGCGACCTGGTTGATGTTGCCAGGCCAACCCTCGGAGCTTTCGTGAATATCAGAGATCTGATCCGCGGTGAAAAGTTCGACACCCCGGCCCGCACCTTCGAGCCGTTGGTCGAGATACTCGCGCGTCTCTTCTTCGGTGTAAGGCTGCAATTCGATGACGTGGAAGCGCTCTTCTTCGAGATGCAAAGCCTCAAGCTGAGCGATCAGCGACGACTCACCGAACAGGAACACATGCGGGCGACCTTCCGGCGCGCCGGCACCCAGCGCCATCAGCGCTTCGAGGGCGGATTCGTCGAGCTGCTCGGCGTCATCCACCAGCAAATAGACTTCCTGGCCGGTCAATGCCAACTGCACCACCTGATCCAGAATCGCGCCGACTTCGGCCTGAGCCACGTTCAGCGCCTGCGCCACCTGACGCAGTACGCCAGCGGCATCGCCGGCACCCCGCGCGGAAACCACAACGCTCTGTACCGATTGCTTGTTGGTGCTGGCGACCAGCGCCTGGCGCAGCAAAGTCTTGCCACTGCCCTGCGGGCCAGTGACCACCAGCAGCAACTGGCTGTAACGCGCCAGGTGATGCAGTTGGCCGAGCACCGGTTTGCGCTGGGCCGGAAAGAATTTGAAGCCCGGAACGCGCGGCGCGAAGGGGTCGTGGCTTAACTGAAAATGGCCGAGGAACGCCTCGTCGGCATGCAAACTAGTCATCGGAATCTTATTAACCTTTAAGCTGAGCCAGGGCGCGGTAATCCGCTCCCAGCGTGGCCTGTAGAACCTCTTTCGGATAATCGTCGGTCACTACCGCTTCGCCCATCCGGCGCAGCAGCACCAGGCGCAGACGACCGTCGATCACTTTTTTGTCGATTGCCATGTGTTCAAGAAAATCGGCTTCGCTCATTTCAGAAGGCGGAATCACCGGCAGGCCGGCCCGCTGAAACAGACGAATGCCGCGATCGCGCTCCTGTTCGCTGATCCAGCCCAGACGCGCTGACATCTCCAGCGCCATCACGGTGCCAGCCGCTACCGCCTCACCATGCAACCAGACACCATAGCCCATGTGGGTCTCGATGGCGTGGCCGAAAGTGTGGCCGAGGTTGAGCGTGGCGCGTACGCCGGTTTCCTTCTCATCGGCGCCGACCACCGCAGCCTTGGCTGCGCAGGAGCGCTCGATGGCGTAAGTCAGGGCTGTTTGATCCAGCGCGCGCAAGGCGTCGACGTTGTCTTCGAGCCAGCCGAGGAACGGCTCGTCGCAGATCAGACCGTACTTGATGACCTCAGCCAGACCCGCCGACAGCTCGCGCGGTGGCAGGGTTTTCAGGGACGCCGTATCAATCAGCACGACATTCGGCTGATAGAACGCGCCGACCATGTTCTTGCCCAGCGGATGGTTGATCCCGGTTTTGCCGCCCACCGACGAATCGACCTGGGACAGCAACGTGGTGGGGATCTGGATGAAGTCGACGCCGCGTTGATAGCAGGCAGCGGCGAATCCGGCCATGTCGCCGATCACACCGCCGCCGAGGGCGATAACAGTAGTGCGGCGATCATGGCGGGCGGTTAGCAAACCATCGAAGATCAGTTGTAGGGTTTCCCAGTTCTTGAAGGCTTCGCCGTCCGGCAACACCACGGAAATAACCGAGAACTGCGCCAGGCTGCGCGTCAGACGTTCGAGATAGAGCGGCGCAACGGTCTCATTGGAGATGATTGCCACCTGGCGCCCGTGGATATGCGGAGCCAGCAACTCGGGCTGATCCAACAAACCTTCGCCAATATGAATCGGGTAGCTGCGCTCGCCTAGATCGACCTTGAGTGTCTGCATGTGTCCCCACAGTGAAGATGGAAGCAGGCGTCCTGCCCTGAATTATTGGTTACTGCGGCCTATAGCGGGTATGACGCCATCGGCACGCCATCCGCCACAACCTCGGCGGGCTGTGACAGGACGCCGAGGATAGCGCATTTCGGGCGATGCTTTAACGGGGAGGAAGCTGCGCCAGACGGTCGAGAATGTCGAGCACTACCATACGCGGCGGCCGTTCGTCGGTTTCCACCACCAGATCGGCAATTTCCCGATAGAGCGGATCACGGATGGCGAGCAAGTCACGCAGGGTTTTCGCCGGATCGGCGGTGCGCAGCAACGGTCGATTGCGATCGCGGGAAGTGCGGCCGACCTGCTGTTCGACGGACGCGTGCAGATACACCACGCGCCCGCCCTCATGCAGGGCCTTGCGATTGGCATCGCGCATCACCGCGCCGCCGCCGGTCGCCAACACCACGCCGTCGAACTCGCACAGCTCGGCGATCATCGCCTGCTCACGGTCCCGAAAGCCCGGCTCGCCTTCCTTGTCGAAGATCCACGGGATATTGGCGCCCGTGCGCAGTTCAATTTCCTTGTCGGAATCTTTGAACGGCAGGCGCAGCTCTTTGGCCAGTAATCGGCCGATGGTGCTTTTGCCAGCACCCATCGGACCTACAAGAATCAAATTTCGCACAGAATCAACGACTCACAGCAATCGCCTGGTTATTCATGATACGCGGAGTGAGAAATACCAGCAGCTCGGATTTTTTCTCCGAAACCACATCACGCCGGAAAAGGCGGCCAAGATACGGCACATCGCCAAGAAATGGCACCTTATCTACAACCTTGCTCTGAGTATTTGAGAAAACACCGCCAATCACGATGGTTTCGCCATCATTGACCAGCACTTTGGCGTTGACCTCGTTCTTTTTGATCGGCGGTACATCCTGCACTTTGTTCAGGTAATCCGGTTCGTCCTTGGTGACCTTGACCTCCATGATGATGCGGTTATCCGGGGTGATCTGCGGGGTCACTTCCAGCGACAGCGAAGCCTCTTTGAACGACACCGACGTTGCGCCGCTGGAGCTGGCTTCCTGGTAAGGAATCTCGGTGCCTTTGAGGATCTTCGCGGTCTCTTTGTCGGAGGTGACCACTTTGGGCTGCGAAACGATTTCACCGTTGCCGGTCTTCTCCATGGCCGTCAGCTCCAGATCGAGCAAAACGTTGTCGGTAATGAACGCGATACCGATCCCGGAAGTATTGCCGACGGTCCCCATGTCGACGAACGGCGAGTTGGTACTGGTGCTGCCCGGCGTGCCGATGGTGGTCGATGAACCGTTGACCCCGGAAGCATTCCAGTTGCCCTTGTTCTGGATCGAGCCGCCCCAGCGCACCCCCAGACTCTTGTCGTAATCGACGTTGGCCTCGACGATGCGCGCCTCGATCATCACCTGACGCACTGGAATATCCAGTTGCGCCACGATCCGCCGCAGCTCGTCGAGACGATCCTGGGTCTGGTAGGCAATGATGTTGTTGGTCCGTTCGTCGACAGTGATTGATCCACGCTCGTCGATCTTGGCCTCGGCGCTGGTCACCGACTGGAACAACTTGGCGATGTCCGCAGCCTTGGCATAGTTCACCTGCAACAGCTCACGACGCAGCGGCGCCAATTCGGCGATCTGCTTCTGCGACTCCAGCTCCTGACGTTCGCGCGCGGCAATTTCATCAGCCGGGGCCACCAACAGCACATTACCGATTTTGCGTTTATCCAGGCCTTTGGTCTTCAGCACCAGATCCAGCGCCTGATCCCACGGCACGTTTTGCAAACGCAGGGTGATACCGCCCTGCACCGTGTCGCTCGCCACCAGATTGAGGTTGGTGAAGTCGGCGATCAGTTGCAGCACCGAGCGCACGTCAATGTCCTGGAAATTCAGTGAGAGCTTTTCACCGACATAGGCCTGACGATCGGCGTTGCGTTTTTGCAGGTCGTCGACGGTCATCGGACGGATGCTGACGGTCAGTTTGTTATCGGTCTGGAACGTGGAATAGTCAAAGGTGCCGCTGGGCTCGACGGTAATGACCGTGCGATCAGCGGTTACGCCGGCGTTGACGAATTGCACCGGCGTGGCGAAATCCTTCACGTCGAGACGCACCCGCAGCTTTTCCGGCAATTGCGTACGGGCGAAGCTGAGGATGATCTTGCCGTCATGCTCCTGGATATCCGGGGCGATGGTAGGGTCGGACAGGTCGATGACGACATTGCCCTCGCCCGCAGTGCCGCGCTGAAAATCCACACCACGAATGGCCCGGGATTTCGCCACGAACGCCTTGGCGGACGCAGCAGTAGTCGCCGCGCGTGGTGCCGCCACTGCCGGTCGCGGCGCCTTGGCCGGCGCGCCCTGCCCGACCACCACGAACAGATAGTTGCCCTCAACCCGAGTGTCGTAAGGCGCCAATTGCGTGAGACTGACAATCAGCCGCGTGCGGTCCTTGGCTTCAACCACCGTGGCCGTGCGCGCATTGCCACTGCCCAGATCGAGATTTTTGCTCGCCAACTGACTGGCCACACCGGGCAAGTCCAGCGCAATTCGCGCCGGTGACTCGGTGGTGTAACCCTTGGGCTGCGGCGGCGGGCCGTCGAACGACAGCTTCAGTTCGACGCGATCACCCGGCAACGCTGCCACATCCAGCGCCTTCAAGTTGGCCGCCTGTACCATCGGTGACAACAGCGCTATCCATAGCGAAAAACCGAGGGTGGAGAAAATCCTGTTCATTATTCGACTTCCACTATGAATGCTCTTTCAAAGGAATGGTGCGCGGACGTTCCAGCCAGGCGCCTTCACCGTCGGGCACAATTTCGACCACATCGACCTGGGTCGCATTGATGGCCACGATGCGCCCATCGTTGCGCCCCAGGTAATCGCCGACCTTCAGGCGATGCACCCCGCCGGCGCCACGCAATAGCGCGAAGGAACCGGAAGCATTGGCAATCGTGCCGACCATCTCGAACTGCTCGATGTTGAAACCTTCGAGGTATTGCTTGACCCGACCAGGGTCAGGCTTGACGTTGCGCGAACCACGCTTCTGCCCGGCCAGATCGACGCGCACCTGACGCGAGAACGGACTGCGCAGGTTGGCAGCGCTGTAACTGAATGCTGGGTAAGACCGGAATGTGGGTGTTGGTTCAATCTTGCCTGCCGGGCGCAAGCGCACTTCATTCATGTAGGCGTCGAGGTCGCTGAAGTCATTGCTGGCACCACAACCGCTCAATGCCAGCAGTGCCATCAACCCGGCGCAACAACGTTTCGGGGTCATTTTTGCAGCCCCTTGTCGTTATAGCGGTAGGTCTTGGCGAGGATGCTCATGCGCAACTTCGACCCACCCTCTTTGCTGGCCGGGGCCAGTTCGAAGTCATGCAGGGTCACGATGCGTGGCAATCCGGCCACGCCACTGACGAATGTGGCGAGGTCGTGATAGGCACCCGTGACGGTAATCTGGATCGGTAGCTCGATGTAAAACGGCTGGGTAACCTCCGGCAGCAGTTTGATTTCCTCGAACTCAAGACCACTGCCTAAACCCGTTCGCGTGATGTCTTCCAGCAAGCCCGGCACTTCGGTGTCACTGGGCAACTGACGCAGCAGCACGCCGAAGGATTTTTCCATCTCTTTCATCTGCTGGGTGTACAGATCCAGGTTGGCGGATATGCGCGCTTTGCTGGCGAACTGTTCCTTCAGCGTGGCCTCTTCTTCGCGCTTGAGCTGCAGCTGGTTTTGCGTGTCACTGATGAAAAAGTTATAGCCAAACGCCAATACCAGCACCATCAACAGCGCTCCGGCGATGGCTTTGACCGCGCCCGGCCACGACCCGATGTTGCTGGTGTCCAGATCGTTGAAGTCGATGTTGCGCAGACTCTCCAGCCATTCGGAAGGCTTCATTGCTCGCCCTCCACAATCTTTGGCTGGGTCTGACGAACGGTCAGCTGAAAGACGTTGGTTTGCTCCACCTGATCGGCACTGGTCGCTTTGACTTCAGTGAGGCTCGCCGCGTCAAACCAGTCGGACGCATCCAGATTGCGCATCAGCTCGGAGACGCGGTTGTTCGACTCCGCCGCACCGCTGATCGACAAGGTTTTACCGACCATCTTCACGTCAGTGAAATACACACCGTCGGGCAATGTGCGCGCCAGTTGATCGAAGATTCGTCCGCTGACCTGCCGGTTGCCCTGCAAGTCCTGAATGATGCGCATACGCTCGACCAGCTGCTGGCGATGGGCCTTGAGTTCGCTGATCTGCTTGATGCGTTCGTCGACCACGGCAATCTGCTTGCCGATGTAGTCGTTGCGCGCCGCTTGCCGGGCGATGGCCGCGCTGATGATCTGATCGGCAATGAACACCGCGCCGATCGAACCGACCACCACGCCGGTCAGCGCCAGCAGGAAGCGTTTGCGCCGCTCTTCGCGGCGCTCCTCGCGCCAGGGTAAAAGGTTGATCCGCGCCATCAGTCGAAACTCCTGAGCGCGAGCCCGCAGGCGATCATCAAGGCCGGCGCGTCACTGGCCAGCGCCCCGGCGTTGACCTTGCTGCTCAGGGCCATATTGGAAAACGGATTGGCCACTTGGGTCGGAGTATCCAGGCGCTGTTCGATCAGCCGATCCAGCCCCGGCACCGACGCCGTGCCGCCAGCGAGCAGAATATGGTCGACCGCGTTGTACTGGCCGGAAGCGAAGAAAAACTGCAACGAACGCGATACCTGCTGCACCAGCGCCTCGCGAAACGGCTGCAACACCTCGCTGACGTAATCGTCGGGCAGACCGCCCTGCTTCTTTGCCAGCCCCGCCTGCTCGACGGTCAGGCCATAGCGACGCTGGATCTCCTCGGTCAGTTGCCGGCCGCCGAACAACTGCTCACGGGTGTAGATGATCTTGCCGTTGTGCAGGACGCTGAGGGTGGTCATGGTGGCGCCGATGTCGACCACAGCCACGGTCAAGCGCTCTTGAGAAGCCGCCAGCTGCGTGGCGAGCAAGCCGAACGAACGCTCCAGCGCGTACGCTTCGACGTCCACCACGCGCGCGGTCAGCCCGGCCAGCGCCAGTGCCGCTTCACGGACTTCGACGTTTTCCTTGCGACAGGCAGCCAGCAACACGTTGACCCGCTCGGGGTTGCGCGGCGACACGCCCTGAACCTCGCAGTCGATGGCGACTTCGTCCAGCGGATAGGGAATATATTGGTCGGCTTCAATCTTGAGCTGGTTTTCCAGTTCGTCGTCGGAAAGCCCGGCGTCCATCTCGATGATCTTGGTAATCACCGCTGAACCGGCCACCGCCACCGCCACGCTTCTCAGCCCAGTGCGTGCCTTGCCCAGCACCCGGGTCAAGGCCTGGCCCACACCCTCGAGTTCGGCGATGTTTTTCTCGACCACGGCGTTCGGTGGCAGCGGCTCAACCGCATAAGCCTCGACCCGGTAGCGATCACCCTGACGACTAAGTTCCAGCAGCTTCACGGACGTGGAGCTGATGTCGATCCCCAGTAACGCATTGGTCTTTTTATTGAAGAGTCCCAGCACTACCAATTCCCTATGACTTTCCGTGAGTTACGGACTCTGTAATACACATTGCGTTCCTTCACCCCGTCTTGACAGAAGCGCAAATGACGCCCCCCCAGCAGAAAAGTGCTTATAATGCCCAGCGATTTTTTCCGCTTTTTACTGCCTGCGCGGACCGTTCTGTGTGTAGCCGGAACCCCGTCGCCAAATTCATTTTTTGCCCTGGATATCCAAAAGCCTTGATTCGTCTGCTGAAATTTTTCGGTTGGTCCATCGTCGCCGTTTTCTGCGGACTGCTTTTAGGTCTCAGCGGCGCTTATCTTTACCTTAGTCCGGGTTTGCCGTCTGTGGAGGCTCTGCGAAGCATTCAGTTGCAGATTCCCCTGCGGGTCTACAGCAGCGACGACAAGTTGATCGCAGAGTTTGGCGAAATGCGCCGTACTCCGATCCGTTTCGCCGACATTCCCCCCAATTTCATTAATGCGTTACTAAGTGCTGAAGACGACAACTTCGCCAACCACTACGGCGTCGATCCGAGCAGCCTGATGCGTGCCGCGACCCAACTGGTCAAGAGCGGTCACATTCAGTCCGGCGGCAGCACCATCACCATGCAGGTGGCGAAGAACTTCTTCCTCTCCAGCGAACGCAGCTTCTCGCGAAAAGCCACTGAAATTCTTCTGGCCTTGCAGATCGAACGGCAACTCACCAAGGACGAGATCCTTGAGCTGTACGTGAACAAGATCTATCTGGGCAACCGCGCCTACGGCATCGAGGCGGCGGCGCAGGTGTATTACGGCAAGTCGATCCGCGACGTCAGCCTGGCGCAGATGGCGATGATCGCCGGCCTGCCGAAAGCCCCTTCGCGCTTCAATCCGCTGGCCAACCCGGCGCGCAGTAAAGAGCGTCGCGACTGGATCCTGGGCCGCATGTACAAGCTCGGCAAGATTACCGAGCCTGAGTACACCGCGGCGATCAACGAGCCTCTGAACGCCAGCTATCACGTGCCCACCCCGGAAGTGAACGCACCGTACATTGCCGAAATGGCCCGTGCCGAAATGGTCGGCCGCTATGGCAGCGAAGCCTACACCGAGGGTTTTCGGGTCACCACCACGGTGCCGAGCAACCTGCAGGAAATGGCCAACACCGCGCTGCACGAAGGCTTGATGACCTACGATCAGCGTCACGGCTACCGTGGCCCCGAATCGCGCCTGCCGGGCAAGACCCGCGAAGCATGGGCCACCGAGCTGACCAAGCAACGCACCATCAGCAGCCTTGAGCCGGCCATCGTCACTCAGGTCGACAAGAATGGCCTGCAAGTGCTGACCCGCACTGGCGAAGAACATGTCGCGTGGGACACCATGAAATGGGCGCGGCCGTTCCTTAATACCAACAGCATGGGCGCCAACCCGCGCCAACCGTCGGACGTTGCGCAGATCGGTGATCTGGTTCGCGTGCAGCGCCAGAAAGACAATTCGCTGAAGTTCAGCCAGCTTCCCCAGGCGCAAGGCGCGCTGGTGTCGCTGGATCCACAGAACGGCGCGATCCGCTCGCTGGTCGGCGGTTTTGCTTTCGAGCAGAGCAATTACAACCGCGCCATGCAGGCCAAGCGTCAGCCGGGCTCAAGCTTCAAGCCGTTCGTCTACAGCGCTGCGCTGGACAACGGTTACACCGCCGCCACGCTGGTCAACGACGCCCCCATCGTGTTCGTCGACGAGTACCTGGACAAGGTCTGGCGCCCGAAGAACGACACCAACACCTTCCTCGGGCCGATCCGCTTGCGTGAAGCGCTGTACAAGTCGCGTAACCTGGTTTCGATCCGCCTGCTGCAAGCAATGGGCGTAGGCAAGACCATCGACTACATCACCCGCTTCGGCTTCAACAAGCAGGACCTGCCGCCGAACCTGTCGCTGGCGCTGGGTACCGCAACGCTGACGCCGATGGAGATCGCCACCGGTTGGGCCACATTCGCCAACGGCGGCTACAAGATCACGCCGTTCATCATCGACAAGATCGAAAGCCGCAATGGCGACACGCTGTTCGTCGCCAATCCGCCGACCGTTCCGCAGGGTACTTCGGCCACTGATGGCCTCGCGGCGCCGGCCACTGAATCGTTTACCGTCAACGCCGCGCCGGTGCCGGGCGAAGCACCGGGCAGCGCTGCCGCGCCGCAAACGCCGGCAGTCGCTGAACGCATCGTCGACGCTCGCACGACATACATCCTCAACAGCATGCTGCAGGACGTCATCAAGCGCGGCACGGGGCGTCGTGCGCTAGCCTTGGGTCGCAGCGACATCGCCGGTAAAACCGGTACGACCAACGAATCGAAAGATGCGTGGTTCTCCGGTTACAACGCCGACTACGTGACCACGGTCTGGACCGGTTTCGATCAGCCGGAAAGCCTCGGTCGCCGCGAGTTCGGCGGCACTGTGTCACTGCCGATCTGGATGAACTATATGGCGGCAGCCCTCAAGGACAAGCCGCCCCACGTGCAGCCGGAGCCGGAAGGTCTGCTGAGCCTGCGGGTGGACCCGGCCAGTGGTCGCGCGGCGACGCCGAGCACGCCGGGTGCTTACTTCGAGCTGTTCAAGGCAGAAGACACGCCGCCATCGGTGAATGAGCTGGGGAATGGCTCAGTGCCGGGCAGTCCGCTGCCGGCGGATGAGCAGGCGCCGATCGATCTGTTCTGATCCCGGTGCACATTGAAAAGCCCCGCCTTCGTGAGAAGTGCGGGGCTTTTTTATACTTGCTGGCTGGACATTGGGGCGCTACAGAAATCCACCCCCTCACCCCAGCCCTCTCCCGGAGGTAGAGGGAGCCGACCGAGGTGTCTGGCTTCATACATCGACCTGAACGACCGAGTCGACTATGGATTCAACACAGTACTTCCAGGTCGGCGTAGCTTTCAAAAATCCCACGGTCGGTCCCCTCTACCTCCGGGAGAGGGCTGCTCCAGATATGGAACACAAAACCCCCAGCCACAAAAAAGCCCCGACTCATAACGAACCGGGGCTTTTGCTTGAAGCGCTACAACAGCTTAGCCGTTGAACACGTCATCCACGCTTTTCAGCGGGTAGTTCTTCGGATACGGCAGGGTTGCCACACCGGTCTCGATTGCGGCTTTGGCCACAGCGTCGGAGATCAGGGTGATCAGGCGCTTGTCCATTGGCTTCGGAATGATGTACTCACGACCGAATGCCAGCGGAGCACCACCGTAGGCATCGCACACGTCCTGAGGCACTGGCAGTTTGGCCAGTTCGCGCAGCGCATTGGCGGCAGCCACTTTCATTTCTTCGTTGATGCGCTTGGCGCGAACGTCCAGAGCACCACGGAAGATGAACGGGAAGCCCAGAACGTTGTTGACCTGGTTCGGGTAGTCCGAACGGCCGGTCGCCATGATCACGTCGCTACGGGTGGCGTGAGCCAGTTCCGGGGAGATTTCCGGATCCGGGTTCGAGCACGCGAACACGATCGGGTTTGCCGCCATCGACAGCAGGCCTTCAGCGCTCAGCAGGTTCGGGCCGGACAGACCGACGAATACGTCAGCGCCTTGCAGAGCGTCCGCCAGGCTGCGCTTGTCAGTAGCGTGGGCGAACACGGCTTTGTACTGGTTCAGGTCGTCACGGCCGGAGTGGATCACGCCGGTACGGTCAACCATGAAGATGTTTTCGATGCTTGCGCCCATGCTCACCAGCAACTTCATGCAGGAGATGGCGGCAGCGCCGGCGCCCAGGCAGACGATCTTCGCTTCCGGCAGGGTTTTGCCAGCAATTTCCAGGGCGTTGATCATGCCCGCAGCGGTCACGATCGCGGTGCCGTGCTGGTCATCGTGGAATACCGGGATGTCGCATTGCTCGATCAGAGCACGTTCAATCTCAAAGCACTCAGGGGCCTTGATGTCTTCCAGGTTGATGCCACCGAAGGTGATGGAGATACGCTTGACGGTGTCGATGAAGGCTTGCGGGCTTTCGGAGTCGACTTCGATGTCGAAAACGTCGATGCCGGCGAAGCGCTTGAACAGCACGCCTTTACCTTCCATGACGGGCTTGGAAGCCAATGGGCCGAGGTTACCCAGGCCGAGAATCGCGGTGCCATCGGAAATGACTGCAACCAGGTTGCCCTTGCCGGTGTACTTGTAGGCCAGTTCAGGATCGCGAGCGATCTCGCGCACTGGTTCAGCTACGCCGGGGCTGTAGGCCAGCGACAGGTCGCGGGCGGTAGCAGTGGCCTTGGTGAGCTCGACACTCAGCTTCCCTGGACGAGGATGAGCATGGTATTCGAGAGCGGCAGTTTTCAGATCAGACATTTTGGCATTCCGCTTTTTTACTGTTGGACAGACTGGTCAGCGAGGATACGCGCCTCGCAAAGTCCCCACAAGACTGAGCGGTCACCCCTGTCAAGCGCCCTGCCCTACGACTTTGGGCCAAGAGCCACGGCGCACAAGGGCTTGACTGTTCACAATCGACAGAAAAAATGTCTACAATTTTTATTCAGCGTGCGCTCTGCAGCATGGCAGGATCGGTCAGTGGCAGCAGCCAACGCGGCTGACCCGGTTTCAACCCACCGCGCCGCGAACGATCGACCACCCAGCCACGCGCCTCGATTTGCTTGCCCTTCAGCGCTTGCAAACGATTATTGTCGAATTGTCCGACCAGATTGGGTGCAACACGCAATACAAGCGAGTCCTGCAACTCGATCCAGATTCCACCGCGATTGCGCTGCACTTTGCTCACACGGCCACTGACCACGGCGAAACCCGAGCGCTGGATCTGCTCTGCTTTCAGTACAGGTGACTGCCGCCAGAGGCCTCGGCCCGCCTGTCGCGCATCGCGTTCAGCCGCTTGCTGACAGGCAACAAGATCGACATTCGGCGCCACCGCGACCTGGAAACCCAGGCCATCGGCGAGCATTTGCGCTTCGAGGTTGGCGCCGCTGGCACTGTAGAGGTGGGCCAGCGTACGGCCGTAATGGTCTTTTGACTCTTTGCCGGGAACCACGCCGACGCGCCCGCCGCTTTCAGCCACCAGCGCTTCCAGGCGTTTACGCGCAGCAATGGCGAATGGCTCGTCGCTGCGACCCTGCTTGCCGAGTTCAGGCGTATTGAGGCCGATCATCCGTACGCTGCGGCCGTCGCTCAGGCGCAAGGTGTCGCCATCGACCACGCGTTGCACGGCGACTTGCGTCAGTCCGGAGGGTGTCGGGCAGTACGCAAGCGCAGTGGAAAGCCAAATCGCAGGCATAAAAAAGGCGCCCGCGAGGGACGCCTTTTTCAGCAGCGAGGAAAAGCCCACCGGGCTCTTCAACCTTACTCTGCAGCAGCAGGTTTCTTGCCGAAAGCACCGAAACGGTCTGCGAAGCGCTGAACGCGGCCGCCAGTGTCCAGAGTCTTTTGCTTACCGGTGTAGAACGGGTGGCATTCGTTGCACACGTCGATTGGCAGAGCTTTGCCGAAGGTCGAACGGGTTTCAAACTTGTTGCCACAGCTGCAGGTAACAGCGATGACTGGGTAATTCGGGTGGATATCAGCTTTCATGGTGTCTTCCTCAGCTAGCGTGCCGCCATCCAACACTATTGTTGAATACCGCACGTAATTAGGCCGCGGATTCTACCAGACCTTTGCAATCACGCAAGCTGTCCCGGGTGCCCTCCATCAGAAAAGCTGTTCAATGCTGACGGCGGCTGTTGACATCATGCTGCGTTACCGCTCGTCAGCATTGAACGCTTTCCTGATGGAGGACACAGAACCGACCGTCTGCTAGGCTCCCGACCCATTGCCCTGTCCCTGTGGGAGCGAGCCTGCTCGCGAAGACGATCTATCAGCCAGCATTTTCGTCGCCTGACACACCGCTTTCGCGAGCAGGCTCGCTCCCACAGGTTATGTACCCCGTCCTTTTAATCGTCTGCTGATCGAGATCCCCCCGCGTGCCCGACGCCATTCTGCGCCTCGCCCTGCCTTCGCCTTTGCGCCGCCTGTTCGACTATCGGGCGCCGGCCGGCGTACTGCGCGCGCAGTTGCAACCGGGCATGCGCCTGCGGGTGCCGTTTGGCCGACGCGAGATGATCGGGATTCTGGTGGAGGTGACCGACACCAGCGAAGTGCCGGTGGAGAAACTCAAGCCGGCACTGGCTCTGCTCGACGCCACCCCGCCACTGCCGCCAGCGCTGTTCAAGCTGTGCCTTTGGACATCCCAGTATTATCAGCACAGCCTCGGCGACACCTTGAGCTGGGCGCTGCCGGTGCTATTGCGTCAGGGTGAACTGGCCGAAGCCCGACAGGAGCGCTTCTGGTCGGTAATGCCGGGCGCCAGCGTCGATGATCCGCGCATCGCCCGGGCGCCGCGTCAGCGTGAAGCGTTGACCACGCTGGCCCAACACCCTCACGGCGTCGCCCATCAGTTGCTGAGCAAACTGATGCTGAGCAAGGACAGCCTCGATCTGCTGCTGGCGAAAAATCTGGTGCAAGTCGAGATCCGCCGCCATGCACCCGGCGCACGCCATGAACATTGGCTGGCGCAACCGGAGCTGCCGCTCAACCCCGAGCAGCGCGCCGCGTATGAGGCGATTCGCGCAGGCTTCGACAGTTATCACGCGTTTCTCTTGGCCGGCGTCACGGGCAGCGGCAAGACCGAAGTCTATTTGCAACTCATCCGCGAAACCCTCGAGGCCGGCAAACAGGCGCTGGTGCTGATCCCGGAGATCAACCTCGGTCCGCAGACGCTGGCGCGCTTCGAACAACGTTTCAACGCGCGGATCGCCCTGATCCACTCGGCCGTCAATGATCGCGAGCGCCTCGAAGCCTGGCTCGCCGCCCGCGACGGCGAGGCCGACATTATTATCGGCACCCGCTCGGCGCTGTTCACCCCGATGAAGAATCCGGGGCTGATCATCATCGACGAAGAGCACGACGGCTCCTATAAGCAGCAGGAAGGCTTGCGCTACCACGCCCGTGATCTGGCGCTGGTGCGCGCGCGGCAGGAAAACATCCCGATTGTCCTCGGTTCCGCCACGCCTTCGCTGGAAAGCTTGCACAACGCCTACACCGGCCGTTATGGCCTGCTACGCCTGAACGAACGCGCCGGCGGTGCCAAGCAACCGCGCTTCCTGCGCCTGGATGTGAAAAGCCGCCCACTGGACAGCGGGATTTCCGGGCCGATGCAGCAAGCCATTGGCCAGACCCTGGCAAATGGGCAACAGGTACTGGTATTCCTCAACCGTCGCGGTTTTGCACCAACGCTGCTTTGTCACGATTGCGGCTGGATGTCCGAATGTTCACGCTGCGATGCGCGGATGACGGTGCACCAGCGCCACGGCGAATTGCGCTGCCACCATTGCGGCTACGTCGAGCGCACGCCGCGCCAATGCCCGAAGTGCAACAAGGTCGATCTGCGCCCGGTCGGCGCCGGTACCGAGCGTGCAGAGGAACGCCTGGCGATTCTGTTTCCGGATTACCCGGTGCTGCGGGTCGACCGCGACAGCACGTCGCGCAAGGACGCGATGAATCAGCTGTTCGCGACGATCCAGAAGGGCCAGCCCTGCATTCTGGTCGGCACGCAGATGTTGGCCAAGGGGCACCATTTCCCGCGGGTGACGCTGGTGTCGATTCTCGATGCCGACGGTGGTTTGTTCTCCGGCGACTTCCGCGCCAGCGAGCGCATGGCGCAGCTGATCGTGCAGGTCGCCGGACGGGCCGGCCGGGCGGAAGAGCCTGGCAAGGTGATCATTCAGACCCACCTCGCCGACCATCCTTTATTGGTGCAACTGACCGAACAGGGCTATTTCGCCTTTGCCGAACAGGCCTTGAGCGAGCGCCGCGCCGCCGGCCTGCCGCCGTTCGCGCATTTGGCGCTGCTGCGTGCCGAAGCGCACAAGCCGGGGCAGGCCGAAGGTTTTCTCGATGAGGCGTGCAGCGAGGCGGAGCGTTTACTGGTCGAGCAGGGGCTGAACGGGATTGAACTGCTTGGGCCGGTGCCGGCACCGATGGAGCGGCGTGCCGGGCGTTATCGCGCGCAGTTGCTGCTGCAGGCGACAGCGCGGGCACCGCTGCATCGGCTGCTGGCCAGTTGGTTGCTGGTCCTGGAGCAGATGCCGAGCGGGCGGGCGGTGCGTTGGTCTTTAGATGTCGATCCGGTCGATTTGTATTGACCTGAAGATCGCCTTCGCGAGCAGGCTCGCTCCTACAAGGGATTGATGCCAGACACATAATGTATGAACGCCGCAGATCCAATGTGGAGCGAGCCTGCTCGCGAAAGCGGTCTATTTGTCACCACATATCCATAAGCTGCCTGCTAAGGTTGGCAAGCCCGTCTTCGCAACGGATAATGCCCAGTTTTTCCACCCGCGCATCGATGCGCCGCCGCGCTTGCGGTCGAAAGAGAAGACCATGAAAGACACCATTCGCCAGCTGATCCAACAAGCCCTCACCCAACTCGTCAACGAAGGTGTGTTGCCTGAAGGCCTGACGCCGGCGATTCAGGTGGAGAACGCGCGTGACAAGACTCACGGCGACTTCGCCAGCAACATCGCCATGATGCTGGCCAAGCCTGCAGGCATGAAGCCGCGCGATCTGGCGGAAAAAATCATCGCTGCGTTGCCGGCCGACGAGAACGTCACCAAGGCCGAAATCGCCGGCCCGGGCTTCATCAACTTCTTCCAGAACACTCAGGCGCTGGCTTCGCGACTCGACGCTGCCCTGGCCGACGCCCACGTCGGCGTGAGCAAGGCAGGTCCT
This sequence comes from Pseudomonas sp. P42, assembly GCF_017973755.1. Taxonomy (NCBI): domain Bacteria; kingdom Pseudomonadati; phylum Pseudomonadota; class Gammaproteobacteria; order Pseudomonadales; family Pseudomonadaceae; genus Pseudomonas; species Pseudomonas sp. P42. Next base: position 261,739 of record NZ_JACOPU010000005.1, on the reverse strand, counting down.
GCGCAGCGCACCGTGGTCGACCTGTCTGCGCCGAACCTGGCCAAAGAGATGCACGTCGGCCACTTGCGTTCGACCATCATTGGCGATGGCGTGGCGCGCGTACTTGAATTCCTCGGCGACGAAGTGATCCGTCAGAACCACGTTGGCGACTGGGGCACCCAGTTCGGCATGCTGATGGCCTATCTGCAAGAGAACCCGATCACCAGCGACGAACTGTCGGACCTGGAAAACTTCTACCGCGCCGCCAAGCAGCGTTTCGACGAGTCCGCCGAATTCGCCGACCGCGCCCGTGGCCTGGTGGTCAAGTTGCAGGCCGGCGACGCCGAGTGCCTGGCGCTGTGGACCAAGTTCAAGGACATCTCGCTGTCGCACTGCCAGAAGATCTACGAACTGCTCAACGTCAAACTGACCATGGCCGACGTGATGGGCGAAAGCGCCTACAACGACGACCTGATCAATGTGGTCAACGACCTGAAAGCGGCCGGCATGCTGGTCGAGAGCAACGGCGCCCAGTGCGTGTTCCTCGACGAGTTCAAGAACGCCGACGGCGACCCGCTGCCGGTGATCATCGTCAAGGCTGACGGCGGCTACCTGTACGCCACCACTGACCTGGCAGCCGTGCGCTATCGCAGCGGCAAACTGAAAGCCGACCGCGCGCTGTACTTCGTCGATCAACGTCAGGCGCTGCACTTCCAGCAAGTGTTTGCCGTGGCACGCAAGGCCGGCTTCGTGACCCATCCGATGGAAATGGAGCACATGGGCTTCGGCACCATGAACGGCGCCGATGGCCGTCCGTTCAAGACCCGCGACGGCGGCACCGTGAAGTTGATCGATCTGCTGACCGAAGCTCAGGACCGCGCCTACAACCTGGTGAAGGAGAAGAACCCGGAGCTTGCCGAAGACGAGCTGCGCAACATCGCCAAGGTCGTCGGCATCGGTGCGGTGAAATACGCCGACCTGTCCAAACACCGCACCAGCGACTACAGCTTCAACTTCGATTTGATGCTCAACTTCGAAGGCAACACCGCGCCGTATCTGCTGTACGCCTACACCCGTGTGGCCGGTGTATTCCGCAAACTGGGCAAGGACTTCAGCGAAGTCGACGGCCAGATCGTCCTCGAAGCGGCACACGAACATGAGCTCGCAGCCAAGCTGGCGCAGTTCGGCGAAGTGCTGAACAACGTGTCCGATAAAGGCACGCCACACATTCTTTGCACCTACCTGTACGACGTCGCCGGCCTGTTCTCGAGCTTCTACGAGAACTGCCCGATCCTCACCGCCGAAACCCCGGCCCAGATGCAGAGCCGTCTGCGTCTGGCCGCGTTGACCGGTCGCACCCTCAAGCAAGGCCTGGAGCTGTTGGGTCTGGAAACTCTGGAGCGTATGTAAGTTGGCTGCCAAGAAAAAACCTGCACCCAAACGTGGCGCCAGCCGTTACCAGGCGCCTGCGAAGCAGCCGATCCCAGGTTGGCTGTGGATGGCCATCGGCCTGACGGTCGGTGCGTTCATCGTGTTCCTGATGAAGCTGGAGCCTGGCAAAGGCAGCGACACGGTCAAGCGCGAGAAGGTCGAGCAACAGCAGAAAGCGAAAATCGCCGAAGCCAACAAGACCCCGCCGAGCCCGACGCAACCGGTGAAGCCGAAGTACGACTTCTACACCCTGCTGCCGGAATCGGAAGTGATCGTGCCGCCGGACGCCGTACCGGAGAAAACCCTGCCGACGCCGCAAGTGCCGACAACACCGGTCACCCCGGCGGAAGCAGCAAAAATCGACACTGCGCGGGCTCAGGCCGCATTGGCAGGCATTACCCCGCCGCCGGCACCTCCGGTGAAAGCAGCGCCGGTGACCAAATTCTTCCTCCAGGCCGGTTCGTTCCGCAAAGAGGCGGATGCGGACAAGGTTCGGGCGCAGATCATTTTGCTCGGCCAGGCGGTGGCGGTTGAGTCGGGTACGGTGAAGGATGAAACCTGGTATCGCGTACTGGTCGGCCCGTTCAGCAACCGTGAGCAGCTGACCACGGCACAGAAACAACTGGCCGGCAGCGGCTTCAGCAACCTGTTGTTACAACAACGCCAGAGCCGCTGATTTCGCCAGTAGCACCGCGTCATCGTTCTTCGCGAGCAGGCTCGCTCCCACAGGACCAGGGTAAATCCTGTGGGAGCGAGCCTGCTCGCGAAGGCGCACCGACAAACACTAAAGCCTGCAACAGGCACACCACCCCTCGTCCCCTCTCCCGCCCCGCAGTTGAAATCCTCCGCGCCACCCCCATATGAATGGGCATAGGCATTTTCGCCCCGCTGCGTGGAGACTCTTCCCTTGACCACCATCGTTTCAGTCCGCCGCCACGGCAAAGTCGTCATGGGCGGCGACGGCCAGGTTTCTCTCGGCAACACCGTGATGAAAGGCAACGCAAAGAAAGTTCGTCGCCTGTACCACGGCCAGGTCATCGCGGGCTTTGCCGGTGCCACCGCCGACGCCTTCACCTTGTTTGAACGCTTCGAAGGCCAGCTCGAGAAACATCAGGGCCACCTGATCCGCGCCGCTGTCGAACTCGCCAAAGAATGGCGCACCGACCGTTCCCTCAGCCGCCTCGAAGCCATGCTCGCGGTCGCCAACAAGGATGCATCCCTGATCATCACCGGCAACGGTGACGTGGTCGAACCGGAAAACGGCCTGATCGCCATGGGCTCCGGTGGCGGTTACGCCCAGGCTGCGGCCAGCGCGCTGCTGAAAAAGACCGACCTGTCGGCTCGCGAAATCGTCGAAACCGCACTTGGTATCGCCGCCGACATCTGTGTATTCACCAACCACACTCAGACCATTGAGGAGCAGGATCTCGCTGAAGAAGCCTGACTCGGCCCCGTGCCACGGCTTTTTTCTGCTTGAGGACCGCCAAAAATTATGTCCATGACTCCCCGCGAAATCGTCCACGAACTCAACCGCCACATCATCGGCCAGGACGATGCCAAGCGCGCCGTCGCGATTGCCCTGCGCAACCGCTGGCGCCGCATGCAGCTGCCTGAAGAGCTGCGCGTTGAAGTGACCCCGAAGAACATCCTGATGATCGGCCCGACCGGTGTCGGTAAAACCGAGATCGCCCGTCGTCTGGCGAAACTGGCCAACGCGCCGTTCATCAAGGTCGAAGCGACCAAGTTCACCGAAGTCGGCTATGTCGGCCGTGACGTCGAGTCGATCATCCGTGATCTGGCCGATGCTGCGATCAAGATGCTGCGCGAACAGGAAATGTCCCGCGTTCGCCATCGCGCCGAGGACGCCGCCGAAGATCGCATCCTCGACGCACTGCTGCCGCCGGCCCGCATGGGCTTGAACAGCGATGAGTCGACGAGTCAGGATTCCAACACGCGTCAGCTGTTCCGCAAGCGTCTGCGCGAAGGTCAGCTGGACGACAAGGAAATCGAGATCGAAGTCGCCGAAGTGGCCGGCATCGAGATCGCCACGCCGCCGGGCATGGAAGAGATGACCAACCAGTTGCAAAGCCTGTTTGCCAACATGGGCAAGGGCAAGAAGAAGTCGCGCAAGCTCAAGGTCAAAGAAGCGTTGAAACTGGTGCGCGACGAAGAAGCCGGGCGACTGGTCAACGAAGAAGAGTTGAAGGCCAAGGCCCTCGAAGCGGTCGAGCAGCACGGTATCGTGTTCATCGACGAGATCGACAAAGTGGCCAAGCGCGGTAATTCCGGCGGCGTCGACGTGTCCCGCGAGGGTGTGCAGCGCGACCTGCTGCCACTGATTGAAGGCTGCACCGTCAACACCAAACTGGGCATGGTCAAGACTGACCACATCCTGTTCATCGCGTCTGGCGCATTCCACCTGAGCAAGCCGAGCGATCTGGTACCGGAGCTGCAAGGCCGCCTGCCGATCCGCGTCGAACTCAAGGCCCTGAGCCCGGAAGACTTCGAACGCATCCTCAGCGAACCGCATGCCTCGCTCACCGAGCAATATTGCGCGCTGCTGAAAACCGAAGGCCTGAACATCGAGTTCCAGCCCGAAGGCATCAAGCGCATCGCCGAGATCGCCTGGCAGGTTAACGAGAAGACCGAGAACATCGGTGCTCGTCGTCTGCACACGCTGCTCGAGCGCCTGCTGGAAGAGGTGTCGTTCAGCGCCGGCGATCTGGCCAGCAGTCACGATGACAAGGTGATCCTGATCGACGCTGAATACGTCAACAGCCACCTCGGCGAATTGGCGCAGAACGAAGATCTGTCCCGCTACATTCTGTAGAGCTGCAAGCTACAAGCCGCGAGCGGCAAGCTGAGTTAAGCTTGCCGCTTGTAGCTCGCAGCTGAAGGCTTTTCCTATGATTCCTAGCGACATCAAACTTCACAAAGCCTCGAAAACCCTGACGCTCACCTACGCGTCCGGCGAGGAGTTCACCCTGCCCGCGGAATTTCTGCGTGTGCATTCTCCCTCCGCCGAGGTCCAGGGCCACGGCAAACCGATCCTGCAATTCGGCAAGCTCAACGTCGGTCTGAGCAAGCTGGAACCGGCCGGTCACTACGCACTGAAACTGACCTTCGATGACGGCCACGACAGTGGCTTGTTCACTTGGGAATATCTCTATGAGCTGGGGCGACGTCATGACGCACTCTGGGCCGATTATCTGGCCGAGCTCAAAGCCGCTGGTAAAACCCGTGATCCGGACGAGTCAATCGTCAAGCTGATGCTCTAGTCCGAGGGTCCTGCTCTTTAGAGGGCATTTTCTAACTTCATCTGTTTGAATGCTCCGCTGTGGCGTCGAGGATCGGCCCGCTTGCGAAAAAAATTAAACTCGGGTAACCAATGGAGCTGGCAAGTTCCCTGCAGTGCTCTACGACTGTAAAGCAGCTATGCAGAATTAACGGTCACCCGAGCAGTAGTACCTGGCAATCGCTGTGGAACTGCACAGCAGATAGCCGGGTACTCGTCTCAGGACAATGGAGCGTCGTAGATGAGTAACAAGAATAACGATGACCTGAAGTATCAAGCCTCGGAAAACACCTTGGGGCTTAATCCCGTCGTTGGGCTGCGCGGAAAGGATCTGCTGGCCTCTGCTCGTATGGTGCTCAAACAGGCCATCAAACAACCGATCCATAGCGTCAGGCACGTCACCCATTTCGGCCTCGAACTGAAAAACGTGCTGTTTGGCAAATCCGAACTGCAACCGGCAGGCGATGACCGCCGCTTCGCTGATCCTGCGTGGAGCCAGAACCCGCTCTACAAACGTTATCTGCAAACCTATCTGGCGTGGCGCAAGGAACTCCATGCCTGGATCGACGACAGCAGCCTGTCGCCCAAAGACATCGCGCGTGGCCACTTCGTCATCAACCTGATGACCGAGGCCATGGCCCCGACCAACACCGCAGCCAACCCTGCAGCGGTCAAACGCTTCTTCGAAACCGGTGGCAAAAGCCTGCTCGACGGCCTCTCCCATCTGGCCAAGGATCTGGTGCACAACGGCGGCATGCCGAGCCAGGTCAACATGGGCGCGTTCGAGGTCGGCAAAAGCCTGGGCGTGACTGAAGGCGCCGTGGTGTTTCGCAACGATGTGCTGGAGCTGATCCAGTACCGGCCGATCACCGAGCAAGTCCACGAGCGCCCACTATTGGTGGTGCCGCCACAGATCAACAAGTTTTACGTATTCGACCTGAGCCCGGACAAGAGCCTGGCGCGCTTCTGCCTGCGCAACAACGTGCAGACTTTCATTGTCAGCTGGCGTAACCCGACCAAGGCGCAGCGCGAGTGGGGCCTGTCGACGTACATCGATGCGCTGAAAGAGGCGGTCGACGTGGTCACCGCGATCACCGGCAGCAAAGACATCAACATGCTCGGCGCCTGCTCCGGCGGCATCACCTGCACCGCCCTGCTCGGCCACTATGCGGCGCTCGGCCAGAACAAGGTCAATGCCCTGACCCTGCTGGTCAGCGTGCTCGACACCACGCTGGACAGCGACGTCGCCCTGTTCGTCGACGAACAGACCCTGGAGACCGCCAAGCGCCACTCGTATCAGGCCGGGGTGCTTGAGGGCAAAGACATGGCCAAGGTCTTCGCGTGGATGCGCCCCAACGACCTGATCTGGAACTACTGGGTCAATAACTACCTGCTCGGCAACGAGCCGCCGGTGTTCGACATCCTGTTCTGGAACAACGACACCACACGGTTGCCGGCAGCGTTCCACGGCGACCTGATCGAGATGTTCAAAAACAATCCACTGATTCGTGCCAATGCACTGGAAGTGTGCGGCACACCGATCGACCTCAAGCAGGTCACCGCCGATATCTATTCGCTGGCCGGCACCAATGACCACATCACCCCGTGGAAGTCTTGCTACAAGTCGGCGCAATTGTTTGGTGGGAAAGTGGAGTTCGTGTTGTCGAGCAGCGGCCACATCCAAAGCATTCTGAACCCGCCGGGCAACCCGAAGTCCCGATACATGACCGGCGAAGAGATGGCCGCGAATGCCGAAGACTGGCAAGAGAACTCGACCAAGCACACGGATTCCTGGTGGCTGCATTGGCAGGCGTGGCAGGCCGAGCGGGCGGGCAACCTGAAAAAGGCCCCGACCAAACTGGGCAACAAGGCTTACCCGGCGGGCGAAACATCGCCGGGCACTTACGTACATGAAAGATAGCGGCAAGCCACAGGCTACAAGCCGCAAGCTGAGCAAGTTCTGCTTGAAGCTTGCGGCTTGTAGCTGCTCCACTCTAACCCGAAGGGCCTGACGCATGCCGCAACCGTTCATATTCCGTACCGTCGAGCTGGATGGCCAGACCCTCCGCACGGCGGTACGCCCCGGCAAGCCTCACTTGACGCCCTTGCTGATTTTCAACGGCATCGGCGCCAACCTGGAGCTGGTGTTTCCATTTGTCGCGGCGCTGGACCCGGATCTGGAAGTGATCGCCTTCGACGTGCCCGGTGTCGGCGGCTCCTCGACGCCCAATCGGCCATACCGTTTTCCTGGCCTGGCCAAACTGACGTCGCGGATGCTCGATTACCTCGACTACGGTCAGGTCAATGTGATCGGCGTGTCGTGGGGCGGCGCGCTCGCGCAGCAATTCGCCTACGACTACCCCGAGCGCTGCAAGAAACTGGTGCTCGCGGCGACCGCTGCAGGTGCCGTGATGGTGCCGGGCAAACCGAAAGTGCTGTGGATGATGGCCAGCCCCAGGCGCTACATCCAGCCGTCGCATGTGATCCGCATCGCGCCGATGATCTACGGCGGCTCGTTTCGCCGCGACCCAACGCTGGCGGCCAGCCATGCCGCGAAAGTGCGCTCGGCGGGCAAGCTCGGTTACTACTGGCAACTGTTCGCCGGCCTTGGCTGGACCAGCATTCACTGGCTGCACAAGATCCATCAACCGACGCTGGTGCTGGCCGGCGACGACGATCCACTGATCCCGTTGGTCAATATGCGCATGCTCGCCTGGCGAATTCCCAACGCCCAGTTGCACATCATCGATGACGGCCATCTGTTCCTGATTACCCGTGCCGAAGCTGTGGCACCGATCATCATGAAATTCCTCCAGGAGGAACGTCAGCGAGCGGTGATGCACCCGCACCCGTCACCATTGGGCGGCTGATCGCTGCGGCAGGCTTTATGCAGGGCTTTACACAGAGTGCGCAGCAGGACGCCGCGCAGGCAGCAATCCATAACAGCGTCTATGGTGTTCTGGTTCGGTGAGTTTGTTTTTGGCCTGAAGACGAAGGAGTGTTGAGTCATGCGCGACAAACCAGCGACGGGCGTAGTGCCAAGTCCGGCCGTGTTCATCAACGCACAAAGTGCGATCACCGGTTTGCGCGGTCGGGATCTGATCTCGACGCTGCGCAGCGTCGCCGCCCATGGTCTGCGCAACCCGGTCCACAGCGCCAGGCACGCCCTGAAACTGGGCGGCCAACTCGGTCGCGTGTTGCTCGGCGAGACCCTGCATCCCACTAATCCGCAGGACAGCCGTTTTGCCGATCCGGCGTGGAGCCTCAATCCGTTTTATCGACGCAGTCTGCAGGCGTATCTGGCCTGGCAGAAGCAGGTCAAGAGCTGGATCGACGACAGCAACATGAACCCGGAGGACCGCGCCCGCGCCCACTTCGCCTTCACCCTGCTCAACGACGCCGTGGCGCCGTCCAACACCCTGCTCAACCCGCTGGCGATCAAGGAGCTGTTCAACTCCGGCGGCAACAGTCTGGTGCGCGGCCTCAGTCATTTGTTTGATGATCTGCTGCACAACGATGGCCTGCCACGGCAGGTGACCCGTCAGGCTTTCGAAGTCGGTAAAACGGTTGCCACCACACCCGGCTCGGTGGTGTTTCGCAACGAGATGCTCGAGCTTATCCAGTACAAGCCGATGAGCGAAAAACAGTACGCCAAGCCGCTGCTGGTGGTGCCGCCGCAAATCAACAAGTACTACATTTTCGACCTCAGCCCGCAGAACAGCTTTGTGCAGTACGCCCTGAAGAACGGCCTGCAGACTTTCATGATCAGCTGGCGCAACCCGGATGTGCGCCACCGCGAGTGGGGCTTGTCGACGTATGTCGAGGCCGTGGAAGAAGCGATGAACGTGTGCCGGGCGATCACCGGCGCCCGCGAGGTCAACCTGATGGGCGCCTGCGCCGGCGGCCTGACCATCGCCGCACTGCAAGGTCATTTGCAGGCCAAGCGGCAATTGCGCCGTATCTCCAGCGCCACCTACCTGGTCAGCCTGCTCGACAGCCAGATCGAAACCCCGGCCACGCTGTTTGCCGATGAGCAGACCCTCGAAGCCGCCAAGCGTCGCTCCTATCAAAAAGGCGTGCTGGATGGTCGCGACATGGCCAAGGTATTCGCCTGGATGCGCCCGAATGATTTGATCTGGAGCTACTTCGTCAACAATTACCTGTTGGGCAAGGAGCCGCCAGCCTTCGACATTCTCTACTGGAACAACGACAACACCCGTCTGCCGGCAGCCTTGCACGGCGACCTGCTGGATTTCTTCAAGCACAACCCGCTCACCCACCCGGGCGGGCTGGAAGTGTGCGGCACGCCGATTGACCTGCAGAAAGTCACGATCGACAGTTTCAGCGTCGCCGGCATGAACGACCACATCACGCCATGGGATGCGGTGTATCGCTCGACCCTGTTACTGGGTGGCGACCGCCGTTTCGTGCTGTCCAACAGCGGCCATGTGCAGAGCATTCTCAACCCGCCCAGCAACCCGAAAGCCTCGTATGTCGAGAACGGCAAGATGAGCAGTGATCCACGCGCCTGGTACTACGACGCCAAACACGTCGACGGCAGTTGGTGGCCGAAGTGGCTGGAATGGATTCAGCAGCGCTCGGGCGCCCAGCACGAAACCCAGATGACCCTCGGTAACCCGAACTATCCACCGATGGAGGCAGCACCCGGTACTTACGTGCGTGTGCGCTGACGCTTAACCGAACTTTTCTAAGAAGACTGGATGAAAACCCGCGACCGGATTCTCGAATGTGCTCTGCAATTGTTCAACGAAAAGGGCGAGCCGAACGTTTCCACCATGGAAGTTGCCAACGAAATGGGGATCAGCCCCGGCAACCTCTACTACCACTTTCACGGCAAGGAACCGCTGATACTTGGGCTGTTCGACCGCTTCCAGAATGAACTGGCACCGCTGCTGGATCCACCGCCGGACGTGGAGCTGGCGCCGGAGGATTACTGGCTGTTTTTGCATTTGATCGTCGAGCGGCTGGCGCAGTACCGGTTCCTGTTTCAGGACCTGTCGAACCTGGCGGGGCGATTGCCGAAACTGGCGAAGGGCATTCGTCATCTGCTCAATGCGTTGAAGCGCACGCTGGCGTCGTTGCTGGCGCGGTTGAAGGCTTCGGGGCAGTTGGTCAGTGATACCCAGGCGCTGGGGCAACTGGTGGAGCAGATCACCATGACGTTGCTGTTTTCGCTGGATTATCAGCGGATTTTGGATCGCGAAGGCGAGGTTCGCTTGGTCGTGTACCAGATCATGATGCTGGTGGCGCCGCATTTGTTGCCGCCGGTGAAGGTGGCCACGGAGCGGATGGCTTTGCAGTATCTGGAAGATCATGACTGACTTCAAAAGCCCCTCACCCCAGCCCTCTCCCTCTGAGAGAGGGCTAGGGTGAGGGGCTATTGGATTTCAAATAAAAAACGCCCGACCTTCACAGGCCGGGCGTTTTGTTTTGCCCTGAAAAATCAGGACTGACTGGTTGGCGTCGACGGGGTCGATGCAGCAGTCGGGGTTGCGGCCGGGGTCGGTGCAGCGGCGGAGTTCGACGCGCTGGCCGGGGTTGCCGGGGTCGCAGGCTTGGCTGCTGGAGCGGCCGGTTTTGGCGCAGCGGCTTTCGGCGCGGCCGGTTTTTTCACTGCCGGCTTCTTCGCTGCAGCCGGTTTGGCTGCGGGCTTGGCGGCAGCGGTTTTCGCGGCTGGCTTGGCGGCTGCTTTTGCTGCAGGTTTGGCAACCGACTTGGCAGCGGTCTTGGCAGCAGCAACCGGTTTGGCCGCGGCTTTTGCAGCAGGTTTGGCGGCCGCTGTTTTCGCTACGGATTTAACCGCAGCCTTGGCTTTCGCCACAGGTTTGGCAGCCGCTTTGGCCAATGGCTTGGCCGCGGTTTTGGCTGCTGGCTTGGCCGCTGCAGTTTTAGCTGCCGGTTTTGCCGCAGCGGTTTTCGCCGCCACAGGACGTGCCTTCTCGCCGGTGAGTTTTTCGATCTGCTTGGTCAAGGTTTCAACCTTGCTGTGCAGGGCCTTGACCTCATTGCGGCTCGGTACGCCCAGGCGCGAAATCGCGCTGTTCAGGCGCTTGTCGAAAGCTCCTTCGAGCTCGTCCCACTTGCCCAGCGCGCGATCTTTCACGCCGCTGATGCGCGACTTGGCAGAAGAAGCAGAATCCTTGGCGGCATCGACTTTTTTGCCGACTGCAGACTTGGTGAGCTTCTCGGCTTTCTCGCCGTCTTTGACCAATGTATCGAAGAGCTTGCTGCCGTCAGTGTCGATCTTCGAGTACACGCCTAAACCAGCCAGCCAGATTTTGCGGGAGTAGTCTTCGACTTTCCCAATCCACGAGCTGCCTTCTTTATCGGTGTTCTTTTTACCAGCCATCCCGTTCTCCTTAAGATTTACGCGCGACGCGTTCGAGCAATGCCGTCAGCTCATCGAGCTTAGCAGAGAGTGTCTCAACGTCATGTTTAGACGGAATGCCGATACGATTCAAGGCGCTTGCTACACGGGTATCGAATGCCTTCTCGACCTTGTCGAGCTGAACTTCGACGCGACCTTTGAAAGAACTGACTTCATCCCGGGCTTCGTCGATTTCGGCATTGGCCGCTTCGAGTTTTTCGGTGACGACCTTTTTGCCTTTCTTTTCAACAGTTTGACCAGCCTTGATCAACTCTTGAAAGTACTCGCCGCCCTCTTGGCCAACCTTGGCGTAGGCACCCAGGCCTGCCAGCCAGATCTTGCGGGCATAGGATTTGACGTCGCTCAGAGCAGAAGTCGAAGCGTCGATTTTTTTCTTCAAAATTACTTTGGCCATGGTGCACCTCACGCGCAGAAGGTTTGAGGAACTGCCCGCGAAAGTGTCGGGCTCAGGCACAAAGTAAGTAGAAAAATTAGAAACGGCACCCTAACAACTGACATAAACAGCAGGGGCACCCCAAAACAAATGTGGGAGCGAGCCTGCTCGCGAATACGGCGTATCAGTCAATAGCTGAGTCGACTGACACACTGCTTTCGCGAGCAGGCTCGCTCCCACAGGAGATCTCGGTTTATCGAAAAATCGCGATCAGACCAGCGCTTTATCGAGAGCTTTCTCGATCTCGGCTTTGATCATGCCGCTCATGGCCGACATCATCAGGCCCAGTTCCACGTCGACGCGGATCGACTCATCACCAACATGCACCGCGCCTTTCACACCCGAGCGCTTGAGATTCAATACGTCGCCCGACCATTGCGGCTCCAGGCCGTATTGTTCATTAAGCTTTTTGGCCAGCTTGTCGGCCTTCTCGCGGGCGGCTTCCTTACCCAGGCTGTGGGCACGCTCAACACTGATTTTGGCCATTGGGTGGCTCCTTCTTTTTGAATACAGCTACGAATGCTTGTCGGTAAATCTTGACCGCGTCTGCGGCAAATCGTCCCGAGGGTTGCTCATCTTACCTTTAGCCATTCCAAGACAAAGCATGCCCTGGGGATTAGAATGTCGCGCATTCTCTTTTGGTGACAGCGATATGACTGATCAGCGCAAAGGCAGCGATGCCGAACCCACCACTCACTTCGGCTTCAAAAACGTTCCGGAAAGCCAGAAAGCGGAAAAAGTCGCTGAGGTGTTCCACTCCGTAGCCGCCAAGTACGACTTGATGAACGACCTTCTGTCGGGCGGCATGCACCGTTTGTGGAAGCGTTTCGCGATTGAGCTGTCGGGCGTGCGCAGCGGTAATCGCGTGCTCGACATCGCCGGCGGCACCGGTGACCTGACCAAAAAGTTTTCACACCTCGTTGGCCCGACCGGCCAGGTGGTATTGGCCGACATCAACGAATCCATGCTCAAGGTCGGCCGTGACCGCCTGCTGGATCTGGGTGTGGCGGGCAACGTCGAATTCGTCCAGGCCGACGCAGAAAAACTGCCTTTCCCGGACAATCATTTCGACTGCGTCACGATCGCTTTCGGCCTGCGCAACGTGACGCACAAGGAAGACGCCCTGCGTTCGATGCTGCGCGTACTCAAGCCCGGCGGTCGTCTGCTGGTGCTGGAATTCTCCAAGCCGACCAACGCGCTGATGTCCAAAGCCTACGACGCTTACTCGTTCGCCTTCATGCCGCTGATGGGCAAGCTGATCACCAACGACTCGGAAAGCTATCGTTACCTGGCCGAATCGATCCGTATGCACCCGAATCAGGAAACCCTGAAGTCGATGATGGTTGATGCCGGTTTCGACCGTGTGACCTATCACAACATGACCGCAGGCATCGTCGCCCTGCACCGCGGCATCAAGCCCTGATGCTGCTCACCGGGCTGCTCGCCAGCGTTGAACTCGGCCTGAACCGGGTGCTGCGTCTCGACAGCACGGCGCTGCCGCGGCTGGCGCATTTGACCGGCAAGGTGATTGCCGTCGATTGCCGCAGTCCGGCGCTGCAGCTGTTCATTTTGCCCAGCGACGAAGGCCTGATGCTGGCCTCGCACTGGGAAAGCGGCGTCGATTGCACCCTGCGTGCGCCGGCGTCCAGCCTGCTGAAACTGGCCCTGAGCAAAGACAAGACCGCGGTGCTGCATGCCCCGGAAGTCGAGCTCGATGGCGACAGCGGCGTGCTGCTGGAGCTGGCCGGCGTGTTGCAGGATCTGGAGCTGGACTGGGAGTATGAACTCTCGCGCTGGCTCGGCCCGGTTGCCACGCAACTGGTTGGCGGTCATCTGCGCAGCCGCGCGCGCTGGTATCAACAAGGATTTGCCAGCCTCAACCAGAACCTCGCCGAATACCTCGCCGAAGAATCGCGCACCCTCGTCGGGCAGCGCGAAGCCGAAGCGCGGTTCAGCGAACTGGACCGGATCAAACTTGATCTGGAACGTCTCGAGGCGCGTTTCGAGCGCCTTTCCCGATCCCTCGACCCAAGCGATAACGCATGAAGCTGCTCGCCGTCCGCCGTCTGCTGCGCATCCAGTCCGTCGTGATCCGCTACCGCCTCGATGACCTGCTGTTCGATCTGCCGCTGCCCTGGTTTCTCCTGGCGCTGCGTTATGTGCTGCCGTGGCGCTGGTTCCCGCGCAAGACGCTGGAGCTGAGCCGAGGCGCGCGATTGCGTCTGGCGCTGCAGGATCTGGGGCCGATTTTCATCAAGTTCGGGCAGATTCTCTCGACCCGCCGCGACCTGTTGCCCGAAGACATCGCCGATGAGCTGATGCTGCTACAGGATCGCGTGCCGCCGTTCGACTCGCAGCTGTCGATCAAGCTGATCGAAGAGCAGCTCGGCAAGAAAATCAGCGAAGTGTTCAGCCGTTTCGACGTCCAGCCGCTGGCTTCCGCTTCGGTGGCACAGGTGCATGCCGCGCAGCTGAAAACCGGCGAAGAAGTGGTGGTCAAGGTGATCCGCCCGGGTCTGAAGCCAATCATCGCGCAGGATCTCGCATGGCTGTTCATCCTCGCCCGGGCGGCTGAAAAACTGTCAGCCGACGCGCGTCTGTTGCACCCGGTGGACGTGGTGCAGGACTACGAAAAAACCATCTACGACGAACTCGACCTGCTGCGCGAGGCGGCCAACGCCAGCCAGTTGAAGCGCAACTTCGAAGGTTCGCCGCTGCTCTACGTGCCGCAAGTCTACTGGGACTGGTGCCGGCCGAAAGTGCTGGTGATGGAGCGCATCTACGGCATTCAGGTGACCGATCTGGCGACCCTCGCCGATCAGCGCACCGACATGAAAATGCTCGCCGAACGCGGCGTGGAGATCTTCTTCACCCAGGTGTTCCGCGACAGTTTCTTCCACGCCGACATGCACCCGGGCAACATCTTCGTCAGCACCGTTAACCCGTGGAGCCCGCAGTACATCGCGATCGACTGCGGCATCGTCGGCAGCCTGACCCCGGAAGACCAGGATTATCTGGCACGCAACCTGTTCGCGTTCTTCAAGCGCGACTACCGCCGCGTGGCGCAGTTGCACATCGATTCGGGTTGGGTGCCGGCAGAAACCAAGCTCAACGAATTCGAAGCGGCGATCCGTACCGTGTGTGAACCGATCTTCGAAAAACCGTTAAAAGATATTTCATTCGGCCAGGTGCTGATGCGCCTGTTCCAGACGGCGCGGCGCTTCAACATGGAAGTGCAGCCGCAGTTGGTTTTGCTGCAAAAGACCTTGCTGAACATCGAAGGCCTCGGCCGTCAGCTCTATCCCGATCTGGACCTGTGGAACACCGCGCAGCCGTTCCTTGAGCGCTGGATGCGCGAGCGCGTCAGCCCGAAAACCTTGCTCGGCAACGTGCAAAGCCAGTTCGAACAACTGCCGCACCTGGCCAACATGGCCCGCGATCTGCTCGAGCGCATGTCCCAGCCACACGCCTACGACCCACCGCCGCCGTGGCACAAACGCAAGGACGACTGGTTCCTGCGACTGCTCGGTTGTGCCCATCTGGCGGGCGGTGCGATTCTCGCCGCCGGTGGCCCGATGCTCGAATTGGCGCATTGGCCAGCAGGCATCATGGTGGCTGTCGGTTTGTATCTGGTCGTTCGCCGATAGCACGAATCAGCTGCAAGTTATAAGCTGCGAGCTGCAAGCCTGACGATACTGAAGCACCGCAATCTGCTTTTACTTGCAGCTTGAAGCTCAAAGCTCTTACCTGCGTTTCGGGAATTGAAGATGAAAAACTGGCTGGACGAGATCAAATGGGACGCTGATGGCCTGGTGCCGGCGATTGCCCAGGATCACAAGACCGGACGCGTGCTGATGATGGCGTGGATGAACCGCGAAGCGCTCGAACTGACCGCCGCGGAAAACCGTGCAATCTACTGGTCACGTTCCCGTGGCAAGCTGTGGCGCAAGGGCGAAGAGTCCGGCCACGTGCAGACCTTGCATGAAATGCGTCTGGACTGTGACGCCGACGTGATCATCCTGATGGTCGAACAGATCGGCGACATCGCTTGCCATACCGGCCGTCAAAGCTGCTTTTACCGCGTCTTCGAAAACGGCGACTGGAAAACGGTCGACCCGGTGCTGAAAGACCCGCACGCTATCTATTCCGCAGGACACAAACATGAATGACACTCTGACGCGCCTCGCTCAGGTACTCGAAGAGCGCAAAGGCGCAGCGGCCGACAGCTCGTATGTAGCCAGCCTGTATCACAAAGGCCTGAACAAGATTCTGGAGAAAGTCGGCGAAGAGTCGGTCGAAACCATTATTGCCGCCAAGGACGCTGCCATCAGCGGCGACTGCAGCGATGTGATCTACGAGACGGCTGACCTGTGGTTCCACAGCATGGTCATGCTCGCCCAACTGGGGCAGCATCCGCAGGCTGTACTGGATGAACTGGATCGCCGCTTCGGCCTGTCCGGACACGTCGAGAAAGCCTCGCGTCCGTCCGCCTGAACAATTTTTAGAGAGGAACAGCAACATGGGCATTTTTGACTGGAAACACTGGATCGTCATTCTGGTTGTCGTGGTACTGGTCTTCGGCACCAAGAAACTGAAAAACCTCGGCACCGACGTCGGTGAGTCGATCAAGGGCTTTCGCAAAGCCATGAACGACGACGAGAAGCCAAACGTCGATCCGACCGTGACGCCTGCGCAACCGGTACCACCGGTGCAGCCGCAAGCCACCGCTCAGGCCAACCCGCCGCACACCATCGATGTGCAGGCGCAGAAAGTCGAAGAGCCGATCCGCAAAGACGTGTGAGCACTGACTAATGTTTGGTATCAGCTTCTCTGAACTGCTGCTCGTCGGCCTCGTTGCCCTGCTGGTGCTGGGCCCCGAGCGTCTGCCGGGTGCTGCGCGCACCGCCGGCCTGTGGGTCGGACGGCTAAAACGCAGCTTCAACGCGATCAAACAGGAAGTTGAACGTGAAATCGGTGCCGACGAGATTCGCCGGCAACTGCACAACGAACACATTCTGTCGCTGGAGCAGGAAGCGCGGAAAATCTTCCAGCCGGTTCAGCAAGAACCGACGCCGGTTGAGCACGTGGGCCAACAGACGATTCATGCGCCAACCGCGCCCGCTGCACCTGTACCCGCTCCGACACCGGCAACTGCCACCGCTGTAGCGCCGACAGAAACCGTGCCCGCTACTGCAGAAACTTCGGTTGAACATGTATCTCCAACCGCCGCGCCGATCACACCTGCGCCTCACGACCCCACTCTGCCGCCGCGAGCCCCATGAGCGATCTCCCCGAAAACGACCAGCACATGCCGCTGGTATCGCACCTCACCGAGTTGCGCACCCGCCTGCTGCGTTGTGTGGCGGCGATTTTCATCATCTTCGCCGGGCTGTTCGCGTTCACCCAGCAGATCTACACGTTCGTCTCGACGCCGCTGCGCCAGTACCTGCCGGTCGGCGCGACGATGATCGCCACCGACGTGTCGTCGCCATTCCTGACGCCACTGAAGCTGACGATGATGGTGTCGCTGTTCCTGGCGATCCCGGTGATCCTGCATCAGATCTGGGGGTTTATTGCGCCAGGCCTGTACAAGCATGAGAAGCGCATCGCGGTACCGTTGCTGGTGTCGAGCATCATGCTGTTCTACACCGGCATGGCGTTCGCCTATTACTTCGTGTTCCCGCTGATCTTCAAGTTCTTCGCTGCAGCCACCCCGGCCGGCGTGGAAATGATGACCGACATCGCCAGCTATCTCGACTTCGTCATGACACTGTTCTTCGCCTTCGGCGTGGCGTTCGAAATCCCCGTGGCCGTGGTGCTGCTGGTGTGGATCGGTGTAGTCGACGTTGCCTACCTGAGGAAGATCCGCCCGTACGTGATCATCGGCTGCTTCGTGGTCGGCATGATCCTGACGCCGCCAGACATCTTCTCGCAGACCCTGCTGGCCGTGCCGATGTGGATGCTGTTTGAGATCGGCATCCTGTTCGGGGGCCTGATCAGCAAACGCGAACGACCGGACGAGCATCCAGCCGACGATCACAACGACCAGCCGCCAGCGACCCAGGCATGAACCTGTTGTTGCTTGAAGAGGCCGATTTCATTGAGGCCGACCGTGTGGTGCTGCGTGATCGACGCCTGACACACATGCAGGAAGTCCATCGCTCGGAAGTCGGTGACAGCCTGCGGGTCGGGCGCATCAATGGGCTGATGGGTTCGGCTGAGCTGTTGCGGCTGGAGGCGGGTGAAGCGGAACTGCGCGTCACCCTCGATCAGCCGCCGCCGGCCAAGTTGCCACTGACATTGGTGCTGGCCCTGCCGCGCCCGAAGATGTTGCGACGCGTGTTTCAGACCGTGGCGACCATGGGCGTGTCGAAGGTGATTCTGGTCAACAGCTACCGCGTCGAAAAAAGCTTCTGGCAGACGCCGTTTCTTGAACCTGCAGCGATTCGTGAGCAATTGATCCTGGGCCTCGAACAGGCGCGCGACACGGTGCTGCCGGAGATCGTCATCGAGAAGCGCTTCAAGCCTTTTGTCGAAGATCGACTGCCGACGATCACCGAAGGAACCCTCGGCCTGGT
Organism: Pseudomonas sp. P42; assembly: GCF_017973755.1. NCBI lineage: Bacteria > Pseudomonadati > Pseudomonadota > Gammaproteobacteria > Pseudomonadales > Pseudomonadaceae > Pseudomonas > Pseudomonas sp. P42. The sequence continues at coordinate 243,614 of NZ_JACOPU010000005.1, read as the reverse complement.
AGGCCATCCCGGCAACTATCCGCCGTGCCCTCGCGCCTTGAGCGAACCGGTGACCCTGGCCATTGGCCCGGAGGGTGGCTGGATTCCCTACGAAATCGACCTGCTGGCCAAGTCCGGTCTGCAACCGGTGCAGCTCGGCGATCGTATCCTGCGCGTCGAAACCGCCGTAACCGCCCTCCTCGCCCGCCTTTTTTAATTCCCATACCTCGCAACAAAATCTCGCCTTTTTGTAGACAAATGGTGTTACAGAATGCAATCACTCGGCCGATACAGATCCCATAAGTCCAATAGTGGTTCAAGGGAGTCGTCGCATGTACCGTTGGTTAGCCGAGAGTCTTGGAAACGTCAGCGTCAAACGCAAACTGGGAATCGGTTTCGGCCTGGTGCTGTTGCTGACGTTATTGATCACCTTTACCGGCTGGACCGGCATGAGCGGCATCATCAGCCGCGGCGACAAGCTCGGGTTCATCTCCAGCCTTAACGAGCTGACCAAGGACCTTCGACTGGCACGGCTGGACTATGAAGCGCGCCGTGGCGAACAAGGCCCGGGCACGGTCAACGAACTGCTGAGCAAACTCGACAGCGGTCTGCAAACCGCTCGCGCCCTGATCGAACAACCGTCCGATGCCGCCATGGTCGATCAGCAACTGGCCGCCGTCGCTGAATACAAACGTGCCTTTGCCGACATGACCCAAGCCACCGTCCACCGCGAAGATGCCCGCAGCAAGCTGGGCGCCAACGCCGACAACGCTGTAGCCAAAGTCTCCGAAGTCGAAAAATCAATGCTGCAGGGTGACAGTGTTGCGCAGTTCAACAACGTGATCGAGCTGAGCAAACTGCTGCAGCAAGCGCGTTATCAAGTGCGCGGCTACACCTACAGCGGCAAAGCCGAGGCGGAGCAACCGGCCTTGGACGCCATCGACAATGCCCTGAAAAAGCTCGAAAGCCTGCCTTCGCAATTGCCGGAACAGCATATCGCCAACCTGCAACAGGCCACCGACTCGATCAAGGCCTATCGCGCGGCGGTCGCTCAGTTCCGCGATTCGCAGGTCACCAGTGCCACGTCACAGGCGCGCATGTCTGCGCAGGGCGACATTCTGATCGACCTCAGCAAGAAGCTGACGGCTTCGCAAACGGTCGTGCGCGACACCGATGCCGCCCACGCCAAAAACATGCTGTTGATCGCCACCCTGCTGGCCTTGGCCTTCGGCTTGCTGGCCGCTTGGGCGATCACCCGGCAGATCATCATTCCGCTGAACCAGACCCTGAAAGTCGCGGAACGTGTAGCTGCCGGCGATCTGACCCACAATCTGGTCTCGCTGCGCCGCGACGAACTCGGCCAGCTGCAACGCTCCATGCAAAGCATGACCCAGGGCCTGCGTGAGCTGATCGGCGGGATCAGCGAAGGCGTGACCCAGATCGCCAGCGCCGCTGAAGAACTGTCGGCGGTGACCGAGCAGACCAGCGCCGGGGTCAACAATCAGAAGATCGAGACCGATCAGGTTGCCACGGCCATGAACGAAATGACCGCCACCGTGCAGGAAGTCGCGCGTAACGCCGAAGAGGCCTCAGAAGCCGCCGTCGCCGCCGACCAACAGGCCCGTGAAGGTGACAAGGTGGTTGGCGAAGCAATCGCCCAGATCGAACGTCTGGCCGTTGAAGTCGGCAACTCCACCACAGCCATGGGCGAGCTCAAGCGCGAAAGCGACAAAATCGGCAGCGTGCTCGACGTGATCAAATCCGTGGCCCAGCAAACCAACCTGCTGGCACTCAACGCCGCGATTGAAGCGGCGCGTGCCGGTGAAGCCGGACGTGGTTTCGCGGTGGTTGCCGATGAAGTGCGCAGCCTCGCGCAGCGCACTCAGAAGTCCACCGAAGAGATCGAAGAGCTGATCGTCGGCCTGCAAAACGGCACCCAGCAAGTGGCGACGATCATGGACAACAGCCGTACCCTCACCGACAGCAGCGTCGAGCTGACCCGCCGGGCCGGTGGTTCACTGGAAAGCATCACGCGCACGGTGTCGGCGATTCAGGCGATGAACCAGCAGATTGCTGCGGCGGCTGAACAGCAGAGCGCGGTGGCGGAAGAGATCAACCGTAGCGTGCTGAACGTACGCGATGTGTCGGATCAGACATCGGCGGCAAGTGAAGAGACAGCGGCGTCCAGCGTTGAGCTGGCGCGGTTGGGTACGCATTTGCAGATGCTGGTGGGGCGATTCAAAGTCTAAAAGCAAAAAAGGGGCCTGTCGCCAGGCTCCTTCGTTATCTTTCAAGCTTATCTGTATGACGAATTTTTTGTGCAATGTCAGCCAGATCCAGATCGACATCACCTTTAAAATCATGGGACGAGATGTAGCCTTCATAATGGCTGAAGAACTTGTTCACGTTAGAGTTGATCGGTCGGAAGTTACTGGAATCGCCTGTGCCGTGCATGGGGATGAGCTTCGCGTGCAGGTGGTCAACTCCATATCCCTCCAATACAAGCCCGGTTCTTCCGACGTCCGCAAATGTTCTATCAATTAACAACGCCACTTTCTTGGCCGCAATAATCAACGCTGACAATACTTCATCAGACTGGGCGAAAGCGTAACTGCTGAAGTGTTGCTTTGGCACAACGACCGAAAATCCTGGTGTATTGGGATAAATTGAGAGAAACGCAGCGTGACTCGCATCCTCCCATATCAAATGCATGGGTAAGTCGCCGCCGATCATTTTGCAAAAAATACAATCCATATAAATAAGCCACCATTCAAACTTATTGGTTTATGCCCTTCGCCTGTTAGCCCGACAGCGTGTTGAATCTCCAAGGTGAACTGTTCGCATCCCAGACGATACTATGTGATTCTGCACTGCCCAGCGTCCGACTTGCCAATGCCGCGATAACAGATGATGCCAACATCGCTGCCAAGCTGAAATTGCTCGGGCCGTAGCTCGGCATAACGCCCTTGGGTAAACGCTGCCAGTTGAATTGAGGCAACGTCGGCGTTTGAAAAACATTGTCCGTCGAGTCGACAACGTGCGACGGTATGCCTGTATAAAAATTCGTCATACACATGCGATGCAGATAGCCGGCACTGACCACCGGAATTTGGCAATCATCGGCCAACCGTTGGGATTGTGCAGCCATCGTGGCCGGTTCGTCAGCAGTCACTACAACCGCGTCAAAGCCCTGCTGGATCAGATCATAGGCCCCATCCAGATCGATATTTCGCTTGAGAGTTTCGACTCCAACATCCGGAAATTTTTCGCCGACAATCTCTTTGAGCACATCCACTTTGAATGAACCGACGTCGGCTCTACGCCAGAATAATTGTCGATTTAGATTACTTTCTTCAATGACATCACCATCCGTGACAGTAATATGACCAATGCCGCTGCCCGCTAGCAACAGGCTGGTGGTACTTCCTATTCCGCCACAACCGACTAATAGAACTCTGGAACGTTTTAGTGCCTCTATATCGCTCAACACATCTTCACAGGATCGAGCACCACAGAGCAAATAACTGACCGTCCGGCTTGAGCGCGGATCGTCGAGTAATTCGTGAACTTCTTTCATCGCTTGCGCACTTCCCGGTATTAGCGCCCCGGCAGCTTGCAGCGCTTCGAGCATCGCGTCCTGCCCTTGCCCGGCTAATTGCACTACTCCGCACGGTCCGCTGATGTACATTCCGCCCTCATATACTCCATAGAGCGTGGAAGGTACAACGATACCCATGTAACCGGCTCCGGCAAAAAACGCATCTTGATTATCCATAACGCACCTGCTCTTGAACCCCGTCCTGAAGGGACGGGGTCATTAGTCAAAGGTTTAGTTAAACCGTTAATTACAGAGCGGGGTGTAACCATGCTTGCGCATGTATGCAAGCTCTCGGGCACTACAAGGAAGCTGACCAAAAGCCACAACATTATTCCCAAGTTGCATCTGGTGTTCAGCCACGAAGGGATTTACAGGCTTTACGTCTTCAGCATGTGCAGTTGTAGACATCGCAGCCACACTCGCCAGCAAAGCGACGATACCACTAGTTTTCTTTTCCATAAGAGTCATCACTCACCAATATCGGGTTTATTGAGGGTTAACGCATCTCCTTGATACGCTTTCAATAGACGATTGATGACCATAAGTAATTAAGGCTGGACGCCAATTCAAAAGTAAACGTTTGTAACAGGAGGCCGAGTGGCTTCGGCCTGGAACTATAGCGGTGGTACTTTCCAAGCCTCCGATGACTGGGCGATGGCGTTGACCGACACAGCCCACTGCCTACGTCACTTCAACGCATAGCGCAAAACGTGGGAACGACCAGCGACTACAAGACCTGACGCAGAAAAGCCTGAGCCCGCGGATCCTTCGGTGCATCAAAGAACTCTGCCGGCGAGGCATCCTCCAGCAACTTGCCGTGATCGAAGAACAACACCCGATCCGCCACTTCCCGGGCGAAACCCATTTCGTGGGTGACGCACACCATGGTCATGCCTTCCACGGCCAGGTTCTTCATCACATCCAGCACTTCGCCGACCATTTCCGGGTCGAGGGCCGATGTCGGCTCATCGAACAACATCACCTTCGGTTCCATCGCCAACGCCCGGGCAATCGCCACGCGTTGCTGCTGACCGCCGGACAGACGTGACGGAAACTCGTTGGCCTTCTGCGCGATGCCGACCTTTTCCAGCAATGCCATAGCCTTGGCTTCGCGCTCTTTCTTGCCGCGCTTGCGCACGACTTTCTGTGCCAGACAGAGGTTTTCCAGCACGGTCATGTGCGGGAACAGATTGAAATGCTGGAACACCATGCCGACTTCGCGGCGGTAGGCGTTGACGTCGGTTTTCGGGTCGGCCAGTTGCAGACCGTCGATGCTCACCGAGCCGGAATCGAACTCTTCCAGGCCATTGAGACAACGCAGGAAGGTCGACTTGCCGGAACCGGACGGGCCGATCACTACCAGCACTTCGCCTTTGGCGACCGAGGTGCTGACGTTATCCACCGCGCGCACCACTTGCCCGCGGGTGTCGAAGACTTTTACCAGATCGCGGACTTCAATCACTTTGCGCGAGCCTCCGCTCAAGCCGGCTGGCGATTTTCGACAGCGGCAGGTTGATCAACAGGTACAGACCGGCAACACAGAACAGAATCTCGAACGGCGAAAACGACGTGGTGATGACTTCACGGCCGCTTTTGAGCAGCTCGGTGATGGCGATCACCGACACCAGCGAGGTGTCCTTGACCAGACTGATGAACTGCCCGGCCAGCGGCGGCAGCACTCGTTTAAACGCTTGCGGCAGCACGACGTGGCGCATCGACTGGCCGGCACTCAGGCCGAGCGAACGCGCGGCTTCGTTCTGGCCCCGGGCAATCGACTGCACGCCGGAACGGATGATCTCGGCCACGTACGCGCCTGTGAACAGCGACAACGCGGCGATCCCGGCGAACTCCCGGGACAGGTTCATCACCGTGCCGATGAAGAAGTAGAAAATGAAAATCTGCACCAGCAGCGGTGTTCCGCGCACCAGTTCGACGTAGATGCTCGACAGGTCGCGCAACGTCGGGTTGCTCGACAAGCGGCACAGCCCGGTAACCAGACCAATCACCAACCCGAGAATGCCGGACACCACCGACAACCAGAGCGTGGTCCACAGCCCCCATAACAGCGGCCCTGCCGCCCAATGCCGAGTAACACCCACGACGTCGCCTTCAGCCACATCGTCGCCCTGAGCGAATTGCAGGCTGTTCTCGTCGACGGTCAGGTGCTGTTCGTCGCCTGCATCGTTGCGCAGGGTGACCTCAGCGCTGCTGCCTTTGCGCACCAGTTCAGTGACGGTGGAAATGTCCGTAGCGCGCTGGGATTCTTCGGCTTGATAAGCGAAGTACTGCGGCACACGGTTCCAGCGCCATTCGTAGGACATCAGCGACGTGGCGTAATACAACGCGCCCGCCAGACCGATCAGCACCAGCACGGTCAAGACGTGCCAGGGCCATTGGGCTTTTTTATGTTTCATTGGATTTGCAGGTTCCGAATTCTGTGTCGCTTGAGAGTCCGCCATCGCGGGCAAGCCCGCTCCCACAATGAGCCAGGGTGAGCACAAATTTTGTGTTCAACGCGAACCCTGTGGGAGCGGGCTTGCCCGCGATTGGAGCGACGCGGTCTATCTGACCGGGCTTATTCCATGTCCTTGAGCCACTCGGTGCTCTTGAACCACTTGTCATGGATGCGATCGTAGGTGCCGTCTTCGTGGATCTGGTGCAGGAAGTTGTTGATGAAGTTGAGGCTGTCGTAGTCGCCCTTCTTCAGGCCGAAGGCCAGCGGCTCGTAGGTGAACGGCTTGTCGAGGAACACCAGTTTGCCTGCACCGACTTTGGTCACCGCCACGACGTTGTACGGCGCGTCGTAGATGAAGGCGTCGGCCTTGCCGTTGACCACGTCGAGCACAGCTTCCTGCTCGTTGTCGTAGCCGTGGTACTTGGCTTTGGAGATCAGCTTCTTGGCGACCATCTCACCGGTGGTGCCGAGCTTGGAGGTGATGCGGTAGTCGGCAGTGTTCAGATCTTTATAGGACTTGATGGTGCCTTCCAGCTCCTTGCGGATCAGCAGGGTCTGGCCAACCACGATGAACGGGTCGCTGAAGTTCAGGCGCAGGTTGCGTTCCTGAGTCAGGGTCATGCCGCTGCCGATCATGTCGAACTTGTCGGTCATCAGCGCCGGGATGATGCCGTCGTAACCGGTGGAGACCAGCTCCAGTTTGACGCCCATGGCCTTGGTCATGGCTTTGAGGATATCGACTTCGAAGCCGATGATTTCACCGCGTTTGTTGGTCATCTCGAACGGCATATAGGTCGGATCCATGCCGACTTTCAAGGTGCCGCGCTTGACCGCGTCATCGATTGCGCCCGCGTGTGCCGCATTGACTGCAACCAGTGCCGTGACGCCGACCAGCAGCATCGACAGATACTTCTTCATCTTCAAGTCCCCAAAACCATTGCGTTTGCGGCGCGAAAACCAACAGTGACGGGCAAAAAAGCCCGGGCGCGCCAATTCGGGGACGGATGCTAACGCACTCGTTCTTTTGCACAAGGGTTAATGGGTGATTTGTTTGACAATCAAGGGCCACCTTCACCCCAGCCCTCCCGAAACGTCGGGCCGCCCGGAGGGAGAGAGTTAGGGTGAGGGGCTTTTCAGCAGTCAAAAAAAACCCCGCTACATTAGCGGGGTTTCTTCATCAAGCCGGCTGAGCCTGCAATGCCACCGGTCGCAGCGGCAGCAACGGCGCATGCGGATCGGCTTTCACCGAGGCCCGCCATGCGTCCAGCCACTCGGCGTGACCTTCGGCCCAGACCTGCTCGTGCAGGCGTGCCAAGGCCACCGGATCGCTCAACAGTTGCAAGCGATCATGGTTGTTCAGCCCGGCAGGACCGACCTTGATCGCGTGACGCACACGCTCCTGACGCAGCCATTCAATCGGCTCGGCCTGACCGTGACGGGAGGTCGCCAGCGAGCACGCCAAAGCGTTCTGCTGCGGATCGACCACCGCGCGGACGAAGCCGTCGTTCAGTGCGTGCCAGCGATTTTCGTGGGTGTACTGATCGGTGGCCAGCAGCGCCTGTGGCGGATTGTATTCCTCAGGGATGAGGAACAGGCTCTCGTCACGGGATTTGAGGCCCAGACCGACACGGCTGGAAATCACCGACACCGGAATCGATAGCATCAACGAACCCACGATCGGCACCAGCCACCAGAGGAAGCTCGGGTTCAGCCAGATCACCAGCAAGGCCCAGAAGAAGCCCAACAGGGTCTGCGGACCGTGGCGTTTGACCGCCTCGCCCCATGGCGTGGAGTCGTCGTCACGTTGCGGCGAGTTCCAGGTCGCGGCCCAGCCGAGGAACGCGGCCAGAACGAAACGGGTGTGGAAAATCATCCGCACCGGCGCCAGCAGCATGGAGAACAACATCTCCAGCAGCATCGACAGCGTCACCTTGAACTTGCCACCGAACTCTTTCGCGCCCTTGGCCCAGATCAGGATGATGCTCAACAGTTTCGGCAGGAACAGCAGCACGATGGTTGTCGAGAACAGCGCGATCGCCTTGTCCGGGTGCCATTGTGGCCACAGCGGATAGAGCTGACGCGGTTCAAGGAAATACTGCGGCTCCATCAAGGTGTTCACCGCCAGTAGCGCAGTCGACAACACCAGGAAGAAGAACCACAACGGCGCCGACAGGTACGACATCACGCCAGTGAGGAATACCGCACGGTGTACCGGGTGCATGCCTTTAACCAGAAACAGACGGAAGTTCATCAGGTTACCGTGGCACCAGCGACGGTCACGCTTGAGTTCGTCGAGCAGGTTGGGCGGCAACTCTTCGTAACTGCCCGGCAAGTCGTAAGCAATCCACACGCCCCAACCGGCACGACGCATCAGCGCAGCTTCAACAAAGTCGTGAGACAGGATCGCACCGGAGAACGCCCCTTTACCCGGCAACGGCGCCAAGGCGCAGTGGTCGATAAACGGCTTCATGCGGATGATCGCGTTGTGGCCCCAGTAGTGGGATTCACCCAACTGCCAGAAGTGAAGGCCGGCAGTAAACAGCGGGCCGTACACGCGGGTCGCGAACTGCTGCATGCGCGCATACAGAGTGTCCATCCCCGACGCACGCGGCGCGGTCTGGATGATCCCGGCGTCCGGCGTGGCTTCCATCAAGCGCACCAGACTGGTCAGGCATTCGCCGCTCATGACCGAGTCAGCGTCGAGGACGACCATGTACTTGTAGTCACCACCCCAACGACGGCAGAAGTCGTCGAGGTTGCCGCTCTTGCGTTTCACACGGCGACGACGGCGACGGTAGAAGATCTTGCCGAAGCCCTTGGCTTCGCGGCAGACGTCCAGCCAGGCCTGTTGCTCGGCTACGCAGATGTCGGAGTCGTTACTGTCGCTGAGCACGAAGAAGTCGAAACGATCCAGATCACCAGTAGCGGCGACCGATTCGAACGTTGCACGCAAACCGGCGAATACACGCGGCACGTCTTCGTTGCAGATTGGCATTACCAGTGCGGTACGCGCTTCTTTGGCAATCGGCTCGTTGCCGGCACTTTTACCGGAGATGCGGTATTTATCGTGACCGGTGAGCAACTCGAGGAAGCCCATCAGCGCGGTCCAGAAACCGGCTGAAACCCAGCAGAACAGAATCCCGAACAGAATCAGGATGCTGGTTTGCAGCGCATACGGCAGCACTTGCGTGGCGGTTTGCAGCAGTGGCTGATGCAGGACTTCTTCCAGATCAACGAACGACCAGCCTTGGTACGGCATGATGCCTTTCATGTACCAGCCGGCGACGATGGTCTGACCGAGCATCAGCACCAGCAAGATGTAGCGACGGATCGAACCGACTGTGCGCCAGCGCGCCGCCGGCAGGACGTTCTCGTCCTTGGGCGGTTGCGGCGGGTTGGTGCGGCCAGTCAAGCGGCGCCAGCCGCGCACCAGAATATTGGTGCGCCACGGCTCCGGCACGACTTTGGTCCGACGGATCGGGGGCGTTGCCTTGAGGCTGACCCGACCGCTGGCGTCGAGCACCAGCATTTCCGCTTCTTCAAGCTCTTCAGCGGTGCTCAGTGTCAGGCGCTTGCCCACCGAAGCCTGGGCGGCTTCGGCAGGGGCGTCGAACGTCGAGGACGACAGGCGTTCATGCAACTCGCTGAACGACTGGCAGCCCGCGAGTTCCGCGCGCTGCTCGTCGGTCATCGGCAGATGCGCCAGGTACTCGGACAGAGTCTCTGGCTGTACTTGAGAGTTACTCATCGGCAGGCAACTGATAGCTCCAGGTCTCGGTCAGGACTTCTTCAGTCGGTGCCGATTCCGGTGTGGCTGTGGCCGCGTCCGCAGCGACTGGCTGCTTGGCGTCTTTGTTGGCCTTGTCCTTGGCATCTGCGGCTGGCTTGGCGTCAGCCAGTTTGGCCTCGGCTGCCTTGGCTTCCTTGTCGAGTTTCTCTTGTTGCTTGGCGGCAACCTTGTCGGCCTTGGCAACGGACGAGTTGGACGCCGGCACCGAAGACTTGGCCAGATCTGCCGTAACGATTGGCTGCACCAGAGCGGCACGCATCTCGGTCGCCTTGCTCGCGTCCTTGATCTTCATGCGCAGGGTCAAACGCCAGCCCTTGGTTTCAGGGTTGTAGCGCACGTTGTTCTCGACCAGTTCGGCATTGTCGCCAACGCTGACCTGGCTGCGAACGTCCGCATCCGGGGCCAGGGCCGCCAGCGATGGACCTTCGAAGTCGACCAGATAGGCAACGCTGCCATCCGGCTGACGGATCAGGTTCGATTGCTTGACGTCACCGGTGGAACGCAGAGTCTGCGCAACCCAGGCGCTGTCCGGCGCGTGAATCGCCGCTTCGTCCATGGTCCAGTGCATGCGATAGGCGAAGTCGAGTGGCTGACCTGGCTCCGGCAATTTTTCCGGGCTCCAGAACGCAACGATGTTGTCGTTGGTTTCGTCGGCGGTTGGAATCTCGACCAGATCGACGGTGCCTTTGCCCCAGTCGCCCTTCGGCTCGATCCAGGCGCTTGGGCGCTTGTCGTAGCGGTCATCGAGGTCTTCGTAATGGCTGAAGTCACGGCCACGTTGCAGCAAGCCAAAACCACGCAGGTTTTCGACGCTGAAGTTGCTCACGGCCAGGTGTTTCGGGTTGTTCAGCGGACGCCAGATCCACTCGCCGTTGCCGGCATGGATCGACAGACCGCTGGAGTCGTGCAGTTCACGACGGTAGTTGAGGACTTTCGACGGCTGGTTGGCGCCGAACAGGAACATGCTGGTCAGCGGTGCGATGCCCAGTTTGCCAACCTTGTCACGCAGGAACATCTGCGCTTTGACGTCGACAATGGTGTCGCTGCCCGGGCGCAGGATCAGACGGTAGGCACCGGTAGCGCGCGGCGAATCAAGCAGGGCGAAGATCACCAGATGCTTGTCGCCCGGTTTCGGCTGCTGAATCCAGAACTCGCGAAAACGCGGGAATTCTTCACCCGACGGCAACGCGGTATCGATCGCCAGGCCGCGGGCCGACAGACCATAGGTGTGACCCTTGCCGACGACGCGGAAGTAGCTCGCGCCGAGCATGGTCATGATTTCGTCTTGCTTGTCGGCCTTGTTGATCGGGTACAGCACACGGAAACCGGCATAACCCAGTTGCTCGGTGGCTTTTGGATCAAACTTCAGGTCGCCAAAATCGAAGCGAGTCGGATCGTATTTGATCTCATCGACGCTGTTGGCAGTGATTTCGTTGATTTTCACCGGTGTATCGAAGTGCATACCCTGGTGATAGAAGGAGAGCTTGAACGGCGTCTTCTTATCAGCCCACTCAGCCTTTTCGGTGAGGAAGCGGATTTTCTGATAGTCCGCGAACTTCATATCGCGGAATTCGTTCGGCAGGTTGCTGCGCGGGGCTTCGAACTTCTGCCCGGCCAGCTCTTTGGCCTTGGCCGACACATCGTCAAGATTGAACGCCCAAAGCTGACCGGCGCTGAGCAGGCACAGGAGCGCCGAACCCGCTACCAGGGCACTTCGCATGCGTTTGGCAGACATTTTTGCTGCATTACAGGGACTAACAATCACGAGCAACCCTCGCCGAAAACAGATCAAAAAACCAACGGCCAGCTATCTATATGCCAGGTTGGCGAGCATTGTTCCGACTCCGCTGGGGCAAAATGATTCCCCAATCGGATCCAGACAAGTCTCTACCTAAGTGAAAATGGACCAACGAACGCTGATCACCGTAGCGCGCGATTATCTAGTAGCCCGCATGACAACGCATCAGGGGTAACAAAGTATTTATCGCCAAAACGCCCTAAAAACGTCGAAATCTCCTAAAAAGGCGTTTCAAGTGTTGTCAGGCTTGTAACAAAAAGGTAACAGGGCCGTCGTTGACCAAATGCACCTGCATATCCGCGCCGAATCTACCTGATGCCACAGTGCCATGCACCTGTTTCGCTTTGCCTAATAGATAGTCGAATAATTCCTCGCCCAACGCCGGAGGCGCCGCGGTCGAGAAGCCCGGGCGCAACCCGCTTTTGGTATCGGCAGCCAGGGTGAACTGAGAGACCAGCAGCAACCCACCGCCGATATCGGCGAGAGACAAATTCATCTTGCCCTCGTCGTCGCTGAATACCCGATAGTTAAGCAGCTTATGCAGAAGTTTGTCGGCGCTGGCACGCGTGTCGTCGGGTTCTACCGCTACCAGCACCAGCAAACCTTGATCGACCGCGCCAACCACCTCGCCCGCCACTTCCACTCGCGCACCCCGCACGCGCTGTAAAAGCCCCTTCATGCTTCTTCGGGCGGCAGATCGAGCAGACGACGCGCCATATTGCCCGCCGCGCGCACCAGTGCATCAGTAATGCCCGGTTCGGATGCTGCGTGGCCGGCGTCGCGGATTACCTGCAATTCGCTGTTCGGCCAGGCCTGGTGCAATTCCCAGGCGTTGTCGAGCGGGCAGATCACGTCGTAGCGACCGTGGATGATCACGCCCGGCAGATGAGCGATCTTGCCCATGTCACGAATCAACTGGTTCGGTTCAAGGAAAGCATTATTGGTGAAGTAGTGGCATTCGATCCGCGCAATCGACAGCGCACGCTGCGGCTCGGAGAAGCGATCGACCACCAGTGGATTCGGCCGCAGCGTCGCGGTGCGCCCTTCCCAGGTCGACCAGGCCTTGGCTGCATGCATCTGGGCGATCTGGTCGTTACCGGTCAGGCGTTTGTGGAAGGCGCTGAGCAAGTCATCGCGCTCGTCCAGTGGGATAGGCGCGATGTAGTCCTGCCAGTAATCGGGGAACAGGCGGCTGGCGCCGGCCTGATAGAACCACTCGATTTCCTGCGGACGGCAAAGAAAGATCCCACGCAGGATCAGACCGTGAACACGCTCCGGATGGGTTTGCGCGTAGGCCAGCGCCAGGGTCGAACCCCACGAACCGCCGAACAGAACCCATTTGTCGATGCCCAGGTGCTTGCGGATGCGCTCAAGGTCGGCGACCAGATCCCAGGTGGTGTTGTTTTCGAGGCTGGCGTGTGGGGTCGAGCGTCCGCAGCCACGCTGGTCGAAAGTGACAATGCGGTAAATATTCGGATCGAAATAGCGACGGCTCTGGGCGTCGCAACCGGCGCCCGGGCCACCATGGATGAACACGACCGGCAAGCCTTCCGGTGAGCCGCTTTCGTCGACGTACAGCGTATGGGTGTCATCGACAGCCAGATCGTGCCGGGCGTGAGGTTTGATCTGCGGAAACAAAGTCTGCATTGCGCGCTCCGTAAGGGGTCGAGGTCATCCCTGGGGGGACTTCTATTATTCTGCCGTTTGGCATCATAAACCCGATTTACGTCAATGAGCATGCCTGTGCGCTGTCGCCGTCTGTCAGCCATAAACCCAAGCGGTTTTGAGCCGCACATAAAACCTGTGGGAGCGAGCCTGCTCGCGAAAGTGGTGGGTCATGCAACATAGATGTTGCCTGACCGGCCGCCTTCACGAGCAGGCTCGCTCCCACAACGAATTGTGTGATTACGTGCGGTAGCGGGATTCGCCCCACTTCAGCAAGCCCTGCAGCAATTCCTTGAGCACCACCTGCGTCGGCTCGGCCAGATCGGCGCGATAGCGGAACGGTTCGAATTCTTCCATGTAGGTGCACTGCCCCAGTTCCAGTTGCACCGCGTGAATATTCTCGGCCGGGTTGCCGTAATGACGGGTGATGTGGCCGCCCTTGAAGCGCCCGTTCAGCACATGGCTGTAGTCGCTGTGGCGCGCGCAGATCGCCTCCAGTTGAGTCGCCAGCTGCGGATCGCAACTGGCGCCGTTGAAGGTGCCGAGGTTGAAGTCCGGCAGCTTGCCGTCAAACAGGTGCGGGATGATCGAGCGAATCGAGTGCGCATCAAACAGCAGCGCATAGCCGAACTCGGCCTTCAGCCGTGCCAGCTCTTGCTGCAAAGTGCGGTGATACGGCGTCCAGATTTGCTCCAGATACGTCGCGCGCTCTTCTTTCGACGGCACCATCCCTTCCTTGAACAACGGTACGCCATCAAACAGCGTTGCCGGATACAGACCGGTGGTCGCCCCGGCATACAACGGTTTGTCGTCGGACGGCCGGTTCAGGTCGATGACGAAGCGCGAGTACTCGGCCGCCAGAGTACTGGCGCCCAGCGCTTCGGCAAAGTCGTACAGTTGCGGAATATGCCAGTCAGTGTCCGGCAGGCTTTTCGCGTCGCCGATCAGGCCGGCCTCGACCACCGGGGTCAGACGTAAACCGGCATGCGGCATGCTGATCAGCAGCGGCACGCGACCTTGTTTGAAATTCAGAACCTTATCCACAACCGCTCTCCTACAGACTTGATTCAACGCCGTGACGCACGACGCGTTTGTCCAGATCGCCACCGAGCCAATACGCCAGATCCGCCGGGCGATCGATCTGCCAGGCGACGAAATCCGCGACCTTGCCAACTTCCAGCGAACCATGTGTGGCGGCCATGCCCAACGCTTGCGCGGCGTGAATAGTCGCGCCAGCCAAAGCCTCTTCCGGAGTCATGCGGAAACAGGTGCAGGCCAGGTTCAACATCAAACGCAGCGACAACGCAGGCGAGGTGCCTGGGTTGAGGTCGCTGGCGATGGCGATTTTCACCTTGTGTTTGCGCAAGGCGTCCATCGGCGGCAACTGGGTTTCGCGCAGGAAGTAGAACGCGCCCGGCAGCAGCACCGCGACGGTGTCGGACGCGGACATGGCGATGGCATCGGCTTCGTCCATGAACTCCAGGTGATCGGCGGACAACGCCTTATAACGCGCGGCGAGGCTGGAACCGTGCAGCGACGACAATTGCTCGGCGTGCAACTTCACCGGCAGACCGAGTGTTTGCGCGGCGATGAACACGCGCTCGACCTGCTCCGGCGAGAACGCCAGGTATTCGCAGAACGCGTCCACCGCATCGACCAGACCTTCAGCGGCCAGCGCAGGCAGCATGTCGGTGCAGATGTGATCGATGTAATCGTCGGCGCGATCCTTGTACTCCGGCGGCAACGCGTGAGCGGCCAGGCAGGTGCTGCGCACGCTGATCGGCAGCTCTTTTGCCAGACGACGGATGACCCGCAGGATCTTGCGTTCGTTGGCCAGATCGAGACCGTAGCCGGACTTCATCTCTACCGTGGTCACGCCGTCGCGCATCAGGCTTTTCAGGCGTTTGGCGGCGCTGGCGAACAGTTCATCTTCGGTAGCTTCGCGAGTCGCGCGCACGGTGCTGGCGATGCCGCCGCCGGACGCGGCGATCTCGGCGTAGCTGACGCCTTGCAGACGTTTCTCGAACTCGCCGCTGCGATTGCCACCGAACACCGTGTGGGTGTGGCAGTCGATCAGGCCGGGGGTGACCCACGCTCCTTGCAGGTCGCAGACCGCCGGGTATTCGCCGGAAGGCAATTGATTGCGCGGGCCGATCCACTCGATGAGCGCACCGGACGTCACGATGGCGGCATCCTCGATGATCGAGTAGACGCCCTGCGCCATGGTTGCGACGTGGCAGTGTTGCCAGAGGGTTTTCATCCCTTAGTCTCCACAGTATTCAAAATCGATTTCGCGAGCAGGCTCGCTCCCACAGGGGTAAGCATTCCGACTGTGGGAGCGAGCCTGCTCGCGAAGAGGTCATCAAAGGCTAGGCAGCATTTTCGCCGGAACCAGATCGTTCAAACACCGCGAAGCCAGCAGCTCAGTCGCCGCATTGATATCCGGTGCAAAGAACCGGTCCTTCTCATAGAACGGCACTTCCTTGCGCAGAATGGCCCGAGCCTGTTCCAGCTTCGCCGAGGTCTTCAGGCCATTGCGCAGATCCAGCCCCTGCACCGCCGCCAACCATTCCACGGCGAGAATCCCGCGGGTGTTCTCGGCCATTTCCCACAGACGCTTGCCGGCCGCTGGAGCCATTGAAACGTGGTCTTCCTGGTTGGCTGAAGTCGGCAGGCTGTCCACCGAATGCGGGTGGGACAACGCCTTGTTCTCACTGGCCAGTGCGGCAGCCGTCACCTGAGCAATCATGAAACCGGAGTTCACACCGCCATTGGCCACGAGAAACGGCGGCAGTTGCGACATGTGCTTGTCCATCATCAGCGAAATGCGGCGTTCGCTCAGCGAGCCGATTTCAGCGATCGCCAGCGCCATGTTGTCAGCGGCCATGGCCACTGGTTCGGCGTGGAAGTTACCGCCGGAAATCACATCGCCCTCAGCGGCAAACACCAGCGGATTATCGGAGACGGCGTTGGCTTCAACCGCCAGCACTTCAGCCGCCTGGCGGAACTGGGTCAGGCAAGCGCCCATGACTTGCGGCTGGCAGCGCAGGGAGTACGGATCCTGGACCTTGTCGCAGTTCTGGTGCGAGTCGGAAACTTCGCTGCGCTCACCCAGCAAATCGCGGTAAGCAGCGGCCGCATCGATCTGGCCTTTCTGCCCGCGCGCCGCGTGGATGCGCGCATCGAACGGCGAGCGCGAACCGAGCACCGCTTCAACCGTCAGACCGCCCAGCGCGATGGCGCCCGCAAACAAATCCTCACCTTCAAACAGACCACGCAACGCAAAAGCAGTAGAAACCTGAGTACCGTTGAGCAGCGCCAGACCTTCCTTCGCCGCCAGCGTCAGCGGCGTCAAGCCGGCGACTTTCAGCGCTTCGGTCGCTTCCATCCACTCGCCCTTGTAACGCGCCTTGCCTTCGCCAAGCAGCACCAGCGACATGTGCGCCAAAGGAGCCAGATCGCCGGAAGCACCGACCGAACCTTTCAACGGAATGTGCGGATAGACCTCGGCATTGATCAGCGCAATGAGCGCATCGATCACAATGCGACGGATGCCGGAAAAACCACGGCTGAGGCTGTTGACCTTGAGCACCATCACCAGCCGCACCAGCGCATCGCTGATCGGCGCGCCGACGCCGGCAGCGTGGGACAACACCAGCGAACGCTGGAGGTTTTCCAGGTCTTCGCTGGCGATGCGGGTCGAGGCCAGCAGGCCGAAACCGGTATTGATGCCGTAGGCGGTGCGGTTTTCGGCGAGGATCTGCTCGACACAGGCGACGCTGGCTTCAATTTGCTGCGAGGCGCTGTCGTCGAGGGTCAGTTTGACCGGGTTCTGATACACGTCACGCAGTTGGGCCAGGCTCAGTTGGCCGGGAATCAGGTTCAGCGCAGTCATTTTGTGCTCCTTTTGAGAGTTTATTGTTAACTCGCCAGACGCTCCGGAGATGTCCGTTGTCCGTCGCGTCTGCCCTTTTGGGGAGCCGCGCCTTGGCACGCTGGCGTAGATAGATTTTCAGTGCAGATTCGGTAAAACGCGGTGCAGCAAGTTCGAGTCTCTCAAAACACTCGCGGCGGCGGCGATATCCGGCGCCAGCCAGCGATCCTGATCATAAGCCGGGACCTTTTCGCGCAGCAGTCGCCACGCAACATCGGTGCCCGCGCCGAAACGTTGTTCCTTGATGAATTCAAACGCCTGCGCCGCCAGCAGATATTCGATGGCGAGGATCTGCGTGCAGTTTTCCAGGGCGCGATGCAGCTTGAGCGCGGCGTTGGTGCCCATGCTCAAGTGGTCTTCCTGCAAACCTGAAGTGATGTAGTTGTCGAGTACCGCCGGTTGCGCCAATTGGCGGTTTTCCGCACACAGCGACGCGGCGACGTATTGCACGATCATCATCCCGGAGTTAACCCCCGGGTTGGCCACCAGAAATGCCGGCAGACCGCTGACGTGCGGATTCACCAGACGATCGAGACGCCGCTCGGCAATCGAGCCGATTTCCGCCATGGCAATCGCCAGCAGATCTGCCGCCATTGCCACCGACTGACCGTGCGGGTTGGCTTGCGACATGACGCGGAATTCGTCCGGAGTGCCCAGCAGCAGCGGGTTATCGGTGCAGCCATTGAGTTCGCTTTCGATCTGTTTGATCGCATGCTCCAGTTGATCGCGCGCGGCGCCGTGCACCTGCGGAATCGAACGGATGCTCAGCGCGTCCTGAGTGCGAATGCCTTTGCTCGATGCGATCACTTCACTGCCGTCGAGCAATGCACGCAGATTGACGCCAACCTGCTGCATCCCCGGATGCGGTTTCAGCGCAATGATCTCCGCATCGAACGCGGCGATCTGCCCGCGCTGCGCTTCGAAACTCATGGCGCCGATCACGTCGGCCCATTGCAGCAGACGCTTGGCGTCGGCGATGGCCAGGCAGCTGAGGCCGGTCATGCACGGCGTGCCGTTGACCAGACACAAACCGTCCTTCGCGCCGAGTTGCACCGGTTGCAGGCCCTCTTCGGCCAACGCTTGTTGAGCAGAGGTGATTTGCCCGCGATAGCTGACGTTGCCGACGCCTAGCAGTGCAATGCCGATGTGCGCCATGTGGGTCAGATAACCCACCGAGCCTTGCGACGGCACCTGCGGCGTGATGCCGCGATTGAGCAACGCCAGTAGCGCTTCGACCACCCGGCGATGGATGCCGGATTTGCCGTGGCTGTAGTTGTGGATCGCGGCACAGATGATCGCGCGGGTTTGTTCGTCAGCGAGTACCGGGCCGACGCCGCAGGCATGACTGAGCAAAGTGTTGCGTGACAACTGGCTGAGCTGTTCGTCTTTCAGCGAGACATTGGAGAGCCCGCCCAGGCCGGTATTGACGCCATAAGCACGCTCGCCGCTGGCAACAATACGCTGGACGATGCCTTGCGCGTTTTCGATGCGCGCCCACGTGTCGCTCGACAGCTCGAGTGGCGCGCCGTGACGGGCGACGGCGACTACGTCTTTCCAGCGCAGGTGGGCGCCGGTGATCACGATTTTCTCAGCCTGGGACATCTTTAACCTCAACCGAAATATTGATGCAGCTTCACTGGCCCTATCGCTGGCAAGCCAGCTCCCACAGGATCTCCAGTGTTCACACAATCTCTGTAGGAACTGGGCCTGCCAGCCCCCACAGAGCCCCCTGTGTTCACACAATCTTTGTAAGACCTGGGTCTGCCAGCCCCTACAGAGTCCTCAGGGTTCACACATTCCCTGTGGGAGCTGGCTTGCCAGCGATGAGGCCAGTCATTGCACTGCAAAACCCAGATCAGACCACCGCCGCCCGCCGCTGCACGAACCGGTCAACATACTCATCCGCCGGCGAATGCAGGATCTCGCGCGGCGTACCAACCTGAATCAGCTTGCCGTCCTTGAGGATCGCAATGCGATTGCCGATACGCACCGCCTCGTCGAGGTCGTGGGTGATGAAGACGATGGTCTTGTGCAGGGTCTTTTGCAGTTCCAGCAACTGGTCCTGCATCTCGGCGCGGATCAGCGGATCCAGCGCGCTGAACGCCTCGTCCATCAGGATGATGTCAGTGTCCGCCGCCAAGGCGCGGGCCAGGCCCACACGCTGACGCATGCCGCCGGAGAGCTGGTGCGGGTATTTGTTTTCGTAGCCTTTGAGCCCCACGGTATTGATCCAGTGCTGCGCCCGCTCGGCGCACAGTTGCTTGCTCTCGCCGCGCACTTTCAGGCCGTAGGCGACGTTGTCGAGCACGCTCTTGTGCGGCAGCAGGCCGAAGCTCTGGAAGACCATGCTGATCTTGTGCCGGCGAAATTCGCGCAGGGCTTGCATGTCGTATTGCAGGATGTCCACGCCGTCCACCAGGATCGCGCCACTGGTCGGGTCAATCAGACGATTGAAGTGGCGCACCAGCGTCGACTTGCCGGAGCCGGACAGGCCCATGATCACGAAAATCTCGCCAGTGCCGATGCTCAGCGACAGGTCGTTGACTCCGACCACGCAGCCGGTTTCGTTCAGCACCTGATCCTTGGTCTTGCCTTGACCCACCATGGCCAAGGCGTCCTTGGCGCGGTTGCCAAAAATCTTGAAGACGTTTTTGACTTCGATCTTGCTCACGGTTGCGTTGCTCATTTGCTCACCTCATGCCGTGGCCGACCGTACGCCTGAGTAATGCGGTCGATGACCACTGCGAGAATCACGATCGCCAGACCGGCCTCAAGCCCGCGTCCGACGTTGAGGGTCTGAATCCCCACCAGCACGTCTTCACCCAGGCCACGGGCGCCGATCATCGAGGCGATCACCACCATCGACAGGGCCATCATGGTGGTCTGGTTGATCCCGGCCATGATGCTTGGCAGGGCCAGCGGCAGCTGCACGCCGAACAGTTGCTGCCAGCGGTTGGCGCCGAACGCATTGATCGCTTCCATGACTTCGCCGTCGACCTGGCGAATGCCCAGATCGGTCAGGCGAATCAGCGGTGGCGCGGCGTAGATCACAGTGGCGAAAATCGCCGGGACCTTGCCCAGACCGAACAGCATCAGCACCGGGATCAGGTACACGAAACTCGGCATGGTCTGCATGATGTCGAGCAGCGGCATCAGTACCGAACGCAGGCGATTGCTGCGCGCCGAGAGAATCCCCAGCGGAATGCCGATCAGCACCGAAATGATCGTCGCCACCATCATCAGCGCCAGCGTCTGCATGAGTTTGTCCCACAGGCCGACAGCGCCTACGAGAAACAACAGACCGACGATCACTGCCGTGGTCACGACTTTGCGCGTTGCATGCCAGGCGACGACACCGACGATCGCCAGCATCAACCACCAAGGCGCTGCACGCAGCAGGCCTTCGAGATTGACGATGGCCCACAGCAGGGTGTCCGAGATCTGGCGGAACACATCACCGTAGTTGGTGACCAGCGAATCGACCCAACCGTTGACCCAGTCGGCGATGGAAAAGGTAAAGCTTTCGGGAAACATAAGCGGCTCTCAATCAGGAATCTCAATCAAGCGATGACGGCATATCTCCCGGCCGGCCTCACGGTTGGCCGGGAAGTATCGACCTACAGCGCCGCGTCGATTTTCTTGGCGGCGTCTTCACTGACCCACGCGTGCCAGACTTCAGGATGTTCCTTGAGGAAGATTTTCGCCAGTTTTGGCGACTCGATACGTTCCTTCGCCATGCGTCCCAGATTCTGGTTCAGCAGATCGATCGGCAGGTTGACCTTTTCCAGCACGGCCACCAGCTCCGGGGCCTGCTCGTGGAAAGTCTTGGACAGGCCGACCTTGATCGTCACGGTCTTGTCGACGCCCGGTTTTTCTTCCAGTTTGACCAGATCGACCTGACCCATCAGCGGGGTTGGCGACCAGTAGTAGAAGAGAATCGGCTCACCACGTTTGTAGCTCGACAGCACCGCTGCATCCAGCGCTGGGCCGGTGCCTGGGCGGAAGTTGGTGTAGCTGTTTTCCAGGCCGTAGCTTTTCAGCATTTCGCTGTTGTCCAGCTCGCAGGTCCACCCGGCCGGGCAGTTGTAGAAGCGGCCCTTGGCCGGCTCTTCAGCGTCTTTGAAAACGGCGGAATACTTGGCCAGATCAGCAATGTTTTTCAGGTCTGGCGCTTTCGGTTCAAGCTTGCGCTTGGCGTCGCCTTCGATCACATAACGCGGCACGTACCAGCCTTCGATAGCGCCCACGACAGGTGCGCCGACACCGACGACCTTGCCGGCCTTCTCGGCCTTGTTCCAGACTTCGCTGCGGCCGACCCACTCTTCGGCGAACACTTGGATGTCGTTGCTGCTCAGGGCGTTTTCCATGGTGATGGAGTTGCCGGGCAGGCTGTCGGTCTTGCAGTCGTAGCCTTTCTCCAGCACCACTTGCATGACGTCGGTCAGCAGCATGCCGCTTTCCCAGTTCAGGCCGGCGAACTTCACCGGTTTGCCTGACTCGCACCAACCGGCGGCCTGGGTGGCACCGGCACTGGCGAGCAGGCCCATGGAAAGCACAGTGGTCAGCAGGGTCTTGTTCGATTTCATTGTCGTCACGCTCCTAATCATGAATTGGGCTTACGGCAGTCAAGAGGCATCCAGCCCTTTCCACGTCCAATCAGGCCTGCGCCGCAACACGGCTTGCCCCGCTTTTTTCAGGTTGTGCATCGCTGTCCCGCTCGGTCGGCAGAATCAGGTGATCAGGTACGGCGCTGTGCCATTTTTTTGCACAGACGTAATACACGGCGGCGGGCACCACCAGACCGATGATCCAGGAGATATCCACATCACCCAGCGCCGCCACCAAGGGACCTGTGTAGAACTTGGTGGAAATAAACGGCAGTTGCACCAGCACGCCGAACACATAAACGCTGATACCGAGAATGTTCCAGCGGCCATAGCGACCATTCGGATCGGCCAGCGCCGGCACGTCATAGCGCTCACGGGTGATGCAGTAGTAGTCCACCAGGTTGATCGCGCTCCATGGCGTGAAGAAGGCGAGCAGGAACAGGATGAAAGACTTGAACGCCCCGAGAAACGAATGCTGACCGAGCAATGCGATCAGGGTTGCCGCACCGACGATGAACAGCACGAACACAAGACGCTGCAGGCGGGACACCTTCAGGTGACCACGGAAACCGCTGATGATGGTCGCGATGCACATGAAGCTGCCGTAGGAATTCAGCGTGGAAATGGTCACTTTGCCGAAGGCGATGCTGAAGTACAGCAGCGCAGCGGTGGCACCGGTACCGCCCAGACCTACGATGTAAGCCACTTCATGGCCGGCGAATTGGCCGTTCGCCGAAGCCGCAGCGAATACGCCAAGGATCATCGCCACTTGGGCGCCAATCACCGACCCGGCACCCGCGGCGAAAAAGGTTTTTATCGATGAAGTGCTGCTCGGCAGGTAGCGCGAATAGTCAGCCACGTATGGGCCGAAAGCGATCTGCCAGGAAGCGGCGAGCGACACCGCCAGCAGGAAACTGCTCCAGCTGAAGTGGCGGATTTGCAGGAGTGCGCCGACGTCGGTCTGATTCATCAGACGCCAGAACAGGAAAACAAAAGCGATCACGCCGATGACGCTGGCGACACGGCCAATCCAGTGGATCACTCGATAACCGAGCACCGTGACCAAGACGATGACACTGGCAAAAATCAGGATGCCGGCGCTGTCGCTGACACCAAACAACTGGCCCAGCGCCTGACCGGAAAGCACGGTTCCGGTGGCGGTAAAACCCAGGTACATCAAACACACCAGCACGATCGGGATGGCCGCGCCATACACACCGAACTGCACGCGGCTGGAGATCATTTGCGGCAAGCCCAGTTTCGGTCCTTGCGCAGCATGCAGCGCCATGACGCCACCGCCGAGCAGTTGACCGATCAGCAGACCGATCAACGACCAGAACACATCACCGCCCAGCACCACGGCCAGGGCCCCGGTGACAATCGCGGTGATCTGCAGATTGGCACCCATCCACAGCGTGAACTGGCTGAACAGACGACCGTGTCTTTCCACTTCCGGGATGTAGTCGATCGAACGCCTTTCGATCAACGGTTTGTTGCCTGCACGATCGGTGTCAACAGCCATGATTCAACCTCTGTGGATTGTTAGATTCCCTGTAGGAGCTGCCGCAGGCTGCTCCTACAGGGTTTTGCGTTTATTTACCGGTAATCATCGGCAGGTTCAGGCCCTGCTCCTTCGCGCAGTCGATGGCGATCTGGTAACCGGCATCGGCGTGACGCATGACACCGGTGGCCGGGTCGTTATGCAGCACGCGTGCGATTCGCTCGGCCGCTTCGTCGGTGCCGTCGCAGACAATCACCATGCCCGAGTGCTGCGAGAAACCCATGCCGACGCCACCACCGTGGTGCAGGGAGACCCAGGTCGCGCCGCTCGCGGTGTTGAGCAGAGCGTTGAGCAATGGCCAGTCGGACACGGCGTCGGAACCGTCCTGCATCGATTCGGTTTCGCGGTTAGGGCTGGCGACCGAACCGGAGTCGAGGTGGTCGCGACCGATCACGATTGGCGCGGACAATTCACCGCTGCGAACCATTTCGTTGAAGGCCAGACCGAGCTTGGCGCGCAGGCCCAGGCCAACCCAGCAGATACGTGCCGGCAGACCCTGGAAACTGATGCGCTCGCGGGCCATGTCCAGCCAGTTGTGCAGGTGGGCGTCGTCCGGGATCAGCTCTTTGACCTTGGCGTCGGTTTTGTAGATGTCTTGCGGATCACCCGACAGCGCCGCCCAGCGGAACGGGCCGATGCCACGGCAGAACAGCGGACGGATGTAAGCCGGCACGAAACCCGGGAAGTCGAATGCGTTCTCGACGCCTTCTTCCTGCGCCATCTGACGGATGTTGTTGCCGTAGTCGAAGGTCGGAATGCCTTGTTTCTGGAATTCCAGCATCGCTTTGACGTGCACAGCCATCGACTGCTTGGCGGCTTTGATCACAGCGGCCGGTTCAGTCTTGGCACGGGCGCGGTATTCGTCCCAGGTCCAGCCGGCCGGCAGGTAGCCGTTGAGTGGATCGTGGGCGCTGGTCTGGTCGGTGACCATGTCCGGGCGCACGCCGCGCTTGACCAGTTCCGGCAGGATTTCCGCCGCGTTGCCCAGCAGGGCGATGGAAATCGCTTTGCCTTCTTTGGTGTATTTGGCGATGCGCGCCAGCGCGTCATCGAGGTCAGTAGCTTGCTCGTCGACGTAGCGGCTTTTCAGGCGAAAATCGATGCTGACCTGCTGGCATTCGATGTTCAGCGAGCAGGCGCCGGCCAGGGTTGCCGCCAGAGGCTGAGCGCCCCCCATGCCGCCCAGACCCGCGGTCAGGACCCACTTGCCGGTGAGATTGTCGTTGTAGTGCTGACGACCGGCCTCAACGAAGGTTTCGTAGGTGCCTTGAACGATGCCTTGGCTGCCGATGTAGATCCAGCTGCCGGCAGTCATCTGGCCGTACATGGCCAGGCCTTTGGCGTCGAGTTCGTTGAAGTGCTCCCAGCTCGCCCAGTGCGGTACGAGGTTGGAGTTGGCGATCAGGACGCGCGGGGCGTTGCTGTGGGTCTTGAACACGCCGACCGGCTTGCCGGATTGCACCAGCAGGGTCTCGTCGTCATTCAGGTTGGTCAGGCTTTCGACGATCTTGTCGTAGCACTCCCAGTTACGCGCGGCGCGACCGATACCGCCATAAACCACCAGCTCTTTCGGGTTCTCGGCGACTTCCGGGTCGAGGTTGTTCATCAGCATGCGCAGCGGCGCTTCGGTCAGCCAGCTCTTGGCGGTCAGCTTGTTGCCGCGGGCGGCACGGATTTCGACGTCACGGTGCTTTGTAAATGCAGTAGCAGTACGGTTGTTATCAGTCACGAAAAAGACTCCTCAGCGATCAATTCAAACCAACCCTGGCAGTGGGCAAGCAGCCTGCGCGCATCAATGCGCGACAAGCGAATCAGTGGACGCTGCGGACTCATACGCATACGTCTTTACTTGTACATACAAGCATATGCAATCAAGCGGCCAACTTGGCAATGGGGTGTTCAAGAAAAATCGCGGACACGGCTGGAGATCGCCTGAATCAAGGGTTCTGGCGATCATGAAATTTTTCGCGGGGCTGGTTTGG
Source organism: Pseudomonas sp. P42 (assembly GCF_017973755.1). NCBI lineage: Bacteria > Pseudomonadati > Pseudomonadota > Gammaproteobacteria > Pseudomonadales > Pseudomonadaceae > Pseudomonas > Pseudomonas sp. P42. The sequence continues at coordinate 218,245 of NZ_JACOPU010000005.1, read as the reverse complement.
GGAGCTGGTGGATGGTTACGAGAGCATGGTTTTGCGCCACGCTGGGGCGTTCGGTAACAAGTTGGTGCGTGGTTGGGAACACCCCAAAAGCAAAAGATCGCAGCCTTCGGCAGCTCCTACAGGGTGTATATCAATCCCACTGTAGGAGCTGCCGAAGGCTGCGATCTTTAGATTGTTTGCGAATCAGCGTGTAGTGAGTTCGATCACGCAGCAACCGGCATTGACGGATATCTCAACCAGCCCGGCGTTACCGTCCAGTTGCAGGCAGTCGTGTCGGCCAAGTTGTGCACTCTTCTCACCGACCACAACTTCAAGCAACTCACTGACACTGAACACCAGCACCGTCCCCGCCGAACTGAAAAACCGTTGCTCGCCATCCAGCCACTGCAACCGCGCGCTATAACGCTGCGGCGCATAAATCAGGTTGAAGTCGCGAATCGCCCCACCGAGCAAGGTGCAGGAAACCTGGCTCTCACCGCTGAATGCAAAGGGATCGAGCGGTAACAGTGGCCGAGTATCGTCCCCGTCGACGCACAGGGTCATGCCGTCACCCTGCAACACGGTAATCACCCGCTGGTAACCGGCAAAGCTCGAAAAACCGCCGGACTCGGCGATATCGGCAATGGACAGGCGCCAGCCGAAACCGTCGAGGCCAGCGCCAGCGTCACGGGTGATTTCTTCAGTGCTGCCGCCGCCGTTTTTCCACGGCATGCGCGGATAGCCTTCGGCGCGTAGGACTTTCAGTGAACTCATTTATGCTCTCTATTTATGGAACCGACCTTCCAGACGATGACGGGAACCAGGGTGAATCAGGCGCGCAGCGGTCACCGGCTGACGGCCCGACCACGTGCGACGGCGGATCAGCAGGCATGGCTCGCCTTTTTCGATCTGCAGCAACTTGCACTCGGACGCTTCGGCGAGGATTGCTTCGACCACATGCTCACCCTCAGTCAGCGGCGCAACCTGGTTGAGATAGGCGTATGGCGTTTGCAGGGTGAAGTCCTGCTTGAGGTATTCCGGGGCGACCAGCGCGTTGACGAAACGGTCTTCGATTTGCACCGGAATATCGTTTTCGTAATGCACAATCAGCGAGTGAAATACCTTTTGCCCTTCGCGCATGTCCAGCGCCAGTGCGCGCTCGGAACCGGCAGCCTCTTCTTCGAGGGTGATGACCTGGCAGGTGTGGCGATGACCGCGCGAGGCGATTTCATCGGCGATGTTATGCACTTCAAACAGCGCGGACTGGCTCTTCGGCTCGGCGACGAAGGTGCCGACGCCTTGCATACGCACCAGCAGGCCGTCGGCGGTCATCTCGCGCAGCGCGCGATTAATGGTCATGCGGCTGAAACCGAGCTGATTGACCAGTTCGCTCTCGGACGGCACACGGTAGTGCGGCGGCCAGTTACCGCTGTCGATCTGCTGGGTGATCATCTGTTTGACGCGAGCGTACAAGGGCGCCGGACTGTCGCCCATGTTCGCGGCCAACGGGGAAACTGGAGGCGGAGTCGGCACGGTGGATCCTTGTTCGTCGGTAGAGGTTGCTAGCTTGCCGGAGTTTACCGGGCAGGCAAACGTCTGTATATGTATATACAAATAACACACGATGGGGTGCTGAACCATGTCCGCCTTCTTTGCCGAACGCGCGCTGCTGCCTAACGGATGGGCCAATAATGTACGTCTTGAGGTCAGCGCAGATGGCCTGCTGACCCAAATCCTGGCCGATTCCACCGCAGATGGCGCCGAACGGTTGAGCGGTCCGTTGCTGCCGGGAATGCCCAACCTGCACTCCCACGCTTTTCAGCGAGCGATGGCCGGACTGGCCGAAGTCGCCGGCAATCCCAATGACAGTTTCTGGACCTGGCGCGACCTGATGTATCGCCTCGTCGGAAAAATCAGCCCGGATCAACTCGGCGTGATCGCCCGTCAGCTGTACATCGAAATGCTCAAGGCCGGTTACACCTCGGTCGCTGAATTCCACTATGTTCACCATGACAGCAATGGTCAGCCTTATGCCGATCCGGCGGAACTGGCGTTGCGCATCAGTCAGGCTGCCAGCGAAAGCGGCATCGGCTTGACCCTGCTACCGGTGCTCTACAGCCACGCCGGTTTCGGCGGCCAGACACCAAACGACGGCCAGCGCCGATTTATCAACAGCACCGAAAACTACCTGAATCTGCAATCGCGTTTGCAGCCCTTGTTGGCGCAGCAAAAGGCGCAATCACTGGGTCTGTGTTTCCACTCGTTGCGCGCGGTGACCCCACAGCAGATCAGCGAAGTCCTGGCGGCCAGTGACAAGCAATGCCCGGTGCACATTCACATCGCCGAACAACAGAAAGAAGTCGACGACTGCCTGAGCTGGAGCGGTCGCCGCCCGCTGCAATGGCTGTATGAAAACACTGAAGTCGATCAGCGCTGGTGCCTGGTCCACGCCACTCACGCCAACCCGGAAGAAGTCACGCTGATGGCCAAGAGTCGCGCCATCGCCGGCCTGTGCCTGACCACCGAAGCCAACCTGGGCGACGGGATTTTCCCGGCGGTGGATTTCATGGCTCAGGGCGGGCGCATGGGTATCGGCTCTGACAGCCATGTGTCGCTAAGCGTGGTCGAGGAATTGCGTTGGCTGGAATACGGCCAGCGTTTGCGTGATCAGCGGCGTAACCGTTTGTATGGCGCGGATCAGCCGATGGTCGGACGCACTTTGTACGACGCGGCGCTGGATGGCGGCGCTCAGGCATTGGGGCAGCCGATTGGTGCGCTGGAAGTCGGCAGGCGCGCTGACTGGATTGTGCTCGATGGCAACGATCCGTATCTGGCGACGGCGAGTGGGGACGGGATTTTGAATCGCTGGTTGTTTGCTGGCGGTGATCGCCAAGTGCGTGATGTGCTGGTCAATGGCCAGTGGGTTGTGCGTGATGGCCGGCATGCCGGCGAAGAGGACAGTGCGCGTGCCTTCACCCAAGTCTTGCGCGACCTCCTCGGCTGACACAAAACAAAAATGTGTGAGCGAGCCTGCTCGCGAAAGCGGTGTATCAGCAACATTTTCGTTAACTGACACGCCCTCTTCGCGATCAGGCTCGCTCCCACATTTGATTTGTGGTGGTGTTTAGTTTGAAGTCTTGGCCATCTGCCGATCCGACGCTCGCCAGATCAACCGCGTCGTGTCGTAACCCTGCTGGCGGGCCTTGCTCAACAGTTCTTCGCGCACCACACCGTTGACGGTTGGCGTGCGCGACAGCAGCCACAGGTACTTGCGACTCGGGTCGCCGACGATAGCGGTCTTGTAGTCGTCGCTGACGTACAGCACCCAGTATTCGCCCTTCGCCACACCCGGAATCAGGCGCGAGAACCAGTTGTCGAATTCGACCCACAACTTGTCGGTCTTGCCCGGCACCTGTGGATAAGCCGTGCCCTTGGCCTCTTCCCACTGCCAGTCCGGGGTCAGGCAGCGATTGAGCACCGCAACGTTGCCGTCAGGCTTGAGGGTGTAGCGGGCTTCGGATTGCGCGCAATTGCGCTGGAAGTACATCGGCAAGCGCGCCAGCTCGTACCAGGTCCCCTGATAACGCTTGAGGTTGACGCTGTCGACGGTTTTCGGCGCCAACGAATCCACGCCGGAAGTGGCGCAGCCGGCCAGTACCAGGCCGGCAAAAAGGACAAATAATAACCGCTTCATTTTTCTTCTCCGTGGGCGCGAAGCCCCGGTTTACTTCAGGCCTTGGCCGGAAAACATCAGCACTTTGTCACCGGCGTATTGCACGCTGATAAAGCTGTTCTTGTCGCCCCAGGTGCAACTGGACATGCCGAGCGCGCCCGAGCAGTCAGTCGGTTTGCCGAGCAGGGTCTCCACTTCAGCCTTGGCCATACCAGCCGAGAGCTTCGCGTAGTTTTCCTGATTGACCTTGCTGCATGCGGCCAACAGCACGCAAAACGACAGAAGGGCGATAGATCGCAGCGACATTGTGTAACTCCTGGAACGAGGGGGGATGGCAGGGTGCCAACCAGAAGCTTAGAAGAGAAAACCGTCATCTGGTTCCGTACACAAAAGGCTATTTATTAGCCCGCCCGTCTGACTTTTACCTTTAAATCAGTCACTTTCCAGGGCTATTGAGCATTTCGTCGCATTTAAGCAAAGCCGCCTAATCTTTGGCGCACGGCGGTCGAAATAAATGGCAGCGCAAAGCCCGATAGTGTGGCAAATTGCCGCCCTTTCTTGACCAGCCCCTTCGCGGTAGTTCATTCGATGACCAGAAACATGAAATTCAGCCACAAAATCTTGTTGGCTGCCGCCCTCGTGGTGGCCGTTGCGTTCGCCTGTTTCATTTTCTTCAACGACTATCGACAACGCGAAGCGCTGAGCAGCAGCACCGAGTCGACCATGCAGGAACTCGGCAGCCTGACCACCAGCAACATCCAGACCTGGCTGGAAAGCCGCATTCAATTGCTGCAATCGCTGTCCCAACAGGTCGCGGTTGACGGCAACGCCCCCGCCAGCCTGAAACGCATCATCGACCTGCCCGCCTACACCGGCAATTTCCAGCTCAGCTACTTCGGCGGTACTGACGGCGTGATGTTCTCCGTGCCCGCCGGCAACCGCGCGCCGGATTACGATCCGCGCGCCCGCGGCTGGTACAAAGCGGCCAACAGCGCGCAGCAGACCATCGTCACCGAACCGTACATTGCCGCCTCGTCGGGCAAACTGGTGATCACGGTTGCCACCCCGGTGCAGCGCCAGGGCCAGATGCTCGGCGTGGCCGGTGCCGACATCGACCTGACCAGCGTCAGCGCGATCATCAACTCGCTGAACTTCGGCGGCCACGGCCACGCGTTCATCGTCAGTGCCGATGGCAAAATCCTGATTCATCCGGACAGCAAACTGGTGCTCAAGACCCTGGCCGAGGCTTACCCCAACGGCGCACCGAAAGTCAGCCCGGGTCTGAAAGAAGTCGAATTCAACGGCAAGACCCAGCTGATCTCCTTCACCCGCGTCAACGGCGTACCGTCGGCCGACTGGTACGTGGCGCTGGTTCTGGACAAAGACACCGCATTCTCGATGCTCAGCGAATTTCGCACCTCGGCGCTGATCGCCATGGTCATTGCCGTGGTGATCATCATCTTCCTGCTCGGCATGCTGATCCGCGTGCTGATGCAACCGCTGCTGACCATGGGCCGCGCCATGCACGACATCGCCGAAGGTGAAGGCGACCTGACCAAACGTCTGGTCATCCACGGCAACGACGAATTCGGCGCGCTGGGCACATCGTTCAACCGTTTCGTGGAGCGTATCCACACCTCGATCCGCGAAGTATCCTCGGCAACCGGCCAGGTCAACGAAGTCGCCCTGCGCGTGGTCGCGGCCTCGAACTCGTCAATGTACAACTCCGATCAACAAGCGACTCGCACCAACAGTGTGGCCGCAGCGATCAACCAACTCGGCGCCGCCGCCCAGGAAATCGCCCAAAACGCCGCCCTCGCCTCGCAGCATTCCAGCGAAGCGCGCAGCCTGGCGGTCGACGGTCAGCAGGTTGTGGATAGAACCATCCACGCGATGCAACAGCTCTCGGCGAAGATCAGCGATTCGTGCGGCAACATCGAAACCCTGAACAGCAACACCGTGAACATCGGCCAGATTCTGGAAGTGATCACCAGCATCTCCCAGCAAACCAACCTGCTGGCACTGAACGCCGCGATCGAAGCGGCGCGTGCCGGTGAAGCCGGTCGTGGTTTCGCCGTGGTCGCTGACGAAGTGCGCAACCTCGCGCACCGCACGCAGGATTCCGCGCAGCAAGTGCAGAAGATGATCGAAGAGCTGCAAGTCGGCGCGCGTCAGGCGGTCAGCATCATGACCGAGAGCCAGCGCGAGAGCGAAAGCAGCGTCGGCATCGCCAACCAGGCCGGCGAACGCCTGGGCAGCGTGACCCAGCGCATCGGCGAGATCGACGGGATGAACCAGTCGGTCGCAACGGCGACTGAAGAGCAGACTGCTGTGGTTGAGTCGATCAACGTTGATATCAACGAGATCAACACGCTGAATCAGGAAGGTGTGGAGAACTTGCAGGCGACGTTGCGGGCTTGCTCGGATCTGGAGCAGCAGGCGGCGCGGTTGAAGCAGTTGGTGGGTAGCTTCAGGATCTGAAGATCAAGGGCTTTACCCCCTCACCCCAGCCCTCTCCCCCAGGGGGGCGAGGGGGAAAGGGAGCCGATTTTCATGCTGTTCAAACCTGAGTTCGACTGGATACTTTCAGGTCGATGTCATAATGCCAGGCTACTCGGTCAGTCCCCTCTCCCTCCGGGAGAGGGTTAGGGTGAGCTTCTAGAACCGCGACCCAGGCCCCGAAAGAAACTCGAGTTCCTCAGCCGTAGACTCCCGCCCCAACACCGCATTGCGATGCGGAAACCTTCCAAACCGTGCAATCACCTTCTGATGCCGCTCGGCATAATCCAGATTGTCGGCAAACACTGCCCGCTCCGCTTCCGGCTGTTCAGCCACAAGCGCCATGAATCGGGAAACCGCTTCGTTCTGCACCGCGAGGTTTTCGCAGTGTTCGAACACCAGATAAATGAACACGCGCTGAATGGGCTTTAACTGCCGATCAAAATCCGCAGCAATGCCTTGCGCGACGAGCTGCTGCGCACGCAAATCACCGGAGAACGCTTTGGGAGAGTCGCGAAAGATCATTCGCGGCAGTTGATCGAGCAGCAGCACCAGCGCCAGCCAACCTTCGGGACGTTGCGTCCACTCGGTCAATTCGCCAGCCAGGGCCTGATCGACAAAGACCCCGAAACGCGTCTGCGCTTCGAGGTCTTGGCTGTCACGCTTACCGAACCACAACTTGCCCTTGTCAGCCGATACCTCATTCGGTGATTCGGCATTTCCGAACCACCAATCGAGCAACGGCTGCCAGGGCGCGTTCATGGTTTATTCCTTGTGGTAGGCCGTAGCGCGTGCGACTTCTTCTTTCGAGCCCAGGAACACCGCTACACGCTGGTGCAGCCCGTCCGGCTGAATGTCGAGGATGCGCTGGTGACCGTCGGTGGACGCGCCGCCCGCCTGTTCCACGAGGAACGACATCGGGTTGGCTTCGTACATCAGACGCAGTTTGCCAGGCTTGGATGGCTCGCGGCTGTCGCGTGGGTACATGAACAGACCGCCACGGGTCAGGATGCGATGCACGTCGGCAACCATCGCCGCGACCCAACGCATGTTGTAGTTCTTTTTCAGCGGACCTTCTTCGCCGGCCAGCAACTCGCCAACATAACGTTGTACCGGAGCTTCCCAGTGACGCTGGTTGGACATGTTGATGGCGAATTCCTGGGTCGATTCAGGAATGGTGATGTCTTCGTGGGTCAGCACGAAGCTGCCCATTTCGCGGTCCAGGGTGAAGCCTTTGACGCCGTGGCCCAAGGTCAGCACCAGCATGGTCTGCGGGCCATAGATCGCGTAGCCGGCAGCAACCTGCTGAGTGCCTGGCTGCAGGAAAGCCTTTTCGTTCAGCGGCTCGTTCTGGGTCAGGTATTCGTTCGGGCAACGCAGCACCGAGAAGATCGTGCCGACCGGCGCGTTGATGTCGATGTTCGACGAACCGTCCAACGGGTCGAATACCAACAGGTACGCGCCTTTCGGGTATTTGCCCGGGATCTGGTAGGCATTGTCCATTTCCTCGGACGCCATGCCGGCCAGGTGACCGCCCCATTCGTTGGCTTCGAGCAGGATCTCGTTGGAGATCACGTCGAGTTTCTTCTGCACTTCGCCTTGTACGTTTTCAGTGCCCATGCTGCCCAGAACACCACCCAGGGCGCCTTTGGACACGGCGTGGCTGATTTCTTTACAGGCGCGCGCCACCACTTCGATCAGAAAACGCAGATCGGCAGGAGTGTTGTTGCTACGGGTCTGCTCAATCAAATAGCGACTCAGGGTAACGCGGGACATGGACGGCTCCGGTGGAATGGGGGGCTAAAAACCCGCGCAGTTTACAGGGAGTCTGAAAACGTAGCGAGCGAAGACGCCCGGTAACGTGCGTCGGGGCGCAATTGCCTGTATCAGACGTGAATGGGTACAGAGAGTTCAGGTAGCGGGTTTAGCGTAGTTGGAAATCAGATGAATGTGGATGCGGCCAGATTGGTCAGGTCTTGAATATTGACTGACTGTCAGGTCCTCATCGCTGGCAAGCCAGCTCCCACAGGTTTTCCTGGCGTACACAAAATATGTGGTCGGACCAGAATCACTGTGGGAGCTGGCTTGCCAGCGATTGGCGCGCAGCGCCGGCCATTCTCAGGAATTGGTCGGCGGCTTGCGCAACAGACTGAACGCCATCGCCCCAAGAAACACCACACTCAGCAACAACACCGCCCACAGCCCGATCTTCTTCCAATTGGTCCCAGCCACGGCAGCTGTGGTCGCGGTCGACGTCTGAGTAGCCACCACATCCCCCAGAACCGTCGCCTTGCCCAACGTCGCCAGTTTCTCCGGTTTGAAATCCGGTATCAGTGTCGTCAACGGCAGATTCGCCGTTTTCACATTCGGATTCCCCAACGCCAGACTGTACGGGCCCTCCCCTCGTGCAAGGAAGATCACCTGCGTCGCCCGTACTGCGTATTTCAGGCTCGGCACCTGTTCACCCAAACCGCCGCCGCGCTCATCCACGGTCATTTTCAACTGCTGCACGGTTTGCCCGTACAGCTGCAATTCGTTCTGCACCACGTCCTGAGTATTCTGCGTCAGGCGATAGAGCAGACCGCTGCTCAACGTCTGCCACGGCAGGCTGCTCTCGCGTCGGCCCGTCAAGGTTACCGGCGCCAGACTGTTCGATTGCTTCAGCTCGACCTGGACCCGCTCGACATTCAGCCCCATCGGCAACTGCCAGGTGTATTCGCCGGGTTTGCTGCTACTGCCCGCCAACGCTTGCGACCAGACCAACGGCAGCGGCACGTTACGCGGGTCGCTGCTTTTCAGCTGGGCCGAGGTCAGGACCGGTGCCGAATTCGGCGACTCCCAGAGCAGTCGCAGATAACGCGCCGATTGCCCCTGCAGAGTCACCTCATGCTGCTCGATCCGCTCATCGGAAAAAGTCAGCCGCGCCACCTGCCCCTCGCCCCACGGCTGCCAACGCTGCAAGTCGTCACTGGCCTCGATGCTGAAACGCTGGAAGCCATCGCGCTCGCTGGTCCAGTCGAGGATCAACTGCTGCAACGGTGCCTTGATCGCACTGGCATCAAGCAACCAGCCGCGCAGCACTTCTTCACCCGCCTCCAACTGACTGGATGGCTGCACCTCAACCAGCGTGCCGTTGGTGGTGGATTGCACCCGGACGTTGGGGGCGCGTTCCGTGGCGTCGGCGGCGTTGTACAGCGGGAACCACTTCACCTCGTGCAACTGGCCGTCGTCGCGGGTTTTCGCCGATTCGCGGGCCAAGGCGTAGGCCTGTGGTTCGCCGGCAGCGTTGAATACACGCAAGTCACTGAGATCGGTCTGGCGCGCCTGCAATTGCGCGCTCAGCGGCAACTCCAGGCGATACCACGGCCCATCGCCCGTCACCGACAGCGGCACCTGCGTGGCGAAGTCCGCCGGTTTTTCCTGAGCGCCGGCAACCATCACCACGCCCAACGCCAACCACCCCAGATTCAGCATGCGACTCAAGATGCAACTCCTTCGGTTTCCGGGGCTGGCTTTTGCGCCGCCGGGTCAGCTTCGACGCGTTTGGGTGGCAGCGGCGCGAAGTAGCCCACCACCAACAGCAATACGCCAACGCCGATAAACGAGACGATCCGGGCGAGGCCGCCACGGTTGCTCAGTTCGACAAAAATCAGTTTGGCCACCACCAGCGCAATCAGCGCTGCACCGATCAGCCAGACTTCACGACGATGACGCAGGTGTCCGCCGATCATCAGTCCCAGCGCCATCAGCGTCCAGACGATGGACAACCCGGCCTGCACCAGCATAGAGGCGAGCAGTTGATCGAGTTCGAATGGAATGCCGGCCCAGTGGTGCGCGGCGCGGGTCACCAACGCGGTGCAGAAAGCGAACAGTGAAACCCCGGCGACCAGTTGCGTGGCGTAATCGGCGTAGTCCTGACGGATCGACAGCTGCGAAACTGCGCTGCGTGACCAGACGTAAACGCCGAACAAGGCGAACAGCAAACCCAGCTCCAGCGGATTGAGCAGCGGCACGTACGGCAATGGGTCCGCGTTGCCATCGCTGACCCCGTTGGCCAGCCAGAACCACGCAAGCATCAACACTGCCAAAGGCGCGGCGGCATACAGACGATATTCGCGGGGGAACGCTGCCACCGGCCAAGGCCAGTTGCGCGGTGCTGCCGCCAGCAACAGATACAGACTCGGCATAAGCGCCCAACCCAACCAGCGCCAGGCGTTGTATTGCTCGGACAACAGGAGCAAGCCGTAGCGCAACTCCAGCGCGAGCACGCCGATCAGCAGCCAGCAACCGAGCACATGGGCGGCACTCAAGGCCCGTGCCGGCAGCGTTGGCGCCAAACGGCGCAAGCTGAAGAAGTGCACAGCGAACACCAACGTCCACGCCACCCAGCCGAAGTCTGCCGCCGGGTGATAACGCGAGTACCAAGCCGCCAGCAACACCAAGCCTGCCGCGGGGATCAGCAGCGTGCAAAGCAAGCCCAGCGCCGGCCACTTCAAGCGCAGCGACAGCAGCGTCCACAACAAAACACTCAACGTCGCCACCAACAGCAGCAACGTACCTTGCAGTGTCACCGGTGCAAAACGCAGCACCTCACTGACCCACGCCAACGCCCACCAACCAGCACCCCATACCAGCAAGACTTGGGACAGACGCTGCAAACTCAGCGCATCAAATGCTGAAGCGTGATTGCCCCGTTGCAGGCGCCAGGCACCGATCATCGCCGCCAGCCCCAGCACCAGCGGCGTCCAGAACCCGCCATGGGCCAACGGCTTCAGACCTTCGGCAGACAACGGCCCGAGCAACTCGGGGCCTGCGAGCAAGAACGCCGCTCCACCGATCACCTGCAACAGCAGTCCAAAGACAAAACTCACACGCTGTTGGAGGTACAGGCTCAGCCAGATAATCAGCAAACCGCTGGCGGCCCACACCGCACTCGCCGTTTGCCACGGCAGGACAAACAACACCGCCAGATTGATCAGCGCCAGACCGGCCAGCAGCACCACCGACAAACCGCGCAACAGGCGTACGTCGCCGCGCACCATTTCGTCGCGAGCGGCCAAAAGCATGCCGGCGATCAGCGCCAGGCCAATCAAGGATGCGCTGAGCAGACCGCTCCAACCGGCACTCAATACCGCCGCCGAATCTTCGCCAGCGCCCTGCAGCCGCAGCAGGAACAACGCACCGCCGAGCAATTGCACTCCGAACGCGGTGAACAGGAACGTGCGCGATTGCAGCCGCAGGCCTACAAACAAGGTCGCCAGCCCGGCCAACGCCCAACTGATCGCCGTGCCCTGAATGAAGAAGAACAACGGCGCCAGCAGATAAAGGAACGTCAGGCCCAGGCACGCCAATACCGGCAACCCTTGGCGCTCCCAGGGCGAAGCCTGCTCCGGCGTGGCTTTGCGCAGTTGATAGAAGCTGAACAACAGCGCCGCGCCGAGCATCAACGCGCCCAGTGGAGCACCATCGAGCAGGCTGCTTTCGCCGATATTCAGTTGGCTGAGAAACGCCAGCGCTGAACCGAGTTGCAGCAACAACGCAAAGGCCCGGGCGAACGGTCGATGCTGACGCAAGCCCAGCCAGAAAATCCCTGCGCCCTCCACCGCCCATGCCGCCGACGTCCAGCGTGCATCAAGGCCCAGCGGAATCGCCAGACTGGCGAAAATCACCCCAAGTGCCAGACAGGTTTCGCCCAGCAGTACCGCGCGCCCGCCCATCAACACCTTGGCCAGGCCCATGTAAATCATGGCCAGCGCCAGGGCACTGAATGCGGCGGCGAACTCAAGATGCTGGACCAGCGCAAACTGCAACCCGAAGCCCACGATTGGCGGGCCGAACAGCATCGTTCCGTCAACGTAATCGCCCTTGCGCGCCGACCAGTGCAGCAGCGCCTCGCGATCACCGTCCGCAGGAGCGTCAGGCATATCGAGCAATTTACGCCGGGCAAACAGCAGGCCGATGGCGAGGTACATGAGGAAGAACAGAATCAAAAATGGCTCGGTGCTCCACAGCAGTTCCGGCGCGTACGAACGCAGGCCCCAGGCGAAGCCAATGCCGAAGGTGCCGACGAAACCGATCAGGTTGAGCAGGCGCCAGGCCTTGAACCAGGCGATGGCGAGAATACCGGCATTAAGCAGCGCGAAATAACTGAACAGCGCGACATGGTTGCCGGCGCCGGTCGAGGTCAGGATTGGTGCGGCGAAACCACCCAGCGCAGCCGCAGCAGCCAGGCCCAACGCATCTTGCGTGATGGCGAGGATCGCCGAGAACACCGTGACCGCCACCAGCAAACCCAGCGCGGCGGACGAATCAAGCAGCGGATGCAATCGCATCGCCGCAAACACCGTCAGGTACAGCACCGCGATCCCGGTGCCTTGCAGCATCAATGCGTAGCCGTTGTTACGCTGGCGCAGCCACCAGCCCAGCGCCAGCAGACCCAATGCCGCGGCCGCGACCCCGGCATAACGCAATTCGATTGGCACCACCATGCCTTCGGTGGCGTAACGCAGCAGAAACGCCAGACCGAAAAACAACAGCACCACGCCGACGCGCAGCACGGTGTTGCCACCGAACAACCAATTACGTGCAGCGCTGATGCCGCGCTCGAAAAGGTTCGGGCCACGGGGTTCGGCGGGTTGTTTGGGTTCGGTAGTGACGGCGTCCAGACGCCAGACATCGTCCGGCAATGGTTGAACGGCTTCGCTGGCGACGGCGGATATTGGCTCAAGTTCGGGCGGCAGTTCCCAAACCAGTTCGGGTGCCGGGGCGTCTTCGACGATGTCGACAGACTCACTGACCGGTTCAACGCCTGGCGGTGTCACCGCATGAGAAGGCGAGCCTTCCAGCAGAAACAGACGCTGCGCAACGCCTTGCAAAGCCTCCCTGACCTGTTCAAGTTGGTGCTGTTGCTCGGTCATCTGCGTGCCCAGGCGCGCGATGCGGATCGTCTGACCAATCGCCAGACCCAGCAGCGCACCCAACAGCGCATCACTGAGCGATTCGTCGAGCAGCCAGCCGAGCACCAGCCCGATCAACATGAACATCCATTGCATGGTCGATATCCCTAAGCGGCCCACAGGGGGCGAGTCCGGCAATTGCATCAGTCTAGGCACAAACCTTGTGGGAGCGAGCCTGCTCGCGAAAGCGGTTTGTCAGTCAACATTTCTGTCGAATGTGACAACGCTTTCGCGAGCAGGCTCGCTCCCACAGTGGCTGTGTTGTGCCTGAACCAGCACTGACCGGCGCTCAGTATATCGATCCGGCCCAACAACCGTTGGGCCTTGCGTACATTTTGTTGCGGAAAATTACTCCAGCGCCTTCCAGATATCCGTGGCGTACTCGCGGATTGTCCGGTCGGACGAGAACCAGCCCATCCGCGATGTATTCAACACCGCAGAACGCCACCAGTTATCAGCGTCATGCCAATGCGCTTCGACGCGCTTCTGTGCTTCCCAGTAGGAGTCGAAGTCGGCGCAGACCAGGAAGCGGTCGTAGTCCACCAGCGAATCGATCAGCCCGGTATAGCGTGAAGTGTCATCCGGCGAGAACACACCGCTGCGGATCGCTTGCAACACGTCGTTGAGGCGATGGGACTCCGCGATGTCCGGCGCAGCGCTGAACTCGTGGTTCTGTTTGCGCGCTTCAACCTGCTGGGCGCTGAGGCCGAAGATGAACATGTGCTCGGCGCCAATACGCTCGCACATCTCCACGTTGGCGCCATCGAGGGTGCCGATGGTCAGCGCACCGTTGAGGCCGAACTTCATGTTACTGGTGCCCGACGCCTCGAAACCGGCGGTGGAAATCTGCTCCGAAAGGTCCGCCGCCGGAATAATGCTCTCCGCGAGGCTGACGTTGTAGTTGGGCAGGAACACCACTTTCAACAGGCCACGCACGGTCGGATCGTTGTTCACCACCCGGGCGATATCGTTAGTCAGCTTGATGATCAACTTGGCCTGGTGATAACTCGCCGCCGCCTTACCGGCGAAGATCTTCACGCGCGGCACCCAGTTGACTTCCGGCTCAGCGCGAATCGCCTGATACAACGCCACGGTGTGAAGCAGATTAAGCAACTGGCGTTTGTATTCGTGGATCCGTTTGACCTGCACGTCGAACATCGCCGCCGGATTGACCGCGACCCCCAGCCGTTCATGAATCAGATAGGCCAAGGCTTTTTTGCTGTGCAGACGTTGTTCGGCGAAGGCTTTGCGGAACGCGAGTTTCTCGGCGAATGGCTCCAGATCCAGCAGGCGTTCTTCAGGGTTGTCGAGCAGGTCCGGGCCGAGGGCATCAACCAGCATCGACGTCAGCTCGGAGTTGGCCTGGTACAGCCAGCGGCGGAAGGTGATGCCGTTGGTTTTGTTGTTGATCCGCTCCGGGTAAAGCTTGTGCAGCTCGGAGAATACGGTTTTGCGCATCAGTTGCGTGTGCAACCCGGACACGCCGTTGACGCTGTGCGAACCGAGAAACGCGAGGTTGCCCATGCGCACCCGACGACCGTTGTCCTCTTCAATCAACGACACCGCGCGCAGCACGTCGAAGTCATGAATGCCCTTGGCGCGCAGCGAATCGATGTGCTGGGCGTTGATCAGGTAAATGATCTGCATATGCCGTGGCAGCATGCGTTCCATCAAGCCGACCGGCCAGGTTTCCAGCGCTTCGGGCAGCAATGTGTGGTTGGTGTACGAGAGCGTATCGACCGTCACCTGCCACGCCGCATCCCAGGCCACGTCGTAGACGTCGACCAATTGGCGCATCAGTTCGGCGACGGCAATCGAGGGGTGCGTGTCGTTGAGCTGGATGGCGGCGTGATCGCCCAGGGTCAACACCGAGGTGTGCGTGTTGCGATGGCGACGCAGCAAATCCTGCAACGAGGCGGCGACAAAGAAGTATTCCTGACGCAGGCGCAGTTCCTGCCCGGCCTCCGTGCTGTCCGCCGGATAGAGCACGCGGGAAATACTTTCGGCACGGGCCACTTCAGCGACAGCGCCCAGGTGGTCACCAGCGTTGAAACGCTCCAGGTGCAGATCTTCCATCGCCCGCGCACGCCACAGGCGCAAGGTATTGACGCTCGCCCCGCGCCAACCGACTACCGGTGTGTCGTAGGCAATTGCGCGGACGGTCTCGGCGGGTGACCAGACTTGCCTGGATTGGCCGTTGGCATCGATGACGGTTTCCACGCTGCCACCGAAGCCGATGGGGTAGGCGACTTCCGGACGCTCGAACTCCCACGGGTTGCCGAAATCCAGCCAGTGCTCGGTCTGCTCCTGCTGCCAGCCATCGACAATGGCCTGACGGAACAAACCGTGTTCGTAACGAATACCGTAACCGTGGCCAGCAATGCCGAGGGTCGACATGCTTTCCATGAAGCACGCCGCCAGTCTGCCAAGGCCGCCGTTGCCGAGCGCTGCGTCGGGCTCCAGCAGGCGGATGCGCTCAAGATCGACGCCGAGTTCGGTCAGGGCTTCACGCGCCACATCGAGCAGGCCAAGGTTGCTCAGGCTGTCGTAGAGCAAGCGGCCGATGAGGAATTCCAGCGAGAGGTAATACACCCGCTTCTGACCTTTGCGGTAGATCTGCCGGGTGTGGTCCATCCAGTGCTCGACCATGTGATCACGCGCGGCCAACGCAATGGCTTCGAACCAGTCATGGTCGAAGGCGTGATCAGGGTCTTTGCCCACCGCGTAGGTGAGTTTGGTCAAGACGGCGTCGCGGAATGCGGCCACCTCTGCTTCGCGAACTAGTGGTTCTTGAGTCATTGATACGACCTCGGGCGAGCGGGGAATTGTCTGAGCCTAGACGGTCTGACCGACGGCGGAGGCTCTGGTTCGGCAGTATTTCCTGAGACAGTGAGATGGCCCGGCATTACCCTGGCGGATGAGCTAATGAATGCAGGGGCCGTGCCGAATTGTTCGGCAAAATGCCTGCATGCAGAAAAAATCTGGCGAAAGGTTGTTCAAAAATCCACCAGTCCCGGTATGATCGCGCGCCCTGATGCACACGCCTGGTAACTCCCGATGATGAAGCCTAACCTGATTGCCGCCGCCGAGATCGATCGTCTCGATACGTGGGCCAAATATACGGCCCCGATGTGTGGCTCTTGTATCTCCAGCTGCTGCACGCTGCCGGTCGAGGTCAAGATCAAGGATCTGGTGCGCATCGGCGTGGTCGACGAGTTCGAGCTGGGCGATCCGCCGAAGAACATCGCCAAGCGTTTGCAAAAGGAAGGCCTGGTTGAACGCTTCAACCAGAAGTCGGGCATCTTCACCCTCCAGCGCATGAGCAACAACGATTGCTACTACCTGGATCGTAAGAGCCGCCTGTGCACCATTTATGACAAACGCCCGGACACTTGCCGCAACCACCCGAAGGTTGGCCCACGGCCGGGGTACTGCGCGTACAAGCCGAAGGAAGTGGTGCGCGAGCAGAATTTTCGGGCGATCGAGAAGTTCTAAAAATCAAAAGATCGCAGCCTTCGGCAGCTCCTACAGGGAAATGCGTTCCAATGTAGGAGCTGCCGCAGGCTGCGATCTTTTTTGCTTTTTACACTCCAGACAAACAAAAACGCCCCCGGTCTCGCGACCGGGGGCGTTTTCATTCAGCCTGAACTAAATACTTAGATCTTGGCTTTCTTGGCAGCGCGGGTACGCTCGCTTTCGTCCAGGATCTTCTTGCGAAGACGGATGGACTTAGGAGTAACTTCGCACAGCTCGTCTTCCTGGATGTATTCCAGAGCCTGTTCCAGAGTGAACTTCACTGGTGGAACCAGAGCGATGGTTTCGTCTTTACCCGAAGCACGCATGTTGTCGAGCTTCTTGCCTTTGGTTGGGTTGATACCCAGGTCGTTGTCGCGGCTGTTCTGGCCGACGATTTGACCGGTGTAGATCTCTTGACCGTGTTCAACGAACAGCTTGCCACGCGCCTGCAGGGTTTCCAGGGAGTAGGTCAGAGCCTTGCCGGTTTCAACCGAAACCAGAACGCCGTTCTGACGGCCGGACATGTGGCCCGACTTGACGGTGTCGTAGCGATCGAAGATCGAGGTCAGGATGCCAGCACCGTTGGTCAGGGTCAGGAACTGGTTACGGAAACCAATCAGACCACGAGCAGGGATGTTGTATTCCAGACGCACACGGCCTTTGCCATCCGGCACCATGTTGCTCAGGTCGCCCTTACGCAGGCCCATCTCTTCCATCACTTTGCCCTGAGCTTCTTCAGGGATGTCGATGGTCACGTTTTCGAACGGCTCTTGCTTGACGCCGTCTACTTCACGAATGATCACTTCCGGACGGCCCAGGGCCAGTTCGAAGCCTTCGCGACGCATGGTTTCGATCAGTACCGAGAGGTGCAGCTCACCACGGCCGGAAACCTTGAACTTGTCAGCGGTGTCGCCTTCTTCAACGCGCAGAGCAACGTTGTACAGCAGCTCTTTGTCCAGACGGTCCTTGATGTTACGGGACGTCACGAACTTGCCTTCTTTACCGCAGAATGGCGAGTCGTTTACCTGGAAGGTCATCGAAACGGTTGGCTCGTCGACGGTCAGAGGCTTCATCGCCTCGACAGTGTCCGGGTGGCACAGGGTGTCGGAGATGAACAGCGAGTCCATACCGCTGACGCAAACGATATCACCTGCGAAAGCTTCTTCAACGTCGATACGGTGCAGACCGTGGTGACCCATCAGCTTCAGGATACGACCGTTACGCTTCTTGCCGTCGGCACCGATAGCAACAACCGGAGTGTTCGGCTTGACGCTACCACGAGCGATACGGCCAACGCCGATAACACCCAGGAAGCTGTTGTAGTCCAGTGCCGAGATTTGCATCTGGAACGGACCTTCACGGTCAACTTTTGGCGCTGGAACGTGGTCGACTACCGCTTGGTACAGCGGGGTCATGTCTTCAGCCATGTCGGTGTGATCCAGACCGGCAATGCCGTTCAGGGCCGAGGCGTAAACAACCTGGAAGTCCAGTTGTTCTTCGGTAGCACCGAGGTTGTCGAACAGGTCGAAGATCTGGTCCAGAACCCAGTCCGGACGCGCGCCTGGACGGTCAACCTTGTTGATGACCACGATCGGACGCAGGCCGGCTTCGAAAGCCTTCTTGGTCACGAAACGGGTTTGCGGCATAGGGCCGTCTTGAGCGTCAACCAGCAGCAGAACGGAGTCAACCATCGACATTACACGTTCAACTTCGCCGCCGAAGTCGGCGTGGCCCGGGGTGTCCACGATGTTGATGTGGTAGCCGTTCCAGTTGATGGCGGTGTTTTTCGCCAGAATGGTAATACCGCGCTCTTTTTCCTGGTCGTTGGAGTCCATCACGCGCTCGTCGTTGAGCTCGTTGCGCTCCAGAGTGCCGGATTGACGCAGGAGTTTGTCTACCAGGGTGGTTTTACCATGGTCAACGTGGGCAATAATGGCGATGTTGCGTAGATTTTCGATCACTTGTGTATCTCGATCAGAGGATTCGGTTTGCTGACAAGTCTTGGCAGCGATTAGCAGTAGTGTCCGGCATGGCCGTTACAGCTTGACGGCGGTGTCGGGGGGCCGGTGACGCAGGCCACAGGCAAACAGCCCCGGGCACTTAGCTCGGTCGATAAACGCGCACATTGGCATGCCCCTCACTGAGCAAATGGTGGGCATGCAGGCGACTCATCACGCCTTTGTCGCAATACAGCAGGTACTGGCGAGTAGGGTCCAGTTCCTTGAAACGTGCGTTCACTGCATAGAACGGCATCGTCTGTACCTCTATGCCGGCAAGCTCCAGCGGTTCGTCTTCAGCGGCATCCGGGTGACGGATATCGATGACGATCTGACCGGCCAGCGCTTCGCCGACTTCTTCAATCTGCAAATCCTGGCCCAATTCATCGATGACTCGATCAATGGCGACCAGTTTGGCGTTGGCGAGCGCACGCTCGAGCACCGCCATATCGAATTCTTTCTCTTCGTGTTCAACGCGGCCACGCTTGGCGGCGGTCTTCGGATTGACCGAGATGACCCCGCAGTACTCCGGCATGTGCCGGGCAAAATCGGCAGTGCCGATTTCGTTGGCCGTGTCGATGATGTCCTGTTTGTGCGCGACGATCAGCGGACGCAGCACCAGCTTGTCGGTCACGCAGTCGATCACCGACAGGTTCGGCAGCGTCTGGCTCGATACCTGGGAGATCGCTTCGCCGGTGACCAGCGCATCGATGCTCAGGCGATCGGCGATGACAGAGGACGCGCGCAACATCATACGCTTCAATACGACGCCCATATGACTGTTATCGACTTTGCCGAGAATTTCGCTCAACACTTCTTCGAACGGCACACTGACAAATAGCACGCGTTGCGAGCTGCCGTACTTCTTCCAGATGAAGTGCGCGACTTCCATCACGCCCAATTCATGGGCACGACCGCCCAGATTGAAGAAGCAGAAGTGCGCCATCAGGCCGCGGCGCATGATCTGGTAGGCCGCAACGGTGGAGTCAAAGCCGCCGGACATCAATACCAGCGTCTGCTCCAAAGCGCCGAGCGGGTAACCGCCGATGCCGTTGTGCTGACTGTGGATGACAAACAACCGTTTGTCGCGAATTTCCATGCGGACTTCGATTTCCGGCTTTTTCAGGTCGATTCCGGCGGCGCCGCACTCACGGCGCAGCTTGCTGCCGACGTATTTTTCGACGTCCATCGAGCTGAACACGTGCTTGCCTGCACGCTTGCAGCGCACCGAGAAAACCTTGCCCGCCAGCGCATCGCCGTAGTGCTGTTTGCACTTCTCGGTGATGTCGTCGAAGTCGCCCAGCGGGTACTCGTCGATCTGCAAAAAGTGTGCGATGCCCGGCATGCACGTCAGGCGTTCGCCCATCTCTTTAAGGGCTTTGGCGTCGGTAACACGGGTTTCCAGTTCGAGGTTGTCCCACACACCGTTCACCACCACAGCCGGGTCCAGATCGCGGAGCACGGCGCGGATGTTTTTGGCCAACTGGCGGATGAATTTCGTCCGGACAGGTCGACTCTTGATGGTGATCTCGGGGAAGACTTTTACGATTAGTTTCATGAAAACAGCGCGCGCAGGGCCAGCCGAAAAAGGGGGGCGCGGATTATAGCGGAAATTGCTCAAGGTTTAACCAGTTAATCTGCAGAAGGTTTTGCATGCACCAAAACGGGTCATTTTCAGATTAAGACGCTACATTAGAGGGCGATAATTTCTGCAATAAGGAGTTTTGCACCTTAATAAGCGTGAATAGGGGGCATAAAACCCATGCTGGGGCACTGGCATGCAATTTGCTCCCTTGTGAGGCAGGTTGCCTTGGCAGAGTATTCGCGCCGGCATCACCACTATTAAGGGCATCCACTACCCGCCCTAATTCACCCGGAGGACACTATGTCGAAGTCGGTTCAACTCATCAAAGATCATGACGTCAAGTGGATTGATCTGCGCTTCACGGACACCAAAGGCACTCAGCACCACGTGACCATGCCGGCTCGCGATGCGCTGGAAGACGACTTCTTCGAAGTCGGCAAGATGTTCGACGGTTCCTCCATCGCTGGCTGGAAAGGCATCGAAGCCTCCGACATGATTCTGCTGCCGGACGACGAAACTGCCGTTCTCGACCCGTTCACCGAAGACGCCACCCTGATCCTGGTGTGCGACATCATCGAACCGTCGACCATGCAAGGCTACGATCGCGACCCGCGCGCCATTGCTCACCGCGCCGAGGAATACCTGAAGACCACCGGTATCGGTGACACCGTCTTCGCCGGCCCAGAGCCAGAATTCTTCATCTTCGACGAAGTGAAATTCAAGTCGGACATCTCCGGCTCGATGTTCAAGATCTACTCCGAACAAGGTTCCTGGATGTCCGACCAGGACATCGAAGGCGGCAACAAGGGTCACCGTCCAGGCATCAAGGGTGGTTACTTCCCGGTTCCGCCGTTCGACCACGACCACGAAATCCGTACTGCCATGTGCAACGCACTGGAAGAAATGGGCCAGACCGTTGAAGTTCACCACCACGAAGTGGCGACTGCCGGTCAGAACGAAATCGGTGTCAAGTTCAACACCCTGGTGAAGAAAGCTGACGAAGTTCAGACTCTGAAATACGTTGTACACAACGTTGCCGACGCTTACGGCCGCACCGCTACCTTCATGCCGAAGCCGCTGTACGGCGACAACGGTTCGGGTATGCACGTACACATGTCCATCTCCAAAGATGGCAAGAACACCTTCGCGGGCGAAGGCTATGCCGGCCTGTCCGAAACCGCTCTGTACTTCATCGGCGGCATCATCAAGCACGGTAAGGCACTGAACGGCTTCACCAACCCGGCCACCAACTCCTACAAGCGTCTGGTGCCAGGCTTCGAAGCGCCGGTAATGCTGGCCTACTCGGCTCGCAACCGTTCCGCCTCGATCCGTATTCCTTACGTCAACAGCCCTAAAGGCCGTCGTATCGAAGCACGTTTCCCGGACCCGGCTGCCAACCCGTACCTGGCTTTCGCAGCACTGCTGATGGCCGGCCTGGACGGTATTCAGAACAAGATCCACCCAGGCGATGCCGCTGACAAAAACCTGTACGACCTGCCGCCTGAAGAGGCCAAAGAGATCCCACAAGTTTGCGGCAGCCTGAAAGAAGCCCTGGAAGAGCTGGACAAGGGCCGTGCGTTCCTGACCAAGGGCGGCGTGTTCTCCGACGACTTCATCGACGCTTACATCGCGCTGAAATCCGAAGAAGAAATCAAGGTCCGCACCTTCGTACACCCACTGGAATATGAGCTGTACTACAGCTGCTGATCCGGTAGCGCTGCGCTACGCGGCGTGACAAAAAGAGGCCTCCTTCGGGAGGCCTTTTTTGTGCGCGCTCATCCATGGATAATCCGCCGCCTCTGCGCCGCGACTGGCGTCTTGACGAAGGGATTCGTATGAAGTGGTTATGGGCTCTGACCCTGATGGCCGGCCTCGCCAGCCAGACTGTTAACGCGGCCGAGTTTTATGAAAACAAAACGCTGGCTCATCCGCTGATTCAGGGTTTGCAGGAGAGCTCGGCCACTCTGGCATTTATCAAAGAAGCCGGCGGCGTCAAAGGCTATTACTGCGTATGCGACAAGCCTGAGGCTAGCCCACAACGGCTGGATGACTTCGGCCAGGCCTCCATCGAGTCCGTGTTCCTGACGCAACTCGACAGCGAAGATCCCATCCGCCTGGTGCTTTTCAAGCAGCAAACGAAATACCGGATCTACGCCTACAAATACGACGCCAGCAGCCAGCTCTACACACGCGTCACAGGACTGCAAAAAGCCCTCGACCGAATCGCCGAAGGCCAGAAGCGGCTCGACGCCCTCACAATCAAGAAAGCAATGGCGCAGCTAACGCCGATCAACTATCGCTTCTACTACGAGCAATCGGGCATTCCCGAGTTTGACCAACTCGATCTCACCGCAGGAGCGCTGGTCGGTTATTTCGATGAACAGACCAAACCACTCGACATCAACACGCCCGGTACTGGTCAGTACTATTTCAAAAAAACCTATCAGGAAAAAAACGGGCGTTTTCTCACCGTCACGTTTTGGCGCGGCATCAATACGTCCCTTAACGACGGCAATCGCATGCTCTACAACTACCAGGTCAGCCGCATGGCCTGGGAAACCGCGCCCGTCACTTTCAGCGGTAGCGAGGATGGCGATTCGGTTTCCTTCAATTTCGGCGAAATCAGCGGCCAAGGCTCATACGAAAAAGGTGTGCGCGTGGGTGCCTGGTCTTTCACCAAAGAGTCTAAATACTCCGCCAGCGGTCACTATGTGGCGGGCAAGCGACAGGGTGAATGGGTCGAAACCGAATATTCGAAGACCTTGACCGGCCAGTATGCCGACGGTGAACGCGAGGGGCGCTGGACGATCCTCGACAATGGCGATCCCGATAACACGACGACCGGGTTCCAGACATACAGGCGTGGCGTACTCGATGGCCCGAGTGAAGAAATCACTGGCACCATTACCGTGCGTGGCAATTTTATCAACGATCAACGCGAAGGCCCTTGGGCGACCGAAGCCGGCACCGGTTTTTACCACAATGGCGTGCAAAGCGGTCTGTGGACGCTCAAGGCTGATAAAGGCCACAGCCAGACAGTGAACTTCGTTGCCGGCAAAAAGGATGGCGAGTTACGCGACACCGATGCCAGCGGTGTCCTGACGTTGATCGAGCATTACACGGCTGGCGTACTGAATGGCACTCGCGAGGGCTACAGCCCAAGCGGTAAACGGCTCTACTCGCAGTCCTACGAAAACGGCAAACTCGAAGGCCGATCACTGGGTTACAGCGACGACGGCCAAGTGCTGATAAACGATATTTCCTGGCATAACGGAGAGCGCGAAGGTCCCTATCTGACCTTTCTGCACGACGGCACACCTGCAACAGTTGGACGCTTTGAAACGGGGCGCTTTATCGGCCTGATGAAACGCTACGACGAAAATGAAGTGATCTATGAGGAATCCAATTGGTGCCGCTTCGACAAGAACGGCCCGACCATTGATCGCTGTGGAAAATTTCGTACGTTCACCCACGGCAAACTGACCAACGAAACGGATTTTTTGTTTGGCAGCAGCCAAGCCGAAGTCAGTTACGACTACAAAACCGGCAATAAGACCCGCGAAAAGATCATCGGTGAAAACGACCAGATCACCGTGCGCACGTATTACGAAAACGGCCAGATCGAATGCCAGAAAAACTCGGTGGGCTTCAGCTGGATGACCGTCAACCAACAACAAGTCAAAAGCTACGAATACGGCGGTGATCTGGCCGGTGAACAGCTTTGCTATTACCGCAACGGCGTGGTCAAAAGCCGGGCGTTTTACGACAAGGGGCCGGTCGGTTGCACGATCCAGTACGACGAGACCGGAAAACAAACCTACCCCGGCCCTGAAGGCTGCCCCAGCACCGTAGCGCCCGTCGGAAAGCAGAAACGCATGCTCAACTTCAGTAGTTGAGCAATCAGTCAAAACCAGGATGGTTTGTGTGAGCGGATGTTGTCTCAGTTAGGCTTACCGTCGTCCCTGGCCTATGCTGCAAGCCAATCTCATTGTTGATCGGTCGAGCCCATGGGTCGTGGTCTTCTATTCCTCCTGCTGGTTATTGCCCTGCCCGCCGTCGCGCAGATCTACAAATACACCGACGCCAACGGCCACACGGTGTACAGCGATCATTCCCCGGACGGCGTCGACGCGCAGCCGGTGGAGTTGCCGCCGCTCAACCGTGTCGAATCGCAATCGCCGAGCACGCCGCCAGCGGTCGAGACGGACAATCGCCAGCCTGAGCGCACCGCTTATGAGGTGCTGGAACTGGCCGGCCTGCCCACTGAAGAAGCCCTGCGCGCCAACAACGGCACCTTCACCGTCAATGTGCTGATCAAGCCGCGCCTGCAACCGCCGCAGCAATTAAGACTGGTTTTGGACGACGAGCCTTACGGGCAGCCGAGCAACGTGCCAATCCTGCAACTGGTGAATGTCGATCGCGGTGAACATCGTCTGGCCGTGCAGGTGATCGACGGCGAAACGATCGTCCAGCAGAGCCCGCCAGTAGCCTTCACCTTGCAACGGGTGCACAAGCCATGATCCGCGCATGGCTGATCGCCGCGCTGGCCATGACAGCGCTGCACGCCTCGGCCGAGGTGTTCACTTATATCGATGCGCAGGGCAATCGTGTCTACACCGATCAGCCACGCGGCAACGCCAAGCGGGTGCCGCTGGCCACCAGCAATCGCATGCCGGCTAACACCACGGCTGCTGCGCCGATGACCACCGCGAAAAAATCGCCGGAACAACCTCCGTTCCATTACGACATGCTGCGCGTTCTGGTGCCCGAGCCCGACGCGACCATTCGCAGCAGTGCCGGTGAGCTGATCGTCAGCATCACCAGCGAGCCCGGCTTGCAAAAGGGCCATCTGTATCGCTTGCTGCTGGACGGCAAAGCCACCGGCGAGCCCGGCGTCAGCCCGGTTTTTCCGCTGAGCAATATCGACCGTGGCAGCCATAGCCTCTCGATAGAAATTCTTGATGCTCAGGGCCGCACCATCGAGCGCACCGCCAACCAGCCCTTCCACATGCAGCGCATCTCGCTCGCGCAAAAACGCCAGGTTAAACCCTGCGTTACTGGGGACTACGGCGTGCGCCCCGAGTGTCCGCTGAAAGACAAACCCGAAGAGCCTAAAAATCCCTTCCTGCGTTTCTTCTAACGCCATTCAGCTTTGTGCACTATATTGGTGCAATAGATTGCACCGTACTCACATTCCATCCCATTTTGGTTCGAAACTTCCCGTTCCAGCTGGCAGAACGCCACGCAAACGAGCGTCAAACGCCCGTTTCAGGGGTTGAACGCTTCTTTTCGGAGCCTTGGTTTGGTTTTTGCATTTTCCATCTAAACACGCTTGTTTCTTGCGCACGCTCCGCCCCCAAAAGAGGCCTTGATGACTATTAGCGACGCAATCCCACGCTTGCTGCTCGACAACCTGACCACCGCCACCATCTTGCTCGATGCCGAATTGCGCCTCGAGTACATGAACCCGGCAGCGGAGATGCTGCTGGCGATCAGCGGCCAGCGCAGCCATGGGCAGTTCATCAGTGAGCTGTTCACTGAGTCCGCCGAGGCGCTCAACTCGTTGCGCCAGGCCGTGGAGCAGGCGCACCCGTTCACCAAGCGCGAAGCCATGCTCACCGCCCTCACCGGTCAGACCCTGACGGTGGATTACGCGGTGACGCCGATCCTCAACAACGGCTCGACCCTGCTCCTGCTGGAAGTCCACCCGCGAGATCGCCTGCTGCGGATCACCAAGGAAGAGGCACAGCTGTCGAAGCAGGAAACCAGCAAGATGCTGGTGCGCGGCCTCGCCCACGAGATCAAGAACCCGCTCGGCGGCATCCGTGGCGCTGCGCAATTGCTGGCCCGCGAGCTGCCGGAAGAAAGCCTGCGCGATTACACCAACGTGATCATTGAAGAGGCCGATCGCCTGCGCAATCTGGTCGACCGCATGCTGGGTTCGAACAAGTTGCCGTCGCTGGCCATGTGCAACGTTCACGAGGTGCTCGAGCGTGTCTGCCATCTGGTCGAAGCGGAAAGCCAGGGCTGCATCACCTTGGTGCGCGATTACGACCCGAGCATTCCCGACGTGCTGATCGACCGCGAGCAAATGATTCAGGCCGTGTTGAACATCGTGCGCAATGCGATGCAGGCGATCAGCAGCCAGAACGAGCTGCGTCTGGGCCGCATCAGCTTGCGTACACGGACCATGCGCCAGTTCACCATCGGCCACGTCCGCCATCGCCTGGTGACCAAGATCGAGATCATCGACAACGGCCCGGGCATTCCGGCGGAACTGCAGGAAACCATTTTCTTTCCCATGGTCAGCGGCCGCCCGGACGGTACCGGGCTGGGCCTGGCCATCACCCAGAACATCATCAGCCAGCACCAGGGCCTGATCGAATGTGACAGCCATCCAGGCCACACCACGTTCTCGATCTTTCTGCCACTGGAACAAGGAGCCACATCGACATGAGCCGTAGTGAAACCGTGTGGATCGTCGATGACGACCGTTCTATCCGTTGGGTTCTGGAAAAGGCCCTGCAGCAAGAAGGCATGACCACCCAGAGCTTCGACAGCGCCGATGGCGTGATGAGTCGTCTGGCCCGTCAACAGCCGGACGTGATCATCTCCGACATCCGCATGCCGGGCGCCAGCGGTCTGGACCTGTTGGCGCGGATTCGTGAGCAGCACCCACGGCTGCCGGTCATCATCATGACCGCTCACTCCGATCTGGACAGCGCTGTCGCCTCCTATCAGGGCGGTGCGTTCGAGTACCTGCCAAAGCCGTTCGACGTTGATGAAGCGGTGTCGCTGGTCAAGCGCGCCAATCAGCATGCGCAAGAACAGCAAGGCCTGCAGGTCGTGCCAGCACTGACCCGCACGCCTGAAATCATCGGCGAAGCGCCGGCGATGCAGGAAGTGTTTCGTGCCATCGGCCGCTTGAGTCACTCCAACATCACCGTGCTGATCAACGGCGAATCCGGCACCGGTAAAGAATTGGTCGCCCACGCTCTGCACCGTCACAGCCCGCGTGCGGCCTCGCCGTTCATCGCGCTGAATATGGCGGCGATCCCCAAGGACCTGATGGAGTCCGAGCTGTTCGGCCACGAGAAAGGCGCGTTCACCGGCGCGGCCAACCTGCGTCGCGGGCGCTTCGAACAGGCCGATGGCGGCACGCTGTTCCTCGATGAAATCGGCGACATGCCGGCGGACACCCAAACCCGTTTGCTA
Organism: Pseudomonas sp. P42; assembly: GCF_017973755.1. Taxonomy (NCBI): domain Bacteria; kingdom Pseudomonadati; phylum Pseudomonadota; class Gammaproteobacteria; order Pseudomonadales; family Pseudomonadaceae; genus Pseudomonas; species Pseudomonas sp. P42. Next base: position 190,825 of record NZ_JACOPU010000005.1, on the reverse strand, counting down.
CGGGTTCTGGCCGATGGCGAGTTCTATCGCGTTGGCGGGCATGTGCCGGTCAAGGTTGACGTGCGGATCATCGCCGCGACTCACCAGAATCTGGAAACCCTGGTGCACGCCGGGAAATTCCGTGAGGACTTGTTCCACCGCCTCAACGTGATCCGCATCCACATTCCTCGCCTGTCGGATCGTCGCGAAGACATCCCGACGCTGGCCCGACACTTCCTCAGCCGCGCTGCGCAGGAACTGGCGGTGGAGCCGAAGTTGCTGAAAAGCGAGACTGAGGAATATCTGAAGAACCTGCCGTGGGGCGGCAACGTGCGCCAGCTGGAGAACACCTGCCGCTGGATCACGGTGATGGCGTCCGGGCGCGAAGTGCACATCAGCGACTTGCCGCCAGAGTTGCTCAACCTGCCACAGGATTCGGCGCCAGTGACCAACTGGGAGCAAGCGCTGCGCCAGTGGGCCGATCAGGCGTTGGCGCGTGGCCAGTCGAACCTGCTCGACAGCGCGGTGCCGGCATTTGAGCGGATCATGATCGAGACGGCTCTGAAGCACACCGCCGGGCGTCGTCGTGATGCCGCAGTCTTGCTGGGTTGGGGGCGAAATACCCTGACGCGCAAGATCAAGGAATTGGGGATGAAGGTCGATGGCGGGGATGATGATGAGGGGGATGAGGGGTAAAAACCTCGTTCGCTTGAGGCCGTATGTGTACTCAATATCTCTGCCCCTCACCCCAGCCCTCTCCCGAGGGAGAGGGAGCCGATTTATGTCGCTGCCAAATGTGAGTTCGACTCGGACTTTCAGGTCGGCGTAGTTCTTCAGCATTCTTCAGTCAGTCCCCTCTCCCTCCGGGAGAGGGTTAGGGTGAGGGCAATTCAGCCGTGCACCACCGTAATGCACTTTGACCCGCAATCGAGCATATCCGGCGGCTGACTAGCCAAATCGAAACCACTGCAAAACTCCAACTTCGAAAACACGAAAGCCCCGTAATCTGGGGCTTTCGTGTTTCCGACAGCTGCTTTTTTTTCAAAAATTAAAACCTGGCACACCTCCTGCAATACCTCTCACAGGTGATTCGTTTCACCACCCGTTTCGGGGACCTTGGTACAGGCAGGCCGGGGATTCCCCTCTTTACATCGGGCTCGCACCGCAAAGCGACGAGCTCACCCTTTTGGGATCCTTGGTACAGGCAGGCCGGGGGTTCCCTCTTTACACCGGGCGTTTCGCTCAAGCGAAAGTCCACCCCGTTTTGGGAACCCTGATACAGGCAGGTCAGGGATTCCCGCTTTTATTGCTCTCGCAGGTGAATCTCCAGCCGCCAGCGGTCATCGACCTCGCTGCCGGCCCAATCTCCCTGCAGCGGCCGCGCCGCCAGCACCGTCAGCAACAACCCGCCATCACTCACTCGCGTACGCCAATTCACATCTTTGCCATTGAGCTTGAGCTGGCCTTTCTGCGCCCGCCCATCAGCCTGAAACAACAGCGCCACCGTGCCGTCGATGATCTCGCCGTGCAGTTTCGGTTCGTTGTTGAACCACACCACCAACCCGCTTTCAGTCACTTCGACCTGCTGCAATACGCTCGGGTCTGGCGTGGTCAGGCGGCCAATCATCAAACCGATCATCAAACCGACAATCGCCAGCGAACCGATCACCCGCGGGAATAGTTTCGAACGCGAGTCCGCTAGCGGCGTAGAATGCGCGTCATCTTTACCTTCGGAGCCGTGCATGTTTCACGTCATCCTTTTTCAACCAGAAATTCCGCCGAATACCGGCAACGTTATCAGGCTGTGCGCCAACAGCGGCTGCCACCTGCATTTGATCGAACCGCTGGGCTTCGAGATGGACGACAAGCGCCTGCGGCGGGCCGGTCTCGACTACCACGAATACGCCACGCTGCAACGCCACGCCGACCTCGCCAGTTGCCTGGAAAGCTTAGGCAATCCACGTCTGTTCGCATTCACCACAAAGGGTTCGCGGCCGTTTCATGATGCTGCGTTCGTGCCGGGCGATGCGTTCATCTTCGGCCCGGAAAGCCGAGGCCTGCCACCAGAAGTGCTCGACGCCCTGCCGGCCGAACAGCGCCTGCGCCTGCCGATGCGCGAAGGCTGCCGCAGTCTGAACCTGTCCAACACCGTGGCGGTGGCCGTGTATGAGGCGTGGCGGCAGAACGACTTCAAGTAACACCGCAGCGGATCTATCAACCCTCTGTAGGAGCTGCCGAAGGCTGCGATCTTTTGATCTTGTTTTTCGGGGATCAAGATCAAAAGATCGCAGCCTTCGGCAGCTCCTACACGAAGGTTTCGTTTACCCCATGAAAAAAGCGCCGTTTGAAGGCGCTTTTTTCATGGGGCAAACAAAGCTTTTATTGAACGGTTGGCGTCTCGCCGCTTTCCTGCATGCGCTGCAGCTCTTGCGCGTACAGGGCATCGAAGTTCACCGGAGCCAGCATCAGCGCCGGGAACGAACCGCGGGTTACCAGGCTGTCCAGGGTCTCGCGAGCGTACGGGAACAGGATGTTCGGGCAGAACGCACCCAGGGTGTGGCTCATCGAAGCCGCGTCCAGGTTCTTGATCAGGAAGATACCGGCCTGTTGCACTTCAGCGATGAAGGCGACTTCTTCACCGTTTTTCACGGTGACAGACAGGGTCAGTACGACTTCGTAGAAATCGCCTTCCAGTTCTTTCTGACGGGTGTTCAGATCCAGACCGACCGCCGGGTCCCACTGCTGGCGAAAGATCGCCGGGCTTTTCGGGGCTTCGAAGGACAAGTCGCGTACGTAGATGCGCTGCAAGGAGAATTGCGGTGCGGTTTCTTCTTCGCTGGCTGCAGTGTTCTGTTGGTCAGTCATCTCAGATCCTTTCTGATCTTGGGTCTTTTAGGGAGTGCTGTACGTGGGTGCAGCCGTTCAGGCCTTGAGCAGCGCGTCGAGCTTGCCGGCGCGCTCCAGGGCGAATAAATCGTCACAGCCGCCGACGTGCTTGCTGCCGATCCAGATCTGCGGCACGGACGTGCGTCCGGCTTTCTGGGCCATTTCGGCACGCACCTGCGGCTTGCCATCGACCTTGATCTCTTTGAAGGCCACGCCTTTGTTCTCGAGCAGGTACTTGGCTCGCGAGCAGTAAGGGCAGTAATCGCTGGAGTAGACGATGACTTCGCACATGTCACTTCACCAACGGCAGGTTGTCGCCTTTCCAGCTGGAGATCCCGCCGGACAGCTTGGCGGCGGTGAAGCCGGATTTCATCAGTTCGCGGGCATGAGTGCCAGCGGTCTGGCCCAGGGCATCGACCAGAATGATGGTCTTGGCCTTGTGTTTTTCCAGCTCGGCGACGCGTGCGGCCAGTTTGTCCTGAGGAATATTCACCGCGCCAACGATGTGGCCGGCAGCGAAATCCTTGGCTGTGCGAATGTCTACCACCACGCCCGCGTCTTTGTTGACCAGTGCGGTCAGCTCACCGGTGCTCAGGCTTTTACCGCCGCCCTGCATCGTGTGCGCCAGCAGCAGAGCCAGCAGTACGACGAAGATACCGACAAGAATGTAGTGGTTAGTGGCAAATTCAATCAGGTGAGCAACCATCGAAGGAGGTTCCAGGGCGTTAAAATGTCGGCCAGTATACACAGCCACTATGGTGGGCCAAACCCCGTCCGGCGGTGACGCGGTCGGAACTTCGCTTTAAACTCCAACTCCCTTTTCCATCGCCCTCTTCTTTATTAGCCACGAGTGGATTCCATGACTACCACGCCTAAACCTTTGGTCCTGATCATTCTCGACGGCTTCGGTCACAGCGACAGCCCCGAATCCAATGCCGTTTTTGCGGCGAAGAAGCCTGTGCTGGATCGCCTGACGGCCAACCAGCCGAACGGCTTGATCTCGGGCAGCGGCATGGACGTCGGTCTGCCGGATGGCCAGATGGGCAACTCCGAAGTCGGCCACATGAACCTAGGCGCCGGTCGTGTGGTGTATCAGGACTTCACCCGCGTGACCAAATCGATCCGTGACGGCGAGTTCTTCGAGAACCCGACCATCTGCGCCGCTGTGGATAAAGCCGTGGCTGCCGGCAAAGCCGTGCACTTCATGGGCCTGCTGTCGGATGGCGGCGTGCACAGCCATCAGGATCACCTGATCGCCATGGCCGAACTGGCCTTCAAGCGCGGCGCCGAAAAAATCTATCTGCACGCGTTCCTCGATGGCCGCGACACGCCGCCCAAAAGCGCTGCTTCGTCGATCGAACTGCTCGATGCGACGTTCCAGGCACTCGGCAAGGGCCGCATCGCCAGCATCGTCGGCCGCTACTTCGCCATGGATCGTGACAACCGCTGGGATCGCGTGGCCCAGGCGTACAACCTGATCGTCGACGGCAACGGCGAATTTAACGCAGCCACCGCCCAGCAAGCGCTGGAAGCGGCTTACGCCCGTGGCGAGAGCGACGAGTTCGTCAAAGCCACCACCATCGGTGAGCCGGTCAAGGTCGAAGACGGTGACGCCGTGGTGTTCATGAACTTCCGCGCCGACCGTGCTCGCGAGCTGACTCGCGTTTTCGTCGAAGACGATTTCAAGGACTTCGAACGCACGCGCCAGCCAAAACTGGCCGGTTTCGTCATGCTGACGCAATACGCCGCGAGCATTCCTGCACCGTCGGCGTTCGCGGCGGGCAGCCTGGAAAACGTGCTGGGCGACTATCTGGCAAAGAACGGCAAAACCCAGCTGCGCATCGCTGAAACCGAGAAATACGCCCACGTCACCTTCTTCTTCTCCGGCGGCCGTGAAGAACCGTTCCCGGGCGAAGAACGCATCCTGATCCCGTCGCCGAAAGTCGCCACTTACGACCTGCAGCCGGAAATGAGCGCGCCGGAAGTGACCGACCGTATTGTCGAAGCCATCGAAAACCAGCGTTACGACGTGATCGTGGTCAACTACGCCAACGGCGACATGGTCGGCCACAGCGGCGTGTTTGAAGCGGCAGTGAAAGCGGTTGAATGCCTGGACACTTGTGTGGGGCGCATCGTCGAAGCACTGGACAAGGTGGGCGGCGAAGCGCTGATCACCGCTGACCACGGCAACGTCGAAAAAATGGCCGATGAAGAAACTCACCAGGCGCACACCGCACACACCACCGAGCCGGTGCCGTTCATTTACGTCGGCAAGCGTGACCTCAAGGTCCGTGAAGGCGGCGTGCTGGCGGACGTGGCGCCGACCATGCTCAAGTTGCTGGGTCTGGAAAAACCGGTGGAAATGACCGGGACTTCGATTCTGGTTTAATCCGCGGCCTCAAAACACCGCTCAACCCTGTGGGAGCTGGCTTGCCAGCTCCCACAGTGGTTTATGGGGTTTTCGAAATGGAATTAAGCCTGTCTGGCGCTCCAGTTATCACACAGCCCCAATTGGGCGTTTTTTTTGCAGCCTCGGGCGGGCATACTAGGCCGTCCATTACCCTGGTGCCGCCCGCCCCTATGCTTCGCGTCCTGATTGCCCTCGCTCTGACCTGCCTGCTCCAACCGGCCTTCGCTGACGAGCGCGCGCAAACTCAACAGCAGCTGGACGCCACGCGTCAGGACATTGCCGAGCTGAAAAAGCTGCTGAGCAAGGTTCAGGAAGAAAAGTCCGGCGTACAGAAAGAGCTCAAGGGCACTGAGACCGAGCTGGGCAAGCTGCAGAAGCAGGTCGATGCACTGCAAAAAGAATTGCAGAAAAGCGAATCCGAGCTGCAACGACTCGATGCAGAGAAAAAAAAACTCCAGAGCGCGCGCACTGAACAACAACGACTGATCGCCATTCAGGCCCGTGCGGCCTTTCAGAACGGCCGTCAGGAGTACCTCAAACTGCTGCTCAACCAGCAGAATCCCGAGAAGTTCGCCCGCACCCTCACCTATTACGATTACCTCAGCCAGGCTCGCCTGGAGCAGCTGAAAAACTTCAACGAAACCCTGCGCCAGCTGGCTAATGTCGAAAAAGACATCGGCTTGCAGCAAGCGCAATTGCTGGTACAGAAAAGCGACCTCGACACCCAACGCGACGAACTCGAAAAAGTTCGCAAGGAGCGCCAGCAAGTGCTGGCCAAGCTCAACGAGGACGTCAAGGCTCGCGACCAGAAACTCGCCGCCCGCGAGCAGGATCAGGCAGACCTGTCTAAAGTCCTCAAGACCATTGAAGAAACCTTGGCCCGTCAGGCCCGAGAGGCAGAAGAAGCGCGAAAAAAAGCGCTGATCGCCCAGCAGGAAGCGGAAAAAAAGCGTTTGCGTGAGGCGCAAGCCCACGCGGATGCAGAATCGGACACCAGTGACGCCCCACGAAAACCTGTCAAATCGTCTCCCGGCGCACTGGTTTCCAGCAGTGGCGAAACCTTTGGCGGGGCTTTTGCGGCAACCCGGGGAAAACTTCCATGGCCGGTTGATGGTCGATTGCTGGCACGCTTCGGTGAAAGCCGTGGCGATGACGCCCGCACCAAGTGGGATGGCGTGATGATCAGCGCCTCCGCCGGCAGCCAGGTGCATGCCGTACACGGTGGACGCGTGGTGTTTGCCGATTGGCTGCGGGGCGCCGGGTTGCTGGTGATCCTCGATCACGGCAATGGTTTTCTGAGTCTTTACGGTCACAACCAGACACTGCTCAAGTCAGCGGGTGACGTGGTTAAAGCCGGTGAGTCCATCTCCACTGTCGGTAACAGTGGCGGTCAGGACACATCAGCGCTGTATTTTGCAATTCGTCAGCAGGGTCACCCGAGTGATCCGGCGCAATGGTGTCGTGCGCAAGGATAAGCGCACCACCTAATTCAGGAGTTTGTTCGACATGCTGCATTTGTCCCGCCTTACCTCGCTGGCCCTGACGATCGCCCTGGTGATCGGCGCGCCTCTGGCGTTTGCCGCTCAACCGGCTCCGGCCGTCGCTCCGGCAGGCACAGCTGCGACCTCCAAGGCCCCGCTGCCGCTGGAAGAGTTGCGCACCTTTGCCGAGGTCATGGACCGGATCAAAGCCGCATACGTCGAGCCGGTGGACGACAAGACGCTGCTGGAAAACGCGATCAAGGGCATGCTCAGCAACCTTGATCCGCACTCGGCTTACCTGGGCCCTGAAGACTTCACCGAGTTGCAGGAAAGCACCAGCGGCGAGTTCGGCGGCCTGGGCATTGAAGTCGGCGCCGAAGACGGCTTTATCAAGGTCGTCTCGCCAATCGATGACACGCCTGCGTCGAAGGCCGGCATTCAGGCTGGCGACTTCATCGTCAAGATCAACGGTCAGCCGACTCGTGGCCAGACCATGACCGAAGCCGTGGACAAGATGCGCGGCAAGATCGGCCAGAAAATCACCCTGACCCTGGTACGCGACGGTGGCCCGCCATTCGACGTGACCCTGGCGCGCGCCGTGATTCAGGTGAAGAGCGTCAAGTCGCAGCTGCTGGAGTCGGGCTACGGCTATATCCGCATCACTCAGTTCCAGGTCAAGACCGGCGATGAGGTCTCCAAGGCCCTGGCGAAGATGCGCAAGGACAACGGCAAGAAGCTCAACGGCATCGTTCTCGACCTGCGCAACAACCCGGGTGGCGTGTTGCAGGCCGCGGTGGAAGTGGTCGACCACTTCATCACCAAAGGTCTGATCGTCTACACCAAAGGCCGCATCGCCAACTCCGAGCTGCGTTTCTCTGCTACCGGCAAAGACGAAAGCGAAGCAGTGCCGATGGTCGTGCTGATCAACGGTGGCAGCGCCTCGGCGTCGGAAATTGTCGCCGGCGCCCTGCAGGACCAGAAACGCGCTGTGGTCATGGGCACCACCAGTTTCGGCAAAGGTTCGGTACAGACCGTGCTGCCGCTGAACAACGACCGCGCACTGAAGATCACCACCGCGCTGTACTTCACGCCCAATGGCCGTTCGATCCAGGCCCAGGGCATCGTCCCGGACATCGAAGTGCGCAAAGCCAAGATCACCAGCGAGGCGGACAGCGAATACTTCAAGGAAGCCGATCTGCAGGGCCATTTGGGCAACGGCAATGGCGGCGCCGACAAACCGAGCGGTTCCGCAGGCAAGGCCAAGGCCATGCCGCAGGATGACGATTACCAACTGGCCCAGGCCCTGAGCCTGCTCAAAGGCCTGAGCATTACGTCCGGCCGCTGAGGATGTCTTTGCGTTTCGTCTTCGTTCTGCTGTGCTGTCTGGCGGGTGCTGCTCACGCACAACCCGCCGGCTCTACGCCTCACAAAGCCTACCTGACACTGATCATCGATGACCTGGGGCAAAGCCTGCCCCGGGATCGCCGCGTGCTGGCCCTGCCCGGCCCGGTGACCGCGGCGATCATGCCCGACACGCCTCACGCCACCGAATTCGCCCGTGAAGCCCATCGGGCCGGCAAGATCGTCATCTTGCACATGCCCATGGATCCGGCGACCGGCCCATACGCCTGGCATCCCGAACTGCCCATCGAAGAACTCGAAAAGCGTCTGATCGCCGCGTTCAAAATGGTCCCGTACACCGCGGGCATCAATAACCACATGGGCAGCCGCATGACGGCGCAACCGGAGGCAATGGCCTGGTTGATGGGAGAGTTGCAGCGACGCCACAAGTTCTTCGTCGACAGCCGCACCAGTGCGCAGACCGTGGCCGCGCAGCAAGCGCAGAAGATCAATCTGGCGAGTGTTTCGCGCGATGTTTTTCTCGATGACGAGCGCACCGAGGCGGCAATCTTCACCCAGTTGCAGACCGCGATCAGCCTCGCGCGCAAACAGGGTTCAGCGGTAATGATCGGCCATCCTTATCCACAAACGCTGGCCGTGCTGGAGCGAGAGCTGCCCAAGCTTAAAGCTCAAGGCATTGAGTGGATCGACATCAAACAAATGATCAGCGTGCGCAGCAATCGCGCCATGGCCGGTCATGGCAAGGACGGCCTCTACCGGTAACGGCCTGTTGCGTCAGGCAATAGATAGTTACCACCAGTCACCCCTCGCACTTCCGGATAGTGAGACCTGCAACAGGTCGCGACTCCCCTGAGTCGCTGTTCAACTATCAGGAGTGACCATGACTATTTACGACAACGCTCAAGTATCCGACTGGCAGAGGGAACCCATCAGGGTCGACAACCTGCTGATCAACTTTACGACCGAGTTCCTGAGCATCTGGGACACCTACGGCTCCAGCGCGGAACCGGCGTCTTTCTGGCGCCCGACCCCGGCGGCCGATGTGCTGCCCGGCTACTTTCCATTGGGCGACGTCGTCCATCCGGGCCGTGACAACATCAACAACAAGAAAGTCGTGGCGGTGGTGTGCGAGGCGAGCACACCGGCGGCCGATCCCGAAAAAGGCAAGGCCCTGAGCGCACCGACCGACTTCGAGCTGGTCTGGAAAGACTCAGGCTCCGGCGCGACCAAGAACGGCTCCGTCTGGCGCCCTCTCCCGCCGGAAGGTTACGTCGCGCTGGGTTCGGTGTGTTCCAACAGCCACGAAAAACCTTCTCGCAATGCCGTTCGCTGCGTACGGGCCGACCTTGTCAGCGCGTCAGCCACTTGCGATCTGATCTGGAATGACAAAGGCAGTGGTGCGCGGCAGAGCATCAGCACGTGGAGCGCCGCGCCGCCGGTGGCCGCTTCGGGGGAAATGCACCTGGCGCCCGGCACGTTCGCCGGAGTCAGCGGTTACGCGTTGCCGGCGAATTTTCTGGTGTATTCGTTACGCCTCCACCTTGCGGTTCAGGTCAATCCAAAACCGACAGCACCCGTGCTCCTCGGGGTGACGCCTGAGCCCCTGCACGCGCCTGAGCAGCCGACCTACACCGCCAGGCTGCCCTGGTTCGCCGTCAAGGATCCCTTGTTCACTCCACTGGAGCAGCGCGACCACTCGCCCTTCTATCAACTGGAGCGCACGGATCACTATGTGCTCGTCGGCCATGGTCACAACAGCGGGCAAGACAGTACGACATTCCGATGGTCAGCCCAGCGCGCGCAACGCACGCGAGGTCAATGGGCGTTCTCGACACTGACCTCCATCGAATTTGGCGTGCAGTGGGGCGCGCAGGCACCCAGTCCGTTTCTGTTTTCGGCGCGGCTCAGCCATGAGTTGACGCAATGCGAAATGCCCAACAATGAATGGCTCGACACCTCTGCGATCGACGTCGTAGCGGTAGTGGACAGCCATAAGGCCGTGGCGGTTTATCTGATTCAGAGTGACTACAGTCTTGTGCGCGCAGACGGTACGCCGGTGACCACTACGTTCAGTTATACCGACGGTCGCAGCCTGCACATCAGCCAATACACACCGGGGGCGCCTGCGAGCACGGTTGCTGTGGCGCCGGAAGCGCAAGTGCCAGGGGTCGCGGACATCCCCGCGACGGACAACGATAGTGCCACCCCGCTGGCGGAAACGGCGCTGGAGGAGGTTACAGATACCGCGCCATGATTTCGTCCACTACACCTTCTTTGCGCAGTTGATCGAGCGCGTCCTGCAGCCTGGCGACGACGTCATCGGAGACGTCCTTGTTTAACGCCAGGTATAACTCGGCGCTATTGAAGCGCAGCACCGTTTTCAGCCCCGTCACACCCTCCTGCCGCGCGAGGTAACGCCCGGCAGGATCTCCCGTTGCCCACAGATCAATCTGTCCGCTGACCAGCTTCTTGGCGTTGTCCTGATCGCGCAGCACGACCACGGGCTTCAAGCCTTGCTTGGTCAGCGTCTCGGCAATCGCGTCGCCTTTGTAGGCGCCGATTTTGTACTTGCGCGCGTCATTGAGGGTTTCGAGGGTGATCTTGCTGTCAGCCTTGGCCAACAGGATCCAGTCATCGGGGCCGATCGGACCGACCCACTTGAAGAGTTTTTCGCGATCCGGCAGACGCGCCATCACGAAGGCACCGTAACCGGGATTTTCCAGCGCCAGTTTGTACACCCGCTCCCAGGGGAACCGCAGGGTCAGGCTGTAAGTGACGCCGGCACGCTGGAATATCTCGCGAACGATGTCGGTGGCGATGCCGTTGATGTTCTCGCCCTGGGCGAAATTCTTGCCGTTCTTCGCCATGTTGTAGGGCGGGAAGTTTTCGGTGAGGAGCACCAGATCAGTGTCGGGACTGTTTTCGGCCCGGACGGTGTTGAGCAGCAACACAGAGGCACTGGCAAGAACAAGAAGCAGGCGTTTGAACATGTCGGGCTACCGAAATCCATGGCGTGCCCAAGAGTGCCTTGGGCACGCCATGCTGTCCACTGGCCTGTACCGTTTTAGCGCATCCGGATTTCGCGATACTTCTATCGATCAAAAACTGTACGTGATGCACACGACTGTTATTCACCAGCACATTACAACAATGCCATAAGTACACTAGGCGGAATAATAGACGCGCCGATTGGCCGCGAGGCTGGCTTATATTATCTGTGTGTTGTGGGAACCGACTCAGTGGAGCAACAACTCACCGTTGGTTCACTTGAAAATTTACAAATCCTGGCCGCACGTCTCGTCGACGCCGTTACAAGCAGGTTGCCCGAACCGACACCTGAAATCACGCCTGACGCTGGTTATCTTTTAATCAAATATCGTGAAACCGATGATCGCAATATTTGGACTCGGATATACGCCGGCCCCGTGGGAGCAACGGACTGAGCGACTATCGATCCCATGTCCTACACCAAGATAGGCGACAGCTTTCTGGTACCGCTCGATGCTCTGCCATTGACGCTGTGCAGTTACACCATGGATCGGAATCTAAGCGCTTCAGAGGTCCGTGCAGATCTGCTGCAAAGCTCTGGGACAGATTGAGGACCTGGCCGCTTGACGATCGATCTGAACCGCCAAGCGGCGCCGCCGCATCTGAGGCACTTAGCGCATCACGATCCCGCGATGGGCCATATAGGCCTTGGCTTCCTGCACGGTGTATTCGCCAAAATGGAAAATACTCGCCGCCAACACTGCGCTAGCGTGGCCTTCAAGGATGCCGTCGGCCAAGTGCTGCAAGTTGCCGACACCACCGGAAGCGATCACTGGAATGCCCAGTGCATCGCTGATGGCGCGGGTCACGCCGAGGTCGAAACCGTTTTTCATGCCGTCCTGATCCATGCTGGTCAGCAGGATCTCACCGGCCCCCAGGCCTTCCATTTTCTTCGCCCACTCGACCGCGTCCAAACCGGTCGGCTTGCGCCCACCGTGGGTGAAGATTTCCCAGCGCGGGGTTTCGCCCGGGCCGGAAACCTTCTTCGCATCAATGGCGACGACGATGCACTGCGAGCCGAAGTGCTGCGCGGCTTCGCCAACGAATTCCGGGTTGAACACGGCTGCGGTGTTGATCGACACCTTGTCCGCGCCGGCATTGAGCAGGTTGCGGATGTCTTGCACGGTGCGCACGCCACCGCCAACGGTCAGCGGGATGAACACCTGACTGGCCATGCGCTCGACTGTATGCAGCGTGGTGTCGCGGCCATCGACGCTGGCGGTGATATCGAGAAACGTAATCTCGTCGGCGCCCTGCTCGTCATAACGACGGGCGATTTCCACCGGGTCACCGGCGTCGCGGATGTTCTCGAACTTCACACCTTTGACGACCCGGCCGTTATCCACGTCCAGGCAAGGGATGATGCGCTTGGCTAACGCCATGGGCTTAATCTCCGATTAAGAGTTGCAAGCTTCAAGCTACGAGCTGCAAGAAAAAGCCGATCACGGTCGAGTTTCTAACTTGCAGCTTGCAGCTTACAACTTGGAGCTGGCCGCGTAGCCATCACAAAAAGATTGAGCCTCTGCAACATCCAAAGTGCCCTCATAGATCGCCCGGCCAGTGATGGCGCCGATGATGCCCGGCGCCCTGGCGTCGAGCAGCGACTTGATGTCACCGAGGTTGTGGATACCGCCGGAAGCGATCACCGGGATCTTCGTTGCCGCAGCCAGCGCGGCGGTGAACGGTACGTTGCAGCCCTGCATCATGCCGTCTTTGGCGATGTCGGTATAAACGATCGAAGACACGCCGTCGGCTTCAAACTGCTTGGCCAGATCGATGACCTGCACGGTGCTGATTTCAGCCCAGCCGTCAGTGGCGACAAAACCGTCCTTGGCGTCGAGGCCGACGATGATTTTGCCCGGAAACGCGCGGCATGCTTCGGCGACGAAGGCCGGATCTTTCACGGCTTTGGTGCCGATGATCACGTAGCTCACGCCAGCCTTTACGTAGTGCTCGATGGTCTCCAGCGAGCGAATACCGCCGCCGATCTGGATCGGCAGGTTCGGATAGCGTTTGGCGATGGCGGTAACCACTTCGCCGTTGACCGGCTGGCCTTCGAAGGCGCCGTTCAGGTCGACCAGATGCAGACGACGGCAGCCGCCCTCCACCCACTTGGCAGCCATGCTCACCGGGTCATCGGAGAACACCGTGGAATCTTCCATGCGGCCCTGGCGCAGACGCACGCAGGCACCGTCTTTAAGATCGATAGCGGGAATAATCAGCATGCTTTTTCCTTCGTCAAAAGAGCTGCAAGCTGCAAGCCGTAAGCTGCAAGCGCGCACGCGTGTCTACTTCTTGCAGCTTGCAGCTTAAAGCTTGCCGCTGCTCCTATTCTTTCTCGAGCGCCCACAGGTCGCTTTCGATGCTTTCAAACCGCTCTTTGAGGTGGGTCTGCACATCGAAAATCGCCCTGTTGTAATAGTGCGGAGCAATTTCGCGGGTAAACAGCTCAAGAATTTCTGCCGCTTCGAACGAACCCAGGTCCAGTTCGAAACGATCCTCCATGAACCGCTTGATCTTGTGATTGGCCTCGTTCTCCTGTTCGGGAGTGAGGGTCAGGATCGGCGGTTTGGACTTCTTGGCGGCCATTTACCAGCGACCGTCCCACGCTGCGAAGTTCTGCAGCAATTGCAGGCCATGGGTATGGCTTTTCTCCGGGTGAAACTGCACGGCGAAACGCGAGCCATCGGCCAGCACTGCAGCGAAATCGACACCGTAATGACCGCCGCCCACCACCTGCCGCGCGTTGGCGGCGGCAATGTAGTAGCTGTGCACGAAATAGAAACGCGCCATGTCCGGAATGTCGTGCCAAAGCGGGTGACTGACCTTCTGCTTCACCTCGTTCCAGCCCATGTGCGGGACTTTCAGGTGTTCGCCGTCTTCATGCAGGTCTTTGCCGAAGAACTTCACCGCGCCCGGGAACAGGCCGATGCAATCGACGCCGTCGTTCTCTTCGCTGGTATCGAGCAAGGCTTGCATGCCGACACAGATGCCGAGGAACGGACGATCCTGGCTGACTTCACGCACCAGCGAATCAAACCCGAGGCGACGGATCTCCGCCATGCAATCGCGAATCGCGCCGACACCCGGAAACACCACACGGTCAGCTTCGCGGATCACGTTCGCATCGCTGGTGATCAACACTTTACCGGCGCCGACGTGCTCGAGGGCCTTGGCCACCGAGTGCAGGTTACCCATGCCGTAATCGATAACTGCAACCGTCTGCATTACAGAACGCCTTTGGTCGATGGCATCTGCCCGGCCATGCGCTCGTCGAGCTCCACAGCCATGCGCAGCGCGCGGCCGAAAGCCTTGAACACGGTTTCGATCTGGTGGTGAGTGTTGGTGCCACGCAGGTTGTCGATGTGCATGCTGACCAGCGCGTGGTTGACGAAGCCCTGGAAGAATTCCTGGAACAGGTCAACGTCGAAGCCGCCAACGGTGGCGCGGGTGTACGGCACGTGCATTTGCAGGCCCGGACGACCGGAGAAATCGATCACCACGCGCGACAGCGCTTCATCGAGCGGCACATAGGCGTGGCCGTAGCGACGGATGCCTTTTTTGTCGCCGATGGCTTTGGCGAAAGCCTGGCCGAGGGTGATACCGACGTCTTCCACCGTATGGTGGTCGTCGATATGCAGATCGCCCTTGCATTCAATATCCAGGTCGATCAACCCGTGACGGGCGATCTGATCCAGCATGTGCTCAAGAAAAGGAACACCGATATCGAATCGGGCCTTTCCGGTGCCATCAAGGTTGATCGAGGCTTTGATCTGGGTTTCCAGAGTGTCGCGCTCGACAGAAGCCTTACGTTCGGCCATCACCAGCTCCGCAAAATCATTGGGCGAAAAAGGCAGCCATTATAGGCACGCGGGCGCGAAACAGAAACACGAGAGGTGATATGACTGACGGAGTGAATCCGGGGGTGTCGTGGGTAGACATGTGCATACAAGCTACCGGGCACACCACAAAAACAAGTGTGGGAGCGAGCCTGCTCGCGAAAGCGGTAGATCAGCCAACATTTATGTCGACTGACACTCCGTCTTCGCGAGCAGTCTCGCTCCCACCGTTTTCGCGCTTATGCAGCTAACAACTTAGTTAAACAGTACCGCCGTTTTCTGCAGGGTCACCCACACACCCCACGCCAACGGAATACCCACCACCAGCCACGCAGCGACAGCCAACGGCTTGCTGCCCGGTGCCGCTTTCCATTCCAGAACGGTGGTCGCATCGGCACCTTTGTCATGGCCCAGCGCCTGTTCGGCAGCCAGTTCGGCATCGGTCATGAAGTACTTGTCAGCCACCGGGCGCACCAGCAGGTTGCACAGGAAGCCCAGCACCAGCAGACCGGCGAGGATATACAGCGTGATGTCATAAGCGGCGGCGCGTTCAACGCCGATGCTCAGTTGATACTCACGCAGGTAGTTCACCAGCACCGGACCAAGCACACCGGCCGCCGCCCAAGCGGTCAACAGACGACCGTGGATCGCGCCAACCATCTGCGTTCCGAACAGGTCGGCCAGATACGCCGGAACCGTGGCAAAACCACCGCCGTACATCGACAGGATGATGCAGAACGCCGCCACGAACAGCGCAACGTTGCCCAGGTGTCCCAGGTTCGGGATCAACGCGTACAGGGCAAAACCCAGCGCAAAGAACACGAAGTAAGTGTTTTTACGACCCAGGTAGTCCGAGAACGATGCCCAGAAGAAGCGGCCACCAATGTTGAACAGGCTCAGCAGACCGGTGAAACCGGCAGCAATTGCGGCGATGGAAGCCAGTTGCCCGGCATCCAGCTGGCCGAACGGCAGGTCAACACCAATCAATTTGCCGCCGAACACTTCCTGCAACAATGGCGAAGCCATGCCAAGGATGCCGATACCGGCAGAGACGTTCAGGCACAACACCAGCCACACCAGACGGAATTGCGGGGTTTTCCACGCCACATTCACGTGTACGTGACGATGAGTGATCATCGCGTTCGCGGCTTTTTTCGCCGGAGCGGTCCAGCCTTCAGGCTTCCAGCCGGTTGGCGGCACACGGTAGGACAGTGCCCCGCCGATCATGAACACGAAGTAGATCGCGGCCATTACCAGGAAGCTCTGCCACACGCCGACGCCAGTTGGCGATGCGAAGTGGCCCATCAGCGCTGCGGCCAACGGTGCACCGACCATCGCGCCACCACCGAAGCCCATGATCGCCATGCCGGTCGCCATGCCGCGCTTGTCCGGGAACCACTTGATCAGGGTCGACACCGGCGAGATGTAGCCCAGGCCCAGACCGATACCACCGATCACGCCGGAACCGATCCACATCAACCAGATCTGGTGGGTATAAATCCCCAGCGCCGAAATCAGCAGACCGCCGCACCAGCACAGAGCCGATACAACGCCAGCCTTACGTGGCCCGGCGTGTTCCAGCCAGCCACCCCAGATCGCTGCCGAGCAGCCGAGGAAGATGAAGAACAGGGTGTAGATCCAGCCGAGCATCGAGATCGGCCAGTCGCATTGCGACGAGAAGACTTGTGCGATGAAGCTCATGTCCGGCGCGCAAGCCACCGGTGCAGTAACGCCCAGCGCCTTGGACAACGGCAACCAGAACACCGAAAAGCCGTAGGCCATGCCGATGCACAGGTGAATGGCCAGAGCGGCCGGTGGAACCAGCCAACGGTTGAAACCGGGCTTGGCGATGATGCGTTCCTTGGACAGGAACGCGGGCTGATCGGCTTTGAAGCCATCCGCCGTGATGCTCGTGCTCATTGTGTATCCCCCAATTATTAGTATGGTTCGCCAGCCACTGTTCACCCCCGGCCTTATGCACGCAGGCATGACCGTTTTTTTGAGTGAAGCTCCTTGAAGGCGCGACGTTAAGTCGCAGAAGGACGGACGAACCGGCGAAGGTTACCATTTGCACGTGACAGAAAAACCAAACTGATATCACCTTTTTTCTGTCACCTGATCGTATCTCTGCGGGGAACCCCCATCGCATCCGTTGTCGAAGCGCTACAAGCGGCGAGTCAACGACCAAGGCAGGACGCCTCAGCAGTGAAGACTGATGCAGCGCTATACTCCCCGGCTAAATTACGAATTCGACTAATTACAAGGACTCGCCCATGAAAGCGTTCGGCAAAATCCTGGGTCTGGTACTTCTCGGGCTGTTGCTGATCATTGTGGCGGCAGGCTTTGCCCTGACCCACCTCTTCGATCCCAACGACTATAAAGACGAGATCCGCCAGATAGCCCGCGACAAGGCCCACATCGAGCTGACGCTCAATGGCGATATCGGCTGGAGCCTGTTCCCGTGGCTCGGCCTGGAATTGCACGAAGCCAGCGTCGCCACCCTCGCCAAACCCGCCGAACCGTTTGCCGACTTGCAGATGCTCGGTCTGTCAGTGCGCGTGCTGCCGCTGTTGCGCCGCGAAGTGCAGATGAGCGATGTGCGCGTCGAAGGTCTCAACCTGCGCCTCAACCGTGACAAGAACGGCCATGGCAACTGGGAAGATATCGGCAAGGCGCCAGTCGCGCCTGGTGCAACGCCGCCGGCCACTGCTCCCGGTCAACCCGCCAGCGAGCCCACTGTAGCGGTAGAAAAACCGGCGCAGCCGATCCGCCTCGACATCGACAGCCTGACCGTCAACAACGCCCGCGTTGAGTACACCGATGAACTGAGCGGCAAGCAGTTCAGCGCCGAGAGCATTCAATTGAGCACCGGCCCGGTGCACGACTCGACCAACATCCCGATCAAGGCCACGGCATTTCTCGGCACCAATCAACCGGTGCTGCGCGTGCGCACCGAGCTCAACGGCGAGCTGCGCTTCGAGCGCGCCCTGCAACGCTACAAATTCGAAGACATGAAGCTCTCCGGCGAAGTGGCGGGCGATCCGCTGCAAGGCAAGACCATGACTTTCTCCGCCCAAGGGCAAGTACTGCTCGATAAAGCCGCGAACGTCGCCGAATGGACCGGAATCAAGATCTCCGCCAACCAATTGCGCGCCTTGGGTGAACTGAAAGCCAACGACCTCGACAAGACCCCGCAGATCACTGGCGGCATCTCGATCGCCCAGTTCGATCTGGCGAAATTCGTCGACAGCATCGGTCAAAAACTTCCGGCCATGGCCGAAGGCAGCCTGAGCAAAGTCGAACTGGTCAGCCGCATTGCGGCCACACCGACCAGCGTCGCGTTCGACAACATCAACCTGAAACTCGACGACAGCAGCTTCAGCGGGCGCATCGCCGTCGAAGACTTCGCCAAGCAATCGTTGCGGGCGACCCTCAAGGCAGACACCTTCAACGTCGACCGTTACCTGCCGCCGAAATCGGAAAAGGCCATCAACGCCACGCAAACCCGTCAGGCCGAAGTCGCCAGCACCGAAGCCAATGCCATCGCCGGTGCGGGTTCTACACCGCTGCCAGACAAACCTAGCAAAACCGCTTGGAGCACCGAGCGCCTGCTGCCGGTTGAACGCCTGGCCAAACTCGATGTGGACGCCGACCTGACTTTCGGCCAACTGACCCTCGACAAACTGCCGATCCAGAATGCCGCGCTCAAAGCCACCGGCCAGGGCGGCCTGCTGACCCTCGGTAACCTCAGCGGCGAGCTGTACAACGGCGGCTTCGAAGCCAAAGGCACCCTCGACGTGCGCCCGAGCGCCCCGGTGCTCAACCTGCAGACCAAAATCAACCGGGTGCCAGCGGAAAAAATCCTCGAAAGCCAAGGCAAAAAACCGCCCGTCACAGGTTTGGTGACGCTCACCAGCAACCTCACCGGCAGCGGCAACAGCCAACAGGCGCTGATCGACAGCCTCAACGGCAACGCCAGTTTTGTCATCAACAACGGCGTGCTGCTCAACGCCAACCTTGAGCAGCAACTGTGCAAAGGCATCGCCACCCTCAATCGCAAATCACTCAGCGGCGAGCCACGGGGCAAGGACACTCCGTTCCAGGAACTCAAGGGCAACCTGACTTTCCGCAACGGCGTTGCCAGCAACCCGGACCTCAAGGTTCGTATTCCGGGCATGACCGTCAACGGTGACGGCGACATCGATCTGCGGGTGCTGGGCATGGACTACCGCGTCGGCATCATCGTCGAAGGCGACACCAGCGCCATGCCGGATCCGGCCTGTCAGGTCGGCGACAAATTCGTCGGCATCGAGTGGCCACTGCGTTGCCGTGGTCCGCTGGAACTGGGCGCCAAGGCGTGCCGTCTGGACAACGAACGCATGGGCCAGGTCGCGAGCAAACTGGCCGGCGACAAACTCAGCGAGAAGATCGACGAGAAACTTGGCGACAAAGTCAGCCCGGAACTGAAAAACGCATTGAAGGGGCTGTTCAAGCGATGAGAGCGGAGCAGTTTTCAGAGGCGGTGCTGGATTGGTTCGACCGCCATGGCCGTCACGATTTGCCTTGGCAGCAGAACATCAACCCGTATCGGGTGTGGGTGTCGGAAATCATGTTGCAGCAGACTCAGGTCAGCACTGTGCTCAACTACTTCGACCGCTTCATGGCCGCGTTGCCAACGGTCGAAGCACTGGCCGAAGCGCCGGAAGACGAAGTGCTGCACCTGTGGACCGGCCTGGGTTACTACACCCGCGCACGCAATCTGCAGAAAACCGCGAAGATCGTCGTCAGCCAGTACGCTGGCGAGTTTCCGCGCAATGTCGA
The DNA here is from genome assembly GCF_017973755.1 of Pseudomonas sp. P42. Taxonomy (NCBI): domain Bacteria; kingdom Pseudomonadati; phylum Pseudomonadota; class Gammaproteobacteria; order Pseudomonadales; family Pseudomonadaceae; genus Pseudomonas; species Pseudomonas sp. P42. The sequence continues at coordinate 170,999 of NZ_JACOPU010000005.1, read as the reverse complement.
GAAGCTGGTGGAGCTGCCGGGTATAGGCCTGTCCACCGCTGGCGCCATCGCGAGCATCAGCATGGGCCTGCGCGCGCCGATCCTCGATGGCAACGTCAAACGCGTTCTGGCGCGTTTTACCGCGCAAGAGGGCTACCCCGGCGAGCCGAAGGTCGCCAAACAGCTGTGGGCCAACGCTGAGCGTTTTACGCCGCACGATCGGGTCAACGCCTACACACAGGCGATGATGGATCTCGGCGCCACGCTGTGCACCCGCAGCAAGCCAAGCTGCCTGCTATGTCCGCTGGAGCGTGGCTGCGAAGCCCACATGCTCGGCCTGGAGACGCGCTATCCGATTCCCAAGCCGCGCAAAGCCATCCCGCAGAAGCGCACGCTGATGCCGATGCTCGCCAATGGCAAAGGCGCGATTCTGCTTTATCGCCGCCCCTCGACGGGTTTGTGGGGCGGCTTGTGGAGCCTGCCGGAACTCGATGACCTCGACGACCTGCAACATCTCGCCGATCAGCACTCGCTGGCACTGGGCGAGCAGCAGGCGTTGCCGAGCCTCGTCCACACCTTCAGCCACTTCCAATTGTCCATCGAACCCTGGCTGGTTCAGGTACAGGAGGCCAGCCATCACGTGGCCGATGCCGACTGGCTCTGGTATAACCTCGCCACCCCGCCGCGCCTGGGCCTCGCCGCCCCGGTCAAGACCTTGCTCGAACGCGCGGCCGCCGTATTGAATGCAGGAGAGTCAGCATGACCCGCACCATCATGTGCCGTAAGTACAAAGAAGAACTGCCCGCTCTGGAACGCGCCCCTTTCCCGGGCGCAAAAGGTCAGGATATTTTTGACCACGTCTCGGCCAAGGCCTGGGCCGACTGGCAGAAACACCAGACCCTGCTGATCAACGAAAAACGCCTGAACATGATGAACGCCGAAGATCGCAAATATCTTCAGGGCGAAATGGACAAGTACTTCTCCGGCGAGGAATACGCCAAGGCCGAAGGCTACGTTCCGCCTGCGGAGTAACCCCGCAAAATCGGGGGTCGGATCGTAAGCGACGGAATTAATTTAAGAAATTTTAAAAAAGTCGTTGACGAGAATCCGAAAAACCCTTTTAATGCGCCCCGTTGCCCAGATAGCTCAGTCGGTAGAGCAGGGGATTGAAAATCCCCGTGTCGGCGGTTCGATTCCGTCTCTGGGCACCAAATACCGAAAACCCTGAATCGCAAGATTCAGGGTTTTTTTATGCCTGCGATTTGACGAGGGCTGTTGCCGCCCCAGGGATTCGCGATACCTTGGCCGCCCCTTACGGAAGAGGGTCACCCCCGCGATGAACCAGAAACGAACCCGCATCCCCCTGCCCCATCCGCCGCCCTATCGCCCAAGCCGGGTGACTTACTGGCTGACCGTTCTCGTTGCCGTGCTGATGGCCTTCGCCATCAGTGCATCGATCTGGATGCTGATCGACAGCTGGGTCACTGGCTCCATCACCACCAACAATCGCGGCCCGCGCAGCACCTACACCCTGGCCCTGCAACCTCGGCGGTTCTGGATTGAGTTTGTGTGGCAGAGCATAGGCACTGTTTTTTTGCTGGTGATCGGGGTGTTCGGGTTATGGGCATATCGCAAAGCGCAGGAGTCTGTGGAGAAACCCAAGGGCAAGCGCACAAAGCGATAAACCAGGGCTGCTTTCAGAGGGCGTTGACGTAATCGACTGGCAGCAAGACCGTGTCCACTGCAGCATCTACCGGCAGGGACACCACCGTGATCAGCGGGCAGACGATCATGATGTAACAGATGACGGCATGGGGCATGCCGTCTCCCCCTCTCACGCCAAGCAAGTGCAAGTTGCCATCAACACCTTTGTAGTAAGGCTCTGCAGAGTCACCGTTCAATCGCCCGATCATCGTTCCACAACCGGCCAGCATCAACATCAGGCCCACCACTGAGCCAATACGCAAAATCCTTTTCAAACCAGCGCGTCCTTAATCACCAAACATGAGGCGCGGGATTGTACCCGCGTCTCAACTTTGCAATCACACTGATCGCTATCCCGGCTCATTCCAGTGGAACACCAGATTGCGCCGTTATGACGACTCCCGGGCTGTTGCAGAGCACAACAGTTACCTTTTGCTTGATCAAAAGCGCGAGGGCCGCGTTCTAGAAAGATTTGAACTTGGCGCTCGTACGAAATGGACTACAGACCGAAGCCACCTGAAACGCTTTCACCAGCAACTTCCTGCAACAACGATCCCGTCTTCCTGCTGACTTCACAGCCTCGCCCGACATCCCTGGCCAGCGACTGCCGGCATGCTTGCGCTCCTTTTTCCAATGACGTGGAAGACCCGATGAGCAAGCTTGAACCTGCCGACACGCAAGACCCGAAAATCGATTCATTGCTGGGCGATCTTGGCGAACTGATTCGCCAGGCTCGGCAAAAAGTGCTGCGTGTGGTCGATACGATTCAGGTTCAGACCTGCTGGCAGATTGGCCGGCATATTGTCGAGTTTGAACAGGAAGGTGCCCGGCGGGCCGGGTATGGCCAGCAGTTGCTGGCAACACTGGCGAAGGAGCTGACGGCGCAGTTCGGGAAGGGCTTTGATGCCTCGAACCTTCGTTACATGCGCCTGTTTTATCAAGCATTTCCAATTCGTGACGCACTGCGTCACGAATTGAGCTGGACCCACTATCGCAGGCTGCTCAGGGTCGAAAGTGAAAAGGCTCGCCAGTGGTACATGGACGAATGCGCCACCCTCAACTGGTCGAGCCGCGCCCTGGATCGCCAGATCAATACGCTCTACTACGAGCGCCTGCTAATGAGCCGGGACAAGGCCGGTGTTATCGAGGAAGCCACCACCAACATCGCTGCCCTGAACTGCAATCCACGTGAATTCATCCGCGACCCCGTCATCCTCGAATTTCTCGGCCTGCCATCTCCGGGCAAGGTGAATGAAACGGGGCTTGAGCAAGCGCTCATCGATCATCTGCAGAGCTTCCTGCTGGAACTGGGCAAGGGCTTCTCTTTTGTGGCTCGACAACAACGCATCAGCGCCGGCGGTTCGGATCTGTACATCGATCTGGTGTTTTACAACTACCTGCTCAAATGCTTCGTGATCATTGACCTCAAACGTGGCCAACTCAGCGCACGCGATGTCGGGCAGATGGATATGTATGTGCGCATGTACGACGAGCTCAAGCGCAGTGAGGGTGACAAACCGACCGTCGGGATCATTTTGTGCGCGCAAGATAACGAGGCGGTCGCGCGTTACTCGATCCTCAAAGGCAATGAGCAACTGTTTGCCAGCAGTTACAAAACAGTACTGCCCAGCGTGGAAGAGTTGCGAGCGGAGCTGCAAAGAGAACAAGCATTGATCGAGGAACGCATGCTCTCTGAATCCACCGAATAAACGCCGCGGATTGTCCCTTGGGCGTGTCGAGACTATCGTGGGCAGCATCCCGCAAAGGTCGAGCACCATGAGCTGTCAGGACACGCCCCCATTGCAAGCTGCGCAGCGCAAGCCGCCATTGGCTGCCGAGCTTCAAGGTGATCCGTTCAAGGAAACAGCCGCCGACGGTTTTGTCCTTGGCGGTTTTACCTGGCGTCATGCCCTGCCCGACATCCAGCGCCCGGTCGTAATCCTCAACGCCGCCACTTCGGTGCACTGCCGTCATTACTCGCGTTTCGCTGCCTATCTGTTCGCCAATGGCTTCGACGTCATCACCTACGACTACCGTGGCATCGGTGAATCTCGACGCGGCTCGATCAAAGGCCTGAACGCCTCATGGACAGACTGGGGCGCGCTGGATTTCGAGGCGATGCTCCGGCGCGCACAACGGGAATTCCCGGGGCAGCCAATCGATGTTGTCGGCCACAGTTTTGGTGGCTGCGCGGCTGGGCTCGGTGAGTCCGGACAGGTCATCCGACGGCTGGTCAGCGTCGGCGCGCAGTTCGCCTACTGGCGCGATTACGCGCCTGAACAGCGCTGGCGGATGTTCGGCAAATGGCATCTGCTGATGCCGCTGTTAACGCTGTTCTGCGGCTACTTCCCCGGCAAACGTCTCGGCTGGCTGGAAGACACGCCGGCAGGCGTAGTGCGCGACTGGAGCACGCCCACTGCGCGTTACGAACGTCGTCCAAGCGGCAGAGCGATGTTGGCGAGAACAGGCCAACTGCCCTTTGCCAACGTCCGCGCACAGACCTTGGCGATCAGTATCAGCGACGACCCTTACGGCACGATTGCAGCCATCGAGCGCCTGCTCAGCTACTTCAGCCATGCGCCAAAAACCCACCTGCGCATCGCCCCACAGGACATCGGTGAGCAACAAGTCGGACATTTCGCCTTTTTTCGCAGCGCATACCAAGCCACACTATGGCCCATCGCTCTGAACTGGCTGCAAACCGGCAAACTGGCCCCCGACACACCGGGGCGGGAAGTACCGCGCAGCTGAGCCTCATTCAACGCACGACGGAACACACCATGGCCTCCGCCAACAAGCAGCAAAAACGCGCCGCCCGGGCCAAAACCAAGGCCAAGCAGAACCGCACCAAACGCGCCGAGGCGCCGGTCGAGCTGGACCCGAACGATGACCGCATCGACTTCGAATCGGTGGACCTGACCGAGCTGTTCAAGAAAATGATCGACGCCGAGAAGATCAGTCAGCAAGCGATGTGCACCGCATTCCTCGAAGACCCGCTGCTGGAACTGGTCTACGAGCAGGAGGGCGAAGAAGGCTCCATGGATTTCATCCTCGCAGCGCTGATCGAGTATCGCCAGTGGTCGCAGGAAACCGACGAGGCCGGCGCGCTGGCGTGGATCGAATCCCCCGCGTTCCAGGCCGACTATGTGGCGGCGTCCGACGCTATCGCTGCACAAACCCAACAGAAGAACTGAGTTCCCATGGCATCCCTGAACAAGCAACAAAAACGCGCCAAACGCGCCAAGGCCAAAGCCAAGCAAATCCGTATGGTTGGCCGCAAGCCGCTGGATCAGGACGAAGACCTCGGCCACCTCGCCGAGCCGATCCCTGAATACACTCTGGCAATGTTCAGCAAAATGCGCGACGCCGAAGCCGTCAGCCGCAACGACATGCTGCTGACACTGCTGCGCGAACTGGCGTTCATCATCATCGATCACCCTGATCTGCTGGACATGGAAAACGCCGACAACGAAGGCATGGCCGCCACCCACCTGGCCGCCGACATGTTGATCGACTACCGCATGTGGGCCGACGGCATGACGATCGAAGCCGCCCAGGCCTGGCTGAGCGAGCCGCAGTTCATCACCGACTTCGGGATTGCGCTGGATACGTATGCCAAGTCAGTGGAATCGCAGGAAGAAAAGAGCGAGTAATCCGCGCTCACAAACAAAAACGGCCGCTAGTCATCACTGACAGCGGCCGTTTTGTATTACGCGCTACGGATCAGTTCAACACCACCGCACCACGTTTTTCCTGCTTGCGACGGCGAGACACCAGCAGACCGGTCGCCACTACCATCAGGCTCAGCAGGCCGGTGGCAAGGATTTCCACGCGGTGCGCTTCCTGGAACAACATGATGGTCAGGGCCGCGACGATGAAGATGATCACCGCGTAGGTCAGGCCCGGGAACAGCCACATGCTGAAGTCGATTTTCTCGCCACGGGCCATGCGCTGTTTGCGCATCCGCAGTTGCGAGAACGCGATCACCAGGTACACCAGCAGTGCGATCGCACCGGAGCTGGCCAGCAGGAATTCGAACACGGCTGCCGGGGCCACGTAGTTGGCGAATGTGCAGAGGAACGCGGCGCCAGTGGACAACATCACCGCCCAGTAAGGCGTACCGCTTTTGTTGGTGCGAGTCGACATGGCCGGTGCGTCACCGCGCTTGCCGAGGGAGAACAGCATGCGCGATGAGGTATAGAGCGCCGAGTTCAGGCAGCTGGTTACAGCGACCAGAACCACGATGTCGACGATCATTTTCGCGTTCGGGATGCCCATGCGCTCCAGCACAGTCTGGTAGGAGCCGAGGTTGGCCAGCATAGGATCGTTCCATGGCACAAGCGCCACGACGATGAAGATCGACACGAGGTAGAACAGGCCGATCCGCCAGATCACCGAGTTGGTGGCCTTGGAAATCTGCTTGCCCGGGTCCTTCGATTCCGCGGCCGCGATGGTCACGATCTCGGTCCCCATGAACGAGAACATGGTGGTCAGAATCGCGCCCAACACCGCACCCATACCGTTTGGCAGGAAGCCGCCGCTGTCGAACAAGTGCGAAACGCCGCTGACCTGGCTGTTCGGCAGGTAGCCGAAAATTGCCGCAAGACCGAGCCCGATGAACCCGATGATCGCCAGCACCTTAACCAGCGCAAACCAGAATTCAAACTCGCCGTAGTTCTTCACGCTGAAAAGGTTGGTCACGGTCAGCAGCAGGGTGATGACCAGCGCAAACGCCCAGATGCCTACATCGGGGAACCACGCGTGCAGGATGGTCGCGGCGGCGTTGGCTTCCAGCGGAATCACCAACACCCAGAACCACCAGTACAACCAGCCGATGGTGAAGCCGGCCCAGTGCCCGATGGCGCGGTCGGCATACGTCGAGAAAGAGCCGGTGTCGGGCGAAGCAACCGCCATTTCGCCGAGCATCCGCATCACCAGCACCACCAGGGTACCGGCGGCTGCATAGGCCAGCAGCACTGCAGGACCTGCGGCGGCGATGGCATGGCCGGAGCCAACGAACAGACCGGCGCCGATAACACCGGCGATCGACAACATGGTCACATGACGCGGTTTGAGCCCCTGTTCGAGGCCATTGGAGCTTGGGGTACTGCTCATCGAAACTACCTTTGCAAGGAAAGCGATTGCGTCCGGCCCGTCCGGAATTTCCTTCTCGTAAAAAGAAACCAACGGGGCGTTCCTTATTCTGCACGCAATAATTGCGCCAAAATATTTCAAACTCTTTCGGGCCGGGGCTTTGCGCGCGACCGGACAGTCATCGCAAGTCCTTGGATTTAATGGCAATCTGCCAGAGCGTTACCCTGCGACTCACTTTGAAGACGAATCCGCGCACCAGAAACACACTGAAAAATTGTGGGATGCACAATAAAAGGGCGAATCGGGAACGTTCGGCCGGATAGCGCTTCCAACACCCCGCCAAAGCTGGCAACATCGCGCCTTTTTTTACGCGACACCCACGCGATTGCACGTTCAAACACCCGTTCGGTTGTTGATGGGGCGACAGTCTGCTGTGCTGATGCGACAACCCGCCACATGCCACCCGTTTACCGCTCGTAGCGCTGTTGGCTGCCATTGAAACGCTATGCTAGCTTGGCCGCCTCGCCAGGAAGGCCATCCAACAGCAGGAGCGCAACATATATGAGGAACGCACATGGCTGAGGCCACGCCCGCGCTTGAAATCCGCAACTTGCACAAACGCTACGGACAGCTTGAGGTGCTCAAAGGCATCTCGCTGACCGCCCGCGACGGCGATGTGATCTCGATCCTGGGTTCCTCCGGTTCCGGCAAGTCCACGTTCCTGCGTTGCATCAATCTGTTGGAAAACCCGCACCAGGGCCAGATCCTGGTGGCCGGTGAAGAACTCAAGCTCAAGGCTGCCAAGAATGGCGAACTGGTTGCCGCCGACGGCAAACAGATCAACCGCCTGCGCTCCGAGATTGGTTTTGTGTTTCAAAACTTTAATCTGTGGCCGCACATGAGCGTGCTCGACAACATCATCGAAGCCCCGCGCCGCGTGCTCGGCCAGAGCAAGGCCGAAGCCATCGAAGTCGCCGAAGCACTGCTGGCCAAGGTCGGCATCGCCGACAAGCGCCACGCCTACCCGGCGCAACTGTCCGGTGGTCAGCAACAACGCGCGGCCATCGCGCGCACGCTGGCGATGCAACCGAAGGTGATCCTGTTCGACGAGCCCACCTCCGCCCTTGACCCGGAAATGGTTCAGGAAGTACTTAGTGTCATCCGCGCATTGGCCGAAGAAGGCCGCACCATGCTGCTCGTGACCCACGAAATGGGCTTCGCCCGTCAGGTCTCCAGCGAAGTGGTGTTCCTTCACCAAGGCTTGATAGAAGAGCAAGGATCGCCACAGCAGGTGTTCGAAAACCCGCTTTCGGCGCGCTGCAAACAATTCATGTCCAGCAACCGCTAACGGAGCAACATGCATGCAGAACTATAAAAAGGTCTTCCTGGCTGCGGCCGTCTCGCTGGCGTTCAGCGCCGGTGCCATGGCCGAAACCCTGAAGATGGGCATCGAAGCGGCTTACCCGCCGTTCAACAATAAAGACGCCAGTGGCAACGTGGTCGGCTTCGACAAAGACATCGGCGACGCCCTGTGCGCCAAGATGAAAGTCGAGTGCTCCGTAGTCACTTCCGATTGGGACGGCATCATCCCGTCGCTGAACGCGAAGAAATTCGACTTCCTGATCTCGTCTTTGTCGATCACCGAAGAGCGCAAAGGCGCGGTGGACTTCACCGACCCGTACTACTCGAACAAGCTGCAGTTCATCGCACCGAAAAACGTCGACTTCAAAACCGACAAGGACTCGCTCAAAGGCAAGACCATCGGTACGCAGCGTGCCACGCTGGCCGGCACCTGGCTGGAAGATACCTACGCTGATGACATCAAGGTCAGCCTCTATGACACCCAGGAAAACGCCTACCTTGACCTGACCTCCGGTCGCGTCGACGCCATCCTCGCCGACAAGTACGCCAACTATGACTGGCTGAAAAGCGACGCCGGCAAGAACTACGAGTTCAAAGGCGACCCGGTCGTGGAAAGCGACAAGATCGGCATTGCTGTGCGCAAGGGCGATCCACTGCGCGAGAAGCTGAACGCTGCACTGAAGGAAATCGTCGCTGACGGTACCTACAAGAAGATCAACGACAAGTACTTCCCGTTCAGCATCTACTGATCCTGACCTGCGGAGCTGACGTCGTGATTCAACGGCGCCGGCTCCCGACCTTGCCTGCCGCGATTTGAAAAGAAATCCATGATTATCGACCTTTACGGATTCGGCCCGGCGCTCGCCGCTGGCGCGCTGATGACCGTCAAACTGGCTCTCTCGGCCCTGTGCCTGGGTTTGGTGCTCGGTCTGCTCGGCGCCTTGGCCAAGACTTCCCCGTACAAGCCGCTGCAATGGCTTGGCGGCTTTTATTCAACCCTGGTGCGCGGCGTCCCGGAATTGCTCTGGGTACTGTTGATCTACTTCGGTACGGTCAACCTGATGCGCGCGCTCGGCGAGTTTTTCGGCAATCCCGATCTCGCACTTAGCGCCTTCGCCGCCGGCGTCATCGCGCTCGGTTTGTGCTTCGGCGCCTACGCCACGGAAGTGTTTCGTGGCGCAATCCTCGCCATTCCCAAAGGTCACCGTGAGGCCGGCGTGGCCCTGGGCCTGTCGAAATGGCGGATCTTCACCAAGCTGATCATGCCGCAGATGTGGCGCATCGCCCTCCCGGGCCTGGGCAACCTGTTCATGATCCTGATGAAAGACACCGCGCTGGTGTCGGTGATCGGCCTGGAAGAAATCATGCGTCATGCACAGATCGGCGTGACCATGTCTAAACAGCCGTTCACGTTCTATATGGTTGCTGCGCTGATGTATCTCGGCCTGACGGTGGTGGCGATGACCGGCATGTACTTCCTGGAAAAACGCGCCGCCCGCGGCTTTGCGAGGAGCGCTCAATGAACTGGGAAGTCATCATCAAGTGGCTGCCGAAACTGGCGCAGGGCGCGACCCTGACCCTGGAACTGGTGGCAATCGCCGTGATTGCCGGCCTGTTGCTGGCGATCCCGCTGGGCATCGCCCGCTCTTCGAAGCTCTGGTACGTGCGTGCTTTGCCCTACGCCTACATCTTCTTTTTCCGCGGCACACCGTTGCTGGTTCAGTTGTTCCTCGTCTATTACGGCCTGGCGCAGTTCGACGCTGTGCGTAACAGCCCGATGTGGCCGTACCTGCGCGATCCGTTCTGGTGCGCAACGGTAACCATGACCCTGCACACTGCGGCGTACATCGCCGAGATTCTGCGCGGCGCGATTCAGGCGATCCCACCGGGCGAGATCGAAGCGGCGCGTGCACTGGGCATGTCCAAGCCCAAAGCGATGTTCTACATCATCCTGCCGCGTGCAGCGCGCATCGGCCTGCCGGCCTACAGCAACGAAGTGATATTGATGCTCAAGGCCAGCGCCCTGGCCAGCACCGTCACCCTGCTGGAACTGACCGGCATGGCCCGCACGATCATTGCCCGCACCTATCTGCCGGTGGAAATCTTCTTCGCCGCTGGCGTGTTCTATCTGGTGATGGCTTACGTGCTGGTGCGCGGCTTCAAGCTGCTGGAGCGCTGGCTGCGCGTCGATGCCTGCCAAGGGCGCTGAAACTTCCCACGTGCTGACGGGCGAGGACTTACTCGCCCGCTTCACGGCACTGGATACTTTTCTGACAGCGCATCAGGCGTTGTGGAAACCTCGACCGTTCACTCATCTGCAGCTTCCCTGGGAAGCGTCCTACCCGGAGCTGGCCTCATGGCTACGAGGGCGGTCGCTGCAAGATGCGGAAAATGCGCACAACAACCCTGCCAATCTTGCCGATGCGCCGGAGCCGTTCGCTTCATTGGCGGCGTTGTCGGCTGAACTGAGTGCGGTCGGAGAGTTGCCCGGGCATGCGCTGGAAGCTGCAAGCCAGCGCTTGAATGTGGATGTACCGGGGCGTAAATGGCAGCAGATCGAGGCGTTCGGCAGTCGACTATCCTTCGCATCGCAACCGACGCATTGGCTGGACTGGTGCTCCGGGAAGGGACACTTGGGGCGGCGTCTGCTGAGCACCGGGCAACAACTGACGTGCGTTGAGTACGATCCGGCGCTGGTTGCCAGTGGTCAGGCGCTGAGCCAGCGCCATCAATTAAACGCGCGGCATGTTGAACAGGATGTTCTGGCGGCAGATGCTTCAGCCGTATTGAACGCACGTCACACGCCGGTTGCCCTCCACGCCTGCGGCGATCTGCATGTGCGCCTGATGCAATTGGCCAGCGCCGCCGGTTGCCGACAAATGGCAATCGCCCCGTGCTGCTACAACCGGATCAATCGCACGGAATATCAGGCGTTATCCCTGGCCGCCTCGGGATCGCTCCTACGGCTCTCGCTAGAAGATCTGGCGCTGCCGATGAGCGAAACCGTCACCGCCGGAGCCAGAGTACGACGCCAACGCGACACCTCCATGGCAAGACGCCTTGCCTTTGACTTGCTGCAACGGCAACTGAGCGGCATCGACCAGTACCTGCCAACCCCTTCGCTACCCAGCGCCTGGCTGGAAAAAACCTTAGCGAATTACTGCCGCGATCTGGCAGCGCTCAAAGAGTTATCCACAATCGGCTCGCAGGATTGGCCAGCGCTGGAGGCGGCCGGTTGGCAGCGGTTAGCCGAAGTTCGCAACCTGGAATTACTTCGCGGATTATTCCGGCGACCACTCGAACTTTGGCTAAATCTGGATCGAGCACTTTTCCTCGCCGAACAGGGATACGTCGTGCGCCTTGGCACCTTCTGCGATGCGCCACTCACACCGCGCAATTTCCTCCTGCTCGCCGAGCGTGCTTAAAACACTCCAGCCTGTGGATAACTCTGTTGATGAAATTCTTGTGGATCCAATATACACGGCTGTTTCGAAGCTTTAACACTACTGGTCATTTTTTGTTCACATGAATAAAAAACCAGTAAAACAGGTATTTGCGAACAAAATGAGAACGCGTCCACAAATACTCTTACTTGAGCGCGGGCACGCCGATCAGTTGTGCATAAGCTTCCATTCAAAACGGCATAAATCACCTAATACGAGGCAGATCTGACAGAAAAAGTCGCCGCCTCAGGCGAGCAATACAAACCTTGAAAGTGCCTGTTTTCAAGGGTGAAACCCCAGAGATTTCGCCTTCGTTGAGCTAGATCCTGCACCGGCGTAAAAATAGTCTGAATTCAGGGGTTTACAGATTTAACCCAATCGCTATAATCGTCGCCCACACGCCGGTATAGCTCAGTTGGTAGAGCAACTGACTTGTAATCAGTAGGTCCCGGGTTCGACTCCTGGTGCCGGCACCATACAAAACGAAGCCCCTGCAGAAATGCAGGGGCTTTGTTGTTTCTGGCGTGTTTATATTTTTGGCGCACCGTCTTCAGTAAAAATAGATCCTCACCTGTGGACTCTTCAGTCTCTCGCGATCCAAACCCTCACGCTTATGCCTCGCAATATTCGCAAGAATTGAGCAAGGCGCTAATCGATGATGTGTTGAAAGTATGGACGCACCGCCAGGTAAGCCGTTGATGTAAATCAACCTCGTGAAGCCCTCGTTGATACGAGGGCTTTTTGCGTTTCAGACCTGACTGATCTCAAACACAAACGAAATCCTGCGCTGGCTCGCACTCCAAACATATCTCAGATGTTTGCCCTGCTTGGGAATCGAAACTGCCGGCGGCCGGAACGCGGCGACGCATTCGTGCCCGGCCAAACGAACGCTGTTGTAAAGCAAACCCCAGGATTGGGCCTCACGTAGCTGCCGGGCAAATGCCTGAGAAGGACCGTAGGCATCGGGATCAGGATTGTGCAGGTTCGGATAGTCGTGGCGAATGTCGTGCAGCGGTTTGACGACTCGGTTGACGTAGGTGCGCATGGTCAATTCGAGGTCTGCTTCGTTGGTGGCTGCGAGAAAGCGTTCCTGGTGATAACAGGTTTCGGCGATAGCCGCGGCCTGGCTGCTGGCGGCGTAGTAAACGCCGAAGGTGCCGTCGGTAAAGCGGCTGCTTTTGCCGATGTGCGTGAACGCAGCCATCACCGGGGTCGATCCGGGGCCTGAGAGCCGGTCTTCCGGGCGCACCCGATCAAGGACTCCCGCCTGAGCGATCAGACGATCATTGGTTAGCGCTTCGAGGGCGTAGGCAATTTCCAGGTCTTCGGGGTCGAGCACGTCTTCGAACAGCGCAATTGGCGGGAAGCTGCTGTTAACGATCCGGTAGGCACGCGGCCAATGCGGATCAGCCAGCGCTGGCGCGCTCAACCGCGCACTCCGTCGAGATAGCGTCGTACATCGGCGATATCGACCACGCGTCCGGCCAACATATAGTCCAGAGCGGTTTTCCCATTAAACGGCGCGGCAGTGTTCGGGCTGCTGACCCACGTATAAGCGCGCTCGCGGCTGTTGCTGAAGATGATGCTCAACGCCTTGTGAATGCCCATCAGGTAGGAGATGCGCTCAAGGGTGTCGTGGGGTAGGCGAACGTTTGGCGGCAGGTGTTTGTACTTGTAGAACGTGGTGTTGCCGACACCGCCGAGCAATGTGCGTTGCTGCTCGGCGTTGCAGCCCCAGCGCTCCATGAGGTTGAAGAAAAACTTCAGCGCGACGCGGCCTGCTTCGGGGGCGTCGAGTTGTTCGCGCGGGTTGAGGGCTGGGGTTGAGGTGGGCATGACCCCTCCATTGATAGCTGACATGACTTCAAGACTAGTACAGATACGGATTTTTGCTCTCATTTAATCCGTACACGTATTTTTTCACTCCTCTATCAAGAATGTTAAAAACGCCGCGAATTTTTATTTCCAGTGAGTATTTTTTGACCCCAATCACCCCCGAGTCATCAAAAACCCCGATCCTGTGTCAGCCTCCAGCCATCGGCGGGGACATCAATTCGCTACTAAACCCGCGACAACTATGCTCAGGTGCAGGAATATAGCCGGCATATGACGCCGGACCGGTCGTCTCGTAAACAACAATACCCAGCCCACTTCAGAGGGCATTACCCATGGATAGCAGAACCTTACGCAACCTCATGCGCATCGTGCAGACCGGCTCGTTGTCGGCCGCAGCCGAGCATTCGTGCCTGACCGTGCAGGCATTGGCCGCGCAGTTGAACAAGGTCGAAGAACAGTTCGGTTTCCGCTTGTTTCGTCGCTCCAACAAAGGGCTGACGCTGACGCCGCAAGGCACCGAGCTGACGCCTTATATGGACAGAGTGCTGATTGCCACGCGACAGATGGAAGAAAAAGTCGAGGCGCTCAAAGTGCCGGGGCAACGCACGTTGAAGGTTGCGTTGAACAACACGTTGTCGCCTGACTTCAATCGGCGAATGATCGGACGCCTGATTGAGGTGTTTCCCGATTATCAGATGGAATTCAGCTACGCCGAGTCGATGGAAAACCTCAGCAAGCTGAAAAATGAAGACTTTGACCTCGCGGTGCTGATCGGCCCGCAGCGTCCGGGTTTGCCAAGCATTGTCCTGCCGGATGTGCAGGTGCAGGTGGTCGGCGCGCATTGTGGGCAGGAGAACGATCCACTGACGTTGCTGGGCAACAAGTTTCAGGTGCGTCCTGCGGAGGATTGTCCGTATTCCCACAGCTTCCTGCGTTTTCTCGACGCTGGGCTGGGCAATCATGAGAACAGTCAACGCATGGTCTATTCCTGCAGCGAGACCCTTACGCTATCGCTGATCACGCAGATGGATGCAGTTGGCATGGTCTCGCGCGAGGCCGCGCAGAAGAACGGCCTGACGATCTTCCCCGGTTTCGAGGATTTCCTTGAGGTGCGGCTGGCGATCAACAACCCGGACCTGTCGAACCAGGCGTTGAGCGACGTGGTCGATCTGCCGTTACATGAACGAGCCGAGCGCAATGTACGCAGCCGTCCCAACCGCCACACTGAGAAAGAGGTTTTTGCTGAAATACGCACATAACAACGTCGGAATCGCAGCATAGAACTCCGGGCGGTCGAGCTGTATGTGCTGATCCTTGATCAACAAGGGAGTCAGGCTGATCGCAGCCACGATCGCCACTGGCAGGTATTCCAGCGCGCGCGCGATAAACGGCGGCCAGTGATCGGTGTTGATCTGCAAGGGCAATGCCCGTGGCAGGAAGGTCACGGCCATCATCAGCGCGACCACCAGAATCAGGAACGTTTGGTCAGGCATACACCCACTCCGCAGCCCACAAACGTGGCGATAAACACATTAAACGGCGAGCTGCCGACCAGGCTCAGTGCGCCCATGCAAACCACAGCCGCCGCGGCGGCGATGAGTTTGTTGCGGGTGTTGCACAGCGAAACCAGCACGTAGAGCATCATCGCCGTCAGTGCGTAGTCGAGCTGATATTTGATCAAGTGCGCCGCGTACTGGGCACAGACCGCGCCGAGCAGGCCACCGAGCACCCACGAGGTGTGGCAGAACAGGTTGAAGCCAATCAGATAACGCACGTTGACCGGCGCGCCGGTGCCGAGTTTTACGCTGTGGAAAGCAAAGGATTCGTCGGTCAGGCCACCGGCGTAGCACCATCGCTCCATGCGACTGAGCCCTAACGCACGCAGGGCTTTTGCCATGTACACCGACATCAACATGTGCCGCGCATTGATCAGGAATGTGGTCAGCACAATGGTGGTCAGCGAAGCACCGCTGGAGATCAGCGCCAACGCAGCAAATTGCGAAGCGCCGGCATACACGAACAAGCACATCGCCACGGGCAGCCAAATTGGCAGGCCCGCATTGACAGCCATCAAGCCGAATACGAACGCCACCGTGAAATACCCGGCGACCACCGGGCTGGCTTCGGCAAATGTACGCGACGGCTGATGGTTGACCATCAGCGGCGCACTGCCGGACGTTTCATTCATAGATCCCTCTCAAATGTCCGTTCGCCGTGAGGCTCGCAAAAACCCTGGGCAGCCCAAAAACGCTTGCCCGCGAGGTTAGCATCGTCGACGAACAGAAACATCCGCAACACGCCGACACGTTTCATGTCGGACGACGCCGCTTCAACCAAGCGTTGACCGACGCCCTGGCTGCGATAGAGCGGACTGACCGCCAGATGATTGATCGTGCCGCGACTGCCGAGCATCCCGCCCAGCACCGCTCCTACGATCTCGCCGGCCACGTCGAAGGCCAGAAAAGCCGTGGTGGTTTTCTGGATTAATACGCCGCGCAGGCACTTGGCGTCCTGCCATTCGCAGAAGGACACTTCGTCGAACTGGCGGAAGAAGCGCTCCATGCGCTGCGCATCCTTGGCCGTGGCGCGCCGCAGCAGCACCGGCGTCGAGCACTCGACGCCGTCGATTGGGGTGATCTGATTAGCGAACAATGTCGAAAGCGGTCCCGGGCCGCGAGAAGGAAATCGCCAGAATCTGCCGGTACGCCATGGCATGGGTGTGCGAGTTGCGCGCCGGGGTCACGTAGTGGCGCATGTCGCGGTCGAGGAAGTAGGTGGTATCAAGAATTTCCTGGTAAGTGGTCGACGCCAGTTGATGCTCGTGGATGTCGTACAAACGACTCTCTGCACCCTCGACATTGTTGCGGCCCCAGAAGTGCACGCCGCTGAACGGATAACCGTCGCAATGAATCCCTTCGGGGGTGATTTCCAGCTGTTTGCCGGGTTTGATCTCGATGCGAATTTGATGGATCTGGCACTGCCAGATTTCATCGTGCAGCTCTTCCGGCAACACGCTTTTGTACACCTCAAAGTCGGTGTCGATCAGGCTGCGCATCACCGGCGACGAAATCACCTCATCGGAAAAGTCCTGGAAGTGCCGGACCAGACCGCCGACATAGGCGTTATTTTCCTTGGACTGCACGTACGCGCGATGTTCGAGCTGCTTCAGTTCGCGAGTCTTGGGGTTGTACTCAAAATCGCTGTAACGACGGAAACGCATGCCGGCTTCGGCCTGACCGTAGTAACTGTCAGGTTCCATGTTTTCCCAACTTTTGGTCAGTCTGACGAAGTCGGCGAAATGACCGTAGAGATTGAAGTCACCACCCTGGACGTTGACGTATTTGTCGCGCCGTAGCGATTCGCCCACTTCTCTGTTCAAAACGATCATTACCAAATTCTCCGCTGCATTGAGCGGCCTAATCTATTAGGTGCAGAATTTGCGTCCATGAGAAAGAATTTCAGGCATTTAAAGCGTTGTTTGAAACGGGGTTTGAAGCGACTGAAAAACAACTTTTACATGACAAAAACACGGGTTTTTTCCGGTTTTTACTAAAAAACCGTCGAAAAAAAACCCCGAAACAGTCGGGGTTTTTTTCAAACTTTTTACACCTGATCGGTCATCAGAAGATGTTGATCGGGTAGTCCACGAATACACGCAGCTCGTTGCCGCTGACGTTGTACTCGCTGGATTTCTGCGAAACACGCAGGATCGAGCTGCGCAGTTTCACGCTCAGGTCTTTGGCCGGGCCACTTTGCACGACGTACTTGAACTGGTTGAAGATTTCGCGCTCGGTGCCGCCTTCGCTGGTGGACGTGGTGATGTTGTCGCCACGCACGTAAGCGAAGTTGTAGCTCAGACCCGGTACGCCGAATGCGCCGAAGTCCAGACCGTAACCCAGCTGCCAGCTGCGCTCGTCTTCAGCGTTGAAGTCGGACCAGTAGGAGTTGGCCAGGTAGATGGTGTTGCCACCGTCGCCGACACGATTCTGATCTTTCTGATAGCCGCCGTAGGCGTAGCCCAGGTTGCTGTCGCCGGTGGAGCGCTGGTGCGCCACGGTGAACGAGTGCGGGCCAGTGGCGAAAGTCGCTGCCAGGCTCCAGATCTTGTTGTCGTCGCCAGTTACACCGTTTTCGCGGACATAGGAGTTGTCCAGTTTGGTGCGATAGCCGTTGAAGTCCAGGGTCAGCGACTGATCCTTGTTGAACGGCAACACGTAGTTGGCGTTCACGTATTGTTTCTTCAATACGTCTTCAACGTCGGAAGCGTACAGCGCACCCTTGAAGTGCTCTGTGAACTGGTAGCTACCGCCTAAAACGTTGATCGACTTCAGACCACCGCTGTCACGGCCTTCATCGCTCTTGCGCGATTCGGCGGTGAAACGACCGGCGTTCAGTTCCAGGCCTTTGATCTCTCTGGAAGTGATCAAGGTACCGGTGTAGCTTTCCGGCAGCAGGCGGGAGTTGTCGTAGTTCAGCACCGGCAGGGCCGGCATCTGGTCGCCGTAGGTCAGTACGGTGTTGGAGAAGCGAAACTTGACCGCTGCACCGCCCTTCGCTATGTCATGGTTCGCGCGACCGTCATTTTCTTGCTTGAAGAAGTCGATACCACCGGCGCCGCTACGGCCTTTGCCGCCATCCAGACGCAGCGCGTACAGACCGAAAGCGTCCACGCCGACACCAATGGTGCCTTGAGTGAAACCGGACGAGAACGTACCGATGGCCGCTTGGCCCCATTCGGCTTTGTCGTCGTTACCGTCTTTGTAATCACGATTGATGTAGGCATTGCGCAGCAGTACTTTGAGGCTGCTGTCTTCTTGAAACCCCTTGGACTCGGCCTGGTCGTTAGCCATGGCCTGTGTAGCGCTCAACATCCCCAGAGCGATCAGGCTGATTCGCTTGTTCAACATTTTATTTTCCTTATTTCGGGTTGAAACGCGCTGTGTCGAACGGCTGAAACGGCGCTATTGCGCTCTTTTTTCACCCCGAAACAAAAAGGCCCGCCCACGACAAAGTCGTGGCGGGCCTTCTTATTATTTTTGAGTCATGGCGGTTGGCCACAGGCGTTGGGCCGAATCGTAGCCGCGCCCTTAACATTGTGTCAATTTCAAGAATCGTCTTTAAATAGGCGAAAATCGTCTAAGAAACGTAAATTTCCCGCTCACTCCTTGCACGGAAATGCGTTAAGCCAGTGAATCCCGCGCGTATCAAGCACAACCGTCAAGACCACAAAACGCGGAAGACTCGCCGGCATCATCGCTGCGAATCGCCTGACTTAACCAATCGGCAAAGGCCTGCGGCTTGCCCAGCCAAGGGCTGATATCGATAAGCGTGTAGTGGCCGTCATGTTCCAACGCGAGCGTCGGGAATCCCTGCCCGCCCAACTGAGCCAGCAGTGCGCGACTGGCTTTTATATGTTGCTCTGTATCAACGGATTTAAACGCGGGCTGAAAGATTTCCTCGGCGTAGCCCAAGTCGCTTGCGAGCTCCAGAAGGACAGATTCATCGGCAATCCGCCGCCCTTCCAAGTAGTGCGCAGCCTGCAAGCGCCCGAGCACCTCCAGACCACGGCCGTCGATTGCCTCTGCCGCCAAAACGGCAGCGATCGGTGGTGTCGAGTCAAAGACGGCCGTGTGATCGCGCAGCAAGCCGTCGAAATACGCTTCGCCAAAAGGCTGCCCGGTGTATTCGGCAATGCGCCGATCGTGGGGCATGACGTAATTGCGCAACTGCGGTGAAACGCTTTGGCGGTTGGCGCCGCTCATCATCCCGCCCGCATGAGAGCTCACCGGCAGCACGAGTTGCGCCGCTTCGACCAGCGGTTTGGCGCCATAGCACCAACCGCACAATGGGTCGTAAATGTAGTGAAGGATCATCAGAAAACTCCGGCATAAATGTGGGAAAGGTTCATGCCGGCAGACTAGTACTCAAGCCAATGCGGAAAAACGCCGGAATGGCTTTCAGACTGTTTCGTGAATCGGGCGAATTGTCCGAACGGTCAGGTTATATCGAGACCGACACAAATTGAAACAATCACGCAAGGGAACTTTTCAGGAATAATTAACGGAAGCAAATGCAAAGCATTACCATTCACGCGTTTGATTCTTCCCAACCTTCCGGATGCGCTTTTCAATGCCTGCCCCGTTCCGTCTCACGCCCGTCACCCTTGGGCTTTCTGCTTTTCTGTCCAGCGGTTTTGCTTACTCCGCGACCGAATTACCCGCCACCGCCATCAGCGCTGAAACGCAAGCCGATGATCCGCGGGTAAAGATCAGCAACACCGCGACCCGTACCTCGACCCCGGTGCGTTATGTGCCCCAGGCCATTGATTCGATCAAAACGTCGAACGTCGCCAATTACGGCACCAACAACATCGGCGATGCCCTGAGTGGCATGCCCAACGTCAGCAGCAGCGCCGACACCCGCTTCGACAGTTTGCGTATCCGCGGCTTCGACGCCAGCAACGACTTCTACCTGGACGGCATTCGCGACGACAGCCAATACAAGCGCGACTTGCACAATATCGAACGCGTCGAAGTGCTCAAAGGCCCGGCGGCCGTGTTGTACGGCCGCGGCAGTCAGGGCGGGATCGTCAACCGCGTGAGCAAGGCGCCTGAGGCCGGCCGCCGCTCGACCATCGAAGCCCAGGGCGGCAGCGAAGATCTGCGCAGCCTGTACGCCGACCTCAGCACCGACCCGAGTGAGAACATCAGCCTGCGTTTGAACATGGGCAACATGGATGAAAACAGCTTTCGCGATGGCGTCAGCGGTAACCGCCAACTGTTCGCACCGTCGATGAGCTGGCAACTGACGCCCGACCTGAACTGGCTGGTGCAGTACGAATACAGCCGCTACAACCGCACACCCGATCGCGGTATTCCGGGCGCGAATGGCCGGCCGGCCGATGTCGGTCGCGACACGACCTACGGCAACGATCACGACTTCATCGACGACAAGTCGCAATCGTTGCGCTCCAGACTCACTTACGAAATCAACGACAACTGGCAACTGCGCCAGACCCTCGGCGTATTCAAGCTCGACAGCGATTTCGACAACACCTACCTCACCGGTTACACGCCCGCGACCAACAAGGTCACGCGCCAGCACTGGCAGCAGGATCTGACCACCCGCAACGTCTACAACACCGTCGAACTGGAGGGTGGTTTCGATACGTTTGGCCTTGAGCATCGTTTGCTGACCGGTATCGAAATCGGCAGCCAGCGCCGCGATCCGACGTTGTACAACGCCGCCACCGGCAGAACGCCAGGCGCGCAACCGGTGCCATCGCTCGACCTGTTCAACCCGAACCGCGATCTGCGTCACACCGGCGCCATGCAGGTCTCCAGCAGCAGCCACACCGAAGTCGAAAGCCGTGCGGTCTTCGTGCAGGATCAACTGCGTCTGAACGATCAATGGCAATTGCTCGGCGGATTGCGCTACGACACGTTTGATATCGAGTCGACCAACAAGCTGCGCAACATGACCGAAGATCGCGACAGCCACAGCACCAGCCCGCGCGTGGGCCTGGTCTGGACGCCGCTGCAGAATCACTCCTTCTACGCGTCGTGGTCGAAGACCTTCTCGCCAGTGGGCGGCGGCCTGATCGGCATCACGCCGGGGGCGGCCGGCAATACCAATGACCTGAGCCCCGAGCTGACCAAGCAGAAAGAGATCGGCGTGAAGAGCGACTGGCTTGATGATCGCCTCAGCACAACGCTGGCGATCTATGACCTGGAGCTCTACAACCGTCGCACCACCGATCCCAATGATCCGACCCTGACGGTGATGTCCGGTCTGCAACGCTCGCGCGGGATCGAACTGACCGCTACCGGCAACATCGTCGGCAACTGGTACGTGCGCGGTGGCGTCGGTATGCAGGATGCGAAGATCGAGAAGGACAATAACGGCCTGGAAGGCAAACGCATCAACAACGTCGCCAAGCACAACGGCAGTCTGTTCCTGACCTGGAAACCGGAGATGGGCTGGTACGGCGAAACCGGCCTGACCCTGGTCGGCCAGCGTTATGCCGATAACGCCAACACCACCGAGCTGCCGGGCTATGGCCGTTGGGATGCGCTGGTCGGTTATCGCTTCAAGGACTGGGATTTGCGTACGGCGCTGAACAACATCACCGATCGCGAGTATTACGCTTCGGCGACCAGCGCCGCGCAGATCATGCCGGGGGCGCCGCGTAGCGTGGTGATGACGGGGACCTATTCCTTCTAATCACCTTGAACCCTGCTCGCGGAAGCGGTGGATCAGCCAGCGAAGATACTGGCTGGTCTGACGCCTTCGCGAGCAGGCTCGCTCCCACATGGAATGGGTATGTACAAAATAACCGTGCAAAAAAAAGCGCCGCCATCCCGGCAGCGCTTTCACCAATCCCTGTTGTTTTTCTTATCCTTCCATCACAGCCCACAACGCTTCCAGTTCGTCCTCGCTGAAAAGGTCAGCGGGATAGCGCTCAATCATCATCCGGCGCGGATCAGGCACCCTGATCTGACGCGTTCCATTGGACCTCAAAAAGTGCGCGACCATCTGGAGCGATTCGCCGTTTACGGCCATGGGATGCAACGTCCGCTCGCTGACTACGTTCACTTCGGCGTTCATTTCAGCGCTCTCTCCCCGTTCGTGAGCGGCTACGTTATCCAAGGTTTATGACAGAACTGTTGAAGTTCCCCTCCCTCCCTAGTGCACCAGGACAAATACAAGAGCTGTGCCAAGGTTTGCGATTTGTCGACAAGCGGATACAAAGAGGCCCGCAGTCCTGTCGGGCTGCGGGCCTCTATGCGCACATAGCGAACTAATCATTGCTCGGCTGATTTGTTAATCAGCTCAAGCTGTTACGACTCAACTCACTCTTTGTGCGGCGCTGGTTGCTGTTGGGTAAGGCAGTGAATATTGCCGCCACCCAGTAACAGTTCGCGGCCCGGCACCATCACCACTTCGTGCTGCGGAAACAGGTTCTGCAGAATTTCCCGGGCCGGGGCATCCATTGGATCGTCGAAGCTCGGAGCGATGATGCCGCCGTTGACGATCAGGAAGTTCACGTAGGAACCGGCCAGGCGCACGCTCGGATTACGCTCCTGCGAGCCATCCACCGGATCGACGCCAGCGCACTCTTCTTCGGTCGCATACAGCGGCCCCGGAATCGGCATCTTGTGCACCGTGAACGGGCGACCCTTGGCATCGGTGCTGTTTTGCAGCACGTTCATTGCCGCCTGGCAGCGCGGGTAGTTCGGGTCTTGTGGATCATCGGTCCACGCCAGCAACACTTCACCCGGACGCACGTAGCAGCAGAAGTTATCCACATGGCCGTCGGTTTCGTCGTTGAACAAACCGTCCGGCAGCCAGATGATTTTATCCACAGCCAGATTGTCGCTCAGCACCGCTTCGATCTCTTCGCGTCCCAGATGCGGGTTGCGATTGCGATTGAGCAGGCACTCTTCGGTGGTGATCAACGTGCCTTCGCCATCGACGTGAATCGAGCCGCCTTCAAGCACAAAACCTTCAGTGCGATAGCGCGGGCTGCGCTCGATCTCGAGGATCTTGCCGCCAACCTGCGAATCGCGATTCCACGGCGCGTACAGACCACCGTCGAAGCCGCCCCAGGCGTTGAAGTCCCAGTTCACACCGCGCACTTCGCCGTTGTTATTGATGACGAATGTCGGGCCGCTGTCGCGTACCCAGGCGTCATCGCTGGACATCTCGACCACGCGGATATTCGGCACGTCGAGGCGCGCGCGGGCGTTTTCGTACTGGCCAGCGGACACGGCAACGGTCACCGGCTCGAAACGGGCGATGGCTTTGGCCACCGCCGCGTGTGCAGCCTGCGCCGGTTTGCCGCCCAGACGCCAGTTGTCCGGGCGCTCGGGCCAGATCATCCAGGTCTGGGTTTGTGGCGCCCACTCGGCCGGCATGTGGAAGCCGTCGGCGCGTGGGGTACTTTTCAATGTGGTCATCGGGATCAGGACTCCAGGGAACCGTCGAGGGTTTTCAACGCGCCGTACAGATTCGGCCGGCGGTCGCGGAATGAACCCCACGCGCTGCGAATATGTTCCAGCTCGTCGAGGTTGAAAGTGTGCACAAGAATACCTTCTTCGGTTTTATTCAGCTCCTGCACTTTTTCGCCAAACTGGTTGGCGATGAACGATGAGCCGTAAAAGGTGATGTCGTAGCCGTCCTGTTCTTCGTTGCCGATACGGTTGCTGGCGATCAAGGGCATCAAGTTTGCGCCGGCATGCCCCTGCTGCACGCGCTGCCAGTGATCGCGCGACGAAATGCTGTTGTCGTGCGGCTCGCTGCCGATCGCGGTTGGATAGAACAGGATTTCCGCGCCTTGCAGGGCCATGCTGCGTGCAGCTTCCGGGAACCACTGATCCCAGCAGATGCCCACGCCGATTTTCGCGTAACGGGTGTTCCACACCTTGAAGCCGGTATCGCCCGGGTTGAAGTAGTACTTCTCGTGGTAACCCGGGCCGTCCGGAATGTGGCTTTTACGATAAATCCCGAGATTGCTGCCATCGGCATCGATGATCGCGATGCTGTTGAACCGCGCACGTCCGGCCAGCTCGTAGAAGCTGATCGGCAACACCACTTGCAGTTCTTTGGCGATTTTCTGGAAATGCTTGATGGCGACGTTTTCTTCAACCGTCGTGGCCAGTTGCAGATAGTCCGGGTTGGGCTTCTGGCAGAAGTACGGCGCTTCGAACAATTCCTGGATCAGGATGACCTGCGCACCTTTGGCTGCGGCTTCACGCACCAGTCTTTCGGCAGTTTCGAGGTTGGCTTCCAGGTCCCAGGAACAGGCCATCTGAGTGGCGGCGACGGTAACGGTACGGCTCATGAATCATCTCCGGGCAATTGCTTGGAAGGTCGAGGATCCGACCGAAGAGAAAAAACGCACGCACCGGACAGCCATCGCCATGCCGGAGCAATGGCGACTTTATAGCCGATAAATATCGGCTATAAAAGCTATAAAATTTTATTTCGTCTGAATTAACCAGATTAATACCGATACAAATCGAACTTAAAACCCAAAAAAATGTGGGAGCGAGCCTGCTCGCGAACGCGATGTGTCAGTCACTGAAAAGGTCGACTGACACACCGCGTTCGCGAGCAGGCTCCCTCCCACAGCGGATTTGCAGGGTTTACAAACCTTCGGTAAGCACCTGATCGAGCATGTCGACGAAGAAATCCACACTCTGACGCGAGGTCACCATCGGCGGTTTGATCTTGAGAATGTTCAGGTCATCGCCGGTCGGCTGCATGAAAATCCCCAGCTCGCGCAGGCGATCACACAGCAACGTGGTCTCTTCAGTCGCCGGCTCCAGCGTCTCGCGATGACGGATCAGTTCCACGCCCAGATAGAAACCGGACCCATGCACCGCACCGACCAGCGGATGTTTATCGATCAACGCTTCGAGCCGTGCCTTGAAATGGCCACCGACTACCTGGGCGTTCTCCCAGAGCTTTTCTTCTTCCATCACATCCAGCACGGCCATGCCGATCTGGCAGCTCACCGGACTGCCGCCGGCCGACGAGAAGAAGTAACCCTCGGCTTCCAGGGCCTCGGCGATTTCCCGGCGCGTGATTACCGCGCCCAGTGGCTGACCGTTGCCCATGCCTTTGGCCATGGTGATGATGTCCGGCACCACGCCCTGCTCCTCGAAACCCCAGAAGAAATGGCCCATGCGCCCGTATCCAACCTGCACTTCGTCGGCAATACACACACCGCCCTGCGAGCGGACCAGCGCATACACCTGCTTCAAGTAACCCGGCGGCAGCGATATACCCCCGGCATTGCCGTACACCGGCTCGCAGATGAACCCGGCCAATTGGCGTTTCTGTTCGGCGATTTTTTCCAGATGATGTTCGACGCTGCGCACGTAGTCCGGCGCCGAATCGAGGCCGCGGAATTCGCCACGATACGTGTTCGGTGCCGGCACCGGATGCACCCACTCCGGACGGCTTTCGAGGGCTTTCGGGTTGTCGGCGATCGAGGTCGACACCGCATCGGCGCCGATTGTCCAGCCGTGATAAGCCTCAAGCACGCTGATCATGTCGCGACCGCCGCTGTAGGCCCACGCCAGACGAATCGCCAGGTCATTGGCTTCGCTGCCGCTGTTGACCAGAAACACCCGATCCATTCCTTCCGGCGCCAGCTTCAGCAAGCGTTCGGAAAACTCGGCCACCGCTGCATAGTTGAACCGCGAGTTGGTATTGAGCAGCGACCACTGACGGGCCGCGACCGCCGCCATGCGCGGATGGCCGTGACCGAGCACAGCCACGTTGTTGAGCATGTCGAGGTACGAACGGCCCTGCATGTCGATCAGGTGATTGCGCCAGCCGCGTTCGATGCGTGGAGGATCGACGTAATAATGTTTTTGCGTGCGGGCGAAACTGGCATCGCGGCGTTCGAGCAACGTTTGCCAATCCAGCTCCGGTTCGGCATCGCAGGCCAGTCCCAGCAAAGCAGCCGGTGACGGGCACAACGACTGCCACGCGGGTGCATGGGACGGCGTACAGAACAGCGGCGCATCCAGATCCGCGCCGCGAATCAGTTGCACGCTCAACGGTCCGCTGACCGCACCCAGCACCTGACCTTTGACCAGCGCCGCGCCACTGTGCAGCGTTGGCGCCACCCCCCACAGACGAACGCTGAGCTGCGGGCCGTCCAGTTGCAATGCCCCGTCTGCCTTTTGATGCAACACGCCGGCAAACGGCGCTTCCACCGCAGTGCCATTCGGCACGCGCAACTCGACGTGCAGCGGGAAGGTATCCGGTTCATCAGCACTGTCCGGACGGGTGCGTGACAAACGATACTGACCATAACGACTCGCCGCCAGACCATGAGCGGCGGCGGCTTCGTTCAGCAGGCGTCGGTCAATGCCCTCCTGCTCCCAGTTGCCGGCCTCGAAATGCGGGCTGAGTACACCGAGATCGATCAGCGCAAATTCGCGCCCGACCAGCTCTGGCAACAACGGCGCGAAACCTTCGCTGTTGATTGCCGGCAATGTCTGACCCACCGCACTGAGAATCGCCGCCTCCATCAACGCCAACGGCACTGATGTGGCGACGCGGAAAATCTCCCACTCGTGACTGAGGTTGTCGCGGCTGTAGGTGTTATCCGGATCGATACTGACTTGTTGTTCGCCGCTGAGCACCAGCACCGCTGCACGGGCGACGATCAGCGGCCATAACGCTTGCAGCTCTTCATGTTGCAGCGGATTGACCGCGTGATAGGCCTGAACCGCCGGCAGAATCACAAACGGATCGCCACCGGCATGGTGCAGCAACGCCGCGCAGGTCACTGACAGATCGGTGATACGCCAGGTGCGCACCAGATCGCCGAAGTCGATGACACCCTGCAGTTGCCAGTGGCGCTGCGCGTCACGCTGCCAGACCACGTTGTCATCGGTGATGTCCATGTGGATCGCCTGCACCGGCAGTTTTTCCAGCAACGGCTGCAAACGGCGCTCGGCCTGCCTGGCGACGTCGGCGATCAACATGCGTTGCTGCTCGTCCTTGATCACCGGTAGCAAGTGGGCGATCAATGCGCTGGCGTGGCGCGCATCCCACTGCAACGTACGCTCCAGACCTGCATGATCGAACCCGGCCAAGGCCAGGTCCATCTCACCGCAAAGCCGACCAAATCCGGCGACCACTGCGTGGCCCAGGTGATCGAGGTGCGTCAGCGGCTGGCCTTCGATGTAATCCAGTAGCCGCACATGGACGGCCTCACCGTCGACCTCAAGCGACAGCAAATCCTCACCGCTATTGGCCGCAATCACCCGCGGCACACGCACATCAGAATGCTCGGCCAGATACTTGAGGCCGGCGTGTTGGGCCTGCAGCTCTAAAAGGGCGTAGTCGCCCCGACAGATTTTCAGCACAAACCGACCGCGAGCACTGTCAACGCGGTAGTTGAGATCCTGCTGGCTGCCAAGGGCCTGCAACGTGCCGCTGAGCCCGTAATGCTCGGCCAGCCATTGCAGGGCCTGCGCCTCGCTGACTTGCGGGCTGGGCAGACTGGCGCGATGAATCAACGTGTCGAGCGACATGAAACGACCCCTGAAATTTTATTAGGCGCTTATATCGCCATTGCTTCTGGCAAGACGCAACCCCTTATACCGATTCCCGATCCGACAAAGAGGACAGCGCATTACCGAGAGCGCCATTATTGAATTTTCCTACAGTGTTTTCAGATTGCGTTTCGCTGCATGCCTCTTCAACCTGTACCCCCTCAGGATAAACCTCAGTAAAATGTCTCTGCGCCGCATCGCACCCTCCAACGAAAGCTGCGCAACATTGCGCGTGCCTTACGTTGTATGGACTACGCTGGCAGCACTCGCACCAAACAGCACTTTGCGCAAGAATGTCAGCCATCCACTCAACATTTCTGGAAATCCGCATGAATGTAATCACCACCAACTTACCCGGTGTTCTGATCATCGAACCCAAGGTGTTCGGTGACGAGCGAGGTTTCTTCTATGAGAGTTTCAACGCCAAGGCTTTCAAGGACGCAACCGGCCTTGATACCCAATTCGTGCAAGACAACCATTCGCGCTCGCAAAAAGGCGTGCTGCGCGGCCTGCATTACCAGCTGCAAAACACCCAAGGCAAACTGGTCCGCGTGACGGCCGGTGAAGTACTCGATGTGGCCGTGGACATCCGTCGCAGCTCGCCGCACTTCGGTAAATGGGTGGCCATGCGCCTGTCGGCCGCAAACCATCGTCAACTCTGGATACCGGAAGGTTTCGCCCACGGTTTTGTGGTGCTGAGCGAGTTTGCCGAGTTCCTCTACAAAACCACTGACTACTACACCCCTTCGGCGGAGCGCAGCATTCGTTGGGACGATCCTGATCTTGGCATCGACTGGCAATTGGACGCAGCACCAAAGTTGTCAGCGAAAGATCAGGCGGCAGTGTTGTTCAAGGACGCTGACGTCTTTTCCTGAGGCCGGGCATAATGCGCCTGTCACTACAGGCGCATCCGGCATATGAAACCACCTCTCCCCCGCAGACCCCGCTGGCGCAGCCTCGCCCTGCTGGCATTGTGTCTGGCGCCGCTGCTGTGGCCGCTGGAACATCTGGCCGAGCGCTATTACCGCAGCGAACTGGCCGGACAGAACCGCCAGACCCTCGACCTGTACGTCGCCAACCTGCTGGGCACCCTGCACCGCTATGAAGTATTGCCGCAGATCCTCGGCGACCTGCCAGCCCTGCGCGCCGTGCTCGGAGCGCCGGACGATGGCGTCACCCAAGGCAATGCCAATCGTCTGTTGAAAAACATCTCGGCCCAAACCGGTGCCGAAGTGATGTACCTGATGGACACCTCCGGGCAAACACTGGCGGCGTCGAATTGGGACAAACACGACAGCTTCGTCGGCCGTAATTTCTCCTTCCGCCCGTATTTCAGCGAAGCCATGGCCGGGCGTCTTGGACGGTTCTTCGGTCTCGGCACCACGTCGGCCAAGCGCGGTTACTTCTTCGCCGCTGCCGTGCGCAACGGTGAAAAAATCATCGGCGTTCTGGTGATCAAGGTCGATCTTGATCACACCGAAAGCCTGTGGGGCAAAACGCCGGAACAACTGCTGGTGACCGACAACAATGGCGTGGTCATCCTCACGTCACGCCCGGAATGGCGCTTTCGCTCGACCCGCGTCTTGAGCGATGCCGAGCGCTTGGCGATCACGGCGATTCAGCCCTACCCGACCCGCGACCCCCGGCCGCTGAACCTCAACACCGACGCCTGGCTGACACAAACCCACGACATCGCCGAAACCGGCTGGAGCGTCAGCATCCTCGCGCCGCGCACGCTGATCGATCGGCCGGTGCGCACGGTGGTCGCCATCGGCGGCGCCACGCTGTTGGTGGTGATGTTGCTGGTGGGTCTGATGATGCAGCGCCGCCGCCACTATCTGGAACGCATCGCCTTCGAAGCCAAGGCGCGGCGGGAACTGGAAGGCCGGGTCGCCGAACGCACCAGCGACCTCGAAGGCCTCAACCGTCGTCTGAAGCAGGAAGTGCTGGAGCGTGAACAGGCGCAGCAGGAATTGGTGCGCGCTCAGGACGATCTGGTACAAGCCGGCAAATTGTCGGCGCTGGGCACGATGTCGGCGAGCATCAGCCATGAACTCAATCAGCCTCTCGCGGCGATCCGCAGCTACGCGGAAAACGCCGAAGTGTTGCTTGATCATCAACGCACCGAAGAGGCGCGCGGCAACCTCAAGCTGATCAGCGAATTGACCGGGCGCATGGCCTCGATCATCGCGCATCTGCGTGCCTTCGCCCGCCGCGATCGGCACGCCCCGGAAAGCGTTGCCCTGCAACCGGCGCTGGATGATGCGCTGGCCTTGCTGGCCAAACGTCGACGGAGCATGGAAGTCGAGTTGATCCGCGACCTGCCCGCCGCCACCTTGTGGGTCGAGGCCGGGGAAACCCGCCTGCGCCAAGTGCTCGGCAATCTGCTGGCCAACGCCCTCGACGCCCTCACCGAAAAAGGCCCGCCGCGCAAACTGTGGCTGAGTGCCGAATCCACGGCCGATGGCGTCAACCTGTACATTCGCGACAACGGTCCGGGTTTCTGCATGGAAGCCCTCGGCCGCGCCAGCGAGCCTTTCTACACGACCAAGACGCGCACCCAGGGTCTGGGCCTGGGCCTGGCGATTTGTGAAACCCTGATGCGCGCCTTCGGTGGTGAACTGTCGTTCGCCAACCACAAGCAAGGTGGCGCCTTGATAACCCTGCGGCTGCGTGCCGGTGCGCCCGGGGTCAGCCTGCAACCGTCCGAGGATCGAAGTGCATGACCATCGACAATCGCATTCAGGTGGTGTTGATCGACGACGATCCGCACCTGCGTCAGGCCTTGGGCCAGACACTGGATCTGGCCGGGCTGAAAATCCTGCCGCTGTCCGAAGCCAAGGGCCTGGCCGGACAACTGGAACGCGACTGGCCGGGTGTGGTGGTCAGTGACATCCGCATGCCGGGCATGGATGGTCTGGAATTATTGAGCGAACTGCACGCTCAGGACCCCGAGCTGCCGGTGCTGCTGATCACCGGCCACGGCGATGTGCCGCTTGCCGTGCAGGCGATGCGCGCCGGAGCGTATGACTTCCTTGAGAAACCCTTCGCCAGCGACGCCCTGCTCGACAGCGTGCGCCGCGCGCTGGCCCTGCGCCGCCTGGTGCTGGACAACCGCAGCCTGCGTCTGGCTCTCAGCGATCGCAACGAATTGAGCACGCGACTGGTCGGCCATTCGCAGCCGATGCTGCGCCTGCGCGAGCAGATCGGCGCGCTGGCGGCTACCAGGGCTGACGTGCTGATCCTCGGCGAAACCGGTGCTGGCAAAGAGGTTGTGGCCCGTGCGCTGCATGACCTGTCGAGCCGTCGCAACGGGCCGTTTGTGGCGATCAATGCCGGCGCGCTGGCCGAATCGGTGGTGGAAAGCGAGCTGTTCGGCCATGAGCCGGGCGCGTTCACCGGCGCGCAAAAACGCCGTATCGGCAAGTTCGAATTCGCCAACGGCGGCACCTTGTTCCTCGATGAAATCGAAAGCATGAGCCTGGATGTGCAAGTGAAACTGCTGCGCATGCTGCAGGAACGAGTCGTCGAACGCCTGGGCGGTAATCAACTGATCCCGCTGGATATCCGCGTCATCGCCGCCACCAAGGAAGACCTGCGCCAGGCTGCCGATCAGGGCCGTTTCCGTGCCGATTTGTATTACCGCCTCAACGTCGCGCCGCTGCGCATTCCACCGCTACGCGAGCGTGGCGAAGATGCGTTGATGCTGTTCCAGTATTACGCCGATGAAGCCAGCGCCCGCCACGGCTTGCCCCCCCACGAACTGCAACCGGCACAGCGCGCCCTGCTACTGCGCCATACCTGGCCGGGTAACGTGCGAGAGTTGCAAAACGCGGCCGAACGCTTTGCGCTGGGTCTTGAACTGGCGCTGGATAACAGCGGCGTCGAGGGCGGCGGCGCCACAGTCCAAATCACTGGCGGCGGGCTCAGCGAGCAGGTGGAAAACTTCGAGAAATCGTTGATCGCCGCCGAACTGGCGCGCACCCACGGCTCGGTACGCAGTCTTGCCGAAGCACTGGGCATACCGCGCAAGACCCTGCACGACAAACTGCGCAAACACGGCCTCAACTTCGGCGACAACAGCCATGGGGAGGAGAACGAATGAACCCGGACACTCACTATCTGGAGTCGGTGCTGCATCGCGATATTCCCCTGACCCGGGACATGGGCATCAAGGTACTCGACTGGCAGGCACAGCAGTTGAGTCTGCATTTGCCTTTGGAGCCCAACGTCAATCACAAAAGCACCATGTTCGGCGGCAGCCTCTATTGCGGCGCGGTGCTGGCGGGTTGGGGCTGGTTGCATTTGCGCTTGAAGGAAGAAGGGATCATCGACGGCCACATCGTGATTCAGGAAGGGCAGATCAGTTATCCGCTGCCAGTGACGGGAGATGCAACAGCCATTTGCCCGGCGCCGGATGCGGCAGTGTGGAAGAAATTTCTGGCGATGTATCAGCGTTACGGGCGGGCGCGGTTGACCCTCAGTACGCGGATCGTCAATGCCGGGAGTGATGAGGATGCGGTGACGTTTAGCGGGCAGTATGTTTTGCACCGCTGAAGGTCAAGAGCCCCTCACCCTAACCCTCTTCCGGGGGGAGAGGGCTGGGGGAGGGCTTTTCCGGGGCTGGCTCTAACCTCGGGCCAACTCCAACAACCTCGTCCGCCACGCCGCCTTCGCTGGCAGCGCCAGAAAGAACTCATTCAGCAACGATTCCCGCGCCGGATAACAGAACGCTTCGCCCTGCAAATCCAGCACCTCACCGCCCGCCCCTTCCAGCACGCCTTGGGCGGCCGCCGTGTCCCACTGCGAAGTCGGCGCCAGTCGCGGATAGCAATCCGCCGCCCCTTCGGCCAACAGGCAAAACTTCAACGAACTGCCAATATTGGCCAATTGAAGCTCACCCAGGCTCGCGCTCAACCCGGCCAGCAGGCGCTCCTGCTCGGGACTGGAATGCCGACGACTGGCTACTACGGTGAACGCTTCGCCCGGCCCCGGCACGTCACGCACCTGAATCGCAACCGGAGTACCGCCCTCGTCACAGCGCCAGGTACCGAGCCCGGCCCCCCCAACGTAGTAACGACCGTTGGTCGGCATCGACACGACACCGAATACCACGTGACCGTTTTCGATCAACGCAATATTGACGGTGAATTCCTCACTGCCGCTGATGAACTCCTTGGTGCCATCCAGCGGATCTACCAGCCACCAACGCTGCCAGCCAGCACGTATGCTTTGCGCGATACTCGCGTCCTCTTCGGACAGCACCGGAATACTCGGATCCAGCGCGATCAATCCATCCACGATCACATGGTGCGCGGCCAGATCTGCAGCGGTCACAGGTGATTCATCTGACTTGGCGGTGACTTCAACGCCTGACCGCCAGAACGGCAAAATTACCTCGCCAGCCTTCAATGCCAGCGCAATTACTGGCGCCATCAACGGATGGGGAAAGTTCATCAATTGCTCACTCATAGTTGAAAGGCACCGCGCTGGCTCAGCAAATCACGCGCCAGGTACAACGCCGCCAAGGCACGCCCTTCGGTGAATTGCGGATTCAACGCCAGCGCCGACAGTTCATGCAGGTTGACCTTGTCGACCCGCATCGGCTCAGGCTCGTCGCCCTCCAGACTTTCTGCGTACAGCTCGGTGGCCAGCACCACCTGAATCTTCTGGCTCATGTAACCGGGAGACAGCGACAGTTCAGTCAGATGCTCCAGTTGCCGCGCGCCAAAACCGGCCTCTTCCTTAAGCTCACGCTCGGCCGCCGCCAGCACGTCTTCACCGGGTTCGATAAGGCCTTTGGGCAGGGACAATTCGTACTCGTCAGTACCGCCGCAATATTCTTCGACCAACACAGCGTGCTCGGCATCGAGCATTGCCACGATCATCACAGCGCCATATCCGGCACCCTTGCCCACCAGACGCTCGTAGGTGCGTTCCACACCGTTGGAAAAACGCAGCTTGAGCTCTTCGACGCAAAACAGGCGACTGGTGGCGACGATCTCGCGGGCAAGTACGGTGGGTTTCTGGCGCATGCAAAGCTCCTTGGCGTGAACGCGCTACTATAACGCGGCTTTCCCGATTGTTTACGTCGGATATCTTTCTACCGCTCGAGACGTTGCCATGCCTTCATTACCCTGGTCCGACATTGATACCGTTCTTCTGGACATGGACGGCACGCTGCTGGATTTGCACTTCGACAACCATTTCTGGATGGAACACCTGCCCCAGCGCTACGCCGAACTGCACGGGGTCAGCCGCGCCATGGCCGAGATGGAGTTGCAGCCGTTGTTCGAGCGCCATGCCGGTCAATTGCAGTGGTACTGCCTGGATTTCTGGAGCAGCGAACTGAAATTGTCAGTGCGTGAATTGAAGCAAGAGACCGCGCACCTGATCGCCTTGCGCACCGACGCCGACACCTTTCTTGAAGCGATAAAACGCGCCGGCAAACGGGTGATCATGATCACCAATGCGCACCGTGAGTCGCTGTCGTTGAAGCTGGAGCGGATTGAACTGGCGCCCTATTTCGAGCGATTGATCAGCTCGCATGACTACGGTTTTCCGAAGGAAAATCCGCAATTCTGGGATGCGTTGCAGGCCGATATAGATTTTGATCCGGCGCGCAGTCTGTTTATTGACGACACCTTGCCCATTCTGCGCAGTGCGCGGGATTTTGGCGTGGCGCACCTGTTGGCCATCAAGGAACCGGACAGCCGCAAAGGCCCGAAGGACACCGCCGAGTTTGCCGCAGTTGAAGACTACCGCGACCTGATCACAGGCCTCTGATACCCAGTTGCCCTATCCGCGAGCAGGCTCGCTCCCACATTGAAACGCAATCCAATGTGGGAGCGAGCCTGCTCGCGAAAGCGTTATCCGCAATTACTCAGGAATACGCAGCGTCTGCCCCGGATAGATCTTGTTCACATCCTTGAGCATCGGTTTGTTGGCTTCGAAGATTTTTTGATACTTGTTGGCATCGCCGTAAACACGCAGGGAAATTGCACTCAGCGTGTCACCCGACTTGACCACCACAAACTGCGCAGCAGTTACTACCGGGCCGGTCACAGTGATCTGGTCATCAACACTGCCCACGCCTTCGATATTGCCCACGGCCAGCAGAATTTTCTCTTTCTCTTCCTGACTCGCCACTTCGCCGGTAACCGTGACCTTGTCACCGTCGACCGTCGCTTGAACATTCGGATTGCCCAGCCCGATCTTGCTGATGTGTTCCTTCAATTGCTCACCGGCATTGGCATTGCCCGGGGTCAGCAGATCGATCAGTTTCTCACCGGCTTCTTTCACAAAGCTAAAAAGACTCATAGCGCACACTCCTTGATTTGGGTTCCAGACGTCAAAGCCTAGACCACCAATGACAACCCCGGTTCCAAGCCGACCAATGACCCTGTCACCCCACAAGCGTTAGAATCGCCCACCCCCGCCAACACCCTTCGGAGCGAAGATGGACATCAAGCAGCTGAAATTCCTCATCGCCCTCGACGAAACCCGTCACTTCGGCCAGGCCGCTGCGCGTTGTCACATTACGCAACCGACACTGTCGATGCGCCTGCGAAGCCTCGAAGAAGAACTCGACCTGCCGCTGGTCAACCGCGGTCAGCGGTTCGAAGGGTTCACCGCCCCGGGCGAACGGGTGCTGGCGTGGGCACGCACAGTGTTGGCGGCGTATGACGGCTTGCAGGCAGAAGCGGCAGCGTGCCGCGGCAATCTGGTCGGTACGTTGCGCCTGGGCGTGGTGCCGCTGTCAAGTTTCGATGCGTTGCCGCTGATGCAGCGTCTGCACGGGCAGCACCCGAACCTGCGCTTTGAATTGTCGGCGCTGAGTTCCGAACAGATTCTCGAACAACTGGCGAACAACCGCATCGATATCGGTGTGTCCTATCTTGATCGGCTGGACAGTGAGCGCTTCGAATCCCTGGCGTTCAGCGAAACCCGCATGGGATTGCTGTATGACCAGCGTTTCTTCTCCTTCGGCGAAGCACCGTTGACCTGGGAATCGCTGATCGAACTGCCACTGGGCATGCTCACCAGCGGCATGCACTTTCGCCAGTCGATCGACCACAATTTCCACAGCCGTGGCCTGACGCCCCAAACACTGCTGCAAACCGATGCCGTGCATCAATTATTACAAGCTGTGCATGGCGGGTTCTGTTGCGCGGTGATGCCGTTGGACGGCGGACTGGAAAATCTCACCGATGATCTGCGTCTGCAACCGATTGAAAGCGCCCAGACCCTCGCCCGATTGGGGTTCATCATGCGCCGGGGCGCCCCGCGTTCAGCGCTGGCCGAGGCCTGTTTTGCGCTGTATCAAAAATCGCCAGGCGAGTCTTGATCGACAGCATCTATCGGTAGATCAACATTAGCGATTAGACGCGACATCTTGCCGCGCCTAGTCTTAACGTTGATCAAACCGTTGGTGATGCCATGGACGCCAAGCGCCCAGCCTGCGCGACGCCTGCACGCGAAACGCCCGCGCCTGCTGCCAGCCAGACATACAGTTACAGCGATCTGCCTCTTGAGGAGTCGGCCAGCACCGCGCTGGCCGAGGAAGTTGCGTTGGCGATCGCCTACAACGGCATCAGCCAGGCCGTCATGCTGGTGACCCCGACCGACCTCGAAGACTTCATCGTCGGTTTCAGCCTCGGCAGCGGCATCATCGAAGACGCCAATGATATCTATGACCTGCAGCTGACTGGCGCAGGTTCGGCGCAATACGCGCAAGTGACCATCGCCAATCGTGCGTTCTGGAATCTCAAGACCCAGCGTCGGCAACTGGCCGGCACTAGCGGGTGCGGGCTGTGCGGCGTTGAAGCGGTGGAACAGGCGCTACCCGATCTCAAGGTGTTGCCCGGTGCGCCGTTGCCACCCAGTGTATGGCTCGACGGTCTGCGCCAACGCATCGGCGCCTTCCAGCCACTGGGCCAGCATTGCGGTGCGGTACACGCCGCGGTTTTCATGAATGCCAGCGGCGAATTGCTGCTCGGGCGCGAAGACATAGGCCGCCACAACGCTCTCGACAAACTGATCGGCGGGCTGATCCGCCAGAAAATATCCACGGATGGCGGCCTGGCGATTGTCACCAGCCGTTGCAGTCTCGAATTGATCCAGAAAGTTTTGCGCGCCGGCATCCAGACCCTGGTCAGCCTGTCCGCGCCTACGGGCCTTGCCGTGCAATGGGCCCGTAGGCACAACCTCAATCTCATCCACCTGCCGCAGAAAAATGCGCCGCGGGTGTATAGCCCCGCGATGGAGAATCAAGCGTGAGCCAACATCATCAAGCCGACCAGAAACCTGTCCCGCGCTACAAGCCCTACAAAGGCGCAGCCGGCGGTTGGGGTGCCCTGATCAGCGTGGCCCAGGCCTGGTTGACCAGCGACAACGCGCTGAAAAACCTGCGCATGATGCTCAAGACCAACCAGAACGGCGGCTTCGACTGCCCGGGTTGCGCGTGGGGCGATTCCCCGGAAAGCGGCATGGTCAAGTTCTGCGAGAACGGCGCCAAAGCGGTGAATTGGGAAGCGACCAAGCGTCGGGTGGATGCAAAATTCTTCGCCAAACACAGTGTTACCGCGTTGCTGGAGCAGAGCGACTACTGGCTTGAATATCAGGGTCGTCTGACCGAGCCAATGGCCTACGACGCCGAGACCGACCGCTACAAACCGATTGCCTGGGACGATGCCTACGCGCTGATCGCCAAACACCTGCAAGGCTTGTCGAGCCCGGATCAAGCCGAGTTCTACACCTCAGGTCGCGCCAGCAACGAAGCGGCGTATCTTTATCAGTTGTTCGTGCGCGCCTTCGGTACCAACAACTTTCCCGATTGCTCGAACATGTGCCACGAGGCCAGCGGCGTGGCGTTGGCGCAGAGTGTCGGTGTCGGCAAAGGCACCGTCACGTTCGATGACTTCGAACACGCCGACGCGATTTTCGTCTGGGGCCAGAACCCCGGCACCAACCATCCACGGATGCTCGAACCCCTGCGTGAAGCCGTGAAGCGTGGCGCTCAGGTGGTGTGCGTCAACCCGCTCAAAGAGCGTGGTCTGGAACGTTTCCAGCACCCGCAGCACCCGATCGAAATGCTCACCAACGGCGACAAACCGACCAACACCGCGTACTTCCGCCCGGCATTGGGTGGCGACATGTCGCTGCTGCGCGGCATGGCCAAGTTCCTTCTGCAATGGGAACGCGACGCGCAGAAGGCTGGTGAGCCAGCGGTGTTCGATCACGACTTCCTCAATGCACACAGTGCCAATGTGCTGGAGTATCTCGGTGTCGTCGACGACACGCCGTGGGAGCAGATCGTCGAGCAATCCGGCCTGACCCTGATCGAGATCGAACAAGCGGCGCGCATGTACGCCAAAGGCAAAAACGTGATCATGTGTTGGGCGATGGGCATCACCCAGCATCGCCATTCGGTGCCGACCATCCAGGAAATCGCCAACCTGATGCTGCTGCGCGGCAACATCGGCAAACCCGGCGCCGGTCTGTGCCCGGTGCGCGGTCACAGTAACGTGCAGGGCGACCGCACGATGGGTATCAACGAGCGTCCACCCGTGGCGTTCCTTGATTCGCTGGAGCGTCGCTTCCAATTCAAGGTGCCACGTCACAACGGGCACAACGTGGTCGAGGCGATCCACGCCATGGCCGAGGGCCGCGCCAAGGTGTTTATCGGTCTGGGCGGCAACTTTGCCCAAGCCACACCGGACAGCCCGCGCACGTTCGAGGCTCTGAGCAATTGTGACCTGACCGTGCAGATCAGCACCAAACTCAACCGTAGCCACCTGGCTCACGGTAAAGACGCCTTGATCCTGCCGTGCTTCGGTCGCACCGACATCGACATCCAGACTGAAGGCCCGCAAGCGGTCACCGTGGAAGACTCGTTCAGCATGGTTCACGCCTCCAACGGTCAGTTGCAGCCGCTTTCGAACCAGATGCGTTCAGAGCCGTCGATCATCGCTGGCATCGCTGCCGCGACCCTGGGCAGCAAACCGGTGGACTGGAACTGGCTGGTGGCCGATTACGGGCGTATCCGCGAGCTGATCGCCGACACCATCCCGGGTTTCAAGGAATTCAACGAAAAGATCAAGAATCCGGGTGGTTTCTACCTCGGCAACAGCGCCGGTGCACGCAAGTGGAACACGCCGTCGGGCCGCGCCAATTTCCGCGCGAACCTGCTGCCCAAAGACCTGGTCCACGAACGTACCCGCGCCACCGGTCAGTTGCCGGATCTGATAATGCAATCGATGCGCTCGCACGATCAGTACAACACCACGATTTATGGCCTCGACGACCGTTATCGCGGGGTGAAAGGCCAGCGCGATGTGCTGTTCGCCAACGAGGCCGACATTATTCGCCTGGGCTTCCGTCCGGGGCAGAAGGCTGACATCGTTTCGATCTGGGACGATGGGCGCGAGCGTCGGGTGAAGGGCTTCACACTGCTGGCGTTTGATATCCCTGCCGGCCAGGCCGCTGCGTATTACCCGGAAGTGAATCCACTGGTGCCGCTGGAAAGCACTGGCGACGGCAGCCATACGCCGACCTCGAAGTTCATCGCGATCCGCTTGGAAGCGGCGAGCGAGACCGGGTTGATCATGGCCAAGTCTGCTTAAGCCTAAAGAGTGACTGGACTGCTCCCTTCGCGGGCAGGTTCGCTCCCACATTGGGTCGCGTTTCTTATGCAGGAATGCGCTCAAATGTGGGAGTAAGCTGCTCGCGAAAGCGGTCGGACACTTATCGCATTTCGACGCCCCTGCACTTTCCGATCGCCCACAAAAAAGGCCGCTTTTTCACAAAAGCGGCCTGTCCGAAGTAGTTAAAGACCGGCGAAAATCGCTTAAGTTCCGTAGTCAAAACAGTAACTTGCGTAATTGTATACAAGTCGTGTTATTCGTCGGATTTCGATTGTCACGCGTGTTACACAGCCTCAGGATCGGCGCCGTCATCCCTTTGAGGCTCCTCTATGAAGTTCTCCTCGATTCTCTTGTTGTCCCTTGGCCTGGTCAGTGGTTTTGCGTCCGCAGGCGGCACCACCGAAGCAGGTGTGGGCGGCGCATTGGGCGGGGTTCTTGGCTCGGTCGTCGGTCAGTCTTTAGGCGGCAATACAGGTTCCACCATCGGCGCAGCCTTGGGCGGCGCGGGTGGTAGCGCGGTCGGCGCAGACAAACGCAGCCGTGGCGAAGCCGCCATTGGCGGTGCATTGGGCGCAGCCGGCGGTAACGTGGTTGGCCGCAGCATGGGCGGGACTACCGGCAGCCTGATCGGTTCGGCAGCAGGTGGCGGCGCCGGCGGCGCGCTGGGTAACTACATGGGCAACAAGAGCGATGACGATGATCGTCGCTATGATCGCCGTCACGACGACCGTCGCTACTATCGCGACGACCACCGTGGTCGCGGCCATGCCTATGGCCATCGCAAGCACCACAAGTACTCTCGCCATCGTTAATCGCTGATTGGCGGCAGGAAGATCGAAAGATCGCAGCCTGGGCAGCTCCTGCATGGATTTACAGGAGTTGCCGCAGTCTGCGATTTTTTTTGCGTTTTTTTAAACTGCTATTCGTTCCAGCGCCTGGCGCAATCCGGCGGGAATTGGTGTGGGCTGGTTGGTCGTACGATCGACAAACACATGAACGAAGCGACCCGCTGCACACGCTTCGCTCTCGCCGACCTTGAACACCGCCAATTCGTACTGCACCGAACTGTTGCCCAACTTGCCAACCCGCAAGCCAATCTCGATCAAGTCCGGGAAAGCAATCGAGGCGAAGTAGTCACACGCCGAACTGACCACGAACCCCACCACCTCACCGTCATGGATATCCAGACCACCGACCTGGATCAGGTAGGTATTCACGGCCGTGTCGAAGTAGCTGTAATAGGTGACGTTATTGACGTGACCGTAGGCGTCGTTGTCATGCCAGCGCGTGGTGATTGGCTGGAAATGCGGGTAGTCGGTGTGTTGAGGGGTCGGGTTGGACATCAATTTCGATTCCTGAAGGTAAGTGGCCAGTCTGATTTAAAAGCATATCGCTCCCACAAGGTTCTTCAGTGAGGTCGGGACCTGCGAACCACTCAATTCCCCTGTGGGAGCGAGCCTGCTCGCGAAGGCGCCACGTCATTCAACGGTCAGCAAACCCCTTCCCTTGCGCCGCCAACTCACCAATCAGCCTTGCCGGTTTCCACTGATCACCCTGCCGCGTCTCCAGCGCCAGCAGCCGCTGATGAATATCTGCAAGCCCCTGCTGATCCGCCCAGGCCATCGGCCCGCCCTTGTCCGCCGCAAAGCCATAACCGTTCAGGTACACCAGATCGATGTCATGCGCCGACTCGGCAATGCCTTCCTGCAGAATCTTCGCGCCTTCGTTGACCAGTGCCAGCAGGCAGCGCTCCAGAATCTCCTCCGGGCCAATTTCACGGCGCTGGAAACCTAAACCCTC
Source organism: Pseudomonas sp. P42 (assembly GCF_017973755.1). Taxonomy (NCBI): domain Bacteria; kingdom Pseudomonadati; phylum Pseudomonadota; class Gammaproteobacteria; order Pseudomonadales; family Pseudomonadaceae; genus Pseudomonas; species Pseudomonas sp. P42. The sequence continues at coordinate 130,055 of NZ_JACOPU010000005.1, read as the reverse complement.
ACTGACACGCAACACCAGCGCATCGACCTCCGGGTCATGCTCTGCCTGACGACTGCCCGGCTCGTAGTGGTAATAACCATTACCAGACTTCTGACCGAACCGGCCCATTTCGCACAGGCGGTTATCAACCTGAATCTCCGGGGCATCCTGGCCCTTGCCGGCCAGCTCACGAGCGCGCCATTCCAGATCGATGCCGACCACGTCGTACATACGGAACGGCCCCATGGCGAAACCGAATGCCTGTAGCGCCGCATCGACCTGCTGTGGATAAGCGCCTTCAAGCAGTATCTTGCGGGCCTCCAGGACATACGGATGCAGCATGCGGTTACCGATGAAACCGTGGCAGTTGCCCGATACCACACTGACCTTGCCCATGCGCTTGCCCAGTATCAGCGCAGCATCCAGTGCTGCCTGCGAGGTCTGTGCACCGCGAACGATTTCCAGCAGTTTCATGATGTGCGCGGGGCTGAAGAAATGCAGACCCAACACTTGCTCAGGCCGCTTGGTCGCCGCAGCTATTGCATCGATATCCAGTGCCGACGTGTTACTCGCCAACAGCGCTTGCGGCTTGAGCAAGCCATCCAGTTCACGAAAGATCTTCTGCTTGAGTTCGAGGTTTTCGTACACCGCCTCGATCACCAGATCGGCATTGCGGATCTCTGCGTAATCCGCCGCAGCGCTGACCCGGGCCAAACGCGCATCAGCCTCGGCCTGATCAATCCGGCCCTGACGCACGTTATGTGCATAAGTCTCGGCCACGGTTGCGAGCGCCTGTTCGAGCATCTGTGGATTGGTGTCCACCCATTGCACCGACACACCGGCATTGGCCAGACACATGACAATGCCACGCCCCATCGTGCCCGCACCAATCACCGCTGCCTGCTGAATATCGAAAGATGTCTGGCTCATGTTGTTCTCTTGTTGGCGATCCAAAGACTGGTCTCACCATAGTCAGCCAACGACGCTTTTTGAAGTTTATTACCGTGATGATCGACATTCAGCGGATGGATGCAGCTCTCATAGATCACCGCAATCCCTGTGGGAGCGAGCCCGCTCGCGAAAGCGGTGTGCCATGCAACGCGATACCGAATGACCTGACGCCTTCGCGAGCAGGTTCGCTCCCACAGGATTCCCGGTTCAGTCGAGCAAATGGTTGTCAGCCCAATGGCGCACCTCGGCGTAGGGATAGTCTTCCAACGCCGCATACCCGGAAATCGTCCGCGCCTTGAGCTTGGTAAACAGCGGCACGCTGATCCCGCACAGAAACCGCGTCAGTCGTTCCGCCGTGGGTACGTTGCCGGTGTGCTGCTCGTGCTTGTGGATAAAATCGCCGCACAGCGCTGCAAAGTTTTTATCCACAAGCGGCGGCAATTGCGGGGGTTCCGGCAACCGCGCGACATGCCCATGACACACCGAACAATGCCCACAGCGCTCTGGCGCATTGCGGTCGCCGAAATACTCGGCCAGGCGATAACCCAGGCAGCGCTCAGTGGCGAACACATCGAGCATGGCGTGAATCCGCGCGACTTCGGCCTGCTCGTGGCGGGTGAAGTATTCATGCAGTTCAGCGCTCAACACGCCGCTGTCAAAGTCGCTCTGCAGCACGCTGTAGACCTCGGTCATCTGCTTGCTCTCAAGCTCGACCCAGCCCTTCTCCTGGAAATAATCCAGCGCCTTCACCACCCGATTTCGCTCTGCCGAATATTGCGTGTACATCGCCTCGAAATTCACGGTTGCCCAGGTTCGCGCACGGCTCGACGTCTGGATGATCGCCGCGACGAACTCCCTGCGTTCGCCCTCGAAACGTTCGAGCAGCGCGTCCGGCTCCAGCAAGTACTTGAAACGGTATTCGGCGTAGTACGCGTAGCGCGGTGCGATAAGGCCGCGCAACTCCAATTGCACCAGCAATGTCTTGAGCGGCAACGCGCGGATATTGCTTTGATCGGCGAGCGGACCGAGCAGAAACTCCCACTGACCTTCCGGCACCGAGGCTTTCAACTCGTCGAGCACATAGCGAATGCCCTCGCGCTCCGGTGTGTCGCCGTAGACGAAGTTTTCCAGCACGTTGAGGCTGTCGCGATTGGCCAGCACCAGACAATCCGACGGCTGCCCGTCACGCCCCGCGCGGCCTATTTCCTGGCTGTAGTTTTCGATGGATTTGGGCAGGTCGAAGTGCACCACATTACGGATGTCGCTCTTGTCGATGCCCATGCCGAAAGCGATGGTCGCGACGATGCAATTGGACTGCCCGGCCATGAAGCGTTTCTGAATCGCCTCGCGCTTATCGTGGGGTAAACCGGCGTGGTAAGCCTCAGCCTGGATGCCGTTACGCTCCAGGTGCTCGGCAATGTGTTCGGCGGTTTTCTGCAAGGTGACGTAGACAATGCTCGGCTGACCCGGACGCTCAGCCATCCACTCCACCAAGCGCCGACGCTTGTCCTGGCCGCGCACCGGTTCCACCAGCAGATTGAGGTTGGGCCGATAGAAACCGGTGGTCACAACGTCTTCGGCGGCGATGGCAAATTTAGCCTGCATGTCGGTGATGACTTTGGGCGTTGCCGTGGCAGTCAGCAGTAAGGTTTGCGGGATGTTGAACTGCCGTTGGTAGTCCGGCAGCTTGAGGTAGTCCGGGCGGAAATTGTGTCCCCACTCGGAGATGCAATGCGCCTCATCCACGACCAGCAGCGAGATCGGCACCTGCTGCAAAAAGTTGCGGAAGCGTTCGTTTTTCAGCCGCTCCACGGAGATCATCAGGATCTTCAATTCACCTGATCGGGCGCGGGCCATCACGTCATTGGCATCATCGCGGCTTTGCGCCGAATCGATACTGCCCGCCGCAATGCCATGGCGTTGCAGGAACGCCAATTGATCCTGCATCAACGCCAGCAGCGGCGAGACCACCAGCGTCAGATTCGGCAGCATCAGTGCCGACAATTGATAGCAAAGGGACTTGCCGGAACCTGTGGGAAAAATCGCCGCTGCCGAGCGTCCGGCCAACACCGCGCTGATCGCGGCCTCTTGTCCGGGTCGGAACTGTGGATAACCAAAAACCTGTTCCAGGGTGTTGTGCATTCGCTGTCACTCCTTTGACTGCTGCCATGCCAACAGCCTAGCGGGCGATCGCAGCGAGTCGAGAAAAGGTCGGGGGCCAAATCGATACGGAATGATACAGCGATTCACCTGAACGCCACGGTCCCTGTGGGAGCGGGCTTGCCCGCGAAGAGGCCGGCACTGACTACACAAAATCTAAACGTTCATGGCCGCAACACTGCCACCCGCAGTTGCTCATTCAACATCTGCTCGTGCACACCCAGGCTTTTGCTCGCCCACAACGCATGGGCCGGGCTGATGTCGCCGGTGAACGCTGCCGCCAATTGACGCAGATCGGCAACACTGCGTACCTGTGGACAAAACGGTTGTTCAGCACAGTCCTGACTGGCGTTGCGATAAGTGCTCAGCAAGTGATCCCACAAACCATCACGCAGTTGTCTGATCGACTTCAACTGCACTTTCGGCACACCCAGCTTCTGCTTCAAACCCGACTCGTCCAACGCCTCGCTGGCGAGCAAGGCTTTGCCGAACATCAACACCTCGGCGCGCGACGCCGTGTCGACATTCGCTTGGCTGGTGAGCGCATCCGGCCATCCGGTGCGATTCAAATGATCGAGTACCAGCGGATTGCCAACGTCGGCGGACATTGCCAAACGACAACCACTGGTCCACAGCAATACGATCGAGGCCATTCGTAGCCACTGCATACCTAATTCCCTTTAAGCGCGTATCGGACGTTTGGAAACGTCCCACAGATTCTGGCGCGCACGATACAGCGGTTTACCGCGAAACGCCTGACAAACCTGTAGGAAAAATCCTATCTAAGGGTTTTGCCCTGAAAAGCCCTGGAAAACATGTAGGGCAAATACCCGAACCCCGGTAAACCCCCTACAAACGCTGTCCATACTGGCTGTCTTGTTTCACCGAGCGACGCCCTCCTATAGTGGCTAGCGCGACTAAACCCGCCGTAGCGATTTCTCACAAGACAGGTTTCAACCATGAATTCACCGCCCCCGCCCAGCACCCGCTACCGCCGTTTAAAATCCAGCTACAGCGACAATCCGGTGCTGGTCATCGATACAGACGCCTGCCATGAAGACTTGCTGGATGCCGCTCAACAACGTCTATGCGCCGCCAATAATCTGCTGGAAACTCTTTACTGCATGTGCTTTCAACAAGCAGACGTCAAAGACATTCCAAACATCATCAACGCGCTTTATTTATTGACCCAAGACGGCTGTGAACTGCTGGAAGTTGCAAAATTTAAAGCCACACACAACAATTAAAACCAAAAACAAAAAATCTGGAAACAACCAACACATATACCATTCAAAAAATTCGCACTACGTTAATTGCTCTTCCACTAAACAAGAGCAACAAGCATGACTGTATTAACTGTTTTCTTTTGCGGCACCGGCTCCAACAAGTTTGATGTCACCCATGAAAACTTCTGGAACGGCGAACTGATTTCTACACTGGCTGCAAACCATTCCGGTCGCGAGTTTGCCGAATGGATCGTCGTCGACGGCCCCGGCAGCGGTAACCTGCAAGCCGATGACCTGTTCACCAAAACCAAGGAATACGGCCTAAGCGGCACGTTGTTCGGCAAGGGTTGGGAAGAAAACGTGCAGCACGCAATGAATATCATCAAGGGCAAATGTGACTGGCAACGCGAGCAACTGACCGAAGTCGAATACAACCGCCTCAAAGCCGCTGGCATTCCCATTGACGATGTCAAAGTCGAAGGCTCGTGGATGTGGCGAAAGTACAACTACGGAGACCGTAGCATTACGCAACAGAAGTTACAGGAAGGGATTATCAAGACTTTCCGCAAAGATGGAATTATTCCCACCCGCGTCAATCTGGTGGGTTGGAGCCGAGGCGGTATAAGTTGCCACATGTTAGCCAATGCGATGTTAAAGGACAGCCAACTGAAAAATATTCCAGTGAATATCTTTGCGCTGGACCCCGTACCGGGCATCGGTAACTTCCAGGAAGAGCGGGTCAAACTTGGCAGCAACGTCAAAGAGTACGTCGCCTTCTACGCCCGCGATGAACGCTCCAAAGGCTTCAGTTGCGTAATCCCGCAAACCGCCACCGGCGCCAAAACCAGCGTCTACCCCATGGCCGGCCGCCACGCGACCATGGTGGGCAACGCCACCGCCGACGGTGGCGTGTCTGCCAGCGCAAGCGACCTGAAAACCCTGGTGGAACCTGGCCGCGTCGTCCGTCACTACGCCGAAACCTGCCTCAAGCGCTGGGGCGTACAACTGAACAAAACCCTCAACCTGACCCAGACCGACCTGCAGAACCTCACCAATGGCATTGTTCGCGATGAAGCTCGGTACAAACGGATGCACAACATCTCCTACACCTACTTCACCGAACTGGATAAAGGCGAACGCTACGTGTCTCTGGGCAGCAAAGGCGCGCCGTTCTCGGCGGTGAAAGGCCCGATCTACAAGCCTGCGACGGGGCTGACGACGAGTGTGCTGGATGTGGCGGCGTATCGCGTTATTGGTTGAAGACAGTGGGCGCGTGAACGAGCGAAAGAACCTACAGCAATGCCCTATCCGGTATTCGTCCCATTCCTACAAACCCAGACTCCCTTGCCGCCTATCGCGGCTTGATAAGTCAAATCTATAGTCGTGACTGTCGCTGCCAAATCAGCGGCTCGGGCTTGGTCACCCGATTGGATCGTGTATACGCACGCGCTGTATGCTGCCGGCACTCACTTGCCTGCAGTTATGGTGACTGTGTTTGGGACACCCTCGGGTGTGCCGGGTATGTGCACGATCCTCACCGGTTGACCAACCCGAACACAGTCGCCTCCTGTCGCTTGGTCACGATGCGGTGGCTTCTTTCGAAGCAATTGAGGATTAAAAAATGACAACTTGGAATCAATTCACCCCCGATCGCTACCGCCCACTCGAATCCAACCTCACCGACACCAAGCCCCTGATCATCGACACAGAGGCCAACCCGCAAGACACTCTCGAATGCGCCGTCCAGCGCCTGCGCGCCTCCGCCGACCTGCTAAAAACCCTCTACTGCCTCAGCTTCAAACAAGCCGACGTTGAAGACATCCCCCACATCACCCACGCCCTCTACCTGCTGACGCAGGATGGCTGTGACCTGCTGCAAGTCGCGCAGCAGCAGATGCTCAATTGGAAGGCTCCAGCCTAAGGCTGAGTGGGCAGATCGCTCTCACTTTTCGTGGGAGCGGGGGTTCGTAAAGCTCGAGTTGACTCTAAGGGCCACGGTAAACGCAGTGGTGCCCGAGTGATCTACTACCACTTCGTTTCGGCGTCACAAATCGCTTTGTTGATGATTTATCCAAAAAATGAACAACACGACCTGATCCATGATGAACGGAAAGCATTGAAAGCCATGATCGGAAACTGGAGACAACCATGAGCAGGTTTTTTGATGAGCTGATGGAAAGCGTGCAGGAGATGGATGAAATTCTGCGGGGTGAACGGAAACCCTCCCGCGAATTTTATGTTGATGCATTACAGGTCAAAGAAATTCGTAAAGCCACCGGCATGACGCAAGCAAAATTTGCGGCGTAGATCGATGTCCAGTTTGGAACGCTGCGTAATTGGGAGCAAGGTCGTCGGGTACCAACTGGGCCGGCTAAAGCGCTACTCAAAGCTATGCACAACGACCCTGTTCATGTACTGAATGCTTTGGCTCATTGAGCAATTGCGCAAAACGAAGTACTAGTGCCATGAAAGGTTGCTCTGCAACGTTTGCAGACGGACGCAAAACTCTCAATCAGCGTCACAGCTGCGCTGAGGCGGGGGAAGCGAAGCTGATAAGTGGCAGTATTCTGCTAGTTAAAGCTCTTTTCTGCGGGAATAATGGCAGTTAAGTTTGTGGAATGCTTTCCAATCGCCCACAAAAAAGCCGCCCCTAAAGGGCGGCTTTTTCATTCACTACAAACCGATCCTTACAACTTCGGCCCGGCAGCCTTGATCGCGTCGCTCACTTCGAACTTCTTGAAGTTCTCGATGAACAGACCGGCCAGTGCTTTTGCGGCTTCGTCGTATGCAGCCTTGTCAGCCCAGGTGTTGCGTGGGTTCAACAGGCCGGTTTCAACGCCCGGTACGGCCAGTGGCACGTCGAGGTTGATGGTGTCCAGGTGTTCGGTTTCGGTGCCGATCAGGGCGCCGCTCTGGATCGCTGCGATCACCGCGCGGGTGGTCGGGATGTTGAAGCGTTTGCCCACGCCGTAGCCACCGCCGCTCCAGCCGGTGTTGACCAGGTAGACCTTGGAGCCGAAGCCGCGGATGCGCTTGATCAGCAGCTCTGCGTATTCGCCGGCCGGGCGCGGGAAGAACGGTGCGCCGAAGCAAGTGGAGAAGGTCGACTTGATGCCGCTGCCCGAACCCATTTCAGTCGAGCCCACCAGTGCGGTGTAACCAGACAGGAAGTGGTAGGCCGCTTGTTCTTCGTTGAGGATCGACACTGGTGGCAGGACGCCGGTCAGGTCGCAGGTCAGGAAGATCACAGCGTTCGGCTCGCCACCGAGGTTGTGCTCGGAACGCTTGGCAACGTGTTCCAGCGGGTACGCAGCGCGGCTGTTCTGGGTCAGGCTGACATCGGCATAGTCAGCGTGCTTGGCATCGTCGATGACGACGTTTTCCAGCACAGCGCCGTGCTTGATGGCTTTCCAGATGACCGGCTCGTTCTTCTCGGACAAGTCGATGCACTTGGCGTAGCAGCCGCCTTCGATGTTGAAGACAACGCCTTCGCCCCAGCCGTGTTCGTCGTCACCGATCAGGTAACGGCTTTCGTCGGCGGACAGGGTGGTCTTGCCGGTGCCGGACAGACCGAAGAACAGGGTCACGTCGCCTTCTTCGCCGATGTTGGCAGCGCAGTGCATTGGCAGCACGTCAGCGGCCGGCAGCAGGAAGTTCTGCACGGAGAACATGGCTTTCTTCATCTCGCCGGCGTAACGCATGCCAGCGATCAGCACTTTTTTCTGTGCGAAGTTGATGATCACGCAACCGTCGGAGTTGGTGCCGTCACGCTCAGGCACGCACTCGAAATTGGCGACGTTGAGCACTTGCCACTCATCACGGCCAGCCGGATTGTACTGGGCCGGGTTGATGAACAGGCAACGACCGAACAGATTCTGCCAAGCAGTCTGGGTGGTCATTTTCACGGCAAGGTAGTGATCTTCAGCCGCGCCTACATGCACGTGGGAAACGAAGTGCTCTTGCGCGTTGTTGAAGGCTTCTACGCGAGCCCACAAGGCATCGAACTTATCGGCCGGGAACTTGCGGTTGATCGGGCCCCAGGCGATAGCGGCCTGAGTGGAAGGCTCTTCAACGATGAAACGGTCGACTGGCGAACGGCCGGTGCGATGACCGGTGCGAACAACCAGAGCGCCGGTATCGGCAAGCTCGCCTTCACCGCGGTTCAGGGCTTCTTTTACCAGATCATCAACACTCAGATCGGTGTACACGGCGTTATTGGCTTGCGTCATGAGGTTCCCCGTCGGCCAGTGGCCGAGTGTGCTCCAAACGTTTTGTAGTAGAAAGTCGTGCACTACTACCGCGAAAAAAGTGGGCCGGATTATGCCAGAAAAGCCCAAAAAGAGTAGGGCCCTCCCGTCGTAACGGCGTAATTCCGTCGTTGAGCAGTGAATTTACCTGCGCTGAACCGTTTTAGTGCCGGGTATCTGACGGCGTGTCGACGCCCGCACCTGCGAACAATTGAGCGATATCGGCCGCATCAAACAGGTAGCGCTCGTTGCAGAACTGGCAATCGATCTCGACGGTACCGCCCTGCTCGGCCACCAGTGCCTGCGCATCTTCCAGACCCAGACTGACCAGCGCATTGCCCGAGCGTTCACGCGAGCAGCTGCAGTGGAATCGCAAATGTTGCACATCGAACAGGCGCACTTGCTCTTCATGATAAAGGCGATGCAGCACGGTTTCGTTGTCCAGGCTCAACAGCTCATCGGCGCTCAGGGTGCTGGCCAACGCGGTGATGTGCTGCCAGCTGGCGGCGCGATCTTCTTCGTCTTTCAGGCGATCGGCCGGCAGTTGTTGCAACAACATGCCACGGGCACGACGACCGTCGGCGAACAGCTTGAAGCGGGTGCCCACCTGCTGCGACATGACGAAATAGTTGGTGAAGCAATCGGACAGGGTTTCGCCATCGAGGTCGACGATGCCCTGATAGCGCTGGCCAACGGTCGGGTCGACGGTCAGGGCCAGGACGCCGTTGGGCATCAAGTCGCTGAGGGTCGCATCCGCCGAGACCTGATCGGCGTGATAACGCGCCAGACCACGAATCTCACGGTCGCTGGAGCACTCGATCATCAACATCGGGATCGGGCCTTCGGAACGCGCCTGCAGAATCAGCAAACCGTCGAACTTCAGGGTGCCCACCAGCAACGAGGCCGCCGCCATCAATTCGCCCAGCAGTTGCGCAACCGGTTCCGGGTACGGGTGCTTGGCGAGGACTTCGGCGTAGCTGCGCTCGAGCGCTACCAGTTCGCCGCGAGTATCGCTGTCATCGAAAATGAAGCGTTGGGTGTAATCGGTATCCGGGAGATCGGTCATAGGTTTGGGTATCTGAATTGATGACAAATTGGTTACAAAATATGAAAATGCCGCGCTTCTCTGCACCTGTTTGGTGCGATCGTTCAGCCACGGGAGGCATTTTATGAACAATCCGGGTTTGTTCCAATCAAGGTGGAACCTCGGCCGGCTGGTTCTGTGCAACGTCGTGCCATTGGCGCTGCTGGCTTTCTGGTTATGGCCTACGGGCAACATGCTGTGTGTGATTTTCGACGAGTGGCTGTTTCGCTCGCTCAATGCACCACTGGCCAGCAACCCGATATGGCTCCACATCTGGGCAATTGCAAGTCTGCGCCCGTTCGACATCGTCGTCGGACTGATTCTGCTGATGCTGTTGATCAAGGGCGACTGGGTGTTCAAGGCGATTGACGTGCGTCGCGCGTTTTTCGGTTTTTTCTCGATCCTGCTGTTGATGGTGGTGATTCGCGCACTGTTTTCCAAGTTCGCCGACCACATGGGCTGGCAGCACAGCAGTCCGTCGATGGTGCTGGAAGGCGCGGTACACCTCAGCGACTACTTCCCGCATCTGGAAAAGGCCTGGGAGCTGAAGGATCGCTCGGGCCAGAGCTTCCCCGGTGACCATGCGTCGGTGTTGCTGATATGGGCCCTGTTCATGGGTGTTTTCAGCCGTACGGTCGGGCAGTTCGTGACGATCTGGAGCCTGACGCTGCTGTTCATGCTGCCGCGACTGGTGGCTGGCGCGCATTGGGGTCAGGACGATTACATCGGCGGGATGTTGCTGGCGGTGTGGGCATTGGGCTGGGGTTACTACACGCCGTTTGCCTATCACGCGGCGAATTTCTGGCTGAAGGTGACGGCGCCGATTTTCAATCTGCTGGGCAAGCTGCCGCTGGTTTCGCGGATGAGCGTTGTGCGTAGCGCCTGATACCGCGTCACCCCCGGCGAGTGCTGCGCACTCGAATCGCCAGTAGCCTGGCTCTCACAGTCGGATTGCATTTCAAACCGTGGGAGCCAGCCTGCGGGCGATGAGGTCGGCACAGACAACACTGAAACATCAGCCTTAATCGTCGTTACTGTTCCCACGGAATTTAAACAGATCCCGCCGCTGCTTCTTGCTCGGCTTGCCGTCGGTGCTCATGCCCAACGCGCCAGCCTTGCGCATTGCTGCGGCCGCTTCGCGCTTGGCAATACTCGCGTCGGTTTCCGCGTACAAAGCCTGCGCCTCGGGGGCCCCACGACGCACGACCGACAAGGCTTCGACCCTCACGATGCGCACTTCGAAACCGGTACGTATCTCAAACTCGTCGCCGACGCGTGGCTCTTTGCCGGGCTTGCAGCGCTCACCTCGACAATGCACCTTGCCACTCTCGATGGCGGCTTTGGCCAAGGCACGGGTTTTATAAAAGCGCGCCGCCCACAACCATTTATCGAGACGGACCTTGTCGTCCTCTTCCTGTTTTTGTGCCATATGAATTCCTCGCTCAGCCAGTAGTCGGAACTGTACTACCGTTTCTGTCGGGCGCAAGAACTCGGCCCTCCAGATAGACTGTGATCTTGACCGTTTCAGCGGCAAGGAGTGATCGAGTGACTAAATTTCCGCCTTCATTGACTTCGCCCAAGACGGGTTGCCAGGGATGCCAGCAAAGCGAACCGCTGGACTTCGATTTTGCCTTCGCCTACCAACCTATCGTCGATCTGCGCGACCAGTCGGTTTTCGCTCATGAAGCGCTGGTCCGCGGTGTAACCGGCGAAGGGGCATTGACGGTGTTAGATCAGGTTACAGAAGAAAACCGCTACCGTTTCGACCAGCTCTGCCGGATGCGCGCCATCGAAGGCGCGGCCAATCTTAATATGCAGACACACTTGTCGATCAACTTCATGCCCAACGCTGTCTATCGTCCAGAGTTATGTATTCGCAGCACCCTGGAGGCGGCAAAAAAACACAATTTCCCGGTCGACCGGCTGATTTTTGAAACACTGGAAAGCCAGCACGTAGATAACTATCGCCATTTGACCAATATTCTGCGTGAATACCGCGAATTCGGCTTCAAGACCGCCATCGACGATTTCGGTGCCGGTTATTCGGGGCTCAATCTGCTGGCTGATTTCCAACCGGACCTGATCAAACTCGACATGGCGTTGATCCGCGATGTCGATCAAGACCGTGTCCGTCAGGCAATCGTGCGGGGGATTGTCACAATCTGTGCGGAGTTGCACGTTACAGTCATTGCCGAAGGCATCGAGAGCGCCGGAGAACGGGATTTCCTGGCGGACTGTGGAATATTTCTGATGCAGGGATACTGGTTCGCCAAACCTGCGTTCAAAGCCTTGGCTCAGATATCACCTGACGCCTGGGCGCGTTAATCGTTGGTTTTTTATATTGAAGACATTTGACCATTTGACCGTTGTCGGTCTGCGCGAGTGGGTGGCGCTCCCGGATTTGGGAGTTGCGGGCCTGCGCGCAAAAATCGACACCGGTGCCAGTACCTCCAGCCTGCATGCCACCGACATCGAACCGTTCGAACGTGACGGCGAGAAATGGGTGCGTTTTACCGCGCACCTGGGCACGGTGGTGCAGTTGCGTCACCGGCGTTGCGAAGCACCACTGGTGACACGCAAAACCATCAAGAGCTCCAACGGACATGCCCAGGAGCGCTACGTGATCAGCACCACCCTCGCTCTGGGTGATCGGGTCTGGCCAATCGAGTTCACTCTGGCCTGCCGCAAGTCCATGCGCTATCGCCTGTTGCTTGGCTCCAAAGCCCTGATTGATGGCCAGCTGGTGGTCAATCCGGGCATCAAATATGTACAAGACAAGCCGGTGTTCCCGGTATCTACCTCCTCCACAGGTGTTGCATGAAGATCGCTGTGCTGTCGCGGAACCCGCGTCTGTATTCCACCCGTCGTCTGGTTGAGGCCGGCACTGAACGCGGGCATGAAATGGTAGTGATCGACACCTTGCGCGCCTACATGAACATCGCCAGCCACAAGCCGCAGATCCACTATCGCGGCAAACCGCTGGAAGGCTTCGACGCGGTGATCCCGCGGATCGGCGCGTCGGTGACGTTCTATGGCTGCGCGGTGTTGCGCCAGTTCGAAATGATGGGCGTGTTCCCCCTCAATGAGTCGGTGGCCATTGCCCGTTCGCGGGACAAGCTGCGCTCGCTGCAACTGCTGTCGCGCCGTGGCATTGGTTTGCCGGTGACCGGGTTTGCTCACTCGCCGGACGATATTCCCGACCTGATCGACATGGTCAACGGTGCGCCACTGGTGATCAAAGTGCTGGAAGGCACCCAGGGCATCGGCGTGGTGTTGTGCGAAACCGCCACCGCCGCCGAGTCGGTGATCGAGGCGTTCATGGGCCTGAAGCAGAACATCATGGTTCAGGAATACATCAAGGAGGCTGGCGGTGCAGACATCCGCTGCTTCGTGGTCGGCGACAAGGTAATCGCGGCAATGAAGCGTCAGGCAAAACCGGGTGAATTCCGTTCCAACCTGCATCGCGGCGGCAGCGCCAGCCTGATCAAGATCACCCCGGAAGAACGCATGACAGCGTTGCGTGCAGCCAAGGTCATGGGCCTGTCGGTGGCGGGCGTGGATATTCTGCGCTCCAATCACGGGCCGCTGGTGATGGAAGTGAATTCGTCGCCGGGACTGGAAGGGATCGAGACCACCACCGGAAAGAACGTGGCGGGGATCATCATTGAGCATCTTGAGAAGAATGGCGGGCCGAATATGACCCGGACCAAAGGCAAAGGCTAAAGCCAGCTTCAAGCGGCAAGCCCCAAGCGACAAGTAAAGTCGCTCTTGCTTGCCGCTTGCCGCTTGCAGCTTGCAGCTTGCAGCTGCTTCTATACCGCATCCCGTGGCAGCATCAACCCCAACGGCAACCGAACCCGCGCCTCCAGTCCACCCCCGGACCGGTTACGCAGTTCAACATTGCCGCCATGCATCGAAGCAATCCGCTTCACGATCGCCAACCCCAACCCCGTACCCTTGCCGCCGCGCGCACGGTCGCCACGGGTGAACGGGTTGAAAATCGCCTCAAGCTCCGACGGATCAATCCCCGCACCACGGTCCATCACACTCAGCACCACATACGGCGCACTGGTGTCGCCGGACACATAAGCCGCCACTTCAACGCCGCTGCCGGCATGGTTCAAAGCGTTGCCGATCAGGTTGTTGAGCAGACGTTTCATCGATACCCGACGCAACGGGAACGGCTGGATCGGCTCCAGACGCAGACGAACTTTCTCTTCAGTCTGGTTGTACGGCGCCGCTACTTCACGCACCAGATCGCTGAGGTCGACCTCCTCCACCGACTCGTCACGACCATCGCGAATGAACGCGAGGAACTGGTCGAGAATCGCGTCCATGTCTTCGATGTCGCGCACCATGTCGTCGGTCAGGTCGTTGTGGTCGCCCATCAACTCCAGCGACAGACGCAAGCGCGTCAACGGCGTACGCAAGTCATGGGAGACGCCGGCCAGCATCAGCTCACGCTCACGTCCGGCCTGTTCGACGTCTTCGGCCATCTGATTGAAGGCGCGATAGACCTCGGTCATCTCGCTCGGCGTGTCGCTGATCGGCAGACGCACGCTTCGACCCTGGCCGAGTTGTCGGGCGGCGTATACCAAACGCTTCAAGGGTTGGTTGAGCTGGCTGACAAAAATCCACGCCGAGGCCGTCGACAGCAAACCGATCGCGAGGAACCAGCCCAGCACGTTCCAGATTTTCTGGCCACGCAACGGATGCGGATACAACGGCACTTTCAGCCAGCCATCGCCCAGGCTCGGGGCGCGAACCCACAGGGCCGGCGGCGAATGCATGCGTAATCGCACTTCGGTGTCGGCGCCGAGTTCTGCCTGCATCTGTCGTTGATAGATCTCGCTGTACGGCCAGTGCTGTTCGCCTTCCGGTACACCGGCACCCACCACCCTGATCAGGGTCGCGGCATCGGCGATCTTCGCGCGATTTTCTTCGTCAGCGGCCCAATAGGCGCGCAGCGTCAGGGCGACGCCGTGGCTGTATTGACGATCCACCAGCACGTCCTCGTTCATCAACAGATAAACCAGGGTCAGCGCCTTGGAAAACAGCACGACGATGAGCACCAGCCAGAGGGTGCGGGAGAAAAAACTTTGGGGGAACCAGACGGGCGTCTTCATCAATAACCGCTACACACTTGCAGGAGCGAGCAATGCTCGCATATTGCGGATTGCGAGTCTGTGGGAATGGTCGTTTGACCAACCCCCAGCAGACCCGCTCCTACAAATCGCCGATCACTTGGTGGCGGCGCCATCCGGTACGAACACGTAGCCAACGCCCCAGACAGTCTGGATGTAGCGCGGTTTCGACGGATCAGGCTCGATCATCCGGCGCAGACGGGAGATCTGCACGTCGATGGAACGCTCCAGGGCATCCCACTCGCGGCCACGGGCCAGGTTCATGAGCTTGTCGCGGGTCAGTGGCTGACGCGCGTTCATCACCAAGGCCTTGAGTACCGCAAACTCACCGGTAGTGAGCATGTGCACTTCGTCGCCACGTTTCAGTTCGCGAGTGGCCAGCGACAACACGTAGTCACCGAAGGTGACATTTTCGTCTTCGCTGCCCGGCGCACCCGGCACTGGTGCGGCCTGGCGACGCAACACCGCTTTGACCCGGGCCATCAGCTCGTCCGGGTTGAACGGCTTGGCCAAGTAATCGTCAGCGCCCAGTTCCAGGCCCTTGATGCGGCTCATCTCATCGCCCTTGGCGGTGAGCATGATGATCGGAATCTGGTTGTTCGCGGCCCGCAGGCGGCGGCAAGCGGTCAGACCGTCTTCGCCGGGCAGCATCAAGTCGAGGACGACCAGATTGAATACTTCACGCGCCAGCAGACGGTCCATCTGCTCGGTATTCGGTACGGTACGGGCACGGTAGCCCTTGCTGACGAAGAAACGTTCCAGCAGGCTGCTCAGCCCCGGATCGTCATCAACGATAAGAATTTTTTCGCCTTCAGCAGTTTGTGCAGTGCTGCTCATTGGATGCTCCTTTTAGCTCGGCGCGCATTATGGCGTAGCTGCCGTTATACGCACCGTGTGCATTGTTAGCAGATTTTTCCTTCACTGCCAGAAAACCGGGGTTTAAGCCTACAGACTGTGACGCCCCCGAATGACAGAACGCTGGTTATAATGCGCGGCGTTTTGTGCCAGGCAACGTCTGAATCGTTACCGCAAGTGGCCGTTTTTTTCCCGGTCAGCGCAGTAATAGTTCGATTTCACGGGTCAATGGGCTGCCTTTTGACCCAGGCAGCGGCAATCTTCAAGCCGCTCAACCAGACTCCGGGCCTTTATTTCCGTGCCTGCGAGCCTGCTTTCACAATATGTCAGGTGGTTTTATGGACAGCATCAACAGCCGCATCGCCGAGGAACTCGGCGTACGCCCACAACAGGTCGAAGCGGCCGTCGCGCTACTCGATGAAGGCTCTACCGTACCCTTCATTTCCCGCTACCGGAAAGAAGTCACCGGCAGCCTCGATGACACCCAGTTGCGTCATCTGGAAGAGCGTCTGCGCTACCTGCGAGAACTCGACGAACGGCGCATCAGCATCCTGGCCAGTATCGAGGAGCAAGGCAAACTCACTCCTGCTCTTGAGCGCGATATCAAACTCGCCGACACCAAGACCCGCCTCGAAGACTTGTACCTGCCGTACAAGCAAAAGCGCCGCACCAAGGGCCAGATTGCCCTGGAAGCCGGCCTCGGCGACCTGGCCGACGGCCTGTTCAACGACCCGAACCTTACACCGGAAACCGAAGCCGCACGCTTCGTCGATGCCGAAAAAGGCGTGGCCGACGTGAAGGCTGCGCTGGAAGGCGCCAAGTACATCCTGATGGAGCGTTTTGCCGAAGACGCCAGCCTGCTGGAAAAACTGCGTACCTATCTCAAGCAGGAAGCCATCCTCAGTGCCCGCGTCATCGCCGGCAAAGAAGAGGAAGGCGCCAAGTTCCGCGACTACTTCGAACACGACGAACCGCTGAAAAGCATGCCGTCGCACCGCGCATTGGCAATTTTCCGTGGCCGCAACGAAGGCATTCTCAGCTCTGCGCTGAAAGTCGGCGACGAACTGCCGGGCACCATGCACCCGTGCGAAGGCATGATCGGCCAGCAATTCAATATCCAGAACCAGAACCGTCCGGCCGACAAATGGCTCGGTGAAGTGGTGCGCTGGACCTGGAAGGTCAAGCTCTATACCCACCTCGAGACCGACCTGCTGGGCGAGCTGCGCGACGGCGCCGAAACCGAGGCGATCAACGTTTTCGCCCACAACCTGCATGACCTGTTGCTGGCCGCACCGGCCGGCCCACGCGCAACCCTGGGCCTCGACCCGGGCCTGCGTACCGGTTGCAAGGTTGCCGTGGTCGATTCGACCGGCAAGATGCTCGATCACGCCACGGTTTACCCGCACGTGCCGCACAACAAGTGGGATCAGACCATCGCCATTCTGGCCGCCCTGTGCGCCAAGCACTCGGTTGACCTGATCGCCATCGGCAACGGCACCGCCAGTCGCGAAACCGACAAACTGGCCATCGAACTGATCAAAAAATATCCAGCGATGAAGATGACCAAGGTCATGGTTTCGGAGGCCGGTGCATCGGTGTACTCGGCGTCGGAACTGGCAGCCAAGGAATTCCCCGATCTGGACGTGTCGATCCGTGGCGCGGTGTCCATCGCTCGCCGTCTGCAGGATCCGCTGGCAGAGCTGGTGAAGATCGATCCGAAATCCATCGGCGTTGGCCAGTACCAGCACGACGTCTCGCAGCTGAAACTGGCGCGCGGTCTGGATGCCGTGGTCGAAGACTGCGTGAACGCCGTCGGTGTCGACGTCAACACCGCCTCGGTGGCGCTGCTGGCGCGGATCTCCGGCCTCAACGCCACGCTGGCGCAGAATATCGTTGCTCACCGCGACGAACACGGCGCGTTCAAGACCCGTGCGGCGCTGAAGAAAGTCGCACGTCTGGGCGAAAAAACCTTCGAACAGGCTGCCGGTTTCTTGCGTGTGATGAACGGCGACAACCCGCTGGATTCCTCGGCCGTTCACCCGGAAGCCTATCCGCTGGTGCAACGCATTGCCGCTGAAACTGACCGCGACATCCGCTCGCTGATCGGCGACGCAAGCTTCCTCAAGCGTCTGGATCCGAAGAAATTCACCGACGAAACCTTCGGTCTGCCGACGGTGACCGACATCCTCCAGGAACTGGAAAAACCCGGCCGCGACCCGCGCCCGGAGTTCAAGACTGCCGAGTTCCAGGAAGGCGTAGAAGACCTCAAGGACCTGCAACTGGGGATGATCCTTGAAGGTGTCGTCACCAACGTGACCGCGTTCGGCGCATTCGTCGACATCGGCGTGCATCAGGATGGTCTGGTGCACATCTCGGCACTGTCGGAGAAGTTCATCAAGGACCCACGCGAAGCGGTGAAGGCCGGTGATGTCGTGAAAGTGAAGGTCATGGAAGTCGACATCCCGCGCAAACGCGTCGGCCTGTCGATGCGCATGGGCGACACCCCGGGCGAGAAAATTGACGGTGCCCGCGGCTCGCGTCCGGGCTCGGCGCAGCGTCAGCCGTCGAACAACGCGCCGCGCAAGGAAAGCGTGACCGCAGCGCCAGTAAACAATGCAATGGCCTCGCTGTTCGCCAACGCCAAACAGCTGAAGAAACGCTGATGGAAATTCCGGCCGGGCTCGTCGAGAGCGCGTTTTTCAAGCTGTTGGGCTGTCGCCTGCACAGCCTGGAAACCGGGGTGGCGCAAGTCGCCCTGGGGCTGGAACCGGAACTGCGCAATCGCGGCGGAAAATTGCACGGCGGCGCACTGTTCAGTCTGGTCGATATCGCCATGGGGCTGGCCTGTTCCAGCACCCACGGCTTCGATCAGCAGAGCGCGACCATCGAGTGCAAGATCAACTATATCCGCGCCGTCTCGGACGGCGAGGTGCTGTGCACGGCCCGGGTGATTCACCCGGGCCGGCGCACGCTGGTGGTCGAGGCCGAGGTGATGCAGGGCGACAAACTGGTCGCAAAAGCGCAAGGCACGTTCGCAGTCCTGTAGATGTTGATCATCATTTTGAGTTAATTTCGGCGCAATGAATCCTGTGGGAGCGAGCCTGCTCGCGAAGCCGGTGTGTCAGTCGGCGATGATGTCGGCTGGAAAACCCTCTTCGCGAGCAGGCTCGCTCCCACAGGGATTGTGCAGTTCTTGACCGACCGGCAAATGGCCTGCCGCAAAAAACCAGGCGAAAACGCCAGTTTCAACTTCACCCTTGTAGACCGTCCTGCCCACCCCCATATTGGGGCGACTGACGCGTGAAGGAATCCAAATTGAGCGAACTTCTCAACCGCCGCCTGGCTCTGCTCGGCGAGCGCGCCAACCTCTCTCTGCTCGAACAGTGCCTCCACGGTATCGAACGTGAATGCCTGCGCGTGACCAGCGAAGGTCGACTGGCGCAAACGCCGCACCCGGAAGCCTTGGGTTCCGCGCTGACCAATGAAAAAATCACCACCGACTATTCCGAGTCGCTGCTGGAATTCATCACGCCCGCCCTGCCCGACCCGGCAGACACCCTGGCGAGCCTGGACAAGATTCATCGCTTTGCCTACAGCAAACTCGGCAACGAGTACCTGTGGAGTCCGTCGATGCCGTGCCCGTTGCCGGCCGAGGAAGACATCCCGATCGCCTATTACGGCACCTCCAACATCGGTCAGCTCAAGTACGTCTATCGCAAAGGCCTGGCCCTGCGTTACGGCAAGACCATGCAGTGCATCGCCGGGATTCACTACAACTTCTCCCTGCCGGAAAAACTCTGGCCGCTGCTCAAGGAAGCGGAAGGTTTTGTCGGTACCGACCGGGATTTCCAGTCAGTCTCCTACATTGCGCTGATCCGTAATTTCCGTCGCTACAGCTGGCTGCTGATGTACCTTTTCGGTGCGTCGCCGGCGCTGGATGCCGGTTTCCTGCGCGGTCGTTCGCATCAGCTGGAACAACTGGACCCGGACACGCTGTACCTGCCGTACGCGACCAGCCTGCGCATGAGCGACCTTGGTTATCAGAGCAACGCCCAGGCCGGCCTGACGCCGTGCTACAACGATCTGGCGAGCTACACCGACAGCCTGCGCAAAGCCGTCGCCACGCCCTACGCGCCGTACGTTGAAGTCGGCACGCATCAGGATGGCGAATGGGTGCAACTGAACACCAACATCCTGCAGATCGAAAACGAGTACTACTCCAACATCCGCCCGAAACGCGTGACCTACACCGGCGAGCGGCCGATCCAGGCGCTGGTCGCCCGTGGCATTCAGTATGTCGAAGTGCGCTGCCTGGACATCAACCCGTTTCTGCCGATGGGCATCGACCTCACCGAGTCGCGCTTCCTCGACGCCTTCCTGCTGTATTGCGCGCTGAACGACAGCCCGCTGCTGACCAACACCTCGTGCAGCAATGCCACCTCGAACTTCCTCAGCGTGGTCAAGGAAGGTCGCCGTCCGGGCCTGCAATTGCAGCGTGACGGCCAGCCGGTCGACATGAAGTCCTGGGCAGCCGAATTGCTGGAACAGATTGCTCCGCTGGCGGCGCTGCTGGATCAGAGCCATGGCTTTGATGCGCACAGCACCGCGCTGGATGCGCAACTGGCAAAGGTCAAGGATTCGTCCCTGACGCCGTCGGCACAGGTGCTGGCCGCGATGGCCGAACACAAGGAAAGCTTCGCGCAGTTCTCTCTGCGCCAGAGTCAGGCACATGCCGAGTTCTTCCGCAGCGAGCCATTGGCGGCTGATGAGCAAGCAAAGTTTGAGGAGTTGGCGCGAACTTCGCTGGCGGCGCAGGCTGAGCTGGAGCAGAACGAGGTGGGCGATTTCGACGTGTTTGTCGGGTCGTATCAGGCGAGTATTCTGGCGATCAGTAACTGAAGAGCCCCTCACCCTAACCCTCTCCCATTGGGAGAGGGGACTGACCGTGTTGTTAGCTCGAGCTACACCGACCTGAACGACCAAGTCGAACTCAGGATTTAAAAAGCCCCCGATCTGCTCCCTTTCCCCCTCTCCCATTGGGAGAGGGCTGGGGTGAGGGGCTGGATCTCACTGATACAAATTTTTCTCGAACACATCTCCCGATTAGATTTTTCCGCTCATAAGCTAAGTCTAAAAAGTTATTTATTTTTAGATTCTTAGATCATTTAGTCTCCTTTCACGCCGACACTCGGTCGCCTGATATGGAGCTTTTCAATGAAACTGAATTTCCCGCTTCGCCTGCTGACCGTGGCCTCTCTGGCTGCCGCGAGTTTTCTGGCTCAGGCCACCGACCTCACCGTCGCCTACCAAACCACTGTTGACCCGGCGAAAGTCGCTCAGGCCGACGGCGCCTACGAGAAAGCCACCAAAGCCGATATCAGCTGGCGCAAGTTCGACAATGGCGCCGACATCATCGCCGCCATCGCTTCCGGCGACGTGCAGATTGGCTACCTCGGTTCGAGCCCGCTGACCGCAGCGATCACCCGCAAAGTCCCGGTAGAAACGTTCCTCATCGCCACCCAGATCGGCGCCGCTGAAGCGCTGGTCGCTCGCGACGGTTCCGGGATCAAGACGCCACAGGATCTGATCGGCAAGAAAATCGCCGTGCCGTTCGTGTCCACCGGGCACTACAGCCTGCTCGCCGCGCTGAAGCACTGGAACATCGATCCTTCCAAAGTCACCGTCCTCAACCTCGCCCCACCAGCGATTATCGCGGCGTGGAAACGTGGTGATATCGACGCCACCTACGTGTGGGACCCAGCCCTCGGAGTAGCCAAGGAAAACGGCAAAGTGCTGATCACTTCCGGTGAGCTGGCCAAGTTCGGCGCGCCGACGTTCGATGCCTGGATCGTGCGCAAGGACTTCGCCGAGAAACACCCGGAAATCGTCACCGCGTTCGCCAAGGTCACTCTCGACGCCTACGCCGATTACCGCAAGGACCCGAAAGCCTGGCTCGCTGATCAATCCAACGTCGACAAACTTGTGAAGTTGTCGGGTGCCAAGGCCAGCGACATTCCATTGCTGCTGCAAGGCAACGTCTATCCGCTGGCGGCGGACCAGGTCAGCGACCTCGGGGCGCCGACCACCAAAGCCATCACCGACACCGCCGCGTTCCTCAAGGAACAAGGCAAGGTCGAAGCCGTTCTGCCGGACTACGCGCCGTACGTCAGCGCCAAATACATCACCAACTGATCGGGAGTTAACCGCGATGGCCTTGCTACAGCTGGAGCGCATCAGCGCACAGTACCCGGGCAGCCCGGAACCGGTGCTGGCGGATATTTCTCTGACCCTGGGGCCGCAGCAATTGCTGGTCGCCCTCGGCCCGTCCGGCAGTGGCAAGACTTCGCTGTTGAACCTGATTGCCGGCTTCGTCGAACCGAGCGCCGGGCGCATCACCCTCGACGGCGTGCCGGTCAAAGGCCCAAGCGCCGAGCGCGGCGTGGTGTTCCAGGACGATGCCCTGCTGCCTTGGCAGGATGTGCTGGCCAACGTCGCATTCGGTCTCGAACTCGCCGGTGTCGCCAAGGACAAGCGCGAAAAGATCGCCCGCGAGATGCTCGCGCTGGTCGATCTATCCGGTTTTGAAAACCGCCGTATCTGGCAACTTTCCGGTGGCCAGAAACAACGCGTCGGCCTCGCCCGTGCACTCGCCGCCGACCCGCGCGTGTTGCTGATGGACGAACCCTTCGGCGCCCTCGACGCCTTTACTCGCGAACAGATGCAGGCGCTGTTGCTGCAAGTCTGGCAGCGCACCGCCAAACCGGTTTTCCTGATTACCCACGACATTGAAGAAGCGGTGTTCCTCGCCACTGACCTGATACTGCTGGCGCCGAATCCGGGGCAGATCGTTGAGCGCCTGCACCTGGACTTCGGTCAGCGATATGCCGCTGGTGAGTCCGCGCGAGCAATCAAATCCGACCCGCGTTTTATCGAAACCCGCGAGCACGTGCTGAGCAAAGTGTTCTCGCAACGCAGCGCCGTTCAACGGCAGGAGCGCGCATGAGCAGTTACGACGTTTCCGCTGCGGCAGTAAAAACCCCTTCGGTCGTAATTCCAGTGCGCCGCAGCCTCAGCACTCGCTGGATCAGCCTCCTGACGTTGTTCGCTTTGTTGGCAGTCTGGTGGGCAGTAACCGCCACTGGCTTGATCGAACCACTGTTTCTGCCGCCACCGTCTGCCGTTCTGCAAAAAGGCTGGTTGCTGGCGACCAGCGGCTACATGGATTCGACGCTGTGGCAGCACCTCGGCGCGAGCCTGAGCCGCATCGGCCTGGGCCTCGGTTTCGCGATTCTGACCGCCGTGCCAGTGGGTATCGCCATCGGTACCAACCGCATCGCCCGTGGCGTGCTTGATCCGCTGATCGAGTTCTACCGGCCGATTCCGCCACTGGCTTATCTGCCGCTGATCGTGATCTGGTGCGGCATCGGCGAGTTGTCGAAAGTACTACTGATCTACCTGGCGATTTTCGCGCCGATCGCCATTGCGACCGCGACCGGCGTGCGCACCGTAGACCCGGCGAAATTGCGTGCCGCGCAATCGCTCGGCGCCACTCGCGCGCAATTGATTCGCCACGTGATTCTGCCCAGCGCCCTGCCGGACATTCTTACCGGTGTGCGCATTGGTCTGGGGGTCGGTTGGTCGACGCTGGTCGCCGCCGAACTGATCGCCGCCACCAGCGGTTTGGGCTTCATGGTGCAATCGGCCGCGCAGTTTCTGGTGACTGATGTGGTGGTGCTGGGGATTTTGGTCATCGCCCTGATCGCCTTCGCCATGGAGATGGGCCTGCGCGCCCTGCAACGCAAACTGGTGCCGTGGCACGGCCAGGCCCACTGAATAATTGCTATGTAAAGAACCCTGTGGGAGCGAGCCTGCTCGCGAATGCTGACTTTCTGTCGACATTTTTGCTACCTGACACTCCGCTTTCGCGAGCAGGCTCGCTCCCACAAAAGCTAAATCCCGAATTCTAGAGAACCACCATGAGCAGCCTGCACATCACCCCGTTAAGCTCGGCCCTCGGCGCACAGATCAGCGGCGTCGATATCAGCCAGCCGTTGAGCCTGGAACACCGCAATGCCATCGAGCAGGCGCTGCTCAAGTTTCAAGTGCTGTTCTTCCGCAACCAGCCGATCGAGCCGCCGCAACAGGCGCGTTTCGCCGCGTATTTTGGCGACCTGCACATTCACCCGATCTACCCGAACGTGCCGGAACAACCGGAAGTGCTGATCCTCGACACCGCCGTCACCAACGTGCGCGACAATGCGATCTGGCACACCGACGTGACCTTCCTGCCGACGCCGGCGATGGGCGCGGTGCTCAGCGCCAAGTTGCTACCAGAGTTTGGCGGCGACACGTTGTGGGCCAGTGGGATTGCCGCATATGAGGCGCTGTCGGAGCCGATGAAGGGTTTGCTTGAGGGCCTGAGCGCCACCCACGATTTCACCCGCTCGTTTCCACTGGAACGCTATGGCAATACGCCCGAAGCGCTGGCGCAGTGGGAAGAGGCACGGCGCAAAAATCCGCCGTTGTCACACCCAGTGATTCGCACCCATCCGGTGAGCGGACGACGTTCATTGTTCGTCAATGAAGGCTTTACGTCGAAGATCAATGAGCTGTCGGAAACCGAAAGCGAGGCGATTCTGAAGTTCCTGTTCGCCCACGCGACGCGGCCGGAGTTCACCATTCGCTGGCGTTGGCAGCAGGACGATATTGCGTTCTGGGATAACCGCGTGACGCAGCATTACGCGGTGGATGACTACCGCCCTGCGCGGCGGGTGATGCAGCGGGCGACGGTGTTGGGGGATGTGCCGTTCTTCAGATAAGACTCGATTTCCTCGTTGTCTGAACTGGCCCCTTCGCGGGCAAGCCCGCTCCCACAGGTACAGCGCCATTCACAGATTTTGTGTACGACTGGAACCCTGTGGGAGCGGGCTTGCCCGCGAAAGCGTCAGAGCAGGCGCCGAATAATTCGGCGCCAGTCACTTATTCCGCCGTCGACGGCTTCTCCCAAAGATTGATCCCACCCTCTTGGGCAAACCGGTCAATCTCCGCCAACTCTTCAGCACTGAAACTCAAATTCTTCAACGCCCCGACGTTCTCGATAATCTGCTCCGGCCGGCTCGCGCCGATCAGTGCCGAGGTCACTCGCGGATCACGCAGGGTCCACGCCAGCGCCAGTTGCGCCAGGCTCTGGCCGCGACGTTTGGCGATCTCATTCAACGCACGCACATGCGCGATGTTCGCCTCGGACAAGTGCGAAGCCTGCAACGAACCACCGCCCGGACGATTGACCCGCGCATCTTCCGGCACGCCGTTAAGGTATTTGTCGGTCAGCAGACCTTGCGCCAATGGCGTGAAAGCGATGACGCCCGTGCCGAGTTCTTCGGTGGTGTCGAGCAGGTCTTTTTCCACCCAGCGATTGAGCAGGTTGTAGGCCGGTTGATGAATCAGCAGCGGCACTTTCCATTCCTTGAGCAGCGCTGCCATCTCACGGGTCTTCACGCCCGAATACGACGAGATGCCGATGTACAACGCCTTGCCCTGTTGCACCGCAGTGGCGAGGGCGCTGGCGGTTTCTTCCAGCGGGGTGTCCGAGTCGAAGCGATGCGAATAGAAGATATCCACATAGTCCAGACCGAGGCGTTGCAGGCTCTGGTCGAGGCTGGCCAGCACGTATTTGCGCGAACCGCCGCCCTGCCCGTACGGGCCTGGCCACATGTCCCAACCGGCTTTGCTGGAGATGATCAGTTCATCGCGGTACTGCTTGAAGTCTTCACGCAGCAGGCGACCGAAATTGATTTCGGCACTGCCATACGGCGGGCCGTAGTTGTTGGCCAGGTCGAAGTGGTTGATGCCCAGATCGAACGCGGTGCGCAGCAAGGCGCGCTGGGTGTCGATCGGCGTGCTGTCGCCAAAGTTGTGCCACAGGCCCAGCGACAGCGCCGGCAGCACCAGACCGCTGCGGCCGACGCGGCGGTAAGGAATGGAGTCGTAGCGGTTTTCGGCAGCGGTGTAAGTCATCGAATCCTCTCTTGTCTGTTTTGAATTTGGTATCGACTGCTTCGCAAGTTGCCCAGCATACGCCCAGACAAACACTGATAAACGCCGGACTCGAGAAAATGCTGAAACGTTTCAGAAATTTCATCTTCTACGGTAAACCCTCGCCAGGCTCGGGCCGCGCTCCGACGATCTTTTGATCTCGCCCCGCCTTCAAACAGCCACTGCAAAAACCTCCCCCAACCAATCCACAAACACCCGAACCCGTGGCGACATTTGTCGGTTGTGCGGGTAGAGCACGGATACCGGCATCGGAGGTGGTGGCGTGTCGATGAGGATTTCCTGCACCACTTCCTGAGCAATCAGCGTTTCCATCCGGTAATGCGGGCACTGGATGATGCCCAGCCCGGCAATCGCCGACGCGGCATAAATTTCCGCGCCGAACACCGACAGCGCACCGTCGATGGCGACTTCCTGCAGTTCGCCGTCAACCATGAATTCGAAGGGAAACAACTTGGCCGTGGTGCGCGAGACGTAGTTCACCGCGCGATGGTTTTTCAGTTCAGAGAGGTTCTTCGGCTCACCGTATTGACGCAGGTACGCCGGGCTGGCGCAGGTGATCTGGCGCAGGCTGGCGACTCGCTTGCCGATGAGGTTGGAATCGCCAAGCGTCCCGGCGCGCAGCACGCAATCGACGCCTTCGGCGATCAGATCGACGAAGCGGTCGGCCTCGCTGATCGACAGTTCGATGTCGGGATAACGCTCCATGAATTGCGGCAGCGCCGGGATCACAAAATGCTTGGCCAGCGTCCCGTGCAGATCCACCCGCAGCCGTCCTTTTGGCGCCACGCCGCGAAACGCCAATTCGGCCTCCTCCAGTTCCGCGAGCAATTGCACACAGCGTTGGTAGTAAGCCTCGCCGTCCAATGTAGGCCGCACTTTGCGCGTGCTGCGCTCCAGCAAGCGAGTGCCGAGCCAGGCTTCGAATTGATTGAGGGTATGAGTCAGTGTCGCCCGTGGCAGGTTCAGGTCATCGGCCGCCAAGGTGAAGCTGCTGCGCTCGTAGATCCGCACGAACACCTTCATTGCTTTGACTTGATCCACGGCGCTTTCCCCCGGCTTTTGATTGTTGGCGATTTTTGAACAGTCAAGGCAACTCTCGTGCATTTATCGGTGTGAGTAAACATGTGAAATTGGCTCCACTCCCAATCAACACCTGCACAAGGATCATCGCCATGACTCAGCAAACTTCGAAAGTCGCCCTCGTAACCGGTGCTTCTCGCGGCATCGGCGCCGTGATTGCCAAGCAACTGGCCAGCGAAGGTTTCGCCGTCGCCATCAACTATGCGAGCAGCGCCAGTGAAGCCTCGAAACTGGTGGTTGAGTTGCGCCAGGCCGGGCATCAGGCCATGGCGGTCAAGGCCGATGTCGCCAATGCCGGCGACGTGCAGCGCATGTTCGATGAGACCGAGGCACAACTGGGGATGATCGATGTACTGGTGAACAACGCCGGCATCCTCAAGGTGTTGCCCTTGGCGCAACACACAGACGAACTGTTCGAGAAGAACTTCAACATCCACGCTCGCGGCACTTTCAATACCCTGCGCGAAGCAGCGACACGCTTGAACAGTGGCGGGCGGATCATCAACTTCTCCAGCAGCACCGTCGGCATGAACCTGCCGGGTTACGCGGTGTACATCGCCAGCAAAGCAGCGGTGGAGTCGCTGACCCAGGTGTTCGCCAAGGAAATGCGCGGACGCAACATCACCGTCAATGCCGTGGCACCGGGCCCAGTCGCTACTGAGTTGTTTCTGCACGGCAAGAGTGAAGAGCAGATTCAGACCTTCGCCAAGATGCCTCCGCTGGAACGCCTGGCTCAGCCAGAAGACATTTCCCGCGTCGTGTCCTTCCTGGTCGGCCCGGATTCGGCTTGGGTCAACGGGCAAGTCTTGCGCGTCAACGGCGGCCTTGTCTGAGCGGCCTCACCCGGGCAAAGGAGAAGAAAATCATGAGTCATCCAGCCAATACCGCCCACACCGGGCAATCGAAACTGATGTTTACGCTATTCACCGCGGTGGCTGCCGCCACTGCCGCACTGGCGGCCGGTTCCAGCCTGTTGCTGACCCTGCCAGTGTGGGCGATGTTTGTCGGTTGGGTCGCGTTCTTTAGCCGTGGCCTGACCTTGCGTGACGGCCTGGTGAACCTCGGCTGTGTGCTGATGGGCATCGCCTTCGGCATGGCTGCGGCGCTGAGCATCGGCGCCCTGACCCCCACGTTGGGCCTGTTTGCCCTGCCGGTCGTGGTGTTTGTCGTGGCGATGGTCGTGGTGTCGCTACGTGCCACCCGGACGATGAACAACCTCGTCGCTTACTTTCTCGGCCTGATCGCCTATTTCGCCTCGCACCTGGAACCCTCTCTGGAAAGCTTCGTTGAACTGGGCGCAGCCGGCACCCTCGGTTCCTTCGCCGGTTGGTTGTCCCATGTCGCGCAACAACGCCTTCCTCGTCGCGCCTGAAACCACCCTCACTGTGCAGAGATCAACGCCATGAAATCCAACAGGGGCACCAACCATTTCGTGCACTCCGGCTCGCCCGCCGATCGGGTACGCGCCCAGATGTTCCGCCGCATCGGTCTGGAAGACCTGCTGAAACCGACACTGCGCTAATGCCTGCTCTGCCACCGATCGTTCCCATGCTCTGCGTGGGAACGATCATTGATGACCCGTGCCTCGGAGCTCCCCATGCGCCAGAACCCGACCTTGCTTATTCTCGCCCTTGCGCCGTTCTATCGCCTCGGTGAACCCATTTCCTACGCCCTGTTACGCGCCACGTACGGTGTGATCATGGTGACCCACGGCTTGCCCAAACTGCTGGGTCAGTCGCACGGTTCGATGGCCGATCCGATGGCCGCGTCGATCAACCTGATCCAGAACGTCCTGCACCTGCCTATGCCGGGCCTGATTGGCCTGCTGGTGGCGCTGCTGGAAGGTGTCGGCGGATTGCTGCTGGCTCTGGGACTGGGCACGCGCCTGCTGGCGGCGATGATGGGTATCCAGATGCTGACGATCGCCAGTATTCTCGGACCTACGTGGCCCTGGATCGACCGTGGCATCGAATACCCGGTGCTGATGGCGTTTCTGTCGCTGTACATCCTGTTTCGCGGAGCAGGACGCTACTCACTCGACCACACTTTAGGTCGAGAACTCTGAAAGTTGCTGTCGCGAGGACGTCGCCATGCACACCACCATCATCATTCTCTTCGGCCTGGCCCTCCTCGCCCTGATGCTCTACATCGGTGAGCGCATCGGCTTCAGCCGTCAGACCATGGCCTACGGCTTCGCCGCGCTGTGGCTGGCGTTGACGGTGATCAATGGCGCGGTGGGAGTGGTGCATGCCGGCCAGTCCGTGGGGTCGGAGCTGGGGATCGGCAGTGTGGTGTTCGGCGTGCCGGTGGCGACGATGGTGTTGTTCATGGTGCTGAGCGCCGAGTCCTGAACAGACCCGGCGCCCAGCTCATGATTAACGCACCAGGTGCAGGAACTGCATGTGGCGTTCGTACTGGTCGAGGATGTCGTTGATGATCTGTTCCTTGGTGTAACCCACCAGATCGTAATCCTGACTGCCCTCGCTCAGGTGCACTTCAGCGCGGTAGTAACGGCGATTGTTGAGCTGTTTGGAGCCCATGCCGCCACGTGCGAACGACGGCGTGAAGTAGCCGCGCATCTGCACCTGATAGATGAACGGATGCTGCTCGCCATGGCCGATTTCCAGGCTGACGTTGTCGTGCGCAGGATCGGGCTGAGTGACCACATTCAAGCCTTTCTCGACGAACACCGCCGTCACTTCTTCGATCGCCGGGCGCACCGTGCTGTCCATGAAACGGTACACCTCATCACGCGACGGGAAGTGCACCGCCTGGCTCAGGCGTTGTCGCCAACCACCCGTGCCACGCCGCGAACCGGACACCGGCGCCAGCGAATGCAGTTGCGCGATCTGCTTCTGCGATTCGAGATAGAACGCCTTGTGCAGGCCCCACATCATCAGCAGCAGAATCAACGAGAACGGTAACGAGGTCAGCACCACGGCCGACTTCAATGCATCAATGCTGCCGGAGAACAGCAGCGCACTGGTGATCAACGCTGTCATCGCGCCCCAGAACACCCGCAGCCATTTAGGCCCGTCTTCGTCAGGGTTGCCGCCCTTGGCGGACAGGGTCGAGAGCACCACCGTGCCGGAGTCAGCAGAGGTGACGAAGAACACGAAGCTGATAAACACCGTCACGGCGATGACAGTTTTGCTCCACGGGTAGGTTTCCAGCAGCAGGTAGAGGGTCATCGATGGATTTTCGATCGCCGACATGCCCATCGCCGACATTCCGTGATTGAGCACCTGATCGATGGCGCTGTTGCCGAAGATCGACATCCACGCCAAGGTGAAGCCGAGCGGAATCAACAGCACGCCGAAAACGAATTCACGGATGGTGCGACCACGGGAAATCCGCGCAATGAACAGGCCCACGAACGGCGACCATGCAATCCACCAGGCCCAGTAGAACACTGTCCAGCCGCCGAGCCAGTCGCTCGGTTTGTCATAGGCGTAGAGGTCGAAACTCTTCATCGGCAACGCGCCGAGGTAGTCACCGATGTTCTGGATCAAGGTGTTGAGCAGGTGCTGAGTCGGGCCGGCGAACAGCACGAACAGCAGCAGCGCACAGGCCAGCAGCATGTTGATGTCGGACATCACCCGCACGCCTTTATCGACCCCGGCCACGGCGACGAGGATCGCCGCGCCCATCATCAGCGTGATCAGGCCGACCTGAATCCACTGGGTGTGGGCAATGCCGAACAGGTAGTCGAGACCCGAGTTGAGGTGCAGCACACCGAAGCCCATGTCGGCGCCGAGACCGAACACCGTGGCGATGATGCCGAAGCCATCCACCGCGTAACCAATCGGGCCGTTGATGCGTTTGCCGATCAGCGGATACAGCGCCGAGCGCAGGGCCAGCGGCAGGTTATGCCGATAGGCGAAGTACGCCAGGGCCATGCCGACGAAGGCGAAAACGCCCCAGCCATGCAGGCCCCAGTGCAGAAACAGCACCTGCATGGCCTGACGCGCCGCATCCGCGGTGCCGGCCTCGCCCTGTGGGGGCTGCAGCATGTGAGTCAGCGGCTCTGAAACGCAGAAAAAGAACAGCGTAATGCTGATCCCGGCGGCGAACAGCATGCCGGCCCAGGACAGATAACTGAACTCGGGTTCGTCGTGGTCGGCACCGAGTTTTATCTTGCCGTAGCCGGATAACGCGGTGACCACCACGAAGACCAGATACAGCGTCATCGCGAGCATGTAATACCAGCCGACCGTATTGGCCGCCCAGTTTTGTGCTTCAAGCAGCCAGGCACCGGCCTGTTGCGGCATGGCGATGACAACGAGACCAAACAGCAGAATAAACGTCGCGGCGAAGTAGAACACCGGCGGATTCATCCGCACCAGACCGCTGGCGGGGGTAGACGATGCACTCATGAAACGTGCACCTCTAGGGGTTGAAACGTGGCTGAAATGATCGGACTCAGCAAAGGCAAGCCTCCTGTTGTGAGCGGGCAGCGAACCACCGGTTTAACTTGAATGAACGTTCAAGTTAAACATGGATAGGGCGCTAAGGACTAATCGCACGGCTAAGCGGTAGCTTTCCTACGCTAGCTCAAGGAGGGGTATGACGTTGGTTTGGGGCGAATCGTTCACTGGAGAATTGGCGGAAGGCCATTATCTCGATACAACCTTAAAAAATTTTCGCGAGCAGGCTCGCTCCCACTTTGGAGTGCGTTCCACTGTGGGAGCGAGCCTGCTCGCGATGAGGCCCGAAGCAGCAACGCAGATTCAGAAACCTACTTCTGCGTCCCGTCATCATGCTGCAAATTGGCCTGAGTCAAATTGCACCCGGCCGGCACACTGCGCGTCAGCCATACATTGCCGCCAATGGTCGAGCCCTTGCCAATGGTGATCCGTCCAAGAATCGTCGCCCCGGCATAAATCACCACGTCATCTTCAACAATCGGATGACGCGGATGGCCCTTCTGCAACTGCCCGTCTTCATCTGCCGGGAAGCGCTTGGCGCCCAAAGTCACTGCCTGATAAATCCGCACCCGCTCACCAATAATCGCGGTCTCGCCGATCACCACACCCGTGCCATGGTCGATGAAGAAACTGCGGCCGATCTGCGCGCCCGGGTGGATATCGATGCCCGTCGCCGAGTGAGCGATTTCCGCGCTGATCCGCGCCAGCAACGGCAACCCGGCGCGATACAAATGGTGCGCCAGACGATGGTGAATTACCGCCAGAATCCCCGGGTAGCACAGCAGCACTTCATCAACGCTGCGCGCTGCCGGATCGCCGTGATAGGCCGCCAGCACGTCGGTGTCGAGCAGCGTGCGCAACCCCGGCAAGGCAAGGGCGAAATCCTGGACGATCTGGATCGCCCGGGCCTCGACCTCGGTGTCGACCTGCGCGCTGTGCCGGGCAACATAACGCAGCTCAAGTCGCGTCTGCGCCAGCAAGGCATTCAACGCGACGTCGAGGGTGTGCCCCACATAAAAATCTTCACTTTCTTCGCGCAGATCGACCGGCCCCAGGCGCATCGGGAACAACGCACCACATAAAGCCTCGAGAATCTCCGCCATCGCCGCCCGCGACGGCAACTCGCGGCCACCCTGCTCGCCGGTGGCCCGGCCATTTTGTGCGCGCCACTGATCCCGCGCGGTGCGCAGTTGGCTGACGATGGTCTGCAATTGCCAATGGCTGGAACGCTCGCTCACGGTAAAGACTCCTCACGGGCGGCCGGACTGTCTGGCCGCGTCAACGGCGACTACTTTACGGCATGCCCACGAGTGCGAATTAAGAACCGATAGTGCTGGGCTCAGTCCATTTGGCTATAAGCGATTCGCGGTTGCCCCTGCAAAATCGACTGCCTATAGTCCTTTCATCTTTCTCCGCCAGTACGGACTCATGATTAAACAACAGCTGGACCGTTTTAACCGTCTCGACCTGCTCGGCCAACCAACCCCACTGGAAAAACTTGAGCGCCTCTCTGCCTGGCTCGGCCGCGACGTTTACATCAAACGCGATGATCTAACGCCGCTGGCCATGGGTGGCAACAAATTACGCAAACTCGAATACCTCGCCGCCGATGCGCTCGCGCAGGGGGCCGACACGCTGATCACCGCCGGCGCACTGCAATCGAACCATGTTCGCCAGACCGCAGCACTGGCCGCCAAACTAGGCCTGAGTTGTGTCGCGCTGCTGGAAAATCCGTTGGGCACTGACGACAGCAATTACACCGGCAACGGCAATCGACTGCTGCTGGATCTGTTCGACACCAAGGTCGAGCTGGTCGAAAACCTCGACAACGCCGACGAGCAACTGGCCGCCCTCGCCGCGCGTTTGCGCAGCAACGGCAAGAAGCCGTATCTGGTGCCGATCGGTGGCTCGAATGCGCTCGGTGCGCTGGGTTACGTCCGTGCTGGCCTGGAACTGGCCGAGCAGATCAAAGACACCGGCCTCGACTTTGCCGCCGTGGTGTTGGCTTCGGGCAGCGCCGGCACGCACAGCGGTCTGGCGCTGGCCCTGAGCGAAGCGTTGCCCGAATTGCCGGTGATCGGCGTAACCGTTTCGCGTAGCGAAGAAGACCAGCGCCCGAAGGTGCAGGGTCTGGCCGAACGCACGGCGGAGCTGCTCGGTGTCGCGCTGCCGGCAAACTTCAAAGTCGAATTGTGGGACGAATACTTCGGCCCGCGCTACGGCGAACCGAATGCCGGGACACTGGCGGCGGTAAAGTTGTTAGCCAGTCAGGAAGGCCTGTTACTCGACCCGGTGTATACCGGCAAGGCCATGGCGGGTTTGCTCGATGGCATTGGCCGTTCGCGCTTCGATCAAGGTCCGATTATTTTTCTGCACACCGGTGGGGCCCCGGCGTTGTTCGCCTATAAGGATTTTCTGTAGCCGACAGATCAAAAGATCGCAGCCTTGGGCAGCTCCTGCGAGGAGCAGGGCTGCGATTTTTTCGAATTCGCCACATATTCTAAAAACGAATATCAAATTAAGTAATTAGTATTTTCAAGTCTAAGACAGAAGCCATATAGTCTCGCCGCAGGCGAATTTCGCGAGAGACGCATAAGCTGCTTTAAGGCAGGATAGCGCTGTCGTTCAAATCACCCATTTGCCTACATTC
Organism: Pseudomonas sp. P42; assembly: GCF_017973755.1. Taxonomy (NCBI): domain Bacteria; kingdom Pseudomonadati; phylum Pseudomonadota; class Gammaproteobacteria; order Pseudomonadales; family Pseudomonadaceae; genus Pseudomonas; species Pseudomonas sp. P42. The sequence goes on along the minus strand of NZ_JACOPU010000005.1, from coordinate 96,196 downwards.
CTTAAGCGTCTTCCATAAGAAAACACAGGGGCTTGTCATGAATTTTTCCGCACTACGTCGCAATCTGCTGGTTGGTTCGCTGGGCCTGGCGCTGAGCGCCGGTCTGATCGGCCAGGCAGTGGCCGGTGAGCAGCTGCAACAGATCAAGGACAAAGGCGTTATCAACGTCGGCCTGGAAGGCACTTACCCACCGTTCAGCTTCGTCGATGCCGACGGCAAACTGTCCGGTTTCGAAGTCGAGCTCTCCGAAGCCCTGGCGCAAAAACTCGGTGTCAAAGCCAAGATCCAGCCAACCAAATGGGATGGCATCCTCGCTGCGCTGGAATCCAAGCGCCTGGACGTCGTGGTCAATCAGGTGACCATCTCCGAGGAGCGCAAGAAGAAGTACGACTTCTCCGAACCGTACACCGTCTCCGGTATCCAGGCGTTGGTGCTGAAGAGCAAGGAATCCGCGCTGAACATCAAGACCGCCGCTGACCTGGCCGGCAAGAAAGTCGGTGTAGGTCTGGGCACCAACTACGAGCAGTGGGTCCGCGCCAACGTGCCGGGTGCAGACGTGCGTACCTACGATGATGATCCGACCAAGTTCGCCGACCTGAACAATGGCCGCACTGACGCTATCCTGATCGACCGTCTGGCCGCCCTTGAGTACGCCAAAAAAGCTCCGAAAACCGTCGCTGCCGGTGAAGCCTTTTCCCGTCAGGAGTCCGGCATTGCCCTGCGCAAAGGCGAGCCGGAACTGCTGGCCGCCCTGAACAAGGCCCTCGACGAACTGCGTGCAGACGGTACCCTGAAGAAGCTGTCGGAAAAATACTTCAACGCAGACGTCACTAAATAATGGAAGAAGCTTTCCAACTCGCACTTGATTCCGCGCCCTTCCTGCTTAAGGGCGCGTATTACACGGTTGTCCTCAGCCTCGGCGGGATGTTCTTCGGCCTGCTGCTGGGCTTTGGCCTGGCGTTGATGCGCCTGTCGCGCTTCAAGTCGGTCAGCTGGCTGGCCCGCATCTACGTGTCGTTCTTTCGCGGCACGCCGTTGCTGGTGCAGCTGTTCGTGATCTATTACGGCTTGCCGCAAATGGGCCTGGAGCTTGATCCGCTGCCAGCGGCGCTGATCGGCTTCTCGCTGAACATGGCCGCCTACGCCTGTGAAATCCTGCGCTCCGCGATCGGCTCGATCGAACGCGGCCAGTGGGAGGCCGCTGCGAGCATCGGCATGACCCGCGCGCAAACCTTGCGTCGGGCCATCCTGCCGCAAGCGATGCGCACGGCATTGCCGCCGCTGGGCAACAGCTTCATTTCACTGGTCAAGGACACTGCACTGGCCGCAACCATTCAGGTGCCGGAACTATTCCGTCAGGCGCAGCTGATTACCGCCCGGACTTTCGAAGTCTTCACCATGTATCTTGCCGCCGCGCTGATCTACTGGATTCTGGCCACGGTGCTGTCGCACTTGCAGAACAAGTTGGAAGAGCGGGTCAATCGGCACGACCAGGAGTCCTGACCCCATGATTGTCGTGGAAAAACTGACAAAGCAGTTCAAGGGTCAAGTGGTGCTCAACGGCATTGACCTTGAGGTAAAGGAAGGCGAGGTCGTCGCGATCATCGGCCCTAGCGGCTCGGGCAAGACGACGTTCCTGCGCTGCCTGAATTTCCTTGAAGAACCCACCAGCGGCCGGATCAAGGTCGGCGATATCGAAATCGATACCCGCCGCCCGCTGAACCAGCAACAAGGTCTGGTGCGCAATCTGCGCCAGCATGTGGGCTTCGTGTTCCAGAACTTCAACCTGTTCCCCCATCGCACCGCTCTGGAAAACGTCATCGAAGGGCCGATCGTGGTCAAGAAGATGCCGCGCGAACAAGCGGTTGCCCTGGGCAAGAAGCTACTGACCAAGGTCGGTCTCGCCGGCAAGGAAGACGCTTATCCGCGTCGACTTTCCGGGGGTCAGCAACAACGCGTGGCGATCGCCCGTGCGTTGGCGATGGAGCCGGAAGTGATCCTGTTCGACGAGCCGACTTCGGCCCTCGATCCGGAACTGGTCGGCGAAGTGCTGGCGACCATCCGCGGTCTCGCTGAAGAAAAACGCACCATGGTGATCGTCACCCACGAAATGGGCTTCGCCCGTGACGTGGCCAACCGTGTGGTGTTTTTCGACAAGGGCGTGATCGTTGAACAAGGTGAAGCCAAAGCATTGTTTGCCAACCCGAAAGAAGAACGCACTCAACAGTTTCTCAGCAAGTTCCTGAATCACGCCTGAGAATGTTTAACGCACCCTCTCAAACTTCCATGGATGGAAGTTATCTTTACCCCGCTCCAACCCCCTCCCGACTATATACACACCAGACACATTCAATGCACTACATGTATATATGTTCTGCAACAGATAAAACTCGTCTGAAACTTATCGAATGTCACTGACATGAGTATGAATAACTCTGCGTCAAAACGGCTAAAAAAGCCTATGAAAGGTAGTCGGATTCGCTTTTACGCCTAGGACTTCGACTTCAGAAATGTAGGAAACTTCTGATAGAACCTCAATTCCCAGATTAACTACCGCCGACTATTGACACCCTTCCCCGCACCCTCTTATCTAGTCGCCAACCGGCACTACTTAGTTTAATCAACTCACTCTCAAGTTGAACAAAATGTTCATTGCTTTATTGCCAGTTGATTCATGCCATTTGTTCTTCCAGAAACGGACTTCGCTGCAAGGCTTCAAGGAGAGAAATCGATGACTCGCACTTCGCATACCCCCGAACTGGCAGCACCGACACTGTCGCCAGCGCAAAAAACCGGCATCAACCTGACCGCCGCCGCACATCTGCTGGTCGCCGTTTCGCCCTATCCCGACATGGACTGCGGCGACCTGATCGAACTGTTCTGGAACAAGTGCTACATCGCATCAAAGGTGCTGACCGCCGAGGACGTTGGCAAGTCGATCAGCATGCGTGTGCCGGAGAGTTTCATTGCCAACGGCACCGCGCGTATCCACTACCGGGTGATGCAAGTCGGTCACGGCGCGGCACTGTCGGCGGCAACGCGCGTGCGGGTCAAACTCGATTGCCCTGGCGGCCAGCCAGCCGCCGTGTGCGGTGACGAAAACCAGCAACTGGCGCCGGTGATAATTCCCGATGCCATTCGCCGTCAGGGGGTGAATCCGAATCAGATCAAGCGCGGCGTGCCACTGACCATAGAGCCCTACCTGAACATGGCGGAAGACGACGCCATCACTTTGCGCTGGGGCGATGTCCGTATGGATCTCGCGCCGATCACGGCTGCCGATATCGGGCTGCCGATTCAGGTCTGGGTGCCGCCGGCGGTCATCGTCGAAGCCGGCGAGGATATGCGCCTGGACGTGACCTACTGCATCCTCGACCGGGTCGGCAACAACTCGCGCTGGGCACCACCACGGACATTGAAGATCGGTTGTGTGAATCCTTATCTGAAGGTGCCATTGAGGCAAGCACTCAAGGCGGCCGAAACGCGCAAGCCTTAGCAGTGAATCCAACGGGTGAGGGAACGTTCGCCTCCCCATCGTTCACGTTCACCGCAAGTGTTTTACCAACCTTGAAAATCTTGACCAACTCGACCATCAACCCTTCTATACATATTCCTAAAAGTTAGTTTATTTAATTTTTATACACGCTTAGGGTATATAAACCGGACCACCGGACATTCTTTCTTTCGCTGCACTTTGCAGCGTTTTCATGAGATGTGAGGTAGGTAGTATGGTCCGGAACACAATCACCCCAGTGCAGATCGCCAGGGCATTGCGTGCAGCCAAGGAGCGGCACTGATGTCCAGTCTGGCAGATGCAATCGTCCAGTCTGATCTGGACATCGCCCCGCTGTTGTTGCCCGCGCAAGTATTGCGCAACGACGCCCAAGTCCTAGAGGCCGCCCTTGAGCTGGCGCAAGTCGCCCGCGTGCAGGCCGCCAAGCGCGACCGCCAACGCAAATTGCCGTGGTCGGAAATCGAACAGTTCACCCGCAGTGGTCTGGGCAGCATTGCCATCCCGCGCGAATACGGTGGTCCGCAGGTTTCGTTCGTCACGCTGGCCGAGGTGTTCGCGATCATTTCCGCCGCCGATCCGGCGCTGGGACAGATCCCGCAGAACCAGTTCGGCATCATCAACCTGGTGCTTGGCTGCGCCACCGAAGCGCAGAAAAAGCAGCTGTTCCAAAGTGTTCTGGAAGGCTGGCGCATCGGCAATGCCGGCCCTGAACGCGGCACCAAAAACACCCTGGAACTGAAAGCGCGCATCACCGCTGACGGCGATGAGTACGTGATCAACGGCCAGAAGTTTTATTCCACCGGCGCGCTGTTTGCGCACTGGGTCGCGGTCAAAGCGCTCAACGATGACGGCAAGCAAGTGCTGGCCTTCGTCCGCCGCGGCACACCGGGTTTGCGCATTGTTGATGATTGGTCGGGCTTCGGTCAGCGCACCACCGCCAGCGGCACGATCCTGCTGAACAACGTGCGCGTCGAAGCGAGCCTTGTCGTCGACAACTGGAAGATCAACGAAACCCCGAACATTCAAGGCGCGGTGTCACAGCTGATTCAAGCAGCGATCGACGCCGGCATCGCCCGTGGCGCCATCGAAGACGCCATCGAGTTTGTCAAAACCCGCGCGCGGCCATGGATTGACGCCAAGGTCGAGCGTGCCAGCGATGACCTCTATGTCATAGCTGACATCGGCAAGCTGAAAATCGAACTGCACGCCGCCGAAGCGCTGCTGCGCAAGGCCGGGCAAGTGCTCGATCAGGTACACGCCGCACCAGTCACCGTCGAGTCCGCCGCCCGCGCCTCGATTGCCGTGGCTGAAGCCAAAGTGCTGACCACCGAGATCTCGCTGCTGGCCAGCGAAAAGCTCTTCGAACTGGCCGGCAGCCGCGCCACCCTCGCCGAATTCAACCTCGACCGTCACTGGCGCAACGCCCGCGTGCACACACTGCACGACCCGGTGCGCTGGAAATATCACGCGGTCGGCGCCTATCGCCTGAACGGCACGTTGCCGGCTCGCCATTCCTGGATTTGACCAGAACACTTTTGACCAGATCTCTGGAGAAACACATGACTTTTTCCCATCCCGTCGCGGTCATTACCAGCGATGAGCAAGCCCTGATCGTCGCCAGCGACCTGGCCGAAGATTTCAAACGCGACAGCGCCCTGCGCGACCGTGAACGACGCCTGCCGCTGCCCGAACTCGACGTGTTTTCCCGCTCCGGCCTGTGGGGCATCACTGTCCCCAAGGAATACGGCGGCGCCGCTGTGTCCAACGTCACGCTGGCCAAAGTCATCGCCCTGATCGCTCAGGCTGACGGCTCTCTTGGGCAGATTCCGCAGAACCATTTCTATGCCCTCGAAGTCCTCAGGGTAAACGGCAGCCACGCGCAGCAACAACGGTTGTACGCCGAGGTGCTGGCCGGCCAGCGCTTTGGCAATGCACTGGCGGAACTGGGTACCAGAACCGCCCACGACCGCGTTACCAGCCTCAAACGTGACGGCGACGGCTATCGCATCAACGGCCGCAAGTTCTACGCAACCGGGGCGATTTACGCGCAGCGCATTCCTACCTCCGTGGTCGATGAAAACGGCGTGCAGCAACTGGCCTTCGTCCCGCGTGACAGCAAAGGCGTGAGCGTGATCGACGACTGGAGCGGCTTCGGCCAGCGCACCACTGGCAGCGGTTCGGTGGTGTTCGAAGACGTGTATGTCGCAGCGCAAGACGTGCTGCCGTTTCAAAGCGCCTTCGAACGCCCGACCACCGTCGGCCCGCTTGCGCAGATCCTTCACGCCGCCATCGACACCGGTATCGCCCGCGCCGCTTATGAAGATGCGCTGCACTTTGTGCGCAGCAAAACCCGGCCATGGATCGACTCGGGTAATGACAATGCCACTGAAGATCCGCTGACACTGAAAAGCTTCGGCCACTTGAGTATTCGCCTGCACGCGACCGAGGCTTTGCTTGAACGCGCAGGCGAATTCCTAGATGTCGCGCAAGCCGAAACCAACGCGGACACCGTCGCCGCGGCATCGATTGCCGTCGCCGAAGCACGCGCCATCAGTACTGAAATTTCGCTGGCCGCCGGCAGCACGCTGTTCGAACTGGCCGGCAGCCAGGCCACGCTGATCGAACACGGCCTCGACCGCCACTGGCGCAACGCCCGGGTGCACACCCTGCACGACCCGGTGCGCTGGAAGTATCACGCGGTTGGCAATTACTACCTCAACGATGAAAACCCGCCACTGCGGGGCACCATCTGATGAGCAAGAAAAAAATTCTGCTCAACGCGTTCAACATGAACTGCATCGGCCATATCAACCATGGCTTGTGGACGCACCCGCGCGACACGTCGACCCAATTCAATAGAATCGAATACTGGACCGAATTGGCGCAGTTGCTGGAGCGAGGGCTGTTCGACGGGCTGTTCATCGCCGACATCGTCGGCGTGTACGACGTCTATCAGAACTCGGTAGATGTCCCGCTGAAAGAGTCGATCCAGTTGCCGGTCAACGATCCGTTGTTGCTGGTTTCGGCGATGGCTGCCGTGACCCAAAATCTTGGTTTCGGCCTGACTGCCAACCTCACCTACGAGCCGCCGTACCTGTTCGCCCGGCGCATGTCGACACTCGATCATCTGAGCCGTGGTCGCGTGGGCTGGAACATCGTCACCGGCTACCTCGACAGCGCCGCCAAAGCCATGGGCCTGAGCGAGCAAGTCGAGCATGACCGGCGCTACGACCAGGCCGACGAATACCTTGAAGTGCTCTACAAACTCTGGGAAGGCAGCTGGGAAAACGGTGCGGTCCTCAACGACCGCGAACAGCGCATCTACGCCCAACCGGAAAAAGTGCACAAGGTCGAGCACAAGGGCGAGTTCTATCAGGTCGAGGGTTATCACCTCTGCGAGCCGTCGCCACAGCGCACGCCAGTGCTGTTTCAGGCCGGCAGTTCTGATCGCGGCTTGCTGTTTGCCGGGCGCCACGCCGAGTGCGTGTTCATCAGCGGCCAGAACAAACTGTCGACCAAGGTTCAGGTCGACAAGGTCCGCGCCAGCGCTATAGAGGCCGGGCGCAATCCCGAGGACATCAAGGTGTTCATGGGCCTCAACGTGATCGTCGGCGTGACCGAGCAAGCCGCGTGGGCCAAGCATGCCGAGTACCTGAGCTACGCCAGTGCCGAGGCCGGCGTGGCGCATTTCTCGGCATCCACCGGCATCGACTTTTCCCAGTACGAGATCGACGAACCGATCCAGTACGTGAAGAGCAACGCCATTCAGTCCGCCACCAAAAACCTGCAAAACAACGACTGGACCCGACGCAAGTTGCTAGACCAGCACGCCCTCGGTGGCCGCTACATCACCGTGGTCGGTTCGCCTGAGCAAGTGGCGGATGAACTGGAATCGTGGATCGCCGAAACCGGCCTGGACGGTTTTAACCTGACCCGCATCGTCACGCCTGAAAGCTACGTGGATTTCATTGATTTGGTGATTCCGGAGTTGCAGCGGCGTGGGTCGTACAAGACCGCTTATGACACGGGCAGCCTGCGCGAGAAGCTGTTTCACGGCGCAGCGCAGCTCCCCGAGCAACACACCGGATCTTCGTACCGGCATTAAAAGCTTCGCGAGCAGGCTCGCTCCCCCATTTGGATTGCATTTCCCCTGTGGGAGCGAGCCTGCTCGCGAAGAGGCCCGAACAGACACCACAAATTTATGCACTGACTGGAAAACTCATCATGACCAAGAAAATCCTGTCCCACCCAGTCAAAGCACTGGCCCTGGCCCTAGGTCTGTTCAGCTCGGCGGTTTTCGCCGCCGACGCCCCCCTGAAAATCGGCACCACCGCAGCCTTTGCCATCCCGCTGGAAGCCGCCGTCGAAGAGGCCAGCAAACAAGGCCTTAACGTCGAGCTGGTGGAGTTCACCGACTGGATCGCACCGAACGTCAGCCTCGCCGCCGGCGACATCGACGTGAACTACTTTCAGCACATCCCGTTCCTCGAAAATGCCAAAGCCGCCGCGGGTTTTGACCTGGTGCCGTTCGCCCCGGGGATCATCAACAACGTCGGCCTCTACTCAAAGAAATACACAAGCTTCGACGAGTTACCGGAAGGCGCCAGCGTTGCCATCGCCAACGACCCGATCAACAGCGGTCGCGGTCTGCAACTGCTGGCCAAGGCCGGTCTGATCAAGCTCAAACCGGGGGTCGGCTATAAAGCCACCGAAGACGACATCGTCGCCAACCCGAAGAAAATCAAAATCCTTCAGGTCGAAGCCGTGCAACTGGTGCGCGCCTATGACGACGCAGATCTGGTGCAGGGCTACCCGGCCTATATTCGCCTGGCGAAGACCTTCGATGCCGGCTCGGCGCTGCTGTTCGATGGCCTCGATCACAAGGAGTACGTGATCCAGTTCGTGATTCAGCCAAAGAGCAAAACCGACCCGCGCCTGATCAAATTCGTCGATATCTACCAGCATTCCCCAGCCGTTCGCGCGGCACTGGATAAGGCCCACGGCAAGCTGTACCAGGCCGGTTGGGAAAGCTGAGCATGACGGCCGCGACCCAACGGCGACTGGAGATTCCAGAGCCAAAGAATGCTGAACGCACTGAACTGCACCCGGAACTGAACCGCGCCCACGTGCGCTTCATCAACCTCGGCAAAACCTACAACGGCCGACAAGGCCCGGTCGCTGCGCTGCAAGGCATCGACCTGGCGATCCAGCGCGGTGAAGTGTTCGGGATTATCGGCCGCAGCGGCGCCGGCAAGTCGTCGCTGATTCGTACGATCAATCGACTGGAACAACCGACTTCAGGGCGGGTGCTGATCGATCAAGTGGACATTGGCGAGTTCGATGAAAACCGTTTGGTCGCTCTGCGTCGGCGAATCGGCATGATTTTCCAGCACTTCAATCTGATGTCGGCCAAGACCGTTTGGCAGAACGTCGAGTTGCCGCTGAAAGTCGCCGGTGTGCCCAAAGAACAACGCGAGAACAAGGTCCGCGAACTGCTGGAACTGGTGGGCCTGCAAGGCAAGCACAAGGCTTATCCGGCGCAGCTCTCCGGCGGGCAGAAACAGCGTGTCGGCATCGCCCGCGCACTGGTGCATGACCCGGATATTCTCCTGTGTGACGAAGCGACTTCGGCGCTCGATCCGGAGACCACGCAATCGATCCTCGGTTTGCTGCACGAGATCAACCAGCGCCTGGGCCTGACCATCGTATTGATCACCCACGAAATGGCAGTGATTCGCGAAATCTGCGACCGAGTGGTGGTACTGGAACACGGGCAAATAGTCGAGCAAGGTCCGGTCTGGGAAGTGTTCGGCAACCCGCAACACGAGGTCAGCCAAACACTGCTTGCGCCGCTGCAACATGCGTTGCCGCAAGAGTTGCAAAGCCGTCTGCACGCGCATTCGCCCTCCAGCGAAGCGGCTGTGGTTCTGCGTTTGCAGTTCACTGGCAGCGCCAGCGACGAGCCCGATCTGGCAGCGTTATTCGCGGCCCTCGGTGGGCGGGTGAAGTTGTTGCAGGGCGGCGTTGAACGGATTCAGGGCCACGCGCTGGGGCAGTTGCTGTTGGCGGTCAGTGGTGCTTCGCTGGACGCCGAAACATTGCGCCAACGCGCCGGACAATGGGCGCAACGGGTGGAGGTGCTGGGTTATGTGGTTTGATCGCTTGCTGCAGGGTTTCATCGACACGTTTTTGATGGTCGGCGTGTCGTCGTTGATCGCGCTGCTGGTGGGCATTCCCATGGCGGTGATTCTGGTCACCAGCGACAAGGGCGGGATCTACGCAGCACCGGTGCTGAACCGCGCCTTGGGCGCATTCGTGAACCTGTTCCGTTCGATCCCGTTTCTGATTCTGATGGTCGCACTGATCCCGTTCACGCGGCTGATCGTCGGCACCACCTACGGCGTGTGGGCGGCGGTGGTGCCGCTGACCATTGCTGCCACGCCGTTCTTTGCACGGATCGCCGAGGTGAGCTTGCGTGAAGTTGACCACGGCTTGATCGAAGCTGCGCAGGCGATGGGTTGCCGGCGCTGGCACATCGTCTGGCATGTGCTGCTGCCCGAGGCGCTGCCGGGGATCGTCGGCGGATTCACCATCACCCTGGTGACGATGATCAACTCCTCGGCCATGGCCGGCGCGATTGGCGCTGGCGGCCTGGGGGATATCGCTTACCGCTACGGCTATCAGCGTTTCGACAGCCAGATCATGCTGACGGTGATTGTGTTGCTGGTGGCGCTGGTGGCGGTGATTCAGTTGGGCGGTGATCGCTTGGCGCGGGGCTTGAACAAGCGCTGAGGCGATCTTTTAAAGCGCGAAAGCGCTTATAGTCAGCTCATCTCTCTTTACGCCACGAACAGACCATGAAGCAGACCCCTACCGACCTCGAGCAGATCACCGCCACCACCCTCGGCCACTACAACTCGGTGGCCGAGGACTTTCGCGAGGGCACCCGCGATCACGATGTCAGCCAGAACATCGACGCGCTGTTGCGGCACATTCAAGGCACGGCACCGTTCACGATTCTTGATTTCGGCTGTGGGCCGGGGCGGGATCTGCAGACGTTCACGCGCATGGGCCACGTTGCTGTCGGCCTCGACGGCTCGGAAAAATTTGCGCAGATGGCACGTGAGGACAGTGGTTGCGAAGTGCTGCAGCAAGATTTCCTGAAGCTGGATTTGCCCGCAGCGCGCTTCGACGGCGTTTTCGCCAACGCGGTGCTGTTCCATGTGCCGTTGCAGGAACTGCCGCGGGTTTTGCAGCAACTGCACGGCAGCCTGAAAGCGGGTGGCGTGCTGTTCAGTTCCAATCCACGCGGCGATAACAGCGAGGGCTGGAACGGCCCGCGTTATGGCTCTTATCACGATCTGGAGGCGTGGCGCGGGTTGCTCACGGCGGCCGGTTTCGTCGAGATGGAACACTACTTCCGGCCAGCGGGGCTGCCGCGAGAGCAACAGCCGTGGCTGGCGAGTGTTTGGCGCAAGGTCTGACTCAGGGAGCGTTCTGCACCCGGTAGTGGCTCACCGCACCGTCGGGCAGCAACACCGTGAGGCTCTCGCCCGGCAGGGTCTTGCCGCGCACTTCACGCGCGGCTTGATCGAAGTTGGCCAGCAATCGAGTACCGTCCGCGAAGGTTGTCTGCTGCACGCGCCGATCATCGCTGAGCCATTCGAATCCGGTCATCTCCTGCTTCGCCAGACGTTCATGCAACGGGCGGAAAAAAACGTCCTGCCGCGCCATCAGCGGCAGCCGCTGCGCAAGCGTCGCCGCGCTCAGGTGATACAGCGGCGGCACGTTGTAGAGCAACTGCGTGAGCTCATTCGCCGCCTGCACGTTGCTCAGCTTCAGGCTGTCGTACAACCAGTGATGCGTGGTGATGACCGAACCGTGGAACACTGCCTGGTACAGCGGCAAACGGCTGGCCGGATCAAAGTGGATGCGGCGGTACGGTTCTTTGATCGGCACAGGCTTGAAGAACACCGCCGGTTGCTCCGGCGGATACCATTTGCCGACGAAGTATTCAGAGGCAGGATTTTTGCTCATGTCGACATCGCCCCAGCCGATCACGGGCGTCTGCATGCCATGGGCGAACAGCACGCCTCGCGCTGTGGTCGCGTTGCCATCCTCGGAGCCGGTGGGCAGTTGCAAGACCTGATTGATCCAGCGTGACGCCTCGACGTTGCTTTCGGCATTTTGCGCTTGCGTCATCGTGGCACCAGGGCGGTAACTGTCGAGCACCATGCCCGTGGCGTAGGCGTCCAGAAACCAACTGTTGAAACCGGCAGCGGCGCTGATGGCGGTGACGCGTTTCTCCAGCAATGGCCGCACGCAACGCGGATCGGTGTAGTGTCCCGACTGCTGGAAACCGGTTTTCAACGTGCGGTTTTCCATCACGATGGCGCATTCGGTGTTTGCCATGTCGCCCAGGTGCGCGGTGATCCAGTCCGGGTTTTCGTCACGGCTCAGGGCGGTCTGGTAGGAGTCATACGGCGCGATCAGATACCCCGCCTTCACCGCTGCGCGAACCACCTCCGGATGCCAGAGTCCGCCCTCCCAACCCTCGCCAAGCCCCAGCCACAAACGCGTCAGCCCTGCGCTGTGCAAACGTTCAAGGGTATCGAGCGACAAGGTGCTGCCCCAGCGCTTGGGATCGGCGGTCAAAGCGCCCGCGAATTCGCCGGCCAGTTGCCCGCGAAGGGCGCCATAACCACTGACCAGTGCCTGCATGTCCGGCACCGCGCGGGCTTGCCAGGTTTTGCGCGCCAGGGTGTCGAGCGCGCGATTGAGACTGCGCAGCAGCACCGTTTTCTGGTAGCGATTGAGCACGGTTTCGCCGGCGAGCATCTGCAAGGCTTCGTGATCCATAGCGCCGCGCAGCGCACTGGCCAGCGGCGTCTGACTGCGCAGTTTGCCGAGCAGCGCCGGCCAGTTGCGCACATCTTTCGCTCCCAACAGATCGTTGCCCCACAGGTAGACATGGCTGGCCCCCAGCAGCTTGCTGGCCTGCGGGGTTTTCTCAAGCTTGCTGCTCAGCGTTTCATAATGACCGTTTTCGATCAGCCATTGCCGGTAGCGTTTGGCCCCCGCCAACGTTTCGGCGTCGCCCAGAAACAGGCTGAACGTCAGCGGCGTCGACGGTTGCAATGAGGTGAATTGATGCCGCGCTGACAACGCCAGGGTCTGACCATCAGCGCTGAACAGCAGATGATTGTTGTACGGATTGCTCAGCAACCAATTGAGGCTGAACCCGTCGTGCACGACGCCCCACAGCGGCAAGCCGAGATCCTGGGTGGTATTGAATGCGCCCTCACCGAGCAGAAATTTCTGCCAGACCTGGTCCCCACGCGGCACGTAGTGCCCTTCGGCCAGCGGCCAGATCAAGCCTTTGCCCATGGCGCTGCCGGGTTGGCGCAGGAACTCGAAGTCACCTGGCTTGCGCGCGGTAATCGAGAACGAAAGGTCGCGCTGATCGAGTTCAGCACTGAGGGTCCAGGCGCCATCATCCCATTGCCAGTCGAGGCGATTGCCGCTTCTGACCAATTGACTGACCTTGTGCGCTTCAACCCCCGTCGATGCCTGCACGCTGGCGCGGTCGGCCGGGGTGACCTGCACGGCGAGGGTCGCGGGGTCGATCTGCACCTGCCACAGTGCGTTGGCCAACAGCGTTGCGGCCAGCGTCGAGGGCGACAGGCACAGCCCGAGCATCAGCAGCAGCTGACGCGGCCAGCAAGCAATCGTAGACATCAGGCGTCCCCCTCCAAATGGAGGAGGGACGGTAACGCAATGGACGACGCTTGTAAGTCAGACCGTTCCCAAAGGTGTAACAAGACCGATCAATGTGCCGACGGCGATGAGTCTTTCTTCGGCTCGCGAATCTTGTACCAGGCCACGTACAGCGCTGGCAGAAACAGCAGCGTCAGCAAGGTGGCGATGATGATCCCGCCGATCATGGCGTAAGCCATCGGCCCCCAGAACACTTCGCGGGCAATCGGGATCATGCCCAGGCTCGCCGCCGCAGCGGTCAGCAGGATCGGGCGGCGTCGGTGCTCGGTCGCTTTCGCCACCGCATCCCAGGGTTCCAGACCTTCTTTCTCCAGTTCGTCGATCTGCGTGACCAGAATTACCGAGTTGCGGATGATGATGCCGATCAGCGCAAGGATCCCCAGGATCGCCACGAAGCCCATCGGCGTGCCCGTCGGGATCAGCGCCAGCACCACGCCAATCAAGCCGAGCGGCGCGACACTCGCGACCAGGAACAGCTTCTGCACACTGTGCAACTGGATCATCAGGAACGTCGCCATCAAAAACAGCATCAGCGGCACGACCTTGGCAATCGGCCCTTGGGCCTTGCCGCTTTCCTCGACCGTACCGCCAGTGGCGACCTCGTAGCCCACCGGCAACCCGGCGGCGAATTTGTCGATGTCGGGCTTGAGCTGCTTGACCAGATCGGTCGGCTGAATCTCATCGCGCACCGCCGCTTTGATGGTGATTGTCGGCTTGCGGTCGCGACGCCACACCAGCGGCTGCTCCAGCTCATAGCGCACGGTGGCGAATGCCAGCAGTGGAATCGATGTGCCGCTCGGCGTGACGATCTGCAGGTTTTGCAGGGTCTCCGGCGTACCGCGTTCGGCATCTTCGGCACGACCGATAACGTTGATCAGGTAGATGTCGTCATCGACCTGGGTCACCGGCGAGCCGACGACGATGCTGTTCATCAGGTTGGCGACGTCCTCCGAGGACAAGCCGAGTTGCCGCGCCTTGTCCTGGGCGATGTCGATGCGCAGGACTTTGCCCGGTTCGTTCCAGTCGTAAATGATTTCGCCGATGTGCGAGTTCTTGTCGAGTTCGGTGGCCAGTTCGATCGCGTGCTTGCGCACCTGATCGATGTCCTTGCCGCTGACCCGGTACTGGATCGGCCGCCCTACCGGCGGGCCCATCTCCAGTGCCTGCACGTAACTGCCAATGCCGACGAAGTCCTTGCGCAGACGTTCGCGCAGGCGCTGGCTCAAGGCCTCACGCGACTCCAGCCCCTTACTCACGATGACCAGTTGCGCGTAGTACGGGTTCTGCAATTGCTGGTCGAGGGGCAGGTAGAAACGGATCGCGCCTTCGCCGATGTAGGTGCTCCAGCGCGCGATGTCCGGGTCGTCCTTGAACGTCGCTTCGAGCCTGTCCACAGCCTTGCGGGTTTCGGCCATCGAGGCGTTTTGCGGCAGGTTGAGGTCGACGAGGATTTCCGGGCGGTCCGAAGACGGGAAGAACTGGTTCTGCACAAACTGCATGGAGAATACCGACGCCACGAACAACGCGATGGTGATGCCGATCGCCCACCAGCGGTTGCGCATGGCCCAGAACATGCCGTAGTTGAACGCGCGACCGATGCGACCCGGTTCAGCGCTGTGCGGTTTGACGTTGGCGCTGAGAATGTGCACGCCGATTACGGGTGCAAACAGCACCGCGACAATCCACGACACCAGCATCGCCACGGCGATCACCGCAAACAGGGTGAAGGTGTACTCACCCGCCGAACTGGCGTTGAGGCCGATCGGTACGAACCCGGCGACGGTCACCAGCGTAC
This sequence comes from Pseudomonas sp. P42, assembly GCF_017973755.1. Lineage (NCBI taxonomy): Bacteria > Pseudomonadati > Pseudomonadota > Gammaproteobacteria > Pseudomonadales > Pseudomonadaceae > Pseudomonas > Pseudomonas sp. P42. Next base: position 81,110 of record NZ_JACOPU010000005.1, on the reverse strand, counting down.
CGGTGAGCATCGGGAACGCGGTCGAGGTGTAGGCGTAGGTCGCCGCCTGCTCCTTGGTCTCGCCCATTTCCAGGCGCGTGACCATCATCTCCACCGTGATCATCGCGTCGTCCACCAGCAGGCCGAGGGCGATGATCAATGCGCCGAGGGAGATCCGCTGCATGGTGATGCCGCTGTATTCCATGAACACGAAGACCATCGCCAGCACCAGCGGAATCGAGCACGCCACCACCAGACCGGCGCGCACGCCGAGGCTGATGAAGCTCACCACCAGCACGATAATGACCGCTTCGAACAGCGCACTGGTGAAACCGCCGACGGCTTTTTCCACCACGTCGGCCTGGTCGGAAACCGTGTGCACGCCGACGCCCACCGGCAAGTCGGCGGTCAGCGCTTCCATGCGTTGGTGCAGCGCCTTGCCGAATTCCTGAATGTTGCCGCCCTTCTTCATCGCAATCGCGAGGCCGATGGCTTTTTTACCGTCAAAACGAAACTCCGGTGTCGCCGGGTCGACGTAGCCGCGAGTGATGTTGGCGATATCGGCAAGGCGATAGAAGCGGTCGTTAAGGCGCAGGTTGACGTCAGCCAGGTCTTTCTCCGAGGCAAATTGCCCGGAGGTGCGCACGGAAATGCGCTCCGGCCCGGCTTCGATAACGCCCGCAGGGGTCACCGCGTTTTGCGATTGCAGGCTCTGCACCACCTGACGTTGATCGATGCCCAGCGCCGCCAGTTTGCGTGTGGAGAAGTTCAGGTAGAGCACTTCATCCTGCTCGCCAACCATCTCGACCTTGCCCAGCCCCGGCACTTCACGGATCTCGGCACGCACCTGTTCGACGTAATCGCGCAACTGGCGCATCGACAAGCCGTCGGCGGTAAACGCATACACCGAGCCGAACACATCACCGAACTCATCGTTGAACCCCGGCCCTTGCAGGCCTTGGGGGAAGTCGCCACGAATGTCGTTGATCTTCTTGCGCACCTGATACCAGATGTCCGGGATGTCCTTGGCACTGGTGGTATCGCGCAAGTACACGAACACCGTGGACTCGCCGGGTCGCGTGTAACTTTTCACGTAGTCGAGGGAGTCGAGTTCTTCGAGTTTTTTCTCGATGCGGTCGGTGACCTGTTTGAGGGTTTCCTCTTGCGTCGCACCCGGCCAGCGGGTCTGGATGACCATGGTCTTGATGGTGAACGACGGGTCTTCCTCGCGACCCAGGTTCATGTACGAGAACACGCCCATCAGCAGGGCGACGAACATCAGGTACCAGACGAACGACTGATGTTTCAGAGCCCATTCGGATAGGTTGAAAGGCCCTTTCATCGTGGACTGTCCTCGTCGATTTTGACTTTCTGCCCCGGTTGGAGGCTGTTCACACCGGCCGTTACCACCCGCTCGCCAGCCTTGACGCCGCCGGACAGCACTACGGTGCTGTCATTGCGACTGATCAGGGTGACGTCACGTGGCGAGACGGTTTGCGCTTGCGGGTCGATGACCCAGATCCGTGTTTTGCCGTCGACTTCCTGCAACACGCTGACCGGCAATTCGAGACGCGGTTTGATTGCCGAACTGAGGGTGACGCTGATCGCTGTGCCGAGACGAAAACCGGGGGGCGTGTCGGTGAGCGTCAGGCGTGCACGCCGGGTGCGGGTGGCGCTCTGGGCCTGGGGTTCGATCTCGCGAATGGTCGCGGTGGTGTTGATACTCGGGTCGAGTTGCGCGGCGACCAGAAACACCACATCCGGTGGCAGTTGATCGACCAGGGTATCGGGCAGGTCGATCACCGCTTCCTTGATGTCCGGTTGCGCCAGCGTGACCACTTGCTGGCCGGCGGTAACCACTTGCCCGGCCTCGGCATTCCACGCGGTGACCACGGCTTTGTGATCGGTGCGCAGTTGCACGTAGTCGAGCTGATCCTTGGCCTGGCTCAGCGACGCCTTGGCCTGATCCAGCGAAGCCTTGGTGGTTTTCAGGTCGGTTTGGGCGATGTCCAGTTGCGCCTGCGCACCGACGCCACGGTCGAACAATTGCTGCTGGCGACGGGCGTTGGCCTGGGCATTGATGTACTGCGCTTCAATGCGCGCCAGATCCCCTTGGGCGGCGCGCAACCGGTTCTGCTGATCGGTCGGGTCGAGTGTGGCGAGCAAGGCGCCCTTCTCGACTTCGGCGCCGACATCGACGTTACGGCTGGCGATACGCCCCGGGATACGAAAACCAACGTTGCTTTCGTAGCGTGCCTGAATGCTCCCGGCAAAACGGCCGAGGTCTTCCTGATTGAGGGTTTTCACTTCCACCGACAACACCGGACGCACCGGCTCCGGCGGCGCTTCTTTTTCCGAGCACGCGGCCAGCGCCAGCAGCGCCGTGAGCAACAACAGGCGCTTCATGGCTGGGCTCCCACTTGCAGATCCTTGTAGGTGTTTTCGGCAATCTCGACTTTCATGCCCGGATGCAGCAACTGGCCGCCGGCGATGATGACTTTGTCGCCAGCCTTCAAGCCGTCGCTGACGATGACTTTGCCGGTCAGGTAACGCCCGACCGTCACCGTGTGCAGTTGCGCGCGGCCCTCGCCGTCGATGATCCATACCGCCGGCTCGCTGAGGTTTTTGGTCAGCGCCGACCACGGCAATTCCACGGCGGATTGGCCGGGCGTCTTGGCCGTGGCGCTGACCACCGAGCCCAGCTGCATGCCTTCCGGCAGGCTATCGAGGGTGACTTTGACTTGCACGGTGCCGGTCTGCGCGGATACCGCCGGAGTGATTTCACGCACCGTGCCGGTGGTTTTGATTTTCGGATTATCGAGCAGGCTGACTTCAATCGAGCGATCCGTCGGCGGTCCGGCCAACAGCGACTCGTAGACGTTGAACACCGCGTCGCGCTCACCGTCACGGGCCAGGCTGTAGATCGGCACGGTGGCTTGCACGACCTGGCCAACTTCGGCCTGGCGCGCGGTGATGATCCCCGGCGCTTCGGCGATCAGCGAGGTGTAGCTCAGTTGCTCGCGGGCATTGGCCAGTTGTGCCTGAGCGGCCGTCAGCGCGCTCTGGCTGCTGCGCAATTGTGCTTGCGCGGCATCATATTCGGATTGGCTGGTGTAGCCCTTGGGCAAGAGTTTCTGCTGGCGGACGAAAGCCGCTGCGCCCTGTTTGACCCGCGCCTGCTCGGCCACCACTTGTGCTTGTGCGGAGTCGACGTTGGTCTGCAAATCTTTCGGATCGAGTTTGGCCAGCACCTGTTTGGCGGTGACGCGGTCGCCGACGTCAACCGAACGCTGGATAATCTTGCCGCCGACACGGAACGACAGATCGGTCTGCACCCGCGCCTGAACGTCGCCGGTCAGCGTCACCGAAGCCGCGTAATCGGCCGGTTTGACCTCTTGCACGAAGACCCGGGGCAGTTCTTTTTCGACCTGTTTCTTGTCGCCACAGGCGGCCAGCAATGTGAGCAGGCCGAGCACGACCACTGTTTTCAATCCGGGACTCGCCATGCAGACTCCTTCCTGTGTACGAACGTGCAAGTGACGATACGACTGTGAGCTTAGAACAGGGTTCCGCCATTGCTCGCATGATGCTGCATTTACCCCTGCAGGCGCTGCAGCCGGCGGCGATCTTTTGCTTTTTAGATCAAGATCAAAAGCTCGCCGCCGGCGGCAACGCCTACAATGCGATCGTTTAACTGCCCCCGCGCAGGAACGATCAAGAGAAGGATTTCCATGCTCAAGACCCTCGCGGTGGCCAATTACCGCTCGATCAATAAATTGGTGATCCCGCTGGGTCGGCTGAACCTGATCACCGGCCCCAACGGCAGCGGCAAGTCCAACCTGTACCGGGCGCTGCGCCTGTTGGCGGAAACTGCGCAGGGCGGCGTGGTCAATGCGCTGGCCCGTGAAGGCGGGCTGGATTCAACGTTCTGGGCCGGGCCGGAAACCATCAGTCGCCGGATGCGCAACGGTGAGGTGGCGATCGAGCCGACGGTGCGCCAAGGCGTCAAACGCCTGCGCCTGGGGTTTGCCGGGGAGGATTTCAGTTATTCGATCAGCCTCGGGCTGCCCGATTCCAACGGCCACTTCATGTTGCCGGAGAATCCGCGGCCGATTCCCTCGCGGTTCAGCCTTGATCCGCAAATCAAGCGCGAATGCATCTGGGCTGGCCCTCATTACCGGCCCGCCAGCCTGCTGGTAGACCGAGACGGGCCAATGATCCGTGCCCGCTCAGAGAGAAAATGGGACGTTCTGGCACAACACACACCGAACTTCGACAGCCTGTTCGACCAGGTCGGCAGCCTGCGCAGCTCGCCGGAAGTGTTCCAGATGCGCGAGTTCATCCGCCGCTGGCGCTTCTACGATCACTTTCGCAGCGATGCCGACGCCGCAGTGCGCCAGCCGCAACTGGGTACGCGCACGCCGGTATTGCATCACGATGGTCGCGATCTGGCAGCGGCGTTGCAGACGATCATCGAAATAGGCGATGCCGACGCGATGCGGGCCGCCATCACCGATGCATTTCCCGGCGCGCGGTTGCACATCGAATCCCAGGCCGGCGGACGCTTTGCCATCGAGTTTTTTCAGGAAGGGTTATTGCGACCATTGTCGGCGGCGGAGCTGTCGGACGGGACGTTGCGTTATCTGCTGCTGGTCGCGGCATTGCTCACGCCACGACCACCGTCGTTGATGGTGCTGAACGAACCAGAAACCAGTCTGCACCCGGACCTGCTGCCGGCGCTGGCGCGGTTGATTATCAAGGCGTCGCAAGAGTGTCAGGTGTGGGTGGTATCCCATGCGCGGCGATTGATTTCGGCGTTGCAGGAAGACCCGGAGTGCAATTGCATTGTGCTGGAGAAGACGCTGGGGCAGACCGGGATTGTCGGGCAGCGCGTGCTGGATGAGCCGGCGTGGCATTGGCCTGACTGATCCCGAAACCAAAAAGATCGTGGCCTGCGGCAGTTTCTGGACTGCCACGAAAACGGTTAAAGCCTATTGGTATCAAGCAAAAACCTGTCCTTGAATTTGCCGGGAAGGAATAAGAAAGCTATTTTCCTTTTCGCTGTAGGAAGGATCTTTTTTTCACGAAAGCCCTCCAAGGACGAACAGCTTTTGGCCAGACTCCCCCGGCCAACCCCCATAACAAGGAAGAAAACATGGACGTAAAAGTGCCGCAGCGACTGGATCCGCAGGAGATTGTGAAATTGTTGATGGCGTTGAGGCGGGCTTTGAAGGCCCGGGTGGCCTGAGAATCAAAAGCCCCTCACCCCAAGCCCTCTCACGGAGGGAGAGGGGGCGACCGAGGTGTCTGGCGTTTTACATCGACATGAAAAATCGAGTCGATTATGGATTCAGCAGAGTTCTTTCACGTCGGTGTACTTCTAAAGCATCCCCCGATCAGTCCCCTCTCCCTCCGGGAGAGGGTTAGGGGCTTTTAAAGGCACACACAAAAACGCCGATGCCCATCACTGGCCATCGGCGTTTTTACACCTGAAGGGGGTGTTTTAAAACGTCAGATCAGAACGCCGGCAGTACCGCGCCGTTGTACTTCTTCTCGATGAATGCTTTGACTTCCGGGCTGGTCAGGGCTTTGGCCAGTTTCTGGATCGCGTCGCTGTTCTTGTTGTCCTCACGGGCCACCAGGAAGTTCACGTACGGCGAATCAGCACCTTCGATCACCAAAGCATCCTTGTTTGGGTTCAAACCTGCTTCCAGCGCGTAGTTGGTGTTGATCATGTCCAGATCAACTTCCTTCAGAACGCGTGGCAGCAACGCAGACTCCAGTTCCTTGAACTTGAAGTTGTGCGGGTTCTTGGCGATGTCTTTCGGCGTTGCCAGGGCGTTTTTCGGATCTTTGAGTTCGATCAGGCCAGCCTTCTGCAGCAGGATCAGGGCGCGGCCGCTGTTGCTGCCTTCGTTCGGGATGGCGATGGTTGCGCCGTCCGGCAGTTCAGCCAGGGTTTTGTACTTGCTCGAGTAACCACCAAACGGTTCAACGTGCACGCCTTGCACGGTCACCAGGTACTTGGACTTGTCGTCCTTGTATTTGCCGGCGTTGAAGCTGTCCAGGTAAGGCTTGGTCTGGAAGTAGTTGGCATCCAGACGCTTCTCCCCAACCTGTACGTTCGGCTGAACGTAGTCGGTGAAGACTTTGACTTCCAGATCCACGCCTTCTTTGGCGAGGGTCGGTTTGATCAGCTCAAGAATTTCAGCGTGCGGCACCGGGGTCGCCGCGACGACCAGTTTCTCGCCAGCCTGGGCCAGGGAAGCAGTCAGAGCAGCCGCCAATGCGGTAAACAACAGAACCTTTTTCATGCAGTGTCCTTATCGAAAATCACGGTCGCTCATGGCGACGGCTATTAATACGTGTGCCAGTGGAATGCTATCGCTGGCGTGAAGCGGACAATACCGGGATTTTTTATTCCCGGACAATAACGTTTATTCAGCTTCATATTCCATTTTGTTCATATTGAACAAAATGGTTACAAGCCCTCACTCAAACGAATCAGCAAATCTTTCAATGCCTTACGCTCAGCGACGCTACCGCCGATGTTGACTTGTGCCACCAGCCGTTCGATCTGAAGCTGCGGCCCAGACGCTTCGGGCAGGTTCAGGTGCTCCGGCAAAATCTCGTCACCGGTGCTCACCAGCAAGGCAAAGTGAATGACGTTTTCCAGTTCGCGGGTGTTGCCTGGCCAACTGTGTTGTTCGAGCACATGCTGCGCCGTTTCGCTGATCAACGGCACGGGCAGACCCAGCCGCTGGCTGTAGATGCCTAGGAAATATTCGGCCAACGAAAGAATGTCGCCGATCCGCGCGCGCAAGGCTGGTAATTCCAGATGCCCTTCGCTGAGATAGTGGTAGAGCCGCTCGTGGAATTTCCCGGCGTCCACCGCTTGCGCCAGATCGATACTGGTCGCCGCCACCAGGCGCACATCCACTGGACTCGGCTGATGCGCGCCAACGCGGGTGACTTCGTGGTTTTCCAGCGCGGCGAGCAACTTGATCTGGATCGGCAGTGGCAGATCGCCGATTTCATCCAGATACAAGGTGCCGCCATTAGCCGAACCGAACCAGCCAGCGCGACTGCTGGCCGAACCTGTGTAACTGCCAGCGGCGTAGCCAAACAGTTCGGCATCGGCATAAGTAGGGCTGATCGCGCCGCAATTGACCGAAACGAACAGGCCACTGCGATCACTGGCGCGGTGGATGTGCCGGGCGAGCAGTTCTTTACCGGTGCCGGTCTCGCCACGGATCAACACTGATATTGATCGTGGCGCTAACTGCTCAAGCTCTTCACGCAACTGACGCGAGCGCGGATCGACGAACACCAGCGCTTTGGCGCGAATGCTCAAGGGGCTTTTTTCCGCATCGGGAAAAGTCAGCAACGGCTGACCGAAAGTTTCGAAACTCATGGCGGACTCCCGCCCAGAACCGCCGGCAGACGGGGGCGTTTGAAGAAGTAAAAATCAGGCGCGACGTCGGGCGTGGTGTTCCATGCGGTTTTGCAGGCGATAGAGATAGGCAAAACCCTGCTCCCAACGCTGATGCCCGGACTTCACGTTGATGTGTCCGGCGCCAGCAAGAATCCCGGCTTCGGCCCCCCAGTTACGCGCCAGCTCCAGTGCGCGCGGCGCACTGACGGCGGCGTCGTTGTCGGAGCTGACGACCTGGCTCGGGAACGGCAGCAGATCGCTCGGGATCGGTGCGAAATTGCGCAGGGCCGGCACGCAGGCCGGACGCTCGACATCCGCAGGCGCGACCAGCAAGGCGCCGCGCACCTGACGCAGGTATTGCACTGGCGCAGTGGCCGCCCAATGGGCAACGGTGACGCAGCCGAGGCTGTGCGCGATGAGAATGACCGGCGTGCTGTCGGCGGCGATGGCCTCGGCCAGCGCCGCGACCCAGTCTTCACGGCGCGGGGTCAGCCAGTCGGCCTGTTCCACCCGCGCGCTGTTTGGCAGGCTGCTCTGCCAGTGGGTTTGCCAATGATCTTCTGGCGATCCTTGCCAGCCCGGCACAATCAGGTAGCGAATTGATTCGTTGCGCATGGGGAGCTCTCCTGCGTGTCTGTTCCTGAACGAGTATAGGGATGGGATTTATATTCGTTAAGGAATAAGAAGCTATTTATTAAGACCTTAATTGCATATACGTTTCCCGGAACGCTTTAGGTCAACGGCCCTCACCCCCCAGGAGAGGCCTAGGGTGAGGGTGAGGGTGAGGGGCTTCAGCCCTAAATCCAGACATAAAAAAGGGCCGCACCCTGCCAAGGAAACGGCCCCGGAAAATCGTAAATGCTGTTAACCCGACCAGCCGCCAGCTAACCGCGCCAGATCGATTCCTGTGCAGATAGCGGTAGCCTCATGATGTATTTCCTCATGTAAACATTTCGCGCGAATTTGGTTTCGGTTTGATGAATTTGAAATCGACGGTCGCGTTGACACAGCCTTCCTGAATGACATCAGCCTGCTTGGCCGGCACATGCACCCGCAAGTGTCTCGGGCAAACACGCAGAAGCTGACTACACTAAAAATTGCGCTATCGAATTCATCGATGAGGAAAGCGAGGAATTCTGGCGTTTGCATTTTAGTACATCACATCACACCACACCGCTGGAACTAGCAACTGTACTAATTTCATACCACACCTTGTACAGTACGAAATCGATTCTCGATGCCGTCCGCTTGACGCCCTTTCAGGCCAGCAAACACTCCGTATTCACCAGCCGCGACACTGCAGCGTCATCACCTGGAAAGTGGTCTGGGGAGACTCATGGTCTGGCTGCGGCAGTATGTTGAGTATCGAGGGGGGGATTTGAGTGCTTCGCCATTGCGGCCGGATTGAAGTTGCCTGAGCTATCGCTGGCAAGCCAGCCCCCATAGGGGGCGATGTAGTTCAAAAATTTCATGAACCACACAAAACATTTGGGAGCTGGCTTGCCAGCGAAGAGGTCCTTGAATTCAGCGATCAGGCCCGGGCTGTACGCGCTTCTTCACTCACCACGTCATCCCGGCGCACAAACCGGTTCGCCCGCCCGAACGTGCCGAAATCATTGAACCGCACGCCCATCTCACGCATCACCTTATGCGCCACTGGCACGGTCAGCTGACGAATATAAAACGGCTCCTTGACCACAAAATGATGAATCCCGTGACTGCTGCCAAAGTTGAAGCAGAACGCCTGCAACGGCCATAGCCACCAAGGGTTCAACACCTGGCATTGCTGCAGCACATTGCCCGGCTCGACATCGCCGTAGTAATGCATGTTCGAACTGATGAAGTGCAGGCAGAACGTGCGCAACACATTCGGGCCGATGATCACCACGGCGGCGATATCGATTACCTGCATCACCGACAACGTGGTCGCCGACCATTCAATCGGCGAGCCCATCAGGTAGGCGATGCCATTGGCTGCGTGGAAGCCTAAAAACACATACCACGCGCCCCAATGCACCAGCGCCAGCGGCGCGTAAACCTTGAACACCCTCTTGAGAATGCTCCACTTGTGCGCCCAGGTGGGCGCCCGAAGCAAACGGATGAAAGCCGACATCATGTTGTCGCCGACCATCAGCAGACGCGCAAAACCCCACGGTTCGCCGTTGGTGATTGCGCGCTCTTCCATGTCGGTTTCAGTGCCGGACACCTTGTGGTGATTGAGGTGCAGATGCCGGCGAATCCACGGATTGATCGTGCTTGGCCGCGCCAACCACACCAGGCCCATCATCAGGTTGTGCGGCACGCGTTGCTTGCGGAAATACATGCTGTGGATCAGGTCGTGCTCAAGCTCATGGGTGAGCGAGGCAAAAAATGCATTGAGCAGCAGGCACACCCACCAGGCCATGTGGCCAGTGATGTACAGCGCCGCCGAGCCGATCATTCCGGCCAGGGCAAATGCCAAAATCCCCGCGCCAAGCGCATCCTGATGCTTGAGAATCGGGTAGCGCCCGCGCAGTTCGATGCCTTTGGCCAGCACCACTTGGCGAATATGCGCTGATCGCTGCGCCGCATTGTGTCGCTGGGGGCTTGCAGAAGTACCGTCCATGCTTACATCCTCGGGTTTAAGATGTTCGTATCTTGCGTCGTGATGTTTGCAATGACGGTAGCCGAGAACGCCAACCTGTTGACCGGAAGCGCCAATCAGCATGAAGGAACCGACCTCCCTCGCCAGTTGGACCCGTGCCCTGCGCAAGCAACTCGACGCGCTGGGGCTGGACAGTACTGACCTGTGCCAACAGGCCGGGCTCGATCCGCAACTGATGGACGACCCCAACGCCCGCTATCCCCTGTCCGCCACCACGCGCCTGTGGCGGCTAGCTGTGCAGGTCAGCGGCGATCCGGCGATTGGTCTGCGTGTGTCGCGATTCGTCAGCCCGACCACGTTCCACGCGCTCGGATACGCGCTGGTGGCCAGTGGCAGTTTGCGCGAAGTGTTCGAGCGCATCGTGCGTTATCACCCGGTGGTCAGCGATGCGCTGGAACTGGATCTGAGCCGCAGCGATGACCGCTATCTGTTCCGTCTGAAAATTCCGTCGGGCAATCCTGCCCCCGCCTTCGAAGCCATTGATGCCTTCGCCGCGATCTACGTGCGCACCTGCCGCAATCGCCTTGGCCGCGACTACGCGCCGCTGGCCGTTTACCTGCGTCGCCCGGAACCGCTCGATGTCCATCAATGGCACAGAGTCTTCCGTGCCCCGGTGCATTTCGCCTCGGCCGAAGATCGCCTGGAGTTCGCCCTCAACGACTTCGACAGCCACCTCGACGACGCCAACCCCGAACTGGCGGAACACAACGAAGCTGTACTTAAGCGCACCATGGCCCAGCTCAAACCGTTGACCTGGGAGCGCAAGGTGCGCAACGCCATTGAGGAGCAACTACCGGAAGGCGAGCCCAGCGCCGAACGCATCGCCCAGGCTCTGCACTTGAGCTTGCGCAGCCTGCAACGGCACTTGGCAGATGAAGGCTGCCGCTTCGACACGCTGTTCAACGAAAGCCGCGAAAACCTCGCGCTGCTGCACCTGCGTGATCCGCACTGCTCATTGAGTGAAGTCAGTTATCTGCTGGGGTTTGCCGACACCAGCAGTTTCAGCCGCGCGTTCAAACGCTGGACGGGGATGACACCGGGGCAGTTTCGGGATCAGTTGCGTTGACTGAACCGAGTGTTGAATCGTCAGTTCCGGCCCCTTCGCGAGCAGGCTCGCTCCCACAGGGAACCGCATTCCAAATGTGGGAGCGAGCCTGCTCGCGAAGAGGCCGTCTAATTCACCACAAACCCAAGCTCAAACACAGTCCCCGTCGCATCACTGCTCACCCGCACCTGCCCACCATGCAGTTGCATGATCGACTGCACGATCGCCAGACCTAACCCGCCGGAATCACCCGGTTCAGCACGGGCCGGGTCGACGCGGTAGAAGCGGTCGAACAGTTTGCCCAGATGTTCAGGCGCGATGGCCGGGCCGTAGTTGTTCACCTGCAACCAGCACATGCCCGGCTCTTCGCGCTGGCGCAAGCTGATGACCGAGCCAACGTCAGCGTGGCGCACCGCGTTGGCCAGCAGGTTGCCGAGGGCGCGTTGCAGCAGTTGCTGGTCGGCAAACAATTGCCCACTGAACGTGTTTCTCAAGTGAATCCCACGATCGTCGGCCAAGGCTTCAAAGTAGTCACACAGCTCATTGCCGATGTCAGCCAGATCCAGCGTGCGCAAGTCGAGCGCACGCTCCGCCTGTTCGGCTCGGGCGAGGAACATCAGGTTTTCCGCCATACGTTTGAGCCGTTCGAACTCTTCCATGTTCGAGGCCAGCAATTCCTGATACTCCGCCGTGCTGCGCGAGTGATTCAGCGCCTGGCCATTACTGGCGAGCAAGGTATGCAGCGGGGTGCGAATTTCGTGAGCGAGGTCGGCGGAGAACTGCGACAGGCGCTGGAAGCTGTCCTCCAGCCGCACAAGCATGGCGTTCAGCGCGTTTACCGGCTCAAGCAGTTCCGCCGGCGTGCCAACGGCAGGCAGACGCTGATCAAGGCTGCGCAGGTCAATGCCGCGCACCGCTTCGCTCAATTGCCGTAAAGGTTGCAGGCCACGGCGCAGCAGCACCAGCCCCAACGCAAACGCCAGCAACGCACCCAGCCCGATCGCGACGTACAGCCGCATCCGGTAGCTGGCCAGCATCTGCTCGCGTTCGCTTAGTACTTTACCGGCAATCACGGTTAGCGATTCGCCGTTCGGCCCCTGAGCTTCGCCGGACAGCAGCGCCACTTCGGCGCCGTCGGGCGCCTGCCAGGTCATCACGTCGCGACGTTGCGGCGGCTGATCGCGCGCGATTGAGTTCAGCGCTGGAAGCGTTCGCTGGCGCGGGTTGATCGCGATCACATTTGATCCATCCGCGCGGCGCACCAGCAGCAAACTGTCGAGATTACCGAGCATGTTCTGATACAGCCGCGGCCGCGCCTGCAACGCGTCGAGGCTGTCGCTGTCGGCGAGCAGAGCACGCACCTGTTCCAGTCGCCCAAGCAACGCCAAGTCATCGCGGTAGGCGATTTCAGCGGCGAGGGAGCGGTAGAGAAACACGCCAATCGCGCCCAATACCAAAGCGCAGACCATCGCGAACGCCAGCGCCAGGCGCCAGGCAATCGACCTAGAGCGCATCGTCGGGCGCTTCCAGTTGATACCCGACGCCGCGCACGGTGTGGATCAGTTTCGGCATGAACGGGTCATCGACTTTCGAGCGCAATCGCCTTACCGCGACTTCGACCATATTGGTGTCGCTGTCGAAATTCAGGTTCCACACCTGTGAGGCGATCAGTGTGCGCGACAGCACTTCGCCCTGGCGGCTGGCGAGCAATTGCAACAACGCGAATTCCTTGTTGGTCAGGGCAATGCGCTGACCGCCACGACTGACACGACGGCGTAAAACGTCAATCTCCAGATCGGCAATGCTGTACGACTCGGCTTCGCGCATTGGTCCGCGACGTAGCAGGGTGCGTACGCGCGCGAGCAATTCGGCGAATGCGAACGGCTTCAGCAGATAATCGTCGGCGCCCAGTTCAAGACCGCGCACGCGATCTTCAATGGCGTCCTTGGCGGTGAGGAACAGCACTGGCGTGGCGCCGCCCTGGCGGATCAGTTGCAGCAATTGCCAGCCGTTGAGGCCCGGCAGCATCACGTCGAGGATGATCAGGTCGTATTCCTGCTGCTCGATGAAATAGCGCCCGTCGAGGCCATTGAGCGCCACATCCACGGCAAATCCCGACTCGCCCAGCCCCTTGGCGAGGAAATTGGCGGTTTTGGCTTCATCTTCTACGACCAGCAAACGCATGGCACACCTCGATTATTCAGACGCACAGGCTAGGCGCCTTCGGCCTCGTTGCCCATTACAAACTTGTAATCCGACTGACGGCGTTCTGACGAAGTCCGGCGGCTAAGGTGGTGACCTTCGCTTCCGGAGCCTGTTTATGAACGTCAAATACCTCGTTGCGAGCCTGGCCATCGGCCTCAGCGCCAGCGTTTTCGCCAGCCCTGAACTGCCACGCCACGCCGACCTCGACCTGAAAACTGCGCGCCTGCTGGCCGACACGGCAATGAGCAGCTGCACCGGCACGGTGTCGGTACTCGATCGGGGCGGCAACTTGCTGGTGACCCTGCGCGGCGACGGTGTCGGCCCGCACAACACCGCTGCCAGCCAGCGCAAGGCCTACACCGCGTTGTCGACAAAAACCCCAACCCGACTGTTCGCCGAGCGCGCCCGCAGCAATCCGGAAACCGTCAACCTCAACACCCTCGACGAATTGCTGTTGCTTGGCGGCGGCATTCCATTGTTCGCAGGCGATGAGCTGGTTGGCGCCATGGGCGTGGCTGGATCCGGCGGCGGTGAGCAAGACGAAAACTGTGCAACCCGGGCCGCTGACAAAACTGGCCTGTCCATCACCCGTTCCTGATAAGGAGATTCACCATGACGACTTTGCGCATGACCTTCGCTGCGCTGGGCCTCAGCGCGTTTTCCAGCCTGGCACTCGCCGCTGGCAATCCGCTCAGCGTGCACGTACTCAACCTGGAAAACGGCCTGCCCTCGCCGGGCATCAACGTGACCCTGGAAAAGCACGTTGGCCAGAACTGGCAGCCATTGGCCGAAGGCACCACCAATGAGCAGGGGCGCATTGCCGAACTGTTCCCGGCCAAACAGCCATTTGAAGCGGGCGAATACCGGGTGGTGTTCAAGACTGGCGAATACTTCAAGAAGACCAAACACGACACGTTCTTTCCGGAAATTCCGGTGATTTTCGAAGTGAAGCAGACCGATCAGCATTACCACATCCCGCTGCTGCTGAGCCCGTACGGCTTCTCGACCTATCGCGGTTCCTGAAATCAACACGGATCAAAAATATGGGAGCGAGCCTGCTCGCGAAGGCGCCGGGTCAGTCAAAACGACTGGTGAATGACCCACCGCTTTCGCGAGCAGGCTCGCTCCCACACAGGATTTCAGGTGTTCGCTAAATCGTGGCCAGCGCCCGCAACCGCACCGCATCGAGGATCTCGATCTCGCCATACCCCAAGCCAATAATCCCCTGCCCCTGCAAGTCCTTGAGGATCTGATTGGTGGTCTGTCGGGATAACGAAAGCATCGATGCCAACTGCTCCTGCGGCAGTTGCAGCAACCGGCGGGGCGCGTCGATTTCGCCGTAGCCCTCGGCAATCATCAGCAAGCGATGAGCCAGTCGCGCCGGGGCTGGCAGCAGGCTGAGCTGTTCGAGATTGATGAAAGTCAGGCGCAGCTTGTGGCTCATCAACAGCGCCAGATGCCGCCAGTACACCGGGTGCTCATCGAGCAGTTTCAGCAACGTGGCCTGCGGGATATTCAGCAGCGTGCACGGCCCCACGGCATAGGCGTCATGGGTGCGCGGCTGACCGTCGAACAGGCTGATTTCACCAAACCAGTGCGGCGCCTCGACCAGACTCAGTAACGCCTCCTTGCCCTGCTCGCTCACCGCGCCGATGCGCACGGCGCCATCGAGCACCGCGTACAGACCACACGGCGGATCGCCACGCTGAAACAGCCGCTGCCCCGCCGTCAGCCGCCGCTCCCGCGCAGCCGCCAGCAGACTATCCTGAAAGGACGCAGGCAAATGACTGAACCACTGCCCGGTCAGCAGCCGTGAACGCTTATCCATGAACACTCCTAATTGTCGCCTGCCTGACAGAGCGAACGCTGAACCCCGGGCATGCTGCGATCACCCTACAGGAGGAACAACAATGAAAAGCCTCGTCGATCATCTGAGTCAATACGCCGCCTACCACCGTGACCCGCGCAACATCGCCAGCCACTTTATCGGTATTCCGCTGATCGTGGTGGCAGTGGCGGTTTTGTTGTCGCGTCCGGAATGGTCGCTGGGCGGCTTGTGGATATCTCCGGCCGTTGTGGTAGCGCTGGTCTCGGCGTGGTTTTACCTGCGCCTGGAGGTGAAGCTCGGCGTACTGATGACGGTGCTGATGGGGTTATCAGTCTGGGCCGGGCATGTCCTGGCGCAGCAGAGCACCATGGTCTGGCTGAGCAGCGGCCTGGCGATGTTTGTGATCGGCTGGGTTATCCAGTTTGTCGGGCATCACTACGAGGGACGCAAACCGGCGTTTGTCGATGACGTCAGCGGTTTGATCGTCGGGCCGCTGTTTGTCGTGGTGGAGCTGGCGTTCATGCTCGGGATGCGGCATGAGTTGAAAGAGCAGATCGAGGCGCGGGCGGGGGTGGTGCGGGTTAATCCGAATCGGGCGGCTGTCTAGACAGCTTTCGCGAGCAGGCTCGCTCCCACAGGGAAATGCATTCCAAATGTGGGAGCGAGCCTGCTCGCGAAGCTTTTGATTTTTAAAGGTTGGCGACTTTCTGCCAGACCTTCGGCTTGAAGAACAACGTCTCACCCTTGGCCAAACCGATCAGGCTGTCGTGATCTTTCACCACTTCGGCCTCGATCAAATCAGTCTGCCCCTCTACCTTCAGCGTCACCCGCGTGGTCGCGCCCAGCGGCCGGATATCACGCACCTCGGCGGCATGGTGATCTTCCAGCTCATGCCTGGACAACGACACTTCGTGCGGACGGAATAGCACGTGATTGTCGTCGCTTAACAGCAAGCGGTTCGAATCACCAAGGAAGTGATAAACGAAATCGCTGGCCGGGTTTTCGTAAACGTCGCCCGGCGAGCCGATCTGCTCGATCACACCCTTGTTCATCACCACGATGCGGTCGGCGACTTCCATCGCTTCTTCCTGGTCGTGGGTCACGAACACCGAGGTCAGGTTGATGTCTTCGTGCAGACGCGCCAGCCAGCGGCGCAGCTCTTTACGCACCTTGGCATCGAGGGCGCCGAACGGTTCGTCGAGCAGCAGCACTTTCGGCTCAACCGCCAAGGCACGGGCCAGGGCGATACGTTGGCGCTGACCACCGGACAGTTGCTCCGGGTAGCGATCCGACAGCCAATCCAGTTGCACCATGTTCAACAACTCATGAACCTTGGCCGCGATCTGGCTTTCGTTCGGGCGCTGGTTTTTCGGTTTCATGCGCAGGCCGAAGGCGACGTTGTCGAACACGGTCATGTGCCGGAACAGCGCGTAGTGCTGGAACACAAAACCGACGTTGCGATCACGCACGTCGTGGCCGGAAACGTCTTCACCGTGGAAGACGATGTTGCCCTGATCCGGGGTTTCCAGACCGGCAATAATGCGCAGCAAGGTGGTTTTGCCGCAGCCCGACGGGCCCAGCAGCGCTACCAGCTCACCGCTGTGGATGTCCAGGCTGATGTTGTCCAGCGCCTTGAACGCGTTGAAATTCTTGCTGACGTTACGCACTTCGATCGACATGAGTTATTCCTCCGCGGCGCTGGCGCGCAGGCGGTTGATACGGTTTTCGCTCCACTGCTTGAGCAGCAGGATGAAGAGCGCCAGGATCAGCAACAGGCTCGCCACGGCGAACGCGGCCACGTGGTTGTATTCGTTGTAGAGGATCTCGACGTGCAACGGCAAGGTGTTGGTCACCCCGCGAATATGCCCGGAAACCACCGACACCGCACCGAACTCACCCATGGCCCGCGCGGTACACAGCACCACGCCATAGATCAGGCCCCACTTGATGTTGGGCACGGTGACATGCCAGAACATCTGCCAGCCATTGGCGCCGAGCAGGCGCGCGGCTTCCTCTTCTTGCGTGCCTTGCTCCTGCATCAATGGGATCAGCTCACGGGCCACGAATGGCACGGTGACGAAAATCGTCGCCAGCACGATGCCCGGCAGGGCGAAGACGATCTGGATGTCGTGCTCCTGCAACCACGGCCCGAAGAAGCCCTGGGCTCCGAACATCAACACGTAGACTAAACCTGCGATCACCGGCGATACCGAGAACGGCAGGTCGATCAGCGTCACCAGCATGCTCTTGCCACGGAACGAGTACTTGCTCACGCACCACGCGGCGCTGACCCCGAACACCAGGTTCAGCGGCACCGAAATCAGCACGGCGAACACGGTGAGCTTCAGTGCCGAAAGTGCATCCGGCTCAAAGATCGCGGTGAAGAATGCGCCGAGGCCGTTCTTCAAACCTTGCGACACCACAATGAACAACGGCAGTAACAGAAACAGGAAAAAGATCAGCCAGCCAAGGCCAATCAGGATTCTGCGCGACGCGGCACTGCCACGCCGCGCAGCGTTGGCCGAGGAAGCGGCCGCAATAGACGATTGGGACATGTTCGCGCCTCCTTATGGGGTTTCGATGCGCCGCTGCAGCAGGTTGATCAGCAGCAACAGGACAAAGGAAACCACCAGCATCAACACGCCGATGGCCGTGGCGCCGGTGTAATCGTATTGGTCGAGTTTGACCATGATCAGCAGCGGCAGGATCTCGGTTTTCATCGGCATGTTGCCGGCGATGAAAATCACCGAACCGTACTCGCCGACACCACGGGCAAAGGCCAGGGCAAAACCGGTCAGCCAGGCGGGCAGCAATGCCGGCACCAGGATGTGGCGGAACACCTGCCATGGCTTCGCGCCGAGGCAAGCTGCGGCCTCTTCGACTTCACGGGGAATGTCGGCCAGCACCGGTTGCACCGTACGCACCACGAACGGCAGCGTCACAAACGTCAGCGCGAGGGTGATGCCCAGCGGGGTATAAGCGATTTTGAAACCGAGCTCGGCGGCGAACTGGCCGACCAGACCGGCCGGCGCGTACAGCGCAGTTAGAGCGATACCGGCTACCGCCGTTGGTAGGGCGAACGGCAGATCGATCATCGCGTCGATCACCTTGCGCCCGGGGAAGGTGTAGCGCACCAGCACCCACGCCAGCAATGTGCCGATGATGCCGTTGATGATCGCAGCGCACAGCGCGGTGCCGAAACTCAACTTCAAGGCTGCCAGCACACGGGGGGCGGAAATGATCGTCCAGAACTGATCCCAGGTGAGCTGCGAGGCGTGGACGAACATCGCCGCCAGCGGGATAAGCACAATCAGACTGAGGTACACCAAGGTGTAACCCAGCGTCAGCCCGAAGCCGGGTATGACGGGGGAGATACGACGCGACATAAAAGTCCCTGGTTAAAAACGCATCAATGTGGGAGCGAGCCTGCTCGCGAAGAGGGAGTATCAGACAACATTCCTGTCGCCTGTAACACTGCCTTCGAGCAGGCTCGCTTCCACATGTCATGTGCCCAAACATCAGGCTGGTTAGAGTGAGATTACTGCGCCTGATAAATCTGGTCGAACACGCCACCATCGTTGAAGAATTTCGGTTGCGCGGTTTTCCAGCCGCCGAAGTCTTTGTCGATGGTCACCAGTTCCAGTTTCGGGAACTGCTGGGCGTACTTGGCGGCCACGTCCTTGTCACGTGGACGATAGAAGTTCTTCGCGGCGATTTCCTGACCGGCCGGGCTGTACAGGTGCTTGAGGTAGGCTTCGGCGATCTGCTCATTGCCCTTCTTCTGGGCATTTTTGTCGACCACGGCCACCGGTGGTTCAGCCAGGATCGACAACGAAGGCACGACGATGTCGAACTTGTCGGCGCCGCCGTCTTCTTTCAGCGCCAGGAACGCTTCGTTTTCCCAGGCCAGCAACACGTCACCCTGACCGTTGTTGACGAAAGTGATGGTCGAGCCGCGAGCGCCGGTGTCGAGAATCGGCACGTGCTTGAACAGGGTCTGCACGTACTCTTTAGCTTTTTCTTCGCTGCCGCCATTGGCTTTCAGGCCATAGGCCCAGGCCGCGAGGAAGTTCCAGCGCGCACCGCCGGAGGTTTTCGGGTTAGGGGTGATCACCGAGACGTCGTTCTTGACCAGATCGCCCCAGTCCTTGATGCCTTTCGGGTTGCCCTTGCGCACCAGGAAGACGATGGTCGAGGTGTACGGCGTGCTCGCTTCCGGCAGACGCTTCTGCCAGTCGGCGGGCAGGGTCTTGCCGAGTTTGGCGATTTCGTCGATGTCACCGGCCAGGGCCAGGGTTACGACGTCGGCACGCAGGCCATCGATCACGGCGCGGCCCTGCTTGCCCGAACCACCGTGGGATTGCTGGATTTTCACGGTGTCGCCGGCATGGTCCTTCTGCCAGAACTTGATGAATTCGGCGTTGTAGTCCTGATACAGCTCGCGCGTCGGGTCATACGACACATTGAGCAGTTCGTAATCCTTGGCAACCGCGGAACCGGCAAACACAGCGCTGGCCAGGGCGGCCAAAGCGTAACGGCGAATCGACGACATGGTGAAAGCTCCTGGAATTCTGGGTGGTGGCTTTTTCTTATGTACTGCTGGAATCGGGTCCCGCTGAAAGATCGCCGCCTTCGCCAGCTCCAGCACACAGCCCCCTGTAGGAGCTGCCGAAGGCTCGGGCCGCGATCGGACGATCTTTTTAGCTCGGCTTGTTGCCCGGCTGCTGCAAACGGAATTTCTCTTTGCGCTCAATCTGGACCACTTGAGCGTTGTGCACGGTGATCTCCACCGCGCCAAACCGCAGATCGCGCAGGGCGCTCTGGATTTCACGCAAGATCGTGGTTTCGTCCTGACCGTCAACGCTGCGAAGGGATGCGCTCATGGTGCTGCTCCTTTGAATGGGATATGCCTGGCAGTGGGCGGCACTGCGTTCGGCGTGGGAGCAATATAAGAGAGGCGCTGATATTCTTAAAAAGACTATTTAAGAATGTTTATATAACCAGAAAAAATCATGAAAGCGGACAAGGGTTTGTTTGCTGTAAAAGCAAAAAGATCGGGCCGTGATCTGAGGATCTTTTGATCCTCAGACAACTAACGGGGCCCGCGCCCAATCTATTTCCAGCGCAGGCACCGGCCGCCCAAACCAATAGCCCTGCCCGAGATCACATTCCTGCTCCAGCAAAAACGCCGCCTGTTCAACCTGCTCGATCCCTTCGGCATGCACCTGCATGCCCATACTCCGCGCCAGCGCGATGATCACCCGGACGATCGCTATGTCATCCTCATCCCACGGCAAACCGGCGACAAATCCTTGATCAATCTTGAGCTTTTGCACCGGCAAGTGCTTGAGCCGCAGCAACGACGAATAGCCGGTGCCGAAATCATCGATCGCCAGGCGAACACCCAATTCACGCAAGCGATGCATTTGCTCCAGCGCCACCTCCGGATCGTCCATCACCGCGCTTTCGGTCACTTCCAGTTCCAGATAGGCCGGATCCAGCCCGGTCTCGCGCAGCACTTGCGCCACCTGTTGGTACAGCTCGCGCCGGGCAAACAACCGCGACGACACATTCACCGCCACAAACGACAGCCCCCTCCCGGCCTGCTGCCACTGGCACATCTGCCGGCAAGCCTGCTGCATCACCCAGGCATCGATGTCGACGATCAACCCGGTGCGCTCGGCAATAGGTATGAATTCGGCCGGCGACACCAGCCCCCGCAGCGGATGCTGCCAACGCACCAAGGCTTCAACGCCGATCAGACGACCGGTTTTAAGGTCATGCACCGGTTGGTAATAGACCCGCAACTCCTGTTGCTCCAGCGCACGGCGCAGTTCGAAGGCAATTTCGACCCGTTGCTGGGCGTGAGCGGTGAGCTCTTCGGTGTACAAGGCATAACCGTTGCGCCCACTGCTCTTGGCCTTGAACAGCGCCGCGTCGGCGTTGCGCAACAACTGGTCGGCGCTCAGCGCATCGCTGGGGAACAGGCTGATGCCGACGCTGGCGTTGATGAATAACTCATCGCCGTCGATACCGACCGGCTCCTTCAGGGCATCGAGAATACGCTGAGCGAATGCCGCCGCCTGGCCGGGCTGTGGACAACTTTCTGCCAATACCGCGAATTCGTCACCCCCCAGTCGCGCCACGGTGACGCCGGGCCCAAACAGCTCCTGCAAACGGATCGCCACCGCTTTGAGCAAACGATCGCCAACGTTGTGCCCGAGGCTGTCGTTGATCATCTTGAAGTGATCCAGATCGAGCAACAGCAGCGCACAGCCGCGCTTGTGGGCCTGCGCCGACGCCAGGGCCTGTTCGGTACGATCGCTGAATAACAGACGGTTGGGCAGATCGGTCAACGGATCGTGGTGGGCAAGGTGCTGAAGCTCATGCTCGGAATGCTTGATCGCACTGATATCGGAAAACACCGCTACGTAATGACTGATCCGGCTCTGATCATCATGAATGACGCGGATGGTTTGCCATTGGGGATAAATCTCCCCGCTTTTGCGGCGGTTCCAGATCTCGCCGCTCCACTCGCCTTGCGATTCCAGCGTGGCGAACATCGCCTGATAGAAGCCCGGCGGATGATGGCCGGACTTGAACAGACTGGGTTGTTGGCCGAGCACTTCTTCGCGCAGATAACCGGTAATCTCGATGAACGCACGATTGACGTGCACGATCAGCCCTTGATGGTTGGTGACCAACACGCCTTCGCGAGTGCAGTCGAACACAGCCGCCGCTTGCCGCAAGCGCTCCCGATCAGCGTGACGTTCACGCAACCTCGCACCTATCCCGAGACACTCGTACAACCGCGCCCGCGCCAGAAAAATCAGACCGGCACTGACCGCCGCAAAGACATAACCGTTGATCAGTTGCCATCGTGCGAGTTGGGCCGAGTTATCGAAGAAATTGTTTAATAAATAACCAGTACCTTGCAGCCAGACCGCCGCGAGTACGAGATAGAGCAGCGCTGCACGCAAGGCATCGCGATAAGTGGCAGACATTCGGCCGTCCATGTCCCTACAAAAAAGTGGGATTATAGGTCAAGAAACATCCAGCTAACTCTTATCTGAAAGCGCGACTGGTTTTATCTGTGTGCTTAGTGATAATGCATCGGCTGTTTTTATCTTTATCGAGGGCCCTATAGCCTATGTGGTACGAAGGTTTTCTTGGCTTGTCGGCCTGGTCTCTGGTCGCGGTCACCCTGCTGATGACCCACGTGACGATTGTCGGCGTTACCGTCTATCTGCACCGCTACTCGGCCCATCGCTCCCTGGAGCTGAATGCCGGTCTGAAGCACTTTTTCCGTTTCTGGCTGTGGCTGACCACGGCGCAGAACACCCGCGAGTGGACCGCCATCCACCGCAAGCACCACGCCAAATGCGAAACCGAAGATGACCCGCACAGCCCGGTCATCAAGGGTTTGTCCACGGTATTGCGTACCGGTGCCGAGCTGTACCGCGCCGAAGCGCAGAACCCGGAAACCCTGCGCATCTACGGCAAGAACTGCCCCGAGGACTGGATCGAGCGCAACGTCTACAGCCGTTACCCGCTGCTGGGCGTGGCAATCATGGGCGTCATCGACCTGCTGCTGTTCGGCACCATCGGCATCACCATCTGGGCGATCCAGATGATGTGGATCCCGGTGTGGGCCGCCGGCGTCATCAACGGTCTGGGCCATGCGGTCGGTTATCGCAACTTCGAATGCCGCGACGCGGCAACCAATCTGGTGCCTTGGGGCATCCTGATCGGCGGCGAAGAACTGCACAACAACCATCACACCTACCCGAACTCGGCCAAGCTGTCGGTGAAGAAATGGGAATTCGACCTCGGCTGGGCGTGGATCAAAGTCTTCAGTTTTCTGCGTCTGGCCAAGGTTCAGCGTGTAGCCCCAATTGCCCATCGCGTTGAAGGCAAGGGCAATCTGGACATGGACACCGCCATGGCGATCCTCAACAACCGCTTCCAGATCATGGCCCAGTACCGCAAATTGGTCATTGGCCCGCTGGTCAAGCAGGAGCTGGACAAAGTCGATCACTCGGTGCGTCACCAGTTCCATCGAGCCAAACGCCTGCTCTCGCGGGAAACCAGCCTGCTGGAAGATCGCCACCACGCGCGCATCCAGAGCATGCTCGAGCACAGCCACGCGCTGAAGGTCATTTACGAAAAACGCCTGGCACTGCAGCAGATCTGGGTGAAGACCAGCTCCAATGGCCACGACATGCTCGCCGCCATCAAAGAGTGGATCCATGAAGCCGAGGCCAGCGGAATTCAATCCCTGCGCGAGTTCGCCGACCAGCTGAAAACCTACTCGTTGCGCCCAGCCACAGCCTGATCGGCTGCCCATGTGGATCGTGGATTTATCCCCGATCGGTGGCGACACCACCGCAAATCTGACGGCGCGTTTGCATTGATCAAGCGCGTCGTCATTACCGCCTAGCAGAACCCCACTACCGTTGGGAACTTCGCCGAAAATCCCCTATCTCAAAGACTTCGCCATTCCGGCGGGCTTAGGTGTGGCCGTTGTTGTCAACGCGGCACGCCCTCTGAGAATTGTGCCGATGGTCAATAACAACCAAAAAGACTCATCCCTCCCGCAGTGGCCCGAGGCCGCGCAAACACTCATGGCATTAATGCACGCCCAGGGCGAAGTCGCTCGTCTGAGCGAACGCGAACAGCTGTTCAGCTCGCTGCTGGTCAGCGTCAACGCTGTGCTCTGGGCATTCAACTGGGAAACCCGTCAGGTGCTGTACGTCAGCCCGGCCTATGAGCGAATTTTCGGTCGCTCGGCAGGGCTTCTGCTGGCTGATTACAACCAGTGGCGCGACAGCATCTATCCCGACGATCTGGATTACGCTGAACGCAGCCTCGCCGAAGTCCTGCACAAAGGCGCAGTGGAAGATCGCGAGTACCGGATCATCGCCGCTGACGGCCAGGTGCGCTGGCTCAGCGACAAATGCTTCATCAATCGTCAGGACGAGCCCGGGCAACCGGTGATCATCGTCGGCATCGCCGAAGACATCACCGATAAGAAGCAGATGGAAACCGAATTGCAACGCCTGGCCACCACCGATGTGCTGACCCAGAGCAGCAACCGCCGGCACTTTTTCGAATGCGCCAATCGCGAGTTCGAAGAGGCGCGGCTGCAAGGCTCGCCGCTGGCGTTTCTGCTGTTGGATATCGATGACTTCAAAATCATCAACGACACTTACGGCCACCCTCAAGGCGACAGCGTGCTGCAAGCCATTGCCGAATGTGGCCGCGCCTCGTTGCGGCGGGGAGACTTGTTCGGGCGAATAGGCGGTGAAGAATTTGCCGCAGTGTTCCCGGGCTGCGCCCCTGACATGGCCTTGCAAGTCGCCGAGCGGCTGCAACAGGAGATTCAGCGTTTGAGCTTCAGCCAGGACGGCCAGACGTTCGGCATCACCGTCAGCCAGGGCCTGACGAGCCTGACCGAAAGCGACGAAAGCCTCGACAGCCTCTTCGCCCGGGCAGATGCGGCGATGTATGAAGCCAAGCGTCAGGGCAAGAACCGGATTATCTCCGGCTGAACCTTTGGCTCAAGCCCAACACAAATCCCCTGTAGGAGCTGCGGCACGCTGCGATCTTTTGACTTTAAAGATCAGGATCAAAAGATCGCAGCGTGCCGCAGCTCCTACATTGAAATCTGGCTATTTGCGCATCCGCATCAACTCTGGCAAACCGATCTTGAGCAACCGCGCGGTCCGGCTCTTCGCCAACGCCTCGATACCTTCATGCTCGGTCAGGTGAGCCATCTGCGCCGCCATGTTCATCACCAGCGCCTCGCGGGAATACACCCCACCGCCGAGCTGGTAGACCGAGGCAATCAACTCACGCAACTCCAGCGGCAGTCGCCAGCGAGTGCGTAGCGCCGAACCGTAGGCCGCGCCAAATTGCGCCAACGCTTCACCCACTTCCTCAAAATCGTCCAGCTCACCGCCCGCCTGTTTCCATTCTTGCAAACAGCGCAGCAAAGCCAGATCACCGAGACGATGCAGTATGCCCGCGCAATAGCAGCGCTCCTGATCCAGATCGAGCAACCGCGCCAGCGTGCGCGCGTATTCAGCGGTGTGCAGCGACAGGTTCCAATAACGTTCGGCGTAGTCCGCCAGACAGGGATCGCTAAGCCGGGCGCTGCGTTTGAGCGCCAGCCCCAGAATAAGATTCATGCTCTGCCCCGTGCCAAGCCGCTGCAGTGCCTGCGCCAGAGTTTGCACCGGTGCGCCATGGTGTTGCCCGGCGCTGTTGGCCGCCGCAATCAATACCGCGGTAATCTGCGGATCGGTACGGAATTCCTGTTGCAGCTGCGTCAGATCGAGACCGCCGGGATTGAGGCTGCGCTTGACCGCTACCTGCACATCCATCATCAACGGCGCGCCGTCGGCCTGCTCACGGCGTCGCTCGAGGAACACCGACAAGGTCATGCCAGGCGCCAGTACTGGCACTTCACAGAACACTTCTTCCCCGGCATTCAACAGCAAACCCTGCAAACGCTCGGTCAGGCTTTCCATGTTCAGGGGTTTGGTCAGGTATGCCGTCGGCGCCAGCAGTATGGCCTCACGCACGCTGGCACTGTCGTTGCGGCTGCTCATCAAAATGAACGGCAGCGGTGGATTACGTTTGCGCTGACGCACACTGCGCAGCACATTCAAACCATCGACGCCAGGCAGTTCCCAATCGACGATAGCCAGGTCATACGGCACTTCACTGAGCATCGATATCGCTTGTTTGCCATCGGCACACAGATCCAGCCGCGCATCACAACGCACGCTCAGCAACACTTGTTCGAGCAAGTCCCGGGACCACGGATCAGCCTCGGCAATCAGCACTCGGGGTACGGCGGGTAAATCAACGGCAGTCATGCACGCTCTCCCTTGCAATACTTGAACCTTAGCCAATGATGGCCATTCGATACAGCGCTAAAACAGCCGATGTGTTTCTGGGGCATAAAAAAACCCGCCGAAGCGGGTTTTTTGTCGATCAGGTCACACCGGGTGATCAGAGCTCGGAGAAGCACTCTTCGATGATCGCCAGGCCTTGGTCCAGTTGCTCGTCCGGCGAGGTCAGCGGTACGAGTACGCGCAGCACGTTGCCGTAGGTGCCGCAGGACAGCAGGATCAGGCCCTTGTCGCGAGCCTTGGCCACAACGGACGCTACAGCGGCAGCGTTCGGCTTGTGACTGTCGCCGTTTTCGAACAGCTCAACGGCGATCATCGCGCCCAATGCACGGACTTCGCCGATTACCGGGTATTTGGCCTGGATGGCTTTCAGGCCGGTGACCAGACGCTCGCCGACCGCTTTGCAGCGGTCCAGCAGTTGTTCTTCTTCGAACACTTCCATCACTGCCAGAGCAGCGGCGCAAGCGATCGGGCTACCGGCGTAAGTGCCGCCCAGGCCGCCTGGTGCGATGGCGTCCATGTATTCTGCCTTGCCACACACACCGGCCAGCGGGAAACCGCCAGCAATGGATTTGGCGAAGGTGGTCAGGTCGGCAGCAACGCCCATCTGTTCCATGGCGAAGAACGTACCGGTACGGCCAGCGCCGGTTTGTACTTCGTCAGCAATCAGCAGGATGCCGTGCTGGTCGCACAGGGCACGCAGGCGCTTCATGAATTCCTTCGGCGCAACGTAGAAACCACCTTCGCCCTGTACAGGCTCGATGATGATCGCGGCGATGTCTTTCGGCTCGGCGTCATTCTTGAAAATGCGTTCGATGGAAGCGATCGAGTCGTCGATGCTCACGCCGTGCAGTTCGTTCGGGTACAGCGCGCGGAAGATGCCACCTGGCATCAGGCCCATGCCGGCCGAGTAAGGCACGACTTTACCGGTCAGACCCAGGGTCATCATGGTGCGACCGTGGTAAGCGCCAGTGAAGGCGATCACGCCAGCGCGGCCAGTGGCAGCACGGGCGATTTTCACGGCGTTTTCTACCGCTTCGGAACCGGTGGTGACCAGCAGGGTTTTCTTGGCGAAATCACCAGGCACCTTGGCGTTGATTTTTTCGCACAGCTCAACGTACGGCTCGTAGGCCAGCACCTGGAAGCAGGTGTGAGTCAGCTTGTTCAGCTGTTCGGTCACGGCGGCGATAATTTTCGGGTGCACGTGGCCGGTGTTCAGCACGGCGATACCGCCGGCGAAGTCGATGAATTCACGACCTTCAACGTCAGTCACAGTAGCGTTCTTCGCGGATTCGGCGAAGATCGGGTGAATCTGGCCAACACCACGGGGTACAGCAGCGGTACGGCGGGCCATCAGTTCAGCGTTAGTCTTGCTCATTACAGTCCTCATTCGCCGCTCATCGGGCGGCGTGGTTCAAGGATTAAGCGGGAGGAAGCGACGGTGGCAGCATGCGATGATCGACTGCCACGGCGTTCCCGGCCGCAGAGAAAATTCCGGTTTGAAACACGCAAAGGGACAGCGCTCTCGTGCCCTTTGCGTTTGCAGCGATCCCTTTCCCGGCTTAGATGCCCAGGCAGAGGTATTTGATTTCCAGGTAATCTTCGATGCCGTACTTGGAGCCTTCACGGCCCAGGCCCGAGGCCTTGATGCCGCCGAACGGTGCGACTTCGTTGGAGATCAGCCCGGTGTTGACGCCAACCATGCCGTATTCCAGGGCTTCAGCCACACGGAACACACGGCCCAGATCGCGAGCGTAGAAGTAAGAGGCCAGACCGAACTCGGTGTCGTTGGACATTGCGATCACTTCGGCTTCGTCTTTGAAGCGGAACAACGGCGCCAGCGGACCGAAGGTCTCTTCCTTGGCCACTGCCGCGTTTTTCGGCACGTTGGTCAGGATGGTCGGCTCGAAGAAGTTGCCTTCCATTTGATTGCCGCCAGCCAATACGGTTGCGCCTTTGGCTACCGCGTCAGCAATGTGCTCTTGCACCTTCGCCACGGCTTTTTCGTCGATCAGCGGGCCAGTGGTGGTGCCGTCTTCCAGACCGTTACCGATCTTCAGCTTGGCTACTGCCACTTTCAGCTTTTCGGCGAACGCATCGTAGACCGAATCCTGAATGTACAGACGGTTGGCGCAGACGCAGGTCTGACCGTTGTTGCGATATTTGGAAATGATCGCGCCTTCGACGGCCTTATCCAGATCCGCATCGTCGAACACGATGAACGGCGCGTTGCCGCCCAGCTCCAGCGACACTTTCTTGATGTCCTTGGCGCATTCAGCCATCAACTGACGGCCGATTTCGGTCGAGCCGGTGAAGGACAGTTTGCGTACGATCGGGTTGCTGGTCAGCTCGCTGCCGATGTCACCGGCGCTGCCGGACACCACGCTGAACACGCCCGCAGGAATGCCGGCACGCTGAGCCAGTTCAGCCAGCGCGAATGCGGAGAATGGGGTTTGCGAAGCTGGTTTGAGCACCATGGTGCAACCGGCAGCCAGAGCAGGGCCCGCCTTACGGGTGATCATCGCTGCCGGGAAGTTCCACGGGGTGATGGCCGCGGTAACGCCGATTGGCTGCTTGATAACGATCAGGCGCTTGTCTGGCTGGTGACCCGGAATCACGTCACCGTAGATGCGCTTGGCTTCTTCGGCGAACCATTCGATGAACGAAGCGGCGTAAACGATTTCACCCTTGGCTTCGGCCAGCGGCTTGCCCTGCTCGAGGGTCATCAGGCGAGCGAGGTCGTCCTGGTTCTCGATGATCAGTTCGAACCAGCGACGCAGCTTGTTCGCACGATCCTTGGCGGTCAGTGCACGCCAGGCCGGCAGCGCTTTGTCAGCGGCTTCAATGGCACGGCGGGTTTCGGCAGCGCCCATCTTCGGCACCGTGCCGAGGATTTCGCCAGTGGCCGGGTTATTGACCTTGATCGTCTGACCGTTGTCCGCATCGACCCAAGCGCCATCAATGAAGGCTTGCTGGCGGAACAACTGGGTGTCTTTAAGCTGCATGTCGGCTTTCCTTAACAGCACCGCGGCCTGCGCGGAGCAAATTATGATTGTAGAAAGGCGCCTCGCAAGGCTGCCGTCAGGGAAATCAGTGACCGGGTGAGGCGCAAAAATAGTGCACGCTTCGGAACACCTGCGCTTCAACACCCAATCAACGGGCGTTTGAAATCTCAAACGGATCGTAGGAGCAAAGGGTTTAAAGGACAATAGGGCGTTCGAAAAAAAGAACAAAAACGCCGCATTTGCTGAATTTTTCAGATCAACGCGCAAAAAACCCTGCCGCAGGAAAACCATAGATCAGCCCCGCCAAAGCGCCAAGCGAGGGTTTTGCAGGACGTTACCGCTTTATGGAATGCAGCGTTTTATTCCGACACGCGCACTGACAAAGGGTGCCGAAACCCAGCATGGACGCCCCGAGCCGACCTAGGTATGATGTCGCCCGCTGCACCAGTAGCTCAGCTGGATAGAGTACTGCCCTCCGAAGGCAGTGGTCGTGGGTTCGAATCCCGCCTGGTGCACCATGAATCAAAACGAGAAAGCCCCGGACTGTGGTGGTTCGGGGCTTTTTTGTGGGCGCTGAATTGTTCGGACGCAACGTTACTCCGTCGTCCAGTCAAACTCATCGTAATCCTCATCCTCGTCGTCTTCCTCCTCAACCTCTTCCTCAAATACGTCCTCTTCCTCAAGCACGTCTTCTTCCTGCTGACTCAGCAGAAACTCCTTACGCGCTTCAGTAATCGCGCGCCGCATCTCTTCGCCCTTTTTCGGGCAATTGAGGAGTTGGGCGATGCGGTCGATTTTTGGTGCCACGGTGTTCTCCAGCGCTTCAGCTATGGCCCGATAGTGCGCGTTTTGCGGGGCAATGCCAAATGGCTGGGCGCAGAGGCAGTCAGTTCTTCTGGATTTGTTTGAGCCGGGCGTCGAGGTCGGCGTTTGGGTAGCGTTTGTGCAGGTTGTTGAACAGGCTGTCGGCGGCTTGTGATTGCCCGGACTCACGCAGGCGCAGGACTTCGCGCAGTTGTTCGTCGAGACCGTTGGCCGGGGCGGTGGCGCGTTTGCTGGTTTTGGCTTCGTCGGCGCTGAACGCTTCGCTGTGCATCGGCGCAGCCATTTCTGCCATCGGCGCGGGAGCTGGGGCGGACAATGCTTCGGGGGCTTGTTTGCGAGCCATTGGTGCCGCGGGTTTGGCGGCCGGAGCGAAGTCAAATTGCGCTTGCGGCTCGGGCGCGCGTTGCACCAACGACAGCATCAGTGCCACGCCGACGAGGCTGGCGAACGCCACTTGCCAGCGCGGTTTGCGGCAGGCGTCGAGCCAGCGCTGCCACAGACCAGGCTTAGCCGGCGGGGTGTGGCGGTGCGCAGCATTGAGGATGAAAGCATCAAGGTGCGTTGGCGGTTCAGCGTTGTGCTGCTCGCGCACATGTTTAATCACCGAATCTTCGGGTGTCTGGCGGGCGTCAGTCATGTCAGTACCTCCTCGGCCAGCAGCCGACGCAGTTTTTGCTGGGCGTAGCGCAAGCGGCTTTTGACGGTTTCCAGCGGCGTTTCGGTGAGGCTGGCGATTTGCGCCAGATCAAGGTCGCCGTGGGCGCGCAGCAGGAACACTTCGCGTTGATCGGTGGGCAGCATCTGCAGGGCGTTTTCCAGGCGCTGACTGTCACGACTGAGACTCAGCAGTTGTTCGGGGTCGGTGGCTTCGTCGCTGACCGCGTGGATTTGTTCATCGTAACTGTCGTGCAGCGGTTGCCGGGCACCATGTTTGCGCCAGTGGTCGATCAGGCGATTACGGGCAATCTGGAACAGCCATGTACGAAAGGTCGCCCGTCCTTGTGGCTGACTGGCGCTGCGGATCAGGCTCAGCCAGGTTTCCTGAAAGACTTCATCGGCCAGTTCGGGTTTGCCACTCAGACCGAGCAGAAACCGATACAAACCCTGACGGTGGCGGGCGTACAAGATCTCGAACGCCGCGCCGTCGCCCTCGCGATAACGCGCCAACAGCGATTCATCGCTGTTGGCGGTGGGGCTGTCCGGCGAAGCAAACAGCTGACTGATGAAGCCTTTCAGACGACTCACTATTCAATCCGTCGCTCAGTGGGCAGCGCATTCGATGCGGTTGAAGTGCGCAGGCTCTGCGCCAGTTCGACCAGTTGCACAAACTCGTTGCGCAGACCGAAACGATCATCGCCACGGGCACCACGGGCCAGCGCTTCGGTGTCCTTCAGGTTGAAATCGCCGGTATGGCGACCGTCCTTGAGTTGCTGGGAAAACGCGGCAACGGCCGCAGCAAAACGCAAATCTTCGCTGGCTGGCACAACCTGATTGGCAATCGGCCGCTCGATCAAAAGACTTTTCCCACCTTCGGGCTGTTGATAACGCACACGCAACATCGCCAATTCCCCGCTCTTCTCGGAAACAGCCTTCTCAGATTTACCGTAGCGCAGCGGCTCCAGCCAGCCCTTCTCGCCTGCCGGAACAATTTCATACAGCGCCGTCACCGTGTGTCCTGCACCGATTTCGCCAGCATCGACCTTGTCATTACTGAAATCCTCACGCTTCAACGCACGGTTTTCATAGCCGAGCAGGCGATACTCGCTGACTTGCGCGGGGTTGAACTCCACCTGCAATTTGACGTTTTTCGCCACCACGGTGAGGGTCGAGCCGAGTTGATCCACCAGCACCTTGCGCGCCTCGCGCAGGTTGTCGATGTAGGCGTAGTTGCCATCGCCGGCATCGGCCAGTTGTTCCATCAAGTGCTCATTGTAGTTATCCACACCAAAACCCAGGGTGGTCAGGGAAATTCCGGTTTTGCGTTTATCCACAGCCATTTGTTTAAGGCTGTCGAAGTCGCTGACGCCGACGTTGAAGTCGCCGTCGGTGGCCAGCAGGATGCGGTTGATGCCTTTGGCGATGAATCCCTGTTGCGCCATTTGATAGGCCAGTTCGATGCCTGACGCCCCGGCGGTGGAGCCGCCCGCAGTTAATTGCTCGATGGCTGTGCGAATCTTCGCTTTTTCTCGTCCGGATGTGGGCTCAAGCACCACTCTGGATTCACCGGCATACACCACCAACGAAACCCGATCCTGATCGCGTAATTGGTCAACCAGCAATTTCAGCGTGCTTTTGACCATCGGCAGCCCTTCGCGGCGATCCATTGAGCCGGACACGTCGACCAGAAACACCAGATTGGCCGGGGCCAATTGCGCAACCGCACGGTCGGACGCCTTGATGCCGATGCGCAGCAAGCGCGTGTGCGGGTTCCACGGCGATGCTGCCAGCTCGGTGGTCACGCCAAACGGTGAGCCGTCACTGGGCAATGCGTAGTCGTAAGGGAAATAGTTGACCATTTCCTCCAGTCGCACCGCGCCTTCCGGCGGCAGGCGTCCCTGATTGAGCAGGCGACGGACGTTGGCGTAGGCGCCGGTATCCACGTCGGCGCTGAAGGTCGAGACCGGGGTTTCGGCGACGCTGTGGATGGGGTTGCCGGCCAGCGTTTGATATTGCTCACGCTGTTCGTCGCGATAGCCTTGTGGATAACTGTCCCCGGCAGGCATTGCAGCAAAACCGGCAATGGGTGCCGGATGAACGCTGCGCTTGACCATGGCGCCATCAGCCATGATCGCTTCATGTTGCACCAAGGCTTCAGGCTGAGCCGGTGCAGCAGCGGAATCAGGTTTGGAAGAAACGCCACAACCGCCGATGGCCAGCAAAATACCGACCACTACAGGACGTAAAAGAGGAAGAGACATGGGGGCTGACCTCGGGATGAAATTGATCATTCATCCACTGAGACGGGCCGTCCGTTGCGTGCGGGTTAACGCCGTTGAAATATTTCTGCCGTGGATGACGCCGCAGACTGCCGGCGTCTCGGCGCATTTAAAACAGGCTGAGCGGTACATTCGCCACCAGACGGAACTCGTCGTAACTGCCGTCGATCTGCCCGCCACTCGCGCGGTGGTTATAGACGATGCTGCGCAGTACCGTGTTTTTCAGGGTGCCAGACTGCACCACGTAGGCGAGCATCAAGCCATTTTCGTTGTGCTTGGCACCCTCCAGCTCGCGCACGTTGTAGCCAGTGTTGCGTCCGTCGCGGTCGCCGCTGTAGTGGGTGCCATCAATGCCCCAGCCCTTGGCGTGCCACAGGCTGGTGGTCAGGCCCGGCACGCCGTAGCTGGCGAGGTCGAAGTCATAGCGCAGCTGCCAGGATTTTTCGTTCGGGCCGTTGTAGTCCGAGTACAGCGAGTTGGCCATGTAGTTGCCTGTGGACTCCCACACGTAGTCGAAATATTCGTCGCCGAACACCTGCTGCCACGCCGTAGTCAGAGCGTGCGCGCCATGGGCGGCGGTGATTGCCAGGCTGTAGGCGTGGTTGTCGATGAAGCCCAGGTTTTGTTCACCCTGATCGCGCGTGCGGTAGTAGTTGAGGCTGGTTTTCAGCGCGAGATTTGCGCGATCCCCCGTTATGTGAGTCGCGCCCAGATAGTATTGCTGCCACATGTCCTCGAACCGCGAGCCATAAGCGCTCAATGTCAGACCGTAGGGCGCTTTGGCTGTCGCGCCGAGATAGCTGATACGTGAACCGCTGTAGGCGCGATTGCCGAAGGTGGTAGTCAGGCGTTCGCTGCCGGTGCCGGTACGCGGGATGGCGCGCTCGAAGCTGCCCGCTTGCAGCGCCAGCCAGTCGAGTTCGTTGCTGTTCAGGCCAATGCCCTGAAAGGTCGACGGCAAGGTACGATTGTCCTTGTAGCGCAGGATCGGGTTTTCCGTGAGCATCCGCCCGGCCTTGAGTTCGGTGCTCGACACTCGCAGTTTCACGTCGCCGACACCCAGACGACTCCAGCTCGGGACCGCGTCGCCATCGCTGTCGACCAGCACCCGGTCACCCCCATTGGCCACCGCACCGTGGCCACGCTCGAGGGTCACTGCGCTGAACAGCGAGGCGTCGACACCAAAGCCCACCCAACCTTCGGTGTAGCCAGAGATGTAATTGAGCATCGCGGTCTGCACCCAGGTGTCGCGCTGGCGCGTGGGCTGTGCGACGCCTGCTTTTTTGATCACCAGGTGGGTACTGCGCCGGGTGTGCTGGTTGGAATAGTAGTGGCGCAAATTCAGGTTGAGGTGGCTGCCATCGATCAGCCCGGTCGCTTGATCCTGTGCTGCGACGGGTTCACCGGCATAAGCAGGCTGGGCGATGAGCAGCATCGGCAGCAACGCCCGACGTACATGTGATTGCATGGAAAAGTGCCTGTAAAAAGAGTGCACGCCGCCCACGCGCCTGGCGTTTGAGCGGCCTGCGACAACTGTCGGGATCAGCGGGGCGGCGCAGACGGCCAGTGTTTGATCGAGCCGCGCCAGCCTTCGTAAGCCTTGGCGCACTGCAACAACCATTGATCGGCAAACCGTGGTGCAACCATTTGCAGGCCGATCGGCATACCCCCGGATGTAAACCCGCAGTTGATCGACAAGGCCGGTTGCTCGCCCATATTCCACGGCAGCGTGAACACGATGTGTTCGAAAGGCTGGCGCGGGTCATTGCCGGGCGAGGGCCATTCAGCGGGGAAACTGCTGACCTGATTGGTCGGCGACAACAGCAAGTCGAAGTTGCCGAACAATTGCGCGCAGCGACGACGGATTTCAAAGGTCTGATTGAAACCTTCGACCGCTTGCACCGCGCTCATCCCGGCCGCCGGTGCTGCCCAGTCCTGAATGTAGGGCAAGACGTTGTCGCGTTGCGCCGTGCTCAAGCTTTGCAGTTGCGACAACTGGCGGGCGCGCCAGAAATCATCGAGGCCGTCGAGCAACTGTCGATCCATCAGCGACCCGATCAAGTCCACCTGCGCGCCATGGGCCTCGAACAGTCGCGCGGCATCTCGCACCGCTTCACACACTTCATGTTCAGGCTGGAAGCCGCAGCCGGGGTCGAGCATCAGCCCGATGCGCAGACCCTGCATCGACGGTGCCTGCAGGTTCCAGTCCAGCGCGTGCGCCGGCAGGCTGGTAGCGTCGCGTGCATCCGGTAGTGCCAGATAACGCATCATCAGCGCGCAATCATCCACGGTGCGGGTCATCGGTCCCGCGCAACGGCCGGTGTAATAGGGATCAATCGGGATCCGTCCAAGCGTTGGCTTGAACCCCACCAATCCACACCAGCCTGCCGGCAGGCGTACCGAGCCGCCGATGTCGGTGCCGACATGCAGTGGACCATAACCAGCCGCCGCCGCAGCCGCCGCGCCGGAACTCGAGCCGCCGGGGTTTTGCGTGGTGTCCCACGGGTTGCGCGTGATGCCATGGAAACTCGACAGCCCGGACGACAGCATGCCGAAATCCGGCACCGTGGTCTTGCCCAGAATGATCGCCCCGGCTTCACGCAAACGCGCGGCCGGCGGCGCGTCGGCAGTCGCCGCGATCAACGTCGTGGCGCGCGAGCCTTGGGGGATGCAATCGCCCTCAGTGGCGATCAATTCCTTGAGTGTCACCGGGATGCCGTCGAGCATGCCGCGCGGGGTTCCACGGCTCCAGCGTTCAGTCGACGCGCGCGCCTGATCGAGTACGCGCTGCGGATCGAACGCGTACAGCGCATTGATGCTCGGTTCCCAGCGCTCGATGTGCGCCAGCAGGTGATCGTAGTATTCCAGCGGCGACAACTCAGCACTGGCAAACAAGGCCAGCAGTTGTGCCGCCGACAAGTCATGTAAATCGGTCATCGAATAGCCGTCCGTGCAAACCCATAGTGCGCATGCTGCAAATTGTCTTCCCTAGCGCTCG
Source organism: Pseudomonas sp. P42 (assembly GCF_017973755.1). Classification (NCBI taxonomy): domain Bacteria; kingdom Pseudomonadati; phylum Pseudomonadota; class Gammaproteobacteria; order Pseudomonadales; family Pseudomonadaceae; genus Pseudomonas; species Pseudomonas sp. P42. The sequence continues at coordinate 45,291 of NZ_JACOPU010000005.1, read as the reverse complement.
GCAACCAGCGCATGGCTGGTTTGAACCGTATTGCGCCCACCGAAATACGCAGCGCAGGCAACGCCCACCGCGCCCATCACCAGGCTGTACACCACGCACACCCACGGGCTCCACGGCATCAGCCCGATCAACAACAACGGCGTGGTGCTCGCCCACAGTGCATAGGCAATGTTGTAAGTAAACGAAATGCCCGAGACGCGGATGTGTGCGGGGAACAGACTAACCATCACCGACGGCACCGCGCCGACCACACCACAGCTCAATCCCGCCAGTGCATACGCCAGCCCCAGCCAAGAATCACCACTGATCAGGCAGCCATAAAGCAGGGCTACGCCAACCGGCAGCAGCACGCTGTACAACATGACTGTGCGCCAGGCGCCGAGCCGGTCGACGATCAACCCGGCAATCACACAACCGATATTCAGGAAGACAATACCGAGGCTGCTCAGGGCGAATGTATGGCTGGGGCTCATGCCGAAGCTTTTTTGCATGACCGTCGGGGTGATCACCACCAGCACCACCACTGCCGAAGTCAGCACGCAGGTCAGAATCATCGCCGGCAACAACATGTGCCGATGCTCGCGCATCACGGTGCGCAACGGCAGTTCGGCGTCAGCCTCACGGCGCGCCTGCAAAGCCATGAACACCGGCGTCTCGCTCAGCCAGCGACGCAGCCAGACACCGATCACGCCGAACAATCCGCCGAGCAGAAACGGAAAGCGCCACGCGTAATCAAGAATTTCGGCAGGGGTGAATATTTGCGCCAGCAGGGTCGCGGTCAGCGCCCCGAGCAAATAGCCAAAGGTCAGTCCGGCTTGCAGGAAACCCAGCGCATAACCGCGATGACCCGCCGGTGCGTGCTCGGCGACGAACACCCAGGCACTGGGCACTTCCCCACCGACTGCGGCGCCTTGCAACACACGCAGCAGCAACAGCAGCAACGGTGCGAAGTAACCAATCTGAGCGTAGGTCGGCATGATGCCGATCAGCAGGCAGGGCAACGCCATCATCAGGATGCTCAGGCTGAACACGCGCTTGCGCCCCAGCTGATCGGCGAAGTGCGCCATCAGAATTCCGCCGAGCGGTCGTGCCAGATAGCCAGTGACAAAAATGCCGAAGCTCTGCAGCAATCTCAGCCACTCCGGCATCTCTGGCGGAAAGAACAGCTGACTGAGTGTCAGTGCGAAAAAGACGAAGATGATGAAGTCGTAGATTTCCAGTGCGCCACCGAGGGCGGCAAGGCCCAAGGTCTTGTAGTCAGACCTGGAAAACCGATGGGATCGCGAACCGGTCAGGGCAGTCATGGGCAAACTCTGAATTGACAGATATAGAGAACGACGCCTGCCAACGAGGGCCCGAACGAACTGCCCCCAGGTGCGCCAATTGATCAATTTCAACAGCGCGATATCGTCCACGCAAAAGGCCATGCGAACAACAAAACCGAGGCTCTGTGCTGCTTTTTAGCCGAAATCTGTACATTGAGTTTTCTTCCGATTAAACAATAATCAGGCCTCCCTAACTCGCTGAATATCTGGCCCATCATGGAAGAAATTACAAGTAACTTCGCCGATTTTGCTAATCCAGACATAGAATCCATTGCCATCATCCGGGGACGTGTCCTACAGGCATTGCAACAGTTTTTGCTCGAACGCGACTTCAAACAGTTGATGCCGATCCTGATGTCGCCAATCACTGATCCATTGAATCACGCGGTGTATCCCGCTGAACTGCAATATGAAGAACGGCGCCTGAAACTGACCGCCAGCATGATCTTCCACAAGCAGTTGGCGCTGACCGCCAAGGGCCACGACAAGATCTTTATTGTCGCGCCGAACATCCGTCTGGAAAAACCCGAGATCAAGGATTCCGACAACCACTTGCTGGAGTTCTCGCAGTTCGATTTCGAGATCCGCAACGGTGACATGCATCAGGTCATGGCCCTCATCGAAGGCCTGATCAAGCATGTGTTCAGCGAGGTCAATCAGCACTGCGCCGCCGAATTGTCCCAGCTCGGCCGGCAACTGCCGCACTTCGCCACAGCGTTCCCGATCTACAGCTCCGACGCGTTGCGCGCCGAGCATGGCGACGACTTCGAGAAGATCATGTCGGCCAAAGCGCACACGCCGTTTTTCGTCACCAACTACCGTCGCGAGTTCTATGATCGCGAAACCCCTGGCAAGCGCGGCACTTACAACAACTACGACCTGATCTATCCCGATGGCTATGGCGAAGCCCTGTCCGGCGCGGAGCGTGAGTTCGAGTACGAGCAGATCGTTTACCGCATGAACGAGCTGTCGATGGACCTGCAGCCGTTCGCCAACTACCTGGAAGTCGCCCGGCGCGGCTTGCTGCACCCGAGCGCCGGTGGCGGTCTGGGCATCGAGCGTCTGCTCAAGTTCATCTGTGGCAAGCGACGCATCCGCGATGTGGCGCTGTTCGACCGCACGGTCGGTACCAGCTTCCTGTTCTGATCCGGACCTGACTCGCAAGGCCTGCTCCGCTCTCGCGGCGGCAGGCTTGGCCATGGAGAAACACAATGTCTGCACTGCGTATTCACTGGTGCTCGCCGCTCGATAGCGGTCAGCAAAAGGCCTCGGAAAAATACGACACCGGCGCCCTCGACTTCGCCGGGATCGTCGATTTCGCCAAGGAAGCCGATGAGCTGGGTATCGACTCGCTGTTGATGGGCATCAGCTACCACATGCCCGATCCGCTGCCGATGATTGGCGCGCTGGTGCGTGAGACCGATCGCGTCAAATTCATTCTGGCTTACCGTCCGGGGCTGGTGCCGCCGACCCTGTTCACGCAGATCGTCAACACCGTGTCGTGGATGTCGGACAAGCGTATCTCGCTGAACCTGGTCGCCGGCATTTCCCCGGACGAGCAAGCCTATTACGGCGACTTCGTAGCGCACGACGGACGCTATGAGCGCACCGGCGAATTCCTCGACATCCTCAATCGGTTCTGGAGCGGCGAATCACCGCTGACCTACCACGGCAAGCACTACCGCATCGAAAAAGCCCAGCTCGGGTTGCCGTTCAAGGACGCCGAGCGTCCGCGCATTTACCTCAGCGGCGCCTCGGACGTTGCCCAGCAGATCGCCATCCAGCACAGCGATTGCTGGCTGCGTTACGGCGATACGCCGCAAGGAATTGCCGAGGCCGCCCGCACGGTTTTGCAGTCCGGTTGCTCGGTGGGAATTCGCATGCACGTACTCGCCCGCGAAACCCGCGCCGAAGCGCTGGCCGCGGTCGAGAGCATGATGGAAAACCCGGACGAACAGCATCGCGAATGGGTGCGTGAGTTCGTCGGACGCTGCGATTCGGAAGCGGTGAAAACCTCGTTCCGCCTTGCCGACAAAGCTGAACACGACTGGCTGTCGCCGATGCTCTGGTCGGGTGCCGTGGCCTATCGTGGCGGTCCGGCATTGTGCGTGGTCGGCAGCTATCAGGAAGTCGCCGAATACTTGTTCGAATACAAGAAAGTCGGCGTCAGCGAGTTCATTTTCTCTGGCTGGCCAACCCGCGACGAAATGCGCCGTTTCTGCAAATACGTGCTGCCTTATCTGCGCGAGCTGGAAACCGTCTGGGACCGCGAGCATGCATGACATCAGCAGCGCTGCACGCAACAGCGCGATTCGCTGGTTTGGTGCCGGGTTGCTGTGTGCCTTGCTGGCGGAGCAGACCGTGCTGTTTGCCGTGCCGTTGATGATTTTCCAGCTCACCGGCAACGTGCGCTATTCCGGTGTGGCGTTTGCACTGGAGTGGCTGCCGGCACTGATTGCCTATCCGTTCGCCGGGTTGCTGGCCGACCGGTTTGGCGGGCGCCTGCTGTTTCGCGGCGCCAATACTGCGCGGGGACTGAGCCTCGCCGTGACACTGGGGATCTGCTGGTATCAGCCGCAATGGATGGTCTGGGCGTTGATCGGCAACGGCATCGTATTGTCGGTGCTGATGGCGCCGGTGCGCATGGCGGTTGAAAAAAGCGTGCCGCTGATCGCCGGCCCTGAACGCCTCGCCCACTGCCAGTCGCTGGTGCAAAACATGGAGCTGCTGGCAATGGCGCTGGGCCCGGCACTCGCCGCCGGGTTGGCGATGTATGCCGACAAGCGCTGGCTGCTGGGGCTGGCGGCAGTCGCACTGTTTGCTGCGGCGCTGTTCTGGAGAGGCTTGCCGACGGCGCGCTCCGTCAGTCGCCCGACCAGCGTGTTCAAGGATCTCGCGCTCGGCTGGCGCCTGTTGCTTGGCAACCCGCCAGTGCTGTCGCTGGCCGGGCTGAATTTCAGCATCAATCTGGCATTCGCTGCCGTGCTCAGCGCCAACGCGTTCGTCATCAGCGGCGTGTTCAGCGCCGCCGACGGCGTGTTTGGTCTGATGAATGCAGGGGCCGGCGCGCTGGGTCTGTTGAACTTCATTCTGGTGCCGCGACTGTTGGCGCGCATGTCGATTTATCGACTCGGTGCACTGGGTTTTGCCTTGCTGTGTCTGGGCCTGATCTGCATGGGTGTGGCCAGCGGTGTGTTGCTGTATGCCCTGAGTTTCCTGCTGGCAATGGCCGGATGCGCGCTGTTCAACGTGTTCAACCGCACGCAGCGGATCAAGGCGATCGAGAGCGCTCATCTGGGCAAAGTCATGGGGCCGTTTTATCTGGTCAACCTGCTCTCTTATCCGCTGGGTGGTTTGCTCACCGCCAGCGTCGGCCACGTCTACGGCGTGCAGGTGCTGATTCTGGTGCTGGCACTCGTGCTGACCGTGCCCGGCACTCTGCTGTTTATTTTGACCACCCGGCGGTTTCGCCTTGCCCTCGAAGATCCATCGCTCGCCATGGAGGCATCCCAATGAAAACTCTGCCGCACTGCCTGCTCGCCACCGTCGAGTCCGACTCACACATGTGGAATCTGGTGTACCTGCAACTGTGGCTGGGCGAGCACGGTTTGAACGTGAAGAACCTCGGCAGCTGCACGCCGGTGGGCACGGTGCTCAGTGCATTGCAACAGCGCCGCACGCAGTTGCTGGTGGTCAGCAGCGTCAATGGCCACGGCTACTCGCAAGGCCTTGAGCTGATTCGCCAGGTGCGCCAGCTACACCCGCACCTGCCCTGCGTGATCGGCGGCAAGCTGACCACTTCCGAAGATGAAACCCTGGCAGTCCGGCAATCTTTGATCGATGCCGGTTACAACCAGGTGTTCGTCGGCCCCGACGCTATCGACACCTTCAGCCGCTATCTGGGCTCGCTGCACGCACAGCCCGACGCCGATTCCGTACTCGCCAACAGCGTGGCGTCCTGGCGCTGAACCCCCGACCACGGCTGACTTCGCCCATTCAAAGGATTACCACGATGCACATCGTTATCGTCAACCGCTGGCCGCGCTTTCGTGATGGGCGCCGCTGGGACAACGAACTGACTCGCTACGAAGATTTCTTCGACCATCAACAACACCGGATCAGCTACGTGGTCGATGCACTCGGCGCCGACGGCGTACTCGCCCCGGCGCAGCATATCGCTCATCAGGTACAGGTCGCTGACGTCAACCAATACGAGCAACTGCTCGGCGCGGTGCAGGAAGTCATCGAACGCGTCGGCCCCGTCGATCAATTGATTGCCCTCTCCGAGTTCACTCTGGAAATCGCCGCGCGCGTGCGCCAGACCCTGAACATTCCCGGTCACGGCCCTGACGAAGTGGCGGTTTATCGCGACAAGGCACGCATGAAGGAAATCCTGCAAAACCAAGGCCTGCCGGTGCCGCCGTTTGCGCGTTGCGAGTCGGTGCAACAGGCCGTGGATTTTGCCCGGGAAATCGGTTTCCCGCTGATCGTAAAACCGGTGGACGGTGCCGCGAGCATGGGCGTGGAAAAGGTCGAAAACGAGACCGCTCTGCGCACGCTGCTCAACAGCATCGACCTGTCGCGTTATGAGATCGAAGGCTTCATGCACGGCCAGACCTACCACATCGACGGCTTCGTCGATGTCGACGGCAGCGTGCCGTTTCAGGTGGTGTCACGTTATATCAACAGTTGCCTGGATTTCGCCAAGGCGCAGCCGCTGGGTTCGGTGATCGTCCAGGCATCGGCCCTGCGCGCGCGAATCGAGGCTTTCAGCCAACAGATCATGCGTGCCCTCGATCTGCGCTGCACGGCGTTCCACCTGGAAATTTTCGTCGAACCGGACGACTCGCTGGTGTTCCTCGAAATCGGTGCGCGGGTCGGCGGCAGCGAAGTCCCGCACCTGATCAACAAAGTGTTCGGGGTCAATCTCTACGAGCATTGGCTGCGCCGCCTCGCCGGCGATCAAGTGCCGGTGCCCGCCGTCAGCCACGACCCAAGCGGCGGCTGGCTGGTGATCCCGAAACCCGCGGCCCTGCCGTGCCGGGTAGTGCAAGCCGATTCGTTGCGCGAAACCGTGCCCAATCTGTGGCGCGAGTTGCTGCCCGAGCCGGGGCAGATTCTCGAGGCCGGCGGCAGCTACGACGCCCTGCACAGCGGACGCTTCATTTTTGTCGGCGGCAGCGAAGTGGCCACTGAAAACGATATCCGCCACACCACTCAGGCATTCCAATTTCGGGCTGAACCGGTATGAACTCCACCACTTCCCAAACCTTGAACGACGAACCCCTGCTGGGTCAGCTCAACCACTATTTGCGCGCCGACGAACGTCGCGCCGTGGCTATCCTCGGCGAGCGTCTGATTGACGCTGCGGGTGGTCTCGACGGGCTGACCGGCTACAAATTGATGGTCGCTTACGGCGGCGGCAAAGACAGCTCGTACACCGTAGCCATGCTGCGCGCCACGCAGTTACAACTGGCGATCCTGCATGGCCGCACCTTTCAGTTGCGCATCGCCAACATGCGCCATGCCGGCGTACCGGATGCGGTGATGGCCAACATTGATCGGGTCTACCGCGCGCTGCACCTGTTCGATGACCCGCGGGTAGAAATGCTGGTGGTCGATCACCGCCAGATTCGCCCGTTCGAACGGCATCTGCCGTTCCCCGACGATGTACAGGCGATGAACCGTTTCGACGTATTGATGAACGGCCACCGCACCGCTGGCGACGGTCGCCCGACCTTCTGCAACAGCTGCAACCTCGCCGTTGCGGATTTCTATGGTCGCGCCGCGTGGTGGCAGGGCGGCGTCGATGCAGTGGTCACCGGTGATTCGCGCAAAGAGCAGAAGCACTATTTCACCTGGATCATGCGTCTGGCGCAGCGTCTGGGGCTGGATGTCGAAGAATGCCGCAGGCAGGGCTTTCGCGGGTTGCTGCAAGCGCTGGATGGCGTGGCTCAGAGCTATTTCATCGAACTGTTCGGCAAAGGCTTCGATCAGCAACGCGAGGAACGACGCGTCGCCTGCGGTGACGACAACGCCGATCCAGCGTTCATCAGCATTTACGATCTGGTCAGCTACAAGGTCGAGGATCATTGGGAACTGATCACCGAATTCCTCGATTTTCGCTTCGAAGAACTGGCATTCAGCTTCACCGAATCCGATTGCGCCAACCCGATGTTGATGGCGCACTTTCGCGGGCTCAAGGCCGAGTACGTGCAAGGTCGCAGCTACAACCAGGGGATTGCCGAATACCTGGAGCTGGCACAGGCGCTCATGCGCAAGAAAGAAATGCCCCAGCGCCTGATCGATCTGGCCATGTCGGCCTATGTCGATGCGCAGGGCATGCAGGCGCGCCGCACGCTCGCCGAACGCTTCGCCGAGCAGGCGTTCGGACTCAATGAAATGCAATTGGTGTGTATGCAGTTTGCGCCGTTCGTTGATCGTGGCCGCGAGTTCTCCAGCTTCGTCGGGCTATGCCATCCGCAGCGTCTGGCCGATCTCGAAAATCTGCACCGGGTGCTCGCTGGCGAGCATAACGATCCGGCCCTCGGTCAGTGGCTGAGCGAGGTCAGCGGCCTGCCGCTGCCGGCGTTGCGCAGTCTGTATGCGCATCAACGCATCGATTTCGACAGCGACGTCACGCTGATCGCGCGGGTGCGCGCCGGTGATCCGCACAAGGGGCGCATCAGTCGCTACGACCCGGCGACCGGTGAAACCGTGGTTGAACTGGTCTCGGGACGCTAAGCATGACGGCGTTCAACGGCGGCCATTTTCAACAGTTCATCGAGCGCGCCCGCGCCCGCGATGAGCTGGTGGTGCAACCGCGCATGGGTTTTGGCGCACTCAGCCAGATGCGCGCGGGGCTGGCGAGCGTCGCCGCCCTGCCCTGCGCGGCCATCGGCACCATCACGCTCGACAGCTATACCCGGGTCGGCGATTACCAGAGTGCGTTGCAGTGCCTGAACAGTTCGGCGCCGATGAACGGGTTTCCGATCATCAGCCATCCAATCGAAGCGGTGCGCGGCATGCTCGCCGGACTGTACAGCGCGGAGTTCCCGATTCAGATCCGCCACGGCACGGCCAAACCGCAGAACGTTTTTCAGCGCTTGGCAGCATTGGGTCTGGACGCCACGGAGGGCGGCCCGGTGTCGTACTGCATGCCCTACAGCCGTCTGCCGTTGGCCGAGGCGGTCAGTGCCTGGGCGCAGAGCTGTCAGGTGCTGGCGGGCGCGACCGAGCATGCGCATATCGAGAGTTTCGGCGGCTGTCTGTTGGGGCAGTTGTGCCCGCCCTCGCTGCTGATCGCCATGACCTTGCTGGAAGCCCTGTTTTTCCGTCAGCACGGGGTGCGCAGCGTCTCGTTGAGCTACGCCCAAGGCACGTCGATGGAACAGGATTTCGGCGCGTTGCAGGCATTGCGCGAATTGGCCGCCCAGTATCTCGACGGCGATCATTGGCATGTCGTGGTGTATTCGTACATGGGCGTGTTCCCGACCTCCAGCCACGGCGCGCGGCGTTTGATTTGCGACAGTGCACGACTGACCAAGGCTGCAGGTTGCGAGCGGTTGATCGTCAAGACCATCGCCGAATCGCGGCAGATTCCCTCGGTCGAGGACAACCTTGATGCCTTGCGCATGGCCGCCGAAGTCGCCGCCGGCGACCTCCCGACTGACGCGGGCAGCGCCGGCTATTACCAGCAAACGCTGTTCGAAGCGCGGCGACTGGTGGAGACCGTACTCAATCTGCACGCCGACATCGGCGTGGCACTGGTGCAGGCCTTCGCGCGCGGCTTGCTCGATATTCCCTACTGCCTGCACCCGGACAACCCGGGGCGCGCCACCACCCGTATCGACGATCAAGGCGCGCTGCGCTGGGGCAACACCGGCAGTTTGCCGTTGCCTCGCAGCAGTGGCTGGTCAGTGGACGGCCCCGGCATCAGCTCGTCCGAGCTGTTTCAGATGTTGCATTACACGGTGAACCGTTATGACCAACCCTTGCATTGATTCCAGCGCCGCGCCGTTGATTCTGGTCGACGCTTATTCGACCGGCGCCCTGCTGGCCCGCTCACTGGCCGGACAGCGGCCTCTGCTCCATGTGCGTTCACGCGCGCACATGCCGGCCGCATTTGCCGCGAGCTGCCCGAAAGAATTGTTCATCGAGGACTTCAGCGTCGCCGAAGAAGGCCTTGAAGCATTGTTGCTGAAACTCGCCGCCTATCACCCGGCCGCCGTGCTGACTGGCAGCGAATTCGGCGTAGAACTGGCGGACTTGCTGGCCGCACGCCTGGGCCTGCCCGGCAATAATCCGGCGACCTCCGCCGCGCGTCGCGACAAGTCATTGATGGCTGAACGCGTGGCCGAGGCCGGGTTGCCGGTGGCGGCACAGTTGCGCACCAGCTCGCTGGAGCGGGCGCTGGTCTGGTTCAGGGCCCGCGGCGGCGAAACGGTAGTGGCCAAACCGCTGGACAGTGCCGGCTCGGACAACGTGTTCATCTGCCACGATGCGCTGCAGCTGGAAGCAGCCATCGAGTCGATCCTCGGCGCCACCAATCTGATGATGCTCAACAATAAAGCGGTACTGCTGCAGGAATACCTGACAGGCGCCGAGTACGTGATCAACACCGTCAGCCACGCGGGCGAGCACTGGATCACCGACGTTTGGAAATGCTCGAAGACCTTCGCCGCCGACGGCCGCAAGATCTACGACCGCGAGGACCTGCTGCCGGCGGACGCCCGCGAGCTGCCGCAACTGATTGAGTATGTGCAAGGCGTGCTCGACGCGTTGGGGATCGTGCACGGCCCGGCGCACACCGAGTTGATCCTGACCGGCAATGGCCCGCGCCTGCTGGAAACCGGTGCACGCCTGTCCGGACTGGCCTGTCCGCCCGCCCTGCACGCGGCCACCGGCAACGATCAGGTGGCCCTGACCTGCCTCAGTTATCTGGACCCGGCGCGTCTGGCGCAGTGGCCGAAACGTTATCAGCTGTTGCAACACGCGCGGGGGATGAACCTGATCGCCCACCGCCACGGGCTGTTTGCGCAGGAGCATGTGCGCCAGCGCCTGGAAGCCTTGCCGAGTTTTCACAACGCCAGGTTCCGCTTCGCCGAAGGGGCAAGGATTGCCCCCACCGTAGACCTGAACAGCTCACCGGCTGCAGTGTTTCTGCTGCACCCACAGAGCGAACGCATCGACGCTGATTACGACGCATGGCGTGGATGGGAAAGGGATTGGTTGTAATCACTGACGCCCCCGACCACGGGGCTTAACAAGGAAGAGAGCCATGAGCCTGCATACCCGAACCAAACGACTTACCGTTCCTCAATTGGTCGCGATGAAGGGGCAACAGAAAATTGTCTCCCTGACTGCCTATACGAGCTGGATGGCCAGACTGATGGACCCCGTTGTCGACTTCATCCTGGTGGGTGATTCGACCAACATGGTCGGACTTGGCCGCAGCTCAACGCTCGACATGAGCCTGGAGGAAACCATCGTTTTCACCCGCGCTGTGGTCAGCAGTACCCAGCTGGCCTGCGTGATTGCCGACATGCCGTTTGGCAGTTATCAGGAATCGCCGCAGCAGGCCTACCGCAACTGCGCGCAAGTGATGGCGCGCACCGGTTGCGATGCGGTCAAGCTCGAAGGCGGCGCGGTGTTCGCCGAAACCGTGGAGTTTCTGGTCAAACGCGGCATCCCGGTGATGGCGCATGTCGGCCTGATGCCGCAGTACGTCAACACCATGGGTGGCTTCAAGGCCCAGGGCATGAATGAAGCAGGCGCCATGAACCTCGAAGCCGATGCGCGCGCCCATATTGAAGCCGGTGCTTTCAGTCTGTTGCTCGAAGGCGTGGCCGAAGGCGTGGCGCGCCGGATCAGCGATTTTTCACCCGTGCCGACCATCGGCATCGGGGCTTCACCGGCGTGCGACGGTCAGGTGCTGGTGACCGAGGACATGCTAGGGCTGGGGGGTGATCACGTACCGCGCTTCGTCAAGCAATACACCGATGTTGGCGCGCAGATCCGCGAGGCGTGCGAGGCGTTCGCCGACGAAGTCCGCGCGGGCACATTCCCCGAACTCCGGCATTGCTATGGCATCAACTGAGCGCCAGCCATAGACCCTTCATCCTGAATGGCCTGAGTCAGCATTTTCAGCGCGTGGGTGATGTCCTTGCTCCAGTCGATGGTGTAGCTCAGGCGCAAATGATGCTGCCACGCCCCCTGCTGGCTGAAGATTTCGCCGGGAGCAATCACGATGCGTTTGGCCAACAAGCGCTCGAATACCCGGCGCATGTTCACCGGGCGCGTGGCCTCGATCCAGAACGCCGCGCCGCCCTGCGGGGCGACAATGCGTAACTGACCCTCCGTGTGTTCGTGCAGCATGGCTTTCATGCGCTGCATGCGGTCGATCAGCATGCTGCGCAACATCTGCGTGTGTTGGTCGATGCGCCGTGTGGTGTAAAGCTTGGCAATCGCTTTTTGCCGAATCGGCGACAAACGAAAGGCTCGCTCCAGAAACAGCCGATGCAGCTCGGGCCCTTGAAAGCGACTGAGCACAAAGCCATACGGCGCCTCCGAACCGATGATCTTGTCGAACGTGGAAAACACCAGCAACCGTTCCGGGTCGGCAAAGTCACGGTAGCGCGCGGCTGCAGGGACGAAGCTGAATTCGCCATAGCAGTCATTTTCGAACAGCCAGATGCGCCGCTCCGCCAGCCAGCGGCAGATCACTTGCTTGTCCTCGGCAGGCATCAGACTGCCGTGGGGAATGTTCACGGTGGAGGACAACACCGCCAGAGCGATGGGTTCTCTCTGCAACAACGCCTGGACTTTGAGCAAGTCAAAGCGGCCATCGTCACCCAGCGGCACCTCGATGACGCGGATTTTCGCCGCGTGGAGTTGCCGCAAAATCGCCCACGAACACGGCGATTCCACCAGCGCTACAGTGCCGGTCAACTTCAACGCCTCAAGGGACAAATCAAGCACGCTGCGCAGATCGGAACCGATGTAAACGTGTTCGGCACGCCAGTAGCAACGCGTCGAACGGGTATAACGATCGGCCAGTACACTGCGCAATTCGGTTTCGCCGAACGGTTGATACAGCGGCGCATGCGAGCGCGGGTACTGGCGCGTCAGTTCGCGTTCGGTCATCAACAACGGGTTTTCCAGCGACAGCAGCATGGCCGGGGCATCACTGCTCAGCGCCAGCATTCCCGGTTGCCGAGCGTTGGAGAACACGTTGTCGAGCAGGTTCGGCGAACCTTCGTTGAGCAGCGCCGATGGCATGGCGCGGGTGTAGTAGCCAAGCTTCGGCCGAGCGTAGATACGCCCTTGGTCTTCCAGCAGGGAATAGGCGTATTTGGTCGTGGACACTGAGACATTCAAGCGCTGCGCCAATTGTCGCAACGACGGCAGCTTCTGTTCTCCCTCAGGGCTCGCGGCTTCGATCAGTTCGACGAGATAGCGGTAAACGGCCTGATAGGCAAATGTCGAATCTTTATTTGGGTTCATGCTCAATCGCTTTAAATCCTGGTGCGTTAGGTACTGCGCTTGCCACGCGCGGTCGGAACCACGGGGGAAACACTTGCACTCGGCCATCCATGCCAACGCTCAGGCATCGAACGGATGCCCGCAGTTTTAAAACATCATCAGCAATGGACGTTGCGAAGGGGTGAAGTCGTTATCTGGGACCTGCAGGTTGTTCCGCAAGTTTCCCGCTGGATGAATCACGCGTGTCATCCATAGGGTAAGCGCCCTGCCCGGCGTCGACCGTCAGGAACAGCGCCGATAGTGCTCGCTTTCATCGGCCGATGCCAAGGGTAACCGCGCATCCCGGACGGAACGCGCAGCTGGCCAGCCCCATTCAGCGATGGTAACGCCGCACCGCACTGCTGTTGCGCAGCACATGGCCTTTGATTTTTTCCATCAGTTCGGCACGGGTCAAACCGGCAGGCAAGGCGTCCGGGGCCAGATCCAGGGCGTAGAGCTGGATGATGTAGTGATGCGCGCTGTCGCCCACCGGTGGGCAAGGCCCCATGTAATGAGTGTTGCCCTTGCTGTTGGTGCCGCCGACGCCTTCGAAAGCGGATTTGGCGCCGACACCGGCGGCAATCTGTCGCGTGGTGGATTTGATGCCGTAGTGAATCCAGTGATCGACGCCCAGGCCTTTCTGGCCGTCCGGGTCGTGCATGACAATCGCGTAGCTCAGGGTCCCGGCAGGGCCGGCGTTCCAGCTCAGCGCCGGTGACTGGTTCTTGCCGCCGCAACCGGCCGCATCACTGGCCGCTGCCGAAGTGAACAGACGGTTATCGGACACACCCGGGATGCTGAGGGTAAAGCGCTCCTGGGCCTGCGCCGGAAACTGCACGCAAAGGGCGACGGCAATGGCCGCCAGCCAAGGGTTGAGAGAGGTCAATCGGGTCATTCCGGGAGCACCTTGTGCAGTTGGGCCGTCGTCGGCTTGCAAACTATAGCTGTACCGTTCGTGCCTTGGCAGTAGCAAATGGCTGAACCTCGCACTGCGCTGCAAACTCGAAAGAGAAATGCCCGCGAGGAAGCCGAACATGTCTCTGCACCGTGTCGCCCGTTTCGCCGATGTGCCTGAAGATCGTGGTCTGGAAGTGAAAATCGGCGACTGCAAGATTGTGTTGCTGCGTGCCGCCGGCGAATTACGAGCGTTTCAGGGTGAATGCCCGCATGCCGGCGCGCCTTTGGCTGACGGCGCGTTGTGTCACGGGCGGCTGATCTGCCCGTGGCACAAGGCAGCCTTTCGCGCTGAAGACGGTGCGTTGTGTGAACCGCCCGCTCTCGACAGCCTCAAGCGTTACCCGCTGGAGGTGCGTGGCGATGAGGTTTGGGTGGATGACCAGCCGATCGTCGATCCGCACATCCCGCCGGCTGACGATACACGCACGTTCGTGATTGTCGGTGCCGGTGCGGCAGGTACTGCGTGCGCGGCGGCGCTGCGGGAAAAGGGTTTTGGCGGGCGCATCAAAATGATCGACCGCGAACCTGAGGCCGGTTACGACCGCACGGTGCTGAGCAAATTTGTCCTCGCCGGGGAAATGTCGCCGGAAGAAACCCCACCGTTGCGCGATGAAGATTTTTATAAAGAGCAGCGCATCGAGCGCATTCAAGGCGAAATCAGTTCGCTCGACGCCGCAGCAAAAACCCTTCACCTGCGCGATGGCCAAACCGTGAATTACGATGCGGCCGTGCTGGCGACCGGTGGCGAACCCAATCCACTGGAGTTGCCCGGCGCGGATCTGCCGCAGGTGTTACTCCTGCGCTCAAAAGCCCAGGCCGAACAGATCATGAACGCCGCCGCACCCGATCAGCGCGCAGTGATCATCGGCGACAGCTTCATTGCCCTCGAATGTGCTTCGGCCCTGCGCCAGCACGGCCTCGACGTCACCGTCCTCGCTCGCCACGCGGTCCCTTTCGCCGCTCAGTTCGGCGACGCTGTGGGAAAAGCCATCCGCGCCTTGCACGAAGAAAACGGCGTGAAGTTCGTCACCGAGCATGAGGCGCAGGAGATCACCGGCAGCGGTAAAGTCGAGGCGGTGTTGCTCGACAATGGTTTGCGGCTTTCGGCGGATCTGGTGGTGGCCGGCGTCGGTGTGCATCCGGCCACAGAAGCTTTCGCGTCATTGCCCAGGGAAAAGGATCAATCACTGCGGGTCGACGACGGTATGCGGGTGGGTGAAGGTCTATGGGCGATTGGCGATATCGCCACGTTTCCGTTGAGCGGCCAGCCACAGCGCATCGAACACTGGCGCCTGGCCCAACAACACGCGCGAATCGCCGCCGCGAATATGCTCGGTGGCCATGAGCACTACTTGGATGTGCCGTTTTTCTGGACGTGGCACTTCGGCAAGAACTACGAGTATCTCGGCCATGCCGAGCAATGGGATGAGGTCGAATTCATGGGTGAACCCGAACAGCCGCCCTTCATCGGCCTGTTCGGCAAAAACGGTATCGTTGTCGCGGCAGTGGCCTGCGAAAAAGAACGGGCGATGGCGACGCTGGCCGAGCGCATGAAGCAGCCGCTATCCATTGAAGAGGCGTGGCAATTGATACGCGAGTAAACACGATCCCTGCGGCAGCTCCTACAGGGGCTTCAATTTATTTAGCGGGTCAGCGGCTCACGATTATCAGCGTCTTCGGCATGCAGGAAGATCACCCGCGGATGCTCCAGCGGTGCCAATGGCGATGGCAACTGCGCTGGTGTCACTGGCCAGAAATGCGTGACCACATGACTGATGTCACCTTCCTGATCGTTGTGGATGGTCATCACCCCGGGCGTGCGCAGTTTCTGCAGACGGTCATCGCAGAGTTTGAAACTCTTGCTCAACCCTGCATCGTCGATCACCGGTGATGGCAAACGTCGCTGAGCGAAGCTTCTGCTTTTGCGCTGTTGATAACGCGCCCATGCAATCAGGATCACGGCGTTGACCACAGCGATCCACAGGTAAATCTGCAACGTGCCCAGCGCATCGAACGCCGAACTGTCGATGCGCGGCGCGCCGGCGTGGGTCTCTATCAGCGGCCATAGCCCGCGCATCAGCAGAAGCAGCAGACCGACCCAAGCCACCACCGTGAGGATAACGTCGATCACGACCAGGATTGGCCGCTGGCGGGTCCGGATGATTTTCATTTGATGACTTCCTCTTCGTCGTCGCCGATCGGTTTGATGCCCCGATCAGGGCTGACCCAACGCGCACGTTTTTGATGCTGGCCGAACAGCACCTTGGGGAAACTGACCAGCGTGGTCAGCAGACTGATCAACCAGAACACCAACGGGTACCAGATCACCCAGAACATCGTGCGGCCCAGCCCCGGTTCATAGCGGCGGTCGATGACGATGCTGACCGCAAACTGCATCAGACACACAAACGCCAGCAGCAACCCGGTAAATGCTGGCGGCATCAGGTGGTCCACCGCGATGGCTTCTGGCATGACCACAAATTTGCCGACGCCCCAGAAGATCACCGACAGCAGGAAGGTGAACGCCCAACCGGTCGACAGGCAGTATTCGAACAGCAGTGGCCACAGGTAACGGTGGCGGTATTGCCAGATGCCGCGAATGTTCTTGAACAGCACTTCGGCGCCGCCCTGTGCCCAGCGCAACCGCTGCTTCCACAGGCCGCCGAGGGTTTCCGGCATCAGAATCCAGCACAGGGCGCGGGGCTCGTAGAAGATGCTCCAGTGATCGAGTTGCAGTTTCCAGCTGATGTCGATGTCTTCGGTGATCATGTCCGGGCTCCAGTAGCCCACCCGGTTCAGCGCCGTGCGGCGGAACGCGACGATGACGCCGGACACGGTGAAGATCCGTCCGAACACGCGCTGAGTGCGTTTGATCAGTCCGATGATCGATGAGAACTCGCCGACCTGCACCCGCCCGACCAGCGTCGAACGCGTACGGATCCGCGGATTGCCGGTCACCGCGCCAAGGCGTGCGTTGTCGAGCATCGGCGCCACCAGATAGGCCGCCGTGTTCGGCGCCAGCAGCGCATCGCCGTCGATGCACACCAGATACTCACTGCGCGCGGCAATCGCGCCCATACGCAGGGCCACAGCCTTGCCCTGGTTTTCCGCCAGGTGCAGGACCCGCAGCCGTGGGTCTTCCTTGGCCAGCCGATCGAGCACTTCGGCGGTGTTGTCCTTGGAGCCGTCGTTGATCGCAATGACTTCGATGTTCGGGTAATGCTGGGCCAGCGCCGCATGGATGGTGTCGGCGGCGTTTTCGCCTTCGTTGTAACAAGGGATCAGGATCGAGATCAGCGGCTCGCCTTCCAGTGACGGCGGCAGCGTATCGTCCTTCCACGGCCAGTGCCGCTCCCAGTGCAGCCAGAAATACAGGCCACCGGCAATCCACAAGCCAGACATGAACAACGGGTAGAAAAACACGAAGTCCATCAGGAACTGCCCGGTGACCAGGAAGATCAGCCCCAGCGGTACGCCGAGGACGAGCGCCAGAACAAGCAGGGCTAACAGTCTATCCAGCATGTCATGGATTCCATTTGTTGGAGAGTGCAGGCCTTACGGTTTTCAGGTCCGGCAGGTTGTCGAGGAAGTTGTCCGGGTAGTAGCCGAAACTGGTCGCGCCCTGACGCTTGAGGCGGCCCATCCAGTCCGCCAGATGCGCGCCATCGATGTCGGCCTGATCCTTTTTCGTCCAGTCGCGGGCCTGCAATTCGAATACCGTGCGGTTCAGCGCGCCGGGGCGTTTGCTGACGGTTTGCACCAGCTTTTCCAGCCATGGGCCAGACTGTTCCTGCGTCTGTTTTTCCATCAGCGGCATGGCCATCGGCGCCGTCCAGTCGTAGGTCGCGAGGAAGTCATCGAGGTTCTGTGCGTACCATTCTTCACTGTGTGGATTGAGCATCGGCTCGGCGAATATGTTGCGCGCGGTCTGCACTTGCGGCCCTCGGATGGCGCGGACTTTGGCGGTGAGTTCGTTGGTGAAATCGATCAGGTAACGACTCTTGAAGCGCGTCCAGCGCTGCATCGCCGCCGGGTCATCACGCAGTGCCGCGATCGAACCCGGCAAGTCGTTTGCGGCGTATACCTTCAATGCTTGCGGGCCGGCGTCTTCGAAGTCCGAGAACACGGCATCGTCGTGGTAAAGAATGCCGTCGACCGAGGTCAGGCGCGCCACGTCTTCGTAGATTTCACCGATGATCCGCCGTACTTCCGGATCGAACGGCGACAGCCGTTTGTACTGATCAGGAGCGACCGAGGTAGTACCGGTTTCCGGGTTCCAGCTCATCACACGCGGCAATTTCGAATCGAGAGCAAAACTCAGCACCGGCATCCAGGCGAAGACTTTCACGTGAGCACGGGTACGCAGTTGCCAGGCCACACGGTCGAAAATATCCGCGCGCACCGGTAAGTGGCGGTTGGGGAAGTACAGCGAGTGCACCAGACCGTCGCCCTGCGGATCGGCGAAGGCTTGCAGGAATACAGTGTTGGCGCCCATGTCGGCCATGCGCTGCACCAGTTTGCCGAGGTTGATGTCCTGCTGCACCGGGTCGGGGTCGTAGACGTTGTCCAGATCCACGTGCACCACGCGCATGGCGAAATCCGACTGCGCCGAGACAATGCTGTTGGCGAAATGCGTGCCGTCAGGATCGGAGGCGACGAGGAAGCGCGGGCTGCTCATCAGGTTGTCGAGGGCGTCGAGACCGTCGTCGAGGGTCAGAGCCATTTCATAGCCCTCCTCGCCCACCACAGTCAGCGAAGTGCCGTCCGCCGCGCCATATGGCCAGACCCACACCCGCGGTTTGTAACCGGTGGCCTTGCGGATTTTTTCCGAGATGTTGCTGACGTCGGTGCGAATCCGCGCCTGGAAATCGGCCTCGGATTCATAGCGTTTGGTCAGCGGATCGTAGCGTCGGGTCGCGGCGGCAGGCTGCAGGTTGCCCTGCGGGTTAGCGAGAATGCCCTTGTGGTTGGCATCGGTGTGGGCGGCGATTTCCACCAGCCCTGATCTGGAGATCTCGCGTACCTGCTCCCAGGTCAGGAAGTCGGAGCGCGCTCGCGGCGTACCGGCAAAATCCACTGGCTGGTTGAGCGGCGTGTCGATCCAGGTGCCGACCGGCGCCAGCAACGCGTGCCAGTTATAGGCGCGCAACACTGGCAGCACGCGGGTGTAGAAGCTTGAATAACCATCGTCGAAACTGAGCAGGATCGCCTTCGGCGGCAACTCAGGTCCGCCCTTGCGTGCGGCCATGATCTGGTCGACCGTGACCGGTTTGTAGTTGTTCTCCCGCAGCCAGGCGAGCTGTTCGATCATGCGCTCGGTGCGCACCGCCACCACGGCCTGATCGGGATCAAGATCTTCGACATCGTGATAAGCAATGCCGAGCACGTGATTCTTCGGCCACGGTTTTTCACTGGCCGCCACCGGACGCTCGGACGGCGGCGTGAAGGCCGGGGCTTGCTGGGCGCAAGCGCTGACCAGCAGCGCTCCCAGCAGAAGGATGAAACGCGAAATAAAAGGCATCTTCAAACTCTTCTAGAAGCGGAAAGTGAGGTCGACGAGCAGACGCAGATCGGTCTCCCGATCGCCGTCATAGGGCCGGTTGATCACACTGAACAAACCGCCCACCTCGAACACGTCGTTCCAGGCATAACGCTGGCCGTAGCCGAGCAACGCCATGCCGCCGGTGCCGTGATTACGCTGGCTGTACGTACCCGCACCCGCCTGGAACTGCTGGCTCCAGGAGGTTTCGTAACGGTGGTAGAGCACGTGATTGACGTTGATCAGCGGCATCACACTGAAGTCGGATTTGGGGTTGAAGTACGGCACGTCATCGGATTTGGAGTTGTGGCTGGTGCCGACTTCCAGGCCCGCATCGACTTGCACGTTCGGCGCGCTGTAGACGCCTTCGCGACCGGTGAGCAAGGCTTCGACGCGGTTGTTGCCATCACTGAAGTGCGACGGGCTCACCGACAGCCGCCACTCGCGGCTTTCGTTGGCGCGCCAGCGGATAAAACCGCTACCACCGTTGGCCTTGATGTCGCTGTTGAGCGCGCGCAATGGCGTTTGCGCCGACAGGTATTCGAGGCTGCCGCCGTACTGCCAGTTGTCATTGATGTCGCGGGCGATCGCCAGACGCGCCCCCTGTTTGTCGCCGAAGCCATAATCGTGATTGGAGATTTCGGCTTCGAGGGTCATGTCGCGGGTGCGACGCTCCAGACCGACGCGCTGGAAGCGGTGATGGCCGGTGCCTTCGGCGAAGTCGCCAGTGGCATAACCGGCACCGGCGAACACGCGCCAGTCCTCGTCTATCGGCGGGCTGTACAACGTCGTCTGGATACCGAAATCGCGACTGCCACTGACCGCACCAGCCTCTCCGCTGCCACCGCCATTGGCCTTGCCGCCATAGGCTTCGACGCGCAGTTCGGACATGTTGTGGACTTCACGCTCACGGGCCAGACGCTGTACCTGACGGTTGTCCGGATAACGCGCCACCACATCGTCGGTCAGCGCATCCACCTGCCGCCATTCCTGCAACTGCATGGCGGTGCGGGCCTGAGCAACTTCCAGGCCCATGTCGCGCGGCACCATGCTTTCGGTGTCCTTGAGCTGGATTTCAGCGCGACGTGGCCAGTTGCGGGCCAGGTACAGGTCGGCTTGAGCCAGGCGCAAACCGAGGTTGCCCGGCGCCTGATCGACCAGCGTCTGCAAACGCTCTTCGCCATGGGGCAGGTCGGAGCCATAGATACCGGCCTGCGCCGCGAGTTGCTGGGCGTCCATCCATTCATCGTTCGGGTTGCCTATTGGCAAGCCCTTGAGTTCAACGCGTGGACGCTGGGACTTGGCCAGGTCTTCGGCGACTTTGCGCGCTTCGTCGGCGCGATCACTTTCCAGCAGTGAGTAGTACAGCGCCGTGGTGTCCTCCAGACGATCACCGACATCGGCGTCCGGCGCCGACAGCACCTGGCGATACAGATCAGAGGCTATCTCTGGCTCGCGCTGGTCCAGATAGGCTGCCGCCACCCAGCGCTGGGCGTAGGTGGGAATCTTCACGCCTTCGGCTTGCAGCCTCTGGTATTCGCTGATGATGTCGGCGGTCCGCGCCCGGGCCTTGAGCGCGCCCATGCGGTCGATGCGCCAGCGGGTCACGTCGTCTTTGGCGCTGGCGTCGGGCGTCCAGGTGGCGAGCAGTTTGTCGTAATCAGCCAAGGCACGATCGGCGATCACGTAGCGTTCTTTTTCGCTGCGGGTCGCGAGTTCAGCGAGGCGCACGCGTTCGGCAGCCAGATCGCCTTCGAGGCGGCGCAGGGTGACCGGATCGATCAACCCCGGACGCTGGTAGGCCAGGCGCAGTGCCGGTTCCGGCAGACGCGCCTTTTGCAGCGCGACCACGTATTCGCGGGCGACGTCCGGTTTGTGGCCAGCGCGGATGAAGGCCTGATCGTATTCGAACAGCGCGTCATATTGCTTGCCGGCGCGGCTAAGCGCGTAGCCCAGTGCCAAACGGCGCGAAGGATCATCAGGCTTGGCGGCGACCAGCGCTTTGGCGCGAGTTACGGCTTGATCGGGTTGGCCGGCGTCAGCCTGAGTCAGGGCCAGGCCCAGTTGCAAGTCGGCGTTGTCTGGCTCCAGGGCCAATGCCTTGTTGTAGACCTGAGCCGCCTGATCCCAACGTTTAAGGTTGCGATAGGCGCGAGCAGTGGCCGTCAGCGCCTGAATCGGCAGCACGCGGCCGCGGCCCTGGGTTTCATAGACCTGCACCACTTCGGCGTCGAGCCCGGCCCAACTGGCAATTTGCAGGTGATCGCTGATCTGTCCGGTGGTCGCCTGGCCCGGCGGTACCTGACGCAGCACCGTCAGCGCAGGCGTGGTTTGCCCGGCACGGGCGTCGCGCACCATCTCGTCATAGGGTGTATCGGCAAACGCGAGTGCCGGCCAAAGTAATTGGCTGCACAACGCTACGCGGAACAAAGGGCGTAAACCACGATGCAATACGGGAACATCAATACGCGGCATTCGTCAGCATCCTTACATGGCTAGCCGGGTCGCAATGCCCTCCTTGCCCATTCGTAACGGAGCCAAGCCAACAACGGCTAGGCCAAGCTTGGTCAGGCAGTTTGCACGCAAGCGCGGAGCAAAATTCGGAACACAATAATTGTTCAGAATCGTGATGGCAGCTTGCTCCCGGAGCGCTGAAAACCCGAACACCAGACAGCAAAACGCCCGGCGCCTGTGCAAGACAGAGGCCGGGCGTTGCTATTAAGGACGCCGTATTACTGCACTTGCGTGACGCCCGCGAACTTGCTCATCAGGAAGGCGACGAACTGCTCGACGGTCATTTTCTGGCCGTTGAATTCCACCTGATTGGCGGCGTAATGCAGCTTGGTCACGACATTGGTGCCCTCCACGGTCGCCAACTGCGAACCAACGGCCATGCCGGAGAACATGTCGGCCGCACCGCTGGCCTGATCGACAATGGCTTTGGCGTCGGTCTGACCATCAAGCTGCGCCTGAACGCTGAGCAGATCGATCAGCATTGGCTTGGACACGACGATATTGAGATCGAGCAACGCGATCAGCTGTTTGGCCAGTTGATCCGGCGGCAGGTCCATCGATTGCGGCTTGGTCAGGTCGATCACCAGATTGGCGCGACTTTCACCATTGGCGGTTTTCAGCGAGAGATTTTCCAGCGCCACTTGCGGACCGGCCGCCAGAAGCTTTTGCAGATCGGCTTTGACCTGAGCCGATTCAGCTTCGGTCAGGTTCAGTTCCGGCGCCGGCAAGCCTGCTTCTGCAGCTTCGGCAGCGGCTTTTTCGTAAGGCTGCAATTTGGTCTGATAGATCTGCATCAACGACATTGTCGACGGGATGTCGAGGTTCTTCAGGCTGAATGCCAGGTTGGCGGAGCCGATTTTCTTGTCGTTGAGGGTGACTTCGTCAACCTTGTAATCGGCGCGACCGGACGCATTACTGCCGCTTTCTTCGGTGAGGTTCTTCATCTCGAAGCCCTTCACGCCGAGCACCGATTGCTTGGTGCCGAAGGTGGTTTTGCTGTTGGTCAGTTCCAGAGTGTTGGCGCCGGTGTAGTAGCCGAAGCTGCTCTTGGCGAGGTTGCTGGCCAGGGTCAGACCGTTGAGTTCGATCTGCACGGGCGCCTGGTCTTCAGCCACGGTGACCAGTTTCAGGCTGTCCATGTAGCCGTCAGCCTTGACCTTTTGCGCTTGGGCGCTGGCAGAAATATTCATGGTCAGGCCGGAGAATTTCAGGCTCGATTGCGCATCCAGTGCGGTTTCCAGCGGCAGCAGGTCGATGGTGCTGGTGGTGGATTCGTCGTAGCCGATGTTGGTCACGCCTTTGAGCGGTGCTGCACCTTTGGTCGCAGCGAACCATTTTTCGGTGGCCGGGTTCTTTTCCAGCTCGTAGTTGCTGGTAGCCATGACCGGCAGCCACTTCAGCGACACCAGACGCGAGAATGGCAGCGGGCCGTGCTCGATGTGGTCGACAAACAGCAGCTCGACCGGCGCATCGCCAAACAACTCACCGTCACCTTTGAGGCGATAGTGTGCGGTGCTGGTGAACGTGTGGCGCTCCAGCGACACCAGTTCCAGCGACGCCGTGCCGTTGGAGCCGGCCATCGCGGTTTGCAGTTCTTTGTTGGCGTTGGTGACGGCGTTATTCAGTACGCCTTCGATCTTGGTCCCGGTGTACCAGGCCCCGCCTGCGCTGATCGCGCCGATGGCAACAACAATTCCGAGTAGCACGCCTGCTGATTTATTCATGAATGACCTGATCGATTTCCGTGGCTGAAAGTGTGGTCGTCTTCCCTGAACCCGTGACCGGGTTGCGGCTCGACTTTGCTTGAATTAGCGGTGCAGATTAGCACCGGGCGCGGGATACGGCCCAATGTTTAAAGGTGAAAGAGTGTCTATGGGGAGTGTGGACAGTGGGCAGGCTGGAAGAGTTTCGCTGTTTTTGCAGACGCCATCGCTGGCAAGCCAGCTCCCACAGAGCCTTGGGTGATCACAAAACTTGTGAACACCACAAAAACCTGTGGGAGCTGGCTTGCCAGCGATGAGGCCAGGTGATTCACAGAAGATCAGGAATACTGAACCTCGATCTCATCCAACTGATGATCAAAGCTCTTCAACCGCGCAGTCCAGGTATACACCAGCACTTCAAAGTCCCGATCGATTACCGCGCCACTCGGGCCATCGGCGCGCGGGTCGCAGTAATCCAGTTGATAGCGCTCACGGGCCATGGCCGTGGCGACATCGGACAGTTCACGGGCATTGTTCAGCCAATGCCAGCCCTCGTCGTCGAACTGCTTGTCGAGTTCCAGGCATTGCTTCTTCAGCGCTTCGAGGCTTTTTTCCAGCGGCGTGCCGGTGAGTTCGCCCATGACCTCGGCGAAGGTACGCCCGGGTTGCCAGTAGCTGCCCCAGAAATACCGGTCGAACACGGTTTCGACCCGGCGCAGGGCGACTTTGGTGTCCCAAATCAGCACCAGGGTCTTGCCTCGTTCAAGCTGTCGTTTCTTGACTCGCTGAACCTGCACAGACGCCCAGGCCACTACGACGATTGCCATCACCGCGATCAGCGCCACGGCGCTGTCGAGGAAAATCATCGCCTTGTCGATCTGGTGGGCCAGCATGATGCCGTAGAAATAGGTGGCCGAGAGCAGCACCAGCGCTGCCAACGAGCACCAGAAGCCGAGAGCGTAAGGGTTTTTCATTATTGGTTTCCCCTAGACCAGCGCTAGCAATGTGCGCTGAAGGGACGCTTTTGCACATGGCGCCCTTTCAACACTTCAAGCATAGCTACGGCGTCAGGGTTTGCTCGGGCTCGAGGCTTGCGTTCGTCCGCTTTCCCAACCGCCGCCGAGGGCGAGGAACAAATCGATCTGGCTCATGGCGACTTGAGTGTTGGCAGCGGCCAGTTGCGCGGTGACATCCGTGTAGGTGCGGGTCGCTTGCAGGTCGGCGAGGAACGATTCGCGGCCGGCCTGAAAGAAGCGGTGCGTCTGGTCTGCAGCCAGTTTCGCCGATTGCTCGGCATCGGCCAGTGCATCACGGCGCTGCAACAAGGCAGTGTACTGAGCCAGACCCGTCTGGGTTTCGCGAATGGCGTTGAGCACCACGCCGTCGAAATGCGCCAACGCGCCTTGCGTAGACGCTTCGGCCTCGCGAATGCGCGCGCGCGCGCCGTTGGTCGGCACCTTCCAGCTCAGCGACGGGCCGAAGCCCCAACGGTTGGTCGATGGGTCACCCAGGTCGTCGATAAGGCCGACGGTGCCGATCGTCGCGCCGATGCTGATGTCCGGGTACAACTCGCCAGTGGCAACACCGATCCCGGCGGTCGAAGCGGCCAGCCGCCGTTCGGCCTGACGAATATCAGGACGGCGCTTGAGCAACGCGGCGCCATCACCGACCGGCACCAATTGCGCGATTTTCGGTAGCTCTGCGCAGGTCGCTGTGCCCGTCGGCAATTGATCAACGGGTTTGGCGAGCAGCATCGACAGACGAAACAGTCCAGCCTGACGCGCCGCTTCGTAACGCGGCAGGTCAGCGCGCAGAGATTTGAATTGGGTTTGCGAGCGGGTGACCTGGGTTTCGTCGCCACGTCCGGCATCGCGCAAGCGCTGGGTCAGCGTGGTGCTTTGCGCTTGCAGATCGAGAGAGTGCTCTGCGATTTCCCGCTCCTCATTCGCCGCACACACCTGGGTATAGGCGCGAACCACGTCAGCCACTAACGTGATCCGCGCAGTATCAGCTGCTGCCTGGGTGGCATCGGCGTTGGCCTTCGCACCTTCGATGCCGCGCTGCAAGGTGCCCCACAGATCGAATTGATAAGAAGCGCTGATGCCGATATCGCCGACGTTATCGACCGGGACTTTTTCCGGAAGCAGGAATGCCTGACCGGATTCCTGCAAACGCTGCGCGCCCATTTTTACGCCAGCGCTCCAGCCACCCGCCGCTTCGGCCTCATCGACCTGCGCGCGGGCCCGCGACAGGTTCGCCGCCGCCACGCGCAGATCCGTGTTGGAGGCCATGGCCTGCTGCACCAGTTGATCCAGACGTGGGTCCTTATAAAGGCGCCACCAGTCAGCCGGCACCGGCGCCGAGACCACCGGTTTGCCGGCCACCGCCAGCTCGCCCTGAAAATCCTTGCGCTGGACGGCCGCTTCATCGGGCACCTGATAATCCGGTCCGACCATCTGACAGGCCGAGAGCATCACGCCCAACCCGGCGATCATCAGGGCCTTGTTCATTGCTCGGGCTCCTGTTTCCTGTCGTCAATAATCGACACCGTGGCGGTCCGCCCGGCGATCATGCGGAAATCTGCCGGCACCTCATCGAAGGCGATGCGCACCGGAATCCGCTGTGCCAGCCGCACCCAACTGAACGCCGGGTTGACGTTTGGCAGCAGATTGCTGCCGCTGCTGCGGTCGCGGTCTTCGATGCCGGCGACGATGCTTTCGACATGCCCGCGCAGTCGCGCACGGTCGCCAATCACACGGATATCCACCGACTGGCCGACATGAATGCCGTCGAGTTTGGTCTCTTCGAAATAGCCGTCGATGTGGAAGGAGTTGCTGTCGACCAGCGACAACACCGGACGCCCGGCGGTGACGAATTCCTGAGGACGCGGCGCACGGTCGTTGACGTAGCCATCCACCGGACTGCGGATTACCGAGCGATCAAGGTTGAGCTGAGCGCTGTCCACCGTCACCAGCGCTTCGGCCAGCGCCGATTGCGCACGGGCGACACGCGACTGGCTCGCTTCCAGTTGCTCGGCCGGCACCAGATTACCCAATCCACGGTTTCGCTTGGCTTCACGCTGCGCTTGCGCCAGGGTTTCTTCGCGATCCGCGACCGCGGCTTTGGCCTGACGCAGCGCCAGTTTGAAACGATCCTGGTCGATGCTGAACAGCACCTGGCCACGCTTGATCAGCTGGTTGTCCTTCACCTCGACCTGCTGGATCAGCCCGGAAACGTCCGGGGCGATCTGGATGATGTCGGCGCGAATGTGGCCGTCGCGCGTCCACGGCGCGAACATGTAATACATCACCATGCGCCAGACGAGGACAACGGCAAAAGTCACGATCAGCAGGGTCAGTACCACGCGACCGATGGTCAAAAACGGTTTTTTCATGTCATCAGGTATCGACTGAGTGAGTCCACGCCGTACAAAAGCACGGCGTAGAGCGCCACGTTGAACAATGCCCGGTGCCAGACCAGACGGTAAAAGTGCACGCGCGTGAGCACGGCATGCACCAGCAAAAACAGCACATAAGTGATGCCCATCAACACCAGCAGGGTCGGCAGGAAAATGCCGCTGATGTCCAGATCACCGATCATAGGGGCGCTCCATCGGGCAGCGGTTCTTCGGGCTCGGCGCTGGAAACGAATTCAACGCCGGGCAGCAATGCCAGACGCAAACCGCTCAGGGCGTGCAACAGGTGTAGCCGGGTTTCTTCGTCGCCGTGGCCATTAAGCGCACGGCGGGTGCGGTCCAGGGTCATCAACAAAGGGCTCGGCGCCGGCAAGCGTTCGCCAGCCTTGAGGCAAGCGCGGAAATACCCGCCGACTTCGCTAACCACTTGCTGCAATAGTGCCTTCGGTAAGCCGGTCATCCTCGGTGTGTAAGCGATCAGGTCGAGCAGATTCAGGCCCACGCGTACTTCGCGCATGGCAATGCCGGTGTCCTGGCCAGTCAGCGCCAGACGCGGCAGGTGCTGCATCAGCCGATCAAGCAACTGCACGCCCAGCTTGCGGTGTTCAGCGAGACTGGCCGGCTCGGTCATGTCGACAATGTCTTTCCAACTGAAGCGGGTCAGCCGTTTGGCTGCGAACTCGGCACCGAACGGACGCGCCACCAGCGTCCAGATGAACGCGAACAGCAGGCCGATCGGCCCCGCCAGATTGGAGTTCACGAAGGCAAAAAAATCGGCATCGTAAGCACCCTGAATACTGATGAACGACGAGGTGTTAACCAGCGTCAGCAGCATGCCGAGGTAGAAACGCGGCTGTACCGTCAGGGTGCCAACGCAGATAAACGGGACGGCAAACGCCAATACCAGCATCGGAAAATCGTGCAGGTTGGGCAGAATCAAAAACAGGTACAGGCTGGCGAACAGCACCGACATGCCGGTCCAGAAAAAGAACCGGTAAATCTGCGGCGCCGGGTCGTCCATCGAGGCGAAGAAGCTGCACGCGACTGCCGCCAGAATCACCGCGCTGCCGCCATCCGGCCAGCCGAGCAGAATCCACAGCACCGAGGCGACAATGATCGCCAGAATGGTCGACGCCACCGAATAGAGCATCAGCCCACGGTCGATAAACGGCGTCAGCCGGCCGAGGCGCCAGTGGCGATAAACCGCGCGCCAGCTGTCTTGGCGCTCGCAGAGAATTGCGTCTTGCAGACTGCGGCAGTCTTGCCACAAATCGATGAATTCGCCGAGGCGATAAATCGCGTTGGAAAACAGTAACTGCTTGCGGTCCTCAAGTGCTTCGGCGCTTGGCTGCAGGGCTTCGAGCTGATCCTTGAGTGCCTGCCAGCGGTCGAGATCGGCGTCGTTGTGGTCGAGCCATTCACGCGTCGCGGCCAACAGCGGCGCGAATTTTTCCACCAGCTCCGGCGTGCGTCGTTCGAGGGCATAGAGCGAGTCTTCGAGGGCATCAATCACCGGCAACAGGTGGATCATTCGCCCGCGCAGTTCCTTGGTGTTGCGCACGGTTTGCGGCCGCGAGCCTTCGTGCGGCAGCTGGCCGATCATCAATTCGAGGCTATTGAAATTGGCAACCATCGCCATGCGCAGGGCCGTGACTTCTTCGGGCTGCACGTCGCGGCTGAGAAACTTCAGGCTGTAGGTCGACGCGTCGGCGAACCATTTGCCCACGGCATCGTTGAACACCGGCGCAAGGCGACGTGGCCAGAACATCGCACCAACGACAGCGGCGACGGCAATGCCGAGGAAAATCTCTTCGGTACGCGCTTCCGCCACATCCCACACCGCCAACGGGTTATCCACCACCGGCAAGGCAATCAACGGCAGCGTGTAACCGGCCAGCATCAATGCGTAACTGTTGGCGGTGCGTAAATGCAGCGACAGGAACAGCAAAATCCCCGTCCACAAGGCGATGACGACCACCAGTACAAAAGGGCTCTGGACGAACATCGGCACAAAAAACACCGCCGCCGCCGCACCGAGAAATGTACCGATGGCGCGGTACAACGCCTTGGAACTGGTTGGCCCGAGAAATGGGCTGGAAACGATGTAAACCGTGGCCATCGCCCAATAGGGACGCGGCATTTGCATGAGCATGGCGATGTACAGCGCGAGCATCGACGCGGCAAACGTGCGAATCCCGTAGAACCAGTCCCGGGCCGGCGGAATGCCTGAAAAAAAACCGTTCAAGAATTAACCACCACGGGCGGATGGGCCGCCTCAAAAGCTCTGAGTACCCGAAGCGTAGCCTCCAGATCACTCTGGTCGATGCCTTCGAGTACTTCGTGACGCAGACGCACCAATTCGACTTCCACCGCTTGCACCAACTCACGACCGGTGTCGGTCAGGCTCAGGCACTTGGCGCGGCGATCCTGTGTGTCTTCGGTGCGGCAGACATAGCCGGCGTAGCACAACTGATCGAGCAGTCGCACCAGCGACGGACTCTCCATCCCGGCCGCCTGCGCCACTTGCACCTGGCGCACACCCTCGCCCAGCCGCCCGATCATTAATAACGGGACGGCGCAGGCTTCGGAGATTCCATAGTTGACCAGCGTGGTCTGGCAGATCTTCCGCCAATGCCTGGCGGCCACCACCATGGCACTGCTGATGTTCATCTGGAGAGCGTCGAGGGAATTAGGCACGGGAAAATAGACACTGTTAGTTTGCTAACTATCAATATCGCATTGGAGGGGAAATTCAGTCAAGTTTTGAAACAATTGAATGCGCATCGAAGATGATGACGTGGAAACGATCCTCATCATCAAACGGACCGTCAGCATGGATGCAAAGAGCGCCCCTCATCCCTGCCGTCCCTTACGCAACAACACATTCAACTGATCCACCACTTCTGCCCAATCCGCATCATCGAGAATCTCGTCCCGCAAAAACTCCGCCTGGCTTTTGCTCCAGAAAAACGCGTCCGCCAGATGCAGCTCTGGTTTGAGGGGGGAATGGGTGACGATGAATTGGTCGATGCTGACCGGGTCGTTGTCCAGGCCCAGTTGTTTGAATAACGACGGGAGGCTGTGGTTTGGGTTTTCCATTGATGAATTCCTTGGATGACGCGGTGAGTGGAAGAATTTTCGCGTGCAGGCTCGCTCCCACAGGTTGAACTCGATCTCGGTGGGAGCGAGCCGGCTCGCGAAAGCGTCAGCGAGACCGGCACAAAACCTAACGACTCAACTCCCGCACCTGCGCATGGACTAACCCGCGCAGTCTCCAGGCTGCTGGACGAGTGACGGTGGCGACGATGTCATATTCGCAATGCGCCCGAGCCAGGCTGCTTTACACCTTTTTGGCCATTCGCATGATGCAACTCGGAGTTGCGCTGGAGGGTTGTTGGCGTGTCTTTGAGTCTAGTTCGACAGGCTGCAGGCGAGGGGAAATCCGCTCACCGGACACATCCGCACATTGATCAATATTCAGGCAGCGCGAGGCTCAACTAGACTGAAAGAACCACCCCACGATTCTCGCGGAGGGTCACGTGAACAGCCGATGTTGTGCGTTTGTCTGGTTACTCCTGCTGAGTGGGTCGGCCTTCGCCGCCGACACCTCATTGCCGCCGATGAGCCCTGTCGGCTTATGGCTGATCACCTTGGGTATCGTTTTTTTGATTGCCGAAGCCGTGCTGCCCAATTACGGCGTGATTGGCCTGGGCGGGATCATCATGTTCGTCATCGGCGCGCTGATTCTGGGCAATGCCGACTTGCCGGTGCCCATGATGATCGGCTTCGGTCTGCTTAGCGCTCTGCTCTTGCTTGCGCTGATCATCCGCGCCTTGAAAACCCGGCCGCGAAACGCGGTCAGCGGCGACGCCGGCCTGGTCGGCAGCGTGACGGCGGTGACTACCGTGCACGCGCAAAACCCGCGTAACGGCTGGGTGCAACTGCAAGGCGAACATTGGCAGGTGCTCAGCACCACACCACTGCACACAGGGCAGTCGGTACGCGTGGTCGGGCGAAACGGCTTATTGCTGCAAGTCAGTGCGACTGACGCGGCTCAACACGGAGAGTGATCATGGGTCTGCAAATCGGTTTTGTTGCGCTGCTGTTGTTGGTGATCGTCCTGGCCGGATCGACGTTTCGAATCCTGCGTGAATACGAGCGCGGGGTGGTATTCCAGCTCGGGCGTTTCTGGCAGGTCAAAGGCCCAGGGCTGATCCTGCTGATTCCGGTGGTGCAGCAAATGGTTCGGGTCGACCTGCGCACCGTGGTTCTCGATGTGCCGCCGCAGGATGTGATTACCCGCGACAACGTTTCAGTGAAGGTTAACGCGGTGCTGTATTTCCGCGTGCTCGACCCGCAGAAGGCCATCATCCAGGTCGAAGATTTCCTCTCCGCCACCAGCCAACTGGCGCAGACCACGCTGCGCGCCGTGCTCGGTAAACATGAACTGGATCAACTGCTGGCCGAGCGCGAGCAGTTGAACATCGACATCCAGCAAGTGCTCGACGCGCAAACCGATACCTGGGGCATCAAGGTTGCCAATGTCGAGATCAAACACGTCGACCTGAATGAGTCGATGGTGCGCGCCATCGCCAAACAAGCCGAGGCCGAACGTGAACGGCGGGCCAAGGTAATCCACGCCGAAGGCGAACTGCAGGCCTCGGAAAAGCTCATGCAGGCCGCCGAAATGCTCGGCCGCCAGCCTGGTGCGATGCAACTGCGCTACATGCAGACCTTGACCTCGATTGCTGGCGACAAGAGTTCGACGATTGTCTTCCCGCTACCGATTGAGTTGCTCAAGGGCATGGCGGACTTGTCGGGAAAATCCTGACGCCATCCCTGTGGCGAGGGAAGTCATCAGTGCGACATGACGTACTCGCTCCAGGATTGCCTTACTCAACGCTGTACGCAGCGATTCAGTTCGCTGGCAGTTGTGGATAAATAACCGGCCCAGGCCGGTTTTTCGTTTCTGAGGATTTTTTGTGCGCCATGGGTTTTTTGTCGATGGCTAAAGCCTTTTCTACGGATTACTGGTAACAACTTCTGCGGGATACACCGACTCCCACCCCCCACCCAACGCCCGATACAACCCGACCATCGCCAGCGAAACCCCGGTCGAACTTTCCACCCATTGCTCCTGCGTTGCGAGCAACGCCCCTTGCACAGTAAGCACATTGACGAAGTCGGCCACGCCTTCGACGTATTGCTGTTGCGCGGTGCGCAAAGCGATCTGGTTCTGGCGTACGGCCTCGGCGAGACTGTCGCGGCGGCGTTGGCTGGCGTTGTATGCCGTCAGTTGATCGTCAATTTCGTGCCAGGCACGCAGCACGGTCTGCTGATAGCCGATCGCTGCTTCCTGTTGCTGGGCTTCGCGTAACTGCAATACGCCGCGCAGGCGGCCGCCATCGAACAGCGGCAGGCTGAATTGCGGGCCGATGCCGAACGCACGCGAGCCCCACGAGCCGAAATCACTGAGCTGCATCGCTTGCGAACCGAGGTTGCCGGACAGGGTGATGCGCGGATAGAAATCACCCTTGGCCACACCGATGTTGGCGGTGGCGGCGTGCAGTCGGGCTTCGGCTTGACGGATGTCCGGCCGGCGCTCAGCCAGTTGCGACGGCAGGCCGATAGCAACTTCGAGAGGCGACTGTGGCACCGCGGAGTCTGTGGATAATTCTTTATTCAGAGCCTGCGGTGGCTCGCCTATCAAAAGGCTGATCGCGTTGATCAGTTGCGACTGGCGCTGTTCGAGTGCAGGCAAGCTGGACTCGATGGCGGCGACTTGCGCAGCGGCTTCGGCGACGTCCAGATCGGTCGCCACGCCATCATTGAGGCGCAGCTGCGAGAGCTTGAGGCTGTGCCGGGCGACGTCGAGATTCTGTTCGGTGACGGCACGAGTGTTCTGCACGCCGCGCAGCTGGATGTAGTTCTGCGCAGTGTCGGCGAGCACCGCCAAAAGCACGCCGCGACGGTCGTTTTCGGCGACTTCG
Organism: Pseudomonas sp. P42; assembly: GCF_017973755.1. NCBI lineage: Bacteria > Pseudomonadati > Pseudomonadota > Gammaproteobacteria > Pseudomonadales > Pseudomonadaceae > Pseudomonas > Pseudomonas sp. P42. The sequence goes on along the minus strand of NZ_JACOPU010000005.1, from coordinate 12,325 downwards.
AGGTTGGCGTCGGCGGCTTCGGTTTCCCGGCGCACGCGGCCCCAGAAATCCAGTTCCCACGAGGCGGAGAAACCGGCGTCCCACAGATTGAAGGCGGAATCGCCGTTGTGCCCGGACGGGTCATTCAGGCCTTCGCCGCTGTTGCGTTTGCGCCCGTAACTGCCGGTGGCGGCGGTATTCGGGTAGCGCTCGGCAGTGATGACCTGACGTGCGGCACGGCTCTGTTGCAGGCGACTGCTGGCCAGTTTCAGGTCGAGGTTGCTGCTGACAGCGCGCTGGGTCAGGGCCGACAGTTGCAAGTCGTTGAAGACTTCCCACCAGCGCTCGTCAAGGGGCTCGCTGACCGCTTGGCTGGGCGCGGATTTGGCTGGTTTTGCCCAGTTGGCGATTTGCGGGGCTTCGGGTTTGTGGAAGTCGGGGCCGACGGTGCAGGCGGTGAGGCCAGCAGCGATTACGACTGTGGATATCAATCGCTGCAAATTGCCTCTTCGCGAGCAGGCTCGCTCCCACAGGTGGAACGCGTTGCACAATGTGGGAGCGAGCCTGCTCGCGAAGGCGTCGGTTCGGTCAACTCGATTCATCGCTGAGTCACCTCACGCACCGGATTCGCCGCCGTACGCGTATCAATACTCGCCTCCACCGACATACCCACCCGCAGGCGCTCGGCCAATGGCTGGCCCGGCTCGAGCATGATCTTCACCGGAATCCGCTGCACAACCTTGGTGAAGTTACCCGTGGCGTTGTCCGGTTTCACCGCCGCAAACGTCACGCCGGTGGCCGGAGCAATGCTTTCGACGCGACCGGTCAGCGCTTCGCCACCCAGACTATCAACGCGCACCCGTACTTCCTGCCCAGGCTGCACATCGGTCAGTTGTGTCTCCTGAAAATTGGCGACCACATAAGCCTGCTTCAACGGCACCACTGCCAGCAGTTTGCTGCCCGGCGTGACATAAGCGCCGACACGCACGGCACGTTCGCCGACCATGCCATCCTGCGGCGCGGTAATGCGTGTGTAGGACAGTTCGAAACTGGCGATTTCCAGTGCCGCTTGTGCGTGTTTCAAACTGCCTTCGGCGGCATCACGCTGGGCGGCGAGGATGTCGACCTGCTTGCGCTCCGCCGCCAGTTTCGCGCTGGCCGTGTCAAGGCGCGCACTGGCTTGATCGATGCGGGTGCGGGCCTGTTGCGCGTTCTGCACGGTACCGGCGCCGACACCGGCGAGGTGGTTGTAGCGATTCAATTCCTGCCGGGCGAAGGCCATTTCAGCCTTGGCCGACACCACCGAAGCTTGCGCCTGAGCGATCACCGAAGTCTGACGCTCCAGCGTCGCCTTGGCATTCTGCAACTGCGCCCGGGCGACCAGGGTTTGCGCATCCGCCGCCTCGGCAGAAGCGCGCAAATCGCGATCATCGATCAACGCCAGCAACTGCCCCGCCGTCACTTGCTGGTTGTCTTCCACCAGCACTTCCTTGATGAACCCGGCCACGCGCGGCACCACCAGGGTGTAGTCGGCGGAAACAAACGCATCGTTAGTGTTCTGCTGAGTGCGTTTGCCGAACAGGCCGGGCATCGCCAGATACACCAGCACGCCAACAGCCAACGCGGCCGCCAGGGCCACCGCGAGTTTTTGCTTTGCTTGAGTCATCATGGAAACCTTCATTTTCAGTACAGCAATCAGGTCGGCGCGCGCGGTGGAAAGATCCGCGTCGGCAGCCAGAAAATCAGCAGGATCAGCGTCACTGCGACGCCCGCCATGCACACATAGAGATCGGAAGACGTCAGCACCACCGCTTGTTCGTGGAGGCGATGGGCGAGGCCCGGGTCGCTGCGGTCGGCCAGAGGCGAATTGCCGAGGCTGTCGACCAGCATGGTCGAGTGAAAATGCAGACGCGATGTGGTCAGCGCTTCGATCACTCCTGTGGCGACTACCGCCGCCAGGCCCTTCACGGTGTTGAACCACGCTGAAGCAAACGGCCCGTCCATGGGCTGGATGCTGCCGGTCGATAGCATCAGCAGCGGCAGTACCGACATCGGCTGGCCAAAAATCTGCAGCCATTGCAGGACATAGAAATTGTCGCGAATCCACTCCGAAGTCAGCAGCGACCCGCCCAGACAGGACAGCGTCAGCATGCTCAAACCAATGCCCAGCACCCAACGGCAGTCGACCCAGCGCAGGTTGCACAGGGCCGCCACCAGCGGCAGCGCGATCAACTGCGGTAGCGCCGCGATCAGCATGATCGGCGCGGTCTGCACCGGCCGATAACCCTGCACTTGCGCCAGATAGCTCGACGGAATCAACACCACTGCTTGCAGCACGATCAACACGCCAGCCAGGGTCATCAGCGCGAACGCCAGGTTGCGGATACCGAGCATCTGCAACTTGAAAAACGGAATCGGCTGCGACCACTCGTTGATCAGAAACGCCACCAGCAGCAGCGATCCCGAGATCAGCAAGGCGCTGATCAGGTTCGACTCGAACCAGTCCAGCCGATTGCCCTGCAACAGACCGATCACCAACATGCAGATCGCCGGAAAGCCCAGCAGCAGGCCCTTCCAGTTAAACGCCTTGAGACGTTCAAGGCGCAGTGGATCCTGCGGGATGCCGTAAGCCACCATCACCATGGCAATCAGGCACGGCACGATGATTTGCCAGAACGTCCATTGCCAGCCGACGTACTCGGTCCATAACCCGGCCAGCGGTGTACCCAGGCCCGGACCAAAAGTGGCGGTCAGCGCATAACCGGCCAGGCCGTAGAGTTTGAAATTGGCCGGCAGGAAGCGCAGCGCAACAGTCATCAGCATCGGCGGCAACGCGCCGCCCGCCAACCCTTGCAAGGTGCGCATCAGCAGCAGGCTCTCGTAATTCGGGGCGAACGGACAGAGCAACCCGAGCAAGGTGAACAGGCTGATCGCGCAGAGGGTGAAGCGACGCAACGAAAAGGTCACCGAGCACCACGGCGCGAAGGCCATGGCCGCGACCGAGGTAGCGGTGTAACTGGCAACCAGCCAGGTACCTTCGTCGTAACCGATATTCAACGCGCCGCGAATGTCGGCCAGGGCGACCTTGGTCACCATCTCGTTGAGGCCCGACACCAGCACCGCCAGCAGCACGCCGACCAGCCCGATGATGATCCGCGCCCCGAACACCGGGGGCGTGACCGCCGTCGCCGGGCTGGCCGCAGCAAGAGGCGCCGGGACCGTCAGGGATGTCATGAATGCAAACTCCGGAGGGAAAAATACCGGAGCATCTTAGTCGGGCTTAGTGCTGACGAAAATTGACTTGTTGGCGGGTTATAAGTGCGTCTGACGCAACTATGCAAGATCAAAAAATCGCAGCCTTCGGCAGCTCCTACAGGGGAATGCATTTCAATGTAGGAGCTGCCGAAGGCTGCGATCTTTTGCTCTTCAAGGTTGGGCAGCGAGCCAGGTTTCGTCGCAGCAACTCTTGAGGGTTTCGCGCAGCCAGCGGTGTGCCGGATCCTTGTCGAAACGCGGGTGCCACGCCTGAGTCAGCATCAGTGTCGGCAGCGGGATCGGCAGGTCGAACGAACGCAGCTTCAACCCCAGCCGCCGCACACTCAGCAACGCTTCCTTGGGCACCGGCAGGATCAGGTCAGAGTCCGGCAAAGCGAACATCGCCGCATGGAAACTCGGCGCGATCACCGCCACTCGCCGCTCCAGGCCCATTGCATTCAGCGCCGTGTCGATAGGCCCGCGGGCAATGCCACGGCGCGACATGCTGATGTGGGAGAACCCGGCGTAGCGCTCGGCGGTGACCTCGCCATCAAGCAAGGGATGATCCTCACGCACCAGACCGACAAAATGGGTGGAGAACAGGTTCTGCACCTTCACCTCAGGCGTCACCGGCCGAGTGTTGCTGACGCTCAGGTCGATGCGCCCCTCGCGCAGCGCTTCATCGTCGCCATCGCCCTCCGGGACGAAGCGCAGTTCGCAGTGCGGCGCGACTTGGTCGAGGGTGTCGAAGAGCTTGCCGCCGTAAACGCCGACAAAGAAGTCGTTGGCGCGGATGCTGAAGCGCCGGCGCAAGGTGCTCAGTTCCACTTCGTCAGCCGAACGGAACAACAGCGCGGCCTGCTCGACTACATCGCGCACCTGTTCGCGCAATTCCAACGCTTTCGGGGTTGGCACCAGCCCCCGACCGGCGCGCACCAGAATCGGGTCGCCGATGGCTTCACGGATCCGCGTCAAGGTCCGGCTCATCGCCGCCGGGCTGAGGTTCATCCGCCGCGCGGCGCCGACCACACTGCCCTCGTCGAGCAAGGCGTCGAGGGCGACCAGAAGGTTCATGTCCGGGAGTTGCATGCTGAGCACTCTTGGCTGATCTGGATTGATCTGTGCGCAATGCTAGCAAACATCCCTAAGTTAGTTGGCGCCTGTCTGGACTGAATGGTGAGTGACGATTTGTGTCACTTATTGGCGAAATGGGGTGATTTCAATGACGCCATCGCTGGCAAGCCAGCTCCCACAGGTCCCGATGTTGAACACATAATCGTGTTCCAACCGAGAACCTTGTGGGAGCTGGCTTGCCAGCGATGAGGCCATTAAGGCCAATGGAGATCTAGCGCTCGTGCAACGCCTCGGCCCGCGCGCGAATGATCGGCTTGAGCAGATAACTCAACACCGACTTCTTGCCGGTGATGATGTCCACCGACGCGACCATCCCCGGAATGATCAGCAAAGGCTTCTCATCGGTGCCCAGGTGGCTGCGCTCGGTGCGCACCTTGATGATGTAGTAAGTGGTTTTCTTGTCTTCGTCGGTGATGGTGTCGGCGCCGATCTGCTCCAGCTGAGCCTTCAGCCCGCCGTAAATGGTGTAGTCGTAGGCGGTGAATTTCACGATCGCCTCCTGCCCCGGGTGCAGGAATGCGATGTCCTGCGGGCGGATCTTGGCCTCGACCAGCAAAGTGTCGTCCAGCGGTACGATTTCCACCATGTCGCTGCCCGGCTGAATCACGCCACCGATGGTGTTGACCAGCAATTTGTTGACGATGCCGCGCACCGGCGATGTCACCAGCGTACGGCTGACGCGGTCTTCCAGTGCCTTGCCGGTGGCCTGCGCCTTGTTCAGATCAGTGCGCGCTTCGTTCAACTGAGTGAGCGCTTCGCTGCGGAATTTGCCGCGCGTCTCATCAACCTTGCGCTGCACTTCCTTGATCGCCGACTCGGCGCGTGGAATCGCCAACGTGGTGGCGTCGAGCTGACCACGGGTTTCCACTTCGGCACGCTTGAGGCGCAGCACTTCAACCGGGGACACCGCGCCCTGCGCCACCAGCGGCTCGGACATGTTGATTTCCTGACGCTGCAAATTCAGCTGCTGGCGATACTGCGCCTGCTTGGAGCTGAACTCGCGCAGCTCTTGTTGACGCTGGATCAACTGCTCCTGCAAGCCGCCTATCTCGTCGTGCAGTTGCTGACGACGGCTGATATACAACGATTCTTCACTTTTCGCCTGACCGGGAACGGCTTTGACCACGTCCTCCGGGAAATTCAGCGGGCGGTCATCGACCTCGGCGCTCAGGCGCTCGACGCGCAGTAGCATCGACTGCCGATCAGCCTCGGTTTCGCCGACGTTAGAGGCAAATCGCGTGTCATCAAGGCGAATAAGCGGTGCACCGGCTTCGACGATCTGGCCTTCCTTGACGAACAGTTCGGAAACGATCCCGCCCTCGAGGTTCTGGATCTTCTGGATCTTCGACGATGGAATCGCCTTGCCGTCGCCCTTGGTCACTTCGTCGATCACGGCAAAGTTGGCCCAGAGCATGAGGAACACGAAAAAGCCGATAATCGCCCAGATGGTCAGGCGCACGACGCGCGGGGCGTCCTCGATCAGCGCCTTGTTGACCTCGGGCAGCGGCTGGCCCTGCAGCGATGCAGTGCCTTTGAAGTAGCGACGGATCGAATCCTTGAAACCCGACTTAAGCAACACTGATCTGCCCCTTCTTCAACGCTTCCATCACCGCAGCTTTCGGGCCGTCGGCGAGAATCTGCCCGCGATCGATCACCAACAGACGATCCACCAGCGACAACAGGGAAGCCCGGTGCGTGACGAGCACCACGGTCTTGTTTTCAATCACCGCTGCGAGGCGTTGCTTGAGGCGTTCTTCGCCGGTGTTGTCCATCGCGCTGGTCGGCTCGTCCATCAGCAGGATCGGCGGATTGAGCAACAGCGCCCGGGCCAGCGCGACGTTCTGGCGCTGACCGCCGGACAGGTTTTGCCCGCGCTCGCCCACTTGCAGTTCGTAGCCTTGCGGGTGCAGGCGGGCGAACTCGTGGACACCGGCCAGTTCGGCGGCTTGCAGCACGAGCTCGTCTTCGACATAACGCGCGCCGGAAACCAGGTTGTCACGCAGGGTGCCGGCCAGTAGCTGGATGTCCTGCGGCACGTAGCCGATGTTGTAGCGCAACTCGCTGACGTCGATCTGGCGGATATCCACGCCGTCCACCAGCAACGCGCCGTCGTCCGGTTGATAGAGGCCAACCAGCAGTTTGGCGAGCGAACTCTTACCCGAGCCGCTGCGGCCGATGATGCCGATTTTCTCGCCGGGACGGATCACCAGGTTGATGTTCTTCAACGCCGGGTTCTGTTGTTCGGGGTAGGTGAAGTTGAGCTGACGGCACTCGATGGCGCCTTGCAGGACCTTGCGGCTCAGCGGGCGCTCTTCGAAATTGCGCTCCTGCGGCAGCTCCATCATCTGGTCCACCGATGTCATCGTCACCCGCGCCTGCTGGTAGCGGGTCAGCAAACCCGACAGCGACGCCAGCGGGCTGAGTGCGCGACCGCTGAGCATGTAGCAGGCGATCAAACCGCCCATGCTCAGGTTGCCGGCGATGATCTGGTATACGCCGAAGACGATCATGATCACCCCGGCCAGTTGCTGAATCAGCAGGGTGATGTTCATCGCCAGACCGGACAGCATTTTCACCCGCAGTTCGAGACGGCTGAGGGTGCCGATGGTCTGTTCCCACTGGTATTGGCGTTCGCTTTCGGCGTTGTTGACCTTGACCGCGTCGAGGCCGGCGAGGGTTTCGATCAGGCTCGACTGACGCTCTGCACCGAGGGCCATGGTGCGTTCCATGGTTGCCACCAGCGGCTTTTGCAGCGCGTAACCAATCAGCAGGGCTATCGGGAATGCCAGCACCGGAATCCACACCAGATGCCCGCCGAGAATGGCGATGACGATGAAGATCAGGATGGTGAACGGCAGGTCGATCAGGCTGGTCAGGGTCAGCGAGGCGAGGAAATCGCGCAGGCTCTGAAACTCATGGATGTTCTGCGCGAAGCTGCCGACCCGCGCCGGGCGATACTTCATCGACATGCCAACGATGCGTTCGAACAGCGTGGCGGAGATGATCAGGTCGGTTTTCTTCCCGGCCAGATCCAGACACAGGCTGCGCAGGCTCTTGAGGACCAGATCGAACATGTACGCGCCGGTGATGCCCAGCGCGAGCACCCACAGGGTCGCTTCGGCCTGGTTCGGCACGACGCGGTCATAGACGTTCATCACGAACAGCGGCGCGGCCATGGCGATGATGTTGATCAGGAAACTGGCGGCGATGGCGTCGGCGTACAGCCAGCGCGAACGCTTGAGGGTGTCGCGAAACCACGAGCGCGCGCGCGGGATCAGCGTGCCGTGGTTAACATCGAATTTGTGCTGCGGTTGAGCGAAGAAGACCTTGCCGGTGTAGTCGTCGGCCAGCAGTTCGCGACTGACCACGGATTCGCCGCCGTCGCTTTCGCTGAGCAGCACCCGCGCTTCATTGTCACCTTGCCAGCCGAGCAGGACGGCACTGCGTCCATCCTTGAGCAGCAACAACGCGGGCATGGCAATCGCTGGAATCTCTTCCAGCTTGCGCTGCAAAACCCGCCCTTGCAGACCGGCGCGAGCCGCCGCGCGGGGCAGCAACTCGACACTCAGACGTTGTTTGGGCAGAGGCAGGCCGGTCGTCAGCATCGCCGCGCTGGCGGGCTTCTGGTGCAGCATGCAAAGGGCGAGCAGACCGTCCAGCAACGGATCGTCGTGCAACGCGCGTGGATCATGACTGAGATGAACTCGACTGACTTCTGATTCCACGCTCGACACTCTTTAACAGTTGAAAGGGATAACTCAATTCATCCCAGGCAGCTGAACCTTGGGCTTCACGTCGTTCTGCACAACGGATGCCAACGGCGCGACCACTCCCTGGCTTCTGAGCAACTCGCCCATGGTCGCCTTGATTCGATACTGAGTAAATAACTGAATGTTTTTGATTTCAGCCAGACGCCGCGAAGCGGTGAACAACTCGTTTTCGCTGTCGAGCAAATCGAGCAGGGTACGCTCGCCAAGGCTGAACTGACGCTGATAAGCCGTGCGCACCGAGGTGCTGTGATCGACGTACTGCTGCGCAATCGGCACCTGAGCGTTGGCGTTGTTCAGGGCATTCCAGGCCAAGCCAAGTTCTTCGTTCAGCTGACGCAGGGCGTTGTTGCGGATATCCAGCGCCTGGTTCGACAGGTACGACTTGGACTCCAGATCGGCCTTGTTGCTGCCGCCCGAATAGAGGTTGAAGCGCATGCGCAACATGGCCTGCCATTCGTTGCTGTGGCCGTTCTGACCATCCAGATCATTGTCGGCGGTGCGGCCCAGTTCGGCGTCGAAGCGTGGGTAGAAGGTCGACTTCGCGGTTTCGTACTGCTTCTCGGCAGCGGCGATATCAGACTCGGCCGACCGCAGGATCGGGCTGTTCTCCAGCATCTGCTGACGCGCTTCATTGAGGTTGGCCGGCATCATCGCCATGAACGGCGCCGGACGCTCCAGTTGATCCGGCATCTGGCCAACGGCGCTGAGGAAATTGGTTTCCGAGTCAGCGAGGTTGGTCTGCTCGGTAATCAGGTTATTGCGCGCTTGGGCCATCCGCGCTTCGGCCTGATCAAGGTCCGCGCCGCTGCCGACGCCACGCTGGGTGCGCAACTGGATCTGGTCGTAGATGCGCTGATGGCTCTTGAGGTTGTCCTCGGCCAGACGCACGAATTCACGACGGGTCAGTACATCCAGATAAACCTGGGCAACTGTCAGCCCGGTGCGCTCGGAAGTACCCAGCAAAGAGTAGGCACGGGAATTAACGGTGGCTTGTTGACGCCCAACCTCGCTGGAAGTCGCAAAACCGTCAAAAACCATTTGCGACAGACGTAAACTTGACTCGCTACGGTTCAGGGTTTCCCAGTGATTGCCACCGCTGTTGGCGCGAGTGGTCACGCTGTCAGTGCCTTCACGGCCATAACCGCCCAGCAGATCGACCTTGGGCAGGTATCCACCTTTGGCTGCTCTTAATTGATAATCCGCGGCTAAACGACTGTTGACCCCCGCCTGGATTTCCGGATGGACATCCAGTGCCTGCTGCATGGCTTCTGGTAAGGATTGTGCTTGTACGAAAGAGGCGGCGAGAGCGAAGGGTACAGCCATGAAGAGAGGCAAACGCATGGTAAAAATTTCCCAGAACTTCTTGTCTTGAATCACAGCTAAACGTGCTGCTGTGTCGGATGATTGGCGACTGAATTGACCGTATGTCGGAAAGTTCAAAACAGGAACTGGTTCACATGCAAAAGGACAGGTCGCCGCGGAATATCAATGTGACATTAGTGGGACGATTGTTTAGGATGGCACCCAGAAGGTCAATAGTTTGGCATAAAGTTAATATCGAAAGATTATAGCCAAATTATTGACGATTAGAAGCGTCAAAACTTTTTTCGCACATTTTTAAAGTACGTCCAGACTGAATTGGCATCCATGCCTTCAGGTTCATGGAAGTCAACTGAACGTGACACCCGGAGAGTCTTCAATGAGCAGTGTTGTTGCCATCGTCAAAAGCATTGTTGGTCAGGTATTCGTGGTGTCCCCAGAGGGCGTACGCCGCGTGCTCGTTGAGGGCGACCGACTGTTTGTCGGCGATCAGATCGACACCGGTCTTTCCGGCGCTGTAACGCTTGAATTGGCTGATGGCCGCACCCTGGATCTGGGTCGTGAAACCCAATGGAGCGCCAGCGCGCCCGACTCCAGTACTGACCTGTCCGAAGCCACCGCGCAGGCTGCGCCGTCTGTAGAAGAACTGCAGCAGGCCATCGCCGCCGGTGTCGACCCGACTACCGCACTCGAAGCCACCGCTGCCGGCCCAAGCGCCGCAGGTACGGGTGGTGCAGCCGGCGGCGGTCATAGTTTCGTGATGCTCGACGCCACGGCAGGTCGCGTTGATCCGACTATTGGTTTCCCGACGGCGGGCATCAATTCGGCCGGTCAGGCTGCACAGAACATCACCGGAGGCCAGAACACCGACACCACGACGAATGCCCTGCGTGATTCGACCCTGAGCCTCAGCGCAACGCCGACCATCACCGAAGCCGGCGGCGTGCTGGTGTACACCGCGACCCTGACCCAGGCGCCGCTCACCGACCTGACCATCACTCTGTCCAACGGCTCGGTGATTGTAATTCCGGCCGGCTCGACCACCGGTACCGTCAACGTACCGCTGGCACCGAACGACTCGGTTTATAACGACCCGACCCAGATCGACGTGACCGTCACCGGCACCACCGGCGGCAACGGCATCACCGTGACGCCGCCGACCACACCGGCCACGACTCAGGTTACCGACACCATCGACACCACCACCGTCACACTGACGACGGCGCCGAACGTCACCGAAGGCGGCCAGATCACCTACACCGCGACCCTGACCAACCCGGCGCAAACGCCGGTCACCGTCACCCTGTCGAACGGCTCGACTATCACCATCGGCGCAGGCCAGACCACCGGCACCGTCAACGTGCCGACCGCGGCCAACGACTTTTACAACAATGGCAGCACCGTCAGCACCACCATCACTGGCGCTACCGGTGGCAACTTCGAAAACCTGGTGCCGAACCCGACGCCAGCAGTGACCACCATCACCGACTCGGTCGACAACACCGGCCTGACCCTGACAGCGACCGGCAGCGTCGTCGAAGGTGGCCAGATCACCTACACCGCGACCCTGACCAACCCGGCACAAACGCCGGTTACCGTCACCCTGTCGAACGGCTCGACCATCACCATTGACGCGGGCCAGACCACCGGCACCGTCAACGTGCCGACCCCGGCCAACGACGTTTACAACAATGGCAGCACTGTCAGCACCACTATCACTGGCGCTACCGGTGGCAACTTCGAAAACCTGGTGCCGAACCCGACGCCAGCAGTGACCACCATCACCGACTCGGTCGACAACACCGGCCTCACCCTGACCGCGACCGGCAGCGTCGTCGAGGGTGGCCAGATCACCTACACCGCGACCCTGACCAACCCGGCACAAACGCCGGTTACCGTCACCCTGTCGAACGGCTCGACTATCACCATTGACGCGGGCCAGACCACCGGCACCGTCAACGTGCCGACCCCGGCCAACGACGTTTACAACAATGGCAGCACCGTCAGCACCACCATTACCGGCGCTACCGGTGGCAACTTCGAAAACCTGGTGCCGAACCCGACGCCAGCAGTGACCACCATCACTGACTCAGTCGACAACACCGGCCTGACCCTGACCGCGACCGGCAGCGTCACCGAAGGTGGCCAGATCACCTACACCGCGACCCTGACCAACCCGGCGCAAACGCCGGTCACCGTCACCTTGTCGAACGGCTCGACCATCACCATTGACGCGGGCCAGACCACCGGCACCGTCAACGTGCCGACCCCGGCCAACGACGTTTACAACAATGGCAGCACTGTCAGCACCACCATCACTGGCGCTACCGGCGGCAACTTCGAAAACCTGGTGCCGAACCCGACGCCAGCAGTGACCACCATCACCGACTCGGTCGACAACACCGGCCTGACCCTGACCGCGACCGGCAGCGTCGTCGAAGGTGGCCAGATCACCTACATCGCGACCCTGACCAACCCGGCGCAAACGCCGGTCACCGTCACCCTGTCGAACGGCTCGACTATCACCATCGGCGCAGGCCAGACCACCGGCACCGTCAACGTGCCGACTGCGGCCAATGACGTCTACAACAATGGCAGCACTGTCAGCACCACCATCACTGGCGCTACCGGCGGCAACTTCGAAAACCTGGTGCCGAACCCGACACCAGCAGTGACCACCATCACTGACTCGGTCGACAACACCGGCCTGACTCTGACCGCGACCGGCAGCGTCACCGAAGGTGGCCAGATCACCTACACCGCGACCCTGACCAACGCTGCGGGCTCGCCAGTCACCGTGACTCTGTCGAACGGTGCCGTGATCACCATTGAGGCCGGCAAAACGTCCGGCACCGTGACCGTTCCAG